>NZ_JAOWGA010000019.1:0-616724 GCF_030333395.1 Citrobacter sp. CK194
GTAGTGTGGGGTCTCCCCATGCGAGAGTAGGGAACTGCCAGGCATTAATTAAGTGAAGAGGCCATCCTGAGGGATGGCCTTTTTGCGTTCATGCGCCCGGGGCAGCCGGATGACTATTCCCTCCGTATACTCCTAAATCGTTTTCCTGCTAACTAAAATATCGATCTCTGTCACAAAATAAATAATAACAATTATATAACATTTCATTCACTAAAAAAGACAGTGAAAAGCACCGACGAGCTCGGGTGGATCTTTGGCGGGAGTATATTTCTAATGACTGAAAGCAGTGTAACTGTAAACGGGTCGCTGGCAAGCAGTGACACCCGTCGTCGTGTATGGGCAATTGTGGGGGCATCATCAGGGAATCTGGTCGAGTGGTTTGATTTCTATGTCTATTCCTTCTGCTCTCTCTACTTTGCGCACATCTTTTTTCCTTCGGGAAATACCACTACTCAGCTTTTACAGACCGCCGGAGTTTTCGCCGCAGGCTTCCTGATGCGTCCCATTGGCGGCTGGCTTTTTGGTCGGATTGCCGATAAGCATGGTCGTAAGAAATCAATGCTTCTCTCTGTTTGCATGATGTGTATGGGCTCGTTAGTCATTGCCTGCCTGCCGGGGTATGCCACGATCGGCACCTGGGCTCCGGCTCTTCTGCTGTTGGCTCGTCTGTTTCAGGGGCTGTCTGTTGGAGGAGAATACGGAACCAGTGCGACCTATATGAGTGAGGTAGCTGTTGAAGGCCGCAAAGGTTTTTACGCATCGTTCCAGTATGTCACTCTGATCGGCGGTCAGTTACTGGCACTGCTGGTTGTGGTTATCTTGCAGCAAACGCTGGAGGAATCTTCCCTCAGAGAATGGGGATGGCGTATTCCTTTTGCATTGGGCGCCGTACTGGCCGTTGTCGCGCTTTGGTTGCGTCGACAGTTGGATGAAACCTCAAAACAAGAAACCCGCGCGCTGAAAGAGGCTGGATCGCTCAAAGGACTATGGCGTAACCGTAAAGCGTTTATCATGGTACTGGGATTTACCGCTGCGGGCTCGCTGTGTTTCTATACCTTCACAACCTATATGCAGAAGTATCTGGTGAATACCGCTGGTATGCATGCCAATGTCGCCAGCGGAATCATGACGGCGGCGCTGTTTGTCTACATGCTAATTCAACCCCTGTTTGGCGCTCTTTCAGATAAAATCGGCCGACGGACATCAATGCTCTGCTTTGGCGCTCTGGCTGCGCTATTTACCGTACCTATTCTGTCAGCATTACAGAATGTCACTTCACCTTACGCAGCCTTTGGGTTGGTGATGTGCGCCCTGTTGATCGTGAGTTTCTACACCTCAATCAGTGGGATCCTGAAGGCGGAAATGTTTCCTGCCCAGGTGCGGGCATTGGGGGTAGGGCTTTCCTATGCGGTGGCGAATGCGCTGTTCGGCGGCTCTGCGGAATATGTTGCGCTGTCTCTGAAGTCCGTTGGTATGGAGACATCATTCTTCTGGTATGTGACCATTATGGCTATCGTGGCATTTCTGGTGTCGCTGATGCTGCACCGCAAGGGAAAAGGGTTACGTCTCTAGTTCCGCGCCATTTGCCAGACGGCGTAACCCGTGGTTGCGCCTGCGACATCCCAGGCGAAATCTTTCCAGCTCCAGCCGCTCCCTCCGGGGCGGCTGTCCCACATCTCTTTTGACGCACCGAGACTAATGGAGAACAGCAGCCCAACGGTTGCACTGCGATCGTGGCTCATTCCCTGATGCCGGGCATACTCATTCCCGGCGGCGGAAAGCATGGCTGATGCAATGAAGTGTTGTGCTTTATCCTGCCCGCTCCAGCTGTCATTGGACATATGGCTACAGCCTGAGAGCAACAACATGCTAAAAAGTATAAGGAAACGCACCGTGACCCTCACAGGAAAAACCCCGTCGCAGGGACGGGGCTTTTTGATTTACAGAATACGGCTGATTAATCTGTCGATTCGAATACGACGGAGTCTGCGGATGAGCTTACGGACTTTGACCGGATAGTCAGCGATGCTTTGTAGATCGCGGTAATGCTTAACAACCGTGGTGTGAGTGCGGATAAGCTCCAGCTCTTTCTCTCTCTGGGGAGCAAGTTCCTGTTTTGGATCGTGAATCAGAATTGCGTTTTCCAGATCCAGACGCCATGCTCGTGGGTTAAGGTTGTTCCCGGTGAGCAGCATCCACTTATCATCAACCCACATTCCTTTCAGGTGATAAGTATTGTCGTCATCTTTCCACAAACGCACTACGAGCTGATCGGTGTTGACGTAATACTGCAAGCGGCTGAGGAAGCGACGCAGGTTAATCTCGTAGAGATAGGGAAGCGCGCCGATGATTTTAAACGGCTCATCCTCAGGGATATAAAAGTCGTTGGCGGTTTTATCACCCACGATAATCTCAACCTTTTTCCCTTCGCGCAGCAGTTGGATGATGTTACGAACCAACAGCGCAGGCAAGTTGAAATAAGGTGTGCAAATTGTGAGCTTATGCTCTGCGCAGGGCATAAGATGGAAAATGGTCTTATTCAGCAGGCTCGATTTTCCCAGCCCAACCAGTGGTGTAACGGAAAGTTGCTCGTTGTCGGCATCGCCCTGGAAATGGTATGACGCATCGCGCAATTCCTGGCGATACAAACGAATGTCGTTTTTAATCTCCGGGCTTTTCGGACGCTGGGCACTGTCCAGGCGATTTACGCCGCGACCGTTAAGCAGATTCTGCGTGACCCACTCATACATGATGTCGGCCATCTTTGCATTACGAATCAACTGGTAACGATCATAACGATATTTATCATGCTGATGCAGATAGACGTCGTTCAGGCTGGCGCCGCTGTAAAGGACGCTATCATCAATGATAAAGCCTTTAAAATGCAGTACGCCAAGCGCTTCACGCGTGTTAATCGGCACGCCGTAGACAGGAATATCGATGCCTGGGTTTTCTTGCGCCATTCGGCAATACCAGTCAGCGTTGGTATTAGACGCGGCTGCGCCAATACGTCCACGCTGAGCGCGGTGCCAGTCGACAAGTACCCGAACATCCAGCTCAGGACGCTGCTGTTTAGCCTCATAGAGCGCGTCGAGTATGCCCTTGCCGCCGTCATCCTGTTCAAGATACAGGGCAATAATGCAAATACGCTGCGTCGCGCTGGCTATCTTCTCCAGCAGAGTCTCCCTGAAATTAGCGGGAGCATAAAAGAAATCTACATCATCAACTGGCTGAGAGATCTTAGGTAGTTGGGCAAGGTGTTGTTGATGTTTATTACGCTTAAATTTTGACAACATCACAGTGCATTTCTTCTCTGTTCATTGAAGGGTCCTCTGTGCTATGCAGACGACATAAGCGAGCAATGATAACACCAGTACCCGTTAAAGTGGTCAACATTTCCAGTACCTTACTCACGATTCCTCGTATTGGGCCAGATTCAGCGTCAGCCCAACAATCCCCTCTTCGAGCTGGATATCAACATCAAACCCGAGCTTTCGGGCCAGTGCCACCATGCCGCGATTGTTTGGCATCGTAATGCCATTCAGACGTCTCAGTCCGTGATCTCGGGTATAAGCAATCAATTTTTCCATTAATCGCCGGCCTAATCCTAACCCTTTGAGATCTGAGCGAACCAGCACGGCAAATTCCGCATCAATGTTATCCGGGTCGGAGATCGCGCGCGTTACCCCGAGGATCTCTTCAGTTTGATCAATACGGCGCACGGCAACAAATGCCATTTCCCGATCGTAGTCGATCTGCGTCATGTTGGCTAAATCTTCATGAGTAAATTCATTGATCTCGCTAAAATAACGGTAATACAAATCCTCTTTTGTCACCTGAGAAATGAACTGCTGTAGATAAGGCTCATCTTCCGGCAGGATAGGGCGAAACAGGCAATGTTCGCCGTTTTTCATCTCAACCCACTCTTCAAGCTGCTGCGGATAGGGGCGAATAGCGAGTCGGCTCTCGTTGTCGCCATCATAAGGGGTGATATCCAGCGTGACGTCCAGCGCGGTAAACTCGCCAGCAGAAGCCAGCAGGGGATGGATATCCAGACGCTGAATTTCCGGGCAATCGACAATCAGGTTCGAGACCTGTACCAGCAACTGGCTTAACCCTGTGATATCCAGCGGGCGTAGCGCGCTCCGGCCACGAATTTTTTTACTTTTGATTCCCTGAATAACCAAATAGCGCGCCAGATTCATGTTTAACGGCGGCAGCGCGACGACGGCCTGTTCTTCGGGTCGCCACTCTACGCCGCCTTCGCCAAGCATAATCAGCGGCCCAAAGACCGGGTCGTGTTCGACGACGACGCGAAGTTCCTGCGCGCCGGCACGGTTCGCCATACTCTGGACTAACAGACCGTGAATGCGCGCCTGGGGCCAGGCCATTTTTACACGATCGAAAATGGCATTCGCGGCTTGCTGAACTTCCGTTGCCGTGCGCAGATAGAGCATTACCCCCTGAACTTCCGATTTATGCGGAATATCCGGCGAACGCAGTTTTAATGCTACCGGATAGCCAATTTGCTCGGCGATATGCACAGCTTCCGCGCTGTCGCCAGCAATCCAGGTAGGAAGCGTGTGTAACCCATACGCCTGCAAGATAGGCTGAACTTCATGGGTATCCAGCGACGTTGCGCCCTCTGCAATCGCCTGCTGTAACAGGTTATGCGCTTGAGCCGTGTCTGAGGTCAGGTTGTCTGGCAACACCGGGGTTTCCCGTAATTGCTTCTGGTTACGCCGGTATTCCACCATGTGCATAAAGGCAGTGATGGTGCCTTCCGGTGTTCGATAGGTAGGTAATCCCGCTTCACTGAACATTTTGCGGGCTTCCTGAGAGGAAAACTCGCCGCACCAGTTGGTGAGTAAGGTGACGAATTTCCCTCTGGGATGATGTTTTACCGCTTCAATGAGCGCGTGTGCGCTCTCGGTGCCTGGTGCGGCGGCGCTGGGTGAGTGGATCACCATCAGCGCATCAAAATCCTGGCTGGCGAGTAAGATATTCAGCGTTTTGACGTAGTGTTCACAGCTGGCATCATCACGCAAATCCAGCGGGTTGGCGATATCGACGTGAGCAGGTAGCGCTTCGCTTAGCTTAAGTCGGGTCTCTTCGCTCAGGGTGGCGAGCTTGCCGTTGCGCGACCACAGCTCATCCAGCGCCAGCGCGGCGGGCGCAGCGCCATTGCTGATGATCATCAACCTGTCGCCACGTAATGGCCGCATATGACTCAGCGTTTCGACCGCCGAGAAGAGTTCGTGAGTATCCTGCACGCGTAAAAGCCCCGCACGCTGGATGGCGGCATCCCATGCCGGGTCCATGCCGACACTGGTATTTAACAAACGTTGCGCCGCCGGGCTGCGACCGCTTTTAATCACCAGAATGGGTTTATTTCGTGACGCGCTACGGGCGGCGGAGACAAAGCGTCGCGCGTCGCTCAGATGTTCGAGATAGAGCAAAATGGCGCTGGTTTTGCTGTCGCGCGCCAGATAATCCAGCAGTTCATCAACATCAATGTCCAGACTGTCGCCAAGCGCGATAAAATAAGAAAAGCCCATCTCCCGCTGTTGCGCCCAGTCGAGAATCGTATTGGAGACGGCGGCGGATTGCGAAATAAAAGCGAGTTTTCCACGCTTGATCGGAACCGGAGAGAAACTGGCGTTAAGCCCTTGCCAGGGGGCGAGTAAACCCAAGCTGTTTGGGCCGAGTAGCCGCATTTTATAGCGTTGGGCACATGCCAGAAGTTCAGCGTGCTGCGCTGCGGGCGCCGACAAAATAATGCAGGTTTTACAGCCTTTTTCCCCCAGCGCCTCCAGCAACGCGATATTACGGCTGGCGTTGGTGCACAGAACGGCGAGCTCCGGTGTAAAAGGCAAACTGGCGACGTCGGGCCAGGCCAGGACGCCTAAGACGGCTTTCCATGCGGGCGTTACAGGTAATACCGGGCCATTAAAGCCTCCTGCCAGCAGGTTACGCATCATCAGGTAACCTGCGCGATTGGGCTTCATCGACGCCCCTAGCACCGCTATCGACTTTGGTCGCAGTAGTGCTTCCAGTCCTCTCTGACTCATGCCGGTCTCCCTTACGCAGAAGTGACCGAATGATTTTAAACGCTTTCTGCTGTTTCTGTTGTGACGCTTCCCTGATGTTGCGTTTTTCCTGCCAGATAGCGCGTTTTAAAACGTGAGAAGTGATCGCCTAAATGGGTTGCCGCAGCCGTGTCGCCCGCCAGATCCAGCAGCGCTATTGCCACTTCGGCAGTGCAATACTGCCCTTCGGCATGAACTTCTCGCAGGTGATAGGCGGAAAGACGCGATAAATCAACGGAAATAACCGGCAGGTTATCGAGATAAGGGCTTTTACGGAACATTTTGCGCGCTTCCGGCCAGGTGCCGTCGAGCATGATAAACAGCGGCGGTTTTCCGGCTGGTGGCGTGAAAATGACCTCGCGTTCTTCCCCGGCATAAGAGGCGGGGAATACGACCATCGGCTGATAATTCGGGTTGTTAACCAGATCGAGCAGCGCCTGCGGAGGTTCGGTACGTGACCATTGAAAGGCCGTTGTTTCCGGCAGAATATCGGCAATCAGACGCCCCGTATTGCTGGGTTTCATTGGCTCGGTATCAAACATCACCAGACAAAAACGGCTTGTCGCCTGAGAAGGTGAGAGGGTATCGCACAGGCAGAGTTTCAACGGGAGCAGACAGCGCTGACAGCGACGAATGCGGTTTCCTCTGGCAAGAAAAGGACGCGTGGCGCGTGCGAGGCGTTCGGCGCGTAACTGGAGAACAGCGTTATCAGTCATGGAAGAATACAGTGAAAAACGCTATTGTCGCAGAGGTGAAAACGGGGCACAAGATGCGCCCCGTGGAGATTACAGCGATTCGTTCAGCCAGCTGTCGAATGGCGCTTTAGGAACTGCGCCATTTAACATGTCGATGACTTCTCCGTTCTTAAAGATCATGATGGTCGGGATGCTGCGGATACCGAAACGGGCGCTGAGTTCACGTTCCGCTTCTGTGTTAACTTTCACAAAACGCACCTTACCGCTGCGCTCTTCCGCGACATCTTCAAAAATCGGGGCAAAGTTACGGCATGGGCCGCACCACGGCGCCCAGAAATCGACCACCACAGGGAGATCGTCTTTCAGCAGCTTATCCAGCGTTTCACCGGTCGCATTAATCACCTCTCCATCGAACAGGTCGTGACCACAGCGTCCACATTTTGCCGCATCCTGAATACGATCATCGGGAATGCGGTTGATTGCCTGGCAGCTGGTACAAACGGTATTCATAACTAACCTCTGGATGAGTAGGGTAGACTTTTCCGGCAATCACGCCGATATGTTTCCAATATGTTACATATTATCGATGAGACTGTTTTAAACAACAATGTGTTTTATTCAATGAGTACAATAGTCATTAGCTTTTAAATGAAATAATGGCTAACCGGGTGCACATCGGGTAATCTTCGCGCTTCGCGCAGCGCTGGTGGAGAAAAGCATGAACGATGAATTAAAGAACAAAAGCGGCAAGGTCAAAGTGATGTATGTCCGCAGTGATGATGACTCTGATAAACGCACCCATAACCCGCGTACCGGGAAAGGGGGAGGTCGTCCAGGAAAGTCTCGTACTGACGGTGGCCGTCGCCCCGCCCGCGATGCTCGTGATGAAAGAAGCGGTCAGATTCGCGATCGTAAGCGTGAAGACTCACCGTGGCGTACCGTTTCCCGTGCGCCAGGCGATGACACGCCTGAGAAAGCCGATCACGGTGGAATCAGCGGTAAAAGTTTTATCGACCCTGAAGTTTTACGTCGCCAGCGTGCGGAAGAGACCCGTGTCTACGGCGAAAATGCCTGTCAGGCCCTGTTCCAGAGTCGCCCGGATGCGATTGTTCGCGCATGGTTCATTCAGAGCGTGACCCCTCGCTTTAAAGAAGCGTTACGCTGGATGGCGGCTAACCGCAAAGCGTACCACGTTGTGGATGAAGCTGAACTGGCGAAAGCCTCTGGAACTGAGCACCACGGCGGCGTTTGTTTCCTGATTAAAAAGCGTAACGGTACGACCGTTAAGCAGTGGGTAAGCCAGGCGGACGCGCAGGATTGCGTACTGGCGCTGGAAGATGTGGCTAACCCGCACAACCTTGGCGGCATGATGCGTAGCTGTGCGCACTTTGGCGTAAAAGGTGTGGTGGTACAGGACGCGGCGCTTCTTGAATCCGGTGCGGCGATCCGTACGGCGGAAGGCGGCGCGGAGCATGTTCAGCCGATCACGGGCGACAGCATTGTGGATGTGCTGGATGATTTCCGTCAGGCGGGTTATACGATCGTCACCACATCCAGCGATCAGGGCAAGCCGTTGTTTAGTACGGCGCTGCCAGCGAAAATGGTGCTGGTGTTAGGGCGTGAGCTGGAGTCCCTGCCGGAAGCCGCGCGTGAACCTGGCGATCTGTGCGTGAAAATTGATGGCACCGGAAATGTTGAAAACCTCAACGTCTCTGTCGCAACCGGCGTATTGCTGGGCGAATGGTGGCGTCAGAATAAAGCATAATCAGGTGTAAGTGCCTGATGGCGCTGCGCTTATCAGGCCTACGGCAATGATTCGTAGGCCGGGTACTCGGCGTAAACGCCTGATGGCGCTGCGCTTATCCGGGCCTGCGGTAATGATTCGTAGGCCGGGTAAGGCGAAGCCGCCACCCGGCGCAAAGCAAAAACTTATTCGCTCTCTGCCGGTAATACCGGCATCCAGTCAATCGGCTTCTCGCCGTGCTGCTCCAGCCACTGATTCGCCAATACAAAATGGTTACAGCCAAAGAATCCCCGATGTGCCGACAACGGCGACGGATGCGGCGCTCTCAACACGTAATGGCGCTGGCGATCGATAATCGCCCCTTTCTTTTGTGCGTGCGAACCCCAGAGTAAAAAGACGACCCCTTCACGATGTTCGTTAACAAGGCTGATCACTTTGTCTGTAAAGGTTTCCCATCCCAGACTGGCGTGAGAATGCGCCTGGCCTGCGCGGACGGTCAGCACGGTATTTAATAACAATACCCCCTGACGCGCCCAGCTCTCCAGATACCCATGAGCCGGGCGGGTAAAGCCCGGTATGGACGTTTCCAGTTCTTTATACATGTTCAGCAGAGAAGGCGGTGTGGCAATACCCGGACGAACAGAAAACGCCAGACCATGCGCCTGCCCAGGGCCGTGATAAGGGTCTTGCCCCAGAATTACCACTTTGACATCACCGAGTTCAGTGAAGCGAAACGCGTTAAATACATCCTTCTGTGGAGGATAGACTGTCATTCCTGACTGACGTTCGCCCGCAACGGTATGGAGTGTGTTAACAAAATAGGGCTGCTGCTTCTCATCTGCCAGCACATCGTGCCAGGTTAAATCGGTGGCCATCTCGCTCTCCTGCGAATTTTTCAATCTGCATAGCTTAACTGCTTCTTTCTATGGTGCAAAATCGCGTGCGTCACAAACCCGGCTACCCCTTAAAGATAGTTGAAAATTTATGTAAAAAGTTTATGTGTGGATATGGCGTAAGTTGATGTAAAACAATAAATTCCATGTAACACCCTCTTTGTGGTGTGGTTTTTATTGATTTAAATCAAAGAATCAAGGGTGTGTGAGGGGTATATATACACTCAAGCAACAATGGTTTTACCAATTGGCCGGGAACAGGCCGATCATAATCAAACACTTTTGCCGGGGAGGCATCACATGATTACAGGTATCCAGATTACTAAAGCCGCTAACGACGACCTGCTGAATTCTTTCTGGTTGCTGGACAGCGAAAAAGGCGAAGCTCGTTGCATCGCGGCGAAAGCCGGTTTTGCCGAAGATGAAGTGGTTGCAGTGAACAAACTGGGTGAAATCGAATACCGTGAAATTCCGATGGAAGTAAAACCGGAAGTTCGCGTTGAAGGCGGTCAGCACCTGAACGTTAACGTTCTGCGTCGCGAAACGCTGGAAGATGCCGTTAAGCACCCGGAAAAATATCCGCAGCTGACCATCCGTGTTTCTGGCTATGCCGTGCGTTTTAACTCCCTGACGCCGGAACAGCAGCGCGACGTTATCGCTCGTACCTTTACTGAAAGCCTGTAAGGCTGACTGATAACATAAAAACGCCGGGTTAGCCCCGGCGTTTTTTTTACTCTTCGTTGGACTGCTTCTGCGCGTCCGTACCCGTACCAGCAGGCTTGCGGCGTTTACCAATGTTTTTGGTATCACGGTGACGTTTCTTCACGCGCGGCTTCTCTTTTTCTTGTTTTTTCTTCTCAGCACGTTTAGCCAGCACTTTCTTGGACGGCTTGCCGGTCAGTTTTTCGCTCGGCGCACGAGTGGTTGGACGCAATTCATCAATGACGCGCGCTTTTAGCGTCTCTTCAATATAGCGACCCACTTTTCCCAGCAGCAGATGGTCATGCGCTTCTACCAGGGAAATCGCCGTTCCTTTACGCCCTGCACGTCCGGTACGGCCGATACGGTGCAGATAGGTATCGCTGCTGCGTGGCATATCGAAGTTAAAAACATGGCTTACATCAGGGATATCAATCCCGCGAGCGGCGACGTCGGTCGCGATCAGCACGTTCACGCGGCCATCGGTCAGGCGTTTGATCGCTTCGTTACGCTTACCCTGTACCATCTCGCCTTCGAGATAGCAGTTATTGATGCCTGCTTCGCGCAGCCAGCCTGCCAGCTCATGTACACGCTCACGTTTACGCACGAAGACGATAGAACGGGTGGCTTCAGGTTGTTTTAACAGGTGTACCAGCAAAGCGGTTTTGTGCTGAATATCATCAGCACGGTAGTACCATTGATGAATCTTTTTGCGTTCGCGGGTAGACGGGGTCGCTGAGACCTCAACCGGATCTTCCAGCAGACGTTCAGCAAAATCGTTAATCGCGCCGCCTTCCAGCGTAGCGGAGAACAGCATGGTCTGTTTGCGCCAGCGGGTTTCACCTGCGATATGCTCGATATCCTGGGCGAAGCCCATGTCCAGCATACGGTCGGCTTCATCAAGAATCAGCGTTTCAACCGCGCGGCAGTCAAAGTTTTCTTCTTTAATATATTGCAGCAGGCGACCCGTGGTGGCGACCACAATATCCTGGTTCTCGCTGAACACCTCGGCATGGTTCATATAAGCCACGCCGCCGGTGATTGTCGCAATATCCAGATGGGTGTGTTTCGCCAGTTCACGGGCGTGATCGGCAACCTGCATCGCCAGTTCGCGGGTCGGCGTAAGGATCAGAATACGCGGCGGACCGGATTTTTTACGCGGGAAGTCGAGCAGGTGCTGCAACGCTGGCAGCAGGTATGCCGCCGTTTTACCGGTGCCTGTCGGCGCAGAACCGAGTACATCACGCCCATCGAGCGCAGGCGGAATGGCGGCAGCCTGAATGGCGGTCGGGCGAGTAAAGCCTTTATCCTGGAGGGCATCCAGCAGGCTTTCATCGAGTTCAAGTTCGGAAAAAGTCGTTACAGTCATGTTCTACCTCTGTGTGGGGCGCTGATTATAGACGTTACGGCTGCAATCTTCATCTGTTTGTATGGATATCGCTTCTCAGGTATTGTTTTCACCCTACGCTATTGCCGTTTTTCCAGGAAGGTTGTTCTTTCATGTCCCAGTCTACATCCACACTTCGTCGTAATGGATTTACCTTTAAGCAGTTTTTCGTGGCGCACGATCGCTGCGCGATGAAAGTCGGTACTGATGGTATTTTATTGGGAGCATGGGCACCAGTCGCAGGCGTAACGCGGATCCTCGATATTGGTACCGGCAGCGGTCTGCTGGCGCTGATGTTGGCGCAGCGTACCGACGAAAGCGTCACCATTGATGCCGTTGAACTGGACAGCGAAGCGGCGACGCAGGCGCAGGAGAATATCGCCCACTCACCGTGGCCGCAGCGGATAACGGTGCATACGGAAGATGTCCGGCAGTGGGTGCCGCGCCAGACCGCGCGCTTTGATCTTATCATCAGCAACCCGCCTTATTATGAACAAGGGGTGGAATGCGCAACACCGCAGCGAGAGCAGGCGCGTTATACCACCACGCTCAATCACGAAGCGTTACTTACCACCGCGGCTGAATGTATTACGGAAGAGGGATTCTTCTGCGTGGTGCTGCCGGAACAGACTGGCAACATCTTCACGCAGCAGGCGTTAAGCATGGGCTGGCATTTGCGTTTACGTACCGACGTAGCCGAAACGGAGTCGCGATTGCCTCATCGGGTACTGTTGGCATTTTCCCCGCGAACGGGGGAATGCTTTAGCGATCGCCTGGTGATTCGTGGGCCAGACCAGCTTTACTCTGAAGGGTACACGGCGCTGACCCAGGCGTTTTATTTGTTCATGTAAGCGTTGAGCGGCGAAAGCACCGACGGGCCGGATTCCGGCAGCAATGCGGGGTAATCCAGCGTGTAGTGCAGGCCACGGCTCTCTTTACGCATCATCGCGCAGCGCACAATCAGTTCCGCGACCTGCACCAGGTTGCGCAGCTCCAGCAGATTATTCGATACGCGGAAGTTAGCGTAATATTCGTCGATTTCCTGTTGCAGCATCGTAATGCGTCGCAGGGCGCGCTCCAGACGTTTGGTGGTGCGCACAATGCCGACATAGTCCCACATAAACAGACGTAGCTCATGCCAGTTATGCTGGATCACGACCAGCTCATCCGGGTTTTCAACGCGACTTTCATCCCAGGCCGGAAGCGTGCTAACGCTACGGGCATACGGCATACGTCTGTCGATATCCTCTGCCGCTGACCAGCCATACACCAGACACTCCAACAGGGAATTGGACGCCATGCGATTCGCGCCGTGCAGGCCGGTATAGCTTACTTCGCCAATGGCATACAGACCGTCCACATCGGTTCGGCCAAAATCGTCGACCATCACGCCGCCGCAGGTGTAGTGGGCGGCAGGTACGACCGGAACCGGCTCTTTAGTCAGATCGATTCCCAACCCCAGCAATTTTTCATAAATCATTGGGAAGTGCTGACGCACAAATGCTTCCGGTTTATGGCTGATGTCGAGGAACATGCAGTCTGCGCCGAGACGCTTCATTTCGTGGTCAATGGCGCGAGCGACGATATCGCGCGGAGCCAGTTCGCCACGCTCATCAACATCAGGCATAAAGCGCGTGCCGTCCGGGCGTTTGAGATGCGCCCCTTCGCCACGCAGCGCTTCCGTCAGCAGAAAGTTTCGTGCCTGAGGATGATACAGCGCGGTAGGGTGGAACTGATTAAATTCAAGATTCGCGACGCGGCACCCGGCGCGCCAGGCCATCGCGATACCGTCGCCGGAAGAGATATCCGGGTTGGTGGTGTACTGATACACTTTCGATGCCCCGCCTGTCGCCAGAACGACTGACTTCGCGTGGCATGTTTCGACCGACTCTTTATTCCGATTCCAGATCCAGGCGCCGACGACGCGGCGTGTTCCTGGCAGGCCGATTTTATCGGAGATGATCAGATCGACGGCGTTACTCCGCTCCAGTACGCGAATATTCGGATGGTTCTGTGCCTTGCTGACCAGGGTGGTTTCCACTTCTTTACCAGTGGCGTCAGCCGCATGCAGGATACGGCGATGACTATGGCCGCCTTCACGGGTCAGATGGTAGCTCTCTTCCCCGTTCGGTTGCACTTGGGTGTCAAATAATACACCCTGATCGATAAGCCACTGTACGCAAGAGCGGGCATTGCTGGCAACAAACTCCACCGCGTGGCGATCGCAAATACCGGCCCCGGCGATCAGCGTATCTTCAACATGCGAATCGATACTGTCCGTCTCGTCGAAAACGGCGGCAATACCGCCCTGAGCATAAAACGTTGAGCCTTCGCTCACCGGGCCTTTACTCAGGACTATCACCTGATGTTTTTCAGCCAGGCGCAGCGCCAGAGAGAGTCCGGCAGCACCGCTGCCAATAATCAGCACGTCACAGGAAAGTTCAGGAGTCGTAGTCATAGCGTTTGTTTAATTTACTAAACAGTGTTTGGGCAGCATAGCACCATACTGCGCGATACAGCACGTTTTATTTTTGAATGTGTTGCAATGGCTAAACATTAAAGGAAAATTCAAGGGGAAGTAAAACAAAGAAAATATTTTGCGAAGCAGGCCGTTAGCGCCAGATTATGTGATGAAATAAAGTGGCTGTTGGGTTACTCTTCAAGCGGCTAAAAGGGCATTTCTATACAGATAGTGCGTTGTTCAGACTCTGTAGACTTATAATGAGAGATAATGATCTGTCTACAACATGACAAACAAAAACAGATGCGTAACGGAACTTTACGAAAAAGAGACACTCTAAGCTGTTGCTTGCTCATAGTGCAGTTTATGGAGTGGCGTTTCGAGAGCGCGTGGAAATTTGGTTTGGGGAGACTTTACCTCGGATGAGCGAGCAGTTAACGGACCAGGTCCTGGTTGAACGGGTCCAGAAGGGAGATCAGAAAGCCTTTAACTTACTGGTAGTGCGCTACCAGCATAAAGTGGCGAGCCTGGTTTCCCGCTATGTACCGTCGGGCGATGTTCCCGATGTGGTGCAAGAGTCATTTATTAAGGCCTATCGCGCGCTGGATTCTTTCCGGGGGGATAGCGCTTTTTATACCTGGTTGTACCGTATTGCCGTCAATACGGCGAAGAATTACCTGGTTGCTCAGGGACGCAGGCCGCCTTCCAGCGATGTTGATGCGATTGACGCAGAAAACTTCGAAAGTGGCGGCGCATTGAAAGAAATTTCGAACCCTGAGAACTTAATGTTGTCAGAAGAGCTGAGACAGATAGTTTTCCGAACTATTGAGTCCCTCCCCGAGGATTTACGCATGGCAATAACCTTGCGGGAGCTGGATGGCCTGAGCTATGAAGAGATAGCCGCTATCATGGATTGTCCGGTGGGTACGGTGCGTTCACGTATCTTCCGTGCGCGGGAAGCTATTGATAATAAAGTTCAACCGCTTATCAGGCGTTGACGATAGCGGGATACTGGAAAAGGTATTAGGCATGCAGAAAGAAAAACTTTCCGCTTTAATGGATGGCGAAACGCTGGACAGTGAGCTGCTGAAAGAACTGGCTCACGACCCGGAAATGCAAAAAACATGGGAGAGTTATCACCTGATCCGCGATTCCATGCGGGGTGATACCGCTGACGTTCTCCATTTCGATATTTCCGCCCGCGTAATGGCCGCCATCGAAAATGAGCCGGTACGCCAGACGGCGCCGCTGATTCCTGAGGCCCAGCCCGCACCGCACCAGTGGCAGAAAATGCCATTCTGGCAGAAAATGCGTCCGTGGGCGGCGCAGCTCACTCAAATGGGTGTGGCTGCATGCGTATCACTTGCAGTTATTGTTGGCGTCCAGCACTATAATGGACAATCTGAAACGTCCCAGCAGCCCGAAACGCCGGTATTCAATACATTACCGATGATGGGCAAAGCCAGTCCGGTGAGCCTGGGAGTACCTTCTGACGCGACGGCTAACGGCGGTCAGCAACAGCAGGTGCAGGAGCAGCGTCGTCGCATTAATGCCATGTTGCAGGATTACGAACTGCAACGCCGACTGCACTCCGAACAGCTTCAGTTTGAGCAGGCGCAAACACAGCAAGCCGCTGTACAGGTGCCAGGAATTCAAACTTTAGGAACGCAATCGCAGTAATGAAGCAACTTTGGTTTGCCATGTCACTTGTGGCGGGTAGCCTGTTCTTCTCTGTTAACGCCTCGGCCAATACTGCGTCCGGGGCGTTATTGCAGCAGATGAATCTGGCCAGCCAGTCACTGAATTACGAGCTGTCATTCGTCAGCATCAATAAACAAGGCGTTGAGTCTCTGCGTTATCGACATGCACGCCTGGACAATCGTCCTCTTGCACAACTGTTGCAAATGGATGGCCCGCGCCGGGAAGTGGTGCAGCGTGGTAACGAAATCAGCTACTTCGAACCCGGGCTCGAACCGTTCACCCTGAACGGCGACTATATTGTCGATTCTCTGCCGTCCCTTATCTATGCCGACTTTAAACGTCTTTCTCCCTGGTATGACTTTATTTCCGTAGGCCGCACCCGCATTGCCGACAGGCTGTGTGAAGTCATTCGTGTTGTCGCGCGCGACGGCACCCGTTACAGCTATATCGTATGGCTGGATACCGAAACAAAGCTGCCGATGCGGGTGGATCTCCTTGACCGGGATGGTGAAACGCTGGAGCAGTTCCGCGTGATTTCCTTCGCCGTGAATCAGGACGTCGGTAATAGCATGCAGATGCTGGCAAAAGCGAATTTGCCGCCATTGCTTTCTGTTCCTGTGGGGGAAAAGGCGAAGTTCAACTGGAGCCCGACGTGGTTGCCGCAAGGGTTTAGCGAAGTCTCCAGCAGCCGACGCCCGCTGCCTACAATGGATAATCTGCCTATCGAGTCACGCCTCTATTCTGACGGCCTGTTCAGTTTCTCTGTGAACGTGAATCGCGCGACGCAGAACAGCACCGATCAGATGCTGCGAACTGGGCGCAGAACGGTCAGCACCAGCGTACGTGAAAACGCTGAAATTACGATTGTCGGCGAACTTCCGCCGCAAACCGCGAAACGCATTGCGGACAATATTAAGTTCGGGGCGGCACAATGATTAAAGAGTGGGCGACCGTTGTCTCCTGGCAAAATGGCCAGGCACTGGTGAGCTGCGACGTCAAAGCATCGTGCAGCAGTTGCGCCTCACGGGCCGGATGTGGCAGTCGCGTGCTGAATAAACTCGGGCCGCAAACCACACATACTATTGTGGTGCCAAGTGCCGAACCGCTGGCGCCTGGTCAAAAAGTGGAACTGGGCATTGCCGAAGGCAGCCTGCTGGGGTCAGCAATGCTGGTTTACCTGTCGCCGCTGGTTGGGCTGTTTATCTTCGCGGCGTTGTTCCAGGTACTGTTTGGTTCTGATATTGCCGCGTTGAGCGGCGCGGTGCTGGGCGGCGTCGGGGGTTTTCTGATTGCGCGCGGCTACTCGCGTAAACTGGCTGAACGCGAGGCCTGGCAGCCGGTCATTCTTAACGTTGCTCTTCCTCCTGGTCTGGTTCGCGTTGAAACACCATCTTCCGAAACGAACTCGTGATATTTTTGCCGGATGGCGGCTTCGCCTGATCCGGCCAGGGAACGATAAGCAGACTCTCCAGGCCCGATAAGCTCGCGCCATCGGGCATCATGCTTCCCTTACGACGTTTTACATCAGAAAAGCGATGCCGTTTCCGGTTCCCGCTATCCTTGCTGTATGAACATTTCCTCGCCTCAGTGTTGTAGTGTAGAATGCGGCGTTTCAGTTAAACAGACGTTAAGCTCAGAACAGCGACTTCTAAGAGCCTGCTCAGGCAGGCGTAAGGCACAATAATTACTCTATATGAAGAACATACGTAACTTTTCGATCATTGCTCATATTGACCACGGTAAATCGACGCTGTCTGACCGCATTATCCAGATCTGCGGTGGCCTGTCTGACCGTGAAATGGAAGCGCAGGTTCTCGACTCAATGGATCTTGAGCGTGAGCGCGGTATTACTATCAAAGCGCAAAGCGTGACGCTGGATTACAAAGCGGCTGATGGTGAAACCTATCAACTGAACTTTATCGACACCCCAGGCCACGTTGACTTCTCATATGAAGTTTCCCGCTCACTGGCGGCGTGTGAAGGCGCACTGCTGGTGGTTGACGCCGGGCAGGGCGTCGAAGCGCAAACGCTGGCGAACTGCTATACCGCGATGGAAATGGATCTCGAAGTGGTGCCGGTTCTGAACAAGATTGACCTGCCAGCCGCCGATCCTGAGCGTGTGGCTGAAGAGATCGAAGACATTGTTGGCATTGATGCGACCGATGCCGTTCGCTGCTCGGCAAAAACCGGCGTAGGCGTACAGGATGTGCTGGAACGCCTGGTGCGCGATATCCCGCCGCCGGAAGGCGATCCAGAAGGCCCGCTGCAAGCGCTGATTATCGACTCCTGGTTCGATAACTACCTCGGCGTAGTGTCGCTGGTGCGTATTAAAAACGGCACCATGCGTAAAGGCGACAAAGTCAAAGTGATGAGCACCGGGCAGGTTTATAACGCTGACCGTCTGGGGATCTTCACGCCGAAGCAGATTGACCGTACTGAACTGAAGTGCGGCGAGGTAGGCTGGCTGGTTTGCGCAATTAAAGACATTCATGGCGCCCCGGTTGGCGATACATTAACGCTGGCGCGTAACCCGGCAGAGAAAGCGCTGCCGGGCTTCAAAAAAGTGAAGCCGCAGGTATACGCCGGTCTGTTCCCGGTGAGTTCTGATGACTATGAGAACTTCAGGGATGCGCTCGGCAAGCTGAGCCTGAACGACGCCTCTCTGTTCTACGAGCCGGAAAGTTCAACCGCGCTGGGCTTCGGCTTCCGCTGTGGCTTCCTGGGTCTGCTGCACATGGAGATCATTCAGGAGCGTCTGGAACGTGAATACGATCTGGATCTGATCACCACCGCGCCGACCGTTGTGTACGAAGTGGAAACTACGGCGAAAGAGATTATCTATGTCGATAGCCCGTCCAAGCTGCCGCCGCTGAATAACATCTATGAACTGCGCGAGCCGATTGCTGAGTGTCATATGCTGCTGCCTCAGGCATACCTGGGCAACGTCATTACGCTGTGTGTCGAGAAGCGCGGCGTCCAGACCAACATGGTATACCACGGTAACCAGGTGGCGCTGACTTATGAAATCCCGATGGCGGAAGTGGTGCTCGATTTCTTCGACCGCCTGAAATCAACGTCTCGTGGTTATGCGTCGCTGGATTATAACTTCAAGCGCTTCCAGGCGTCCGATATGGTGCGCGTCGACGTGCTGATCAACAACGAACGTGTCGATGCGCTGGCGCTGATCACTCACCGTGGTAATTCGCAGAGCCGTGGCCGTGAGCTGGTGGAGAAGATGAAAGAGCTGATCCCTCGTCAGCAGTTCGACATTGCGATTCAGGCGGCGATTGGTACGCACATTATTGCGCGTTCTACCGTGAAGCAGTTGCGTAAAAACGTTCTGGCCAAGTGTTACGGCGGTGATATCAGCCGTAAGAAAAAGCTGCTACAGAAACAGAAAGAAGGTAAGAAGCGAATGAAGCAGATCGGTAACGTCGAACTGCCTCAGGAAGCGTTCCTCGCCATTCTGCATGTCGGTAAAGACAGCAAATAATCCTAAGGAGTTGGCATGGCGAATATGTTTGCCCTGATTCTGGTGATTGCCACACTGGTGACGGGCATTTTATGGTGCGTTGATAAATTTATCTTCGCGCCAAAACGTCGGGAACGTCAGGCAGCGGCACAGGCCGCTGCGGGTGATTCACTGGATAAAGCCACGTTGAAAAAAGTGGCGCCTAAGCCGGGCTGGCTGGAAACAGGGGCCTCGGTTTTTCCGGTACTGGCGATTGTGCTGGTGGTGCGTTCATTTATCTATGAACCTTTCCAGATCCCGTCGGGTTCGATGATGCCGACGCTGTTAATCGGTGACTTTATTCTGGTGGAGAAATTCGCCTATGGAATTAAAGATCCGATTTACCAGAAAACGTTGATTGAAACGGGTCATCCGAAACGCGGTGATATCGTGGTCTTTAAATACCCGGAAGATCCGCGCCTGGACTACATTAAACGCGCTGTCGGCCTGCCGGGTGACAAAGTGACGTACGATCCGGTAGCCAAAGAGGTTACTGTACAGCCAGGATGCCGTTCCGGTCAGGCGTGTGAAAACGCGCTGCCGGTGACTTACTCTGACGTTCAACCCAGCGATTTCGTGCAGACCTTTGCCCGACGTAATGGGGGAGAAGCCAGCAGTGGGTTCTTTGAAGTGCCGTTAAACGAAACGAAAGATAACGGCATTCGTCTGGCGGAGCGCAAAGAGACACTGGGTGACGTAACCCACCGTATTCTGACCGTACCGATCGCACAGGATCAGGCGGGGATGTATTACCGTCAGCCAGGGCAGCAACTGGCGACCTGGATCGTACCGCCAGGACAATACTTCATGATGGGTGATAACCGCGATAACAGCGCGGACAGCCGTTACTGGGGATTTGTACCGGAAGCGAATCTGGTTGGTAAAGCGACCGCGATCTGGATGAGTTTCGACAAACAGGAAGGTGAATGGCCGACCGGCGTACGCTTAAGCCGTATTGGTGGGATCCATTAATTTCTGATAATCGTTCATGTTGTCGTCATTGCGGCGACAACATGAATTATTTATTGGATAAATCTCCGCAGACTAACGACATCCCCTGTCGTTGTGTATAGAATATTCCCCCGAAGTTTTAGGTTGGCGCCGTCAGGTTGCCACGGCACACTAAACAGCGTTGGTTTCCTCAGGTCTGTTTCGTGTGCTGAATTGTTGACGCATTCATTTATTGGTATCGCATGAACCCCATCGTAATTAATCGGCTTCAACGGAAGCTGGGCTACACTTTTACTCATCAGGAGCTGTTGCAGCAGGCATTAACCCACCGCAGCGCCAGCAGTAAACACAATGAGCGTTTAGAATTTTTAGGCGACTCGATTTTGAGCTTTGTTATCGCCAACGCGCTTTATCACCGCTTCCCGCGTGTGGACGAAGGTGATATGAGCCGTATGCGCGCCACGCTGGTGCGCGGCAATACGCTGGCGGAATTGGCCCGTGAATTTGATCTGGGTGAATGCCTACGTTTAGGGCCAGGTGAACTGAAAAGCGGCGGCTACCGTCGTGAATCTATTCTGGCGGATACCGTAGAAGCGTTAATCGGCGGCGTTTTTCTCGACAGCGATATCCAAACCGTCGAGAAGTTGATCCTTAACTGGTATCAAACGCGCCTGAATGAAATCAGCCCGGGCGATAAACAAAAAGATCCGAAAACGCGTTTGCAGGAATATTTGCAGGGTCGTCATCTCCCGCTGCCGTCTTATCTGGTGGTGCAGGTGCGCGGCGAAGCACACGATCAGGAATTTACTATCCACTGCCAGGTCAGCGGCCTGAGTGAACCGGTGGTTGGCACGGGTTCGAGCCGTCGTAAGGCGGAGCAGGCTGCCGCCGAACAGGCGCTGAAAAAACTGGAGCTGGAATGAGCGAAGATAAAAGCTATTGCGGATTTATTGCCATCGTCGGACGTCCGAACGTAGGCAAATCCACCCTGTTGAACAAGCTGCTCGGACAGAAGATCTCGATCACGTCCCGTAAAGCACAGACCACGCGTCACCGTATCGTCGGTATCCATACCGAAGGGGCGTACCAGGCTATCTATGTTGATACGCCGGGGCTGCATATGGAAGAAAAACGCGCCATCAACCGCCTGATGAACAAGGCGGCAAGCAGCTCGATTGGCGACGTTGAGCTGGTCATTTTTGTCGTGGAAGGCACCCGCTGGACGCCGGACGACGAGATGGTGCTGAATAAACTGCGCGACGGTAAAGCGCCGGTCATTCTGGCCGTTAACAAAGTGGATAATGTACAGGAAAAAGCCGATCTGCTGCCGCATCTGCAATTCCTGGCAAGCCAGATGAATTTCCTCGATATCGTGCCTGTTTCTGCGGAAACTGGCATGAACGTGGATACCATCGCTGGTATCGTGCGTAAACACCTGCCGGAAGCGACTCATCACTTCCCGGAAGATTACATCACCGATCGTTCACAGCGCTTTATGGCGTCTGAAATCATCCGTGAAAAACTGATGCGTTTCCTCGGTGCCGAACTGCCGTATTCCGTAACCGTTGAGATTGAACGTTTCGTTTCTAACGAACGCGGCGGTTACGATATTAACGGCCTGATCCTCGTTGAGCGCGAAGGGCAGAAGAAGATGGTCATTGGCAACAAAGGGGCCAAAATCAAGACCATCGGTATCGAAGCGCGAAAAGACATGCAGGAAATGTTCGAAGCGCCTGTACACCTGGAACTGTGGGTGAAAGTGAAATCCGGCTGGGCCGATGACGAGCGTGCGCTGCGCAGTCTCGGTTATGTAGACGACCTCTGAGTTAGCACTACGTGGAAGGCTGGCAGAGAGCTTTCGTCCTGCATAGTCGCCCCTGGAGCGAAACCAGCCTGATGCTGGACGTCTTCACGGAAGAGTCGGGACGCGTGCGTCTGGTTGCCAAAGGCGCACGCTCTAAACGTTCCAGTCTGAAAGGCGCATTACAACCTTTTACGCCACTGTTGCTCCGCTTTGGCGGGCGCGGCGAGGTGAAAACCTTACGCAGCGCTGAAGCGGTCTCTCTGGCGCTCCCCTTAAGCGGTATCACGCTTTATAGCGGTTTGTACATCAACGAACTGCTTTCCCGCGTTCTGGAATATGAAACGCGCTTCTCTGAACTCTTTTTTGATTACCTGAACTGTATTCAGTCGCTGGCTGGCGCGACCGGTTCGCCCGAACCTGCGCTTCGCCGTTTCGAGCTCGCCCTGCTGGGGCATCTGGGCTACGGCGTGGATTTTCTGCATTGCGCAGGGAGTGGCGAGACGGTCGATGACACCATGACCTACCGCTATCGCGAAGAGAAGGGATTCATGGCCAGCGTGGTCATTGATAACAGCACCTTTACCGGGCGGCATCTGAAAGCGCTGGATGCACGAGAATTTCCTGATGTTGATACGTTGCGCGCGGCGAAACGCTTTACCCGCATGGCGCTAAAGCCGTATCTTGGTGGTAAGCCGTTAAAAAGCCGGGAACTGTTTCGACAATTTATGCCGAAACGGCCAGGGCGGGCAGAAAATACGAATAATGATTAACGAGGATTGTCATGGCTGAATTACTGTTAGGCGTCAACATTGACCATATTGCCACTTTACGTAATGCGCGTGGTACTGCTTACCCTGACCCGGTACAGGCGGCGTTTATCGCCGAGCAGGCGGGGGCGGATGGTATAACCGTACACCTGCGCGAGGATCGTCGCCATATTACCGACCGTGATGTACGCATTTTGCGCCAGACGCTGGATACGCGTATGAATCTGGAAATGGCGGTGACTGAAGAGATGCTGGCGATTGCCGTTGAGACGAAGCCGCATTTTTGCTGCCTGGTGCCGGAAAAACGTCAGGAAGTGACCACCGAAGGCGGGCTGGACGTCGCGGGTCAGCGTGACAAAATGCGTGATGCCTGCAAACGGCTGGCAGATGCAGGCATTCTGGTATCGTTGTTCATTGATGCCGATGAAGAACAGATTAAAGCCGCTGCGGACGTTGGCGCACCGTACATTGAAATCCACACCGGTTGTTATGCGGATGCTAAAACGGATGCTAAGCAAGCGCAGGAACTGGCGCGCATCGCCAAAGCGGCGACGTTTGCGGCAAGCCTGGGGCTGAAAGTGAACGCCGGTCATGGCCTGACCTATCACAATGTGCAGGCCATTGCCGCGCTGCCGGAAATGCATGAACTGAACATCGGTCATGCCATTATTGGGCGGGCGGTCATGAGCGGCCTGAAAGAGGCGGTCGCCGAGATGAAACGCCTGATGCTGGAAGCGCGCGGCTAATGGCGATTCTGGGGTTAGGCACGGATATTGTGGAGATCGCCCGCATTGAGGCGGTGATCTCCCGTTCTGGAGAGCGCCTGGCAAGACGCGTGCTTAGCGACAACGAATGGACTATCTGGGAGACGCATCAGCAACCGGTGCGTTTTCTCGCCAAGCGTTTCGCGGTAAAAGAGGCGGCGGCAAAAGCGTTCGGCACCGGCATTCGCAACGGGCTGGCGTTCGATCAGTTTGAAGTGTTTAACGATGAGCTGGGTAAACCGCGTTTGCGTTTGTGGGGCGAGGCGTTGAAACTGGCGGAGAGGCTGGGCGTGGCGCATATGCATGTGACATTAGCGGATGAACGTCATTACGCCTGTGCGACGGTGATCATCGAAAGCTAGATTCGGGACTTTGTAGGCCGGATAAGGCGTTTACGTCGCCATCCGGCCTGGCGTCATTCCATCAGGGAGAATTACAGCTTATCCGCGTGATGCATCAGAACAAACTTATCCCACAGCTGTTCTTCCGTTTCGACATGCGCCGGGTCTTTGAGAATGGTATTGGGGATCGGGCACACCTTCTGGCAGGTCGGTGTTTCGTAATGGCCCACGCATTCGGTGCATTTGTCGCTGTTAATCTCGTAAATGCTGTCGCCCATTGAAATCGCCTCATTCGGGCATTCAGGCTCGCACATATCGCAATTGATACACTTTTTAGTGATTAACAGGGCCATCAGGAAACTCTCAAAACATCACAAACCGGGCGGGCATTATACGCGCATTCTTTGCTCAGACCAGTTTTTTTACCAGGGCCTCACTGTGGCGAATACGCTCCGGCGCGCGTCCCAAATCCTGCTGTACCAGCGCCATAAAGAGCAAATCCGTCAACATCGTCTGCGCATGCGTAGAGGAGATTGCGGCGCTGCGCGTGGCCTGCTCTTCGGCGATCGTATACAGGCAACGGGTGGCGCGTTGTTGCAGGGCATTCGGTGTAAAGCCGGTGATCGCCAGAACCTTTCCCCCCACCCGCAACGTTTCATCCGCCGCCATATTCAATTCTCTGCGCTCGCCGCTATAGGAGATAGCCAGCAGGAGATCGTCCGGCGCCAGCGCCTGCACGGTGGCTAACAGCGCATGCATATCGTGTTCGGCGACGACATTGAATCCTATCTTCATCAGCTTCCAGGCGAAGTTCTGCGCCACCAGGCCCGATGTGCCAATACCGGTTATGACAACACGCCGGGCATTGCGCAGCATCATGACGCTTTCGAACAATTTCTCTTCGCTGTTAACATCGAGCGTTGCGTGCATTGCGGCGACATTTTCCTCGATCAATTTTTCGCCGACAAGTCGCATCGGATCGTCGCCTCTGATCTGGTTATGTACCGGAATAGAGTGAGGATTTGGATTGCTGGCCAGCGCTTCGCTGATCGCCAGCTTCAGTGCCGGAAAGCCTTTGAAGCCCAGTTTCTGCGCGAATTTTACCACGCTGGACTGACTAACGCCCGCCTCAACGGCAAGCTGTTGTGAGCTGAGATGCCGTGTATCATCCGGCTGAGCAAGAATATAATCAGCAAGCTTTTTATCGCTTTGTGCGAGGTCCGGATAACGCTGACGTATACGAATCAAACAGTTCATGAGGACTCCTGGCGAAAAACATGACGGGGATCATAAAAAGATTTTCCCTCGCCCGAAAGAATATAATATTCCATTATTATAGTTATTATGAATTAAAAATTCCTAAGGAACAAAAATGAATCTCGGCTCGTTAGTTTCAGAAACCCGCAATCCACAGACTATGGATCTTGACGCACTCCCTACGCTTGAGCTGGTTCATCGTTTTAATCAACAGGATACGCTTGTAGCGCAAGCAGTAAAAGAGACGCTGCCAGACGTTGCCCGCGCGGTAGATGCCGCCGCCGCCGCCTTAAAGGCGGGAGGGCGCATTATTTATATGGGCGCAGGCACCAGCGGACGCCTTGGCGTTCTGGACGCCTCCGAATGCCCACCGACGTTTGGCGTACCGCACGGGCTGGTGATCGGGTTGATTGCCGGCGGGCCTGGCGCGCTGCTGAAAGCGGTGGAAGGCGCGGAAGACAGTCAGCAGTTAGGGGAGGACGATCTCCGGGCGCTTAACGTGACCGCGCAGGATCTGGTTGTCGGGCTGGCGGCGTCCGGTCGTACGCCGTACGTCATTGGCGGGTTGAAATACGCGCGTCAGGTGGGCTGCGTCACGGTGGCTATCTCCTGTAATCCCGATTCTCCCATCGCGCATGAAGCTGACATCGCCATTTCGCCGGTCGTTGGGCCGGAGGCGCTAACCGGTTCGACGCGACTGAAATCCGGTACTGCGCAAAAACTGGTGCTCAATATGATCTCCACCGGGGCGATGGTGAAGTTCGGCAAGGTGTACCAGAACCTGATGGTGGACATGAAAGCCACCAACGTTAAGCTCGTCGACAGAGCGTGCCGGATGGTGGTTGAGGCTACCGGGATTATGCGTGAAGAGGCCGAAGCGCTGCTTAAGCAGACAGATTTCGAGGTTAAACCGGCCATTCTGATGGCGCTTACCGGGCTGAATGCCGAAGACGCAAGGGCGAAATTGTCCGCTCACCAGGGATTTCTACGGGCGGCGTTAGAACGCTAACGTTACCGGAAAATTGAGGTTCTATCTGTTAGTCTATCTGGTAACGATTATCGCCGGGTTTCGGTTGACCCGGCTATTGGGCTTCAACAATCCAGAGGAGTAGGGTTTGGTTAATCACGAGCGTCGTGTCGTATTTTTTGATTTGGACGGTACGTTGCACCAGCAGGATATGTTTGGCAGTTTCCTGCGTTATCTGTTGCGTCGCCAGCCGCTGAATGCGTTGCTCGTGCTGCCGTTATTGCCGGTTATCGGGATTGGCTTGTTGATTAAAGGTCGGGCGGCGCGTTGGCCGATGAGCCTGCTGTTATGGGGTTGTACCTTCGGTCACAGTGAAGCGCGGCTCAAGGCGCATCAGGCGGATTTCGTTCGCTGGTTTCGCGATAACGTCACGGCGTTTCCGGTTGTTCAGGAGCGCCTGACGACCTATCTGTTAAGCTCTGACGCTGATATCTGGCTGATTACCGGCTCTCCGCAATCGCTGGTGGAACAGGTCTATTTCGATACGCTCTGGCTGCCGCGCGTGAACCTGATCGCCAGCCAGATGCGGCGTGGCTACGGCGGCTGGCTGCTGACTATGCGCTGTCTGGGGCACGAGAAGGTCGCCCAACTGGAACGCCAGATTGGTGCGCCGTTACGTCTGTACAGCGGCTACAGCGACAGTAAGCAGGATAACCCGCTTCTCTATTTTTGCCAGCATCGCTGGCGCGTCACGCCGCGAGGGGAGCTCCAGCAACTCGAATAGAGTTAACGATAGCGCCCATGTATAATGCGCCCGCTTTTATTACCGGAGTGTCTCCTTTGTCTGATGTTGAATTTAGCCACGAATACTGGATGCGTCATGCGTTGACGCTGGCGAAACGCGCCTGGGATGAGCGTGAAGTGCCGGTTGGCGCGGTATTGGTGCATAACAATCGCGTCATTGGCGAAGGCTGGAACCGTCCGATAGGTCATCATGATCCCACTGCGCACGCTGAAATCATGGCGCTACGTCAGGGCGGGCTGGTGCTTCAGAACTACCGTTTGCTGGATACCACGCTTTACGTGACGCTGGAGCCGTGCGTGATGTGCGCGGGAGCAATGGTACACAGCCGCATTGGTCGGGTGGTATTTGGCGCTCGCGACGCGAAAACCGGCGCGGCAGGGTCGCTGATGGACGTATTGCATCATCCGGGCATGAACCACCGCGTAGAGATCACCGAAGGTGTGTTACGCGATGAGTGCGCAGCGCTGCTCAGTGATTTCTTCCGCATGCGTCGCCAGGAGATCAAAGCGCTAAAAAAATCTTCGCAAGAATCGTTGTAGGGCGGCCACGCGAAAGCGTCCAGCCCTGTGAGATTAGTTTTCGTCTTTCTTCTTCAGTGAAAACGGCAAAGAAGGAGAGTGTGACAGGTAGTTCGATGACGGCTGCGATAAGAAAGAAGAGAAAGGAAATGTCTCCGTATCAAACTCGGCCGGAGACACTGCCGGGTAATCCTGCGCCAGCTTTATCGCTTCTGCCGCCTGCTTCTCTTTTTCTTGCAGGTAGCCGACCAGGCTAATCTGATACTTCCGAATATTTTCCACATAAGCGTAGGCTTCATGCCCGCGCGCATAGCCGTACGTCAGCTTGCTGTAATATTGTTTCTGGCTGAGCAGCGGCAGCCGTTGTTTTACATCGGCCCAGCTATCCGGGTTGCCCCTGGTTTTGACCGTCAATGCACGGGCGTCAAGCATATGCGCATAGCCCATGTTATAGGCGGCGAGCGCAAACCAGATACGCTCCTCTTCCGGCACGGTTTCAGGCACTTTGCCCATCATATCCTGGATATAACGCACACCGCCGCTGATGCTCTGTTCCGCATCGGTACGGTCCGTCAGCCCCAGACTTTGCGCGGTGTTTTTGGTGAGCATCATCAGACCGCGAACGCCCGTCGGGGAGGTGGCCAGCGGGTCCCAGTGTGACTCCTGATAGGAAATTGCGGCCAGCAGGCGCCAGTCTATCTCCTGCGCATATTTTTCAAACAACGGCTGGAGATCGGGCAATACGCCGTCCACGGCCCGCAGGAAGGTGCGGGTATCGACATAATCAAAATCGTCGCCGTGCCCCAGATACTTCTCTTCCATACGCGCCAGTGAGCCGTCTTCATTAATAGCGTTGAAGAAATCGAGCAGCGCAGCGGAAAGCGTGTTGTCATCGTCCAGTTGGCTAAACCAGGTGACAGGCTGCTCATCGGTGACATCCAGCGCGACGGCCAGTTCAGGATGTACGCGCTGGAACAGGCTGATCGCGACAGAATCGGCAATGGTATAGTCCAGATTGCCGCTGATGACTTCGCTGAGCAGCGCCGCCGTTCCTTTTGTGTCGTCGACTTTCCAGCTCAGATCGGGAAATTTTGTCTCTTTCAGCGCCTGCAAGTCATTTACCACGACATGCCCAGGCGCGATAGAGAGCTGGCTTTCATTCACCGTGGCCAGCGTGCGAGGCCGGTATTGTCCTACCCGGTAAACCAGCTGTTGCGAAACGGAATAGTAGGTCGGGCCGGGTTGATAATTCTTCACGCGCTCGCTGTTGTAAACCAGTCCTGCCGCCAGCAGATCGGCGTTGCCGTTATCTAAATCGTCAAATAGCTGGCTGATATTCTGGCGTACGGTAATTTTCAGCTTTACGCCAAGATAGCTGGCGAACTGCTGCGCCAGTTCGTAATCCAGACCGTATTTTTTTCCGTTAATGCGGGCGTAAGTCAGCGGCGACTCTATTGTCGAGACGCGTAACTCTCCCCGCGATTGGATCGCGGCGATACGATTGTCGGCTTTGCCGAACCAGGGGATTGATGGCCAGAGGGCCGCTGCCAGCAGCAGAGTCAATATGCCGATGAACAGATAATTAATCTTTAATTTTTTCAATTAGTTAATTCTCTGAATCGTGCGTAATCTCAGCCTGCTAATGTCATTTTGGTGGGTTAAAATCATCATGAATGTGCGGCATTTTGCGCAACAATGCGCCAGTTGGCAACTAATTAGAATGATTGGCCGCACCGTATGATAAGAAAAGGCGGCGATTTTATTTCGACGCAAACGGTTTCGTCGGGGCGTCAGATTCTTTATAATGTCGCCCGTTTCCCCCCTTGCGCACACTTAAAGCGCCTCAGGCGCTTCGAAGACGAGAGACTTATGATGGAAATTCTGCGTGGTTCGCCTGCACTGTCTGCATTCCGTATTAACAAACTGCTGGCGCGTTTTCAGGCGGCCAATCTTCAGGTCCACAATATTTACGCTGAGTATGTCCATTTTGCTGACCTGAGCGCCCCCTTAAACGAGGATGAGCACGCGCAACTTGCACGTTTGCTGAAATATGGGCCGAGCTTAAGCAGCCATACCCCTGAAGGAAAGCTGCTGCTGGTCACGCCGCGTCCTGGCACCATCTCCCCCTGGTCTTCCAAAGCGACTGATATCGCCCATAACTGCGGTCTGCAACAGGTAAGCCGCCTGGAGCGTGGCGTTGCATACTACGTTGAAGCCGCTACGCTCACGGCTGAACAGTGGCAGACGATTGCCGCTGAACTGCACGACCGGATGATGGAGACCGTGTTCTCTTCTTTATCTGATGCGGAAAAACTGTTTGTTCATCACCAGCCTGCGCCGGTTGCCAGTGTGGATCTGCTGGGTGAAGGGCGTCAGGCGCTGACTGACGCCAACCTGCGTCTGGGTCTGGCGCTGGCGGATGACGAAATTGATTACCTGCAAGACGCCTTCACGAAGCTGGGGCGCAATCCGAACGATATCGAACTGTATATGTTCGCGCAGGCAAACTCCGAACACTGTCGCCATAAGATTTTTAACGCTGACTGGGTTATCGACGGGAAACCGCAGCCGAAGTCGTTGTTTAAGATGATCAAAAACACCTTTGAAACCACGCCGGATCATGTGTTGTCTGCCTATAAAGATAACGCGGCGGTGATGGAAGGTTCTGACGTGGGACGCTACTTTGCTGACCACGAGAGCGGTCGCTATGACTTCCACCAGGAGCCTGCGCATATCCTGATGAAGGTGGAAACTCATAACCACCCGACGGCGATCTCGCCGTGGCCGGGCGCGGCGACCGGTTCCGGTGGTGAGATTCGTGATGAAGGCGCAACCGGACGCGGCGCGAAGCCAAAAGCGGGTCTGGTGGGCTTCTCCGTGTCTAACCTGCGTATTCCGGGCTTTGAGCAGCCGTGGGAAGAAGATTTTGGTAAACCAGAGCGTATCGTTACCGCGCTGGACATTATGACCGAAGGCCCGCTGGGCGGCGCGGCGTTTAATAATGAATTTGGTCGCCCGGCGTTGAACGGGTACTTCCGTACTTACGAAGAAAAAGTAAACAGCCACAACGGCGAAGAGCTGCGCGGCTACCACAAGCCGATCATGCTGGCGGGCGGGATCGGCAACATCCGCGCCGATCACGTACAGAAAGGCGAGATCGTCGTTGGCGCGAAGCTGATCGTGCTTGGTGGGCCGGCGATGAACATTGGCCTGGGGGGCGGGGCGGCGTCCTCTATGGCTTCTGGTCAGTCGGATGCGGATCTCGATTTTGCCTCCGTACAGCGTGATAACCCGGAAATGGAACGTCGCTGCCAGGAAGTGATCGACCGCTGCTGGCAGTTAGGCGATGCCAACCCGATCCTGTTTATTCACGACGTTGGGGCCGGCGGTCTCTCCAACGCGATGCCGGAGCTGGTGAGCGACGGCGGGCGCGGTGGTAAATTTGAGCTGCGCGATATCCTCAGCGATGAGCCGGGCATGAGCCCGCTGGAAATCTGGTGTAACGAGTCTCAGGAGCGTTATGTGCTGGCCGTGGCCGCCGACCAGTTGCCGCTGTTTGATGAGTTGTGCAAACGTGAGCGCGCGCCGTATGCGGTGATCGGTGAGGCCACCGAAGAACAGCATCTGTCCTTGAACGATCGTCATTTCGATAATCAACCGATCGATCTGCCGCTGGACGTGCTGCTGGGTAAAACGCCGAAAATGACCCGCGACGTGCAGACGCTGACAGCGAAAGGCGATGCGCTGGATCGTGCTGATATCACGATTGCTGACGCGGTTAAACGGGTTCTGCATCTGCCGACCGTAGCGGAGAAAACATTCCTGGTGACCATCGGCGACCGTACCGTGACCGGTATGGTGGCGCGCGATCAGATGGTCGGCCCGTGGCAGGTGCCGGTGGCGAACTGCGCGGTGACCACCGCCAGCCTCGACAGCTACTACGGCGAAGCGATGTCTATCGGCGAACGTGCGCCGGTAGCGTTGCTGGACTTTGCCGCTTCCGCCCGTCTGGCCGTTGGCGAAGCGCTGACGAACATCGCCGCGACCCAGATTGGCGATATCAAACGCATCAAGCTGTCCGCAAACTGGATGGCGGCGGCCGGTCATCCGGGTGAAGATGCCGGTCTGTATGACGCGGTGAAAGCGGTAGGCGAAGAACTCTGCCCGCAGCTTGGCCTGACGATCCCGGTGGGCAAAGACTCTATGTCGATGAAAACCCGCTGGCAGGAAGGCAACGAGCAGCGCGAAATGACCTCGCCGCTGTCGCTGGTGATTTCCGCGTTTGCCCGCGTGGAAGATGTGCGTCATACCATCACGCCGCAGCTCTCGACCGAAGATAACGCGCTGCTGCTGATCGATTTGGGTCAGGGGCATAACGCGCTGGGCGCAACGGCGCTGGCGCAGGTGTATCGTCAACTGGGCGACAAACCGGCAGACGTGCGCGATGTGGCGCAGTTGAAAGGCTTCTACAATGCGATTCAGGCGCTGGTGGCGCAGCGTAAACTGCTGGCGTATCACGACCGTTCCGATGGCGGCCTGCTGGTCACGCTTGCCGAGATGGCCTTTACCGGTCACTGCGGCATCCAGGTCGATATTGCAACATCTGGCGACGATCGTCTGGCGGTGCTGTTTAACGAAGAGCTTGGCGCAGTGATTCAGGTGCGGGCGGCCGATCGCGAAGCGGTCGAGGTGCTGCTGGCGAAGCATGGTCTGAGTGACTGCGTACACTATTTAGGTCAGGCCGTTTCCGGCGACCGTTTTGTGATTGAATCCAATGGGCAGGTTGTCTTCAGCGAAAGCCGCACCACGCTTCGTACCTGGTGGGCGGAAACGACCTGGCAGATGCAGCGCCTGCGCGACAACCCGGAATGTGCCGATCAGGAACATGACGCAAAAACCAACGATGCCAACCCGGGTCTGAACGTGAAATTGTCGTTCGATATCAATGAAGATATCGCCGCGCCGTATATTGCTACCGGCGCGCGTCCGAAGGTTGCCGTACTGCGCGAACAGGGCGTGAACTCCCACGTTGAGATGGCGGCGGCGTTCCATCGCGCGGGCTTTGACGCGATTGATGTGCATATGAGCGATCTGCTGGCTGGCCGTATTGGGCTGGGTAATTTCCAGGCGCTGGTTGCCTGTGGCGGTTTCTCTTACGGTGACGTGCTGGGCGCGGGTGAAGGCTGGGCGAAATCGATTCTGTTCAACAATCGCGTACGCGACGAGTTCGAAACGTTCTTCCACCGCCCGCAGACGCTGGCGCTTGGCGTATGTAACGGTTGCCAGATGATGTCTAACCTGCGTGAACTGATTCCGGGGAGCGATCTGTGGCCGCGTTTTGTGCGTAACCATTCTGACCGTTTTGAAGCGCGCTTCAGCCTGGTGGAAGTGACCCAAAGCCCGTCTCTGCTGTTGCAGGGAATGGTTGGCTCACAGATGCCTGTCGCGGTGTCCCACGGTGAAGGACGCGTTGAAGTGCGTGACGATGCGCATCTGGCTGGGCTGGAAAGCAAAGGTCTGGTTGCGCTGCGTTATGTCGATAACTTCGGTAAGGTTACGGAAAACTACCCGGCCAACCCGAACGGATCGCCAAATGGCATCACCGCCGTTACCACGGAAAACGGTCGTGCAACCATTATGATGCCGCACCCGGAGCGCGTCTTCCGCACCGTCAGCAACTCCTGGCACCCGGAAAACTGGGGCGAAGACAGCCCGTGGATGCGTATTTTCCGCAATGCGCGTAAGCAGTTAGGTTAATCCGCACGTAAATGGCCCGATAAGCAAAGTACTATCGGGCCTGGACATACGCGTAGGCCGGATAAGGCGAAGCCGCCATCCGGCAAGGAAGCTTCCGTAAGGGAGCTTTTTTTTGCCCTGCCATCAACCATAAAGGTGTCGGGAAATGCCGACATCAGTAGATTGTCTGTGTCGCCAAAAGGAGACATTTAACTCATTGATTTACAAAGATAGCGTAAGGTTTGTTTTTAGGTGTCTCTGAATGGCGACATCTTGCTGAAATTTTGTTCGTTTTATAACGGTGATGATTTCTCTATAAAACCAAATAAAATCATAATGTTAATTATTTGTTTTTAAAGTTGGCACACTTACTGCATAATAGTAACCAGTGGCTCATTCACCTTCTTATGTCAGCCCCTTCGGGAAGCGCTACATAAACTTCGAATGACGCACAACAAGGTGCCTGCCGTCCAACTTCTGATAATAGCGTCGCTTTATCAACCACCGGGCGAAACGTCGAGTTAGGCACCGCCTTATTCCATAACAAAGCCGGGTTAATCCCGGCTTTGTTGTATCTGATGTTCCCCTCGGTTAGCATCCTTGTATCCTTATCCGATGAGAGTAACGCCTTGAAGCGCTGGTCTGTTTTCCCCCGGTCCTTGCGACAACTGGTTATGCTGGCATTTCTGCTGATTCTGTTGCCTTTGTTGGTACTGGCCTGGCAGGCCTGGCAAAGTCTCAACGCGCTCAGCGCCCAGGCGGCGCAGACTAACCGCACCACGCTGATAGATGCCCGGCGTAGCGAAGCGATGACCAACGTGGCGCTGGAGATGGAGCGCAGCTACCGGCAATATTGCGTGCTCGACGACCGTACGCTGGCAAAGGTGTATCAGAGCCAGCGAAAACGCTACAGCGAAATGCTGGACGCGCATGCGGGAGTATTGCCGGACGCTAAACTTTACCAGGCGCTACGCGATGATCTGAACGGTCTTGCACAATTACAGTGTAAAAATAGCGGCCCTGACGCTACCGCCGCCGCGCGGCTGGAAGCTTTTGCCAACGCCAATACGGAAATGGTGCAGGCAACGCGCACGGTGGTGTTCTCGCGCGGGCAGCAGTTACAGCAGGAAATCGCAGAGCGCGGACAATTCTTTGGCTGGCAGGCGCTGGTGCTGTTTCTGGTCAGTCTGGCGATGGTGCTGCTTTTTACAAGGATGATCATTGGGCCGGTGAAAGGGATAGAACGGATGATTAACCGGCTGGGAGAAGGGCGCTCTCTGGGGAATACCGTGTCGTTTACCGGGCCGCGCGAGCTGCGTTCGGTGGGGCAGCGCATTATCTGGTTGAGTGAACGTCTGTCCTGGCTGGAATCCCAACGGCATCAGTTTTTACGTCACCTGTCGCATGAGCTGAAAACGCCGCTGGCCAGTATGCGCGAAGGGACAGAGCTGCTGGCCGATCAGGTCGTGGGGCCATTGACGCCGGAGCAAAAAGAGGTCGTCGGCATTCTGGACGATAGCAGCCGCAACTTACAGAAGTTGATTGAGCAACTGCTTGATTACAACAGGAAACTGGCAGACAGCGCGATTGAGATGGAAACCGTGGAGCTTGAACCGCTGGTGGATATGGTGGTTTCCGCTCACAGTTTGCCTGCGCGCGCTAAAATGATGCATACCGAGGTCAGGCTGGCTATCGACAGCTGTCTGGCTGAGCCGATGCTATTAATGAGCGTGCTGGACAATCTTTATTCCAATGCGGTGCACTATGGCGCTGAATCCGGTAACATTTGTATTCGCAGCAATGTATATGGTTCAAAGGCGCACATTGATGTGATCAATACGGGCACGCCGATCCCGGAAGCGGAAAGGGCCATGATTTTTGAACCCTTTTTCCAGGGAAGCCATCAGCGTAAAGGTGCGGTGAAGGGGAGCGGATTAGGGTTAAGTATCGCCAGGGACTGCATCCGTCGTATGCAGGGGGAACTGTATCTGGTCGATGAGAATGCGCAAGAAGTTTGCTTTCGTATAGAACTGCCGCTATCTGCATCGAAAAACCACTAAAAATGAAGCTAAGCCTGGTGAGTATGCCACACGTTTTTGTTCGAGTTCTGAAGCGATTATTTCCCCGAAGAGGATGGTTAGCGAGTGTGCCTTGCCTGGTGCTGATGGGGTGCGCGCCACATGCCGCGAAGCATGTCGTAAATGATGCGTCGCAGGAAAAAATTCCACCGTATCAGCTGGCGGATTATCTCTCTACCGACTGTACGGATATCTGGTTACTCAAAGGGCCATCGACGGATAACAATCCGCTTTACTGGCTGCGGGCGATTGATTGTGCCGATCGCCTGTTGCCTGTTCAGTCACGCAATGAAGCGCGGGCGCTGGAAGATGGCAGCTGGCAGAACACGTTCAAACGCGGGATTCTGCTGGCGGATGCTAAAATTACGCCCCTTGAACGGCGCGATATGGTCACTCGCCTCGATGCGCTAAGCGCGCAAATTCCCGCTCAGGTGCGCCCGCTTTATCAGCTCTGGCGCGACGGTCAGGCGCTACAGTTACAGCTTGCCGAAGAGCGTCAGCGTTACAGTAAACTCCAGCAAGCGTCGGATAGCGAGCTTGATACGTTGCGTCAGCAGCATCAGCACTTACAGGCGCAGCTCGATCTCACGACGCGCAAGCTGGAGAATCTGACTGATATTGAGCGCCAGCTCTCCACGCGCAAACCCGCAGGCAACTACAATCCTGACGCGACACACGGAAATGATAAACCCGCAGCGCCTGACGACGGCGCATCTTCCGCACTGCCACAAGATGAGGTAACGCCATGATAAGCCGCAAACCGGCACATCTGCTGCTCGTGGACGATGACCCGGGGCTGTTGAAACTGCTGGGGATGCGCCTGACCAGCGAAGGCTACAGCGTCGTGACGGCGGAAAGCGGTCAGGAAGGGCTGCGCGTACTGAATCGCGAAAAAGTGGATTTGGTCATTAGCGATCTGCGAATGGATGAAATGGATGGCATGCAGCTGTTCACGGAAATCCAGAAAGTCCAGCCTGGCATGCCCGTCATCATTTTGACCGCACACGGCTCTATTCCTGATGCCGTGGCGGCGACGCAAAAAGGCGTGTTTAGCTTTCTGACCAAACCGGTCGATAAAGATGCGCTGTATCAGGCCATTGATGACGCGCTTGAACAATCGGCGCCAGCAATGGACGACAGCTGGCGCGAATCAATCGTTACGCGCAGTCCGTTGATGATACGCCTGCTGGAACAGGCGCGGATGGTGGCGCAATCGGATGTCAGCGTGCTGATTAACGGGCAAAGCGGCACCGGGAAAGAGATTTTCGCGCAGGCTATCCATAACGCCAGCCCGCGCAGCAGTAAACCTTTCATCGCCATTAACTGCGGCGCGCTGCCGGAACAGCTACTGGAGTCCGAACTGTTTGGCCACGCGCGCGGGGCGTTTACCGGCGCGGTCAGCAATCGCGAAGGGTTATTTCAGGCGGCGGAAGGCGGCACGCTGTTTCTTGATGAAATCGGCGATATGCCCGCGCCGTTACAGGTTAAGCTGCTGCGCGTTCTGCAAGAGCGCAAAGTCAGACCGCTTGGCAGCAATCGCGATATCGATATTGATGTGCGCATTATCTCCGCAACGCACCGCGATCTGCCTAAGGCGATGGCGCGGGGTGAATTTCGCGAAGACTTATATTACCGTCTGAACGTGGTGAGTCTGAAGATCCCGACGCTGGCGGAGCGTACGGAAGATATTCCGCTGCTGGCGAATCATCTTCTGCGCCAGTCAGCAGAGCGGCATAAACCGTTTGTGCGGGCATTTTCAACGGATGCGATGAAGCGTCTGATGACCGCGAGCTGGCCGGGAAACGTGCGTCAGTTGGTGAACGTTATTGAGCAGTGCGTGGCGTTAACTTCCTCGCCGGTCATCAGCGACGCGCTGGTGGAACAGGCGCTGGAAGGCGAAAATACGGCGCTGCCGACGTTTGTTGAGGCGCGTAATCAGTTTGAGCTTAACTACTTGCGTAAACTGCTGCAAATCACCAAAGGGAATGTCACCCATGCGGCGAGAATGGCAGGACGTAACCGGACGGAATTTTATAAGCTGCTCTCGCGCCATGAGTTGGATGCAAACGATTTCAAAGAGTAGTTTTCATGCCGTAAAGTAGCGTGAATTATGTTACGTTTATCAGATTAAAAGACAGGCGACCTTTTCAAGGAATAGCATGAAAAAGATTGATGCGATTATTAAACCCTTCAAGCTGGACGACGTCCGTGAAGCGCTGGCTGAGGTAGGCATTACCGGTATGACGGTTACTGAAGTGAAAGGCTTTGGGCGTCAGAAAGGCCATACCGAGCTGTACCGTGGCGCGGAATATATGGTGGATTTTCTGCCGAAGGTGAAAATTGAAATCGTGGTGACCGACGATATCGTGGATACCTGCGTTGACACCATTATTCGCACCGCGCAGACGGGGAAAATCGGTGACGGTAAAATTTTCGTCTTTGACGTTGCGCGCGTGATTCGTATTCGTACCGGTGAAGAAGACGACGCGGCAATTTAAGCCGCGTCGTGCTTGCCGGATGGCGGTGTAAACACCTTATCCGGCCTACAAAATCCCGTAGGCCTGATAAGCGCAGCGCCATCAGGCATGACTTAATTACAGCACTTTATGTGGGCCGAAGCATTCGTAATGAATGTTTTCGCTTTTCACGCCCAGCCCTGTCAGCTGCTTCGCAGCAAACTGCATAAAGCCGACCGGACCGCACAGATAAAACTGCATTGCCGGATCGCTGATCGCACTTTCCAGTTTATTTAAATCCATCAGACCTGTGCTGTCGAACGCGCCATTCGCACGATCGGCTTCTGTCGGCTCGCGATACCAGGTATGTGCGGTAAAGCGCGGCAGGGTTTTACCCAGCTCGCTCACTTCATCTGCGAACGCATGCACGTCGCCGTTTTCCGCCGCGTGGAACCAGTTCACCTGCGCGGTGTGGTTGGCTTTGGTCAGCGTATCCAGCATAGCCAGCATCGGAGTCTGGCCGACGCCTGCGGAAATCAGAGAAACAGGCGTATCCGTTGCGACATCCATGAAGAAATCACCTGCCGGAGCGGCTAAGTGGACGATATCGCCGACGCTTGCGTGGTTGTGCAGCCAGCTGGAAACCTGACCGCCATCTTCACGCTTAACTGCGATGCGATAACCTTTACCATCCGGCTTGCGGGTCAGGGAATACTGACGGATCTCCTGATGCGGGAAGCCTTCCGGTTTCAGCCAGACCCCCAGGTATTGACCCGGATGATATTCTGCGACCGGGCCTCCATCGACCGGTTCAAATTCAAAGCTGGTAATCAGGGCGCTGCGCGGCGTTTTCGCGACGATGCGGAACGGACGAGTGCCTTCCCAGCCGCCATTCTTGCTGGCGTTTTCGCTGTAGATTTGCGCTTCGCGATTGATAAAGACATTGGCCAGAACGCCATACGCTTTACCCCAGGCATCCAGCACTTCCTGGCCTGGGCTGAACATTTCGTCCAGCGTTGCCAGCAGGTGGCCGCCAACGATGTTGTACTGTTCTGGTTTGATCTGGAAACTGGTGTGCTTCTGGGCGATTTTTTCTACCGCAGGCAGCAGCGCAGGCAGGTTTTCGATATTGCTGGCATAGGCCGCGATGGCGTTAAACAGCGCTTCACGTTGATCGCCATTTCGCTGGTTACTCATGTTAAAAATTTCTTTGAGTTCAGGGTTGTGGGTAAACATGCGATCGTAGAAATGGGCGGTCAGTTTTGGACCGGTTTCAACCAGCAGGGGAATGGTGGCTTTTACTGTGGCGATGGTTTGAGCGTCAAGCATACTGTCTTCCTTTATCTGAGACTTTAATGATGTATGTCAAATACATCTTATAAAAAATAACCCTGTATTGTAAATGGTTCTTTGTAACTTTGCGTTTTTAACGTTACAACGTGAAAAATCTGCATCACAAACCTGAAAAGAAATCCGTTGAAATTCGTAAGGTCTTCATTCGACAAAGCCTTGTACAGCATGAAGGTAATCGTTTGCGTAAAATCCTTTGTCAAGACCTGTTATCGCAGAATGATTCGGTTATACTGTTGGCCGTTGTCCCACGGGATTGCCTTTTTAGGCCAAAAATTTATCGTTAGCTGAGTCAGGAGATGCGGATGTTAAAGCGTGAAATGAACATTGCCGATTATGATGCCGAACTGTGGCAGGCTATGGAGCAGGAAAAAGTACGTCAGGAAGAGCACATCGAACTGATCGCCTCCGAAAACTACACTAGCCCGCGCGTGATGCAGGCGCAGGGGTCTCAGCTGACCAACAAATATGCTGAAGGATATCCGGGCAAGCGCTACTACGGCGGTTGCGAATATGTGGATGTCGTTGAGCAACTGGCGATTGACCGCGCGAAAGAACTGTTTGGCGCAGACTACGCCAACGTTCAGCCGCACTCTGGTTCTCAGGCTAACTTCGCGGTCTACACTGCGTTGCTGCAACCGGGCGACACCGTTCTGGGTATGAACCTGGCGCAAGGTGGCCACCTGACTCACGGTTCTCCGGTAAACTTCTCCGGTAAACTGTACAACATCGTGCCTTACGGCATCGATGAGTCCGGTAAAATTGACTACGAAGAGATGGCGAAGCTGGCTCAGACTCACAAACCGAAGATGATCATCGGCGGCTTCTCTGCTTATTCCGGCGTCGTTGACTGGGCAAAAATGCGTGAAATTGCCGACAGCATTGGCGCGTACCTGTTTGTTGATATGGCGCACGTCGCGGGTCTTATCGCCGCAGGCGTTTACCCGAACCCGGTTCCGCATGCTCACGTTGTGACCACCACCACGCACAAAACCCTGGCGGGTCCGCGCGGCGGCCTGATCCTGGCGAAAGGCGGTGACGAAGAGTTGTACAAAAAACTGAACTCTGCCGTTTTCCCTAGTGCTCAGGGTGGCCCGCTGATGCACGTGATCGCCGGTAAAGCGGTGGCGCTGAAAGAAGCGATGGAACCGGAGTTCAAAGTCTACCAGCAGCAGGTTGCCAAAAACGCCAAAGCGATGGTGGAAGTGTTCCTGAACCGTGGCTACAAAGTGGTTTCCGGCGGTACGGAGAACCACCTGTTCCTGCTGGATCTGGTGGACAAAAACCTGACCGGTAAAGAAGCTGACGCCGCGCTGGGTCGTGCCAACATCACCGTTAACAAAAACAGCGTGCCGAACGATCCGAAGAGCCCGTTTGTTACTTCCGGTATCCGTATCGGTTCTCCGGCCATTACGCGTCGCGGCTTTAAAGAAGCAGAAGCCAAAGAGCTGGCTGGCTGGATGTGCGATGTGCTGGACAACATCAACGATGAAGCGGTTATCGAGCGCATCAAAGGCAAAGTGCTGGACATCTGCGCACGCTTCCCGGTTTACGCGTAAGCGATACGCCAGGCATCGTGAAAAAGGCTTCCTGCGGGAAGCCTTTTTTATTTCCGGGTCACGCCGTGCGGGCGAATCCAGGCGCGACTTTGATACCCGGTTATATGAATAATTTTAATACCGCGCCGGTGGTTTTTCGTTCGACAAGCGGATCTCCTTTCATCGCTGGGTGTCGGACTTATACTCAGAGCACGTTTAGCTGTGATTCGACGTACAGATAGCCGATCCCCATCAACTGTTGCGAACGACTGAGTGTGCCAAAGCCGATCCGGGTGGACCTTGCCTGCGGGTTATCGCCATGATCAAAGGGATTAAACCCCGTTTGCTGCACCAGCGTATTCAGCCAGCTTTCACCAAAGGCGCAACTGCGGCCATAAATCCAGATTTGGTTAATATTCAGGATATTCAGAAAGTTATATAAACTCAGGCCAATCGCGCTGGCGGCGTGTTCCACCCAGGCCTGGATGCGGACATCGCCCTGTTGCCAGGTGGTAATCAGTTGATCGATGGTGATAGTTTCTGGGTCGCAATCCGCCGTGGGCTGCGTTTTCATCCACCGTCGGGCCTGCTTTTTAAGCGCGCTGAGCGAAGCCACGGTTTCCAGACAGCCGTAGCGGCCGCAATCACAGGCCACCCCGTCCGGGTTGACGATGGTATGTCCGATCTGACCGCTGCCATACAAACTGCCGCGCCAGATGTTGTCGTTGATGACGAAGGAGGAACCAATCCCGTAATCGACGTTAATGACGCAGAAATCGCGGTTTGCCGCTGGGTTTTGCCACTTCTCCGCCAGCGCCAGCATCACGCAGTCATTGTCTAACCGCACCTGTACGCCGAGCATCTCCTCCAGCAAATATTTAATCTCAACCGGGGTTTTCCACGGTGCCTGCGGCATGGTTTTTGACGCCCCGGTAATGGGATCGACCTGACCGTGAACGCCTAATGCCAGATTGATGGTCACGTCGGGATAGCGCTGACGATATTCCCGCCAGTGCGCGGCAAGCGCGGTCAGCAAGGCTTTTGGCGAACCGGCATTGATCTCCGCATGGCGCCAGTCGCCCACGGCGACCAGACGCGCATCTGCCAACTGGCTGGTGATGCTGGTGGGCGTCACGTTCATACACAGCGTCCAGTCTCCCTGTTCGGGTAGATGATAGCTGCCGCTACTCAGCCCTCGTTGGCTTAACGTCTCCCGGGAATGGCAAATTCTTCCCTCATCGATCAACTCCTCCAGAATATTGCTGACCGCCGGAATCGACAGGCCGCTGAGCTGCGCCAGCCGGGATTTACTGAGCTGTTTTTCACGCCACAGGTGCGACAGAAAGATCTGCTTGTTGGCTTGCCTGACCCGGGCGTTATTGAACCCTGTACGCTGCATACACTTAACTCCCTTAACTATATTGCGTGAGCATTGCGTATTTTAACGCCAGTTATCTGCCCCAGAATAGCAGCAAGGTGAAATTTTACTTTTGTTTGTTTAGTGGAGAATGACATGTACGGTTCAGTTAAGGTCTGGCAGGAAACACTCTCACTCCCTACGTGGACAACCGGCGAAGAAGATCCGAACCCGATGTTCCTGGAAAAGCGGGTTTATCAGGGGTCTTCAGGCGCGGTTTATCCTTATGGCGTCATCGATACGCTGACCGGTGAACGTGAAATGCGTGAGTATCAGGCAGTCTGGATGGAGAATGATTTTATTCGCATCATGCTGTTGCCGGAGCTGGGCGGACGTATTCATCGCGCGTATGACAAAGTGCAGCAGCGTGATTTTGTTTACTACAACGAAGTGGTGAAACCCGCGCTGGTCGGGCTGCTGGGGCCGTGGATCTCCGGTGGGATTGAATTTAACTGGCCGCAGCATCACCGTCCAACCACATTTATGCCGGTGGATTTTACCTGTCAGCAGGGCGAACACGGAGAACAAACCGTGTGGATGGGGGAAGTGGAACCTATGCGCGGCTTGCAGGTGATGACCGGATTTACGCTGTACCCCGATCGGGCATTAATTGAAATCACCGGAAAAGTCTTTAACGGCAACGCTACGCCGCGCCATTTTTTGTGGTGGGCGAACCCGGCGGTGAAAGGCGGAGACGACCACCAGAGCGTCTTCCCGCCGGACGTTACTGCCGTATATGACCACGGTAAACGGGATGTCTCCGCCTTTCCGATCGCGACGGGCACTTATTACAAAGTGGACTACTCCGCCGGCGTGGATATCTCGCGTTATAAAAATGTGCCGGTGCCGACCTCTTATATGGCTGAAAAGTCAGATTATGATTTTGTCGGCGCCTGGCATCATGGCGAACGAGGGGGACTGCTACATGTGGCCGACCACCATATTTCGCCGGGTAAAAAACAGTGGACGTGGGGATACGGTGATTTTGGCGTGGCCTGGGATCGCAACCTGACCGATGACAACGGCCCGTACATTGAACTCATGACCGGGGTCTTCACCGACAACCAGCCTGATTTTACCTGGCTTGCGCCGTATGAAGAGAAAGTCTTCGTGCAAAATTTCCTGCCCTACAGTGAACTGGGCATGGTGCAAAACGCCAGTACGCAGCTTGCGCTGCGCCTTGAGCGAGAAGGGAACCAGCTTTCATCCGGCGTTTATGCCGTTGCGCCGCTACATGACGTTCAGGTAACGCTTTGTGCCCAGGGGCAACCGTTCTTTGAAAAAACACTCACGCTGGAACCCGGTCAAAGCTGGCGCGCCGATCTTTCTGACGCGGGCCACGCGCGGGTGAAAATGACCGTTGCCCGTCGTGATGGCGTCACGCTGCTGGCGTATGAGGAGCATATCGCGGAGGACTTGCCGTTGCCGAAAGCGGCCTGCGCGCCCGAACTGCCAGAGGCGCTGTCCTGTACTGATGAGCTCTATTTTATTGGTCAGCATCTGGAGCAGTACAACCATGCCAGCCGCTATGCAGAAGAGTATTACCAGCGAGCGCTGGACGTGGACCCGCATGACTATCGCAACAATGTTGCGCTGGGTACGCTGGCGCTGAATCGTGCGGACTGGGCGCAGGCAGAGCGCTGTGCGCAGTCTGCTTTACAGCGGGCGCATAAGCTCAATAAAAACCCGCGTGATGGGGAAGCGAGTATGCTGCTGGCCGCCGCGCTGGAACGCCAGGGCAAGGACGACTTCGCCCGTGAGCACTATTACAAAGCCAGCTGGAGCGGCAACTGTCGTGACGCGGCCTTCTGGTCGCTGGCGCGAATCGCCATGAAGCGGAATGATTACGCCGATGCGCTGGAGAAAGTGAATCTGAGTTTGCGCTTTAATGGCAGCAATAATCTGGCGATGGGGCTGAAAGCACTGGTTCTGGCCGGACTCGGGCGCACAGCCGAAGCGCTGGCGTATATTTCACAGCAGCTTATTGAGTACCCGCTGAGTTACACCTTGCATTATGCGCGCTGGGCTATCCGTCAGGATGAGGCGGCGAAAGAGGCGCTTATCGCCATTACCGGGCGCCGTGGCGCCAACGCCTGCGAGCTGGCGGGCTGGCTGGTCTCTTGTGGGCAAAAAGAGGCCGCCCGCGCGGTGCTGACGCTGCTCGACAGCCAGGAGACGCTGCCCATGCTGTGGCGCGCGTCGCTGAGTGATGATCCGCAACCGTTTATTGCGCTGGCTCGCGACTGTTTGCACAACCGCGTTCGTTTTCCCAACACGCTCGACGAAGTGCAAATGCTGCAAACGCTGTCGGATTGCGCCTTCGCTCGCTATCTGCTGGGTTGTTTCTGGTACAGCAAACGTTGTTATGAAGAGGCGGTGAATTGCTGGCAGTTTACGCTGGAGCAGGAACCGAATTTCGCGCCGGTGCATCGGCTGCTGGGAATTTACGCCTGGAACAAACAGCACGATGCGCAGAAAGCGCTGAAATACCTGTCTCAGGCGGTTGCGCTGGAGCCGAAGAATGCCCGCTTCTTGTTTGAGCTGGATTATCTGAACAAACTGATGGCAGCGCCAGCCGAGGCGCGTTTACAACGGCTGGAGGCCAGCAAAGAGATTGTTTTCCATCGCGACGATCTGACCGTGGAATTGCTTAGCGTATGGAATAGCCTCGGTCGCTACGAAGCGGCCGCCGGGGTGTTGCGCGAACGTGTTTTTCACCCCTGGGAAGGCGGGGAGGGCAAAGCCACCGGGCAATATTTACTGAATCAGATCCATCAGGCGCTGGAAGCTATTCGCCGTGGCGAGCCGCAAAACGCCACCGTTTTGCTTCAGCAGGCGTTGCACTATCCGCACAATCTCGGCGAAGGGCGTTTACCGGGACAAACGGATAATGACATCTGGTATTTGCTGGGCTATTGCGCGCGCCAGCAAGGTCATCATGATGAGGCGCAGCGCTATTTCACTCGCGCGACTCGCGGAGGCAGCTCGCTGGACGCGGGACGTTACTACAATGACCAGCCGGTGGATTATCTCTTCTGGCAGGGGATGGCGCTGAAAGCGTCAGGTGACTGCACTGAAGCGAACCTTCTTTTCCAGAGTTTCCTGCAATGGGTGGAGACGCAGCGTGACAAGGTTCCCGACGTCGATTTCTTCGCCGTATCGTTACCGGATCTGGTGGTGCTGGATACACCCGCGCAGGAGAAACACCAGCAGCACTGTCTGTTCATTACCGCGCTGGGCCATCTGGGGCTGGGCGATATCCCGGCGTGCCAGCAGGCGCTAAACGCGCTCCTGCAACGCAATCCGACGCATGACAAGGCGCAGCTGCTGCGCCATGCGCTCAACGTACCGTTATTTCAATAGACCCTGAACAGGTGGAGGCGACTCCACCTGAAACCTGCTGTTCCCTGCGTTTCCCTGAAAGAGGAATCATAATGAATAACACGCAGACACATTTAAGAATCGGTTATGTCTGGACTATCTGTCTGGTTGCCGCCTGCGGCGGCTTGCTGTTTGGCTATGACTGGGTGGTGATTGGCGGCGCCAAACCGTTCTACGAAGCCTATTTTTCAATTACCGATCCCGCGCAGTCCGGCTGGGCGATGAGTTCAGCGCTGGTCGGCTGTATCTTTGGCGCACTGATGTCCGGCTGGTGCGCTGATAAATTTGGGCGAAAAATGCCGCTGATTCTGGCCGCGATCCTGTTCAGCGCATCGTCCTGGGGAACCGCTGTCGCCAGCAATTTCGATATGTTTGTGATTTACCGTATCGTTGGCGGCGTAGGAATCGGCCTGGCGTCCGCACTTAGCCCGCTGTACATCGCGGAAGTCAGCCCGGCGGAGAAGCGTGGACGTTTTGTGGCGGTCAACCAACTCACGATCGTGATCGGCGTGCTGGCGGCTCAGCTCATTAACCTGATGATTGCTGAACCGGTGGCGACCGACGCGACCCGGCAGGCGATTGTTGAAAGCTGGAATGGGCAGATGGGCTGGCGCTGGATGTTCGGCGCGGAACTGGTGCCTGCGCTGGCGTTTCTGGTTCTGATGTTCTTTGTGCCGGAATCACCGCGCTGGCTGGTCAAAGCGGGCAAACCTGAACGCGCCCGCGCCATGCTGCAACGGATTGGCTCAGCGGAGTATGCCGGGCAGACGTTGCGGGAAATAGAACATACTCTGCTGAAAGACAACCACAAAGTGGCCTGGTCAACGCTGTTGCAGCCGCAGATTAAACCGATTGTCATCATCGGCATGGTGCTGGCCGTCTTCCAGCAATGGTGCGGGATCAATGTGATCTTCAACTATGCGCAGGAGATCTTCGCTTCCGCAGGGTTTGATATCAACGGAACGTTAAAATCCATTGTCGCCACAGGGATCATTAACCTCGTCTTCACCCTCGCAGCGCTGCCGCTGGTCGATAAAATTGGTCGCCGAAAACTGATGCTGTTTGGCGCTTCAGGACTCACGGTGATTTATGTACTGATTGCCGCCGCTTACGGGATGGGGATTATGGGCTGGCCGGTTCTGGTGCTGGTGCTGGCGGCTATTGCGATTTACGCCCTGACGCTGGCACCTGTCACCTGGGTTCTGTTGTCGGAAATCTTCCCGAACCGCGTCCGTGGTCTGGCGATGTCGCTGGGGACGCTGGCGCTCTGGATTGCCTGCTTCCTGCTGACCTACACGTTCCCGCTGCTTAATGCGGGGCTGGGAGCGGCGGGCAGTTTCCTGCTTTACGGCGTTATCTGCGCGATGGGGTATTTCTACGTGCTGCGCAATGTGCCTGAAACGAAAGGCGTGACGCTGGAGGCGCTGGAAGAGCAACTGGCGACGCGGCATGTGAAATCCAGCCCGTCAGCTCAACAGCGAAGCGCACGGTAATGGACGATACGCTGACATTACAAAACACGCATCTGCGGATGCGTGTTGATCCACAGGGCGGCAGATTGTTGAGTTTATTTTCATTAGCGCATCAGCAGGCCGTTTTACGTGAAGGATGCGGCGTAAAACCCGGCGAATGCGGCCTGTTCCCCATGCTGCCGGTCGCTAATCGCGTTGCCGAAAACCGTTTTTTGTTCCGGGGAGAGGTGGTGAATCTTCCCCGGCATGAGGAGGATGCCGTTTTCTTTCTGCACGGTGACGGCTGGCTCAGGCGCTGGGATACGATTGCCGTTCATGAGGACGCCTGTCATCTGCGTTCAGGTCGTCAAATGGCGTGCGGTTATGATTATGTCGCAGATCTTCACTATCAGCTGGACGCCGCTGTGCTTCATGCCTCGCTGACGATAACGCACCGGGGAGAACGACCGATGCTTTATGGTTGCGGATTCCACCCGTACTTTGCTTTTGATCGTCACAGTACCGTGCAGTTTGCCGCCAGCGGTTACTGGCCGGAAGGTAAGCAGCATCTGCCGCAGGAATGGCAAAGCGATATTCCCCGGCAGGCGGATTTTTCCGGCGCGCAATATGGCGAGGATGCGTGGCTTAACGTAGGGTATTCCGGCTGGAGCGGGCGGGCGATTGTGCAGCGTGATGTGATGAAGGTCACGCTTTTATCGCAAACGCCCTGGCTTATGCTATTCAGAATGCAAGGGGAGTCATTCTTGTGTCTGGAACCGCAGTCGCATCCGGTAAATGCCCACAACATGCCGGGGCAACCGGGACTCCAGGCTTTAGCTCAGGGAGACCAGTGCCATTTCGCGATGCAAATCGCTGTTGTTTAGGCCAAAAAAGATGTTATTCGCCTGTTAATGCTCTCTTGCGCCAGCCTGCATTTATCGCCAGACTATCGCCTCCATACGGGAGGGAATCATGGTTTTGCACTCCACGCGCTGGCTGGCGCTCGGTTATTTTACCTACTTCTTTAGCTACGGTATTTTTCTGCCATTCTGGAGCGTCTGGCTTAAAGGCCTGGGACTGACGCCGGAAACCATCGGTCTCCTGCTGGGGGCGGGGCTGGTGGCGCGTTTCCTCGGTAGCCTGTTGATTGCGCCACGGGTGAGCGATCCTTCCCGCTTGATTTCTGCGTTACGCCTTCTGGCGCTGCTGACGCTGGTGTTTGCCCTCGCATTCTGGGCAGGGACGCACGTTGCGTGGCTGATGGTGGTGATGATCGGTTTTAACCTCTTCTTCTCGCCGCTGGTGCCGCTCACCGATGCGCTGGCCAATACCTGGCAAAAACAGTTAACGATGGACTATGGCCGGGTGCGTTTGTGGGGGTCTATTGCGTTTGTGATCGGCTCGGCGTTGACCGGGAAACTGGTGAGCCTCTTTGATTATCAGGCGATTCTGGGGCTATTGACGCTTGGGGTGGCCTCGATGCTGCTAGGTATGCTGCTGCGACCGAGCGTATTGCCGCAGGGGGAAAGCCGTCACCAGGAGAGCGCGGGCTGGCCTGCCTGGCGTACGCTCGTCGTCCAGAGCTGGCGCTTTCTCGCCTGCGTGTGCCTGCTGCAAGGCGCGCATGCCGCTTATTACGGCTTCAGCGCGATTTACTGGCAGGGGGCGGGCTATTCCGCCTCGGCAGTGGGGTATTTGTGGTCGCTGGGCGTGGTGGCGGAAGTGGTTATTTTTGCGCTGAGCAACAAACTGTTCCGCCGTTTTAGCGCTCGCGATCTGCTATTGCTCTCCGCCGTATGCGGCGTCATCCGCTGGGGATTAATGGGCTGGAGCACCGCGCTGCCGTGGCTGATAGCGATCCAGATTCTGCATTGCGGCACCTTTACCGTTTGCCATCTGGCCGCGATGCGTTACATCGCCGCTCGCCAGGGAAGCGAAGTGATTCGTCTACAGGCGGTCTATTCTGCCGTGGCGATGGGCGGCAGCATCGCCATCATGACCGTATTCGCCGGATTCCTGTATCAGCATTTAGGGAACGGCGTATTCTGGGTGATGGCATTGGTGGCGTTGCCTGCTATTTTCTTACGGCCTAACGTCGCCGCGTCATCATGATTCCAGTATTTTGCGGATCTGCTGCTGTTGGTGTGCGGTAAGTGACAGGTCCGCATGAATCAACGGCGGCGAAAAGAGCGGCAGCGGTGTGGCATACGGGGTGACAATCAGCGCCACGCCGCGCGGCGAACCTTCTTTCTGGAAGGTCTGCGTCGGCACATGCTTAATATTGAGCGGCAGGAGCGTCAGTTCCCGTAATTGCTGCTCAATATGTGCCTCCAGTTCGCCGTTATTGCCTGTCAGTAACACGATCTGCTTTTCGTGCAGGTCGTTCTCCTGCATCAGCCATGCGCCAAAAATCACCGCGACCAGCCCTGTCTCTTCATCAGAGAAACGCACACCGTATTCGCTTTCAAACCCGGCGAGGGCGTCACGCGTGGTGCGCACCAGCCGAGGGTAGAGGCGACTGAACTCTTCCGGTAGCGTGTTATCAATACCAATGGCGAATAAACTTCGGCTCAGCGCCTGGGCAAGGTGCACATAGAGTTGGTCGTTAAGTCCTTGTTCGTCGCTGAAGCGTACCTGCCCCATTTCCCGAAAGCGCAACACCAGCCGGGCGACAGCCAGGCGCAGGCGGCGATCCTGCTGATGGTTGTCGTGGATAGGGTCGGGGATGCGAATCATGGAAAACAGTAAAGCCATAAACAGCGTTTCGTCGGGCGGCGCGTTTTGCATGACGCGGCGCTGCCAGTGACGGCCAATCTCCAGCGCGAGCGGGTATTCGGCGCAGGACTGCGCCCACTGTTTCTGTAGCGGATTAAACGCCGGTGCGATGCCCGCATGATGCTGTAGCAGGCAATATTGTAAAAACAGCCGCAGAAACTGCACATCCCGGCATTCAAACGGTTTTTGCAGCCGCCGCGAGCAAAGGTTGATCAGCGCATGCAGATTGGTATCGTCATACAACGTACGCGCGATCCCTCTCCGTTTAAGCTCGGTTTTTAATGCCGGCGTAAACTGTTGCGTAATGAAAGTCGGGCATATGCGTAAGCCGCGTCTGAGCCAGTGTAAAAGGCACAAACGTTGGTTGAGCGCAGCCCCCTCGATTCGGTAGCGTCCGTTCTGACCCGTTGTGATGGCGAGTCGATGATAGCGCTGGATCTCCAGGCCTGTTTCGGTGATATCCTCACGGGCAATTTCATCATCGACGCCATTGAGCGCGCTGAATGTTTCCGTGGTGGCGATTTGCCCCGGCTGGAAAAGCGTCAGTAAAACCCGGCAGCGGCGCTGGGGAGCAGAAAGTACAGACGGCGAAGTAAGCGTTGGCATCATCTGTCTGGTCTCCCGTTAGTTTGTTTGATAAGGATAGCTAAAGTTTGTGCGTGGAAATGGTTATAAGAGGGCTTTACGCCAGGAATGCTGGCGAGCATCACAGAATTTTTAACGTGAGGAACAGATGCAATTAGTTAAACGCAGCGCTTTAACACTCTTTCTCGCTGTTTTATCTTTTACAGCGCAGGCGCACCCTCATAGCTTTATTCGATTGCAGACGCAGCTGGTGAGTGAAAACGATCGGTTTGTGGCGCTAAAAATGCGCTGGACGATGGATGAAATCACCTCCGCAGACCTGCTTTATGACGCGGGAGACGCGAAGCCCGGTTCGGAGATCTGGAAAAAGCTGGCGGCGGAAGTGATGGCGAACGTGCTCGGCCAGCACTACTTCACCGAAGTGTGGCACAACGGACAAAAGGTCAAGTTTAAAAATCGCCCGACGGAATACGGAATGGAACGGGAAGCGCACCAGGCGGTGTTGACGTTTGTCCTGCCGTTGGCTGAACCGCAGCCGCTGAGCGGCCAGACTTATACTTTTTCAACCTTCGATCCCACATACTATGTAGATATGAGCTACGCCAACGATCGGGACGCCTCGTTGCCGCAGGCGTTAAGCACACAATGCAGCATGAGTGTGCATACGCCGACGCCGAGTGAAGATACGCTCAGTTTTGCGCAGTCGCTGGATAAAGAAGACGCGCCGCCGGAGGATATGGATTTGGGTAAACAGTTCGCGCAGAAGGTAACGGTGCAATGTCAGTAATCTCCCAACAACGCCCGCGCTCCCGACGTTGGCTGCCGCTGTGGCCGCTGGCGGTATTTCTGTTGCTGGCCATCGCGGGCGGGCTGTGGTTATGGCAGGCCTGGCCGCAGGTGATGGTGAAAAGCATTGTCTGGCAGCGGGAAGTGAATCAGCAGATGAGCGCCTTATTAAAAGCGGTGGCGGCGAATCCGGCGCAGGCGGGCGGTTCGCTGCTGTTGTTTAGCTTTCTGTATGGCGTACTCCATGCGCTGGGGCCGGGTCATGGAAAAGTGGTGATTACCACATGGCTGGCGACGCATCCATCAAAGCTGAAATCAAGCATCGGCCTGACGCTGGCCTCATCGTTATTGCAGGGGCTGGTGGCCATTGCGCTGGTGGTTGTGGTGCTGACGGTATTGCAGCTTCCGGCGAGGCAGTTACATCTGAGCAGCTTCTGGCTGGAGAAGGGCAGTTATGCGTTAGTCGGCGTGCTGGGAATATTGCTTTGCTGGCGGGCGCTAAAGACGCTTCGCGCGCTGCTGCGCAAGCCGAAATTTATCTCATTTACGCCGCATCATGTTCACCACGAACATTGCGGCTGTGGGCATCAGCATCTGCCGAACCCAGAGCAACTCAGGAATGGCGATGACTGGCGCGCGCGGCTGATGATTATTCTGTCGATGGGGATGCGCCCCTGTTCCGGCGCGATTATGGTGCTGCTGTTCAGTAAAGTTATTGGCGTCTTTAGTTGGGGAATGGCGTCGGCGCTGGCGATGGCGGCGGGAACCTCGCTGACCATTACCTCTCTGGCGTTGCTGGTTCACAGTTTCCGCGCACTGGCGGTAAAATTAAGCGGCAATAAAACGCCGGTATTGTGGCGGCAAGTGGGATGGACAACGCTGGCGTTAGCCGGTGGCGTGATTTTGGTTGTGGCGGCGGTGGTGATGTGGATGAGTGCGGTGCCGGTGGGCAGGGGATTAAGACCGTTTTAGCACAGTTGTAGGATGAATGCCTGATGGCGCTTCGCTTATCAGGCCTACGGGAAACTCCCCTGGTAGGCCGGATAAGGCGCTAGCCGTCATCCGGCATCAAACGATTAGCGCTTCAGCGCATCGCTCAATTCGTCGCGCATGCTTGCCAGCATCGCTTTAACCACGCGCGGGTTACCGGCCACGATGTTACCGGTCGTCATGTAGTTATGGCCGCCGGTAAAGTCGCTGACGATACCGCCCGCTTCACGCACCAGCAGTTCGCCACCGGCGAAATCCCACGGACGCAGACCGATCTCAAAGAAACCGTCAACGCGACCCGCAGCCACATACGCCAGATCCAGCGCAGCAGAACCGGTGCGACGGAAGTCAGCGCATTCGGTGAACAGTTTGCTAACGATATTGATGTAGGTGGTCGCATACTGTTTGGCTTTGAACGGGAAACCGGTCGCCAGGATGGTGCCATCCAGGTCGCGCGCGGTGCTGCCGCGCAGACGGTAACCGTTCAGCTGTGCGCCCTGACCGCGAGTGGCGGTGAACAGTTCGTTACGCATAGGATCGTAAACTACCGCGACTTCAGTACGGCCTTTGATGCGTACGGCGATAGATACCGCGAAGTGCGGCAGACGTTTGATAAAGTTGGTGGTGCCATCCAGTGGATCGATAACCCATTGAACATCCTGATCGGTACCTTCATGTTCACCGCTTTCTTCGGTAATGATGGTGTGCTGTGGGTAAGATTTGCGGATCGTTTCGATAATAATCGCTTCGGCGGCTTTATCGACGTTAGTCACAAAATCATTGCTGCCTTTCTGGCTGGTTTCTACTGAGTCAGGCGTTTCGTAGTGTTTGGCAATTACATTACCCGCCTTGCGCGCTGCGCGCACGGCGATGGTCAGCATCGGATGCATCGGTCTCTCTCACTGGATGTTAAAGAACGGGAAAACGGCGCAGAGTATAGCAGCGAGTTCGGAATATGTCTCCGTTTTATGATAATATGCCCGAATAATCTTTAGCCGAAGAAAGACAATGCTGCAAAATATTCGAATTGTGCTGGTGGAAACCTCTCACACCGGCAATATGGGTTCTGTTGCCCGCGCCATGAAAACAATGGGTTTAACAAACCTGTGGCTGGTCAATCCGTTGGTCAAGCCGGACTCCCAGGCTATCGCGCTGGCGGCTGGCGCCAGTGATGTGATCGGCAATGCGCAGATCGTCGATACGCTCGATGACGCGTTGGCAGGGTGTAGCCTGGTGGTCGGCACCAGCGCGCGTTCCCGCACGCTGCCGTGGCCGATGCTGGACCCGCGCGAATGCGGTCTGAAAAGCGTGGCGGAAGCCGCGAATACGCCGGTTGCGCTGGTCTTTGGCCGCGAGCGCGTTGGCCTGACCAACGACGAACTGCAAAAATGCCATTACCATGTGGCGATTGCCGCAAACCCGGAATACAGCTCGCTCAACCTGGCGATGGCGGTACAGGTGATCGCCTACGAAGTGCGTATGGCCTGGCTGGCAACGCAGGAAAACGACGAGGCGGCGGAACATGAAGAGACGCCATATCCGCTGGTGGACGACCTGGAACGTTTTTACGGCCATCTGGAGCAGACGCTGCTTTCAACCGGCTTTATCCGTGAAGGCCATCCGGGGCAGGTCATGAACAAACTGCGTCGTCTGTTTACGCGCGCGCGCCCGGAAAGCCAGGAACTGAATATCCTGCGCGGCATTCTTGCTTCTATTGAGCAGCAGAATAAAGGCAAGTAAGCGTGTTGATGCCGGATGGCTGCACGATTTGCAGGCCGAATATTGTAGGCCGGATAAGCGAAGCGCCATCCGGCAAACAGAAACGGCACTGAAGGTTAAATACCTGACTAAATTAGTCAAGTAAATAGTTGACTGATTTAGTCGGGAATGTCAGACTTGACCCTGCTATGCAATACCCCCATTTTACAATAAAAAACCCCGGGCAGGGGCGAGTTTGAGGTTAAGTAAGACATGAGACTAACATCTAAAGGGCGTTATGCCGTGACCGCAATGTTGGACGTTGCGCTCAACTCCGAAGCGGGCCCGGTACCGTTGGCTGATATTTCTGAACGTCAGGGAATTTCCCTTTCTTATCTGGAACAGCTGTTTTCACGTTTGCGTAAAAATGGTCTGGTTTCCAGCGTACGTGGCCCAGGCGGTGGTTATCTGTTGGGTAAAGACGCAGGTAGCATCGCGGTTGGCGAAGTGATTAGCGCTGTTGACGAGTCGGTAGATGCGACCCGTTGTCAGGGCAAAGGCGGCTGTCAGGGCGGCGATAAATGCCTGACGCATGCGCTGTGGCGTGATTTGAGTGACCGTCTGACCGGTTTCCTCAACAACATTACCTTAGGCGAACTGGTGAATAACCAGGAAGTTCTGGATGTGTCTGATCGTCAGCACACCCATGACGCGCCACGTAGCACCCGTACGCAAGACGCAATCGACGTCAAACTGCGCGCGTAATTTACCCGCCCTGTTTCGGGGCGCTGCTGCGTTGGCCGCGCTTGTTCATCCCGGTCACTTACTTATGTAAGCGCCAGGGTTTCACAAGCTTGTCGCCTTGCTGCACCGCAAAACAGTTAGGGTAAAAAATTATAATAGATTTCAGAATCAGGCCGGGGCGTTTACTCGCCCCGTGTACTCGGTCGTACATCCAGCCGGTTGCCTGATTCCTTGCATTGAAGCGATGTACGGAGTTTATAGAGCAATGAAATTACCGATCTATCTCGATTACTCCGCAACCACGCCGGTGGACCCGCGTGTTGCCGAGAAAATGATGCAGTTTTTGACCCTGGACGGAACCTTTGGTAACCCGGCCTCTCGTTCACACCGTTTCGGCTGGCAAGCTGAAGAAGCGGTAGATATCGCCCGCAACCAGATCGCAGAACTGGTTGGCGCCGATCCGCGTGAAATCGTCTTTACCTCCGGTGCGACTGAATCCGACAACCTGGCGATTAAAGGTGCGGCCAACTTTTATCAGAAAAAAGGCAAGCACATCATCACCAGCAAAACCGAGCATAAAGCCGTGCTGGATACCTGCCGTCAGCTTGAGCGCGAAGGGTTTGAGGTTACTTACCTGGCGCCGCAGAGCAACGGCATTATCGATCTGAAAGAACTCGAAGCGGCGATGCGCGATGACACCATTCTTGTGTCCATCATGCACGTCAACAACGAAATCGGCGTGGTGCAGGATATCGCGACCATCGGCGAAATGTGCCGTGCGCGTGGTATTATCTACCACGTTGACGCCACCCAGAGCGTGGGCAAACTGCCTATCGACCTGAGCCAGCTGAAAGTGGACCTGATGTCCTTCTCCGGCCACAAAATCTATGGCCCGAAAGGGATTGGCGCGCTGTATGTGCGTCGTAAACCGCGTATTCGTATCGAAGCGCAGATGCACGGCGGCGGTCACGAGCGCGGTATGCGTTCCGGTACGCTGCCTGTACACCAGATCGTCGGTATGGGCGAAGCTTACCGTATCGCGAAAGAAGAGATGGAAACCGAGATGGCGCGTCTGCGCACGCTGCGTAACCGTCTGTGGAACGGCATCAACGATATCGAAGAAGTTTACCTGAACGGTGACCTGGAGCAGGGCGCGCCGAACATTCTCAACGTCAGCTTTAACTACGTTGAAGGCGAATCCCTGATTATGGCGCTGAAAGATCTGGCGGTGTCTTCAGGTTCCGCCTGTACGTCCGCAAGTCTGGAACCGTCCTATGTGCTGCGCGCACTGGGCATGAATGACGAGCTGGCGCATAGCTCTATCCGTTTCTCTTTAGGTCGTTTCACTACTGAAGAAGAGATCGACTACACCATTGAGCTGGTGCGCAAATCCATCGGTCGTCTGCGTGACCTTTCCCCGCTGTGGGAAATGTTCAAACAGGGCGTGGATTTGAACAGCATCGAATGGGCTCATCATTAATCGGTATCGGAATCAGGAGAATTTATAATGGCTTACAGCGAAAAAGTAATCGATCATTACGAGAATCCACGCAACGTGGGTTCCTTTGACAACAGCGACGAAAACGTAGGCAGCGGTATGGTGGGTGCACCGGCTTGCGGCGACGTGATGAAGTTGCAGATTAAAGTCAACAATGAAGGTATCATTGAAGACGCGCGTTTCAAGACTTACGGCTGCGGTTCCGCTATCGCGTCCAGCTCCCTGGTCACCGAATGGGTGAAAGGGAAGTCTCTGGACGAAGCGCAGGCGATTAAAAATACCGATATCGCAGACGAGCTTGAACTGCCTCCGGTGAAAATTCACTGCTCCATTCTGGCAGAAGACGCAATTAAAGCCGCTATTGCGGATTACAAAAGCAAACGTGAAGCAAAATAAGAAGAGTTGAGGTTGTTATGTCGATTACACTTAGCGACAGTGCTGCAGCGCGAGTAAATACCTTTCTGGCAAACCGTGGTAAAGGGTTTGGCCTGCGCCTGGGGGTGAGAACTTCCGGCTGTTCAGGTATGGCTTATGTACTGGAATTTGTTGATGAACCGGCGGCAGAAGACACCGTGTTTGAAGACAAAGGCGTAAAAGTCGTGATCGACGGTAAGAGCCTGCAATTTCTGGACGGTACGCAGTTAGACTTCGTAAAAGAAGGTCTGAACGAAGGGTTTAAATTTACCAACCCGAACGTAAAAGACGAGTGTGGTTGCGGCGAAAGCTTCAACGTGTAACGTGCTTACCGATAACCCCACCGTGGTCACCTGCGCGTGGGGTTTGTTTTACCTGACTTCCTGAAACATCAGAGAGTCGATGCCCTGAGAATGTTATGGACTACTTCACCCTCTTTGGCTTGCCAGCCCACTATCAACTCGATATCCAGGCGCTGAGCCTCCGTTTTCAGGATCTTCAACGTCAGTATCATCCTGATAAATTCGCCAGCGGTACGCAGGCTGAGCAACTCGCCGCCGTACAACACTCCGCGACTATTAATCAGGCCTGGCAAACGCTGCGTCACCCTTTGACGCGCGCCGAATATTTACTGTCACTACACGGCTTTGATCTGGCCAGCGAGCAGCATACGGTGCGCGATACCGCGTTTTTGATGGAACAGCTGGAACTGCGTGAAGAGCTTGATGAAATAGAACAGGCAAAGGACGAAGCGCGACTGGAAAGTTTCATCAAGCGCGTGAAAACAATGTTTGATGCCCGCCATCAGCTGATGGTGGAACAGTTGGACAACGAGACGTGGGACGTGGCGGCGGACACCGTGCGTAAACTGCGTTTTCTCGATAAACTGCGAAGCAGCGCCGAACAACTCGAAGAAAAGCTGCTCGATTTTTAATTCCCGGAAGCGAATATGGCCTTATTACAAATTAGTGAGCCTGGTCTGAGCGCTGCGCCGCACCAGCGTCGTCTGGCGGCAGGCATCGATTTAGGTACTACCAACTCATTGGTTGCGACCGTTCGCAGCGGCCAGGCAGAAACGCTGGCCGATCACGACGGTCGCCATCTGTTGCCGTCAGTCGTTCACTATCAGCAGCAGGGCCACACGGTCGGTTACGCGGCGCGTGCGAACGCGGCGCAGGACACGGCTAACACCATCAGCTCGGTAAAACGCATGATGGGCCGCTCGCTGGCGGATATTCAGACGCGCTATCCCCATCTGCCGTATCAGTTCCAGGCCAGTGAAAATGGTCTGCCGATGATTGAAACGGCGGCAGGTCTGCTCAACCCGGTACGTATTTCTGCCGATATCCTGAAAGCGCTGGCGGCGCGGGCGACGGAAGCGTTGTCGGGCGAGCTGGATGGTGTGGTCATTACCGTGCCCGCTTACTTTGACGATGCACAGCGCCAGGGAACGAAAGACGCGGCGCGTCTGGCGGGGCTGCACGTCTTGCGTCTGCTTAATGAACCTACGGCGGCGGCGATCGCCTACGGTCTGGACTCCGGCAAAGAAGGCGTTATCGCGGTTTACGACCTCGGCGGCGGCACCTTCGATATCTCTATTTTGCGCCTGAGTCGCGGCGTGTTTGAAGTGCTGGCGACCGGCGGTGATTCCGCGCTCGGCGGCGACGACTTCGACCATCTGCTGGCCGATTACATCCGTGAGCAGGCGGGCATTGCCGATCGCAGCGATAACCGCGTCCAGCGTGAACTGCTGGATGCCGCCATCGCGGCAAAAATCGCGCTGAGCGATGCCGATTCCGTTAGCGTCAATGTGGCGGGCTGGCAGGGCGACATCACCCGTGAACAGTTTAATGACCTTATCGCCGCTTTAGTTAAACGTACTCTGATGGCCTGTCGCCGCGCATTGAAAGATGCGGGCGTTGAGGCGCAGGAGGTGCTGGAAGTGGTGATGGTCGGCGGCTCCACCCGTGTGCCGCTGGTGCGCGAACGCGTGGGCGAATTTTTTGGTCGTCCGCCGCTGACGGCAATCGACCCGGATAAGGTCGTCGCCATTGGCGCGGCGATTCAGGCGGATATCCTCGTCGGCAACAAGCCGGACAGCGAAATGCTGCTGCTGGACGTGATTCCGCTGTCGCTGGGGCTGGAAACCATGGGTGGCCTGGTGGAGAAAGTGATCCCGCGTAACACCACCATTCCGGTGGCGCGCGCGCAGGACTTTACCACTTTTAAAGATGGTCAGACCGCGATGTCGATCCATGTCATGCAGGGCGAGCGCGAGCTGGTGCAGGATTGTCGTTCGCTGGCGCGCTTCGCGCTGCGCGGGCTCCCGGCGATGCCGGCGGGCGGGGCGCATATCCGCGTCACCTTCCAGGTGGATGCCGATGGCCTGCTGAACGTCACCGCGATGGAGAAATCCACCGGCGTTGAGGCGTCTATCCAGGTCAAACCGTCTTACGGTCTGACGGACAGCGAAATCGCCACCATGATTCAGGATTCAATGAGCTTTGCCGAGCAGGATGTAAAAGCCCGTATGCTGGCAGAGCAAAAAGTGGAAGCGGCGCGCGTGCTGGAAAGCCTGACCGGCGCGCTCGTTGCTGATGCCGCGCTGCTAAGCGCCGCAGAACGTCAGGTCATTGATGATGCCGCCGCGCACTTGAGCGAGGTTGCGCAGAGCGATGATGTTGACGCGATAGAACAAGCCATTAAAAACGTAGACAAACAAACCCAGGAATTCGCCGCTCGTCGCATGGACAAATCTGTTCGTCGCGCGCTGCAAGGCCATTCCGTGGACGAGGTTTAATATGCCAAAGATTGTTATTCTGCCTCATCAGGATCTCTGTCCCGATGGCGCAGTTCTGGAAGCTGAGACCGGCGAAACCATTCTTGACGTTGCCCTGCGTAACGGTATCGAGATTGAACACGCCTGTGAAAAATCCTGTGCCTGCACGACCTGCCACTGCATCGTGCGTGAAGGTTTCGATTCCCTGCCGGAAAGCACGGAAGACGAAGACGATATGTTGGATAAAGCCTGGGGTCTGGAGCCGGAGAGTCGTTTGGGCTGTCAGGCGCGCGTCACCGATGAAGATTTGGTGGTCGAAATCCCACGTTACACAATCAACCATGCACGCGAGCATTAACAGAGGGTAGTATGGGACTGAAGTGGACTGATAGCCGCGAAATCGGCGAGGCGCTGTACGACGCGTTCCCCGATCTCGATCCTAAGACCGTTCGTTTCACCGACCTGCATCAATGGATTTGCGATCTTGAGGATTTTGATGATGACCCGCAGGCATCAAATGAAAAGATCCTTGAGGCTATCCTGCTGGTCTGGCTGGACGAAGCTGAATAAATAAACGGGCTGCCCACGGGTGGCCCGTTTTCCTGTATGCGCGAAGAAGGAAAAGAACAATGACTGAAGCGATGAAAATTACGCTCTCCACCCAACCGGCTGACGCTCGCTGGGGAGACAAAGCCACATACAGCATCAATAACGACGGCATTACCCTGCACCTGAACGGTAAAGATGACTCCGGTTTAATCCAGCGCGCGGCGCGTAAAATCGACGGCCTGGGCATTAAACACGTACAACTGACCGGCGCTGGCTGGGATGTGGAGCGTAGCTGGGCATTCTGGCAGGGTTACAAAGGGCCGAAAGGCAGCCGCAAGGTCGAGTGGCCAGATTTTGACGATGAGAAGCGGAAGGAACTGGACAACCGTCTGACGATCATTGACTGGGTACGCGACACCATTAACGCGCCGGCGGAAGAGCTGGGGCCGGAACAGCTGGCGCAGCGTGCCGTTGATCTGCTGTGCAGCGTCGCGTGCGATCATGTCTCTTACCGCATTACCAAAGGCGAAGATCTGCGCGAGCAAAACTACATGGGGCTGCATACCGTTGGCCGGGGTTCCGATCGCGCGCCGGTGCTGCTGGCGCTGGATTACAACCCAACCGGCGATAAAGACGCGCCGGTTTACGCCTGTCTGGTGGGCAAAGGCATTACCTTTGACTCCGGCGGTTACAGCATCAAGCAAAGCGCATTTATGGACTCGATGAAGTCCGATATGGGCGGTGCGGCAACGGTAACGGGCGCGCTGGCATTTGCGATTACCCGTGGTCTGAACAAACGCGTGAAGCTGTACCTGTGCTGCGCGGATAACCTGATCAGCGGCAACGCGTTTAAACTGGGCGATATTATTCATTATCGCAACGGTAAGAACGTGGAAGTGATGAACACGGATGCGGAAGGGCGCCTGGTGCTGGCGGATGGCCTGATCGACGCCAGCGCGCAAAAACCAGAGCTGATCATCGATGCGGCGACGCTGACCGGCGCCGCGAAAACCGCGCTGGGTAACGACTACCACGCGTTGTTCAGTTTTGATGACGCGCTGGCGGGGCGTCTGCTGGCGAGTGCGGCAGAAGAAAACGAACCGTTCTGGCGTCTGCCGCTGGCGGAGTTCCACCGCAATCAGTTGCCTTCTAACTTTGCGGAACTGAACAATACCGGTAGCGCGGCGTATCCTGCCGGGGCGAGCACCGCAGCGGGCTTCCTGTCGCACTTTGTCGAAAACTACCAGCAGGGCTGGCTGCACATTGACTGCTCTGCAACCTACCGTAAAGCGCCGGTTGAGCAGTGGTCGGCAGGGGCGACCGGTTTGGGTGTGCGCACCATCGCTAACCTGTTAACAGCATAATTATGTAGGCCGGATAAGCGTTAGCGCTATCCGGCAAGATAACGGCGGGGGCGCTTCGCTTACCCGCCCTACACGCATCTCTATTGTGATCCTTATGTCCGAAACAAAAAACGAATTAGAAACCCTGCTGGAGAAGGCGGCGACTGAACCCGCGCATCGTCCGGCATTTTTCCGTACCTTACTGGAGTCCACCGTCTGGGTGCCTGGCACAGCGGCTGAAGGCGAAGCGATTGTTGACGATAGCGCGCTGGATTTGCAGCACTGGGAAAAAGAAGACGGCACGACGGTCATCCCGTTTTTTACCTCTCTGGAAGCCTTGCAGCAGGCGGTAGAAGACGAGCAGGCATTCGTGGTGATGCCGGTGCGCACGTTATTTGAAATGACGCTCGGCGAAACGCTCTTCCTGAACGCAAAACTGCCTACCGGTAAAGAGTTTATGCCGCGTGAGATCAGCCATCTGATCGGCGAAGAGGGCAATCCGCTGAGTACACAGGAAGTGCTGGAAGGCGGTGAATCGCTGATTCTGTCTGAGGTGGCGGAACCACCTGCGCAGATGATCGACTCCCTGACCACGCTGTTTAAAACCATCAAACTGGTTAAGCGCGCCTTTCTTTGCACTATTAAAGAGAGCAATGACGCCCAGCCGAATCTGTTGATTGGTATCGAAGCGGATGGCGACATCGAAGAGATCATTCATGCGGCGGGCAGCGTGGCGACTGATACCTTGCCCGGCGATGAACCGATTGATATCTGTCAGGTGAAAAAAGGTGAGCAGGGCATCAGCCACTTTATTACCGAGCACATCGCGCCGTTCTACGAGCGCCGCTGGGGCGGGTTCCTGCGCGATTTCAAACAGAATCGGATTATCTGATCCCGGTAGCCGGATGGCGTTAACGTCACCCGGGACAACCCGCACTGTAGGCCGGATAAGCGCAAGCGCCATCCGGCACATTACAAAACGTTAGGCCGGTTCTACCGGTAAATCATTACGCGCGCCCCATTCGCTCCATGCGCCGTCATACAGCGCGACATTGGGCACATCCAGCGTGGCGAGCGCCAGCACCACGACCGCCGCGGTGACACCTGAACCGCAGCTGGCGATAATCGGTCTGTCAAAACTGACGCCGTGACTGAAGAAAATGACGTCCAGTTCATCGGTCGTTTTTAATTCCCCTTCACGCACCAGCTCTGTCCAGGGCACGTTCAACGCGCCGGGAATATGGCCACGCTTCAGACCCGGACGCGGTTCATCGGCTTCGGCATTAAACCGTGGCGCCGGGCGGGCATCAACGATTTGTGCGGTTCTTTCATGGCTCGCCAGGAGTACATCGGTCAGACGCACAACCTTCTCCGCCGTGAATTTAACGTCAAATTCCCCTTCCGGGAGTTCCACTTCGCCTTCCTGAAGCGGCAGCTCATCGCGCTGCCAGCCCGCCAGGCCACCGGCAAGAATTGAGACGTTTTCTACGCCAAACGTTCGCAGCATCCACCACGCGCGCGGGGCGGAAAACAGGTTGCCTTCATCGTAGACCACCAGATGTCTGTCCTGGTGTACGCCCAGTTCACGCATCGCCACGGCGAAGGCTTCCGGGCGCGGCATCATGTGCGGCAGCGGCGAGGTGTGATCGGAGAGCGCTTCAATATCGAAAAAGAGTGCTCCGGGGATGTGGCCTGAACGATATTCACCCGCAACATCCCTGTCTTCCTGTCCGGGAGGCGCCATGCGGGCGTCGATAATTTGAATTTGCGGATCGTCGATATGCTCTGCCAGCCAGTCGGCGGCGACAAACCAGGAGGTGGACATAGGCGTCTCCATCTTTTGCCATAATAATGCCAAATTGTCGGACGTTTACCGCAAAGGGACAAGTAAAAGAGGCTGATTTGGCTGGTGAAACCACATTTCTGATGAAAAAATCAGAACTTATATAACGAATACTGGCTTTCACAACGGGAAATCTCACGCATAATAGTTACTCTACGTTGCTAACGGGCCACTGTGGCCAGGGATGAAAGAATGAAACACATACGCGTAGCCGCTTGCATGCTTATGCTGGCGTTGGCGGGGTGCGATAACAACGATAACGCGCCAACGGCGGTGAAAAATGATGAGACGCCCGCCGCGCAATCCGCTCCGACGAAAGATCCGGCACAACTGCAAAAGCTGGCGCAACAGAGCGAAGGTAAAGAACTGACGCTGCTGGACGCCTCCGAAGTCCAGTTGGACGGCGCGGCGACGCTGGTGCTGACGTTCTCCATTCCGTTAGATCCTGAACAAGATTTTGCCCGCACCGTGCATGTGGTCGATAAAAAAAGCGGCAAGGTTGATGGCGCCTGGGAGCTGTCGCCGAATCTGAAAGAGCTGCGCTTGCGCCACCTGGAACCCAACCGCGATCTGGTGGTGTCCGTTGAACGTGATTTAACGGCGCTGAATAAAACCGCCTTTGGCCGCGCGTATGAAAAAACCATTACCACGCGGGACGTTCAGCCGAGCGTCGGCTTTGCCAGCCGTGGCTCGCTGCTGCCGGGAAAAGTGGTGGAAGGCTTGCCGGTCATGGCGCTGAACGTGAACGACGTGGATGTAAACTTCTTTCGCGTGAAGCCTGAGTCGCTGGCGGCATTCGTCAGCCAGTGGGAATACCGTAATGCTCTTTCGAACTGGGAATCTGACAACCTGCTCAAAATGGCGGATCTGGTCTATACCGGGCGTTTTGATCTCAATCCTGCGCGTAATACGCGTGAAAAACGCCTGCTGCCGCTGAGTGACATTAAGCCCCTGCAACAGGCGGGCGTGTACATTGCGGTAATGAATCAGGCCGGACATTACAACTACAGTAATCCTGCCACGCTCTTTACCCTCAGCGACATTGGCGTTTCCGCCCACCGTTATCACAATCGTCTTGATATCTTTACGCAGAGTCTGGAAAACGGCGCAGCGCAGCAGGGGGTTGAGGTTGCTCTGCTTGATGAGAAAGGTCAGACGCTGGCGCAAGCCGCCAGCGATGCGCAGGGGCATGTACAGCTGGAAAATAGTCAGCAGGCGGCGCTGTTGCTGGCGCGAAAAGACGGACAAACCACGCTGTTGGATCTGAAACTGCCCGCGCTGGATCTGGCGGAGTTCGCGATTGCGGGCGCGCCGGGCTACAGCAAGCAGTTCTTTATGTTCGGCCCGCGCGATCTGTATCGTCCTGGGGAAACGGTGATCCTCAACGGACTGCTGCGCGACAGCGACGGTAAAACCTTGCCCGATCAGCCCGTCAAACTGGAAGTGGTAAAGCCGGACGGTCAGGTACTGCGCACCGTTGTCAGCCAGCCTGAAAACGGGTTATACCGCTTTACGTATCCGCTGGATAGCGGTGCGCCAACCGGTATGTGGCACATCCGCGCGAACACGGGCGATAACCAGCCCCGGATGTGGGATTTCCATGTTGAAGATTTTATGCCGGAGCGAATGGCGCTTAATCTCAGCGCGCAGAAAACGCCGTTAGCCCCGTCGGAAGAGGTGACGTTCTCCGTTGTTGGTTACTACCTGTACGGAGCGCCTGCCAATGGCAACACGTTACAGGGGCAACTCTTCCTGCGCCCGCAGCGTGAAGCGGTACAGGCGCTGCCGGGCTTCCAGTTTGGCGATATTGCGGAAGAAAACCTTTCCCGCAGCCTGGACGAAGTCCAGCTTACGCTGGATGAAAATGGCCGTGGCGACGTCTCCGCCAACAGCCAGTGGCAGGAAGCGCATTCGCCGTTACAGGTGATCCTACAAGCAAGCCTGCTGGAATCAGGCGGTCGTCCGGTCACTCGCCGTGCGGAACAGGCTATCTGGCCTGCCGATACCTTGCCGGGTATTCGTCCGCAATTCGCTTCTAAAGCGGTGTATGACTATCGTACTGACGCCACGGTTAACCAACCCATCGTGGATGAGGGCGGTAACGCCGCCTTTGATATTGTCTACGCCGATGCGCAAGGCAATAAAAAAGCCGCTTCGGGTTTGCAGGTTCGTTTGATCCGTGAACGGCGCGATTACTACTGGAACTGGTCGGAAAGCGAAGGCTGGCAGTCGCAGTTTGATCAAAAAGATCTGGTTGAAGGGGAGCAGACGCTGGATCTCAGCGCCGATGAAACGGGCAAAGTGAGCTTCCCGGTTGACTGGGGATCGTATCGTCTCGAAGTGAAAGCCCCGAATGATGCGATCAGCAGCGTGCGCTTCTGGGCAGGTTACAGCTGGCAGGATAACAGCGACGGCAGCGGCGCGGCGCGCCCGGATCGCGTCACCCTGAAGCTGGATAAACCCACCTATCGTCCTGGGGACACCATCAAACTGCATGTCGCCGCGCCGGTGGCGGGTAAAGGCTACGCGATGGTGGAATCAAGCGACGGCCCGCTCTGGTGGCAGGAAATAGATGTACCTGCCGAGGGCCTCGACCTGTCGATTCCCGTTGATAAAGCCTGGAATCGACACGATCTCTACCTGAGCGCGCTGGTCGTGCGTCCGGGCGATAAGTCGCGTTCAGCGACGCCGAAACGCGCGGTTGGGCTGCTGCACCTGCCGTTGGGGGATGAAAATCGTCGTCTGGATCTGACGCTGGAAAGCCCGGCTAAAATGCGTCCAAACCAGCCGCTGACGGTGAACGTCAAAGCCAGCGCTAAACATGGCGAAACGCCAAAACAGATCAACGTACTGCTCTCTGCGGTGGACAGTGGAGTGTTGAATATCACCGATTACGTTACGCCAGATCCGTGGCAGGCATTCTTCGGGCAAAAACGCTATGGCGCGGATATTTATGATATCTACGGTCAGGTGATTGAAGGGCAGGGACGTCTGGCGACGCTGCGTTTTGGCGGCGACGGCGATGAACTCAAACGCGGCGGCAAACCGCCGGTCAACCATGTCAACATCGTGGCGCAGCAGGCGCTGCCGGTCACGCTCAATGAGCAGGGCGAAGGTTCCGTTACGTTGCCGATTGGTGATTTTAACGGCGAGTTACGCGTTATGGCCCAGGCATGGACGGCAGAGGACTTCGGCAGCAGTGAAAGCAAGGTGATTGTTGCCGCTCCGGTGATTGCGGAGCTGAATCAGCCGCGCTTTATGGCGGGCGGCGATACTTCGCGCCTGACGCTGGATGTCACTAACCTGACAGACAAACCGCAGACGTTGACGATTGAACTCGCCGCCAGTGGGTTACTGGAACTGGTGAGTCAGCAACCTGCTCCGGTAAACCTGGCGCCGGGCGTGCGTACGACCTTGTTTATCCCGGTACGCGCAAAAGAAGGGTTTGGCGAGGGAGAATTGCAGGCCACGCTGACCGGCCTGAACCTGCCTGGCGAGACGCTTCCCGCTCAGCATAAGCAGTGGAAAATTGGCGTCCGTCCGGCCTGGCCTGCGCAGACGGTAAATAGCGGAACGGTGCTTCAGGCGGGGGAAACCTGGCATGCGCCCGCCCAAAATCTGGAGAACTTCTCGCCGGTAACGTTGCAGGGGCAGTTGTTGCTTAGCGGCAAACCGCCGCTGAACCTGGCGCGCTATATTCGGGAGCTGAAGGCTTATCCGTATGGTTGTCTGGAGCAAACCGCCAGCGGCCTGTTCCCGTCGCTCTATACCAACGCGGCGCAACTGAAGGCGTTGGGGATCGCGGGCGATACTGATGAAAAACGCCGTGCGGCAGTCGATACGGGGATCTCCCGAATGCTGCAAATGCAGCGTGATAACGGCGGTTTTGCCCTGTGGGATAACAACGGGCCGGAAGAATACTGGCTTACCGCATACGCGATGGATTTCCTCGTGCGCGCTGGCGAGCAAGGGTACAGCGTTCCGGCCGATGCGATTAACCGGGGAAATGAACGCCTGCTGCGCTATTTGCAGGACCCGGGCATGATGTCGGTTCGCTATAGCGACGATACCCAGGCCAGCAAATTTGCCGTTCAGGCGTATGCGGGACTGGTGCTGGCGCGTCAACAAAAAGCGCCGCTTGGCGCGCTGCGTGAAATCTGGGAACGCCGGGCTCAGGCCGCGTCGGGCTTGCCGCTTCTGCAACTGGGCATTGCGCTGAAAAATATGGGCGATGCCAGCCGCAGTGAACAGGCGTTGACGCTGGCGCTGAACACGCCGCGCCGTGACGCGCAGCAATGGATGGCGGATTACGGTAGCCCGTTGCGTGATAACGCGCTCATGCTGTCGCTGCTGGAAGAAAATAAACTGCAACCCGAGGCGCAAAATACGCTGCTGACGACGCTTTCTGAACAGGCATTTGGTCAGCGCTGGCTTTCGACGCAGGAGAGTAATGCGCTGTTCCTTGCTGCGCGCACGCTACAGGATCTGCCGGGGACATGGCAGGCGCAGACTTCGCTCGCTGACCAGCCGTTGACGGGCGATAAAGCGCAAACGCGTAATCTGGATGCCGATCGGCTTTCCGCGTTGCAGGTGACCAACAGCGGCGACCAACCGCTGTGGCTGCGTCTGGACAGCAGCGGATACCCGCAAACGGCGCCCGTACCTGCCAGCAATGTGTTGCACATCGAGCGCCAGATTCTGGGAACCGATGGTCAGAGTAAATCGCTCAGTTCCCTGCGCAGCGGTGAACTGGTGCTGGTCTGGCTCGAAGTGAAAGCGAGTCAAAACGTGCCAGACGCGCTGGTGGTTGACCTGCTGCCTGCCGGTCTGGAGCTGGAAAACCAGAACCTGGCAAACAGCAGCGCCAGCCTGCAGGACAGCGGCAGTGAAGTGCAAAATCTGTTAAATCAGATGCAGCAGGCGGATATTCAGCATATGGAATTCCGTGACGATCGCTTTGTCGCGGCGGTGGCGGTTAACCAGGGGCAGCCGGTGACGCTGGTGTATCTGGCGCGCGCGGTGACGCCGGGAACCTATCAGGTTCCTGTCCCGCAGGTGGAGTCAATGTATGTTCCACAGTGGCGGGCGACGGGATCAACCGAGGGGCTTTTGATTGTCACGCCATAAATGATCGTCCTGCGCAGTCTACGCGGTGGCTGGCGCTGGCTGGCCATCGCTCCATTTCTGATGATTCTGACAGTCTGGGCGGCGGACAAAATCTGGCCGCTGCCGCTGCACGAGGTCAATCCGGCACGGGTGGTAGTGGCGCATGACGGCACACCGCTGTGGCGCTTTGCCGATGCGGAGGGGATCTGGCGCTATCCCGTGACGATTGAAGACGTTTCTCCCCGCTATCTTGACGCGTTAATCAATTACGAGGACCGCTGGTTCTGGCAGCATCCGGGCGTGAATCCGTTTTCGGTACTGCGTGCCGCCTGGCAGGATCTGTCGTCAGGACGCGTGATTTCCGGCGGCAGTACGTTGACCATGCAGGTGGCGCGACTGCTGGACCCGCATCCGCGAACCTTTGGCGGTAAATTTCGCCAGCTCTGGCGCGCGCTCCAGCTGGAGTGGCACCTGTCCAAGCGCGATATTCTGACGCTGTATCTGAACCGTGCGCCGTTTGGCGGAACGTTGCAGGGCATCGGCGCCGCCAGTTGGGCTTATCTGGGTAAACCACCGACGCAACTGAGCTATTCGGAAGCGGCGTTGCTGGCGGTTTTACCGCAGGCGCCGAGCCGCTTGCGTCCCGATCGCTGGCCGGAACGCGCGCAAGCGGCGCGCAATAAAGTGCTGGAGCGGATGGCGGCGCAGGGCGTATGGTCGGCCCGGAATGTTCAGGAGGCCCGCGAAGAACCCGTCTGGCTGGCGCCCCGACAAATGCCGCAACTGGCGCCGCTGTTCTCACGCATGATGCTGGGCAAAAGCAACAGTGACAAAATCGTCACTACGCTGGATGCCGGGTTGCAGCGTCAGCTTGAAGAGCTGGCGCAAAACTGGAAGGGGCGGCTTCCGGCGCGCAGTTCGCTGGCGATGATCGTTGTCGATCATACCGATATGAGCGTGCGTGGTTGGGTTGGATCGGTGGATATGAATGATGACAGTCGTTTTGGTCATGTGGATATGGTCACTGCGATCCGATCGCCGGGATCGGTGCTTAAACCCTTTGTCTATGGGCTGGCGCTGGATGACGGGTTGATCCATCCCGCCTCGCTGTTACAGGATGTGCCGCGCCGTACCGGCGATTATCGTCCGGGAAACTTTGACAGCGGGTTTCATGGCCCCGTCAGCATGAGCGAAGCGCTGGTGCGTTCGTTAAATTTGCCTGCGGTACAGGTGCTGGAAGCATATGGCCCAAAACGTTTTGCGGCAAAACTGCGTAACGTTGGCCTGCCGCTGTATCTGCCTGCGGGCGCGGCCCCTAATCTTTCCCTGATTCTGGGCGGCGCGGGCGCAAGGCTGGACGAGATGGTGGCGGCATACAGTGCGTTCGCCCGTCATGGCAAGGCGGCAACATTGCGCTTGCAGCCAGGGGATTCGTTGCAGGAGCGTCCGCTGATGTCGCCGGGTGCGGCGTGGATCATCCGGCGGGTGATGGCCGATGAAGCGCAGCCGTTGCCGGATAGCGCCCTGCCGCGCGTAGTGCCGCTCGCCTGGAAAACTGGCACCAGCTATGGCTATCGCGACGCGTGGGCGATAGGTGTTAGCTCCCGCTACGTGACTGGCATCTGGACGGGCAGGCCCGACGGCACACCCGTTGCCGGACAGTTTGGTTTTGCCAGCGCGGTGCCGCTGCTTAATCAGGTGAATAATATGCTGATGGCGCGCGCCGCGACGCAGCCTGAAGATCCGCGTCCGGCGTCGGTGAGCCGGGGCGTTATCTGCTGGCCGGGCGGACAGGCGCTTTCGGCGGGAGACAGTAACTGCCGCCGTCGACTGGCGACCTGGCTGCTGGAAAACAGCCAACCGCCGACGCTGCTGTTACCTGAACAGGAAGGGATTAGCGGCATTCGTTTTCCTGTCTGGCTGGATAATGACGGAAAACGCGTCGCCGCCGATTGCGCCCAGGCGCGGGAGCAGACGTTGATTGTCTGGCCGTTGCCGCTGGAGCCCTGGTTGCCCGCTGCTGAACGCCGCGCTGCGCGACTACCGACGGCTTCGACGGTCTGCCCGCCGCTGGGGCAGGATGCGCCTTTACCTCTACAGTTAACGGGCGTGCGTGATGGCGCGATAGTGAAACGGTTACCCGGCGCTTCCGGGGTGGATTTATCGATTCAGAGCAGTGGTGGCGCGGGGGCGCGCTGGTGGTTCCTCAATGGTGAGCCGTTGGGAGAACGCGAACGGAATATTACGTTACATCTTGCCGAAAAAGGCGAGTATCAATTACTGGTTATGGATGCTGCTGGACAGATTTCTGCGCTGCGATTTACTCTGCAATAGACCTGATAGCAACAGTTTGTTGCTAATACTCATCTTATTTTAAAAAAATGTTACCTTCATCCATAGGCAATAACCCGGATGCTCTTTATAATCCGCGCCAGGTCGTACAAGCATATATACAACAGCAGAACACATTACAGAGGTAATCATGGCGATTGAACGTACTTTTTCCATCATCAAACCAAATGCGGTGGCAAAAAACGTTATTGGCAACATCTTTGCGCGCTTTGAAGCAGCAGGGTTCAAAATTGTCGGTACGAAAATGCTGCACCTGACCGTTGAGCAGGCGCGCGGTTTCTATGCCGAGCACGATGGTAAGCCGTTCTTCGACGGTCTGGTCGAGTTCATGACCTCTGGCCCGATCGTGGTTTCCGTACTGGAAAGCGAAAATGCCGTGCAGCGTCACCGCGACCTGCTGGGCGCAACCAACCCGGCTAACGCGCTGGCGGGCACCCTGCGTGCCGACTACGCGGACAGCTTCACCGAAAACGGCACCCACGGTTCAGATTCTCTGGAATCCGCTCAGCGTGAAATCGCCTATTTCTTTGGTGAAGGCGAAGTGTGCCCGCGCACTCGTTAATAAATCAGTGATGTAGTATGTAGGCCGGATAAGACGCATCTGCGTTGCCATCAGGCAGTCGCGCAATGCCGGATGGCGCTGACGCTTATCCGGCCTACGACTTATCAGGTCTACGACGCTGCTCTGCCTTTACACATTATTTTCGCTAATGTCCCGCGCAGGCGTGGCATCCTTGCGATAGAATTTGTACAATGCAGCGCCCCAGGACGAGCACCGCTCACTGGGGCGCTTCTTTTTTCAACCCTCCAGGGGCCATAACGTGTAATAACGAGGCCGGAATAGAATATGTCTGAACAAATTGTCACGTCTGAAATCATCACCCCGGTTGTTCCTGATAAAAATGGAAAAATCAACCTGCTGGATCTGAACCGTCAGCAGATGCGGGAGTTTTTTAAAGAATTAGGTGAAAAACCCTTCCGCGCCGATCAGGTGATGAAGTGGATGTACCACTATTGCAGCGATAACTTTGATGAGATGACCGACATCAACAAAGTGTTACGTGGCAAACTGAAAGAGGTGGCGGAAATCCGCGCGCCAGAGGTGGTGGAAGAACAGCGTTCTTCAGATGGCACCATCAAATGGGCGATTGCCGTTGGCGATCAGCGCGTGGAAACGGTCTACATCCCGGAAGACGATCGCGCCACGCTGTGCGTCTCTTCACAGGTTGGTTGCGCGCTGGAGTGTAAATTCTGCTCAACTGCGCAGCAGGGCTTTAACCGTAACCTGCGCGTCTCTGAAATTATCGGCCAGGTGTGGCGTGCGGCGAAAATCGTCGGCGCGGCGAAAGTCACCGGGCAACGTCCGATCACCAACGTGGTGATGATGGGCATGGGTGAACCGCTGCTGAACCTGACCAACGTTGTACCGGCGATGGAAATCATGCTGGATGATTTCGGTTTCGGTCTGTCTAAACGCCGCGTCACGCTGTCGACGTCAGGCGTTGTTCCGGCTCTGGATAAACTGGGCGACATGATTGACGTTGCGCTGGCGATCTCTTTGCATGCGCCGAACGATGAAATTCGCGATGAAATTGTACCGATCAACAGAAAGTACAACATCGAAACGTTCCTCGACGCGGTTCGCCGTTATTTGCAGAAATCCAATGCGAATCAGGGACGCGTCACAATTGAATACGTCATGCTGGACCACATTAACGATGGAACGGAACATGCGCATCAGCTGGCGGAACTGCTGAAAGATACGCCGTGTAAGATTAACCTGATTCCGTGGAACCCGTTCCCGGGCGCGCCGTATGGCCGGAGTTCCAACAGCCGCATCGATCGTTTTTCTAAGGTGTTGATGAGCTATGGTTTCACGACCATTGTGCGTAAAACACGCGGCGACGATATCGATGCCGCTTGTGGTCAGCTTGCCGGGGATGTGATTGACCGTACCAAACGTACTCTGCGTAAGCGTATGCAAGGTGAGGCTATCGACATTAAGGCGGTCTGATACGGCTTGCGCCATTGTGTGTTTTGTGTACAGTGGCGCAATGTTGGTTGAATGATGCCTCAAGTTGTACTTATCTGGTCAATATTAACGGTGCGTTTTTGTCAACTTTAGGGCAGTATGTAGCGGTGCAACAATAGTTTAGCCTTAAGGATTAAGCTGTTTTGTCATAAGTAGCCTGACAGTCTTATACTGTCCAACTAAGGTTAACTGACCAGATGTTTCGCGGTGCGGGTGGGCATTGTGTCTCACCGGCGCCTGAACCCCAATTTATGTACCAGCAGCTGTAGCGAATGAATACTGAAGCCACGCACGACCAAAATGAAGCACAATCCACCGGCGTTCGTCTGCGCAATGCCCGTGAACAACTCGGACTCAGCCAGCAGGCGGTTGCAGAGCGACTTTGCCTGAAGGTTTCCACGGTACGCGATATTGAAGAAGATAAGGCCCCGGCCGATCTCGCTTCAACGTTTCTGCGCGGGTATATCCGCTCTTATGCGCGTCTGGTGCACATCCCTGAAGAAGAACTGCTGCCCGGTCTGGAAAAACAGGCGCCGGTTCGTCCTTCCAAAGTCGCGCCGATGCAGAGCTTCTCTTTAGGTAAGCGTCGTAAAAAGCGCGATGGCTGGTTGATGACGTTCACCTGGCTGGTGCTGTTTGTGGTGGTTGGCCTGACGGGGGCTTGGTGGTGGCAAAACCATAAGGCGCAGCAGGAAGAACTCACCACGATGGTCGATCAATCCTCTGCTGAACTGAATGCCGGCGGCGATAGCGCCCAGAGCGTACCGCTGGACACCAGCGAAGCCGCAAGCCAGGATTCGACGCCAGCGCCAACTGCGCCTGTTGACTCTACGGCGACAAACACCGTGCCGCAGACGCCGGATGCGTCCGCGACGACCACGGCGCCAGCCGCAGACGCTCAGCAGAATGCGGTCGTTGCGCCTTCTCAGGCGAATGTGGATACCGCAACCACGGCGCCTGCCGCGCCGGGTGATACGGCGTCATTGCCGACCGATCAGGCGGGCGTGGCGGCGTCAGCGGTCGATCAGAACGCGCTGGTGATGAACTTTACCGCCGATTGCTGGCTGGAAGTCACCGATGCGACAGGGAAAAAACTGTTTAGCGGAATGCAGCGTAAAGATGGCAATTTAAACCTAACCGGTCAGGCGCCTTATAAGCTTAAAATTGGCGCCCCGGCTGCGGTACAGATCCAGTATCAAGGAAAACCTGTCGATCTGAGCCGTTTTATCAGAACTAACCAGGTTGCGCGTCTGACCCTTAATGCCGAACAATCACCGGCGCAGTAACAGACGGGCAACGCGGGAGATTTTTCATGCATAACCAGGCTCCAATTCAACGTAGAAAATCGAAACGTATTTACGTTGGGAATGTGCCGATTGGCGATGGCGCCCCCATCGCCGTACAGTCAATGACCAATACGCGCACGACGGATGTGGAAGCGACGGTCAATCAAATTAAAGCGCTGGAACGTGTTGGCGCGGATATCGTCCGCGTCTCCGTGCCGACAATGGATGCCGCAGAGGCGTTTAAGCTGATCAAGCAGCAGGTTAATGTCCCGCTGGTTGCTGATATCCACTTCGACTATCGCATTGCGCTGAAAGTGGCGGAATATGGCGTGGATTGCCTGCGAATCAACCCAGGCAACATCGGTAACGAAGAGCGTATTCGTACCGTTGTCGACTGCGCCCGCGATAAAAATATCCCTATCCGTATCGGCGTAAACGCCGGATCGCTGGAAAAAGATCTACAGGAAAAATACGGTGAGCCGACGCCGCAGGCGCTGCTGGAATCGGCGATGCGCCATGTGGATCATCTCGATCGCCTGAACTTCGATCAGTTTAAAGTCAGTGTGAAAGCCTCGGATGTTTTCCTCGCGGTAGAATCCTATCGTCTGTTGGCGAAACAGATCGAACAACCGTTGCATCTTGGGATCACCGAAGCGGGCGGCGCGCGCAGCGGCGCGGTGAAATCGGCGATTGGCCTCGGTTTACTGCTGTCGGAAGGCATTGGCGATACGCTGCGCGTCTCTCTGGCGGCCGATCCGGTAGAAGAAATTAAAGTGGGCTTCGATATTCTGAAATCGCTGCGCATTCGTGCGCGTGGGATCAACTTTATCGCTTGCCCAACCTGTTCCCGTCAGGAGTTCGACGTCATCGGCACGGTCAACGCGCTGGAACAACGCCTTGAAGACATCATCACGCCAATGGACGTTTCCATCATCGGCTGTGTGGTGAACGGGCCGGGCGAAGCGCTGGTTTCGACGCTGGGCGTAACGGGCGGTAACAAGAAAAGCGGCCTGTATGAAGACGGCGTGCGTAAAGACAGACTCGACAACGATGATATGATTACGCAGCTTGAAGCCCGTATCCGCGCGAAGGCCAGCATTATGGACGAAGCGCGTCGAATCGACGTGCAGCAGGTTGAAAAATAATAACGCGATGGGAAGCGGCGCGCTTCCCGTGTATGATTGAACCCGCATGGCTCCCGTATCGTTTGGGAAGCGCTGAGGGTTCATTTTTATATTCAGAAAGAGAATAAACGTGGCAAAAAACATTCAAGCCATTCGCGGCATGAACGATTATCTGCCTGGCGAAACCGCCATCTGGCAGCGCATTGAAGGCACACTCAAAAACGTGCTCGGCAGCTACGGTTACAGTGAAATCCGTTTGCCGATTGTAGAGCAGACCCCGTTATTCAAACGCGCTATCGGTGAAGTCACTGACGTGGTTGAAAAAGAGATGTACACCTTTGAGGATCGTAATGGCGACAGCCTGACGTTGCGTCCTGAAGGGACGGCGGGTTGCGTACGCGCCGGTATCGAACATGGTCTCCTGTACAATCAGGAACAGCGCTTGTGGTATATCGGGCCGATGTTCCGCCACGAGCGTCCGCAGAAAGGGCGTTATCGTCAGTTCCATCAGTTGGGTGTCGAAGCCTTCGGTCTGCAAGGGCCGGATATTGATGCGGAGCTGATTCTGCTGACCGCGCGCTGGTGGCGTGCGTTGGGTATTGCTGAACATGTGAATCTGGAGCTGAACTCCATCGGTTCGCTTGACGCGCGCGCCAACTATCGTGATGCGCTGGTGGCATACCTTGAACAGCATAAAGAGAAGCTGGACGAAGACTGCAAACGCCGCATGTATACCAACCCGCTGCGCGTGCTGGATTCCAAGAACCCGGACGTTCAGGCGCTGCTCAACGATGCGCCTGCTCTGGGCGACTATCTGGATGACGACTCCCGCGAGCACTTTGCCGGTCTGTGCAAACTGCTGGAAGCGGCGGGTATCGCTTACACCGTCAACCAGCGTCTGGTTCGCGGCCTTGATTACTACAACCGCACCGTATTTGAATGGGTAACCAACAGTCTGGGTTCTCAGGGCACAGTGTGCGCCGGTGGTCGTTATGACGGTCTGGTGGAGCAACTTGGCGGTCGCGCAACCCCGGCGGTGGGCTTTGCGATGGGTCTGGAACGACTTGTTTTGTTAGTTCAGGCAGTTAATCTGGAATTTAATGCCGATCCTGTTGTCGATATATACCTGGTAGCCTCAGGCGCGGATACGCAGTCTGCGGCGATGACACTGGCGGAGCGCCTGCGTGATGAAAATCCGGGCGTAAAACTGATGACTAACCACGGCGGCGGCAACTTTAAGAAACAGTTTGCCCGTGCCGATAAATGGGGCGCCCGCGTTGCACTGGTGCTGGGTGAGTCCGAAGTGGCTGACGGCACCGTTGTAGTGAAGGATTTGCGCTCTGGTGAGCAAACGGCAGTCGCACAGGATAGTGTGACCGCACATTTGCGCACGTTATTGGGTTAAGGAGAAGGACAGCGTGGAAATTTACGAGAACGAAAACGACCAGGTTGATGCGATTAAACGCTTCTTTGCTGAAAATGGCAAAGCGCTGGCTGTTGGGGTGATTTTAGGGGTTGGCGCGCTGCTCGGTTGGCGCTACTGGACCAGTCATCAGACGGAGTCCGCACGCTCTGCTTCTCTGGCATATCAAAATGCGGTGACCGCGGTGAGCGCGGGCAAACCGGATAGCATCTCCGCTGCGGAGAAATTCGCCACGGAGAATAAAAATGCCTACGGCGCGTTAGCTTCTATGGAACTGGCGCAGCAGTTTGTTGATCAAAATGAACTTGAGAAAGCCGCAGCCCAGCTACAGCAAGGACTGGCGGCCACCAGCGATGAGAACCTCAAAGCGGTGATTAATCTGCGTCTTGCCCGCGTTCAGGTGCAGCTCAAGCAGGCCGATACCGCGCTGAAAACGCTCGATACCGTAAAAGGTGAAGGATGGGCTGCGATTGTCGCCGATCTGCGTGGCGAAGCGTTGTTGAGAAAAGGCGATAAACAAGGCGCGCGTAGCGCATGGGAAGCAGGCGTGAAAAGCGATGCCAGCCCGGCGCTGAGTGAAATGATGCAGATGAAAATCAATAATTTGTCCATCTGAGAGGGACCCGATGCAATTGCGTAAATTACTTCTGCCAGGACTGCTTTCTGTTACGTTATTGAGCGGTTGTTCACTGTTTAGTGGCGAAGAAGATGTTGTCAAAATGTCCCCGTTGCCGACGGTGGAAAACCAGTTTACGCCGTCTACCGCATGGAGTACGTCTGTAGGTAGCGGTATCGGCGAGTTTTATTCCAACCTGCACCCGGCGTATGCCGATAACGTGGTCTACGCGGCTGACCGTAAAGGCACCGTAAAAGCGGTAAACGCGGATGACGGGAAAGAAGTCTGGTCCGTGAACCTGGCGGAGAAAGACGGCTGGTTCTCCAGAGCGCCTGCGTTGCTGTCTGGCGGCGTAACGGTCTCCGGCGGCCATGTCTATATTGGCAGCGAAAAAGCGCAGGTTTATGCGTTGAACGCGGCTGACGGTACGACGGCATGGCAGACGAAAGTCGCCGGTGAAGCGTTGTCTCGTCCGGTTGTCAGCGATGGCCTGGTGCTTATTCATACCAGCAACGGTCAGTTGCAGGCGCTGAATGAGGCGGACGGCGCGATCAAATGGACCGTGAACCTCGACATGCCGTCGCTTTCGCTGCGCGGAGAGTCCGCCCCGGCTACCGCGTATGGCGCCGCTATTGTGGGTGGTGATAACGGTCGCGTCAGCGCCGTGCTGATGCAGCAGGGCCAGATGATTTGGCAACAGCGTATTTCCCAGGCGACCGGTTCGACTGAAATCGACCGTCTGAGCGATGTCGATACCACGCCGGTTATCGTCAATGGCGTCGTTTACGCGCTGGCTTATAATGGTAACCTGACGGCGCTGGATCTGCGCAGTGGTCAGATTATGTGGAAACGTGAACTGGGCTCGGTGAATGATTTCATCGTTGACGGCGATCGTATCTACCTGGTGGATCAGAACGACCGTATTCTGGCATTGACCACCGACGGCGGTGTGACGCTGTGGACGCAAAGCGATCTGCTGCACCGCCTGCTGACATCGCCTGCGCTGTATAATGGCAATCTGGTGGTAGGCGATAGCGAAGGCTATATGCACTGGATTAACGTTGAGGATGGTCGTTTTGTGGCTCAGCAAAAAGTGGATAGCTCCGGCTTCCTGACCGAACCGGTCTCTGCCGATGGCAAACTGCTGATCCAGGCGAAAGACGGTACGCTGTACTCTATTACGCGTTAATCGTCACGGCCGCACGCTTTGAAAAACGGCTCCTGGTGCAGGGGCCGTTTTACTGTTTTTAACAACGGCGCAAAAATCGCGCGCGTTGTTTGATGATTTTTTAAATGAGGCTTTAAACATGGTACCTGTGGTCGCGCTTGTCGGGCGCCCTAACGTCGGAAAATCCACGTTATTTAACCGTCTAACTCGCACCCGAGATGCGCTGGTTGCGGATTTCCCGGGTCTGACTCGTGACCGTAAGTACGGTCGTGCGGAGATTGAAGGCCGCGAGTTTATCTGTATTGATACCGGCGGTATTGATGGCACCGAAGACGGTGTGGAAACCCGCATGGCGGAACAGTCGCTGCTGGCGATTGAAGAGGCTGATGTTGTGCTGTTCATGGTGGATGCGCGTGCTGGCCTGATGCCAGCGGATGAAGCGATCGCCAAACATCTGCGCTCCCGCGAAAAACCCACATTCCTTGTGGCAAACAAAACTGACGGGCTCGATCCCGATCAGGCGGTTGTCGACTTCTATGCGCTGGGTTTAGGTGAAATTCACCCGATTGCGGCTTCTCACGGTCGTGGCGTGCTCAGCCTGCTGGAGCATGTTCTGCTGCCGTGGATGGACGACGTCGCCCCGCAGGAAGAAGTGGATGAAGACGCCGAATACTGGGCGAAACTGGCAGCGGAAGAGAACGGGGAAGAGGAGCCGGAAGATGACTTCAACCCTCAGGATCTGCCAATCAAACTGGCGATTGTCGGTCGTCCGAACGTAGGTAAGTCCACACTGACTAACCGTATTCTGGGTGAAGACCGCGTAGTGGTCTATGACATGCCGGGAACGACGCGCGACAGTATCTATATTCCGATGGAACGCGACGAGCGTGAATACGTGCTGATTGATACCGCAGGCGTACGTAAGCGTGGGAAAGTCACCGATGCGGTAGAAAAATTCTCCGTCATTAAAACGTTGCAGGCGATTGAAGATGCCAACGTGGTGATGCTGGTTATTGATGCGCGCGAAGGGATTTCCGATCAGGATCTGTCGCTGCTGGGCTTTATCCTTAATAGTGGGCGCTCACTTGTCATCGTCGTGAACAAATGGGACGGCCTGACCCAGGAAGTGAAAGAGCAGGTGAAAGAGACGCTGGACTTCCGTCTGGGCTTTATCGACTTTGCGCGCGTACACTTTATCTCTGCGCTGCATGGCAGCGGCGTGGGCAACCTGTTTGAGTCCGTACGTGAAGCGTATGACAGTTCAACCCGTCGCGTCAGCACCGCCATGCTGACCCGCATCATGACTATGGCGGTTGAAGATCACCAGCCACCGCTGGTTCGCGGTCGCCGCGTGAAGCTTAAATATGCCCACGCCGGGGGATATAACCCGCCAATCGTGGTGATTCACGGCAACCAGGTGAAAGACCTGCCGGACTCTTACAAGCGCTATCTGATGAACTACTTCCGCAAATCGCTGGACGTGATGGGAACGCCTATCCGTATTCAGTTTAAAGAAGGGGAAAACCCGTATGCGAATAAGCGCAATACGCTGACCCCGACCCAGATGCGTAAGCGTAAACGTCTGATTAAGCACATTAAGAAAAGCAAATGACGATTTACTGAAAATCATCTGCTGTCAAAAAATCCTGAAGCCCGCATTGCGTCGGGCTTTTTTCATATCAAGAGCTATCATAAAGAATCAACAAAGTGCATGATTAGCGTGTACACAAGGGTGTAACCGGCATGAGTATTTCAACGAGCGCAAGGCGGCGCTGACTCAGTGGGCTGATTTGCTGGTAGCGTTGGAACGAGGTGAAACATATAACGTAATGCCTTTGCGTTTGGCTGAATAAAGGGATGAAAGTATGTGTGCATTCGTGAGCAAAAAAACAGGGGAAAAAACGAATCATCCAGTTGTCAATTACGTAAATAATGTGAATAAAAGAATAGCTGATGAAGCCGTGAAGTTCTCCCAAAGCGCAGATTTTTACATAATGGAAACAGCATCAGGTTCGCGGGGATTTGTTACAACAAATGAAAAGAGAACTGTTCTTGAAGAGTTAAATAAAGGCTTTAGGTTTTATCTTCGAGATGAAATATCAAAACCAGAAGTAATTGATTTGATAAATGAATTTTCTGGTGTTGAGCATGGATCATTTGGCGATATTTTTAAATTAGAAGAAAGCAATGATTTAGTTCTTTCGGCTTGCATTATGCATTTCATGGGGCTTGATTCCGTTGCTGATAATCTGTTAAAAGTTGCTTTCTACAATGAAAACATGAAATTAGGACAGTTACACTTTGTTTATCATTCTGGCAAGGTTGTTGAGCGACTGAAGCAGCGAAAAAATTCATCACAACCACGGAATCCCAATTATGCAAAAGCCATCAGAATACTTAAAGACACTTGGGAGAAGTATCCGGCGGCAAGTAAAAACGAAATGCTCTCGAAACTACATCAATACTTCAACGGCTCGGTGAGTAAAGACTCAATCAAACGTTGGATAAAAAAATAAAAATTACAACCGCCTAAACCAGATAAGTACACGGCATTTTCATTAGTGATCAATTCCGACTAATACAAATAATGGTGCATAGCTGGATATGCACCCTATCGCCTTGAGGCAAATCAGTCTTCAATTTATTCCGTTACAAGTCATCAACCACCAGCAAGAGGTAACGGGGCATATGAAAAACCAACCCTCCACACAGTCTGCAATTCCTACAACCGGCTACATCCGCCGCTATCGTTTGGCTGAAATGCTGGGTATGAGCCTTTCTACTCTGGATCGCAAGGTACGTGACGGCACTTTGCCGAAGCCAACAAAGCTAGGTGAGAAAATCACAGCATTCGATGCTGTGGCGATCAATCAGTGGCTGTCGCCGCAGCTGATGAACTGGGCTATGAGGTAGCGCTTCTGGAGGATGAAGGTATTTATCTTGATACGCAGGATGCTGAATTTTATTTTCAGCGTTATGACCTGAAAGAGAATGCGGCGCTGCTGTTGTTGACCCTGAGGCGCGAACTGTTTTACACCTCCACGGATTACCCTGATGAAATGGCGGACTGGAATCCGGAGGGGATTAAGGCTCTTTCACTCTGGCGCGAAAAGGTGCACAGGTGATATGTGTCAACGTCGCCCGGTGGCAAAGTGTAAACCGTTCCTGAGATACGAAACGCGCAGGTTGACACTTTTCACTTTCCTACGAAAAAGCGTCAACCCGGCCACAGCCCCTGTGATTGCAGGCCCCGAATTAATTTATCCCCGTTAACGCTGCTATAAAACCCCGGATTTTCCGCAAAAGTGTCAACCGGCCTCCTAAGATTTCCTAAGGTTAAATGCGAGTTTTCCCGGAAAGTGTCAACCTATCCCAATCCGGAAAAATCCGCGCTGGTGGTATGTATGTCCTGCTGGCAAAAGGTGGTGTGTGCTCCTGAATGCGCTTGGTGCTTGATGTAAATCAATCTGTTGCTCTGGAATGGCTTAATATTGGCCGTTATGATTGCCCTTTGCACAAAAAAGGAATTGGCTGTGGATACGGTTGAGGAATTAAACGGAACATACTTCTACGCTGGAAAGTCGAATCTTACCGCCTCTGAACTATTTTTTATGGTGTTTATTTTCAACACTGCTGACCAGTTCGGCATTAAAGACATTGCCGCAATTTATGCACTGTACGCAGGTATGAATGACCAAGATACTCGGACTAAGCCAGAAACGGCACTGAAAGGAACTTCCAGACTTTCAAAAGGCGTGAGGAAAGTATTCGGAAATAGAATGTTCCCGTTCGGGTTGAAAATGCCGACATGGATCGGTGGTTATACTCCGTGGACTGTAAAACGCAGAATGGTGCGGAAGGTTGGTACATGGGTAGGCCGTACTATTCCATTGGTTGGCGAGGTTGTTCTTTTGGCTGATGTTTCACAGATTACCTACAATTCGATCCGCGAATACAACACCATAGCGAGAGGCAATGATAAGTTATGGTAATCGGCGAAGACGACATTGAACAGCGTGTACTACACATGTTTTCTGTTCGTTCAGGTGCTTACATGTTCAGGAAAAAGAAATACGACACGTACACGGCAGAGTCAAACATTCATTTTGATGTGCAGCTTGATCAGGATGATGTTGAAGAGTTAGTTGAAGATTTTGCAAAAGAATTTGGCGTAGACATGTCTGATTTCCATCTTGAAACCTACTACCCTGAAGTGAAATTTTCATGGAACCCATTCAAGAAGCCTAATCCTATAGATGTTCCTGATTTCACGATAGACATGTTTATTAAATCGGCTAAAGCCGGGAAATGGTTGTACGAATAATTGCAAGGAGCTTTATAAATGGCAGTACCAGTACACTTGTTTTTGACCGACGATGGCGGTGCAATGATCCGTGGATCTTCCGATGTACAAGACCGTGAAGGAGGTGTTGAGCTTCGAGGGTTACACCATATTTAACTATCCCTACCGACCCAATGACAGGGAAGGTGACGGGAACACGCCAGCATTCACCTTTCCAGTTTACCAAAGAGCTTGATAGCACATCGCCGTATCTGTTTAAGGCGGCAGCGACCGGTCAGACGCTCAAATCAGCCGAATTCAAGTTTTATCACATTAACCACGCCGGACAAGAGGCGGAGTATTACCGGATTACTCTGGAAAATGTGAAAGTTATTTCGGTCAGTCCAGCTATGCATGATACGCGAGGCTGTCCGGGAACCGGCCATATGGAAGAAGTGGCCCTGAACTATGAAAAAATTACCCATCTGTATAAAGATGGTAATTTACTGGCTCATGATGCCTGGAATGAACGCCCTACCGCGTAGCGTTTGGAATTGATTAAAAATAGAGCGAATTAAGTAAGCACTTTGTTTTTTTAATGTACACACGGGTGTACACAATTAGATATGTTTATTAAAAAACTCTTTTATAACAATCGATAACTGGCTTATTTGCCATTCACATTAAAAAGCAAATAATCGTCGCTGACGTTGATAAAACCCGCGCCTGTCGCGGGTTTTTTTGTTTTGTTCCATCTGATGGTTTCCCTGTGTGATGTCAATGACTATTCGTTTTCTTCCAACTTTAAATCTAAGAAAGTAGACAATTGTCGAATTTTCATCTTAAAGTCCAGGGGTTGGTACTAGACAAAACTGGCTCCAGGTTATCAAATGGTTAAATAACCCTTCGCCGCATGTAAAAAAATCGGCCAGATACGTAACTGGTCGGCGTGCATTGCGGTGTTTATAAGCACAACGACATACCTTTTCGGGAGAATTATGCAATCCTCTGTTAATCAAAAAGAAAGCCGAACGTTCTTCGGCCATCCTTATCCGCTCGGTTCGCTGTTCTTCACCGAGATGTGGGAACGTTTCTCGTTTTACGGCATCCGTCCGTTACTGATCCTGTTTATGGCTGCGACCGTCTATGACGGGGGCATGGGACTGGCGCGTGAAAACGCCTCCGCGATTGTTGGTATCTTTGCCGGTACGATGTATCTCGCGGCGTTGCCTGGCGGCTGGCTGGCGGATAACTGGCTCGGCCAGCAGAAAGCGGTCTGGTACGGCTCGATTCTGATTGCGCTCGGCCACCTGTCGATTGCGCTCTCTGCCGTGATGGGCGACAACCTGTTCTTTATCGGCCTGATGTTTATCGTGCTCGGTTCTGGCCTGTTCAAGACCTGTATCTCGGTCATGGTAGGGACGCTGTATAAAAAAGGCGATGCGCGTCGTGACGGCGGTTTCTCGCTGTTCTATATGGGCATCAATATGGGGTCGTTCATTGCGCCGCTGATCTCCGGCTGGCTGATTAAAAGCCACGGCTGGCACTGGGGCTTTGGTATCGGCGGCATCGGGATGCTGGTGGCGTTGATCATTTTCCGCGTGTTTGCCGTTCCGGCAATGAAACGCTACGACAGCGAAGTGGGGCTGGACTCCACCTGGAACAGCCCGGTAGTGAAGAGAAACGGCGTGGGCGCATGGCTGCTGGCGCTGGCAGTAGGCGTGGTGGTTATCGTTGCGCTGATCGCTCAGGGCGTGATTGTGATTAACCCGGTCGCGGTAGCCAGCATGCTGGTGTACGTGATTGCGGCGTCTGTTGCGCTCTACTTTATCTACCTGTTTGTTTTTGCGGGCCTGAACCGTAAAGAGCGTGCACGACTGCTGGTATGCTTTATCCTGCTGGTTTCAGCCGCATTCTTCTGGTCTGCGTTTGAGCAAAAGCCGACCTCATTCAACCTGTTCGCCAACGACTACACTAACCGCATGATCGGCGATTTTGAGATTCCGGCCGTATGGTTCCAGTCGATCAACGCTCTGTTTATCATCCTGCTGGCGCCGGTGTTCAGCTGGGCATGGCCAAAGCTGGCGAGCATGAACATTCGCCCGAGCAGCATCACCAAGTTTGTTATCGGTATTCTGTGTGCGGCGGCGGGCTTTGGCCTGATGATGCTGGCGGCGCAGAACGTGCTGAATAACGGCGGGGCGGGCGTATCGCCGTTCTGGCTGGTAGGCAGCATTCTGATGCTGACGCTGGGCGAGCTGTGCCTGAGCCCGATTGGTCTGGCGACCATGACGCTGCTGGCGCCGGAAAGAATGCGCGGTCAGATGATGGGACTGTGGTTCTGTGCGAGCGCGCTGGGTAACCTGGCTGCGGGCCTGATTGGCGGCCATGTGAAGGCCGATCAGCTCGATATGCTGCCGGACCTCTTCGCGCGTTGCTCCGTCGCCCTGCTGATTTGCGCTGCGGTGCTGATCGTGCTTATTGTTCCGGTTCGTCGTATGCTGGAAAATACACAGACTAAAAATGAGCAGAAGCCGGTCACTAACGCCTGATGCAACATCCGACCTGGCCGGGGCGTGAGTGACGCCCCGGCAGTTCAACGAACGAGACGGGAACAGGCGTTCAGGGATTTATTGGTCATGGGCTTTGATGCTCAGCTCGCAACATATCAAAGGAGTTACCGTGTCGATTACCTGCCCGGATTGCCATACAGAACTGGAACCGCAAAACGGTGCGGCGCACTGCGACAGTTGCAATAAAGATATTGAACTTGAAGCGCGCTGCCCGGATTGCCATAAGCCGCTCCAGGTGTTAAAAGCCTGCGGCGCGGTGGATTATTTCTGCCAGAATGGTCATGGGCTGATCTCTAAAAAGCGCGTGGAGTTTGTGCCGCTTTAATCCGTCTTTTTCCTGCGCGTTTTCTTCGCGGTCGTCACGCCTTTCACTTCGCTTTCCACCCAGCCGTCTGACAGCCGGGTGGTGAGCACATCACCGGCTTTCACCTGTCTGGTTTGCTTCAGCACCTTGCCGTCCGTCGCCGTGGTTACGCTATAACCGCGCGCCAGCGTGGAGAGCGGGCTGACGGCTTCAAGATGCGTTACCGCATTGCCAAAGCGTTCGCGTGTGGCGCTCAGACGTGCGCGCACGTTCTCGGCCAGACGATACTCCAACTGCTGAATACGCGTTTGCGCGCGATAAATTCGCGGCTGCGGGTTTTGCTGGTTTAAACGCTGGAGGACACGTTGCTGGCGCGAGGCCGCGCGCTTGAGTTGATTATCCAGCGCGAAGTTCATCCGCTGGCGCAATCTTTCCAGCATCGTCTGCTGGCGCGCCAGGCGCAGTTGCGGGTGTTGCTGCTGTAACCGATGGAAAAGCTGCGTAAAACGGCGGTTGCGGTTTGCCAGATAGTAATCCATCGCCATCCCGAGGCGTTGTTGCGCGGACTGAATCTGGCGCAGCAACTCCTGCTGATTACGGCTGACTATCTCGGCGGCTGCGGAAGGCGTCGGCGCGCGCAGGTCGGCAACAAAATCGGCGATGGTAACGTCGGTTTCATGGCCGACGGCGCTAACGACCGGAATGCGGCTGGCGAAAATCGCCCGCGCGACGCGTTCATCGTTAAAACTCCACAGATCTTCCAGTGAACCGCCGCCGCGCCCGACGATCAGCACGTCGCATTCATTTCGGGCGTTAGCCCGTTCAATGGCGTGAACAATCTGGCCCGGTGCGTCATCACCCTGAACAGCGGTCGGGTAGATGATAACCGGCAGGGAGGGATCGCGGCGTTTCAGGACATGAAGAATGTCATGTAAAGCGGCACCGGTTTTTGAGGTGATCACCCCGACGCAGTGAGCGGGCGAGGGGAGTGGTTGTTTATACTGCTGATCGAACAGCCCTTCAGCCTGCAATTTTGCTTTCAGTAATTCATACTTCTGCTGGAGCAGGCCTTCACCCGCAGGCTGCATGCTTTCAACGATGATCTGATAGTCGCCGCGCGGCTCATACAGGGTGATATTGGCGCGAACCAGCACCTGTTGTCCGTGTTGCGGGCGAAAAGTGACGCGGCGGTTGCTGTTACGGAACATCGCGCAGCGTACCTGGGCGGTGTCATCCTTTAGCGTAAAGTACCAGTGACCGGAGGCGGGCTGCGTGAAATTAGAGATTTCACCGCTGATCCATACTTGCCCCATTTCCTGCTCAAGCAGCAGACGAACCGTCTGATTAAGGCGGCTTACGGTAAAGATTGAGGAGGTCTGAGAGGATAACATGTGAGCGGGATCAAATTCTAAATCAGCAAGTTATTCAGTCGATAGTAACCCGCCCACAGGGGATCGCAAGCATTATTTGCAAAAAAGTGTGGATGCAATCGGTTTCGCTCTGTATAATGCCACGGCAATATTTATCCACCCCCAGGTTAGAGATATTGCCCATGCTACGTATTGCTAAAGAAGCTCTGACGTTTGACGACGTCCTCCTCGTTCCCGCTCACTCCACCGTTCTGCCGAATACTGCCGACCTCAGCACGCAGTTGACGAAAACCATTCGTCTGAACATCCCTATGCTCTCCGCAGCAATGGATACCGTGACGGAAGCGCGCCTTGCAATCGCCCTGGCACAGGAAGGCGGCATTGGTTTTATCCACAAAAACATGTCTATCGAGCGTCAGGCGGAAGAAGTTCGCCGCGTGAAGAAACATGAATCCGGCGTGGTCACCGACCCGCAAACCGTTCTGCCAACCACCACGCTGCGTGAAGTGAAAGAACTGACCGAACGTAACGGTTTTGCTGGCTATCCGGTTGTCACCGAAGATAACGAGCTGGTCGGTATCATTACCGGTCGTGACGTGCGTTTTGTCACCGACCTGAGCCAGCCTGTCAGCGTGTATATGACGCCGAAAGAGCGCCTGGTCACGGTGCGCGAAGGTGAAGCGCGTGAAGTGGTTTTTGCCAAAATGCACGAAAAACGCGTTGAGAAAGCGCTGGTTGTGGATGACAGCTTCCATCTGATCGGCATGATCACCGTAAAAGATTTCCAGAAAGCGGAACGTAAACCGAACGCCTGTAAAGATGAGCAGGGTCGTCTGCGCGTTGGCGCGGCAGTCGGCGCGGGTGCGGGCAACGAAGAGCGCGTTGACGCGCTGGTTGCCGCTGGCGTTGACGTACTGCTGATCGACTCCTCTCACGGCCACTCCGAAGGCGTTCTACAACGCATTCGTGAAACCCGCGCCAAATACCCGGATCTGCAAATCATCGGCGGCAACGTAGCAACCGGCGCAGGCGCGCGCGCGCTGGCAGACGCTGGCGTCAGCGCGGTGAAAGTGGGTATCGGTCCTGGCTCTATCTGTACGACCCGTATCGTCACAGGCGTAGGCGTTCCACAAATTACTGCTGTCTCTGATGCAGTAGAAGCACTCGAAGGCCTGGGCATTCCGGTTATCGCCGATGGCGGTATTCGTTTCTCCGGCGATATCGCCAAAGCGATCGCCGCAGGCGCAAGCGCGGTAATGGTCGGTTCCATGCTGGCGGGTACTGAAGAATCCCCGGGCGAAATCGAACTGTACCAGGGCCGTTCTTACAAATCCTACCGTGGTATGGGTTCTCTGGGCGCGATGTCCAAAGGCTCCTCTGACCGTTACTTCCAGAGCGATAACGCGGCAGACAAACTGGTGCCGGAAGGTATCGAAGGCCGCGTAGCGTATAAAGGCCGCCTGAAAGAGATCATTCACCAGCAGATGGGCGGCCTGCGCTCCTGTATGGGTCTGACCGGCTGTGGTACTATCGACGCGCTGCGTACCAAAGCGGAGTTTGTACGCATCAGCGGTGCGGGTATTCAGGAAAGCCACGTTCATGACGTGACCATCACCAAAGAGTCCCCGAACTACCGTCTGGGCTCCTGATTTTCTTCGCCCGACCTCGTGTCGGGCGATTTATTTAATCTGTTTCACTTGCCTCGGAATTAGCGTCAATGACGGAAAATATTCATAAACATCGCATTCTCATCCTGGATTTTGGTTCTCAGTACACTCAGCTGGTTGCGCGTCGCGTGCGTGAACTCGGCGTTTACTGCGAACTGTGGGCGTGGGATGTTACGGAAGCACAAATTCGCGAATTCAACCCAAGCGGTATTATTCTTTCCGGCGGCCCGGAAAGCACCACTGAAGAAAACAGCCCGCGCGCGCCGGAGTATGTGTTTGAAGCTGGCGTGCCGGTATTCGGCGTGTGCTACGGCATGCAGACGATGGCGATGCAACTGGGCGGCCATGTTGAAGCATCCAATGAACGTGAATTCGGTTACGCGCAGGTGGAAGTGAGAACCGACAGCGCGCTGATTCGCGGCATTGAAGACTCCCTGACCGCAGACGGTAAGCCGCTGCTGGACGTGTGGATGAGCCACGGCGATAAAGTTACCGCTATCCCGTCTGACTTTGTCACCGTTGCCAGCACCGAAACCTGCCCGTTCGCCATTATGGCTAACGAGGAAAAACGTTTTTACGGCGTGCAGTTCCACCCGGAAGTCACGCACACCCGTCAGGGTATGCGCATGCTGGAACGCTTTGTGCGTGATATCTGCCAGTGTGAAGCGCTGTGGACTCCGGCGAAGATCATCGACGATGCGGTAAATCGCATCCGTGAACAGGTTGGCGACGACAAAGTGATCCTCGGCCTGTCTGGCGGCGTTGACTCTTCCGTTACCGCGATGCTGCTGCATCGCGCCATCGGTAAAAACCTGACCTGCGTATTTGTTGATAACGGCCTGCTGCGTCTGAACGAAGCCGAGCAGGTAATGGACATGTTCGGCGATCATTTTGGCCTCAACATTGTTCACGTTCCGGCGGAAGAACGTTTCCTGACCGCGCTGAAAGGCGAAAACGATCCTGAAGCGAAACGTAAGATCATCGGTCGCGTATTCGTTGAAGTCTTCGATGAAGAAGCGTTCAGACTGGAAGACGTGAAATGGCTGGCGCAGGGCACTATCTATCCTGACGTTATCGAGTCCGCCGCTTCCGCCACCGGTAAAGCACACGTCATCAAATCTCACCACAATGTGGGCGGCCTGCCGAAAGAGATGAAGATGGGTCTGGTTGAGCCGCTGAAAGAGCTGTTCAAAGACGAAGTGCGCAAGATTGGTCTGGAACTGGGCCTGCCGTACGACATGCTGTACCGTCATCCGTTCCCGGGGCCGGGTCTGGGCGTTCGCGTACTGGGCGAAGTGAAGAAAGAGTACTGCGACCTGCTGCGTCGTGCGGATGCTATCTTCATCGAAGAGTTGCACAAAGCGGATCTGTACAACAAAGTGAGCCAGGCGTTCACCGTGTTCCTGCCGGTTCGCTCCGTTGGCGTAATGGGCGATGGCCGTAAATACGACTGGGTTGTCTCCCTGCGTGCGGTAGAAACCATCGACTTTATGACCGCGCACTGGGCGCACCTGCCGTATGATTTCCTCGGCCGCGTCTCTAACCGCATCATCAACGAAGTCAACGGCATCTCCCGCGTGGTGTATGACATCAGCGGTAAGCCGCCAGCAACGATTGAGTGGGAATAACCTCCCGCTTCATGACCACTGCGTTGTAATGAATAAAGACCCTCTGCCTGTGCAGGGGGTTTTTCTTTACCAGACTGAGGCACAGCGCTACCTGTCCGGCGAATGCATATGCAATCCAGAAAACAGTATGTTTATGTGAGCAGGAAAAGTTTAGCGTTGAGCAGGCGTCTCGACTGAGAGAGTGGACTGTTGAGCTTCTTTTTTATCCTGATGATGATGCCAGGCACCGATAGAAGAGTAGACGAAGCGTCCGAAGAAGAAGAGAAAACTGATAAACAGTACGATACGGGTCATTCGACTGTTAAATCGATGTCGTTTTCGCATACTGGTTGCCTGACTCACAAAAGGTTCCTTAGGGTATGCCCAGCATAGTGGGCGATGTGTACATTAAGGCACATTGTAAAGGAATGGTCAATTGTCGATTATGTAAAAATACGTCAGTTGATTTATCTCTTATTGTTATGGAAGATAATTTTAGTATTTACATTAATAATAAATTAATGATAACGAAGCAGAAAAAACGTAATTATTAGTTAATGAGAAGGAAATTGATTGATATATATCAAATGTTGCTTCCCGTTGATAACTAGAATCAAGACACATATTGTGACGTTGTTTTTATTATTATTTTAAAGTCAGGTGGGATGCCTGTCTGAAGCACCTTGCAGGAAGCGAGGGTTTTTGCTGAGCATCTATGAAACTAAATCAGACCTATATCAAAATCAGAGATAAATGGTGGGTGCTGCCTCTCATTTTACCCTCTTTGCTGTTGCCCATATTAAGCATTGCCAATACCTACGCACATACCAATACGGGTTCCGGTAATGTCACGCTTTTTTACCTTCCTCTGGCATTCACTATCAGCCTGATGTCATTTTTTGACTGGGCGGCATTACCGGGCATTGCGGTCGCAATCTTCTGGAATCGTTATCCGATAGTGGGATTGTATGAGACGCTCTCCATTATCGGACATTTCATTATCCCGGTCGTGCTCTGCTGGGGCGGGTATCGCGTGTTTACTCCCCGGCGTAATCAGGTGTCTCATGGCGATGCTCACCTGATGTTTCAGCGGATGTTCTGGCAGGTGTTTTGCCCGGCGACGTTATTTCTGGTGCTTTTTCAATTTGCCGCCTTCCTGGGAATGTATGCGAGCAAATCAAGCATGATGGGCGTAATGCCTTTTAATATCAATACATTGATTAACTATCAGGCTTTGCTGGTGGGAAATCTTATCGGCGTTCCGCTGTGTTATTTTATTATTCGCACTGTCCGCAATCCTCTGTACCTGCGTGGATATTATGCGCAACTGAAACAACAGTTTGATAAGAAAGTCACAAAGAAAGAGGTTGTTATCTGGTTACTCGTGCTGACATTGCTCATGACAATGCTTTGCATGCCATTGAATGAAAATAGTTCAATATTTAGCACTAACTATACCTTGTCATTATTATTGCCGGTAATGCTATGGGGAGCGATGCGCTACGGTTATCGATTTATTTCGCTGATATGGTCGGCTGTTCTCATTACCGCAATTCATTATTACCAGAGCTACATGCCTTATTATTCCGGGTATGACACACAACTCACTATTACGTCTTCAAGCTACCTGGTTTTCTCTTTTATTGTGAGCTATATGGCGGTGCTGGCGACGCGCCAGAGAATCGTCAGCGGTCGGGCGCGTCGGCTCGCGTATCTTGATCCCGTCGTGCATCTGCCTAACCTGCGGGCGCTAAATCGCGCGCTGAAAAATTCGCCCTGGTCAGCACTCTGTTTTTTACGCGTGCCCGGCCTGGAATTACTGGGGAAGAACTATGGCGTTATGCTGAGAATTCAGTACAAGCAAAAGCTCTCCCACTGGATAAACACCTTGCTGGCGCCCGGTGAATGCGTGTATCAGCTGTCGGGGCATGATTTGATTCTGCGTCTGAATATGGAGTCGCATCAACAGCGCATTGAAGCGCTGGACAACCATATCAAGCAATTCCGTTTCATGTGGGATGATATGCCGCTCCAGCCGCAGGTTGGGGTCAGCTACTGCTATGTGCGCTCTCCGGTCAGCCATATCTATCTGTTATTAGGCGAATTAAGTACCATCGCCGATCTTTCTCTGATGACCAACAAACCGGAGAATATGCAGCGGCGTGGCGCAATGCATTTGCAGCGGGACCTGAAAGATAAAGTGGCGATGATGAACCGCTTGCAGTATGCGCTGGAGCACGATCATTTTTGCCTGATGGCGCAGCCGATTTCGGGCATTCGCGGCGATGTTTACCATGAAATTTTGCTGCGACTGAAAGACGATAATGGCGGCATGATCAATCCCGATGGTTTTCTACCCGTTGCTCACGAATTTGGCCTGTCGTCCAGCATCGATCTGTGGGTGATTGAAAATACCCTACGCTTTATGGCGCAGAACCGGGATAAGCTGCCAGCCCACCGTTTTGCCATCAATCTGTCACCAACGTCGGTATGCCGCGCCCAGTTTCCGATTGATGTCAGTAACCTGCTGAGCCAGTACGAAGTTGAAGCGTGGCAACTGATCTTTGAAGTGACCGAAAGCAATGCGTTCACCAATGCCGAACAGGGTCAGGCAACGTTGTCACAGTTGCAACAGTTAGGTTGCCAGATAGCGATTGATGATTTTGGAACCGGTTATGCCAGTTATGCGCGGCTGAAAAATGTGAGCGCGAATATTCTCAAGATCGATGGCAGCTTTATTCGCAATATCGTCTCTAACAGTCTCGATTACCAGATTGTGGCGTCCATTTGTCATCTGGCGCGAATGAAGAATATGCAAGTGGTGGCGGAATATGTGGAAAGCGAAGAAATTCGTAGTGCGGTGAGCGCGTTGGGGATCGATTACCTTCAGGGCTATTTGCTTGGCGAACCCAGGCCGCTGGCGGCGACGCTGGAAGAGGTACAGGCACCATTGTCTGGTGCCTGAGGCGAAATTACGCCGCGATAGTGGGCGAACTCTCTTCTTCGATTTTGAGACGCCAGCCTGTGACCGCTTCCCAGTATTGCTGCTCTTTTTCCAGATCGAGCAGGACAAGCGCGTTTTGGCTAAACCAGTCATGCGGGAAGCGCAACGTCCAGTGATTGTCGTCAGTTTTAAGCCGTAGCGTTGGCGGCGTTGTGGTGGCCTGGCGCTGATTATTCAGCAGAACGCCCAGGCGCAATAGCTGAATCAACGGCAGGAATTGTTTTTTCTTGAACAACGTAAAGCGGGGCAAGTCATCCAGCTTAACGGCTTTACGATGATAACGGACTAATGTCGCCATCATCAGTTGCTGTTCCTGGTTAAAACCCGGCAAATCGCTGTTTTGCAGAATATAGGCAGAGTGGCGGTGCAGGCCGCTGTGGTTGATGTTCAGCCCCACCTCATGCAGCATTGCAGCCCACTTCAGTAACGCTTCCAGCTGCGGATGCGCCAGCTTTGGCTGTTGCGTCTGCCACTGTTCATACATCTGCATGGTTGTTTCCAGCACGCGCCGGGCCTGATCGCTGTCGATGTTATACTGATTCGCCAGGCTTTTGGCCGTACGGCTGCGCACATCCTGATGACGGAAGCGGCCTTCCATTTCGTACAGCACGCCTTCGCGCAGCGCCCCGTCGGAAAGGCGGAGTTCGCGGATCGCCAGCGCATCAAAAACGCCGCACAGAATGGCCAGACCCGGTACAAAGACCGCTTTTCGCTCTTCAGACAGACCCGGCAGGCTCAGTGCTTCAAAGGAGCGGTGCCTGAGCACTTCAGCCATCAGTTTATCCAGTCGTTCTGGCGTAATGAAGCCGTCCTTCTCACCCATTTCCAGCAGCACTTCATGGGCGGCTTTGATGGTGCCAGACGCGCCCAGCGCGACGTTCCAGCCCTGAATGCGGAACTGCCAGGTTAACGTCTCCAGTTTTTGCGCAGCGGCCATTCGGGCGCGCTGGAAATTTTCCGGGCTAATGGCGCCGCCAGGAAAATAGATTTGTGCGAAACTGACGCACCCCATGCGACGGCTTTCGACCAGTTTTGGCTCGAAGTTTTCGCCGATGACTAACTCCGTCGAACCCCCGCCGATATCGATCACCAGCTTGCGGCCTTTTTCCGGCTGCGTATGCTCCACGCCCATAAAAATCAGGCGGGCTTCTTCGTTACCGGAAATGATTTCGATCGGGTAGGGGATGACCTTCTCCGCGCGCTTCAGAAAATCGGTGGCGTTCAGCGCCTGGCGCAGGGTATGGGTGCCTACGATACACACGCTTGACGGGGAGAATCCCTGTAGGCGTTCGGCGAATAACGATAAGCAGCTTAACCCGCGTTCTATCGCTTCTTCACTTAACATATTGTCTTCGCCGAGACCATCCGCCAGATGTACGCGCTGTTTCAGCCGACCGATGATCTGCATGGCGCCATCCACCACGCGGGCAATGACCATATGAAAACTGTTCGAACCGAGGTCGACCGCCGCGAACTCCTGCGGCCGGGGTGTCTTGTCATGTATTGGCATAGCGTTAGTCAGGTTGCTCGAGTGATTTGATGTAGTCGTAAATCGCCAGTTGCGACTGCACCTTGCGACGATTTCCGCGCGGCACGTAGCGATTACTCAGTTCTTTATCTATGTAGCGGGCTTTTACCGTGTCGCTAAACAGGATGTCAATAATATCCAGCACGCGTTGCTTAAGACACGGGTCGAGCAGCGGCGCAGCAACTTCGATACGGTAATCGATATTTCTCGTCATCCAGTCAGCGGAGGAAAGATACACCTGCTTGTCGCCGCCGTTGGTAAAAATATAAACCCGGTCATGTTCGAGATAACGATCCACGATACTGATCACGCGGATATTGTCGCTAATGCCTTCCAGATTTGGAATCAGCGAACACATCCCACGAACCAGCAGATTGACCGGCACACCCGAGCTGGATGCAGCGTACAGACGGTCGACCAGCCCCTTGTCCACCAGGTTATTCAGCTTCAGCGTAATGCCGGAGGGGAGACCTTGCTGGGCGTTGGCGATTTCTTTATCGATCATCTCGTACAGCAAGCGTCGTGAGTTCTGCGGAGAGACCAGCAAATAGTCGAACGTCACCGGGCGGTAAGGGTTCTCGATAAAGTTGAACACGCGACGGACTTCGTTCGTGATACGCGCATCGGCGGTCAGTAAGGAATAGTCGGTGTACAGGCGTGCCGTTTTTTCGTTGAAGTTCCCTGTGCCGATGTGCGCATAACGCACTACCTCATCGCCTTCTTTACGCGAGATGAGGAACAGTTTGGCGTGAATTTTCAGGCCTGGCGCCGAGAAGATCACATGTACGCCTGCTTCGGTCAGCCGCTTCGCCCAGTGGATATTCGCCTCTTCATCGAATCGCGCCTGCAATTCTACCACTACGGTGACTTTCTTGCCGTTATGGGCGGCGTGAATCATCGAGTCGATGATGCGTGAATCCTTCGCCACACGATAGATGTTGATTTTGATCGCCAGCACGCTGGGGTCAAAGGAGGCCTGGCGCAGCAATTCCAGCACATGTTCGAAAGTGTGGTACGGATAATAGAGCAGAACGTCGCGTTCGCGAATGGCGTCGAACCCGTTGCGGAACTTCTCTTTATCGAACCAGAGATGGCGCAATCGCGGCAGCGGCTTGTTCACCAGATTGGCTTTGCCCACGTTGGGGAAGCTAATGAAGTCTTTGAAGTTGTGATACCGGCCGCCGGGTACGATGGAGTCGTAGCGGGAGATGGTCAGCTTTTCACGCAGCACTTCCACCAGCGCGTTTGGCATATCGCGCTGATAAACAAAACGCACCGGCTCGGCGGTCAGGCGTTGTTTCAGGCTGGAGGACATCAGCTCCATCAGGCTCGATTCCATCTCGTGCACCAAATCGTATTCGGCATCACGGGTCATCTTCATTGAGTAGGCATTCAGCGCGTCGTAGTCAAAGAAGCCTTTGAAGATGTCGTCCAGGCAGTAGCGCAAAATGTTATCCAGCAGGATCATCGGCTTACGGCGACGCGGCGCTTCCGGCGGCAGATTCACAAAACGCGGCACTTTGTCGGATGGAATTTCCAGCAGCGCGTAGCGGATAGCATCGCCACGAATAATCTCTACGGCCAGATAGGTGTAATCATCTTTCAGAAACTGAACTAAATCCGTCTCGCGATTGATCAGAATTGGCGTGATGTGTTGGCGTAAGTAGTGTTTAAAATAATGCCGCAGCCAGCTTTGCTGGTTGGCCGACAGTTGGCGTTCGTTGATTAAGAAGATCTGATTACGCGCCATTTCCAGCAGCAATTCGTTGTACAGGCTGTCGAATTCCTGGTCGGCTTTTAGTACCCGGGACTGGATCTTACCTAGCAGATGGCGAGAATGAGAATTAGAACCCTGTTCTTCGCTGATTATGATGCGACGTTTCAGTTCGGCGAAACGAACTTTATAGAACTCGTCAAGGTTATTGGAATAGATGCCCAGGAAGCGCATGCGTTCAATAAGCGGATTTGATTTATCCGCAGCTTCCTGGAGCACGCGTTCGTTGAACGCTAACCAACTTAGCTCTTTCTCGATGTATAGTTTTTCCTGACCCATTACAACTCACACTCCGTTTTATTCACGGGACACTGCCTGATTATTATGGCGAGCATTGCGCTCAGATGTCCAACTGTGCCAGAAAAATATGACAATAAACCGTCAGATAAGCAAAGAGATGAGGGGAATTCCTGAGGCGTAGGCCGGATAAAGCGTTGACGCGCCACCCGGCATTGAAACGTTGGATTGCCTGATGGCGCTTCGCTTACCCGTCCTGCGAGGGAATGTTATTACTCGGCGGCATAGCCTTGCGGCGGCAGGCGATTGCCATCCAGCCAGGCGGCGTTATCACGCATTTCCAGACGGCCATCCACAAACCAACTGACGACCAGCGGATAGATAGCGTGTTCCTGCGTCTGAACGCGGGCCGTAATTTCATCTTCGCTGTCGCCTTCAAAGACCGGAATCTTCGCTTGCAGAATAACCGGGCCGCCGTCGAGTTCATCGGTAACAAAATGGACAGAGGTTCCGTGTTCTTCATCGCCGTTTTCCAGCGCCTGACGGTGCGTATGCAACCCCGGGTATTTTGGCAGCAGGGAAGGGTGAATATTGAGTAGACGCCCCTCATAGTGGGCGACGAACGCGGGGCTCAGGATGCGCATATAGCCCGCCAGCACCACGAGATCGGGGGCGTAAGCGTCTATTTCACGCATCAGTTCGCGGTCAAACGCTTCACGGCTGGCGAATTGATCGGCCGTTAACGCATGTGCCGGAATTCCGGCCTCACGCGCGCGTTCAAGGCCGAACGCGTCGGCCTTGTTACTGAATACTGCCCGAAGGGTGCCTTTGATTTTTTTCTCTTTGCAGGCATCGATAATCGCCTGCAAATTGCTTCCGTTGCCGGAAATAAGCACCACAAGATTCATCATTGAATAACCACGCGCTGTTCGGAATCAGAGGCTTTAATGATACCGATTTTCCAGGCGTTTTCACCTTTTGCTTTCAGCAGGGCGAGGGCGTTATCCACTTCCGCTTCCGGCAGGGCGATCACCATCCCGACGCCGCAGTTGAAGGTGCGATACATTTCATGCTGGCTGACGTTGCCCGCGGTTTGCAGCCAGTTGAAGACGGCTGGCCATTGCCAGGAAGATTCGTCAATCACCGCCTGGGTGTTGTCCGGCAATACGCGAGGAATATTTTCCCAGAAACCGCCGCCGGTCAGGTGGGCGATGGCGTGCACATCGACTTTTTCAATCAGTTCCAGAATGGACTTCACATAAATGCGGGTTGGCGCCAGCAGGTGATCGGCTAACGGTTTGCCTTCCAGCTCGGTGTTTTCCGGGTCGCAGCCGCTGACTTCAACGATCTTGCGCACCAGAGAATAGCCGTTGGAGTGCGGGCCGCTGGAACCAAGGGCAATCAACACATCGCCATCGGCCACTTTGGAACCGTCGATAATTTCTGATTTTTCCACCACGCCGACGCAGAAACCGGCGACATCGTAATCTTCGCCATGATACATCCCTGGCATTTCAGCGGTTTCGCCGCCGACCAGCGCGCAGCCTGATTGCAGACAACCTTCGGCAATACCGTTGATCACGCTGGCGGCGGTATCGACGTCCAGCTTGCCGGTCGCGTAGTAATCCAGGAAGAACAGCGGCTCCGCGCCCTGAACGACCAGATCGTTGACGCACATCGCCACCAGGTCGATCCCGATGGTGTCGTGGCGTTTCAGATCCATCGCCAGACGCAGTTTTGTCCCTACGCCGTCAGTGCCGGAAACCAGTACAGGCTCACGATATTTTTGCGGCAATGCGCACAGCGCGCCGAAGCCACCCAAACCACCCATGACTTCCGGGCGGCGAGTTTTCTTCACTACGCCTTTGATTCGATCAACCAGAGCATTACCAGCGTCAATATCAACACCGGCATCTTTATAGCTAAGAGAGGTTTTGTCGGTCACTGCTTAGGTCCCCACGCGTTACTTGCGGTGAAAATTAAATTCGGCGCAATTCTAACAGGGAAAGCAAACGTTTGCGAGCCTGCTCTGCATCCGTTTTTATCTGCCGAATTTTTCAGCGTTTTACCGTTGTGTACCCATTTGTTTGAACTGCTCCACGAAAATGAAACCGGGTTCATTACCGTGCTTGAAACCTGCGCCAGTTATGCACAGTATCGTACTGAAACCGGTTTCTGTTTTGCTTCGGGTTGTCAGCGTAGCGGCGTTAACATTGCAATTACAATGAGGGAAACGTATGTCTGGATTTAAAGCGAATTTCATGTGGGGCGGCGCCGTTGCTGCTCACCAGTTAGAAGGCGGCTGGCAGGAAGGCGGAAAGGGGATTAGCGTGGCGGATGTGATGACCGCCGGTGCGCATGGCGTTCCGCGGGAAATTACCGACGGCGTGATCGCCGGGAAAAATTACCCCAACCATGAGGCTATCGATTTCTATCATCGCTACAAAGACGATATTAAGCTCTTTGCCGAGATGGGCTTTAAATGTTTTCGCACCTCTATCGCCTGGACGCGCATTTTCCCGCAGGGGGATGAATTACAGCCGAATGAAGCGGGTTTGCAGTTTTATGACGCCCTGTTTGATGAATGCCTGAAGTACGGTATTGAGCCGGTGATTACGCTGTCGCATTTTGAAATGCCTTACCATCTGGTCACGGAATATGGCGGCTGGCGTAACCGTAAGCTGATCGATTTCTTCGTGCGCTTCGCGAAAGTGGTATTTACCCGCTATCAGCACAAAGTGAAATACTGGATGACCTTCAATGAGATCAACAACCAGGCCAATTATCACGAAGATTTCGCGCCGTTCACCAACTCGGGGCTGAAATACCTGCCGGGCGAAGATCGTGAACCGGTGATGTATCAGGCGGCGCACTATGAGCTGGTCGCCAGCGCGCTGGCGGTGAAAGCGGCGCGGGAGATCAACCCGGCATTGCAGGTTGGCTGCATGATCGCCATGTGTCCGATCTATCCGCTGACCTGCGCGCCGGACGATATGATGATGGCGATGAACGCGATGCACCGTCGCTACTGGTTTACGGATGTGCATGTGCGCGGGAAATATCCGCAGCATATCCTCAACTACTTTGCGCGTCGGGGCTTTGCGCTGGATATCACCGATGAAGATCGCGCGGCGCTGTTACAGGGCTGTGTGGACTATATCGGTTTCAGCTATTACATGTCTTTTGCCACGAAAGCGACCGCAGATAACCCACAGCTCGATTACGACGAAACGAAAAGTCTGGTCTCCAATCCGTATGTGCAGAAGTCGGACTGGGGCTGGCAGATCGATCCTGTGGGGTTACGCTACTCGCTCAACTGGTTCTGGGATCACTACCAGCTACCGCTGTTTATTGTCGAGAACGGCTTTGGGGCGATAGATATTCAGCAGGCAGATGGTTCCGTTGACGATCGGTATCGTATCGACTATCTCGCAGCGCACATTCGTGAAATGAAAAAAGCCGTTGTGGAAGATGGCGTTGATTTGATGGGTTACACCCCGTGGGGCTGCATTGATTTGGTGTCGGCGGGGACGGGCGAGATGAAAAAACGTTATGGCTTTATCTATGTCGATAAAAATAATGACGGCAGCGGGACGTTAGCGCGCCATCCGAAGAAATCTTTTGCCTGGTATCAAAATGTGATTAAAAACAACGGAGAAAATATTTAAGATTCAATGCGTTGTTATTCAGCCCCGCCATCTGTGCGGGGCGTGTTTTATACTCATTCTCCAGACGTATGTCACTTTGGTTGATCCATGTCAAGCATACGTTGTGTTGCGCCAGAGAGGAAAAGCGGTATAATCCGGCGATTTTTTTGTGGTTGCCACTCGTCTGAGGAAAGGAGAAGAGTATGAAGATCGTGGAAGTCAAACACCCACTCGTCAAACACAAGCTGGGTCTGATGCGTGAAAACGACATTAGCACCAAACGCTTTCGTGAACTCGCCTCGGAAGTAGGCAGCCTGCTGACCTATGAAGCGACCGCAGACCTGGAAACCGAAACGGTAACCATCGACGGCTGGAATGGCCCGGTTGAAATCGAACAAATCAAAGGTAAAAAAATCACCGTGGTTCCTATCCTGCGTGCCGGTCTGGGCATGATGGAAGGCGTCCTGGAGCATGTGCCGAGCGCGCGTATCAGCGTGGTGGGCATCTACCGTAACGAAGAAACGCTGGAGCCCGTTCCGTACTTCCAGAAACTGGTATCCAACATCGATGAGCGTATGGCGCTGGTGGTTGACCCGATGCTGGCAACCGGCGGTTCAATGATTGCGACGATCGATCTGCTGAAAAACGCAGGCTGCCACAGCATTAAAGTGCTGGTGCTGGTTGCTGCGCCGGAAGGTATTGCGGCGCTGGAGAAAGCGCACCCGGATGTTGAGCTGTACACCGCATCGATTGATAAGGGACTTAACGAGCACGGATACATTATTCCGGGCCTCGGCGATGCCGGCGATAAGATCTTTGGTACGAAGTAAGTGAATGAATAATAAAGAGCCGACTTTAAGAGTCGGCTTTTTTTTGAATAAAACACCCATAACATACAACACTCAGAGGAAAACACTATGACGCGCCGTGCTATCGGGGTAAGTGAAAGACCGCCGCTTTTACAGACAATCCCGCTTAGTTTGCAGCATTTGTTCGCCATGTTTGGCGCAACCGTGCTGGTGCCAGTCCTGTTTCATATCAACCCGGCTACCGTTCTGCTGTTTAACGGCATCGGTACGTTGCTGTATCTCTTTATTTGTAAAGGTAAAATTCCTGCATATTTAGGGTCGAGCTTTGCCTTTATTTCGCCGGTTCTGCTGCTGTTGCCGCTGGGGTATGAAGTGGCGCTGGGTGGTTTTATCATGTGCGGCGTGCTGTTCTGTCTGGTCTCTTTTATCGTGAAGAAAGCCGGAACCGGCTGGCTGGACGTGATGTTCCCGCCTGCGGCGATGGGCGCAATCGTTGCCGTTATCGGTCTGGAACTGGCGGGCGTGGCTGCGGGAATGGCCGGGTTACTGCCTGCTGAAGGGCAATCCCCGGATACCAAAACCATTACCATCTCCCTTGTGACCCTGGCGGTGACGGTCTTTGGCTCCGTGCTGTTCCGGGGTTTCCTGGCCATTATCCCGATCCTGATCGGCGTGCTGGCAGGCTATGCGCTGTCATTTGCAATGGGAGTGGTGGATACCGCGCCGATTGCCGAAGCACACTGGTTCGCGCTGCCGACGTTCTATACGCCGCGCTTTGAATGGTTTGCCATTCTGACAATCCTGCCAGCGGCGCTGGTGGTGATTGCCGAACACGTAGGCCACCTGGTCGTGACGGCGAACATCGTTAAAAAGGATCTGGTTCGTGACCCTGGCCTGCATCGTTCGATGTTTGCCAACGGGTTATCAACGATGATTTCCGGGTTCTTCGGTTCTACGCCGAACACCACCTACGGTGAAAACATCGGTGTTATGGCGATCACCCGCGTGTACAGCACCTGGGTTATCGGTGGCGCGGCGATTTTTGCCATTCTGCTCTCCTGCGTGGGTAAACTGGCCGCTGCGATTCAGATAATCCCGCTGCCGGTAATGGGCGGCGTATCGCTGCTGCTGTACGGCGTGATCGGGGCATCCGGTATTCGCGTATTGATTGAATCAAAAGTCGATTACAACAAAGCGCAGAACCTGATCCTGACCTCGGTGATTTTGATCATCGGCGTCAGCGGCGCGAAAGTGCATATTGGCGCGGCTGAACTGAAAGGAATGGCGCTGGCGACCATTGTTGGGATCGGCCTGAGCCTGATCTTCAAACTGATCAGCGTCCTGCGCCCGGAAGAAGTGGTGCTGGATGCGAAAGACGCGGATACGCCGCAGCAATAATCCTGAAACCGGGCAGTGCTTGCTGCCCGGTTCTATCGTGATGGAATTCTGTGGTAAACTCATCGCGATTTTATGGAATCCTGGATTGAGGTATCTCTGAACACTCCGGCACAGCTCTCTCTGCCACTTTATCTTCCTGACGACGAAACTTTCGCAAGTTTCTGGCCGGGGGATAACGCCTCTTTACTGGCTGCACTGCAAAACGTGCTGCGTCAGGAACATAGCGGATATATTTATCTCTGGTCGCGTGAAGGCGCGGGCCGTAGCCATCTGCTGCACGCGGCGTGTGCTGAACTGTCGCAACGCGGCGACGCGGTAGGCTATGTGCCGCTGGATAAGCGCACCTGGTTTGTACCGGAAGTGCTTGACGGCATGGAACATTTGTCGCTGGTGTGTATTGACAATATTGAATGTGTCGCCGGAGATGAACTGTGGGAAATGGCGATCTTTGATCTCTATAACCGCATCCTTGAGTCGGGAAAAACGCGCCTGCTGATCACCGGCGATCGCCCTCCACGTCAGCTAAAGCTGGGATTACCCGATCTGGCTTCTCGTCTGGACTGGGGGCAAATCTACAAGCTGCAACCTCTCTCTGATGAAGACAAACTCCAGGCGTTACAACTGCGCGCCAGACTGCGTGGGTTTGAACTGCCGGAAGATGTCGGGCGTTTTCTGTTGAAGCGGCTGGATCGCGAGATGCGTACGCTATTTATTACGCTGGATCAGCTCGATCACGCCTCAATCACCGCACAGCGTAAACTCACCATTCCGTTCGTTAAAGAGATTCTGACGCTGTAACGCTGCCGTTTTTGCCCGGTGGCCGGGCAAAAAACTCAGGCAATATCTTCCAGTAAGTGCTCAACCAGCAGTGGAATCGGCCTGCCGGATGCGACGCTTCTGCCGTTTTCTCGCCATAGCGCCGTACCGCTAATGTCCAGATGTGCCCACGGGATATCCGACGGGCAAAAATGATGCAGTAACCAGGCTGCGGAAGCGCTGATTGCCGCATTGTTCGTCGGCGTATTACAGAGATCGGCTATGGCGCTTTCGGTCTGCTTTTTCAGTCGTGCATCCAGAGGTAAAGACCAGACTTCATCTCCGCTCTGCCGTCCTGCCTCTGTTAGCGCCTGTCTTAACGCATCGTCCTGAGTCATCAGCCCGCTGAGTTCGTAGCCAAGCGCTTTCACCACCGCACCGGTCAAGGTTGCCATGTCGATGATATAACGGGCCTGCGGTTGTCGTTGGCTCGTCCATGCAATGGCGTCGGCCAGCACCAGCCGTCCTTCGGCGTCGGTGTTATTGATTTCCACTGTCATACCGTTGCAGGCGCGAGCAACGCTGCCTGGCTGCATTGCGTTCGGGCCGATCGCGTTTTCAGCCAGCGCCAGTACGCCCATTATGCGTACGGGCAGTTTTAACTCCGCAACCGTCAGGAGCAGTCCCAACACGTTGGCTGCGCCACACATGTCATATTTCATGGTGTACATACCCGCGCCCTCTTTCAGCCACAGGCCACCGGTATCAAACGTTATCCCTTTACCTATGTAGCAGCGTACCGGGCCGTCACTTATGCCGTTGTAATGAATGGCAAGCAAACGCGGTGGACAGGTTGCTCCTTTGCCAACCGCATGGAGCAGTCCGAGACCTTGTTCAACAATTTGTTGTTCATCAAGGACTTCACAGTGCAGCGCAGGAAAAGAGGCGCACAGGGTTTGTGCCTCGTTGACCACGAACTGCGGCGTACAGCAATCGGAGGGGGTATCCGCCAGCCGCCTTGCAGTGACCATGCCGTTGGCAATAGCCTGCTGCTGCCTGAACACTTTTTCACGTTTCTCGTATTGTTCTGGCTGGCAGAACGCGGTGATATGGCGGATGCGAGTGGCGGTGGCATCCGTTTTTTTCAATTGTAAATCATTGAGCGTATACGCCTGATTAAACAGAAAACGCAGCAGCAGCGCCAGTACAGTGTCATTTATTTCGGTGACATCAATCAGCACATTTTCACTGATCGGCGAAGCCAGCAGCGGTCGTATCGCATTGAGTAAACCTTCGGTCAGGCTGTCCTGCCAGAGCGCATCAGGCAACAGGGTAATTCGCGTAAAAGGCGCGCAGCCGAAGCGGGTATCCGCTACTTTATCTTGCGCCAGTACGCGCATTTCCGCGAGCAGAGCGGAATCCCGCAATAAAGAACAGCCAGGAGACGCGATAAGATGGCCTTGTGGTTGAACCTCTGCGGGTGAGCAAATCAGTTGGTATGAAATCATTTTTCTTCCTCGACTGGAGCACGTATCCGTGCGGCATAGTCTTGCATCCATTCTTCATCGACGGGGTGATAATGGGTCTTCTCGTGCTGGCGTTCGGCGCGAAATACGGTGAGCGGTTGGCGTGCGGTAGCGACAACGAACGAGAATGTTTTGATGTTAGTGGCTGCGCCAAACTCGCCTTTACGGTTCATGCAGACCACCGAGAGGTCGCCTGTGCGACCAAATCGCGACATCAATTTATCTTCCAGCTCAAACACGACAGAATCAGCCGCTTGTTGCGGTGTCATTCCCTGCGCCATGCGACGAACAATTTCATAGCTGGCGCAGCCTTTCATCAGATCTTCACCAACGCCCGTTGCCGTTGCCGCGCCGACTTCACTGTCGCAATAGAAGCCGGAACCAATAACCGGCGAGTCGCCAATGCGGCCGCGTTTTTTCATAAACAGGCCGCTGGTGGAGGTGGCAACGCTCATCGACCCCAGTTTATCCAGACCAATAATGCCAACCGTATCGTGGCCGTTATATGGACTTAAGCCTTTATCCAGCGTCTCCCGGCAGCGTTTTTGATAGTGCTGGATGGCTCTGTCGGTGAGCATGGTTTTATCCGCAAATCCCTGGCTCAGTGCCCATTCACGCGCACCCTGGCCAACCAGCAGACAGTTATAGCGCTGACGGCTTAACGCATGTGCGACGCGCACCGGGTTGGCAATATCCACCAGATTTCCGACCGCCCCAAACGCGAGGGTATCGCCGTCCATATAGGCGGCATCCAGTTCGACCTCGCCATTTTCAGTAGGCAGTCCGCCATAGCCCACGGATTTATAAAACGGAAAGTCCTCAACGGTTGCGACGGCGTCTACCACCGCCATTGCGACCGGGTTTCCCGCAGCCAGTGCAGACGCGGATTCCGCCACACCTTCAAGCGCCATTCGCCAGGTTGCGATAATTCCCCACATGGTTTACTCCTGTTTTGCAAGTGGTGCATCGGGCTGTGTTACGGCAGCCAGTTCCGCCGCGCGGTACTGTTTATCGACGATCCGCATAAAGGGCAGATACAGCATTGCGCCAATCAGCAGGTTAATGAGCTGCATGACGCTGCCGCTAATATGTCCGGTAACGATAAAACCGCTAATGACTGGCGGCAGCGTCCACGGAATAAAGACGCCCGTGGTGACGGCGACCGCGCCGAGCTTCATCGCGGTATACTGTACGGTGACCAGCACCAGCGGCACCAGGTTGAAGGGGATCAGCATTATCGGATTCATTATCACCGGCAGACCGAACAGAATCGGTTCGTTGATGTTGAACACGGACGCTCCGGCACCGAGCCGCGCCACTTCCCGCATGTTTTTACTGCGCGCAAAGAAAAGCATGGCTAACACCAGCGACAACGTTGCGCCCGCGCCGCCCATCCAAATCATGTCAAAAAACTGTTCCGTAATGATGTGTGGGGGTGTGGTGCCAGCCTGAATAGCCGCAATGTTGTCGGTCTGGTTTTCCATCCACAGCGGACGGATGATGCCGTTAACCATTGAGCCGGAGTTAATACCGACCGACCACAAAATAGTGATGCTGAACACTGTCATCAGCGCGCCAAAGTAAGAGGTGCCGTAATGACGAACCGGTGTGGCGACCACTTCGTAAATAAACTGATGGATGGTCTGGTAATGGGTGTTTTCAAACAAGATGCGAATGCTCAGTACCAGTATCATGACCAGTAAGGCGGGGATCAGTGCGGCAAAAGATTCTTGCACCGCCGGTGGCACACCTTCTGGCATTTTGATCACCAGATTTTTACGCTTTAGCCAGCAGAAAAGTTCAGTCCACAGCAGTGAACCGATCATCGCGACGAACAATCCTTTTGTGCCAATCCATTCTACGGGGATCACGGTAATACCGCCGTTTTCCGCCACTTTGATAAACGGTGTAAGGATCAGAAAACAGACCAGCGCCAGAATGCCGCAGGAGATGCGATCTTCGCCGTAGTGTTCCGCCAGACGAAATGCGACCAGGAAACTGATAAACAGCGACATCGTTGAGAACACCGCGTTAAACGGGATCTCAATAATCGCACTCCAGCTCTCACCAAAAGCCTGAGACATAAACTGCTGATAGTTTTGATTCGGAAACGAAGAGATCACCAGCAGAATAGAGCCGACGATAATAAACGGCATAAACGAAACGTATGCGCCACGAATCGCGCCGAGATGCCGCTGCTGAGCGGTTTTCGCCGCCAGAGGCATCAGTTTTGCTTCAAGAAATCCCAGAACATTGTTCATTGTGAACTCCGTACAAGATTAACTCACGTTGTGTGTGCTATGCATGAGGATTATCTGCGAAGGCGTGTGAACGAAAGGTGAAATAGCTCACAATGTGATCGCGATTAGCATATAAATCTCATAAGATTAATTATCTAAAAATCGACAGGGATTCTTGCGATGGAAATAAAATTGCACGCCAATGCCACTACCACACCGCGTATTCGTCGCTATCTTCAGCAGTCTGAAAAAAGCGATAGAGAGCTTGCCGCCGAGCTTGGGATTTCTGTTACGACAGTAAGGCGATGGCGACATCGTGATCGGGTTAGTGATGGGCAAACTACGCCGAAGACGATATACAAAGCGATGAGACAAGAGCAGGTTGTTTTGGTGAACGCCTTGCGCGACGCAACAGGTGCGCCGCTGGATGACCTCTTATTGTTGGTGAACGAGGTGCTGGGCATTGTTGTGTCGCGCGCGACGTTGAATCGTTATCTTAAACCGGCGACACCTCAGCGACAGCGGGCGTCGTTACAAGGGAAAAAAGCGTTAAAATCCGGGATGCTGCCGAATCATCTGGCGCTGTATCACCTTCCACTCTCGTTGCATATGGACGACGGTGGCGAACATCATTTGTTCTGGGCGCGCGAGCCGATGAGCGGCTGGTGCTTTGCCCGACTGTATGCGGGTATTTCACCGCAGCGGGTCGTGGTCTGGCTGGATGAATTGCTGGAAACCTGCCCGGCTGATATACAATCTATTGAGACAAATATTTCTGATCGCATATGCCCGCAGCTAAAAACGCACCTGGCGACGCGCGGCATGTCATGCCAAATAACCGGTACGATGCCCGGTTGGGTGCCGGTGACGGTACCGCTAAATGAGATTGTTCCCCGGCTAAATAGTGAATCTGCCAGCGAGTTGCTTATCCGCTTATGTGAATGCTACAACCGTGGTAAGACACAGAAAAAACTGGGGGATTGTACGCCGCAGGACTTTCTGGAAGCGCTGCGGCGCATGGATTAGCTCACGATTTCCAACACCTGCTCCGGCGGGCGGCCAATACGCGCCTGACCGTTGGCGACGACAATCGGTCGCTCCATCAGTTTCGGGTTTTCCACCATCGCCTGAATCAGCGCCTCTTCGCTCAGATGGCTGTCGGCCAGATTGAGTGACTTGTAGAGATCTTCTTTCTGGCGCATCAGTTCGCGTGCGCTGGACATCCCTAACATACGCAGCAGTTCACGCAGCGTCGCCGCGTCGGCAGGTGTTTCCAGGTAAAGCACCACTTCCGGTTCAACGCCGTTGGATTTCAGCAGGCTCAGCGTGTCGCGACTCTTTGAACAACGCGGGTTGTGGTAGATTTTTACTGCATCAGACATGATTTCTCCTTTCGCGCGAACTGTAGGCCGGATAAAACGCGATAGCGTCGCCACCCGGCAACAGAACGAATACTACATTTTGGTGTATGGCTTAAAGCGTTCCTGCAACTGGCGCAGCTGGTCGATACGGGCATCGTAACGCGCCTGTTGCTGGCTGCCCAGCTTGACCTGAGAACTTGCGCTGCTGAGCATAGAGATCGCCTGATCCAGTCGCCCGGCCAGCGCATAGCCTTCGGCGCGCGCCGCCAGCTCCTGATCGCGGTTATTGAGCGCCGCTTCAGCCTGCGCCAGGAGATCCCAGCCGTTGCCGTCGTCTTTATTGTTGAAAGTGTAGCGATTGAGGATGGTCGTGGCTTCTCGGGCTTGCCCGCCCTGTAAATAAGCATTCGCCAGGTTTAGCTGCAATACCGGGTTTGCGCGCAGATCGCGGGCATTTTTCAGACGGTTAATCGCTTCGCTGGTTTTCTTCTGCCCCAGATCGATATCGGTCGCCAGGTCGAGATACCACGCGTTATTCGGTTCAGCCGTCAGCAACGGTTGCAGCGCTTTGCGAGCTTCGTCGTACTTGCTGGCTTCCATCGCCTGTAGCGCCCGGCCATATTGCGCCGCACGCTGTTGGCGCACGTTTCCTTTTTCCCATGCGTCGAGCAGGTCGCTGGTAAGCTGATTACGGCCAGAATTGTACATCCCCAGCGTACGCGCCTTCGCCAGATAAAAATCTTCAGACGATTCCACTACCACCGGGCGCATCTGGTTTGCACGGTTGCGGGCATCCGCCAGACGGCTTTCCGGCAAGGGGTGCGTCAGCAAAATTTCGGGAGGACGCGTGGAGTAGCGCGCCTGGTCGAGCAGTTTTTCCAGGAACGTCGGCATCGCTTGCGGATCGAACCCTGAACGTTGCAGCACCTGAATACCGATTCGGTCTGCTTCCTGTTCGTTTTGTTGAGTGAAGCTGATCATCCCCTGACGCGTTCCCGCCAGCGTACCGGTCAGCGCCGCCATACCGGCCTGTGGGCTGGCCATCGCCAGAAGAATAGAGCCTAAGGCGCCGACCCAGGTCAGCGGAGCGCTGCGCTTTTGATCTTCCATCGCGCGCGCCAGATGGCGTTGGGTTACGTGGGAGATTTCGTGCGCCATCACCGAGGCTAACTGACTTTCGTTGTCGGAATAGCGAAAGAGCGCGGAATGCAGCACAACGTTGCCGCCGAAAAAGGCGAAGGCGTTAATTTCGTCGTTGTTAATCAAAAAGAAATGGAACGGGGTTTTCACGGAGTCCGCATGAGAGACTAAACGCATCCCCAGCGCGTTGATGTACTGACTCAACAGCGGATCGTTGATCAACGGCGCGCTGCCGCGCAACTGGCGAACGTAATAGTCGCCCATTTGCATTTCCTGACCGATAGAAAGCGTGCTTCCTGCTGAGGTCCCCATATCCGGTAGCGTGTCTGCGGAATCTGCAAACGCGGGGGCTACCTGACCGATAGTCAGCGCAGCGATGAGGGTAGCAACCAGGTTTTTCTTCAACAGCCTGAACATAGACCTCTGTCCTGTTTTCTTTAATATAGCCATTTGACCGATGCCGCGACGTATCGTTCCGCCACGCCAGCACAGGGAGTGTAACTGCGAAACCCGGTGGTGAATACCCCGCTCAAATGACTTTTCAGTTTCCTGAATCAGCAACAAAAAGCGAAGTCTTTTTTGTGACATTTAGATACAATTCGGGATCGCAATCCCGCTATTGAGGTTCAGGGAACGGTTTCTATGCTTGAGATGTTGATGCAGTGGTATCGCCGTCGTTTTAGCGACCCGGAGGCGATCGCCTTGCTGGTTATCCTGGTTGCCGGTTTTGGCATCCTTTTCTTTTTCAGTGGGCTTCTGGCGCCGTTGCTGGTGGCTATTGTCCTCGCTTACCTGCTGGAGTGGCCTACGGTTCGTCTGGAGGCGATTGGCTGCTCCCGGCGTTGGGCCACCTCAATCGTACTGATTGTGTTTGTCGGCATTTTACTGCTGATGGCGTTTGTCGTGATGCCGGTGGCCTGGCAGCAGGGGATCTATTTGATTCGCGATATGCCGGGCATGCTCAATAAGCTCTCTGATTATGCCGCCACGCTACCCCGTCGTTACCCGGCGCTGATGGATGCCGGGATCATTGATGCGATGGCGGAAAACATGCGCACCCGGATGCTGACGTTAGGCGATTCGGTCGTGAAATACTCCCTGGCCTCTCTGGTCGGGTTGCTGACGCTGGCGGTGTATCTGGTGCTGGTGCCGCTGATGGTCTTCTTCCTGATCAAAGATAAAGAGCAGATGCTGAATGCCGTGCGCCGGGTGCTGCCGCGCAATCGCGGGCTGGCCGGGCAGGTCTGGATGGAGATGAACCAGCAGATCACCAACTATATTCGCGGCAAAGTGCTGGAGATGGTGGTGGTTGGCGTAGCGACCTGGCTTGGCTTCCTGCTCTTTGGTCTCAATTACTCGCTGCTGCTGGCGGTTCTGGTTGGATTCTCGGTATTAATCCCCTACATCGGCGCGTTCGTGGTGACCATTCCGGTGATTGGCGTGGCGTTATTCCAGTTTGGCCTCGGAACGGAGTTCTGGAGCTGCTTCGCCGTGTATCTGATCATTCAGGCGCTGGATGGAAACCTGCTGGTGCCGGTACTGTTTTCAGAAGCCGTCAACCTGCACCCGCTGGTGATTATTCTGTCGGTGGTGATTTTCGGCGGCCTGTGGGGCTTCTGGGGCGTGTTCTTCGCCATCCCGCTGGCGACGTTAATTAAAGCCGTGGTACATGCCTGGCCGGACGGACAGGTCAGCGACGGTTAAGCACGATTATCACTCTGCCCGGTGGCGCAACGTCATCGGGCGTTCCACGTTTTATCCGCTTTCTCCTTTCCTGAACGTTTTCCGAATGTGCTGTCCCGCCCTCCTTTTTTGCTTTCAACTTACCGGTATAGATGGTTTTTTAATCTCACAAGGACAAGACCAACCGGAGAAAAAAATGGGTCATCAGATGCACACGCAGCAAAAAGTGGGGTGGGGCGGTTATCTCGCCTTTTTTATTACCATTATCCTTTTTTCAGGCATGTTCGCGAAAAGTACGGAATGGTGGCGAGTGTTTGATTTTACCGTGCTCAATGGCGCGTTTGGCCTGGTTAACGCGGCAGGCGACACGGCGGTTTCATTTCGCGGCACTGGCGGTACCGGGGCGAGAGACGGCTTTTTATTCGCACTGGAGCTGGCGCCATCGGTTATTTTATCGCTCGGCATTATTTCCGTGACGGAAGGGCTGGGCGGACTGCGCGCCGCACAGCAGTTGATGACGCCGATACTCAGGCCGATTCTGGGCATCCCCGGCATTTGCTCTCTGGCGCTTATCGCCAATTTACAAAATACGGATGCCGCCGCCGGGATGACCAAAGAGCTGGCGGAAGAGGGGGTGATTACCGAACAGGAACGGGCAATTTTCGCCTGCTGGCAGACAAGCGGCAGCGCGATTCTGACGAACTACTTCTCATCAGGCGCCGCGCTATTTGCCACGATAACCGTACCGGTTATTACGCCGCTGGCGGTCATTTTAGTCTTCAAATTTATCGGTGCGAACCTGTTGCGGGTGTGGATCGCGCAGCTTGAACATCGTCGTATGAAACAGGAGGCCTGAAATGAGCGCACAGGTACGTAAAAACGTCATGGATCTGTTTATCGACGGCGCGCGGCGCGGTTTTACCATCGCCACCACCAGCCTGTTGCCCAACGTCGTCATGGCCTTTGTCATTATTCAGGCGCTGAAGGTGACGGGGTTGCTGGATATCGTCGGGCGAGTGTGTGAACCGGTAATGGCGCTATGGGGTTTGCCGGGAGAATCGGCGACCGTTCTGCTGGCTGCGGTGATGAGTATGGGCGGCGGCGTGGGCGTCTGCGCCAGTCTGGTGGTTACTGGCGCGCTGTCCGGTCACGATGCCACTGTGCTGTTACCCGCCATTTACCTGATGGGCAACCCGGTTCAGAATGTAGGGCGCTGCCTGGGAACGGCGGGCGTTCATCCGCGTTATTACCCGCATATTATTGCGGTGTGCGTGATTAATGCCCTGGTCTCTATTTGGGTAATGCAGGCTATTGTTTAAAAAGGACTATCATGGACTGTTCCATTCTTAATCTGACGCTTTTTCAGCGCGGACACGTATATGCCCCGGACGATCTGGGCCAGCAGGACATTCTGGTTGCCAACGGCAAAATTGTCGCTATTGCGCCGACTATCGCTGCGGAAGACTTCCCCGGTTGCCAGCAGGTCGATCTCCACGGTGATATCGTCTGCCCGGGATTTATCGATCAGCATGTTCATCTCATCGGCGGTGGCGGCGAAGCCGGGCCGCATACCCGTACGCCAGAGGTGCGGCTGTCACGGTTGCTTGAAGCTGGTATTACCTCCGTTGTCGGGCTGCTGGGAACGGACGGCATCACCCGTCATCCTGAATCTCTGCTGGCGAAAACGCGTGCGCTGGAATATGAAGGAATCAGCGCATGGATGTTAACGGGGGCGTATTCTCTGCCTTCGCCAACCATCACCGGGAGCGTCGATCGCGATGTGGCGTTGATTGATAAAGTGATTGGCGTGAAATGCGCCGTCTCCGATCATCGTTCTTCTGCGCCGAATTCCGCCGCGCTGGCGACAATGGCGGCGCAGTCCCGCGTGGGGGGATTATTGGGCCAGAAGCCGGGAATCAGCGTCTTTCATATGGGCGACAGCCCACACATGCTGGAACCGCTGTACGATATTCTCGCCAACGCCGATGTCCCTATCACGAAACTGCTGCCGACGCATGTTAACCGTGCCGAACCGCTGTTCCAGGCGGCGCTGGAGTACGCGCTTGATGGCGGCTACATCGATATTACCAGCAGCATTGATGAACCGATCGATCCGGCGACGGCCATCGTGACAGCCTTGCGCCATGAGGTTCCGCTGTCGCGCATTACCCTGAGTTCTGATGGCAACGGCAGCCAGCCGGAATTTGATGAGCATGGGAATTTGACGGGCATTGGCGTGGCGGGTTTTGAGTCGCTGATCGGCACGCTGCGTCAGTTAGTTACGCAGCATAAACTGCCGCTGGAGCAGGCGCTGCGTCCGCTTACCCGCACCGTTGCGGAATTTCTCGGCTTTGAGCATAAAGGACGTCTGGCGGCAGGCTGTGACGCCGACATTCTGGTGCTGAATCAGGCGCTGGAAGTCAGCTATCTGTGGGCGAAAGGCAAAGCGGTGGTGAAAGACGGTAAAGCGTGCGTGAAAGGAACGTTTGAATAAACGACACGTATGCCGGATGGCGGCGTAAACGCCTTATCCGGCCTACGGGGTTGTGCGAATCAGGCCTGATAAGACGCGTTAGCGTCTTATCAGGCTTTATCCGGCAAAACGCAAATCAGGCGTTTTCTTTCAGCCAGTTCAGCACTACATCGTGGTGGTTACTGGTTTTAAAGTCGTCAAATACGTGTTCGATCTTGCCGTCAGCGTCGATCAGGAAGCTGATGCGATGGATGCCGTCGTAGGTTTTCCCCATAAAGGATTTTTCCCCCCAGACGCCGAATTGCTCGCAGACCTGATGATCCTCATCGGACAGGAGCGTAAAGTTAAGCAGCTCTTTTTCGGCGAAACGAGACAGTTTTTCAGGTTTATCGGTGCTGATCCCCAACACGTCTACGCCTGCTTTTTTCAGATCGTCCATGTTATCGCGTAAACCACAGGCCTGTACGGTACAGCCGGGCGTCATGGCTTTAGGGTAGAAATACACCAGTACGCGCTGTCCCTGGAAGTCGGTCAAATTTACTTGTTCTCCGTCTTGATCCGGCAAGCTAAATTTCGGTGCGATGTCACCGGCTTTCAGTGGATTCATTACTTAACTCCATCCTGTTCATCATGTTGTGAGTAATTAACAACGTTAATACTGCCTTGCGCATTGAGTTCTGTACATAGTGCTTTAAAGGCATGCTCAATATTTACGGCATCATGGGATGCCGGACTGTGCGCGGTGATTTGAACAAACAGCTGTGCAGCCTTTTCATTTTCAGCAGGTTGCGTGCGGGAGACCAGCTCAGCGATGTTCATCTGATGGCTGTCGAAAAGCGCGGTAAAACGTTCAATTAAATGCGGAGAATCTTCCACCTCGACTTGTACCCATACCGTTGCGGGCATGGCCGGACGGGGGCGAGCGGTGGTGCGCTTCATCACAATCAATAAATCCAGCTCTGCGCCTTTCAACGGCAAGGTTGATTCAATCAGGGTGATGGCGTTCCAGGAGCCAGACAGCAGCATGATAAACGTGAACTCATCACCCAGCATGGCCAGTCGGCTGTCTTCGATATTACAGCCGCAGCTGCTGACATGGCGGGTGATAGTATTCACAATTCCCGGGCGATCGGCACCCAGCGCAGTGATAACCAGGTAATGTTGTGATGACGATGTCAAACCGGTTCTTCCTTTGAGAGGTGAGGTAATCATAAGGAAAGCATAAAAAAAACCTGCATACAATAATCAGAAGGGCTATGGTCTCTTGCTTTTATTGTCGTACCAAACGTACCATTGAGAAACTTGTTTGCACAGAGGATGGCCCATGTTCACGGGAAGTATTGTCGCGCTTGTTACACCGATGGATGAAAAAGGTAATGTCTGCCGGTCAAGCCTGAAAAAACTGATTGATTATCATGTCGCCAGCGGTACCTCGGCGATTGTTTCTGTTGGCACCACCGGCGAATCCGCCACGCTGAGCCATGACGAGCATGGCGATGTGGTCATGATGACGCTGGAGCTGGCGGACGGGCGTATTCCGGTTATCGCCGGAACGGGCGCGAACGCGACGGCGGAGGCCATTAGCCTGACGCAGCGTTTCAACGACAGCGGCGTTGTCGGTTGCCTGACAGTGACGCCTTACTACAACCGCCCGACTCAGGAAGGTCTGTTCCAGCATTTCAAAGCCATCGCTGAACATACTGACCTGCCGCAAATTCTGTATAATGTGCCGTCCCGTACAGGCTGCGATATGCTGCCGGAAACCGTCGGCCGTCTGGCGAAAGTAAAAAATATTGTCGCAATCAAAGAGGCGACAGGGAACTTAAGTCGGGTTCACCAGATCAAAGAGCTGGTTTCAGACGATTTTATTCTGCTCAGCGGTGATGATGCGACCGGGTTGGACTTCATACAGCTCGGCGGTCATGGCGTGATTTCCGTTACCGCGAACGTTGCGGCGCGTGATATGGCGGAAATGTGCAAACTGGCGGCGGAAGGTCGTTTTGCCGACGCGCGGGTGATTAATCAGCGTCTGATGCCGTTACATAACAAACTATTTGTCGAACCCAATCCGATCCCGGTGAAATGGGCATGTAAGGAGTTGGGACTTGTGGCGACCGATACGCTGCGCTTGCCGATGACGCCGATCACCGATACGGGTCGTGAGATTGTCAAAGCGGCGCTCAAGCATGCCGGTTTGCTGTAAAGTTTAGGGAGATTTGATGGCTTACTCAGTACAAAAGTCGCGCCTGGCCAGGGTTGCGGGTGTTTCGCTCATTATGCTGCTCGCGGCCTGTAGCTCTGACTCGCGCTACAAGCGCCAGGTGAGCGGTGATGAATCCTATCTGGAAGCCGCACCGCTTGCTGAACTTCATGCGCCAGCAGGGATGATTCTGCCGGTAACGACGGGCGACTATAACATTCCGGTGACCAACGGCAGCGGCGCTGTCGGCAAAGCGCTGGACATTCGTCCGCCTGCTCAGCCGTTAGCGCTGGTGACCGGCGCGCGTACCCAGTTTACGGGCGATACCGCAACCTTGCTGGTGGAAAATGGTCGCAATACCAACCTGTGGCCGCAGGTTGTCAGCGTGATTCAGTCCAAAAACTACACGATTGAAAAACGTGATGACGCCAGCCAGACCCTGACGACCGATTGGGTTGAATGGAACCGTCTGGATGAAGACCAGCAGTACCGTGGACGTTATCAAATCTCGGTGAAACCGCAGGGTTATCAGCAGGCTGTAACGGTGAAACTGGTGAATCTGGAACAGGCTGGCAAGCCTGCCGCAGATGCCGCTTCGCTACAGCGTTATAGCGCTGAGATGATGAACGTAATCTCGGCGGGTCTGGATAAAACCGCCACCGACGCTGCGAACGCCGCGCAAAACCGTTCTGCCGCTACGATGGATGTGCAGAGCGCCGCAGATGACACCGGTTTGCCAATGCTGGTCGTCCGTGGGCCGTTCAACGTGGTGTGGCAGCGTCTGCCAGCCGCGCTTGAAAAAGTGGGCATGAAAGTGACCGACAGCACGCGTTCTCAGGGCAGCCTGGCAGTGACCTACAAACCGCTGTCTGACAGCGGCTGGCAGGAGCTGGGCGCAACCGATCCGGGGCTGTCGTCCGGCGACTATAAATTGCAGGTGGGCGATTTAGACAACCGCAGTAGCCTACAGTTTATCGATCCGAAGGGGCATACCCTGACGCAGAGCCAGAACGACGCGCTGGTTGCCGTCTTCCAGGCAGCGTTCAGCAAGTAAAAATTGAGGGGCTGGAGCAATCCAGCCCTTTTTTCTGATATGATACGCAAACGTGTGCGTCAGCAGAAAAACGCAATTTTTACCGTAATTTCGCCCCCAGGCTGTAGGTCGGATAAGGCAACGCCGCCATCCGGCAAAGTGTGGCAGAAAATGAATTTTTATCGTTAATTCACACCAGGAGTAATAAAGATGCAAAAGCAAGCTGAGTTGTATCGTGGTAAAGCGAAGACCGTATACAGCACGGAAAACCCGGACCTGTTGGTGCTCGAATTCCGCAATGATACGTCAGCAGGGGATGGCGCGCGCATTGAACAGTTTGATCGCAAAGGGATGGTGAACAACAAGTTTAACCATTTCATCATGACTAAACTGGCAGAAGCGGGCATCCCGACCCAGATGGAGCAGCTGCTGTCCGATACCGAGTGTCTGGTGAAAAAGCTGGATATGGTGCCGGTCGAGTGCGTGGTGCGTAACCGTGCGGCTGGTTCTCTGGTCAAGCGTCTGGGCATTGAAGAAGGCATCGAACTGAACCCACCGCTGTTCGACCTGTTCCTGAAAAACGATGCGATGCACGATCCGATGGTCAACGATTCTTACTGCGAAACCTTCGGCTGGGTGAACAAAGAGAATCTGGCGCGCATGAAAGAGCTGACCTACAAAGCTAACGACGTGCTGAAAAAGCTGTTTGACGATGCCGGTCTGATCCTGGTCGATTTCAAACTGGAGTTTGGTCTGTACAAAGGCGAAGTAGTGCTGGGCGATGAATTTTCCCCGGACGGTAGTCGCCTGTGGGACAAAGAGACGCTGGATAAAATGGACAAAGACCGTTTCCGCCAGAGTCTGGGCGGCCTGATCGAAGCCTATGAAACCGTCGCACGTCGCCTGGGCGTGCAGTTAGATTAATTCTTCCCCCGTCAGCATCAACCGGAGAGTCAATGCTCTCCGGTTTTTCTCTACCACCATTATTCTAATGGTAATCTTGCGCTGAACCGCCTACGATCATCATCATAATGAATAGTATGTTGAGGTGATTATGCGCTGGCAAGGGCGTCGTGAAAGTGACAATGTAGAAGACAGACGCAATAGCTCCGGCGGCCCGTCAATGGGCGGGCCGGGTTTTCGTTTGCCCAGCGGCAAAGGCGGAATCATTCTGCTGATTGTCGTGCTGGTGGCGGGCTATTACGGGGTGGATCTTACCGGTTTAATGACCGGGCAGCCGATTTCTCAGCAGGAAACGACGCGTTCGATCAGTCCAAATGACGATGAGGCCGCGAAGTTTACCTCCGTCATTCTGGCGACCACAGAAGATACCTGGGGCCAGCAGTTTGAGAAAATGGGGCGTACATATCAGCAGCCTAAGCTGGTGATGTACCGTGGCGCGACGCGCACAGGATGCGGTGCGGGTCAGTCCGTAATGGGGCCGTTCTATTGCCCGGCGGATGGCACGGTCTATATCGATCTTTCCTTCTACGATGACATGAAAAACAAACTGGGCGCGGATGGCGATTTTGCCCAGGGTTACGTTATCGCCCACGAAGTGGGGCACCATGTGCAAAAACTGTTGGGCATCGAACCGAAGGTCCGTCAGCTGCAACAGACCGCATCGCAAGCGGAAGTGAACCGACTCTCCGTACGTATGGAGCTACAGGCGGATTGCTTCGCGGGCGTCTGGGGGCACAACATGCAGCAACAGGGCGTGCTGGAATCCGGCGATCTGGAAGAAGCGTTGAATGCGGCGCAGGCGATTGGCGACGATCGTCTGCAACAACAAAGTCAGGGACGCGTGGTGCCGGACAGCTTCACTCACGGCACTTCCGAGCAGCGCTATACCTGGTTTAAACGCGGTTTTGATAGCGGCGATCCGGCACAATGTAATACCTTCGGCAAAGGTTTTTAACATACCGGGGCAGGGATGTCTGACAATGACGCATTGCGGGCGCTAACCGCACAAATGGCGCAGGAAGGGATTCGTCGGCTGCTGGTGCTCAGCGGCGATGCGTCCTGGTGTCGTGAACGGGCGCTGGCGCTGCGAGAAGCATTGGCTGGCGACTGGCTGTGGGTGGCAACCGATGCGCCCGCCGCGCCGCACTGTACGCCGCAGGCGTTACAAACGCTACTGGGACGCGAGTTCCGCCACGCGGTTTTTGATGCGCAGTTGGGGTTTGATGCCTCGGCATTCGCGGCGCTGAGCGGCACGCTGCGAGCCGGAAGCTGGCTGGTGCTGCTGACGCCGCCGTATTCTGCATGGGAATCCCGTCCCGATGCGGACTCGCTGCGCTGGAGCGACTGCCCGCAGCCTGTTGCAACGCCACATTTTATCCAGCACCTCAAACGCGTGATGGCCCGTGACGAGCAGACGCTGCACTGGCAGCAGTCTCAACCGTTTTCATGGCCGCGCTTTCCTGCTCGTCCCCACTGGCAACCCGCTACGGGTGAACCGCAGCCTGAGCAGGCCGCGATTTTGCAGCATCTGCTGCGGATGCCGCCTGGCGTGGCCGCCGTTACGGCAGCGCGAGGTCGGGGTAAATCGGCGCTGGCCGGGCAGTTAATTTCGCGGATGAGCGGGACGGCCATTGTAACTGCGCCGTCGAAAGCGGCGACGGACGTGCTGGCGCAGTTTGCCGGTGAGAAATTTCGCTTTCTCGCTCCTGATGCGCTGTTGGCGGGCACGGAAACGGCCGACTGGCTGATTGTCGATGAAGCGGCGGCAATCCCCGCGCCGCAGCTACATCGCCTGGCGTCGCGTTTTTCACGCATATTGTTGACCACCACCGTTCAGGGCTATGAAGGGACGGGACGCGGTTTTTTGCTGAAGTTCTGCGCCCGTTTTCCTCATCTCCGGCGTTTTGAACTGCGACAGCCTGTTCGCTGGGCGCAGGGGTGCCCGCTGGAACAATGGGTCGGCGAAGCGCTGATATTCGACGACGAGACGTTTGCCCATGCGCCGCAGGGGGCGATTCGGTTCTCCGCTTTTACGCAGGCGCTCTGGCATACCGGGCCGACGCAGCCGCTGGCGGTGTATCAGCTGCTTTCCGGCGCGCACTACCGCACCTCTCCGCTCGATCTGCGCCGTATGATGGATGCGCCGGGGCAGCATTTTCTCGGCGCTTTTACGGCTGAACGAGTGGCGGGAGCCGCCTGGCTGGTGGAGGAGGGCGGACTATCGGCCGCGCTGAGCCAGGCCGTGTGGGCGGGCTATCGTCGCCCGCGCGGAAATCTTGTCGCGCAGTCGTTGGCCGCTCATGGCGGCGATCCGCTGGCGGCGACGCTGACCGGGCGTCGGGTGAGCCGTATTGCCGTCCACCCGGCCCGCCAGCGGGAAGGGATTGGGCAGCAGCTGATCGCTGAGGCATACGGCGGCGCCAGCCAGTGCGACTATCTCTCCGTCAGTTTTGGTTATACCGCCGAACTCTGGCGATTCTGGCAGCGTTGCGGTTTTGTACTGGTGCGGATGGGGAACCACAAGGAGGCGAGCAGCGGCTGTTATACGGCGATGGCTTTGCTGCCCATCAGCGAGGCCGGCGCGCGGCTGGCGCACCGCGAGCACCAGCGTCTGCGCCGGGATGCGGAGATACTGGCTCGCTGGAACGGAGAAGCGATCCCGGTTATCCCGCTGAAAGCGTCTACGCTTAATGATGATGACTGGGATGAACTGGCGGGCTTTGCGTTTGCCCATCGACCGTTGCTCACGTCGTTAGGCTGTCTGAGTCGACTGCTTGAGCGCTGCGAGCTGGCGCTCCCCGCGCTGCGTGGACGCCTGGAGGAGAAGTGCAGCGACGCGAATCTGTGTATCCGGCTGGGTTTGCCTGGGCGTAAAGCGCTGCTTGTCGCCCAGCGCCGGGAAGTCGCCCATGCGCTTACCGCACTGGATGACGAACGGGCGCAGCGGTTACGCGAACGCGTTTTGCAATGGCAATTTTTTCACTAACTCCTTCAATTTCCTGGCATGGTCATTGTGATTAAGCGGCGTAGAATCTGTTTTATCAGTTAAGGAGATCGCCATGAAACATGACCATTTTGTTGTTCAAAGCCCCGATAAACCCGCGAAACAACTGCTGTTGCTGTTTCATGGCGTGGGCGATAACCCGGTCTCAATGGGAGAAATTGGCTCCTGGTTCGCACCGTTATTTCCAGAGGCGCTGGTGGTCAGCATTGGCGGCGCGGAACCTTGTGGCCCGGCGCCTGGGCGTCAGTGGTTTTCGGTTCAGGATGTGACGGAAGAGAACCGCCAGGCGCGGGTTGATGCGATTATGCCGGTGTTTATCGAGACGGTTCGCTACTGGCAGAAACAGAGCGGCGTTGGGCCGGAGGCTACCGCGCTGATTGGGTTTTCGCAGGGGGCGATTATGTCTCTTGAGAGCATCAAGGCCGAGCCGGGTCTGGCATCGCGCGTGATTGCTTTCAACGGACGCTACGCCAGCTTGCCGGAAACCGCCACGACCGCCACAACGGTACATTTGATTCACGGCGGTGAAGACCGGGTGATTGAGTTATCTCATGCGGTTGCCGCACAGGAAGCGTTAGTCCGTGCCGGAGGCGATGTGACGCTGGATATCGTCGAGGATTTAGGCCATGCGATTGACGATCGCAGTATGCAGTTTGCGCTCGACCATTTGCGCTATACCGTGCCGAAACACTACTTTGATGAAGCGTTGAGCGGCGGTAAGCCGAATGATGATGATATTATCGAAATGATATAAGCCGGAACTGAACCGTAGGCCGGATAGGGCGAAGCCGCCATCCGGCATTCAGACGGTATGTTGACTGATGGCGACACGCTTATCAAGCCTACAGGTTTATCTGACTATTTCTTTGGCTGATCTTTCTTCGGCCAGTCGTCGTCATCGTCCCACTTATCGTTAAAATCACGATGCGGGGGCAGCTCCGGTTTATTGGCGAGGAATTTTTTGTGATCGACCCGCTTGAGGTCTTTGATCACATTGATCAGTACGCCCACCAAAAACACCAGCACCAGAATCCACCAATATTTTGCCAGCCAGTCCATGCTTATTTCCTCTTACAGGAACACGCGTCAGGCGACGAGTTGTTCCATGATACGTTGATACATGCGGGCAAGCAGTTGCAGATCGGCTGCATTAACACATTCATTAATTTTATGAATGGTGGCGTTGACCGGCCCGAGTTCGACTACCTGCGCCCCCATACGCGCAATAAAGCGCCCGTCGGACGTTCCACCCGTAGTGAGTAACTGCGGTTTTATCTCATTATAGTGCTCAATGGCGTTCACCACCGCATCCACCAGCTTGCCGCGCGCCGTCAGGAACGGCTGGCCGGAAAGCCACCAGTCCACCGTGTAGCGTAATTGATGTTTATCCAGCAGCGCGTGAACGCGCTCTTTGAGAGTCTCATCGGTAAGCTCGGTGCTGAAGCGGAAATTGAACTGAATAAACAGCTCGCCCGGAATGACGTTATTGCTGCCGGTGCCAGCCTGAATGTTGGCAATCTGCATACTGGTCGCCGGGAAAAATTCATTTCCCTGATCCCACTCGATCGCCACCAGTTCATTCAACATCGGCGCTGCGCGATGCACCGGGTTATCCGCCAGATGGGGATAAGCGACGTGCCCCTGCACACCGTGGATCGTCAGGTTGCAGGTCAGCGACCCGCGACGGCCATTCTTGACCACATCCCCGACGATTTCAGTGCTGGACGGTTCGCCGACCAGGCAATAGTCCAGACGTTCGTTACGCGCCATCAGCGTTTCGACCACCTTCACGGTGCCGTTTTTCGCGCTGGCTTCTTCATCCGAAGTGATAAGGAACGCCAGACGCCCCTGATGATCTGGATGCTGGGCGACGAAACGTTCAGCCGCAACGACCATCGCCGCCAGAGAGCCTTTCATGTCTGCCGCACCACGGCCAAACAGCATTCCGTCGCGGATTGTCGGTTCAAAAGGCGGGTTGATCCAGCGATCGACATCACCCGCTGGTACGACATCGGTATGCCCGGCAAAAGCCAGCGTTTCGCCTTGTCCGCGCCATGCCCAAAAATTCTGTGTATCGCCAAAATCCATATGCTCAACGGTAAAACCGATTGCACGCAGGCGTTCAATCATTAACGCCTGGCATCCTGCGTCATCTGGACTCAGGGAAGGGCGGCGAATAAGCTGCTGTGTCAGCTCAATAACCGGGCACGACATAGACTACACCTCATCAAAAAACTGCTGATAACTGGATTCGCTAAAACCCAGCAGCATAGGCTTCCCGGTCGCGCAGAGCAATGGGCGTTTGATAATTGCTGGCATTTCAGTCATTAATGCTGCGGCGGACGCCGCATCCGTGATGCCGTTACGCGTGGCTTCATCAAGTTTACGCCATGTCGTTCCGCGCGTATTCAGCAAGGGCTGCCAGCCTGACTCCGCAATAAACGTATTCAATAACGCGGCATCGATTCCGTCTGCGCGGTAATCGTGAAAGCGGTAGTCAATACCGTGAGCCTCCAGCCAGCGTCGCGCCTTTTTAATCGTGTCACAATTTTTGATGCCGTAGACGGTGATCATGTTGAATCCTTTTACGCGAATTACGAATAATTAAGCAATATTATCGTGGTATCCGTCAGTGCGGAACTGCCATATACCGGTTATTTATCATGACATAATAAACGGTAAATATAACATTGTTGAACTCTTGTGAATAATAATTCTGAAATGTTGCTTAATAAGCATCTCATCGGGAAGTATAAATCCAGCGAGCTGCAATAGGCTGTTTCTTAACTGAAATGAGCGCGGTTTTCAGAAGTGGATTAATGTTTCAAAATATTGCAGTAAGTCACATAAAATTTATGGTTACAGGGTCATAGTAATGCCATGAACCCCATTCACCGGAGGATGTAATCACTGCAATCGGTTAAATTATCTTCTCTTGAGGATAATGTTTTCGTAGAATAGCCATAATAATAAGAGAGGTTGTTATGATTGAACGCGAACTGGGGAACTGGAAAGATTTTATCGAAGTTATGCTTCGCAAATAAATTTCTGGAAGATATCCTGATCCTGAAAAGGATAAGAAAAAGGCGACTCAAAGTAAGTCGCCTTTTTTGTGTCTTATTCCGGCTTCGGTTTCAGCGGGAAGCGGCGACGCACCAGCACAAAGAACAGCGGTACGAAGTAAATCGCCAGGATGGTGGCGGAGATCATCCCGCCCATGACGCCTGTCCCGACGGCATGCTGGCTCCCGGAACCCGCCCCGTTGCTAATCGCCATCGGCAGCACCCCGAAAATAAAGGCCAGAGAGGTCATCAGAATTGGGCGTAAACGCTGGCGGCAGGCATGCAGCGTGGCATCCAGCAGATCGTGGCCTTTCTCGTTCATCTCATTGGCGAATTCGACAATCAGGATCGCGTTTTTCGCGGAAAGGCCGATCACCGTTAGCAACCCGACCTGGAAGTAAACGTCATTTTCCAGTCCGCGCATCCAGGTGGCGAGCAGCGCGCCAATGACGCCCAGCGGCACCACCAGCATGACCGAGAACGGCACCGACCAGCTTTCATACAGCGCGGCCAGACACAGGAAAACGACCAGCAGTGAAATGGCGTACAGCGCAGGCGCCTGCGCGCCAGAGAGACGTTCCTGATAAGACATCGCCGTCCATTCAAGCCCAAACCCCGTTGGCAACTGGCGAACCAGCGACTCCATTACATCCATTGCCGTACCGGTACTGACGCCAGGCGCCGCTTCGCCAACAATCTCGACCGCCGAGTAGCCGTTATAGCGCTCCAGACGCGGAGAGCCCGTTTCCCAGCGTGACGTTGCAAAGGCGGAGAAAGGCACCATGCCGCCGTCTTTATTACGCACATACCAGAGATTGATATCGTCCGGCAGCATGCGGTATTTCGCCGCCGCCTGTACATAGACCTTCTTCACGCGACCCCGGTCCATAAAGTCATTGACGTAACTGGAGCCCCATGCGGTTTGCAGCGTGTCATTGATGTCGTCGATAGAGACGCCCAGCGCCTGGGCTTTGCGCTGATCGATATCAATTTGCAACTGCGGACTGTCGTCCAGACCATTGTGACGCACGCGGGTCAGCGCACTGTCCTGCGCTGCCAGCTCAATCAACCGATCGCGTGCGGCCATTAAGGCATCGTGACCGGCGCCCGCGTGGTCCTGAAGTTCCATATCAAACCCTGCGGAACTGCCCAGACCGCTGATTGCCGGTGGACTGCTGGCGTAAACGCGCGCTTCTTTAATCTTGTTAAAGGCTTTCGTGGCGCGTTCAATAATGGCAAACGAGGTGCCGGTCGTGGCGTTGCGTTCGTCCCAGTCTTTTAAGCGGACAAACATGCGCGCCACGTTTTGACCGTTCCCGCCAGGCCCCGATCCCACCGTCGAGAAGACGGACATGACGTTGTCTTTCTCCTGGGTGAAGTAATATTTTTCAACTTCCTGCACCACTTTTAAGGTCTGCTGCTGCGTGGAGCCGCTTGGCAACTGTACTGAGGTAATAAACATCCCACGGTCTTCCTGCGGCAAGAAGGAGGTCGGCAGACGCAGGAACAGCACCACCATCGCGCCGAGCAACAGAACGTAGATCAGTATCCAGCGCAGGCTGCGATGCAGGATCTTCGCAACGCCTTTCTCGTAGCGTTCAGCGTTGCGGTTGAACGTCCGGTTAAACCAGCCGAAGAAGCCTTTCTGTCCGTGATGCTCGCCTTTGTGCAGGGGTTTTAGCAGCGTGGCGCACAGGGCGGGCGTCAGGATCATCGCCACCAGCACGGAGAGCACCATCGCGGCGACAATCGTGATGGAGAACTGGCGATAGATAGCCCCGGTCGTACCGCCAAAGAAAGCCATCGGCACAAATACGGCTGACAGCACCATCGCGATACCGACCAGCGCCCCTTGTATCTGCCCCATCGATTTTCTGGTGGCTTCGCGCGGCGAAAGACCTTCCTCGCTCATGATGCGCTCGACGTTTTCCACCACCACGATGGCATCATCGACCAGCAGGCCGATCGCCAGCACCATCGCGAACATCGTCAGCGTGTTAATGCTGTAGTCGAAGGCATACAGGACGGAGAATGTCCCCATCAATACCACCGGTACGGCGATAGTGGGGATCAGCGTGGCGCGGAAGTTTTGCAGGAACAGGTACATCACCAGGAACACCAGCGCGATGGCTTCCAGCAGGGTTTTCACCACATCGATAATCGAGGCTTTGACGAAGGAGGTGGTTTCATACGCCACCTTATACTCCAGACCGTGCGGGAAGTATTCGGCCAGCTCGTCCAGGCGGTTAAGCACCAGTTTGGCGGTTTCCATTTCGTTGGCGCCAGAGGCCAGTTTTACCCCCAGACCGGAGGCCGGATTACCGTTGAAGCGGCTGAGATAATCATATTTTTCAGCGCCCATTTCGACGGTCGCCACATCGCCCAGCTTGACCTCTGAACCGTCCTGGTTGACGCGCAGCGTGATATCACGGAACTGCTCGGGCGTTTGCAGCAGCGACTGGGCGTTGATTGTCGCATTGAGCGCCTGCCTGTCGACCGAAGGCGTGCCGCCAAGCTGCCCGACGGCAATTTGCGCGTTCTGTGATTCGATGGCATCCGTGACATCTTTCGCGGTCATCTGGTAGCTGTTGAGTTTGGCCGGGTCCAGCCAGATACGCATCGAATATTGCGAACCGTAGGCGTCGATATCCCCCACGCCGTTTACGCGGCTGAGCGGGTCCTGGATATTACTGGCGACATAGTCGGCGATGTCCTGTTTATCCATTGAGCCGTCGGTGGAGACAAACGCAATGGTCAGGATGTTGGTGTCCCCGGTTTTACGGACCGTGACGCCCTGGTTCTGTACCGCCTGCGGCAATTTACGCATTGCCGATTGCAGCTGGTTTTGTACCTGCTGGACGGCTTCATCGGGGTCGGTTCCGGCCACAAAACTGAGCGTCACCGTTGCCTGGCCCGTCCCACTGCTTTGCGACGACATATACATCAGATTATCGAGGCCGGTCATATTCTGTTCGATAACCTGAGTGACGGTATTCTCCAGCGTCTGCGCGGATGCCCCCGGATAATTCGCGGTAATACGGACGTTTGGCGGCGCCAGGTCGGGGTATTGCTCTACGGGCAAAGAGAGAATGGCCAGGGTGCCCGTCAGACACAACAGGATTGCCAGCACCCAGGCAAAAATGGGGCGATCGATAAAGAAATTCGCCATTAAAGGAGGACCTCGTGTTTCTGCGTATAATTATTGGGTATGACCTGCTTCACTGTAGCGGCAAGGTACGTGTCAAACGTGGAGAAAAAAAGAAGATAATGTAAATTATCATGCACGTTTACAGCATACATTTTGTGCCAGTGCCGCCCTGTCTGTATTCCCGCCGTGCGGTGCTTTGCCGTTCTTTACGCTAATTGACCCTCTTCATCTTCCGATGAGCGAAAACTGATGCTGACCAGCGTCCCGCCCCCTGACGGTTGCGAGAAATTCAGCGTGCCGCTAAGTCTTTCCGCACGCTCGCGCATAATGTTCAGACCGTAGTGTCCCGTTGGTTCGTTCGGTTCGCCAATGCCGACGCCGTTATCCCGAATATAGACCGTATGGTTGCCATCGGGGGCGGTGACGCAGCTAACGGCGATCTCCGTGGCGCTGGCGTGTTTAATCGCATTCAGCACCGCCTCGCGAACGATTTGTAACAGGTGCACCTGCATTTGCGCATCCAGCGCCAGCGTCGGTAAACGGCAATCTAGCGTCAGTTTCGCAGAGGTCTGGCTTTGCAGGGTATCCAGCATTTCATGCAGCGCAGAAGGTAAGTCGGCCTGCTGTAAGGTCAGGCGGAAGGTGGTCAGCAGCTCGCGCAACTGACGATAAGCGTCGTTCAGCGCCCGGGAGAAATCCGCCATGATGCTTTGCGCAGGGAGGTTATCTTCTGGAATTGAGCGCTTCAGCAGCGTCAACTGAATGCGCAAATAGGAGAGCACCTGCGCCAGTGAGTCATGCAGCTCGCGGGCAATAGTCGCGCGCTCTTCCATCAGCAGCAGTTGCTGGAAATGTTTTTGCGCCTGATTAAAGTACAAACCGCGTCCCAGCATGGTCGATACGCTGTGCAGCAGCGGGGTGGAGGCGCTGACGTTGGGGCTTTGCCAGTGCAGTTCGCCGTAGACCGTTTCCTGCATCGTGACCGGCAGAATCTGCATGGGCAAATCAGTGCTTTCCGCTCCTTCGCTGATCCGCCAGTTATCGCCCACGGTTAATTCCAGATAGTAAGCGGCGTCATGTTCGCGGACGATCTGTAAAATATGGCGGAAACAGTGAACGTCGATTTGGCTGGTATTGAGCGCCTGTGAGCACTGGTACAGCACTTCCAGACGGCGGTTGGCTTCGTGCAGATCGTGGGTTTTTTCTTCTACCGAAGCCTCGAGAGAGCGGTACAGCTTATGCAACTCGCTCGACATCTGGCTAAACGTTTTGGCCAGCAGCCCCAGCTCATTCGGCAAGTGGGTATTCAGCGGCGGGATGTCGAACTGACCATGTTCAATGTGCTGGCTGGCGGCGACCAGTTGGTTAAGCGGCTGGACTACCTGCTGGCGAATCCGCCGCAGGGTGAAAAAGACCAGCGTGAAGATCCCGATGCCGCCCGCCAGCGATATGCCGACCACCAGCATCACCTTGCGCTCGGCATAGTGTTGCAGCGCCAGAACGAAGAGATCGATCTGATCGACATAGTTATTGATATTGGCGCGATACCACTTTATATCCGCATCCACCAGTCTCGTGTTCATCTCCAGCCAGTTCGCATGCAGTTGCCCGTAACGGCTTTTAACCGTCTGCGGGACGTACCAGGCGTTCAGGTTACTTAACGCGGGAGAGTTGAGCGCTTGCTGAAAAAGCTGACGGTGCGCGTTCAATTGCGGACTGCCGCTTTGCAGATCGTAACCCAGTCGGTAGCTCTGCATACGCAGTGAACCGGCCACGTTAATGGCCTCGGCATCCCGCAAACTGCTCGCCAGCGTCAGCAGGGCGATACCGGTTGAGAGAATCGACAGCAGCACAATGTAAAAAAAGGCCCGGGCCAGGCTGGCCGAGACAGGGCGTTTGACGACCACGCGCGTAATCCCCGAAAAATATGCTCACAGTGAACGGATAAATATTGGCAAGTGTAACTGAAACGCAATTTCACCAGCGATGAAATAAATTGATCTGCCACAGGTTCTGGATAAATAGTTGTGCGTCCTGGGCAAATGAACATTGCCGACCCCTTCGGCGTCGGTTAATAACATTCATATAAAGAATAAGGTTTTTGCCACCAAAACAGAAGGACGCCATGAATCGTTTTATTATGGCCAATAGCCAACAGTGCCTGGGATGCCATGCCTGTGAGGTCGCTTGCGTAATGGCCCACAATGATGAGCAACACGTACTGCACCAGCGGCATTTTCAGCCCCGAATTACGGTGATCAAACATCAGCATCAGCGCAGCGCGGTAACCTGCCACCACTGCGAGGATGCGCCTTGCGCCAGGAGCTGCCCAAATGGCGCAATCCGTCATGTCAAAGACAGCGTTCAGGTCAACCAGCAAAAATGTATCGGCTGTAAATCCTGCGTGGTTGCCTGTCCCTTCGGCACAATGCAGATAATCCTTACGCCAACAGGTCAGGATCAGGTCAAAGCCACGGCGCACAAATGCGATTTGTGTCTGGATCGCGAAGGCGGCCCGGCCTGTGTTGAAAACTGCCCGGCAGATGCGTTGCAGCTGGTAACGGAAGCGTCGCTGACCCGGCTGTCGAAAGCGCGGCGTCTGCGCACCGCGCGTCAGGAAAATCAGCCCTGGCATGCCTGTGCGACGGGAGTCACTCCTGGTGCGCTCAATAAAGTCGAACAGATGCGGGCGACGCCCCCACGCGGTGAGCCGGATAAGCTGGCGATTGACGCGCGAAAAACCAGCTTTGATGAAATCTACCTGCCGTTTCGTACCGCGCAGGCTGAACGCGAAGCGGCCCGCTGCCTGAAGTGCGGTGAACACAGTATCTGCGAGTGGACGTGCCCGCTGCACAACCATATTCCGCAGTGGATTGAGCTGGTAAAAGCGGGAAACATTGACGATGCGGTGGCGCTGTCGCACCAGACTAACTGCCTGCCGGAAATTACCGGGCGCGTATGCCCGCAGGACAGGCTGTGCGAAGGCGCCTGTACGGTGCGCGATGAGTATGGCGCGGTGACGATCGGCAATATTGAACGCTACATTTCCGACCGGGCGCTGGACAAAGGCTGGCGGCCAGACCTGAGCGGCGTGCAGCAGCAGGATAAACGCGTGGCGATTATTGGCGCGGGCCCGGCCGGGCTGGCCTGCGCGGATGTGCTGGCGCGTCATGGCGTGAGCACGACCGTGTTCGATCGCCACCCTGAAATTGGCGGCCTGCTGACCTTTGGCATTCCCTCTTTTAAGCTGGATAAATCACTGCTGGCGCGCCGTCGCGAAATCTTCAGCGCGATGGGAATTCATTTTGAACTGAACTGCGAAGTCGGCAAAGACGTCAGGCTGGCGTCGCTGCTGGATGAGTACGATGCGGTTTTTGTCGGCGTCGGCACATACCGTTCCATGAAGGCCGACCTGCCAAACGAAGATGCGCCGGGCGTATATGATGCGCTGCCGTTCCTGATTGCCAACACGAAACAGGTTATGGGGCTGGATGAATTGCCTGACGAACCTTTTATCGACACCGCTGGGCTTAATGTTGTGGTGCTGGGCGGCGGCGATACCGCGATGGACTGCGTGCGTACCGCGCTGCGTCATGGCGCAAGCCAGGTGACCTGCGCATATCGTCGCGACGAGGCGAATATGCCGGGGTCGAAAAAAGAGGTAAAAAACGCGCGGGAAGAGGGGGCGCACTTTGAATTTAACGTACAGCCGGTTGAACTGGTGCTGAATGCCGACGGTTGCGTCAGCGGCGTGCGTTTTTTACGTACTCAGCTTGGCGAACCCGATGCGCAGGGGCGTCGCCGCCCGATGCCCATCGCGGGCAGCGAGTTTGTCATGCCCGCCGATGCGGTAATTATGGCGTTTGGTTTTCATCCGCATGGTATGCCGTGGCTGGAGGCGCACGGTGTGAAAGTGGACGACTGGGGGCGCATTGCGGCAAATGTCGAAAGCGCGTTCCGTTACCAGACCAGTAATCCTAAAATCTTCGCGGGCGGTGACGCCGTGCGCGGCGCCGATCTGGTGGTGACGGCGATGGCGGAAGGGCGTCACGCCGCGCAGGGGATTATTCAGTGGCTGGGGATCATGCAAACCGGATAAGTCTCCATTCGGCGCGAGCAGCATGATAGCGCGCAGACAAAACCGGCCTTGCGGCGTAAGATTACCTGTCTTCTTATGCTGTGGAGCCGGTATGTCGCAAAAAATTACTCTCATCAAAGACAAAGTTCTCTCTGATAACTACTTTATCCTGCGCAATATTACCTACGATCTGACCCGTAAAAATGGCGATGTGATTCGCCATAAGCGCGAGGTTTACGATCGCGGCAATGGCGCAACGATCCTGCTGTATAACCGTGAAAAGCAGACCGTGGTGCTCATCCGCCAGTTTCGCGTTGCCACCTGGGTGAACGGCAATGAAAGCGGCCAGTTGATAGAAACCTGCGCCGGGCTGCTGGATAACGACGAGCCGGAAGCGTGCATTCGCAAAGAAGCGATTGAAGAGACCGGCTATGAAGTGGGTGAGGTGCGTAAACTGTTTGAGTTATACATGTCGCCTGGCGGCGTGACGGAACTGATTCACTTCTTCATTGCAGAATACAGCGACAGCCAGCGGGCAAACGCAGGCGGCGGTGTGGAAGATGAAGATATTGAGGTACTGGAACTGCCATTAACACAGGCGCTGGCGATGATCAAAACCGGTGAGATACGAGACGGTAAGACCGTGTTATTGCTCAATTATTTGCATTCTTCCTCGCTAATGGATTGATAAATAAGGTTTATATTTCTTTACATAATGATGCCGCTATCCGACAAATCTGATTGAGCCACAGGAGTCGCGCAAGGAAGATACCGCCTAAAGCCGTTTCGTTTTTCTTCTGGGGTTGTACCGTCCATGCGCAATCGCGTTATTTTCGTTTTCCTGCTCGGCCTGCTGCCGACGTCGCTGACGTGGGCGGCGCCAGCGCAGCAGACTTTTTCTGACTGGCAGGTCACCTGTAACAATCAGAATTTTTGCGTGGCGCGTAATACCGGCGAACATCGCGGGCTGGTGATGACGTTAAGCCGCAGCGCCGGGGCGCATACCGATGCGGTACTTCGCATTGATTTGGGGGGGCTGACCTCGCCCGGTGCGAAAGAGGCGGAGATTGCGCCGCGTCTGCTGCTGGATGAAAAACCGCTGCCGCTAAATGCCGGGCAATGGCGCATCACGCCCTGGCATCTGATGACGGACGACACCGCCACCATTGCTGCGTTTTTACAGACCATTCAGGAAGCCCAGGCGATTACCCTGAAAAAGGGAAAACAGACGATTTCTCTGGTGGGGCTTAAAGCTGCGCTGTTGTTTATCGACGCACAGCAAAAACGCGTTGGCAGCGAAACGGCGTGGATTGATAAAGGGAATGATCCGCCGCTCAGCGTGCCGCCCGCGCCAGCGCTGAAAGGCGTGGCTATCGTCAACCCAACGCCGACGCCGCTCTCTTATGATGAACGCAACGATCTGCTGGATTACGGTAACTGGCGGATGAACAGTATTCACTGCTCGCTTGACCCGATGCGCCGGGAAGTGCGCGTCGCGGCCCTGACCGATGACAAAGCCCTGCTGATGATCGGTTGCGAAGCCGGAGCCTATAATACGGTCGATCTCGCGTGGATTGTCTCACGCAAAAAACCATTCGCCTCCCGCGCCGTACGGTTGCGTTTGCCCTTTAACTCCGGGGCTGAAAGCAATGATATGGAGCTGATGAACGCGGTTTTTGACGAGAAATCCCGGGAATTAATCACGCTGGCAAAAGGGCGTGGGTTGGCCGATTGCGGTATCCAGACGCGCTGGCGTTTTGACGGCCAGCGTTTTCGTTTGGTGCGTTATGCCGAAGAGCCAAGCTGCGATAACTGGCATGGGCCAGATGCCTGGCCCACGTTGTGGATCACACGTTAGGGGCGCCCGGTGGCGCTAACGCTTACCGGGCCTACGGCCCATTTTGTAGGCCGGATAAGACGCATCGCGTCGCCATCCGGCTTCCGACCCACTCATCCATTTTTACGCTTTAAGCACCTTATGCGCTTTTTCGACGATATTCTCGACCGTAAAGCCGAAATAAGGGAACAGTTTTTCGGCCGGGGCCGATTCGCCATATCCCGTCATCCCGACAATCGCGCCTTTCAGCCCGACATATTTGTACCAGTAGTCGGCAATGCCTGCCTCAATCGCCACGCGAGCGGCAACGTTCGACGGCAGCACGGATTCGCGATACGCCTCATCCTGAGCATCAAAAATATCCGTCGAAGGCAGGGACACCACCCGGACGTTATGACCTTCTCCGGTCAGCTTTTCCGCCGCCAGCAGGGTGATTTCCATTTCAGACCCGGTGGCAATCAGGATCACATCCGGCTTACCGCCGCTGTCTTTCAGCACATAACCACCACGGGCGATCTCCTTCACCTGCTCCGGGGTACGCTCCACCTGCGCCAGATTCTGCCTTGAGAGAATCAGCGCCGTCGGGCCGGTATGGCGCTCAACCGCCAGCTTCCAGCCGACTGCCGCCTCAACCTGATCGCACGGACGCCAGGTGCTGAAATTCGGCGTCAGACGCAGGCTGGCCAGTTGCTCCACGGCCTGGTGCGTCGGCCCATCTTCACCCAGCCCGATGGAGTCGTGGGTATAAACCATGATCTGCCGGGCTTTCATCAACGCCGCCATTCGCGCCGCGTTACGGGCGTATTCCACAAACATCAGGAAGGTCGCGGTGTAAGGCACAAATCCGCCGTGGTGGGCAATGCCGTTGGCAATGGCCGTCATACCAAATTCGCGCACGCCGTAGTGAATGTAATTCCCGGCCGGATCTTCTTTCAGCGACGTCGAACCTTTCCAGATAGTCAGGTTACTGGGCGCGAGATCCGCCGAGCCGCCGAGCAGTTCCGGTAGTATTGGGCCGTAGGCGTTCAGCGTATTTTGCGATGCCTTGCGGGTGGCGATTTTGGCCGGGTTGGCCTGCAATTCAGCAATGTATTTTCGCGTCGTGGTTTCCCAGGACTCTGGCAACTCGCCGCGCATTCGTCGGGTAAACGCTCTTGCCAGATCGGGATATGCTTTCTGATACGCCGCGAACTTCTCCTGCCATGCCTGCTGCGCTTTTTCCCCTTTTTCACGCGCATCCCAGGCACGGTAAATCTCTTTCGGGATCTCAAAAGCAGGGTGATGCCAGCCCAGTTTCTGGCGGGTCAGCGCCACTTCTTCTTCTCCCAGCGCCGCGCCGTGAGACTCCTCTTTCCCGGCTTTATTCGGTGAGCCGAAGCCGATTACCGTCCGGCAAATAATCAACGACGGTTTGTCTTTCACACTCTGCGCTTCAAGAATCGCTTTCTTCACGGCTTCGGGATCGTGTCCGTCGATCTCATGCACCACATGCCAGTGATACGCTTCGAACCGTTTGGCGGTATCGTCGGTAAACCAGCCTTCGGTTTCGCCATCAATTGAGATGCCGTTGTGATCGTAGAAGCCGATTAGCTTGCCCAGCCCCAGCGTACCCGCCAGCGAGCAGACTTCGTGCGAAATCCCCTCCATCAGGCAGCCATCGCCCATAAAGACATACGTGTAGTGATCGACGATGTCATGATCGGGCTGATTAAACTGCGCGGCCAGCGTGCGTTCGGCAATCGCCAGACCGACGGCGTTCGCCAGTCCCTGACCTAATGGCCCGGTGGTGGTTTCAACGCCTGGCGTATAGCCGATTTCCGGGTGCCCCGGCGTTTTTGAATGGAGCTGACGGAAGTTTTTCAGCTCCTCGATTGGCAGATCGTAGCCGGTCAGGTGCAGCAGGCTGTAGAGCAGCATTGACGCGTGGCCGTTGGAAAGAATAAAGCGATCGCGGTCATACCAGGTGGGGTCGGTTGGGTTGTGGCGGAGAAAATCATTCCACAGCACTTCAGCAATATCCGCCATGCCCATCGGCGCGCCGGGATGACCGGAATTGGCTTTTTGTACGGCATCCATACTGAGCGCACGAATGGCATTGGCAAGGTCTTTTCGGGACATAAATCACTCCGTGGCAAGGTTTACAGTTTGGCGGCGAGCAGGTCTTCCAGTTTGCGTTGGTCAACGGCGAACAGGCGGATACCTTCCGACAGTTTCTCAACGGCCATCGCGTCCTGATTATGTTCCCAGCGGAATTCCGCTTCGGTCATCGGGGTCGGGCGATGGAACGTCTGCGATGACGGCACCAGTTTGCGGATCACCGGCTCTTCTTTTTCTTGTAGCGCTTTCAGTAGGTTGGGAGAAATGGTCAGGCGGTCGCAGCCTGTCAGCGCCAGGATTTGCTCGGTGCGACGGAAACTGGCCCCCATGACGATGGTTTCGTAGCGGTGACGTTTGAAGTAGTCATAGATATTACGTACCGATTTCACCCCCGGATCTTCTTCCACGACGTAGGGGTCCATCGGGCTGTGCGCCTGATACCAGTCATAGATACGCCCGACAAACGGCGAAACCAGAAAAACGCCCGCTTCCGCGCAGGCGCGCGCCTGTGCAAAAGAGAACAGCAGCGTCAGGTTACAGTTGATGCCTTCTTTCTCCAGCCCTTCCGCCGCCCGTATCCCTTCCCAGGTTGACGCGAGCTTAATTAAAATGCGCGATTTTTCCACGCCCTGCTGCTGGTAGAGGTCAACCAGGTGGCGGGCCTTCTGCATACTTTTTTCTTTATCGAAGGATAAGCGCGCGTCCACTTCCGTAGAGACCCGTCCGGGGACGATTTTCAGAATTTCCGCACCGAAATTGACGGCCAGTTTATCGCTGGCCTCGGCGACCTGTTGCTCCTGGGTTTTACCGCGTTTCTTGCCCCAGGCGATCGCGTCATCAATCAAATGGCTGTATTGCGCAAGGCCAGCCGCTTTTAGCAGCAGCGAGGGATTGGTGGTGGCGTCCTGAGGCTGATAATGGCGAATGGATTCGATATCGCCGCTGTCTGCCACGACAGTGGTGAATTGTTTGATGCCGTCTAACTGGTTCATAGGAAATACTCCTTGAAAAGTAAAGCGTTAGGTGAGTGCGTTGATTCACACTTCTGAGAAATTCATGCAGTACACAACAAAAAAGCATAGCAGACAGGCATGGTAATGCGGGTTTAAGCGGGTAACATGGATGCTATAAATTGATAACAAATTCTTTCTTTGAGTAGTGAGAGTATGGCTACCTTCAAAGTTTATGCCGCGCAGGGAGGTGATAATGTGCGGCGCACCAGAGGTTACCCGCGCCACTTTTTTGATCGATACGTGAAAGGAACAACAAGATGGATGACCAATTAAAACAAAGCGCCCTCGATTTCCACGAATTTCCCGTTCCAGGTAAAATCCAGGTTTCCCCGACCAAGCCCCTTGCCACACAGCGCGATCTGGCGCTGGCCTATTCGCCAGGCGTAGCGGCGCCGTGTCTTGAAATTGAAAAAGACCCGCTGGCGGCTTACAAATACACCGCTCGCGGCAATCTGGTCGCGGTGGTCTCTAACGGAACGGCGGTACTCGGCCTGGGCAACATCGGCGCGCTGGCCGGTAAACCGGTAATGGAAGGTAAGGGCGTTCTGTTTAAGAAATTCGCGGGTATCGACGTGTTTGATATTGAAGTCGACGAACATAACCCGGATAAATTCATTGATGTCGTTGCCGCGCTGGAGCCGACGTTCGGCGGGATTAACCTCGAAGATATTAAAGCGCCTGAATGTTTCTATATCGAGCAGAAACTGCGTGAGCGCATGAATATTCCGGTATTCCATGATGACCAGCACGGAACGGCGATTATCAGCACCGCCGCGATTCTTAACGGCCTGCGCGTGGTGGAAAAAAATATCTCTGACGTGCGGATGGTGGTTTCCGGTGCAGGGGCGGCGGCAATCGCCTGTATGAACCTGCTGGTGGCGTTGGGGATGCAGAAACACAATATCGTGGTCTGTGACTCGAAAGGCGTTATCTATAAAGATCGCGAACCCAACATGGTGGAGACCAAAGCGGCCTATGCGGTGGTGGATGACGGCAAACGCACGCTGGATGACGTGATTGACGGGGCGGACATTTTCCTGGGCTGTTCCGGCCCGAAAGTGCTGACCCAGGAGATGGTGAAAAAAATGGCGCGTGCGCCGATGATCCTGGCGCTGGCGAACCCGGAGCCGGAAATTCTGCCGCCGCTGGCGAAAGAAGTGCGTTCAGACGCCATCATTTGTACCGGACGTTCCGACTATCCGAACCAGGTCAACAACGTGCTCTGCTTCCCGTTCATCTTCCGTGGCGCGCTGGATGTCGGCGCAACCGCGATCAACGAAGAGATGAAACTGGCGGCGGTACACGCCATTGCCGAACTGGCGCACGCCGAACAAAGTGAAGTGGTCGCTTCCGCCTATGGCGATCAAGATTTGAGCTTCGGCCCGGAATACATCATTCCAAAACCGTTCGACCCGCGCCTGATTGTGAAGATTGCGCCTGCCGTGGCGAAAGCGGCGATGGACTCCGGCGTGGCGACGCGGCCGATCGCTGATTTCGATGCCTACATCGATAAGCTGACCGAATTTGTCTACAAAACCAACCTGTTCATGAAGCCAATTTTCTCTCTGGCCCGTAAAGCGCCGAAGCGCGTAGTGCTGGCGGAAGGGGAAGAGGCGCGTGTCCTGCATGCGACGCAGGAGCTGATTACGTTAGGTCTGGCGAAACCGATCCTGATTGGTCGCCCGAGCGTGATCGAAATGCGTATTCAGAAGCTGGGGCTACAGATCAAATCGGGTGTGGATTTCGAGATCGTTAACAATGAATCCGATCCGCGCTTCAAAGAGTACTGGGGTGAATACTATAAGATCATGAAACGCCGTGGCGTGACGCAGGAACAGGCGCAGCGGGCGGTGATCAGCAATACCACGGTGATTGGCGCGATCATGGTTCTGCGCGGTGAAGCGGATGCGATGATCTGCGGCACCATCGGCGAATACCACGAACACTTCAGCGTGGTGCAGGAACTGTTTGGCTACCGTGAGGGCGTCCACGCGGCGGGGGCGATGAACGCCTTGCTGTTGCCGAGCGGCAACACCTTTATCGCCGACACCTATGTCAATGACGATCCGACGCCGGAGCAACTGGCGGAAATTACGTTAATGGCTGCGGAAACGGTGCGCCGCTTTGGTATTGAGCCGAAGGTGGCGCTGTTGTCGCACTCCAACTTTGGTTCGTCTAAGTCGGTCGCTGCTTGCAAAATGCGTCAGACGCTGGAGTTAGTACGCGAACGCGCGCCTGAGCTGATGATCGACGGCGAAATGCACGGTGATGCCGCGCTGGTCGAAAGCATTCGCAACGACAGAATGCCGGACAGCCCGCTGAAAGGAGCGGCGAATATTTTAATTATGCCTAACGTGGAGGCCGCGCGTATTAGTTACAACTTACTGCGTGTCTCCAGCTCGGAAGGCGTGACGGTAGGGCCGGTATTGATGGGCGTTGCCAAACCGGTGCATGTATTAACGCCGATCGCTTCTGTTCGCCGTATCGTTAATATGGTGGCGCTGGCGGTGGTCGAAGCGCAAACACAGCCACTGTAATTTCACTTTAATTCATTCCGGCGCGGGGTTCCCCGCGCTTTTTTATTTCCTCCTTTCTTAGTGATCTACTTCACCTTTTAAATCTGCTTGCCGAATTTTGTTATTTACTCTGACAAAAAATTGCCACGATGAGGTCAGTTTCAGCGGAGGCGGTGAGCAATGGATAAAGAACGCATTATTCAGGAATTTGTGCCGGGGAAACAGGTCACGCTGGCGCATCTGATTGCCCACCCGGGTGAAGAACTGGCGAAAAAGATCGGCGTTCCCGAAGCGGGCGCCATCGGCATCATGACGCTAACGCCAGGGGAAACGGCGATGATCGCGGGCGATTTAGCCATGAAAGCCGCCGATGTTCATATCGGTTTTCTCGATAGATTCAGCGGCGCGCTGGTGATTTATGGCTCCGTTGGCGCCGTCGAAGAAGCCTTATTGCAAACGGTCAACGGGCTGGGACGCTTATTAAATTTCACGTTGTGCGAATTAACAAAAAGTTAATTGGGGGGCGGCAATGAAACGTATTGCGTTTGTCGGCACCGTTGGCGCGGGGAAAACAACGCTTTTTAACGCCTTGCAGGGAAATTATTCCCTCGCCCGAAAAACACAAGCCGTGGAATTTAATGACAACGGCGATATCGATACGCCGGGAGAATATTTTAGCCATCCTCGCTGGTATCACGCCTTAATTACCACGCTACAGGATGTGGATACGCTGATTTATGTACATGCGGCAAATGACCGCGAAAGTCGCTTACCCGCCGGGTTATTGGATATTGGCGCCAGTAAACGACACATCGCCGTCATCAGCAAAACGGACATGCCGGATGCCGACGTCGCCGCCGCGCGACAGCTACTGAGCGGGTTGGGATTTCAGGAGCCGATTTTCGAGCTCAACAGCCATGACCCGCAAAGTGTGCAGCACCTGGTGGATTATCTGGCAGCACTCACCGAACAGGAGGAAGGCGCAGGTGAAGAAACTCATCACAGCTAACGATATTCGTGCGGCTCACGCACGCGGCGAACAGGAAATGTCGGTTGTTCTGCGCGCCAGCATCATTACCCCGGAAGCCCGCGAAGTTGCGGAACTGCTGGACTTCACGATCGTGGAATGCGACGAATCGGCACCGGCTGTCGCGCCGGTGGAAGACGCGAAAACCGAAAGTCAGCGCATTCGTGAAACCATCATCGCGCAACTGCCGGAAGGGCAATTTACCGAAAGCCTGGTCGCGCAGCTGATGGACAAAGTGATGAAGGAAAAACAGTCGCTGGAGCAGGCTGACATGCAGCCGGGCTTTAAGTCGGTCACCGGCAAGGGCGGCGTAAAAGTGATCGACGGCAGCAGCGTGAAGTTTGGTCGCTTCGACGGCGCGCAGCCCCACTGCGTCGGCTTAACGGATTTGGTCACCGACAAGGACGGCAGCAGCATGGCCGCCGGGTTCATGCAGTGGGATAACGCGTTTTTCCCGTGGACGCTGAACTACGACGAGATCGATATGGTACTGGAGGGCGAACTGCATGTGCGTCATGAAGGCGAAACCATGATCGCGAAAGCCGGGGACGTGATGTTTATCCCGAAAGGCTCCAGCATTGAGTTTGGCACACCGTCGACCGTGCGCTTCTTATACGTTGCCTGGCCTGCGAACTGGCAGTCCTGCTAAGGCGGATGTATGAAGGATTTCATTACCGAAGCATGGCTCAGAGCGAATCATACGCTCAGCGAAGGGGCGGAGATCCATCTTCCCGCTGACGCTCGCCTGACGCCATCTGCCCGGGAATTGCTGGAAAGTCGCCATTTGCGCATCAAGTTTCTGGATGAGCAAGGCCGTCTTTTTGTCGATGACGATGAGCAGCAATTACAGCCGGTGCACGGTTTGACCAGCAGCGATACGCACCCTAAGGCGTGCTGCGAACTGTGTCGCCAGCCGGTGGCGAAAAAGCCCGATACGCTGACCCACCTGACCGCCGACAAAATGGTTGCGAAAAGCGATCCGCGCCTGGGATTTCGCGCCGCGCTGGACAGCACCATCGCGCTGGTGGTGTGGCTGCAAATTGAGTTGCCGGAGCAGTGGCAGCCCTGGCTTGCCGACATTCGTTCCCGCCTGGGCAACATCATGCGTGCCGATGCGATGGATGAACCGCTGGCCGCGCAGGCCATTGTGGGGCTAAACGAAGACGAATTGCATCGTCTGTCCCATCAGCCGCTGCGCTATCTCGATCACGATCATCTGGTGCCGGAAGCCAGCCACGGCCGCGATGCCGCGCTGCTGAATCTGCTGCGTACCAAAGTGCGTGAGACGGAAGTCGTGGCCGCTCAGGTCTTTATCACCCGCAATTTTGACGTGCTGCGCCCGGATCTTCTACAGGCGTTGAACCGCCTCTCCAGTACGGTCTACGTGATGATGATTTTGTGCGTGACGAAGCATCCGCTCACCGTCAGCCAGATTCAACAGCGACTGGGAGGGGAGCAATGATCATTGAACGTTGCCGCGAACAGGCCTTACGCGCGCCCGCCAGGGTGGTCTTCCCGGATGCGCTGGATGTCCGTGTCCTGAAGGCGGCGCACTATCTGCAACGGCATGGTCTGGCGCGACCGGTTCTTGTCACCAGCCCGTTTGCGCTACGCCAGTTTGCGCTCACTCACCATATCGCGATGGATGGCATTCAGGTGATTGACCCACAGAGCAATCTGTCTATGCGTGAGGTGTTCGCCGGGCGCTGGCTGGCGCGGGCGGGAGAGAAAACACCGCCGGATGCGCTGGAAAAACTGAACGATCCGCTGATGTTCGCCGCCGCGATGGTGAGCGCAGGTCATGCCGATGTGTGCATTGCCGGCAACCTCTCTTCGACAGCGAACGTGCTGCGGGCAGGGCTACGCCTGATCGGTTTGCAGCCGGGCTGCAAAACGCTGTCGTCGATCTTCCTGATGCTGCCGCAGTACACCGGGCAGGCGCTGGGATTCGCCGATTGCAGCGTGGTGCCGCAACCCACGGCGGCGCAACTGGCGGATATCGCCATCGCCAGCGCGCAGACCTGGCGAACCATTACCGGAGAGGTGCCTCGGGTCGCCATGCTGTCGTTCTCCAGTCATGGCAGCGCGCGTCACCCCAATGTCGCCAATGTGCAGCAGGCGACAGAGATCGTTCGCGAGCGCGCGCCGGATTTGATTGTTGACGGCGAGTTACAGTTCGACGCCGCTTTTGTCCCGGACGTCGCCGCGCAAAAAGCGCCCGCCAGTCCGTTACAGGGCAAAGCCAATGTGATGGTCTTTCCGTCACTGGAAGCGGGCAACATTGGCTACAAAATCGCCCAGCGTCTGGGAGGATATCGCGCCGTTGGGCCGCTGATTCAGGGGCTTGCCGCACCGCTTCACGATCTCTCCCGAGGCTGTAGCGTACAGGAAATTATCGAACTGGCGTTGGTGGCAGCAGTGCCGCGCCAGACTGACGTGAGTCGTGAACACGACTCGCAAACACTGGTTGTATAAAGGTCCCGTCTGGACCCCCTTACCGAAGAGGAAAACACAATGGAAGCATTAGGAATGATTGAAACCCGGGGCCTGGTTGCACTGATTGAGGCCTCTGATGCGATGGTTAAAGCAGCACGCGTGAAACTGGTTGGCGTGAAGCAGATTGGCGGCGGTCTGGTCACCGCGATGGTGCGTGGCGATGTGGCAGCGTGCAAAGCCGCTACTGATGCCGGCGCCGCAGCGGCGCAGCGCATTGGCGAACTGGTTTCCGTACACGTCATTCCGCGCCCGCACGGCGATCTGGAAGAGGTGTTCCCGATCAGCTTCAAAGGTGACAGCAATATCTAAGCTGGATGGCTACGTCTGATCGTGTAGGCCGGAGAAGACGCGAACGCGTCGCCATCCGGCAATGAGATGGCATCGATGCCGGATGGCGCCTCGCTTATCCGGCCTACAGTTTCGGCACGCAACACACAACACATGGAGGCGGGTATGAAGCTGGCAGTCGTCACAGGACAAATTGTTTGTACGGTGCGCCATGAAGGACTCGCGCATGACAAATTGCTGATGGTGAAAATGATTGATGCCGAAGGGAATCCCGACGGGCAGTGCGCCGTTGCAATCGACAGCATTGGGGCGGGAACCGGGGAGTGGGTGCTGCTGGTTAGCGGCAGTTCTGCCCGCCAGGCGCATCGGAGCGAATCCTCACCTGTCGATCTGTGCGTGATTGGTATTGTCGATGAAGTGGTGGCTGGCGGGAAAGTCGTTTTCCATAAATAGGACTGAACATCATGAATCAACAGGATATTGAACAGGTGGTAAAAGCGGTATTGCTGAAAATGAAAGACAGCAGTCAACCTGCCGCCGCCGTTCATGAAATGGGCGTCTTTGCCTCCCTGGATGACGCCGTTGCCGCAGCGAAAGTGGCTCAGCAGGGGCTGAAGAGCGTGGCCATGCGCCAGCTCGCTATTCATGCGATACGTGAGGCGGGTGAAAAGCACGCCAGAGAACTGGCGGAACTTGCCGTGTCAGAAACCGGCATGGGACGCGTCGAAGATAAATTAGCGAAAAACGTGGCGCAGGCGCGCGGTACGCCGGGCGTGGAATGCCTCTCGCCGCAGGTACTGACCGGCGATAACGGTCTGACCTTAATTGAAAATGCGCCGTGGGGGGTTGTGGCGTCGGTCACGCCGTCCACCAATCCGGCGGCAACCGTGATTAACAACGCCATTAGCCTGATTGCCGCAGGCAACAGCGTGATCTTTGCGCCGCATCCGGCGGCGAAAAAGGTTTCTCAGCGCGCCATTACGCTGCTTAACCAGGCGGTTGTTGCCGCAGGCGGCCCGGCTAACCTGCTGGTGACCGTTGCGAACCCGGATATCGAAACCGCCCAGCGCCTCTTTAAATATCCCGGTATCGGCCTGCTGGTGGTGACCGGCGGCGAAGCGGTCGTTGAGGCCGCGCGTAAACACACCAACAAACGTCTGATTGCCGCAGGCGCCGGGAACCCGCCGGTGGTGGTGGATGAAACCGCTGACCTGGCGCGTGCCGCGCAGTCCATCGTCAAAGGCGCATCCTTCGATAACAACATCATTTGCGCCGACGAGAAGGTGCTGATTGTTGTCGATAGCGTTGCCGATGAACTGATGCGCCTGATGGAAGGGCAGCATGCGGTGAAACTCACCGCCGCACAGGCCGAACAGCTTCAGCCGGTATTGCTGAAAAATATCGACGAGCGTGGCAAAGGAACGGTCAGCCGCGACTGGGTTGGGCGTGACGCCGCCAAAATCGCCGCCGCGATTGGGCTGACGGTGCCGGAGCAAACGCGCTTGCTGTTTGTGGAAACGCCTGCCACGCACCCGTTCGCGGTCACGGAACTGATGATGCCGGTACTGCCGGTGGTGCGGGTTGCCAACGTAGAAGAGGCCATTGAACTGGCGGTCACGCTGGAAGGCGGTTGCCACCATACGGCGGCGATGCACTCGCGCAACATCGACAACATGAACCGGATGGCAAACGCCATTGATACCAGCATCTTCGTCAAGAACGGGCCGTGTATCGCCGGGCTGGGTCTGGGCGGCGAAGGCTGGACCACCATGACCATTACTACGCCAACCGGGGAAGGGGTGACCAGCGCGCGCACCTTCGTGCGTCTGCGTCGCTGCGTGTTGGTGGATGCGTTTCGCATTGTCTGATTCCGGCCCAGCAGACTGTCTATAAGGAGAAAAGAGATGGCGCACGATGAACAACGTTGGCTGACGCCGAGACTCCAGAAAGCCGCTGAGCTATGTAATCAGCATCCCGTCGCCAGCGATTCGCCGCTGTGGCTGGGTATTGATTTAGGGACGTGCGATGTGGTGTCGATGGTTGTCGACCGCGACGCGCAGCCAGTCGCCGTTTGTCTGGACTGGGCTGACGTCGTGCGTGACGGCATCGTCTGGGACTTCTTCGGCGCCGTCACCATCGTGCGTCGCCATCTCGACACGCTCGAACGCCAGCTTGGCTGCCAGTTCACCCACGCGGCGACCTCATTTCCGCCAGGCACCGACCCGCGTATCTCCATCAATGTTCTGGAATCCGCCGGGCTGGAGGTCAGCCATGTGCTGGATGAGCCGACCGCCGTGGCGGATCTGCTGCGACTGGATAACGCGGGCGTGGTGGATATCGGCGGCGGTACGACGGGGATCGCCATTGTGAAGCAGGGCAAGGTGACTTACTCCGCTGATGAAGCGACCGGCGGACACCATATTTCCCTGACGCTGGCCGGAAACCGCCGCATCGAACTGGAAGACGCTGAGCAGTTCAAGCGCAGCAACGCCCGGGAGATTTGGCCGGTGGTAAAACCGGTGTACGAAAAGATGGCGGAGATTGTTGCCCGGCATATCGAAGGGCAAGGTATAGCCGATCTGTGGCTGGCGGGCGGCTCCTGTATGCAACCGGGCGTGGATGAACTATTCCGTAAACGTTTCCCGGAACTGCGGGTGCATTTACCTGAACACAGCCTGTTTATGACGCCGCTGGCGATTGCCAACAGCGGGAAAGAAAAAGCGGAGGGGATCTATGCAAAGTGAATTGCAGACCGCGCTCTTTCAGGCATTCGATACCCTGAATCTGCAACGGATAAAAACGTTCAGCGTTCCGCCCGTCACGCTGTGCGGCCTGGGGGCGCTTAGCGCCTGCGGGCAGGAAGCGCAAACGCGCGGGCTGACGCATCTGTTTGTCATGGTTGACAGTTTTCTGCATCAGGCAGGGATGACCGCCGGGCTTGAACGGAGTCTGGCGATGAAAGGCGTGGCGATGAGCATCTGGCCCTGCCCGGTGGGAGAACCTTCCATCACTGACGTTTGCGCGGCGGTCGCGCAGCTGCGCGAATCAAAATGTGACGGCGTGGTGGCGTTTGGCGGCGGCTCGGTGCTGGATGCGGCAAAAGCCGTAGCGCTGCTCTTTACCAACCCAGGGCAGACGCTGGCGGATATGACGGCGCAGAGCGTACTGCGCCCGCGTCTGCCGCTGATTGCCGTGCCGACGACGGCGGGGACGGGGTCGGAAACCACCAACGTGACGGTGATTATTGATGCGGTAAGCGGGCGCAAGCAGGTTCTGGCGCATGCCTCGCTGATGCCGGACGTCGCCATTCTGGATGCGGCGCTGACGGAAGGGGTGCCTTCTCACGTAACGGCGATGACCGGGATTGACGCGCTGACCCATGCGGTTGAGGCGTATAGCGCTCTGAATGCCACGCCGTTTACCGACAGCCTGGCGATTGGCGCTATTGCGATGATCGGCAAGTCGCTGCCGAAAGCGGTGGGGAACGGGCATGACATGGCGGCGCGGGAAAACATGCTGCTGGCGTCCTGCATGGCGGGGATGGCCTTTTCCAGCGCGGGGCTGGGGCTGTGTCATGCGATGGCGCACCAGCCGGGCGCGACGCTGCATATTCCGCATGGCCAGGCGAACAGTATGTTGCTGCCGACGGTGATGGGATTTAACCGCATGGTGTGTCGCGAACGGTTCAGCCATATCGGCCGGGCGTTGCTCAACAAGAAAGCGGACGATCGCGACGCGATCGGCGCAGTTAGCGAACTGATTATTGAAACCGGGCTGACAAAACGCCTCGCCGATGTTGGCGCGACGTCCGCGCATTACAGCGCGTGGGCGCAAGGCGCGCTGGAGGACATTTGTATTCGCAGTAACCCACGAACCGCCACACAGGAACAGATTATCGACCTGTACGCGGCGGCACAATAAAGCATACCAGGATGTAGGCCCGATAAGGCGTTCGCGCCGCCATCCGGCAAAAACGCGGCACTATTGCCTGATGGCGCTGCGCTTATCAGGCCTACGAAACACCTGGCAAATGGAGATAGGGCTATGGGAATTAACGAAATCATCATGTACATCATGATGTTCTTTATGCTGATTGCCGCCGTGGACAGGATCCTGTCGCAGTTTGGCGGTTCGGCGCGTTTTCTCGGTAAATTCGGTAAGAGCATCGAGGGGTCGGGCGGTCAGTTTGAAGAAGGTTTTATGGCGATGGGCGCGCTGGGGCTGGCGATGGTCGGTATGACCGCCCTGGCGCCGGTGCTGGCGAAGCTGCTCGGGCCGGTGATTATCCCGCTGTATGAAATGCTCGGCGCGAACCCGTCGATGTTCGCCGGAACGCTGCTGGCCTGCGATATGGGCGGTTTCTTCCTCGCCAAAGAACTGGCGGGCGGCGATGTGGCGGCATGGCTGTACTCCGGTCTGATCCTGGGAGCGATGATGGGGCCGACGATCGTCTTCTCCATTCCGGTGGCGCTCGGCATTATCGAGCCGTCTGACCGCCGCTACCTGGCGCTGGGCGTGCTGGCGGGAATTGTTACCATTCCCATTGGCTGTATCGCCGGTGGTTTAGTGGCGATGTACTCCGGCGTGGAGATCAACGGGCAACCGGTGGAGTTCACCTTCGCGCTGATCCTGATGAACATGATCCCGGTGATCATCGTTGCGGTGCTGGTTGCGCTGGGGCTGAAATTTATCCCGGAGAAAATGATCAGCGGTTTCCAGATCTTCGCTAAATTCCTGGTGGCGTTGATCACCATTGGTTTGGCGGCTGCGGTGATTAAATTCCTGCTGGGATGGGAGCTGATCCCAGGCCTCGACCCGATCTTCATGTCCCCTGGCGACCAGCCTGGCGAAGTGATGCGCGCCATTGAAGTGATCGGCTCCATCTCCTGCGTTCTGCTCGGCGCCTATCCGATGGTGCTTCTGCTGACCCGCTGGTTTGAAAAACCGCTGATGCGCGTTGGCGGCCTGTTAAAAATCAACAATATGGCGGCAGGCGGCATGGTCGCGACGCTGGCGAACAATATTCCGATGTTCGGCATGATGAAACAGATGGATACCCGCGGCAAAGTGATCAACTGCGCCTTCGCGGTCTCCGCTGCCTTTGCGCTGGGCGACCACTTAGGCTTTGCGGCCGCCAACATGAACGCGATGATCTTCCCGATGATTGTCGGCAAGCTGATCGGCGGCGTGACGGCGATTGGCGTGGCGATGATGCTGGTGCCCAAAGATGAAGATGTTCCGGCAGAAACGGAAGTGGAGGCGCAGTCGTGAACACTCGCCAGCTACTGAGCGTCGGTATCGATATCGGCACCACCACCACTCAGGTGATCTTCTCACGCCTTGAGCTGGTTAACCGTGCGGCAGTGTCGCAGGTGCCGCGCTACGAATTTATCAAACGTGAAATTAGCTGGCAAAGCCCGGTCTTTTTTACCCCTGTGGATAAGCAGGGCGGGTTGAAAGAGGCCGAACTTAAGGCGCTGATTCTGGCTCAGTACCAGGCGGCGGGGATTGCGCCGGAGACGGTGGATTCCGGGGCGATCATCATTACCGGCGAAAGCGCGAAAACCCGCAATGCGCGTCCGGCAGTGATGGCGCTGTCGCAGTCTCTCGGCGATTTTGTCGTCGCCAGCGCCGGGCCGCATCTGGAATCGGTGATTGCCGGGCACGGCGCGGGGGCGCAGACCCTGTCTGAACAGCGTTTGTGCCGCGTGCTCAACATCGACATCGGCGGCGGCACTTCGAACTATGTTCTGTTTGACGCCGGAAAAGTGAGCGGCTCCGCCTGTCTGAACGTGGGCGGCAGATTGCTGGAAACGGACGGTCAGGGGCGGGTGGTGCATGCGCATAAACCGGGGCAGATGATCGTTGAGGCGGTGTTCGGCGCGGGCACTGACGCCCGCTCGCTCAATGCCACGCAGCTGGCGCAGGTTGTGCGGCGGATGGCGGATTTGATTGTCGAAATTATTGACGGCGAGCCTTCGCCGCTGGCGCAGGCGCTGATGCAAACCGGATTACTGCCCGCAGGGGTGAAACCGGAGGTGATCACCCTTTCCGGCGGAGTCGGGGAGTGCTACCGCAATCAGCCTGCCGATCCGTTCTGCTTTTCTGATGTCGGCCCGCTGCTGGCGACGGCGCTGCATGAGCACCCGCGCCTGCGTGAGATGAACGTGCAGTTTCCGACGCAAACCGTGCGCGCCACGGTGATTGGCGCGGGGGCGCACACGCTGTCGCTGTCCGGCAGCACCATCTGGCTGGAGGGGGTGGCGCTTCCGCTGCGCAACCTGCCGGTGGCGATTCCACAAGATGAAAGTGAACTGGTGGCCGCCTGGGAACAGGCGCTGACTCAGCTCGATCTCGACCCTGGCACTGACGCATACGTGCTGGCGCTTCCCGCCCGGCTTCCGGTGCGCTACGCGGCATTACTCACGGTCATCGACGCGCTGCTGGCGTTTACCGCGCGTTTTCCCAATCCGCATCCCCTGCTGGTGGTGGCCGAGCAGGACTTTGGCAAAGCCCTGGGCATGTTATTGCGCCCACAGTTACAGCAACACCCGCTGGCGGTCATTGACGAAGTGAGCGTCCGGGCGGGGGACTATATCGACATTGGTACGCCTCTTTTTGGCGGATCGGTTGTGCCGGTGACGGTGAAATCACTCGCATTTCCTTCCTGAGGGAACGACTTATGAAACTAAAGACCACATTGTTCGGCAATGTTTATCAGTTTAAGGATGTAAAAGAGGTGCTGGCAAAAGCCAACGAACTGCGTTCGGGGGATGTGCTGGCAGGTGTTGCGGCTGAAAGCTCACAGGAGCGCGTTGCCGCGAAACAGGTGTTGTCGGAAATGTCGGTGGCGGATATTCGCAACAACCCGGTGATTTCCTATGAAGAGGACTGCGTGACGCGTCTGATTCAGGACGACGTCAATGAAACGGCCTATAACCGCATTAAAAACTGGAGCATCAGTGAGCTGCGCGAATATGTGCTGAGTGATGAAACTTCCGTGGATGACATTGCGTTTACGCGTAAAGGGCTGACTTCGGAAGTGGTGGCGGCGGTCGCGAAGATCTGCTCCAACGCCGACCTGATCTACGGTGGTAAGAAGATGCCGGTGATCAAAAAGGCCAATACCACCATCGGTATTCCGGGCACCTTTAGCTGCCGTTTGCAGCCGAACGATACCCGTGACGATGTACAGAGTATCGCCGCGCAAATCTATGAAGGGCTCTCTTTCGGGGCGGGCGATGCGGTGATTGGCGTTAACCCGGTAACGGACGACGTGGAAAACTTAAGTCGCGTGCTGGATACCGTGTACGGGGTGATCGACAAGTTCAATATTCCGACGCAGGGCTGCGTACTGGCGCACGTCACCACTCAGATTGAAGCCATTCGTCGCGGCGCGCCGGGCGGGCTGATTTTCCAGAGTATTTGCGGCAGCGAAAAAGGATTAAAAGAGTTCGGCGTGGAGCTGGCGATGCTGGATGAAGCGCGTGCGGTCGGCGCGGAGTTCAACCGTATCGCCGGGGAAAACTGCCTGTACTTTGAAACCGGGCAGGGTTCTGCGCTTTCGGCTGGAGCCAACTTCGGCGCCGACCAGGTGACGATGGAAGCGCGTAACTACGGCCTGGCGCGGCACTACGATCCGTTCCTGGTGAATACGGTGGTCGGTTTTATCGGGCCGGAGTATCTCTACAATGACCGGCAGATTATTCGCGCCGGTCTGGAAGATCACTTCATGGGCAAGCTGAGCGGCATCTCAATGGGCTGCGACTGCTGCTACACCAACCACGCCGACGCCGATCAGAACCTCAACGAAAACCTGATGATTCTGCTCGCCACCGCAGGCTGTAACTACATTATGGGCATGCCGCTCGGTGACGACATCATGCTCAACTACCAGACCACCGCATTCCACGATACTGCAACGGTACGTCAGTTACTCAACCTGCGTCCGTCGCCGGAGTTTGAGCGCTGGCTGGAAACGATGGGCATTATGGAAAACGGTCGCCTGACCAAGCGGGCGGGCGATCCGTCACTGTTCTTCTGATGACGCGGGGATGACATACGATGGATCAAAAACAGATTGAAGAAATTGTACGCAGTGTAATGGCGTCAATGGGCGAGTCGCAGCCGCAGGCCCCCGCAGAATCCGCGCCAGCCTGTAGCGCTAAACAATGTGCCGCACCTTCAGCGCCTTCAGCGGCGGAAAGCTGCGCGCTGGATTTAGGAGCGGCTGAGGCGAAAGCCTGGGTAGGCGTGGAGAATCCGCATCGCGCGGATGTGTTGGCCGAACTGCGCCGCAGCACCGCTGCGCGCGTGTGTACCGGTCGCGCTGGCCCACGTCCGCGCACCCTGGCGCTGTTGCGCTTCCTGGCGGATCACTCGCGTTCGAAAGATACCGTCCTGAAAGAGGTGCCGGAAGAGTGGGTGAAAGCACAGGGGCTGCTGGAAGTGCGTTCGGAAATCAGCGACAAAAACCTCTACCTGACCCGCCCGGATATGGGGCGTCGTCTGAGCCAGGAGGCCATTGACGCGCTGAAAGCGCAGTGTGTCGCCAGCCCGGATGTCCAGGTGGTGATTTCCGATGGTTTATCGACGGATGCGATTACCGCCAACTATGAAGAGATCCTGCCGCCGCTGCTCTCTGGCCTGAAACAGGCGGGGCTGAAAGTCGGGACGCCGTTCTTTGTACGCTATGGCCGCGTGAAGATTGAAGATCAGATCGGCGAAATTCTTGGCGCGAAAGTGGTGATTCTGCTGGTGGGCGAGCGTCCTGGCTTAGGTCAGTCGGAAAGCCTCTCCTGCTATGCGGTTTACTCACCACGGGTGGCAACCACCGTTGAAGCGGATCGTACCTGTATTTCGAATATTCACCAGGGCGGCACGCCGCCAGTTGAAGCCGCAGCGGTAATTGTGGATTTGGCGAAACGTATGCTGGAGCAGAAAGCATCCGGCATCAATATGACCCGTTAAGGAGGCAACATGCCAGCATTAGATTTGATTCGACCGTCGGTCACCGCAATGCGCGTGATTGCCTCGGTGAATGACGGTTTCGCGCGTGAGCTTAAATTACCGTCACATATACGTAGCCTCGGTCTCATCACGGCAGACTCTGATGACGTAACGTATATTGCGGCAGACGAAGCGACAAAACAGGCGATGGTGGAAGTGGTGTATGGCCGTTCACTGTATGCCGGAGCGGCCCACGGGCCGTCGCCGACGGCCGGTGAAGTCTTGATTATGTTGGGCGGCCCGAACCCGGCGGAAGTGCGGGCGGGTCTGGATGCGATGGTGGCGCATATTGAAGGCGGCGCAGCGTTCCAGTGGGCCAACGATGCGGAAGATACTGCATTCCTGGCGCATGTGGTTTCGCGTACCGGGTCTTATCTCTCATCAACCTCAGGCATCGCGTTGGGCGATCCTATCGCCTATCTGGTGGCGCCGCCGCTGGAAGCGACGTTTGGCATTGATGCGGCGATGAAATCCGCCGATGTCCAGCTGGTGACCTACGTGCCGCCGCCGTCAGAAACCAACTACTCTGCGGCGTTTTTAACGGGGAGCCAGGCCGCCTGTAAAGCCGCCTGCAACGCCTTTACCGATGCCGTTCTGGATATTGCCCGTAATCCCGTCCAGCGCGCGTAAGAGAGGTAGCGATGATCAATGCACTGGGATTACTGGAAGTGGATGGCATGGTTGCCGCCGTTGATGCGGCGGACGCCATGCTGAAAGCCGCCAATGTGCGATTGCTCAGCCACGAAGTGCTCGATCCCGGCAGGCTGACGCTGGTGGTGGAGGGCGATCTGGCGGCGTGTCGCGCGGCGCTGGATGCCGGAAGCGCCGCAGCACAACGCACGGGCCGTGTTATCAGCCGCAAAGAAATTGGGCGGCCGGAAGACGACACCCAATGGCTGATCGGCGGCTTTAAGCGCCAGCCAACGAAAGTCGGAAAGACGCCAGATGCGCCTGTTACCTCTGAATCCTCAGAAGTGCTGTTGGCGTTATTAGCATCAGTACGTCAGGGAATGACGGCAGGGGAGGTGGCCGCGCATTTTGGCTGGTCACTGGAGCGCGCCAGAAATGCGCTGGAGCAACTCTTTTCTGACGGGGCGTTGCGTAAACGCAGTAGTCGCTATCGTCTGAAGAAAGTATAACCTGTCGGAGGTGCCGGGGACGTTGCGCCCCGGCTTTGAAGATCATGAAAAAGACTCGTACAGCAAACTTGCACCATCTTTATCATGAAGCGTTACCCGAAGACGTTAAACTTACGCCTCTGGTTGAGGTGGATAATGTTCACCAGCGGCTGACAACGGACGTCTATGAACACGCCCTGACGATAACTGCCTGGCAGCAGATTTACGATCAGCTGCATCCCGGTAAATTTCATGGGGAATTTACGGAAATACTGCTGGATGAAATTCAGGTTTTCCGTGAGTACACCGGTCTGGCGCTGCGTCAGTCTTGCCTGGTCTGGCCGAACTCCTTCTGGTTCGGTATTCCGGCAACGCGCGGCGAGCAAGGTTTTATCGGCACGCAGTGCATTGGCAGCGCGGAGATCGCCACCCGTCCTGGCGGGACGGAGTTTGAGCTGAGCACGCCGGATGATTACACCATCCTTGGCGTGGTTGTCTCGGAGGAGGTGCTTACCCGGCAGGCCAATTTCCTGCATCACCCGGAAAGGGTGCTGCATATGCTGCGTAACCAGTCTGCGCTGGAGGTGAAAGAGCAGCATAAAGCGGCGCTGTGGGGCTTTGTCCAGCAGGCGCTGGCGACGTTCAGCGAAAACCCGGAAAACCTGCATCAGCATGCGGTGCGTAAAGTGCTGGGGGACAACCTGCTGCTGGCGATGGGGACGATGCTGGAAGAAGCGCAGCCGATTATAACGGCAGAAAGCGTCAGCCATCAGAGCTATCGAAAATTGCTGTCCCGCGCGCGGGAATACGTGCTGGAGAATATGTCGGAGCCGCTGACGGTGCTCGATCTGTGCAATCAGCTGCACGTCAGCCGCCGCACGTTGCAAAACGCGTTTCACGCGATTCTGGGGATTGGCCCGAACGCGTGGCTGAAGCGGATTCGATTAAACGCGGTGCGGCGGGAGCTGATCAGTCCGTGGTCGCAAAGTTCGACGGTCAAAGAGGCGGCAATGCAGTGGGGGTTCTGGCATCTGGGGCAGTTCGCGACCGATTACCAGCAGCTGTTTGCCGAAAAACCGTCGCTGACGCTGCATCAGCGTATGCGTCAGTGGATGTGATGACATTATTGTGCCGGATGCGACGCTTTGCGTCTTATCCGGCCTACGGGCGCTACCGTTGCAGTTGTAGGCCGAATAAGGCGTTAGCTGTCATCAGGCAAAAACGCGGCCAGGTAAATTATACCCAGTCGCGGACTTTGATAAATTCGCTCAGCGCCGCTTCCGGGCTGCCTTCTTCCGGCTGCCAGTCGTACTCCCAGCGCACCAGCGGCGGCATCGACATCAAAATGGACTCGGTGCGTCCGCCCGTTTGCAGGCCAAACAGCGTGCCGCGATCCCACACCAGATTAAACTCCACATAGCGGCCCCGGCGATAAAGCTGGAAATGACGCTCGCGCTCGCCCCAGGCCATTGCTTTACGCCGCTCGACAATTGGCAGAAAAGCATCGGTATAGCCTTTGCCTACCGCCTGCATAAAGCGAAAGCAGCTGTCGAAATCCGGCGTGTTCAGATCGTCGAAGAAAAGCCCGCCAATGCCGCGCTGCTCATCGCGATGCTTCAGGAAAAAGTAATCGTCGCACCATTTTTTATAGCGCGGATAGACGTCCTCGCCGTAGGGCTGGCACAGATCCCGCGCCGTGCGGTGCCAGTGAATGGCATCCTCTTCAAACGCGTAATAGGGCGTCAGGTCGAAACCGCCGCCAAACCACCAGACCGGCTCCGCGCCGGGCTTCTCCGCAATAAAAAAGCGAACATTGGCATGGCTGGTTGGAATGTACGGATTCAACGGATGCACCACCAGCGACACGCCCATCGCTTCAAAACTGCGCCCAGCCAGCTCCGGGCGGTGTGCCGTCGCGGAGGCGGGCATCGCGTCGCCGTGAACATGGGAGAAATTTACCCCAGCCTGCTCAAAGACACCGCCGTTACGCAGTACCCGGCTGCGCCCGCCGCCACCCGCGTCGCGCTGCCAGCTATCTTCAACAAAATCAGCGCCATCAACGGCGGCTAACTGCTGGCAAATATCATCCTGAAGGCTGAGCAGGAACTGTTTTACGCGTTGTGCATCGGGTTTCATGATTACCGTTTCTTCGAGTGTGCTTTCTGGTTATCAAACCAGTGGAAATAACTGATCACGCCATTGGCTATCGCGGTGGCGATTTTCTGCCGGAATGCGGTGGTGCCTAACAGACGCTCCTCTTCCGGGTTGGTGATAAATGAGGTTTCTACCAGTACGGAGGGAATTGACGGTGATTTTAGCACCACAAACGCCGCCTGTTCCGTATTGCGACTGTGCAGACGATGCACCGGCTTGATCTTCTTAAGAATATGCGATCCCAGCGTCAGGCTATTTTTGATGGTGTCGGTTTGCACCAGATCGAACAATACCTGCTGCAACAGATGATCTTTATCGGTCGCTTTTTTCCCCGCGACTTCATCGGCGCGGTTTTCACGGTCGGAGAGGTATTTCGCCATGGCGCTACTGGCGCCGCGATTAGAAAGCGCAAACACCGAGGCCCCTGCGGCGCTGGGGTTGGTAAAGCCATCTGCGTGGATGGACATAAACAGATCCGCGCCGTGCTTGTGGGCGATTTCCACGCGATCGTACAGGGGAATAAAGGTGTCGCCCGTGCGTGTCAGGCGCGCATCAATCCCCTGGTTGCGCAAAATCGCGCGCACGTTTTTGGCGATCTCCAGCACGACGTGTTTTTCCTTCGAGCCGTTGCGACCAATCGCGCCGGTGTCGATACCGCCGTGGCCGGGATCGAGAACAACAATGCGTCTGGCGCCTGCTTTTTTGGCCTTCGGTTTGCTGTGACCATTACTGGTCTTTAGCGCTTCTTCTTTAGCGATGGCGTGCGACATGCCCGACAGCGTCAGAGCCGCCAGCCCGGCTTTCAGCACCTGGCGGCGCGATGTGAGAGTTTTTAAGGGTTTAAAAGTGCTCATACAGCCTGAGTTGTGAAAATTGAGTTCCAGATGTTATATCGTATCGCGTAATCCGTTACGACTGTTCGTGATGAGAATTGTTTTACTTTTCATTTCAATACGTGACAATCCGTCATTATGCCATTTTTTTCGCCGTTTCGCGTCAGATATTGGCTAAATCAGTCGTTCGCGCCATAATCGGAGTTTTAACCTTGAAAAGGGTCTCAATACCATGGAGATACGCGTTTTTCGCCAGGAAGATTTCGAAGAGGTGATCACCCTCTGGGAGCGCTGCGATTTGCTGCGTCCGTGGAACGATCCTGAAATGGATATCGAACGTAAGCTGAACCATGACGTCAGCCTGTTCCTGGTCGCTGAGGTGAATGGTGAGGTGGTCGGTACGGTCATGGGCGGCTATGACGGCCATCGGGGTTCTGCCTATTATCTTGGCGTACACCCGGAGTTTCGCGGTCGTGGCATCGCCAACGCGCTGTTGAACCGGCTGGAGAAAAAGCTCATTGCTCGCGGCTGCCCGAAAATCCAAATCATGGTGCGGGAAGACAACGACATTGTACTGGGCATGTACGAGCGCCTGGGTTATGAACATTCGGACGCGTTAAGTCTGGGCAAGCGTCTGATTGAAGATGAAGAGTACTGAGTTTCATCCTGCTGACTACGACGGTCATGGGCGCTTGCGCCTGCCTTTTCTGTTCTGGGGCGTGCTGCTGCTTCAGGCGCGTACCTGGGTGCTGTTTGTGATTGCTGGCTCCTCCCGCGAGCAGGGCGATACGCTGCTGAATCTGTTTTATCCCGATCACGATACGTTCTGGCTGGGGTTGTTGCCCGGCGTCCCGGCGGTACTGGCGTTTTTACTGAGCGGGCGGCGCGACGCTTTCCCGGTGCTGTGGCGCGGGCTGCGCGGCTTGTTGATTCTGGCGCAGGGCGTTCTGCTCTGCTGGCAACCGGTGCTGTGGCTGTACGGTGAACCGGTAAACGGCATCGGGCTGGCGCTGGTGGTGGCCGATATTGTCGCGCTTATCTGGTTGCTCTCTAACCGTCGTTTACGCGCCTGCTTTGCACCGGTAAAAGAATAACGGCACTTTTTGGCGAAACCGGACTCCAAACAACGTTGATTAATAAAGAAAGGAAGTGAGATGAAATCGCTGCGTTTGATTTTATGCGCAATGCCGCTGGTGCTGAGCGGCTGTTCAACCCTCTCGTCGGTGAACTGGTCTGCTGCGAATCCGTGGAACTGGTTTGGCTCGTCGACAGAGGTCACTGAGCAGGGCGTTGGGGCATTAACTGCCTCCACGCCGCTGGATGAAAAAGCGATTACTGACGCGCTGGATGGCGACTATCGCCTGCGTAGCGGAATGAAAACCCAGAACGGCAACGTGGTGCGTTTTTTTGAAGCGATGAAAGAGGACAAGGTTGCGCTGGTTATCAATGGCGACCAGGGAACCATCAGCCGTATTGATGTGCTGGACAGCGATATTCCATCGCAGGCAGGCGTCGAAATCGGTACGCCGTTTAGCGACCTTTACAGCAAAGCCTTCGGTAACTGCCAGAAAGCGACGGGCGATGACAGCGCGTCGGTCGAGTGTAAAGCACAGGACAGTCAACATATTAGCTATCTGTTCTCCGGCGAGTGGAACGGCCCGGAAGGGTTAATGCCTCCTGACGACACGCTGAAGAACTGGAAAGTGAGCAAAATCATCTGGCGCCGTTAATTTGCGTCTGAACAAACCGCCTCGCTGAAAAAACGGGTACAATACGCCCATCAATGCCACGCAGCCGTGGCATTCTTATTTTTCAGGAGGAACAATGTCTCAGGTTCAAAGTGGCATTTTGCCAGAACACTGCCGCGCGGCGATTTGGATTGAAGCCAATGTAAAAGGGGATGTCGATGCCCTGCGTGCGGCCAGCAAAGCGTTTGCCGATAAACTGGCAACCTTCGAAGCGAAATTCCCTGACGCGCATCTGGGCGCGGTTGTCGCATTTGGCAACAACACCTGGCGCGCCCTGAGCGGCGGCGTTGGGGCTGAAGAGCTGAAAGATTTTATCCCTTACGGTAAAGGTCTGGCGCCAGCAACCCAGTACGATGTGCTGATCCACATTCTTTCACTGCGTCACGACGTGAACTTCTCTGTCGCGCAGGCGGCAATGGCGGCTTTTGGCGAGTGCATCGAGGTGCAGGAAGAAGTCCACGGTTTCCGTTGGGTGGAAGAACGCGATCTCAGCGGCTTCGTTGACGGGACGGAAAACCCGGCGGGAGAAGAGGTTCGCCGCGAAGTCGCGGTCATCAAAGACGGCGTGGATGCGGGCGGCAGCTACGTGTTCGTTCAGCGTTGGGAACACAACCTGACGCAGCTCAACCGCATGAGCGTTCACGACCAGGAGATGATGATTGGTCGTACTAAAGAAGCCAACGAAGAGATCGATGGCGATGACCGTCCGGTCACGTCTCACCTGACCCGCGTGGATCTGAAAGAGGACGGCAAAGGGCTGAAAATTGTGCGCCAGAGCCTGCCATACGGTACGGCCAGCGGCACCCACGGCCTCTATTTCTGCGCTTACTGCGCGCGTCTGTACAATATTGAGCAGCAGTTGCTGAGCATGTTTGGCGATACCGACGGGAAGCGTGACGCCATGCTGCGCTTCACGAAGCCAGTGACGGGCGGCTATTACTTCGCACCGTCTCTGGACAGATTGATGGCGCTGTAATTTCTTTTGCCGGATGGCGGCGTCGTTTTACCCGGCCTACAGAGACTTTTTGTAGGCCGGGCAAGCGAAGCGCCCCCGGCAGTCCTGCCTTATCGGTTACTCATGTTTTAACGCCGCGTATATCTGATCCACCACCCAACCGTATGTGGCTATCGGCATCAACCCGCTGTTAAACATATTCGGGTTCTTTTGCGGGTCGGCGACGGGCGAGTGCGGTTTGTTGCTCAGCATCACAATCGCCATCTGATTGGCCGGGTCGATAACGGTCAGCGTCCCTGTCCATCCGGTATGGCCGTATGCCTGCGCGCTGGCCAGCGTGCCGAATGTCGGCGTCATGGACGCATTGCCGTTAACGCGCCAGCCGAGACCAAACGTGGCATCCTCCGGCGAGGATTGCGTGAACATTTTCACGGTTTCCGGGCTGAACAGCGTCACGTTACCGTACCCACCGCCATTCAGCATGGTCTGCATCAGTACCGCAATATCGCCGGTATTCGAAAACAGTCCCGCATGTCCTGAAACACCGCCCATCGAGTAGAATGCTTTTTCATCATGCACCTGGCCCCATAGGGTGGTCGTGCGGATATTGGGGAAATGAATCACGCCATCCCGGGTATTGCCGTTCAGTTCCGTCGCGGCGATCTGCTGTTGGCGGAAGCCTTTCTGTAGCGGGTTAAAGACCGTATGCGTTAAACCGAGCGGGCGATAGAGGTTCTCTTCAACATAACGATCGAGCGGCTGGCCCGTCACGGACTCCACGATAAACCCAAGCAGCATATAATCCACATCGCTGTAGATGTGTTTTGTGCCGGGGCGGTACGCCAGCGGCGTGCGTTTGATCATCTCCAGCGTGGTGGCCTTATCCTGCGAATACAACTCGCCCGCGACGGCCTGGTTCGGGTATTGCGGGTCAGCAGGGAAACCGCCGGAATGATGCAGCAGATCCGCAATGCGTAACGTGCTTTTCCCTTTAATCGCATCCCCCGGGCGATCGCCAAAATCGGGAATATATTTCGAGATAAGATCGTCCGGCTGTAATTTGCCCTCTGACATCAGTTTTTGCAGGGCAAAGTTCGTGGCATACATTTTTGTATTTGATGCCAGGTCGTACAGGGTGTCAGTGGTTGCCTTGACGGGATGAGACATCAGGACGCTGCCGTCATATTTTTTAGCCTGACCCCAGGCCTTACGATAAACAATATGACTGTCTTTAATAATGAGCAGGTTAACGCTCGGATAACCGGCATCAACCTGTTGCGCTATCCAGTTATCCAGCGCGTTAAGCCGTTCAATATTAAATCCTGCTTTTTCCGGCGCGGCGTCAGTCAATACCGGAAATGGCGCGGCGCTGGCGGTGCAGCTGAGCGCCAGCAGGGAAGCAAAAAGTAATGTCATTTTCATGGTATTAGTCCAGATTCACATTACGGCAGCCAAAGAGAGCGGTAAAAATAAACCCGCCAAGATACGCAATCAGCATTCCTCCGGCATATACCGCCATTGCGGGCAGAATACCTTGCGCGGACGTCATTAACGGCAGCGCCACCAGACCGGATGGGCCAAAGGCGCTGTTTAAGCCCATCGGCAGACCCGACCAGGCCACTAAGCCGATGAAAAGCCCCCCGGCAGCGCCGCCGAGGCAGGCGGTGATAAACGGTTTCATTCGTGGCAGCGTAACGCCGTAAATCAGCGGTTCGCCAACACCGAGTAAGCCGGGAATAATCGCCCCGCGAACCTGGCTGCGTAACACGCTGTGTTTTTCTGCTCGCCAGTAGAGCGCCAGTGCGGCGCCGACCTGACCCGCGCCCGCCATAGAAAGAATAGGGAACAGGCTGTTGAATCCCTGGCTACTCATTAATGCCAGATAGACGGGAATGAAGCCCTGATGGACGCCAAACACCACCGAAACAAGAAACAGACCCGCCAGAACGGCGCAGCCCAGCGGGTTGCTGTTGAGGTGGATAAAGAGCCATGACATCCCTTCGAACAGCCAGCCGCCCAGCGGCATGATGATCAGGTAGGCCAGTGCGGCGGTGACCAGCAGGGTTAACATGGAGGTCAGCAGCATGTCCAGATCGTCGGGCATAAAGCGTCGGATAAAGCCCTCAATACGCGCGCTGGCCCAGGCGGCGATCAGTACGCCGATAATGTTGCCGCGCGGGTCGATCGGCAGGCCAAAGAAGTCCTCAATACCGGAGAAATAGCCCGTGGTGGCGGCAGGGTTGTATCCCAACAGGAACAGCGAGGCGATGATCGCCCCGTTAACGCCGGTGCCGCCGAAAGCCTGCGCGGCGTTATAGCCAATAAGAATGACCAGAAAGGTAAACAGCCCTTTACTGAACACTTTCATAAAGTTCAGGGCGTCGGGAAGCATACCTTGCGCATCGGCCGGAACGTGCAATACCGTACCCAGCAGCGTGGCAATCCCCAGCAGCAGACCCGCAGCAATAAAACCGGGAATGAGCGGCGTAAAAATAGTGGCGAACTTCGACAGGAATTGCTGAATGCCTGAAGTTTGTTTCGCTTTTAGCTGGCTTTTGGTTTTGGCGGCGATATCTGCCGCCTGCGTGACGGCGCCGCTGTTATCGCTCAGTAGCGCATTCATGGCGTCTGCTGCCCGCTGCGCTTTACCGGGGCCAAAAATGACCTGCACCTGGTTATTCGAGAGGACAACGCCTTTCACGCCTTCGAGCGTTTTAATCGCCGGATCGACCCGATCGCTGTCATGTACCGCCAGGCGTAAACGGGTCATGCAGTTCCCGCAGGTGGCAATATTACCCGGGCCACCGACCCGGGAGATAATCGTATTCAGGAGATCATTACTGATTTCTTTTGCCATTCGCTTTATTCCTCTTCCAGTACCTGGCGAATGAAGCCGCCATGTTGCTCAAGACGCAGACTGGCTTCTGTTGCGTTGAGGTTTTTCAGTAGCATGACGATAGCGGTTTTGCAGTGACGGCCACAGGCCATCAGCGCGGCTTCAGCCTGTTGCCCGGTGCAGCCTGTCGCATTTTTCACAATATTTACCTGACGCACGTTGAGTTTTTCGTTCGTGGCGACAACATCCACCATCAGGTTGCCAAACACCTTGCCGGATTTAATCATCAGGCCGGTGGACAGCATGTTGAGAATCAGCTTCTGCGCGGTGCCCGCCTTCATACGGGAAGAACCGCTCACCACTTCGGCGCCGACAACGGGCGTGATGGCAAGCTCCGTCGCCTTTGCTACAGCGCTCCCCGGATTGCAGGAGATCCCGACTGTCCGGCAGCCGAGCGTACGGGCATATTCCAGACCGGCAATCACATACGGCGTGCGACCGCTGGCCGCAATGCCCACAACCACATCTTTTTCATTGAGTGCGAGGGTCTTCAGGTCGTTGACCCCAAGCTCGCGGTTGTCTTCCGCGCCTTCAATCGCATGCTGTATCGCGCGCTCGCCACCGGCGATCAAACCGATAACCAGGCCTGATTCCACGCCATAGGTCGGGGGGCATTCGCTGGCGTCAAGGATACCCAGGCGACCGGACGTTCCGGCGCCGGTATAAATCAGCCGCCCGCCAGCGCTGACCTGCGCATAAATGATGTCGATAGCCGCGGCGATCTCGGGCAGAACCTGCTCCACGGCGAGTGGAACCGTTTTATCTTCATCATTAATGATGCGGCACATATCGAGGGTGGAAGCCCGGTCAATCTCAAAAGAGGCGCGGTTAACACCTTCGGTAATCATATTTTCAAGTTGCATATTACTTACAGCCTTACAGGTTTAGCGCCCATTTCAGGAATGCTTTTTTCTGGGTGTCGTCAGCTTTCAGATACAGTTGCTGTAGCTGGGAGAGCTGGTCATGCGAAGTGGCGGACGCCGCCGGGGAAGCGGAGCGCGCCGGAGAAGGTATCATCGTGCTGTCATCGTTGACGATGGCGCTCAGGTCGGTGAACACGGTGATGCTGTCACGGTCGAGAATTTTGATATCAAACGGTACGGGTTTCCCGGCTGCCGTCAGGGTGAATACCGGTTTTTGCGCCATCTGGCTGGCTTCTTTTTCGTCCAGCGGTTTTCCCGCAGACAGTTGCAGATCCACATTGCCGGAAGCGTTAAACGAGATGATATACGGGTTAGACGTTACGCGGCCCCGGTTATTGTTCACCGATTCAGGATTTGCCGGACTGTCGAACTTCACCACCATTTTTTGAGCGCCGTCTGGCAGCGCCACGTCTTTACTAAAAATACTGACTTTTGCCGAACGGGCCGCCAGCACGCTGACGTTATCGCCAATAAAGAGATGCGGAGCGGCAAAAGCCTGGCTGCAAAACAACAGTGCTGCGGCGGACACAAAATATTTCTTCATTTTTACTCTCCCGGAAAAGGGGAATCAGAATTCGTAACGTAAGCCAAGGTGGAAATAGTCATCAGCCGGGTTGCTGCCGCCAAAGGAGACATCATTGCCGTTCGTCCGTTTTTTCCCTTCTTCACCATTACGCCAGGAGTAAGACGCAAATATGGAACTGCGAACGGTGAGTTTGTACTGCGCTTCAAAGGTGGTATCGCGAAGTTTCAGCCCGTCGCCGTCCTCATTTTTCAGATGGCGATAGCCGGTACGTAACGCCCAGTCCGGGCTGACGTTCCAGACCAGCGTTGCTTCGTAATCTTTATCGGTGCTGTCCGCAGAACCGTCGAGGTAGGTCACTTTATCCTGGGCATAGAGCAGGCCGAACATGAAATCGCCCAGGTAGTAGCGGGTGCCGATGCCATAAAAGGTGTACTTATCGACATTATTATCCGACAGCGTGGATGTATCGTCATGGCTCGCTTTCTCTGTCTGACCGGCAATCACCGGCTGGAGGCGGCCAAAATCGCCCATATCGAGCGTATAGCGAAGGGCGGCATTATAACCGTAATCCAGATCGGAGGTGTTGTTGCCCAGAATATAGGCGGTAGAGAAATCAAAATTGCCGAATGTGTTCTGGTACTGGATGGTGCCGTCCTGACGGAAAACCTGTACCGCCGTCGGGTCAACAAAGTTTGCCTGGCGGGCCATTGCGACATCGGAGCTGGCGAACACATCGCCGATATCCGTGAACATGATCAGGCCGGATGACACGCGCCCGCCGGTCAGCTTGCCGTATTCGGCAAAATCAATCCCTGCCCAGACGTAACGCGCGGTGAAGTCATTCGGGTTTTCCGCGCTGATGTTGTTCGCGTACTCTGCGGCATTTACCTGATACTGCGTAAAACCAATAACGGCCAGCTTGTCATTAATCGCCTGGCGGGCGGAGAAACCGATACGCGCGTCAAAATCGCCCGAGGTGTCGCCTGATTTCTTGTCAGAGATATTGAATCCGAGACGCCCGTAGAGATCGATATTCGATCCGTCATTGGCCTGGTAGATCACGGCGGCATGGCTGGCGCTGGTTGCGAGGAGAGTAAAGATTGCCAGGGACTTCAGAGTACGTTTCATTATGATTATCCTTTTCTGTGTGTAGTTTTTTGTTGCTATGAAAGACGCAAGGAATCATATATTCCATAAAAATATTTACAATAGAATCATTGAATCGTAATACAAATATTGTGAGGGCTATCAAATTCTCACCCGCGTTGTGTTATCCTGCGAACAGTGCGTTGGAATTAATGATTCCATGATGACGGGAGCGGAAGAGCGATGTTGTATCTGGCGAAAATGCGTAATGCAGAGGGAGAGTTAACGGAAAATGAACAGAAAATTGCCAGCTTTCTTTTGGCCCATGTCAGCGAGCTAAAAACCGTTTCTTCCCGCAATCTGGCAAAGCAGCTGGAAGTCAGCCAGTCCAGTATTGTGAAATTTGCCCAGAAACTTGGCGCGAAGGGATTCACCGAGCTCAGAATGGCGCTCATTGAGGAGTACAGCGTCAACCGGGAAAAGAAACATGACACGGCGCTGCATCTGCACAGTACGATTACCAGTGAAGACAGCCTGGAGGTGATTGCCCGTAAGCTGAACAGAGAAAAAATGTTCGCGCTGGAGGAAACCTGTAGTCTGATGGATTTCGATCGCCTGAAGCAGGTGATTAACCTGATCAGCAAGGCCCGGCTTATTCAGATTACGGGCGTCGGCGGTTCGGCGCTGGTAGGACGGGATTTATCCTTCAAGCTGATGAAAATTGGTTATCGCGTGGCCTGCGAGGTCGATACCCATGTGCAGGCAACCATTGCTCAGGCCTTGCAGGAAGGGGACGTGCAAATAGCCATTTCCTACAGCGGGTCGAAAAAGGAGATCGTGCTTTGCGCTGAAGCGGCGCGTAAGCAGGGGGCGACGGTGATTGCGATCACCTCTTTGACGGACTCTCCGCTGCGGCGGCTGGCCGATTACACGCTGGATACCGTATCCGGTGAGACCGAATGGCGCAGTTCGTCCATGTCCACCCGAACCGCGCAGAACTCGGTGACCGATCTGCTGTTTGTTGGCATGGTGCAGCTCAATGATGTTGAGTCGCTTCGTATGATTGAGCGCAGCAGCGAGCTGATTAATCTTTTAGGCAGGAGCTAGGGACTTTTACGTAAGATTTACCCTAATTAGTGAGCTGTTCCGCAGCACTTATTTGTTTTTTCTGTATTTTCAATGTTAATGGAGTGTAAGGCTTCATCGTAGTTTCGCTGGAGACGAGAGTAGCGCATAAGACGCACCGCTTATGCGCTGCAACAGACTGAAAAGGAGAACATTGAAATGGGTAAACTCACGGGCAAAACGGCATTGATTACCGGCGCGTCACAGGGCATTGGCGAGGGGATCGCCAGAGTGTTTGCTCGCCACGGCGCGAATTTAATTTTGCTGGATATCTCCGATGAGGCGGAAAAACTGGCGGATGAGCTGGGCGGACGCGGTCATCGTTGTACCGCCATCAAAGCGGATGTCAGGGATTTTGCATCGGTCGCGGCGGCAGTGGCGCGCGCGAAAAAGATAGAAGGTAAAATTGATATTCTGGTCAACAATGCGGGTGTTTGCCGGTTGGGCAACTTCCTCGACATGAGCGAAGAAGATCGCGATTTCCATATCGATATTAATATCAAAGGCGTCTGGAACGTCACAAAAGCCGTTCTGCCGGAAATGGTTGAACGCAAAGATGGGCGTATCGTCATGATGTCCTCCGTGACCGGGGATATGGTGGCCGATCCAGGCGAAACGGCTTATGCCCTGTCTAAAGCGGCGATTATCGGACTCACCAAGTCCCTGGCCGTGGAGTATGCGCAGTCCGGCGTTCGTGTGAACGCAATCTGTCCGGGTTATGTCCGCACGCCGATGGCGGAAAATATCGCCCGTCAGTCTAATCCTGACGATCCTGAATCGGTACTCACCGAAATGGCGAAAGCGATCCCGATGCGCCGTCTGGCCTGTCCGCTCGAAGTGGGTGAACTGGCGGCCTTCCTGGCGTCGGATGAGTCCAGTTATTTGACCGGGACGCAAAACGTGATTGATGGCGGCAGCACGCTGCCTGAAAGCGTGAGCGTGGGCGTCTGATTAACGCCGCTTTCCTCCTCACCGCATGTGGGGAGGGATTCTCTGGCGGAGCATCTGTTCTTCTGAAGGCACGCCCTGTCTGATTATTTCGTCGATACGCATCTTATCTCGGTAAAAAATATTTTACCTGAAATTCAAATGTATTTGAGTACAGAATCGAGTAATCAATCGGTTGATGGTTTTTGCAGACCGCCTGCGTTTGAATTTTCAGTACGGGATCTTTGGTACTTATATGCAGAATACTGGCAATTTCTGCTGTTGGAAATGCCGGAGAAAACGTCTCAAAGGTGCCAATGATTTTGATGCCACACTCTTTTTCTATATATGAAAATTTAGATTTTTTCATATGTGAGATTGTGAGTTTTGGGAAACGACTTACCGATAGCCAGGTTTCTTCTAATTGCGCTGGTTTATCATCAATAATACGTAATCGCTTTATATAATATACAGGGTCATTAAGTTTTATATTTAGCTCCCTGGAGATGAGTGGGGATGCTGTCTGAAGCTCAAACTTCATGATCTGACTAATAACTTCTTTACCGCTGTTATGAGCAATCTCACTAAAACTATTCATATGATTTACATGTGCGATAAAGCTTTTCTGCTTTACGTATGTCCCTGAGCCATGTTTACGCTCTATCATTCCGTCTTCTTCTAAGAGAAGTAGTGCTTTCCGTAAGGTATTCCGGGAAATACTGTAGCGCTGTGCAAGTTCAACTTCTGGCGGTAATAGATCTCCTACATTATATGTATATCCGTTAATACTGTCTTTAAGCATCCTGGCGACATCCTGAAATACCACTTTTGCACCTCTTGAATATGAATGAAAACAATTGGTTGTGTGTTTTTTATTGAAGATTATTTATGGTTGTTCATTTCTCAGGCCTAAATTGAACCTATTTACTTATATCTTACTGTGACCAATGTAACAAAAAGTATATTTGGCATTAAATATTATAATAACGCAATAATTCATATTTAATATATTAATGGGTAATTTATATGAAAAAGATATTATTAGTCTGTGCTGCGGGTATGTCTACCAGTATGCTGGTAAAGCGGATGATTGAACATGCGACAACAGTAAATATTGAAGTTGATATAAATGCATTCGCGATTGCTGAGGCCAAAGGTAAAATAAAAAATAATGAGGCAGATGTCATTCTGCTTGGGCCACAGGTTCGTTTCCAGAAATCAGAAATTGAGGCAGTTGCTCAGGGAAAAATTCCGGTGGCTGTTATTGATATGAAAGATTATGGCGCGATGAATGGTAAATCGGTTCTTGATTTTGCCATGAAACTTCTTGAAGAATAAAGCATACCCATACTGAATATTTGTTCCTGATAATGTCTGTCAATTTTTTATTAGTGCGGATGACGTAATTAAATTATTGCAGCGCACGGTCGGGAACGATTCTTTATATTTACGGGAAATATTGGATAATTACAGGAGACTATAATGGGATTAATGCGCTCATTTGAAAGCGGGATGGAACGCTTTCTTGTGCCAATAGCAATAAAATTAAACTCACAAAAACATGTTGCCGCTGTAAGAGATGGTTTTGTTTATACATTTCCTATTATTATGGCAAGTTCACTAATTATTTTAATAAATTTTGCCATATTATCGCCAGATGGCTTTATTGCCGGGTTATTGCACCTTAACAGCTTGTTTCCTAATCTGGAAAAAGCTCAGGCCATCTTTACACCGGTAATGAATGGCTCTGTAAACATAATGTCTATAATGATTGCGTTTCTCGTCGCAAGAAATATGGCTATTAGTTATGAACAAGATGATCTCTTATGTGGTTTGACCGCGATAGGCGCATTTTTTATTGTTTATACCCCTTACCAGATGATTGATGGTCAGGCCTTTTTAACAACAAAATTTCTGGGAGCGCAGGGACTGTTTGTTGCAGTTATTGTTGCATTATTGACCAGTGAAATTTTTTGTCGGATGGCAAGAAACCCCAAAATAACGATAACCATGCCAGCGGCGGTTCCACCTGCGGTAGCCCGATCGTTTAAAGTGCTGTTACCCATTTTTTTCGTCATGATATTCTTTTCAGCGCTGAACTATTTATTGTCGCTGATTTCTCCTGCCGGGCTGAATGACCTGATTTATACATTGATTCAGGCTCCGCTTAAACACATGGGGACGAATATCTTTGCGGTGATTATCCTTGGCGCCGTCGGAAACTTTCTGTGGGTTCTTGGCATACATGGCCCTAATACCACATCGGCTATCCGCGAAACCGTTTTTTCTGAAGCGAATCTGGAAAATCTTTCCTGGGCTGCGCAACACGGTTCAACATGGGGGGCGCCTTATCCCATCACCTGGACGTCGATTAATGATGCTTTCGCGAACTGCGGTGGGTCAGGTATGACATTGGGGCTGCTATTGGCAATTTTTATTGCTTCACGGCGAGCTGAATATCGGGATCTGGCAAAGATGTCGTTCATTCCCGGTATTTTCAATATCAACGAGCCGGTCATGTTTGGACTGCCGATTGTCCTGAATCCGATTATGATGGTGCCTTTTATCCTTGTCCCCATTGTTAACTCTGTAATCGGCTATTTCTTTGTATCCCTGAAGATTATTCCTCCTGTTGCTTATGCTGTTCCCTGGACAACACCTGGGCCATTAATCGCATTTCTGGGGACGGGAGGTAACTGGCTAGCCTTACTTGTTGGTTTTTTATGTCTTGGCGTTGCGACATTAATATATTTACCTTTTGTTATTGCTTCTAACAAAGTAAATGTCGCCCTTTCTGAATAAATAACAATCTACTTTCTCTGGAATGACAGGAGTGATTCATGTTTGCAAATGAAGAGACCGTAATGGAGTTATTGATACATTCCGGGCAGGCACGCTCTGATGCAATGGAGGCAATCAGCCGTGCCCGTGAAAAGGACTGGAGTGCTGTAGAGCAATTGATGAAAAGTTCGGAACAGGCCTGTCTTAAAGCTCACAAGATTCAAACAGCCTTAATCGGTCAGGATGAAGGATGCGGAAAAATACGGGTTAATTTGATTCTTGTACATGCACAAGATCATTTAATGAATGCAATATTGTGTCAGGACCTGGCGAAAGAGATTATTTCATTAAGGAAAGAGTTACTCTCTTAATACTATTTCCTCCAATAAAAACATTGGAGGAAAATGATTTGTATTTATCAAGGATGTTTTATGAATTCAAGAAAATTGAAGGTGAGTCTATTATCGTTATATGTGTGTCTGGCTTTATGTCCAGTTGATGTGCTGGCCGGTAAATTAACCGTTGAGCAACGACTCGAACTTCTGGAGTCAGAACTTACTGCAAATAAAAATGAACTCCAGAAAACGAAAGATGAACTAGGGAAGTACAAGTCAAAGCTGGCATCTTTACAGCAAAGTGTTGTTGAAAATAATTATCGCAATACGGTTGTTTCTAACCCATCGGGATCATCACCGGTCGCTGAAAACATAAAAAATGAGAATGGCGAACTGGCTCAGTCGGTGGCGAATACTCAGGTGAAAGGAACACAGCAGGTCGCTGTAATTGATAGCAATGGAGAAAAAACCACAATTGAAAGTGTTACGCTGAAAGATATTAGCAAGTACGTGAAGGATGACATAGGGTTTAGTTATCAGGGGTATTTCCGATCGGGATGGGGGACTGGTAATCATGGCTCTCCTGAGACGTATGCCGCGGGCTCATTGGGGCGTTTTGGTAATGAAATGAGCGGCTGGTTTGATCTGACATTAAATCAACGGGTTTATAATCAGGATGGTAAAACCGCTAATGCTATCGTTACCTATGATGGCAATGTTGGCGAACAATATAATGATGCCTGGTTTGGTGACAGTGATAATGAAAATATCATGCAGTTTAGTGATATTTACCTGACTACCCGTGGTTTTTTACCTTTTGCGCCTGATGCGGATTTTTGGGTTGGTAAACATAAATTACCACAATATGAAATCCAGATGCTGGACTGGAAAACATTAACTACCGATGTGGCCGCTGGGGTAGGCATTGAAAACTGGGCGATAGGACCTGGTATGCTGGATATTTCATTAAGCCGTGATGATGTGGATGTCTATTCACGCGACTTTGAACATACCACCCAAATGAACACGAATTCTGTAGATGTTCGCTATCGTAATATCCCACTATGGGAGAGTGGAACGCTGTCATTGATGGCCAAATACTCCAGTCCAAATAAAACCGATCAGCAGGAAGACAATGAAAGCGATGATAGCTATTTTGAGATGAAAGATAGCTGGATGTTGAGTTCTATTCTTCGCCAGAACATGGAACGTGATGCTTTTAATGAATTCACATTGCAGGTCGCTAATAATTCTTTCGCCAGTAGTTTCTCAAGTTTTTCCGACGCAAGTAACACAATGGCGCATGGACGTTATTACTACGGTGATCATACCAATGGCATCGCCTGGCGATTGATTTCGCAAGGTGAAATGTACCTTAGCGATAATATTATTGTTGCCAATGCTCTGGTTTACTCACATGGCGAAGATGTTTATAGCTATGAAAGTGGTGCTCATAGCGATTTTGATAGTATTCGCACAGTGATCCGTCCTGCATGGATTTGGAATACCTGGAATCAGACTGGGGTTGAATTGGGATGGTTTAAACAGAAAAATAAAACTCAACAAGGTATAACGCTGGATGAGTCGGCATATAAAACGACCCTGTATCATGCTTTCAAAGTTGGCACGAGTATCCTTGGTTCAAGACCTGAAATTCGATTCTATGGGACGTACATTAATATCTTAGATAATGAATTGTCTAATTTTAACTTTAATGATGACAGTAAAGATGAATTCATGGCTGGCATACAGGCTGAAGTCTGGTGGTAATTTATTTTAATTAAGGAAGGTATTTATGTCTGGTTTTAAAAAAGATTTTCTTTGGGGTGGCGCGGTAGCAGCACATCAACTTGAAGGTGGCTGGAACGAAGGTGGTAAGGGCATCAGCATTGCGGATGTCATGACGGCTGGAGAATACGGTATTTCACGAGAGGTGACGCCGGGGATCATTGAAGGCAGAAACTACCCTAATCACGAAGCTATTGATTTCTTTCATCGTTATAAGGACGATATTAAGCTATTTTCAGAAATGGGATTTACGTGTTTCCGCACCTCTATTGCCTGGTCCAGAATTTTTCCTGAAGGTGACGAGCTGGAGCCTAATGAAGCGGGCTTGCAATTTTATGATGATATGTTTGATGAGTGTTTAAAATATAATATTCAACCCGTTATCACTTTATCGCATTTTGAAATGCCATATCACCTTGTGACTGAGTATGGCGGCTGGCGGAACCGCAAATTAATCGACTTTTTTCTTCGGTTTGCGAAGGTAGTTTTCACGCGTTATAAATCTAAAGTTAAATACTGGATGACATTTAATGAAATAAATAACCAGGTCAACTATCGTGAAAGTCTTTGTCCTTTTACTAATTCAGGTATTCTTTATTCTTCGGATGAAGATGAGTATGCGCGTGAAAGAGTGATGTATCAGGCAGTTCACTATGAATTAGTTGCCAGTGCATTAGTCGTTGATGCTGGACACCTCATTAATCCAGATTTTAAAATTGGTTGTATGATTGCGATGTGTCCAATCTATCCGCTTACCTGTTCACCGGGCGATATGATGATGTCTGTGAGTGCAATGCATCGTCGTTATTGGTTTACTGACGTGCATGTGCGTGGATATTATCCTCAACATATGGTTAATTATTTCAGGAAAAAAGGTTTTGAACTTGATATCACTGAAAGTGATATTGAGATTCTTCAGCATGGGCGTGTGGACTATATCGGTTTCAGTTACTACATGTCTTTCGTAACTCAATACACGGATGATAATCCTGAGTTTGATTATGTCGAGCCAGCGCATCTGGTGAATAATCCGTATATTCAAACATCTGACTGGGGTTGGCAGGTTGATGCGATGGGCTTGCGCTACTCGCTCAACTGGTTCTGGGACCATTACCAGCTACCGATGTTTATCGTAGAGAACGGTTTTGGCGCGAATGATGTCCAGCAGGCGGACGGAACAGTTGATGATCAATATCGCATTGACTATCTTACCGCGCATGTGAGCGAGATGAAAAAAGCCGTTGTAGAAGATGGTGTTGACTTAATCGGGTATACCCCGTGGGGCTGCATTGACCTGATTTCTGCCGGTACGGGCGAAATGAAGAAGCGCTACGGTATGATTTATGTTGATAAGGATAATGACGGTAATGGTTCTCTGAATCGTAGTCGTAAGAAATCCTTCTACTGGTATCGGGATCTTATTGCGGATAATGGCAATACTATTTGATTGATTATTGTTCACTTCATGCGGCAAAAGGGGTTCCGAATGGAATCCCTTGCTGCTCGTTTTTCGTCCATGTTTTTCTGCCGTAACGTTGGGCGAGTTGTCTGGAGCCTTTGGGACATCCGGCATGCGTGTTCCAGCTTTCCCATGCAGGAAAGGATTTTCCTTATTCCCTTTTCGACTTTCAAATCATCAAACGGTATATAAAACCGTTACTCCTTTCGTACCCGTTATAAATATTATGACCATAAGAAAGTCATCAAATTTATAAGGGTGCGCAATGGCTGTTAACTTACTGAAAAAAAGATACCTGGCGCTGAGCGCGATGCTGTTGTTGGCCACGCAGGCGCAGGCAACAGAGCTGCTGAACAGCTCATACGACGTTTCTCGCGAACTGTTTGCCGCCCTTAATCCGCCGTTTGAACAGCAGTGGGCGAAAGATAACGGCGGCGATAAGCTGACCATCAAGCAGTCTCACGCCGGTTCGTCAAAACAAGCGCTGGCGATCCTGCAAGGGCTGAAAGCTGACGTAGTGACCTATAACCAGGTCACGGATGTGCAGATCCTGCATGACAAAGGCAAGCTGATCCCTGCCGACTGGCAAAGCCGTTTGCCGAATAACAGCTCACCGTTCTATTCCACGATGGGATTCCTGGTGCGCAAAGGGAATCCGAAAAATATCCATGACTGGAATGACCTTGTGCGTTCCGATGTAAAACTGATTTTTCCGAACCCGAAAACCTCAGGCAACGCCCGTTACACCTATCTGGCTGCATGGGGCGCGGCAGATAAAGCTGACGGTGGCGACAAAGCCAAAACCGAGCAGTTTATGACCCAGTTCCTGAAGAACGTCGAAGTGTTTGATACCGGCGGTCGCGGCGCGACCACCACCTTTGCGGAACGCGGCCTGGGCGATGTGCTGATTAGCTTTGAATCGGAAGTGAATAACATCCGTAAACAGTATGAAGCGCAGGGATTTGAAGTCGTTATCCCGAAAACCAATATTCTGGCCGAATTCCCGGTGGCATGGGTGGATAAAAACGTACAGGCCAACGGTACTGAAAAAGCGGCGAAGGCTTACCTGAACTGGCTCTACAGCCCGCAGGCGCAGACCATCATCACCGACTTCTACTACCGCGTGAATAACCCGGAAGTGATGGACAAACTGAAAGATAAATTCCCACAGACCGAACTGTTCCGCGTGGAAGATAAGTTTGGCTCCTGGCCGGAAGTGATGAAAACCCACTTCGGCAGCGGCGGCGAGCTGGACAAACTGTTGGCGGCGGGGCGTAAGTAATGTTCGCAGTATCGACAAGACGTGTGCTGCCCGGCTTTACCTTAAGCCTCGGAACCAGCCTGTTGTTCGTCTGCCTGATATTGCTGCTTCCGTTGAGCGCGCTGGTGATGCAGCTGGCGCAAATGAGCTGGGCGCAATACTGGGAGGTTATCACCAACCCGCAGGTAGTAGCGGCCTACAAAGTCACGCTGTTGTCGGCGTTTGTGGCATCAATCTTCAACGGCGTATTTGGCCTGCTGATGGCGTGGATCTTAACCCGCTATCGCTTTCCAGGACGTACGCTGCTGGATGCGCTGATGGATCTGCCGTTTGCCCTGCCGACGGCGGTGGCGGGTCTGACGCTGGCGTCATTGTTTTCCGTGAACGGTTTTTACGGCGAATGGCTGGCGAAGTTTGATATCAAAGTGACTTACACCTGGCTTGGCATCGCGGTAGCGATGGCTTTTACCAGCATCCCGTTTGTGGTGCGCACGGTGCAGCCGGTACTGGAAGAGTTAGGCCCGGAATATGAAGAAGCGGCGGAAACGCTCGGCGCAACGCGCCTGCAAAGTTTCCGCAAAGTGGTGTTGCCGGAGCTGTCTCCTGCGCTGGTGGCGGGTATTGCGCTCTCGTTTACCCGAAGCCTCGGCGAGTTCGGCGCGGTGATTTTTATTGCCGGGAACATTGCGTGGAAAACTGAAGTGACCTCGCTGATGATTTTTGTTCGTTTGCAGGAGTTTGACTATCCGGCGGCCAGCGCGATTGCGTCGGTGATCCTCGCGGCGTCGTTGTTGCTGCTGTTCTCGATTAACACCCTGCAAAGTCGCTTTGGTCGACGTGTGGTAGGTCACTAATGGCGGAAGTTACCCAATTGAAGCGTTATGACGCCCCCCGCATTAACTGGGGAAAATGGTTTCTGATTGGCACCGGGATGCTGGTTTCGGCGTTTATTTTGCTGGTGCCGATGATTTATATCTTCGTACAGGCCTTCAGCAAAGGGCTGATGCCGGTCTTACAGAACCTGGCCGACCCGGACATGCTGCACGCGATCTGGCTGACGGTGTTGATTGCGCTGATTGCCGTACCGGTAAACCTGGTGTTTGGCGTTTTGCTGGCGTGGCTGGTGACGCGCTTTAATTTTCCCGGTCGCCAGCTGCTGCTGACGCTGCTGGATATTCCGTTTGCCGTCTCGCCGGTGGTGGCCGGTCTGGTCTACCTGCTGTTTTACGGCTCGAACGGCCCGCTGGGCGACTGGCTGGATGAGCACAACCTGCAAATTATGTTTGCCTGGCCGGGGATGGTGCTGGTCACTATTTTCGTCACCTGTCCGTTTGTGGTGCGTGAACTGGTGCCGGTTATGCTGAGTCAGGGCAGTCAGGAAGATGAAGCGGCGATTCTGCTTGGCGCTTCCGGCTGGCAGATGTTCCGTCGCGTTACGTTGCCTAATATTCGCTGGGCGCTGCTGTACGGCGTGGTGCTGACCAACGCGCGCGCCATTGGCGAGTTCGGCGCGGTGTCGGTGGTTTCCGGCTCGATTCGCGGCGAAACCCTGTCGCTGCCGTTACAGATTGAATTACTGGAGCAGGACTACAACACCGTCGGCTCCTTTACCGCCGCCGCGCTGCTGACGCTGATGGCGATTATTACCCTGTTTTTGAAGAGTATGTTGCAATGGCGCCTGGAAAATCAGGAGAAACGTGCGCAACAGGAGGAAAATCATGAGCATTGAGATTGCCAATATTAAGAAGTCTTTTGGTCGCACCCAGGTGCTGAACGATATCTCGCTGGATATTCCTTCAGGTCAGATGGTTGCCTTGCTGGGGCCGTCCGGTTCCGGTAAAACCACGCTGCTGCGTATTATTGCCGGGCTGGAGCATCAGACCAGCGGGCACATTCGTTTTCACGGTACAGACGTAAGCCGTCTGCACGCGCGCGATCGTAAAGTCGGCTTTGTTTTTCAGCACTATGCGCTGTTTCGTCATATGACGGTGTTCGACAATATCGCCTTTGGCCTGACGGTGCTGCCGCGTCGCGAACGTCCGAATGCGGCGGCCATTAAAGCGAAAGTGACGAAACTGCTGGAAATGGTGCAACTGGCCCATCTGGCGGAGCGTTTTCCGGCACAGCTTTCCGGCGGGCAGAAACAGCGCGTGGCGCTGGCGCGCGCGTTAGCCGTTGAGCCGCAGATCCTGCTGCTGGATGAACCGTTTGGCGCGCTTGATGCGCAGGTGCGTAAAGAGCTGCGCCGCTGGCTGCGTCAGCTGCATGAAGAGTTGAAATTCACCAGCGTGTTTGTCACCCACGATCAGGAAGAGGCTACGGAAGTGGCGGATCGCGTGGTGGTGATGAGCCAGGGCAACATTGAACAGGCCGATGCGCCGGATCAGGTGTGGCGTGAACCCGCCACCCGCTTTGTGCTGGAGTTTATGGGCGAAGTGAACCGTTTGCAGGGAACGATTCGCGGCGGTCAGTTCCACGTTGGCGCGCATCGCTGGCCGCTGGGGTATACGCCAGCGTACCAGGGGGCGGTCGATCTGTTCCTGCGTCCATGGGAGGTGGATGTTAGCCGTCGCACCAGTCTGGATTCCCCGCTGCCGGTACAGGTGCTGGAGGCCAGTCCGAAAGGTCACTACACCCAATTAGTCGTGCAGCCTCTGGGGTGGTATAACGAACCGCTGACGGTGGTGATGCAGGGGGATAATCCCCCACAGCGCGGCGAGCGGCTGTTTGTCGGGCTGCAAAATGCGCGGTTGTACAACGGCAACCAGCGCATTGAGACACGCGAAGAGGAGCTTGCTCTGGCAGAATCGGCCTGATAGGTTAATATCACGTAGTTTTGCCGGGTGGCGCTGCGCTGACCCGGCCTACAAATATGATCTGCGTAGGCCCGGTAAGCGAAGCGCCACCGGGCTTTTTACTGGACAGAGAAGTGAACACATTAGAACAAACAATTGGCAATACGCCTCTGGTGAAATTGCAGCGGATGGCGCCGGATAACGGCAGTGAAATTTGGGTCAAGCTGGAAGGCAATAACCCTGCCGGGTCAGTGAAAGACCGGGCGGCGCTGTCGATGATCGTCCAGGCAGAAAAGCGCGGGGAAATTAAGCCCGGCGATGTGCTGATTGAAGCGACCAGCGGCAATACCGGTATTGCGCTGGCGATGATTGCCGCACTGAAAGGCTATCGCATGAAACTGCTGATGCCGGACAACATGAGCCAGGAGCGCCGTGCGGCGATGCGCGCCTATGGCGCGGATCTGATTCTGGTGTCTAAAGAGCAAGGGATGGAAGGCGCGCGCGATTTGGCGCTGGAAATGGCCGAACGCGGCGAAGGTAAGCTGCTCGATCAGTTTAACAATCCCGACAACCCTTACGCGCACTACACCACGACCGGGCCGGAAATCTGGCAGCAAACCTCAGGTCGCATCACCCACTTTGTCTCCAGTATGGGAACAACCGGCACGATTACCGGTGTGTCGCGCTTCCTGCGCGAACAGGAAAAACCGGTAACGATTGTTGGCCTGCAACCGGAAGAGGGCAGCAGCATTCCGGGGATTCGTCGCTGGCCCGCAGAATATATGCCGGGTATTTTTAATGCTCAGCTTGTGGATCAGGTGCTGGATATTCACCAGAGCGAGGCGGAAAACACCATGCGCGAACTGGCAGTACGCGAAGGTATTTTCTGCGGCGTGAGTTCTGGCGGCGCGGTTGCCGGTGCGTTACGCGTTGCCCGCGCGACGCCGGGGGCCGTGGTGGTGGCGATCATCTGCGATCGCGGCGATCGCTATCTTTCTACCGGCGTCTTTGGCGAAGAACACTTCAGCCAGGGGGCTGGGATTTAGCCTGTAGGCCTGATAAGCGTAGCGCCATCCGGCAACCGTAAAGTACGATCGCCGGATGACGACGCAAAGCGTCTTATCCGGCCTGCAACGTCAAGCGTTACGTTTCTCCACCAGCAGGTCGAGGAAGCGCCACAGTTTCTCGTTCATCTCCTGATAATTCCACTCGCGCATTTCGGCGTTCGAGCGAATAAAGCGCTTCCCTTTTGCCGCAGCCAGTTCCTGTTCTGAATGCTGGATCAGCCCTTCTACCGCCTCAGCGGTAAACTCCATATGGCACTGAAAACCGTAAACGGCGTTACCGTATTGCACGATCTGGCGCGGACATCCTTCGCTTGTCGCGAGAACGACCGACTGATCGGTTAACCCTGGCATATCGTTGTGCCAGTGCCCGACCACAAGCGGAGAGCCGAAATGAGCGAGCAGCGGATTCTGTTTCCCGGCTTCCGTTAGCGTAATCGGGTAGTGGCCGATCTCCTTTTCCGGGCTCTGGCGTACTTTTGCGCCCAGCGCCTCACCAATCAACTGGGAACCAAGACAGATGCCGATCACAATACGACGCGCAGAGATCGCCTGATTAATAAGCCGCTGTTCCGCTAAAGAGTCAAAATACGGGCACTCTTCGAGCGTAGTACGCGGTGACTGCGGGCCGCCAAACACCACCAGCATATCGAAACCATCCGCATTGGCGGGGACAGGTTCACCGGCATACACGCGGGACCAGGAGAGGGGATAACCGCGATCCTCAGCCCATTGCAGATAGGCTCCGGCAGATTCGAAAGACTCATGAACGACAAAATGAACTCGCACTTTTTCTCTCCTGTTAACGTTTCAACGCCTGATGGATATCAGCCGCCAGTTTGTTGATATCGCCGTCGCCCAGTGTCGATAGCGTAATACGCAGACCGTGGGCGGGCGCATTGACGCCAAATGCTTCGCCTTCCCGTACCAGCCAGCCCGCTTTCGCCAGCATAAACGCGATGCTCTGGCTGTGGCTTTTCAACGGCAACCACGCATTCAGCCCATCGCCGGGGGCGTGTGTAAGCCCGGTTCGCTGGAGCGCGCAGGCCAGCTTCTGCTGCTGCGAAGCATAAAATTGCCGGGTCTGCGCCAGCGTTCGCTGATAGTTTTTGTCACTCAGACAGGCATGCACTAAATCTTGCAACAGATGGCTGACCCACTGACTGCCGGAATTAAGGCGCAGGCGCAGTCTGGCTGAGGTGGCGGGATCGCTGGCGACAATGGCGAGGCGCAGATCCGGCCCCAGCGTCTTTGACATCGAGCGAACCACTGACCAGTGTAGCGTCTCCGGGGCGATCACCGGGTGCCAGGGAGATGAAGAGAGCAGGGCAAAGTGGTCGTCGATAATAACCAGCGCTTGCGGGTATTTCGCCACAATGTTCTGTAGCGCGGCGGCGCGGGAGGCGCTCAAACTGCACCCCGTAGGATTGTGGGCGCGCGGGGTTAAAATGACGGCGCGGGCGCCATTTTTCAGCGCCTGTTCCAGCATCTCAGGCTGCATACCTTCGCTATCGACGCCAACGGGGATGGCGGAAAACCCGGCGTAGCGCAGCATACTGATGCTGCTTAAAAAGCAGGGATCTTCCACCGCCACGCTGTCACCCGGCAGTAAATGGGCGCACAGCAGACGCTCGATGGCGTCAATCGCCCCACTGGTGATATCAATCTCGCCTTCGCCAGGTACGGCATCCTGCATCCACCGCTTCGCCCACGCGTGAAGGCCGGGAGAAACGGCCGCATCGCCGTAAAGACGCGGTGACTTATTTATTGTTGAAAAATAACTGCTGAGATCGGGCAGCCGTTGGGGATCGGGATTGCCGCCGGAAAGATCGGTCAGCGGCGTATCGGGACTGCTTCCTTCCAGCGCGAGCGGAGAAGGCGCACCTTTAATGACCGTACCGTTACGTCCCTGGCTCAGGGCCAGGCCAGATGTCACCAGCCGTTTGTAAGCCGCCGCGACAGTATTGCGGTTCACGTTTAATTCCGATGCCAGTTCCCGCACCGGCGGCAGCGTTTCCCCTGGCGCCAGTGCGCCGGTGGTGACATGCTGACGAATACTGTCAAAGATTTCGCTGGCGGTTTTTCCGTCGATCATTATTGACCTATGACAAAATGAATTTTAGCATATGACGATAATAGTGAGGCGTTAGCCCGCTGTCCAGTGAGAGGAGAGGTAAATGGGGCAGGATAGTGAAATACAGTCAGTGCTCTTCGACGATAAGCATCGGGCTTTACAGACCGACATTGTCGCCGTTCAGTCACAGGTGGTGTACGGCAGCGTAGGCAACAGTATTGCCGTACCGGCGATTAAAGCGCAGGGCTTGCGGGTGACGGCGGTGCCCACGGTGCTGTTCAGCAATACGCCGCATTATGAAACGTTTTACGGCGGCATTATTCCTGCCGACTGGTTCAGCGGTTATCTCCAGGCCTTAAATGAGCGGGATGCGCTGCGTGAGCTTAAAGCGGTCACGACAGGTTATATGGGCAGTGCGGAACAAATCGTTCTGCTGGCGAAATGGCTGGAAACGGTGCGGATCGCGCATCCTGAGGTGTGCATTCTGGTTGATCCTGTGATTGGCGACACGGACAGCGGAATGTATGTGAAAGCGGAAATCCCGCAGGCGTATCGTCATTATCTGCTGCCGCTGGCGCAGGGGCTGACGCCGAATGTGTTCGAGCTGGAGATGCTCAGCGGCAAACCGTGCGGCACGCTGGATGAAGCGGTTGCGGCGGCGAAATCGCTGCTCTCCGACACGCTGAAGTGGATTGTGATCACCAGTGCGCCAGGCCAGACGGCGGATACCATCAATGTGGCGGTGGTGACGAGCGGCGGCGTGGATGTGATTGAACACCCGCGTGTGGAAACCGATTTAAAAGGGACGGGCGATCTGTTCTGCGCCGAACTGGTGAGCGGTATTGTGCAGGGGAAAGCGCTGACGGCGGCGACGCGACATGCCGCAGAGCGTGTGCTGGAGGTGATGACCTGGACGCAGCGCTGCGGGTGTGATGAGTTGATTCTGCCACCGGCAGGGGAGGCGCGATGAAGAGCTATCGGCTGGTGGTTCGCCAGCAGGGGCGTGTGGTTGGTCACTTTGAAACGAGCGGGCTTGATGCGCTGGAGGATATCTGCGTGGCGCGCGCGATGTTCGGCATTGCGGGCGGCTATCAGTGCGAATTGCTGGTGTCGGACTCGGAGAAGCGGATGCTGGAAAGCGGGCCGGAAGGGATGAAGATCCTGATGCGCGAGAAGTGCTATCGTCCAGTCACCTCGCTGTTGTGAGTGCGTAACTATGCCGGATGGCGGCGAAAAACGCCTTATCCGGCATGCGATATTTTGTTGTAGGCCTGATAAGCGAAGCGCCATCAGGCAAACATCGCCTTATTCAGCATACGATATTTTATTGTAGGCCTGATAAGCGAAGCGCCATCAGGCGCGGTTTTACCGTAACCAGGATAAAAAAATGGCGCCAGTCGGCGCCATTTTTCCCTGCGGCAAGAATTACTTCTTGATGCGGATAACCGGGGTTTCACCCACAGTCACGCTACCGGACAGTTTGATCAGTTCTTTGATTTCGTCCATGTTGGAGATAACAACCGGAGTCAGGGTAGACTTGGCTTTTTCTTCCAGCAGCGGCAGATCGAACTCAATTACCGGATCGCCAACTTTAACGCGTTGACCTTCTTCAGCAATACGCTTGAAGCCTTCGCCTTTCAGTTCAACGGTGTCGATACCGAAGTGAACGAACAGCTCAATGCCGCTATCCGATTCGATAGAGAACGCATGGTTGGTTTCAAAGATTTTGCCGATGGTGCCGTCTACTGGCGCGACCATTTTGTTACCGGTTGGTTTGATAGCAATGCCATCGCCAACGATTTTCTCGGCAAAAACTACATCCGGCACGTCTTCGATGTTGACGATCTCGCCAGAGAGCGGAGCAACAATCTCAATAGTTCCGGTGTCTTTCTTATCATCAGAAACCAGAGATTTTAGTTTATCGAACAAACCCATGATCTTCTCCTAAGCAGTAAATTGGGCCGCATCTCGTGGATTAGCAGATTGTTTTTTCTTCAATGAACTTGTTAACCAGCGTCATTAACTCGTCCGTTGTCGGTTGAGCAAGAGCCTGCTCTGCTAACACCTTCGCATCTTCGAAGTTCGTGTTACGGATAATCTTCTTAATGCGCGGGATAGAAATGGCGCTCATAGAGAATTCGTCCAGACCCATCCCCAGCAACAGAAGTGTAGCACGTTCGTCGCCTGCAAGCTCACCACACATGCCAGTCCATTTACCTTCAGCATGAGAAGCATCAATAACTTGCTTGATCAAGTTCAGCACGGACGGTGACATTGGCTGGTAAAGATGTGAAATCATATCATTACCACGGTCAACTGCCAGGGTGTACTGCGTTAAATCATTGGTGCCGATACTAAAGAAATCAACTTCTTTGGCTAAATGACGAGCAATGGTTGCCGCAGCCGGTGTTTCCACCATCACGCCAATCTCAATGCTTTCATCAAATGCTTTACCTTCGTCGCGCAGTTCCTGTTTGTAGATTTCAATCTCTTTGCGCAGCGCGCGAACTTCTTCAACAGAGATGATCATCGGGAACATGATGCGCAGTTTACCGAATGCAGAGGCGCGCAGAATGGCGCGAACCTGGTCACGCAGGATCTCTTTGCGATCCATAGCGATACGTATCGCACGCCAGCCCAGGAACGGGTTCTCTTCTTTCGGGAAGTTCATGTACGGCAGTTCTTTGTCGCCGCCGATATCCATAGTACGGACGATAACCGCCTGAGAGCCGCAGGCTTCAGCGACGGCTTTGTACGCCGCAAACTGTTCTTCTTCAGTCGGCAGCGCGTCACGGTCCATGAACAGGAATTCAGTACGATACAGACCAACGCCTTCCGCGCCATTGCGCTCTGCGCCTTCAACGTCACGAACGGTACCGATGTTGGCGCAAACTTCTACCTGGTGACCGTCCAGCGTGATAGCCGGCAGATCTTTCAGTTTAGCGAGTTCCGCTTTCTCGGTTGCAACCTGCTCCTGAACGGCGCGCAGTTTTTCAATTTCTTCGTTGGTTGGATTGACGTAAACCTGATTGTTTACGGCATCCAGAATCAGATAGTCGTCGTTTTTCACCTGAGAGGTGACGTTACCGGTGCCCACGATGGCCGGCAGTTCCAGAGAACGCGCCATGATAGAGGTGTGGGAGGTACGTCCACCTGCGTCAGTGATGAAACCCAGCACCTTTTGCAGGTTCAGCTGTGCGGTTTCTGATGGGGTCAGGTCAGCGGCAACCAGGATGACTTCGTCCTTGATTGCGCTCAGGTCGATGATTGCCAGACCCAGGATGTTGCGCAGCAGGCGCTTACCAATGTCACGCACGTCAGCCGCACGTTCTTTCAGGTATTCATCATCCAGTTCTTCTAGGGCAGTGGCCTGACCTTCGATAACTTCATGCGCAGCTGCGTCAGCCGTCATGTTCTTATCTTTAATCAGGGCTATGATTTCCTGCTCCAGCTCCTCATCTTCGAGCAGCATGATATGCCCTTCAAAGATGGCTTCTTTTTCTTCACCGAACGTTTCACCAGCTTTCGTTTTGATCGCTTCCAGTTGCGCAGATGCCTTGGCACGACCGCTCAGAAAACGTTCAACTTCCTGATCAACCTTGTCGGCAGAAATTTTTTTCCGGTCAATGACGATTTCGTCTTCTTTCAGCAGCAGTGCTTTGCCGAAAGCGATACCCGGGGATGCTAAAATGCCTGAAATCATAACCCTACCTTACTTGTGACTGATTTTTAAAAGAACCCGGGAACTTACTCGAGTTCCGCCATCAGTTTGACCAGATGCTCTACCGCTTTTTGTTCGTCTTCGCCTTCAGCAGCGATGGTGACAACAGTGCCCTGAGTCAGGCCCAGAGTCTGTAGTTTGAACAGGCTTTTTGCGCTGGCGCTTTTGCCGTTGGAAGTCACAGTAATCTCAGAAGTGAAGCCTTTCGCTTCTTTAACAAACTGAGCAGCAGGGCGGGTGTGCAGACCGTTCGGAGCGGTAATGGTAACTTCTTGCTGGAACATTGTATTTCCCCAACTTATAGGTTTAGTGTTGTGGAACTAAAGTCTAGCCTGGCGGTTTGACTTTAGCCTGTATTGTTAGCGTCGGCGTAAACGGGACGCGACACACCAGGTGTTATGCGCAATCCGTTGCTGGCAACTGCTGGCCGCTGACGTTTCGCTCGTCATTAAACATTATGCCGTGAAAGGAAGACTTGAACCAAATCATTAAATCGATTCAGCTAGCGCTTTTCCTGTAACGATTAATTTCGGGCATCAAAATAATTAGTCTGGTTAAATACCAGACCCGGCAGGGTGAATCAATGCCAGGAGGGTTGAAAATTTGAAGCAGGCCACAAAAAAGCACCCAAAAGGGTGCTTTTTTACGCGTTTTTAACATGCTGGCATTACTGTTGCAGTTCTTTTTCAGTAAAGAGATCGGCAAACAAAGCAGTGCTCAGATAACGCTCACCCGATGACGGTAGGATAACCACAATATTCTTATTGGTAAAGGTTTCATCTTCCTGGAGCTTAAGTGCTGCCGCAACGGCCGCGCCGGAAGAGATCCCCGCCAGAATACCTTCCTCTTCCATCAGGCGACGAGCGGTGGAAATGGCTTCTTCATTTGTGATGCCGACAACTTTATCAATCAGTTTCAGATCGAGGTTGCCCGGAATGAAGCCTGCGCCAATGCCCTGAATTTTGTGCGGGCCGGGCTTCAGTTCTTCACCAGCCAGCGCCTGCGCGATAACCGGAGAGTCGGTCGGTTCTACTGCTACGGTAATGAGGTCCGTTTTGCCTTTGGTGCCTTTGATGTAGCGGGTGACGCCTGTCAGCGTACCACCGGTGCCGACGCCGGAGATAAAGACATCGACCTGACCATCGGTATCTTCCCAGATTTCCGGGCCGGTGGTTTTTTCGTGAATTTCCGGGTTAGCCGGGTTGCTGAACTGCTGAAGCAGCAGGTATTTTTCTGGATCGCTGGCGACAATCTCTTCCGCTTTCTGGATAGCGCCTTTCATGCCTTTCGCGCCTTCGGTCAGTACGAGGTTCGCCCCCAGCGCTTTGAGCAGTTTGCGACGCTCAACGCTCATGGTGTCTGGCATGGTCAGCGTCAACTTGTAGCCACGCGCGGCAGCAACATAAGCCAGCGCGATACCGGTGTTGCCGCTGGTCGGTTCCACCAGTTCGACGCCCGGTTTCAGCACGCCGCGTTTTTCGGCATCCCAAATCATATTGGCACCGATACGGCATTTAACGCTGAAGCTCGGGTTACGTGATTCCACCTTCGCCAGAATGCGTCCGTTACCGATACGGTTCAGTCGAACCAGCGGCGTATGACCGATAGTCAGCGAGTTATCTTCAAAAATCTTACTCATGGCCTGTCCTTAACTGTATGAAATTGGGATACATGGGCTAGCATACCTGCTCAGAGAATATGCGGAAGTAAGGATTTAGCATATCTATATTCGGAAGGGAAATAATGGTTACCTGGATGGAATAAGGAGCGGCATAAGCCCCTCCTTTTTTATACAACTATTTTACAGGGTTATGAGCGCACTGTGATTCATTTCCATGACCCATGTCTGGAACGGTAGCAATCAACCCACATCGCCGTTGCGCCACACACGGCGACGGGCATGATCACCAGGTTAAGCACCGGGATCATGGTGAACAAACTGGTTAACGCGCCGAACTGCATATTGGCGACTTTCTGCGTGCGCAGGGCGGTGCGCATCTCTTTGAACGGGACTTTGTGGTTGTCGAAGGGATAGTCGCAATACTGAATCGCCAGCATCCACGCGCTGAACAGGAACCACAGCACCGGGGCGACGGTTTGCCCGACTCCTGGAATAAAATAGAGAATTAACAGCACAATGGCGCGCGGCAGATACCAGATGAACTTTTGCCATTCGCGTTTCATAATGCGCGGCACATCTTTCATAATACCCAGTACGCCGGTATCTGGCGGCGTTGCGCCGGTCAGGCGCGCCTCAAGCTGTTCCGCCAGCAGCCCATTGAAAGGGGCGGCGATCCAGTTGGCAATGGTTGAAAAGAAATAGCCGAAGACCAGTAAAACCGAGATGACCGCAATGGGCCACAGCAGATAGCTTAACCACTGCAACCAGTCGGGAACGTGGCTCATCAGCGAAGGGATCCAGACGTCCAGTTGCGTAAACAGCCACCAGAATGCGCCGCCCATCAGCAAAATGTTTACCAGTAACGGCAAAATAACAAAGCGACGGATCCCCGGTTGCGTGACCAGTTTCCACCCCTGTGAGAAATAGTAAAAGCCGCTGCGAGGTGCAGTTGCGGATGATGACACCATAATCAGGACATGCTCCTTTAATAAAGCCCCGGGTAAACTTTGCGTATCTTACCGGGTTGTGACGCGTTCGCCAGTTAAGAAATGTTCGAAAAAACAGCAAAAAGCACGATTTCGTTCATCTTTATGCTGTGAAAGCCAAGAGCGCACTTGCACTTGACGTAATCGGCAAATACTCTTAGTGAGTAAATGTTTGCCGTGGTGGCAAGGTGTTAGAACAACAGAGAATATAATGATGCAGGATTTGCGTCTGATATTAATCATTGTTGGCGCGATCGCCATAATCGCTTTACTGGTACATGGTTTCTGGACCAGCCGTAAAGAACGATCTTCTATGTTCCGCGATCGTCCACTGAAACGCATGAAGTCAAAACGTGACGACGATTCTTACGACGATGACGTCGAAGAAGAGGAAGGCGTGGGTGAAGTTCGTGTTCACCGCGTGAATCATGCCCCCGGCAACGCTCAGGAGCATGATGCGCCTCGTCAGTCGCCGCAACACCAATACCAGCCGCCTTATGCGTCTGCGCAGCCTCGTCAACCGGCTCAGCAGCCGCCTGAAGCGCCAGCGCAGCCGCAGCAACGGCCGCAGTATGGGCAGCCGTCGCAACCGCAACCGGCACAACAACCGGCACAGCCTGTGCAGCAGCCAGTACAGCAACAGTCGGTAGCGCCGCAGGTTCAGTCTGCGCCGCAACAGCCTGTTCAGCCAGCGCCACAGCAACCTGCGCCTCAGCCTGCTCCGCAGACTTTCCAGCCAGCGGAACCTGTCGCAGAGCCTGCGCCAGCGCCTGAACCAGTAGTGGAAGAAGCGCCCGTCGCGGAAAAACCGCAGCGTAAAGAAGCGGTCATTATTATGAACGTCGCCGCTCATCATGGCAGCGAGCTTAGCGGCGAAGTGCTGCTGAACAGCATCCAGCAAGCGGGCTTCAAATTTGGCGATATGAATATTTTCCATCGCCACCTGAGCCCGGATGGCAGCGGCCCTGCGCTGTTTAGCCTGGCCAACATGGTGAACCCGGGAACGTTTGATCCTGAAATGACCGGTGATTTCTCCACGCCGGGGGTCACTATCTTTATGCAGGTGCCTTCTTACGGCGACGAGTTGCAAAACTTTAAGCTGATGCTCCAGTCTGCGCAGCATATCGCTGATGAAGTCGGCGGCGTGGTGCTTGATGACCAGCGCCGGATGATGACGCCGCAGAAACTGCGTGAATATCAGGATCGCATTCGCGAAGTGAAAGAATCCAACGCCTGAGAAACCCAGGCGTGATCCCCCCTTTCTGAACCCCCGCCTGTCGGGGGTTTTTTATCATTGATGGTGCGATATGGAATCAATCGAACAACAACTGACAGAACTGCGAACCACGCTTCGCCATCATGAGTATCTTTACCATGTGATGGATGCGCCGGAGATCCCGGACGCTGAGTATGACCGTCTGATGCGCGAACTTCGTGAGCTGGAAGCGCAGCATCCAGATTTAATTACGCCGGACTCCCCGAGCCAACGCGTCGGAGCGGCGCCGCTGGCGGCGTTCAGCCAGATTCGCCACGAAGTGCCCATGTTGTCGCTGGACAACGTGTTTGATGAAGAGAGTTTTCTGGCGTTTAACAAGCGCGTGCAGGATCGGCTAAAAAACAGCGATAAACTGACCTGGTGCTGCGAGCTGAAGCTGGACGGCCTGGCCGTCAGCATCCTGTATGAAAACGGCGTGCTGATCAGCGCGGCAACGCGTGGCGATGGAACGACCGGCGAGGACATCACCTCCAATGTGCGTACCATTCGCGCTATTCCGCTGAAGCTGCGTGGCGATAACATTCCGGCGCGTCTGGAGGTTCGTGGCGAAGTTTTCCTGCCGCAGGCCGGGTTTGAAAAAATTAATGAAGAGGCGCGCCGCACCGGTAATAAAGTGTTTGCCAACCCGCGTAACGCTGCGGCGGGGTCGTTGCGCCAGCTTGATCCGCGTATTACCGCGAAGCGACCGCTCACTTTCTTTTGCTACGGCGTCGGCATTCTGGAAGGTGGCGAACTGCCCGATACGCATCTGGGGCGCTTGCTGCAATTTAAAGCCTGGGGGCTTCCGGTAAGTGACCGGGTGACGCTGTGCGACTCTCCCGAAGCGGTGCTGGACTTCTACCACAAAGTGGAAGAAGACCGCCCGACGCTGGGTTTTGACATTGACGGCGTGGTGATTAAAGTCAACTCGATGGCGTTGCAGGAACAGCTTGGATTTGTCGCCCGCGCGCCGCGCTGGGCGGTGGCCTTTAAGTTCCCGGCGCAGGAGCAAATGACGTTTGTACGCGATGTAGAGTTCCAGGTGGGGCGGACTGGCGCGATCACGCCCGTCGCCCGTCTCGAACCGGTGCATGTTGCGGGTGTGCTGGTCAGCAACGCCACCTTGCACAACGCGGATGAAATTGAGCGTCTTGGCCTGCGCATCGGCGACAAAGTGGTGATTCGCCGCGCGGGGGATGTGATCCCGCAGGTGGTGAACGTGGTGCTTTCCGAACGCCCGGAAGAGACGCGCCCGGTCGAGTTCCCGACGCATTGCCCGGTGTGCGGTTCTGATGTTGAGCGCGTGGAAGGCGAAGCGGTCGCTCGCTGTACCGGCGGCTTGATCTGCGGCGCGCAGCGCAAAGAGTCGCTCAAGCACTTTGTTTCCCGCCGGGCAATGGACGTTGACGGCATGGGCGATAAAATTATCGACCAGCTTGTCGAGAAAGAGTATGTCCACACCCCGGCAGATCTGTTCCGTCTGACGGCAGGCAAACTGACGGGCCTGGATCGTATGGGGCCGAAATCGGCGCAGAATGTGGTGAATGCGCTGGAAAAAGCGAAAGAGACCACCTTCGCGCGATTCCTCTATGCGCTCGGTATCCGCGAAGTGGGCGAAGCCACGGCGGCAGGGTTGGCGGCGTACTTCGGTACGTTAGAGGCGCTGGAAGCGGCCTCTATCGACGAACTGCAAAAAGTGCCGGATGTCGGCATTGTGGTCGCTACGCACGTCTTTAACTTCTTTGCTGAAGAGAGTAACCGGGACGTGATCGGGCAGTTACTGGCGGAAGGCATTCACTGGCCTGCGCCGATCGTGGTTAATGCCGACGAAATCGACAGCCCGTTTGCCGGTAAAACGATCGTCCTGACGGGCAGCCTCAGCCTGATGTCGCGAGATGATGCGAAAGCGCGCCTCGTGGCGCTGGGGGCGAAAGTGGCGGGCAGCGTATCGAAAAAAACCGATCTGGTGATTGCGGGCGAAGCGGCGGGATCTAAGCTGGCGAAAGCGCAGGAACTGGGGATTGACGTGATCGACGAAGCAGAGATGCTCCGCTTACTGGGTGTCTGACATGGAAAAAGAGCAGCTGATTGAGATAGCCAACACGGTGATGCCGTTCGGCAAGTACAAAGGGCGTCGGCTCATTGATGTGCCGGAGGAGTATTTGCTGTGGTTTGCCCGTAAGGATGAATTTCCGGCGGGAAGACTGGGCGAGCTGATGCAAATCACGCTGCTGATTAAAACCGAGGGGCTGACGCAACTGGTGCAGCCCCTGAAACGACCTCTTTAAGCCTTCGCGGCGCGGCCTTCTTGCTGCGCCTGCAACTTATCGGTCTGGCGTTTGTAGCGACGCGCCAGCATCGCGCAGACCATCAACTGGATCTGATGGAAGATCATCAACGGCAGCACCATCATCCCAATCACTGAGGTGGGAAACAGGATATTGGCCATCGGGATGCCGTTCGCCAGACTCTTTTTCGACCCGCAGAAGACAATGGTTATCTCATCTGCTTTGCTGAATCCGAACCTGCGGGCGGCAAACACGTTAACGCCAATGACAATCGCCAGCAGCACAAGGCTGACGACGACAATAAACAACAACGAGCCCCATCCCACTTTGTGCCAGATACCGTTAACGACGGCTTCGCTGAATGCGGAATAGACGACCAGCAGAATGGAGGTCTGGTCCGTTTTTGCAATCCACTTTTTATGACGCGCGACCCAGTTGCCAATCCACGGACGCGACAGGTGCCCCAGCACAAACGGCAGCAGCAGTTGCAGCATGATTTTGCCGACCTGTTCCAGGCTGCCTTCCGCTCCGTGGATATTCATCACCAGGCCGACGAGCAGCGGCGAAAGAAAAATCCCCAGCAGGCTGGAGGCCGATGCCGAACAGACGGCCGCCGCGACGTTTCCTCCCGCCAGAGAGGTAAAGGCGATGGCAGACTGTACGGTCGCGGGCAAAATACACAGGTACAGGAAACCGGTATACAGCATGGGATCGACATTGACGGGCGCCCACCAGGCAAATAACACCCCGAGAACCGGAAACAGGATGAAGGTGCTGCACATTACCCACAGGTGCAGCCGCCAGTGGCTGCCGCCCGCGATAATGGCTTCGCGTGAGAGTTTTGCGCCATGCATAAAAAACAGCAGCGCAATCGCGGCGGTGGTTAAGCCTTCAAAAAACGGAACGAAATCCCCTTTGGCCGGAAAAAAGGAGGCCAGCAAAACGACGGTGATAAGCGTCAGCGTGAACGGATCAAGAATACGAAAAAGTTTCATAAAAACTCCTGAAAGTCGATGCAGGTATTTTGCTTTTTTCCGTTTGAGAAATAAAATTGATTTATTGCATCTATATATGAATTTAACAGATGAATTATTCTCTGCGTCAACTTCGTATCTTCGTCACCGTTGCTCAGGCTAAAAGCTTTAGTCGGGCAGGGGACGTCATTGGTCTGAGTCAGTCTGCGGTGAGCCACAGCGTAAAAGAGCTGGAACGGCAGACGGGAGTTAAGCTGTTGGATCGCACCACGCGAGAAGTGACGCTGACGGAAGCGGGTCAGCAGCTGGCGGGGCGTCTGGAACGTGTTCTCGATGAACTGCACAGTACTCTGCGGGAAGCCGGAAGAGTGGGAACGCAGTTAACCGGCACCGTGCGCGTGGCGGCCAGCCAGACGATTTCCGCGCATCTTATCCCGCAGTGTATCGCGCAGAGTAACCAGCTGTACCCGGAAATTGATTTTGTACTGCACGATCGTCCCCAGCAGTGGGTGCTGGAGAGCATTCGTCAGGGGGATGTGGATTTTGGCATTGTCATCGATCCCGGGGCTGTTTCGGATTTGCAATGTGAAGCCGTGCTGTCTGAACCCTTTTTGCTGTTGTGTCGCCAGGATAGTCCGTTAGCGCAGCGGGAGTGGGTTAACTGGCAGGATCTTAAACATGAGCGGCTGGTATTACAGGATTACGCCTCCGGCAGCCGCCCGTTGATTGACGCGGCTTTCGCGCATTTTGCCATTGATGCCACGATCGTGCAGGAGATTGGGCATCCCGCAACGCTGTTTCCGATGGTGGAGGCGGGGATTGGCATCAGCGTGTTGCCCGCGCTGGCGTTGCCGCTGCCTCAGGGAAGTCATTTGCAGGTGAAACGGTTGACGCCCGTCGTCGAAAGGCAGTTGATGCTGGCGAGACGCAAGAACCGGTCGCTCTCTACGGCGGCTCAGGCGCTGTGGGACGTCGTGCGCATGCAGGCCAGTGAACTTACCGCTGGCCGTGCACGCGATCCGTTGTATCAGATATAAACATCAATTTGGTGATCGTCGGAAGGCGCGTTGACACCTTCGGCCCTGAGTTGTTTCTGCTCCTGCTTCTGCTGCGTTTCTTCTGCCTGCTGGCGCTGTAATTGCGCCAGCTGCGCCTGCAACATTTTAATTTGCGTCTGTATCAGTTCCTGCTGCTTTTGTTTCTCTTCTGTGCTGCCACTGCCGTCAGCAACCTCTTTGAGCTGCTGTGTAAGCTTTGTAATTTGCTGCGTGATGCGTGAGATTTGCGCAGACAGATCGTTACCGGTAGCGGCTTTGCTGCCCGTGCTGCCGCTCTGAACGGCGGAGACTGAGGTGTTGATCGTCGTCATTACCATTTCCTCTTGCCTTAAAACGTTAATATCGGCAGAGGTGAACAGACCTTCAGCAGTCCCTGCCATTTCTGGTGGGTAAATCAGGCAAAGTCTGACCATTTTATTTTACGTATCAATATACATTTTATATCGATCGTCCGGGAAAACGGTATTGGTAATCGGTTGGTTACTCTCGTTATAACAACGATGTACCCAACGTATTTATCGATTATTCCGTTTTTAAGGACCTCTTATGACCCACACCCTTTTTTCGCAAAATCCCTGGTACAGCGCTGACATCATTCGCGCGCACAAGCCTGATTTTACCCCGCGTGTTGCTTTCATCCTTGGCTCCGGTCTGGGAGCGCTGGCGGAGCAAATTGAAGACGCGGTGGCAATTTCTTATGCGCGTTTGCCTGGTTTTCCGGTCAGTACCGTTCACGGGCATGCGGGGGAACTGGTGCTGGGGAATCTGGCTGGAGTCCCGGTGGCATGTATGAAAGGCCGTGGGCACTTTTACGAAGGTCGCGGCATGACGATCATGACTGACGCGATCCGTACCCTGAAACTGCTGGGCTGTGAACTGCTGTTTTGCACTAACGCCGCCGGCTCTCTGCGCCCGGAAGTCGGGCCAGGCAGCCTGGTCGCGTTGAGCGATCATATCAATACGATGCCGGGCACGCCGATGGTGGGGATGAACGACGAACGCTTTGGCGATCGCTTCTTCTCGCTGGCCAATGCCTACGATGCGGATTACCGCGCCATTCTCCAGCGCGTTGCAGGGGAAGAGGGCTTCACGCTTCACGAAGGGGTGTTTGTCTCTTATCCGGGGCCGAACTTTGAGACGGCAGCGGAAATTCGCATGATGCAGATCATCGGTGGCGACGTGGTGGGAATGTCGGTCGTCCCGGAGGTGATTAGCGCGCGCCATTGCGGACTAAAGGTGGTGGCCGTATCCGCGATCACCAATCTGGCGGAAGGGCTGGGTGATGTGAAACTGTCCCATGCGCAAACGCTGGCGGCGGCTGAGCTTTCCCGGCAGAACTTCATCAATCTGATTTGCGGCTTCTTACGCCAACTGGCTTAAAACACAAAATAATAATGGCCCTGCTTGCAGGGCCGTACTTTACGGCAAGGAACGAAAAAAATGGGTATTACGTCCCGCTTAAAAGTCATGTCGTTTTTACAATATTTTATCTGGGGAAGCTGGCTGGTGACCCTGGGTTCTTACATGATTAACACCTTACATTTTACTGGCGCTAACGTTGGAATGATCTACAGCTCAAAAGGGCTGGCGGCGATTATTATGCCGGGCATTATGGGGATCGTCGCCGATAAATGGCTGCGTGCCGAGCGTGCATATATGCTCTGCCATCTGGTGTGCGCCGGCGCGTTGTTGTATGCCACGACCGTGACCGACCCGGATGCGATGTTCTGGATAATGTTAATTAATGCAATGGCCTATATGCCGACTATTGCCTTATCCAACAGCGTTTCTTACGCCTGCCTGGCGCAGTCCGGCCAGGACCCGGTTACTGCATTCCCGCCCGTTCGCGTCTTTGGCACCGTGGGCTTTATTATCGCTATGTGGACGGTCAGCCTGATGGGGCTGGAGCTAAGCAGCGCGCAGCTGTACATTGCCGCTGGCGCTTCGCTGTTACTGGCGCTGTATGCCTTTACGCTACCGAAAATTCCGGTGGCGAAGAAGAATACGTCCGCCACGCTTGCCAGCAAACTGGGGCTGGATGCGTTTGTCTTATTCAAAAATCCGCGAATGGCGATTTTCTTTTTGTTTGCGATGATGTTAGGGGCTGTGCTGCAAATTACGAATGTTTTCGGTAATCCCTTCCTGCACGATTTTGCCCGCAATCCGGCGTTTGCTGACAGCGTTGTGGTGAAATATCCCTCCATCCTGCTGTCTGTTTCCCAAATGGCTGAGGTGGGTTTCATTCTGACTATCCCGTTCTTTCTGAAACGCTTTGGCATTAAAACCGTGATGCTGATGAGTATGCTGGCATGGACGCTGCGCTTTGGCTTTTTTGCGTTTGGCGATCCATCCCCGTTTGGCGTTGTGCTGCTGCTGATGTCGATGATTGTTTACGGTTGCGCTTTCGACTTTTTCAATATTTCAGGATCGGTATTTGTTGAGCAGGAAGTCAGTTCGACGATCCGCGCCAGTGCGCAGGGGCTGTTTATGACTATGGTCAATGGCGTAGGCGCCTGGGTCGGGTCAATTTTGAGTGGTATCGCCGTGGACTACTTCTCGGTGGAAGGCGTGAAAGACTGGCAGACCATCTGGCTGGTATTCGCCGCTTATGCGCTGGCGCTGGCAGTGATTTTTGCGCTGTTTTTCAAATATGAACACGAGCCAGAAAAATGGCTGGCGAAACCACTGGCGCACTAACGGCTGAAACGGCGGGGTGCCTGCCCGCCGTTTCAACGTCCCTGAGACAAATGTGCTAACGTTGCGCATTATTCCTTATCTGTGGAGCGCAATAATCATGGAACGCGTACATCGTATAGACCTTAAATTATTGCGCTATTTTCTCGCTGTTGCTGAGGAGCTGCATTTTGGCCGGGCGGCGGCGCGTCTGAATATGTCTCAGCCTCCTCTGAGTATTCATGTCAAAGAGCTGGAAAATCAGCTTGGCACGCCGTTGTTTGTTCGCCATTCCCGCAGCGTGGCGTTAACGCATGCGGGGAAAATTCTCATGGAAGAGTCGCGGCGTTTGTTGTTCAGCGCGAATCAGGCATTTGCGCGCGTGGAACAGATCGGACGCGGTGAAGCAGGGCGCATTGAACTGGGCGTTGTGGGCACGGCGATGTGGGGGAAAATGCGTCCTGTGATGCGCCGTTTTTTGAAAGAGAACCCCAATGTCGAGGTGTTATTTCGCGAAAAAATGCCTGCGATGCAGATGGCGTTACTGGAGCGACGCGAGCTGGATGCTGGCATCTGGCGGATGGCGATCGAACCGACGGAGGGATTTACCAGTCTGCGCTTACATGAATCCGCATTTCTGGTGGCGATGCCGGAAGATCACCCTCTGGCTTGCTGCCCGGCGATCCCTCTTGATGCGTTACGCAACGAATATTTCGTTACCATGCCTTCGATTCATACCGATTGGGCATTTTTGCAACGTGTTTGTCAGAAGGCCGGATTTACGCCGATGATAGTGCGTGAAGTTATGGAGCCGCAAACGGTGCTGGCGATGATCAGCATGGGGATTGGTATTACGTTAATCGCAGACAGTTATGCGCAGATGAACTGGCCGGGCGTGGTGTTTCGCCCTCTGGAAGAACGTATTCCGGCAGATTTGTATATTGTTTACGAGCCGCAGCAGGCAACACCGGCATTAACGAAGTTGATTGATGCGCTGATTCGTTGAGCATTGCCGGATGGCGGCGCAAGCGCCTTATCCGGCCTACAAGACCCGTAGGCCTGATAAGCGAAGCGTCATCAGGCATATAAATATTGCGCATAGCAAAAAGGCGCCTTTAGGGCGCCTTTTTACATTGGTGGGTCGTGCAGGATTCGAACCTGCGACCAATTGATTAAAAGTCAACTGCTCTACCAACTGAGCTAACGACCCGAAGTGGTGGGTGATGACGGGATCGAACCGCCGACCCCCTCCTTGTAAGGGAGGTGCTCTCCCAGCTGAGCTAATCACCCACTTCGGTACTTCATTTTACTGCAAGAAATCCAGCTGGCGAGAAAGTGGTGGGTGATGACGGGATCGAACCGCCGACCCCCTCCTTGTAAGGGAGGTGCTCTCCCAGCTGAGCTAATCACCCACTTCTCAATTTCTTGCTACACGGCGGAGACTACATAAAGTAGTTGGTGGGTGATGACGGGATCGAACCGCCGACCCCCTCCTTGTAAGGGAGGTGCTCTCCCAGCTGAGCTAATCACCCCCGCTGTGTGGAGTCGCATTATAGGGAGAGTTGAAAATGAGTCAACGCATTTTCTAAAGAAATTGTCCGTTCGTCGTAAATTTAAACAAAACGATCGCGAATTACTCCGTTCAGCATGATTTGTATACGAAAATCGCAAAGCGTGATGTTCCAACCCGAACAACATTGAGGAATCAGACCACGGTGATAGAATACCAGCCTGATAATCTTTCCCGGATTTGCCGGTTGTCGGCATCTTTAATAAACGTAAGGCCATTTCATGAAAATCAAAACTCGCTTCGCGCCAAGCCCGACAGGCTATCTGCACGTCGGCGGCGCGCGTACTGCTCTTTACTCCTGGCTTTTTGCACGTAACCACGGCGGTGAGTTTGTGCTGCGTATTGAAGACACCGATCTCGAACGCTCCACGCCGGAAGCTATTGAAGCCATTATGGATGGTATGAACTGGCTGAGCCTGGAATGGGATGAAGGCCCGTATTTCCAGACCAAACGTTTTGATCGTTACAACGCAGTGATTGATGAGATGCTGGAAGCGGGTACGGCATATAAATGCTACTGCTCCAAAGAGCGTCTGGAAGCGCTGCGCGAAGAACAAATGGCGAAAGGCGAGAAGCCGCGTTACGACGGCCGCTGCCGTCATGGTCACGAACATCATTCTGACGATGAGCCTTGCGTTGTGCGTTTTGCCAACCCGCAGGACGGCTCCGTTATTTTTGACGACCAGATCCGTGGGCCGATCGAATTCAGCAACCAGGAGCTGGACGATCTGATCATTCGTCGTACCGACGGTTCCCCGACCTATAACTTCTGCGTGGTTGTGGATGACTGGGATATGGAAATCACCCATGTGATTCGTGGCGAAGACCATATCAACAACACGCCGCGCCAGATTAACATCCTGAAAGCGCTGAACGCGCCGGTTCCGGTGTACGCGCACGTTTCCATGATCAACGGCGACGACGGAAAAAAACTGTCCAAGCGTCATGGCGCGGTCAGCGTGATGCAGTATCGTGACGACGGCTACCTGCCGGAAGCGCTGCTGAACTACCTGGTGCGTCTGGGCTGGTCCAGCGGCGATCAGGAGATCTTCACCCGTGAAGAGATGATCAAGCTGTTCTCGTTGAATGCCGTGAGCAAATCCGCCAGTGCGTTCAACACTGACAAACTGCTGTGGCTGAACCATCACTACATCAATTCTCTGGCGCCGGAATATGTGGCAACGCACCTGCAATGGCACATTGAGCAGGAGAATATCGATACCCGTAACGGCCCGCAGCTGGCTGAACTGGTGAAACTGCTGGGCGAACGCTGCAAAACACTGAAAGAGATGGCGCAAAGCTGCCGCTATTTCTATGAGGACTTTGCTGAGTTCGACGCAGATGCGGCGAAAAAACACCTGCGCCCGGTCGCGCGTCAGCCGCTGGAAGTGGTGCGTGATAAGCTGGCGGCCATCACAGAGTGGAGTGCAGAAAACGTACACCATGCAATTCAGGCGACAGCCGATGAGCTGGAAGTGGGGATGGGTAAAGTCGGTATGCCGCTGCGCGTTGCCGTCACTGGCGCAGGCCAGTCTCCGGCGCTGGACGTCACGGTGCATGCGATTGGTAAATCCCGCAGCATTGAGCGCATCAATAAAGCGCTGGCTTTTATCGCGGAACGTGAAAATCAGCAGTAAGGTGTATTAACCGTAGGCCGGATGGGGGTTGCGCCGCCATCCGGCCTGTTGCCCGATGGCGCTGCGCTTATTGGGTCTACGATTCATCAAGGCCCAAACGGGCGAGAAAACCGCGTATGCCTTCTCGCGACAGAAACTGCGCCAGCTTTTCCTGCTCTTTGGACGACATGTTTTCCACGGCATCAATAATCTGGCGATAGGCGTGGCTGCGCACAACGTGGCTGTATTCGGCAAGCGGCTCCTCCGCCTGATAAAACGCAGAATGGTTGCGGAAGGCAGGGATGTTAAGAATAAATTCCTGTACGCGAGCATCAATGTGAATGAGCCTTGCCCGACCGCCTTTTACGCCCGGAAACTTTTCAGTTTCCCATCCTTGTTCTCTGATCCACCGATTAACGGTTTGTCTGGCGACGCCAAGGCACTCCGCCAACTCTTCGGTCGTCATTTTGCTGCGTAATTTTTTCATATTATTTGCTATCGCGAATCCCTAAGCGTTGTAACAAACCGGTAATCCCTTCACGCAAAAGCAAAGACGTAAAGTGCTTCTGTTCAGATGGCGTCATCTCTTTGGCCAGCGTGACCAGCAGCGATTCAAGAGAGGTATCGCTGGTTAACGAAAAGGATTCCGATGCTCCCTCCGCAGAACGCTCGGCGCTGCGGATATATTCGCGAACCTGCTCATTAACGTGTACCAGCCGGGCTTTTCCTCCCTGTACGCCTGGTTTGGGCGACGTCGTCCAGCCTTCCTTGCGCACCCATTTATTGATGGTTTGTCGGCTGTAACCGGTCAGATTAGCGAGTTCTTCTGGCGTCATCCGTTCCTTGAACATAACGATTCCCTGAATAGTCGTATGGTTAATTAGCGGTTCACTTTATAGCATCATTTTAGTTGAAACCGTGACGCGTTTAACTACTAAATGCGAGTTGTTACGCAATGTTCTTCATTTGCCTGCTTTTTCAGCGATTGAATTTGCCGGTGGCATTTTGCCGTTGACACATGCGAAGGGAATTCATATGATGCCGCCCGTCAACTCGACAAGCTTTACGTGACGGGGCTATAGCTCAGCTGGGAGAGCGCTTGCATGGCATGCAAGAGGTCAGCGGTTCGATCCCGCTTAGCTCCACCAAATTTGAATCCCAACAAATCTGGTACGTAAAAGCATCGTGGGGCTATAGCTCAGCTGGGAGAGCGCTTGCATGGCATGCAAGAGGTCAGCGGTTCGATCCCGCTTAGCTCCACCAAAATTTGAACCCTCGCTGAAAAGCGGGGGTTTTTTGTATCTGCGTTCCCGCCATTTTTGTAATACAGTTTCAGTAAGCGTCAATACCTTTGTATCAAATGAAAGAACGTGTAAGAGCGCCTGATATCAGGCCTGTGCAGGTTTGCTTCGCGTCACGAATAAACTTATTATTTGTGTGCCTTATAGCGTGACTGATGAGAACAGGGAATCTATGCAGGATAAGCATAACTTACTAAAAAATATAAGAATATTTATCGTTTCTTTGACGTTATCCATTGTCGGCATACAGTTCTCCCGCTCTATTTCTCCGCTCGCCGTTGTCGATGACAGCTCTATTTTCCTGGCCTGGCTGCCGCTATGCGTCATGTTTTCCGTGCTGTTCTTATTTGGCCGACGCGGTATTGTCCCTATCATTTTAGCGATGATGGCGACCAATCACTGGAACCTTCATCTCCCGTTAATGCAGGCAGCGGTGCTGTTATTTTGTCAGACCTTTTCCGTATTGGGCATTTGCGGGATTGTCCGCTGGCAAGTGGGGGCGCGCTGGCGTCATGGATTGCCTGACAGGAATATCTGGTTGCGTATCTTCTGGCTCGGGTTTGTCGCGCCGGCGGGCATCAAAGCCAGCATGTATCTCGCGGGGCATTGTCTGGACTACCCTGTTGCGATATCAACATTCTTTGGTACAGCAACCATTATTTATACCATCGTGGATATTCTGAGCCTGATTTCAGCGGTCCTGATTTTCACTATGCTCTTTTATTATCCTTTGCGGATGATAATCAACCCGCGCTATTGCCGCATTTTCTGGCGCAGGGACATTGCGCCGTATCTGGTCAAAGAGAAGCGTCTGTTTACCCTGACCTGGATCTCCGTCGTCGTGGCGCTGATCGTTCTGATGTGCGCGCCTTTTGATGCCGACTATATTGCCGGTTATCTGGTGCCCGTCTTTTTTATTGTTTTTACGCTCGGCGTGGGCAAGCTGAGTTATCCGCTGCTGAACCTCAGCTGGGCCATCTCTGCGCTGTGCCTGCTGGTGTATAACCGGAATTTCTTGCAGGGCGTCGGCTCTGAATATTCACTGGCCTTTATCCTCTCTGTTCTCATCTCCTTTAGTATTTGCTTGCTGTATATGGTGTGTATTTATCAACGCAGCGAATGGTTGAACCGACAGTGGCATGGTCAGGCGTTAACCGATCCGTTGACGCGCCTTCCTAACATTCGCGCGCTGGAGCAATTTTTGTTGCAGGGAACAGGACAAACGGTGTGCTGCCTGCGGATGGAAAACCTGGAATTTTTGAGTCGACATTACGGCATGCTGATGCGCGTTCATTGCAAACGCTCGGTGTGTCGAATGCTGCAACCGTTCCTGCAAGAAAACGAGAGCGTATTTCAGGTGCCAGGCAGCGAATTGTTGTTAGTGCTTCGCGGCCCTGAGACGGAAGCCCGCCTGCAACATATGGTTAATCTCCTCAATAGTCGCAAAATTTACTGGAACAATACCGGGCTGGACATGGAATACGGCGCCGCGTGGGGCGCTTACGACGGCAGACAGGAGACGCTGCAACCCCTGCTGGGGCAGCTTAGCTGGTTGTCGGAGCAATCCTGCGCGAACCACCGGGTTATGGCGCTGACCCAAAGTCTTGAGGCGGTCTCCGATCAGACGACGGAACGGGTATTACTGCTGCAAAAGGTTCGCAAGGCGCTGGAAAACGGCGATCTGGTTTTGTACGCGCAACCGATTCTCAACGCGCAGGGGAAAGGGTATGCGGAGGTTCTGGCGCGACTGAAAAGTGATGACGGCATTATGACGCCGGATCAGTTTATTCCACTGATTGCCCAATTTAACCTCAGCGCCCGCTTTGATTTACAGGTTGTGGAAGCCCTGCTGCGATGGATAGCCACCCATCCGACGACAGCGCCGGGCGCCCGTTTCTCGGTCAATTTAATGCCGTTGACGTTACTGAATAAAGAGAGCGCATCACGCATTATCGGCCTGTTCAGGCGTTATGGTATTACGCCTGAAAGCGTGATCATCGAAATCACCGAAGAGCAGGCGTTTTCCAATTCTGAAATCAGCACGCAGAATATTGCGCAACTGCGGAATTTCGGTTTCAGGATAGCCATTGATGATTTTGGTACGGGATACGCGAACTATGAACGTCTTAAACGCCTGCGGGCAGACATCATCAAGATTGATGGTTGCTTCATAAAAGACATTATGACGGACTCTCTGGATGCGATGATCGTGAAATCAATTACCGATCTCGCGAAAGCGAAATCCTTATGCGTGGTTGCCGAATTTGTCGAGACGCCGGAGCAGCGGGAATTACTCTTAAGCCTGGGCGTGAACTATCTGCAAGGTTATCTGATTGGGCGACCGCGCCCGCTGGAAGCGCCACAGCTATAAAAAAACCGGGGAACATGTCCCCGGTTGCGCGTCGTAAGGCCAGATGAAGGCGTTTGCGCCGCCGCCTGGTGATACCGTAATTACAGCACCAGCGCTGCGATAGACGCAGACAGTACGCTCACCAGCGTTGAGCCGTACACCAGTTTCAGACCAAAACGTGAAACCACGTTGCCTTGCTCTTCGTTCAGACCTTTAATCGCGCCTGCGATAATCCCGATGGAAGAGAAGTTAGCGAAGGAGACCAGGAATACAGAGATGATGCCTTCCGCGCGCGGAGAGAGCGTAGAGGCGATTTTCTGTAGATCCATCATGGCGACGAATTCGTTAGATACCAGTTTGGTCGCCATGATACTGCCTACCTGAAGCGCTTCATTCGCCGGAACCCCCATGACCCAGGCCACCGGGTAGAAGATGTAACCCAGAATGCCCTGGAAGGAGATGCCCAGAACGGCCGCGAACAGGGCGTTCAGCGCCGCGATCAGGGCGATAAAGCCAATCAGCATCGCCGCAACGATAATCGCGACCTTAAAGCCTGCCAGAATGTATTCGCCCAGCATTTCGAAGAAGCTCTGACCTTCGTGCAGGTTAGACATCTGAATATTTTCTTCGCTGGCTTCGACGCGATACGGGTTGATCACTGACAGAACGATAAAGGTGCTGAACATGTTCAGAACCAGCGCCGCAACGACATATTTCGGCTCCAGCATGGTCATGTACGCGCCCACGATAGACATGGATACGGTAGACATTGCCGTTGCCGCCATCGTGTACATACGATTGCGGGACATTTTGCCGAGGATGTCTTTATACGCGATAAAGTTCTCAGACTGGCCCAGAATCAGGGAGCTGACGGCGTTAAATGATTCCAGTTTACCCATCCCGTTGACTTTGGATAAGAGGAAACCAATCGCGCGAATCACAACCGGCAGAACGCGGATGTGCTGAAGAATACCGATCAGCGCGGAAATAAAGACGATGGGGCAAAGGACTTTCAGGAAGAAGAAGGCCAGGCCCTGATCGTTCATGCTGCCGAAAACGAAGTTGGTCCCTTCGTTGGCAAAACCGAGCAGTTTTTCAAACATCTCGGAGAAACCTTTCACGAAGCCCAGGCCAACGTTTGAGTTCAGGAAGAACCAGGCCAGTAAAACTTCGATAACAAGCAGCTGAATGACGTAACGAATGCGAATTTTTTTACGGTCATGGCTTACCAGCAGTGCGAGTACCGCAACAACAGCGAGGGCCAGGACAAAATGAAGGACGCGGTCCATATTTGCTCCAAATATGAGGCAGGTTTAATTTCCGTGCACATTCTATGCAACAACAATAAAGAAAACGAGATCAAACACACACTATAATAAGGAGCTGTGATGAGATTCAAAATTAGTGATCTGGAATACGTTTCTGTTATGTTTAGTATGGAAGTGAAAAGTTATGTCATTGTGCTAATCTCATACAATTAACAAACAACCTGGTTTTGTTTTTCGACCCTCCCTTGCTGGCCCATAGCCTGGCGCTATCAGAGATATCAACGTTACCCATTAAAATGCACTTGATAATCATTCTCAATAAACATAGCATAAAACATAGCAAAGGCTATGTTTCTGAGGCAAAAGATGACAAACGATCGCGTTGAAAGCAGTAGTGGACGAGCGGCGCGCAAGTTAAGGCTCGCATTGATGGGCCCGGCGTTCATCGCCGCGATCGGATACATCGATCCCGGTAACTTTGCGACCAATATTCAGGCCGGAGCCAGCTTTGGCTATAAATTGCTGTGGGTGGTTGTCTGGGCGAACCTGATGGCGATGCTCATCCAGGTTCTGTCGGCCAAACTGGGGATTGCGACAAGCAAAAACCTGGCGGAGCAAATTCGCGATCATTACCCGCGCCCTGTCGTCTGGTTCTATTGGGTTCAGGCGGAAATCATCGCGATGGCCACCGACTTAGCGGAATTTATCGGGGCAGCGATCGGCTTTAAGCTCATTCTCGGTATCTCCCTGTTGCAGGGGGCGGTGCTGACGGGTATCGCCACATTCCTGATTCTGATGTTGCAGCGTCGTGGGCAAAAACCGCTGGAAAAAGTGATTGGCGGATTACTGCTGTTTGTGGCCGCAGCCTATATTGTGGAACTGATTTTTTCGCAGCCAAGCCTGGCGCAGCTGAGCAAAGGGATGATCATCCCCAGCCTGCCGAACTCTGAGGCGGTATTTCTGGCCGCCGGGGTGCTGGGCGCGACCATCATGCCCCACGTTATCTATCTGCACTCTTCTTTAACGCAGCATCTGCACGGCGGCTCCCGGCAGCAGCGCTATGCCGCCACCAAATGGGATGTGGCGATAGCGATGACGATTGCAGGGTTCGTGAACCTGGCGATGATGGCGACCGCTGCCGCCGCGTTCCATTTTAGCGGGCATACCGGTATTGCCGATCTTGATCAGGCGTATCTGACGCTGGAACCGCTGCTTAGCCACGCTGCGGCGACGGTGTTCGGCCTGAGCCTGGTTGCGGCGGGGCTCTCTTCCACCGTGGTCGGTACGCTGGCGGGGCAGGTTGTGATGCAGGGATTTGTTCGCTTTCATATTCCGCTGTGGGTACGCCGCACCATCACGATGATGCCGTCGTTTATCGTTATTCTTATGGGGCTCGATCCAACCCGAATCCTGGTGATGAGCCAGGTCCTGCTGAGTTTCGGCATTGCGCTGGCGCTGGTGCCGTTATTGATTTTTACCAGCGATCGCACATTGATGGGCGATCTGGTGAATACCCAATGGGTCAAGTACATCGGCTGGATGATTGTGGTGCTGGTGGTGGCGCTGAATATCTGGTTGCTGGTAGGAACCGCGCTGGGGTTGTGATTTAAAGACCGTATAGCCAGGGAAGTTAAGAGAAATGGTTGAATCGGTATTGCTGATAAAAACACAATTCGAAAATAGCCCCGTTTGAACGGGGCTATTTTTAATGACGGTGTCCGTGACCCCGGCCAGGGTGGTGGTCGCGATCGCGCCAGCCTTCGCGGTAGCCGCGTTCATAGGCTTTGCGCTTATCCCAGCCGCGATGATAGCCATTATCGTGTCGCCACCAGCGATTTTTACGCCATTCATAATGGTGGTGCCAGTAATCCCGGTCGCGCCAGTATCTGCCGTCCCAGTAGTTACCGTAATTATCGCGATCGCCAATTTGTAATTTTATCGATGGCAACAGGGTGATTTCGCCAGCGTTCGCGGCAAGCGGTGTAAAAGCCAATAAGGCTGCCGCCAGAATCAGTGACCTGAACATTCTTTTTCTCCTTCACGATCGAGCCGTAATCGGCCTGTTAACGCAATATTACGGGGCGGTAAAGCCCCGTTTCATCGCCTTAACTCTTAAATCATGAGTGAGAGCACTTTTTGCTAAAAAGTGATTATTGGCCGCCGTTCAGGATTGCGTTGATTTCTGCGCATTCGGCGGGAGAAAAATGACGATTCGCCAGCATCCCCACGGCATCTTCAATTTGCGCGGTCTTGCTGGCGCCAATCAGCACTGACGTCACTTTGTCGTCGCGCAGCACCCAGGCCAGCGCCATCTGGGACAGTTTTTGCCCCCGACGTCCGGCCAGCGCATTTAACTGGCGCACTTTTTCCAGTTTCTCCGGGGTAATCTGATCCGGGTTAAGGAAGCGGCTTCCGCTGGCGGCCCGGGAATCAGCCGGAATGCCGTTGAGATAACGATCGGTTAATTGCCCGCCCGCCAGCGGTGAAAAGGCGATACTGCCAACGCCTTTCTCCTGCAATAATGCCAGCAAGCCGTCTTCGACCCAGCGCTCGAACATCGAGTATTTGGGCTGGTGAATCAGGCACGGCGTGCCCAGGTCGTCCAGGATCTCAATGGCCTGTCTGGCCAGATCCGCCGGATAGTTGGAAATCCCGACGTACAGCGCTTTTCCCTGACGAACAATATGATCCAGCGCTTTCATCGTCTCTTTGAGCGGCGTTTCCGGGTCAGGGCGGTGGTGATAGAAGATATCGACATACTCCAGCCCCAGACGTTTCAGGCTTTGATCGAGGCTGGCTATCAAATACTTGCGCGAACCCCAGTCACCGTAAGGGCCATCCCACATGGTATAACCCGCTTTAGTGGAAATGATCAGTTCATCGCGCCACGGTAAAAAATCTTCCTGTAGGATACGGCCAAAATGGCGCTCTGCTGAGCCTGGCGGCGGGCCGTAATTATTCGCGAGATCAAAATGGGTAATTCCCAGATCAAAAGCACGCTGTAGCAGCGCCCGGCTGTTCTCTACCTGAGTGGTATCACCGAAATTGTGCCATAGCCCAAGTGAAATGGCGGGGAGCTTTAAACCGCTCTGACCGCAGCGGCGATACTCCATTGTCTGGTAGCGATTTTCATCGGCCCGATAAACCATGTTGTTGCCCTCTGAATGACGTGAGTTTTCAGTGTATACGTTTACACGGATTGTTATTCAATGAGATTACACCGTGAAAAACTGTAAATCCTGCTTTCCACCCCTTTTGCAGCGGCTTTTCTGGACAGCTATCACAGTTCTTTAATACTCAACATGAGGTTACCGTCAGAAGGATAGCTGTCATGCAAACCCCATACTCCGTTGCGGATTACCTGCTGGACAGACTGGCAGGCTGCGGTATCGGGCATCTTTTTGGTGTGCCGGGCGATTATAATTTGCAGTTTCTTGACCATGTGATTGCGCATCGTGACGTATGCTGGGTAGGGTGCGCGAATGAGCTGAATGCCGCCTATGCGGCTGATGGCTACGCCCGGTTAGCCGGGGCTGGGGCGTTGTTGACCACTTTCGGCGTAGGGGAGTTAAGCGCGCTTAATGGCCTGGCGGGAAGCTACGCAGAGTACGTTCCCGTGCTGCATATTGTCGGCGCGCCATGCAGCGGCGCACAGCGACGGGGCGAACTGATGCATCACACCCTAGGCGATGGCGACTTCCAGCATTTTTACCGTATAAGCCAGGCTGTAACGGCCGCCAGCGCCGTGTTGAATGAACAGAACGCCTGTTATGAAATCGACCGCGTATTACGCGAAATGCTGACGATGCGCAGACCCGGCTATCTGATGTTACCGGCGGATGTGGCAAAACGATCTGCTGTCCCTCCTGTAAACGTTCTCACACCTGACCGTGCCGAAGGGGAAAATGACACGGTGGCGGCGTTTCGCTATCGCGCGCGCCAGCGGCTGATGAACAGCCCGCGTGTGGCGCTGCTGGCAGACTTTCTCGCCCTGCGTTTCGGCTTGCAGCCGGTTTTACAACGCTGGATGGCGGAGACGCCAATAGCGCACGCGACGCTGCTCATGGGCAAAGGGCTGTTTGATGAGCAGCACCCGAATTTTGTCGGTACATACAGCGCCGGAGCCAGCAGTGAATCGGTGCGTCAGGCGATTGAAGAGGCTGATACCGTTATCTGCGTTGGCACCCGGTTTGTTGATACGCTGACGGCGGGCTTCACACAGCAACTGCCGCAGGAACGCACAATTGAAATCCAGCCGCATGCTTCGCGCGTCGGGAATAGCTGGTTCAGCGGTCTGTCGATGGAGCAGGCGGTCACTACGTTGCGCGAGTTATGTCTGGAACTTTCATTTTCGCCTCCTCCGACCCCGGCGCATGCGCCCGGCGGCCATATTGAGAAAGGGGCGCTGACGCAAGAAAACTTCTGGCATACGGTACAGGCGTACCTGCTGCCGGGCGATATTATCCTTGCCGATCAGGGAACCGCCGCGTTTGGCGCGGCGGATCTTTCACTGCCTGCTGGCGCGGATGTGCTGGTGCAACCGCTTTGGGGATCAATCGGCTATGCTTTGCCCGCCGCCTTTGGCGCGCAAACCGCCTGCCCGGAACGGCGAGTGATTCTGATTACCGGAGACGGCGCGGCGCAGCTGACGATTCAGGAACTGGGGTCGATGATGCGGGATGGACAGTCGCCGGTCATTCTGCTGCTCAATAACGATGGCTATACCGTGGAGCGCGCCATTCATGGGGCGAACCAGCGTTATAACGATATCGCCGGATGGAACTGGACACAGGTTCCGCAGGCGCTCAGTGCGAACTGTCAGGCGGAGTGCTGGCGGGTAACGCAGGCTATCCAGCTGGAGGAAGTGCTGGCGCGCCTGAAATCCCCGCAGCGGCTTTCGCTGATTGAGGTCGTGCTGCCGAAAGCCGATTTGCCGGAATTGCTGCGTACCGTCACCCGCGCGCTGGAATCGCGCAACGGGGAGTAAACGCGGTGGCCGGTTATCTGTCGTGGCGGTTGACGGCCATCATCGGTTTGCCTGCCAGCAGGAGCCAGGCGGGAAGCATAACGATGCACAACAGCGGAAGCAGGGTGGTGTCCGGTACGACGACTGCGGCCATAAACAGACTCAGCCAGCCGTCACGGGTTACGACCAGCATCATCCCCAGAATCGCGCATGAGACGGTAATTGCCGCCGGAACCGCTTCAACATGCGCGTGCAGCATCAGACCCAGCGCCACGCCCACAAAGACCGCCGGGAAGATACGCCCGCCCCGGAAACCGCAGGCGGCGGCGATAACCAGCGCGCCCAGCTTAACGATCGCCAGCATAAAGTAGTCCGTGGCGCCCAGCGTCTGGCTGAACGCCAACTGCTGCATCTCGTCCAGCCCTTTAAAGAGGGTCAGCGGCCCGCCCAATACGCCCAGAATTCCCAACATAAAACCGCCGATACCGAGAATAAGTACCGGATTTTTCAGACGATGCACCAACGTATGCAGACGTGGTAAACACCATACCGCCACCATACCCGCCGCAATCGCAATGGCTGCCACCACTGCGCCGCTGAAAATATCGCTCAGCCGCATTTGCGTGTAGTGCGCAATCGGCAAGGAGAAGTGCGGATGGAAGAACAGGCTGGTGGTTAACGATCCCGCGGCTGCCGCCATCAGCGGAGCGAACAGACGATCCCACAAGGGCGTATCGTCAGAGCTGTTCAGGGTTTGCGAGAAAATCAGCGCGGCGGCGACAGGGGTGCCGAACAGCGCGCCGATAGTGCCTGCGGAAGCCAGGATCGTCCAGTCCAGCGCCCCTATGCGTGGGAAAAGGCGCGCGCCGATAGCGACGGCCAGCGCGATATTCACCGCCATAATGGGATGCTCCGGCCCCAGGCTTACTCCACCTGCCAGGCCGAGAATGAGCGCGATCAGCAGGCCCGGAAGCGCGACAGGGCTCATCGGTGCGCCGATCAGCGGTTCGGTCGCCGGGTCCGGGCCCGCATGCCCAGGGCTGTAGCGGATGACAAGCCCGACCATGATCCCGGTAAACGTGAGCATGCCGATAATCCAGACGGGGGAATCATGGGCAATGCCCAGGCCGATGGGGATTTGCTCCCACAGCAGGCGCTGTAAAACGGAGGCGACTTTCATCACGGCGATCAATACCAGACTGGAGGCAATGCCAATAATGAGTGCGGGAAGCGATAATAACAGCATCGTTCTGGCTCGCGGATGGAGCATGATCTATTCCTTAATACTGAGTCATATGCTTAGTTTGCACAGCCTGCCCGATGGCATCGCTGCAAATGGTGCTGAAACGATAAAGTAATTATGTGATGCAGATCGATATTTTTGGGGAGCTCGCCTCTCGACCGTTGTTGTTATGCCCCCATGAATTTACAGTGTGGCAAAGATTTATTCTGACTTTAGCGGAGCAGTAGAAGAATGACAAAATATGCTTTAGTAGGTGATGTAGGCGGCACCAACGCGCGTCTTGCTCTGTGCGATATGACCAGCGGGGAGATTTCGCAGGCGAAAACCTATTCCGGGCTGGATTATCCGAGCCTCGAAGCCGTGGTGCGCGTGTATCTGGACGAGCATAACGCCAGGGTGGAAGACGGCTGTATCGCTATCGCCTGCCCGATCACCGGTGACTGGGTGGCGATGACCAACCACACCTGGGCATTTTCTATTGCGGAGATGAAAAAGAATCTTGGCTTTAGCCATCTGGAAATCATCAACGATTTTACCGCCGTGTCGATGGCGATCCCGATGCTGCGCAAAGAGCATCTGATCCAGTTCGGCGGCGCGGAACCGGTTGCCGGCAAACCGATTGCCGTTTACGGCGCCGGAACCGGATTAGGGGTGGCGCACCTGGTTCATGTCGATAAACGCTGGATCAGCCTGCCGGGCGAGGGCGGTCACGTTGACTTCGCGCCGAACAGCGAAGAGGAAGGCATTATTCTCGAAGAACTGCGTGCGGAAATTGGTCACGTCTCCGCCGAGCGCGTGTTGTCGGGGCCAGGGCTGGTGAATCTGTATCGCGCTATCGTCAAATCTGATGGCCGTCTGCCGGAAAATCTGCAACCGAAAGATATTACCGAACGCGCGCTGGCGGATACCTGCATTGACTCTCGTCGTGCGCTGTCGCTGTTTTGCGTCATTATGGGCCGTTTTGGCGGTAATCTGGCGTTGACGCTGGGCACGTTTGGCGGCGTCTACATTGCGGGCGGCATCGTGCCGCGCTTCCTGGAGTTCTTTAAAGCCTCCGGCTTTCGTGGCGGGTTTGAAGACAAAGGCCGTTTCAAAGCCTACGTTCAGGATATTCCGGTTTACCTGATTGTGCATGATAATCCCGGTCTGCTCGGCTCCGGCGCGCATCTGCGCCAGACGTTAGGGCAAATTCTGTAATTGAAGCTCGGCAGGCCTGATACGCGTTAGCGCCATCAGGCAGGGCATGACAGTCGTTGCCTGCATTATCCGGCCTTAAACCGCGTCACTGACGCGGTTTTTTTGTGCCCGTCGCCGACCTTTCCGACGCTCGTCACATTTCTGTTTAACGGGATTATTTGTCCAGTAAAAGCATTATTTGTCTGATAACAATGCGCAGGCTCTCACCGCCATAATTTCTCTCGTTAACTATCTGGAGGAGTCTGTTATGGCGAAAAAACTCATTGCTGTTTGCGCATGCCCGATGGGGCTGGCCCACACATTTATGGCGGCTCAGGCGCTGGAAGAGGCGGCGGTTGAAGCGGGATACGAGGTGAAAATTGAAACCCAGGGGGCGGACGGCATCCAGAATCGCCTGACGGCGCAGGATATCGCTGAGGCGACGCTAATCATCCATTCCGTTGCCGTTACCCCCGAAGACAATGAACGGTTTGAGTCGCGCGATGTGTATGAAATTACGCTCCAGGACGCGATAAAAAACGCCGCCGGTATCATTAAAGAAATCGAAGAGATGATTGCGGCAGAGCAACAATAATTTTCGACAGGGATACACATATGGCCATTAAAAAACGCAGTGCAACCGTTGTGCCTGGCGCATCCGGTGCGGCAGCGGCAATAAAAACCCCTCCGGCCTCCCGTAACAGCTTCTGGGGCGAACTTCCGCAGCACGTCATGTCGGGTATCTCGCGCATGGTGCCCACGTTAATCATGGGTGGGGTGATTCTCGCTTTCAGCCAGCTGATTGCCTATAGCTGGCTGAAAATTCCCGCAGATACCGGCATTATGGATGCGCTGAATAGCGGAAAATTCGACGGTTTTAACCTCTCATTACTGAAATTCGCCTGGCTATCGCAATCCTTTGGCGGCGTGTTGTTTGGCTTTGCGATTCCAATGTTCGCGGCGTTTGTCGCTAACTCTATCGGCGGTAAGCTGGCCTTTCCCGCAGGATTCATCGGCGGCTTAATGTCCACCCAGCCAACCCAGATACTGAATTTTGACCCGGCCAGCCTGCAATGGGTAACGACCGCGCCCGTACCGTCAACGTTCATCGGGGCGCTGATTATCTCGATTGTCGCGGGCTATCTGGTGAAGTGGATGAATCAAAAAATCCAGTTGCCTGATTTCTTACTGGCCTTCAAAACCACCTTTTTGCTGCCCATTTTGTCCGCCATTTTTGTGATGCTGGCGATGTACTACGTGATCACGCCGTTTGGCGGATGGATCAACGGCGGTATCCGCACGCTACTGACGGCGGCGGGTGAAAAAGGAACGCTGATGTATGCGATGGGGATCTCGGCGGCAACGGCGATCGATCTCGGCGGCCCAATTAACAAGGCCGCAGGATTTGTCGCTTTTAGTTTCACTACCGATCACGTTTTACCCGTCACCGCGCGTTCTATCGCGATTGTGATCCCGCCGATTGGTCTGGGGCTGGCAACGATTCTCGATCGTCGCTTAACCGGTAAGCGCCTGTTTAACGCGCAACTGTATCCGCAAGGCAAAACCGCGATGTTCCTGGCGTTTATGGGGATCAGCGAGGGAGCGATTCCTTTCGCGCTGGAAAGCCCGATCACGGCAATCCCTTCGTATATGGTGGGCGCGATTGTCGGCTCGACAACCGCCGTCTGGCTGGGCGCCGTGCAGTGGTTCCCTGAGTCTGCGATTTGGGCATGGCCGCTGGTGAGCAATCTTGGCGTCTATATGGCGGGGATCGTGTTAGGGGCGGTGATCACGGCGCTGATGGTCGTTTTCCTGCGTCACATGATGTATCGCAGAGGCAAACTGCTGATTGAAAGCCTCTGAAAAAAGGAATGACATCATGACGTTACGTGCATCGCTTCGCCAGTGGCTGGTGGAACAACGCCTGGATGCGGTATTGATTTCATCCCGGCAGAACAAGCAACCGCATTTGGGGATTTCCAGCAGCGCCGGGTTTGTTTTTATCACGCATAAAAGCGCGCATCTGCTGGTGGATGGCCGTTATTACGCTGACGTTGAAGCGCGTGCGCATGGCGATCAACTGCATCTGTTGGCCGGGTCGCAGACGCTGACTTCCATTGTGAACCAGATAATCGACGACGAGCAATTGCAGGTCATTGGTTTTGAAGGCGCGCAGGTAAGTTGGGATTGCGCGCAACGCTGGCAGGAAAGGCTGCGGGCGAAGCTGGTGAGCGCGTCGCCGGACGCGCTGCGACAGATCAAAACGACACAGGAAATAGCGTTGATACGCGAGGCCTGCCGGATTGCCGATTGCAGCGCGGAGCATATCCGCCGTTTTATTCGCCCCGGTCTTCTCGAACGGGAAATTGCCGCGGAGCTGGAGTGGTTTATGCGCCAGCAGGGGGCGGAAAAAGCCTCTTTTGACACCATCGTCGCCAGCGGCTGGCGTGGGGCGTTACCCCACGGTAAAGCCAGCGAAAAAATCGTCGCGGCGGGTGAATTTATTACCCTGGATTTTGGGGCGCAATATCAGGGGTATTGTTCGGATATGACGCGAACATTCCTCGTGAGCGGGCAGGATGCGCCCGTCGCATCTCATCCGCTGTTCGCCGTTTACCAGACGGTTCTTGAGGCGCAGCAGGCGGCGATTGCCGCCATTCGTCCGGGCGTGTGCTGCCAGGCGGTGGATGCTGCGGCTCGTCGGGTGATTGAGGCGGCGGGCTATGGCGATTATTTCGGCCACAACACCGGGCACGCTATCGGCATTGAGGTGCATGAAGCGCCGCGCTTTTCACCAACGGATACCACCCGACTTGCCGCAGGCATGTTGCTGACCGTAGAGCCGGGCATTTACCTGCCGGGGCAGGGCGGCGTGCGTATTGAAGATGTCGTACTGGTCACGGAAGACGGCGCGGAAGTGCTCTACACGATGCCGAAAACAGTATTGCTCACGGGAGAAGCATAATGGATTTATCGCTGTTAAAAGCCCTGAGCGAGGCGGATGCCATTGCCTCCTCAGAGCAGGAAGTGCGCCAGATCTTACTGGAGGAAGCGGATCGTCTGCACAAAGAGGTGCGTTTTGACGGGCTGGGATCGGTGCTGATCCGCCTTAATGAGTCCGATGGGCCGAAAGTGATGATCTGCGCGCACATGGATGAGGTGGGGTTTATTGTGCGCAGTATCTCGTCGGAAGGGGCGATCGATGTGTTGCCGGTCGGCAACGTGCGTATGGCGGCCCGCCAGCTCCAGCCCGTGCGTATTACCACGCGGGAAGACAGTAAAATTCCCGGTTTGCTGGATGGCGAGCGTAATGGAAATGAGGTTGGCGCCTTGCGGGTCGATATTGGCGCACGCTCATATGATGAGGTGATCCAGGCGGGCGTTCGACCTGGCGATCGCGTTACTTTTGACTCTGCGTTTCAGGTGCTGCCACACCAGCGGGTAATGGGGAAAGCATTTGATGACCGACTGGGGTGCTACTTGTTGATCATGCTGCTGCGTGAATGGCATGACGCAGCGCTGCCCGCCGAGGTCTGGCTGGTAGCCAGCTCCAGCGAAGAGGTCGGGTTACGCGGCGGGCAAACGGCCGCTCGCGCGGTTGCTCCCGATATCGCTATCGTGCTGGACACCGCCTGCTGGGCGAAAAACTTTGATTATGGCTCGGCGAATCATCGGCAGATCGGTAAAGGGCCGATGCTGGTGCTTGCCGATAAGTCGCTCATCGCGCCGCCCAAACTGACCGCCTGGGTTGAAAGCGTCGCCAGTGACTCCGGTCTGCCGCTGCAACTGGATATGTTCAGTAATGGAGGGACGGATGGCGGAGCGGTGCATTTGACCGGGACGGGAACCCCGACGGTGGTTATTGGGCCCGCCACGCGTCACGGGCATTGCGCCGCGTCCATTGCGGATTGCCGCGACATTATCCACACGCAGCAACTTTTATCGGCACTTATTACCCGTCTTACGCGTGAGACCGTCGTTCATCTTACGGATTTCAGATGAGCGTCTTGCGTTAATCAGGAGTTGTTATGTTAACGATTCAATTTCTCTGCCCGTTGCCAAATGGCCTGCATGCGCGTCCGGCGTGGGAACTGAAAGAGCAGTGTAGCCAGTGGCAAAGCGAGGTGACGTTTATTAACCATCGCCAGAATGCGCGCGCGGACGCGAAAAGCTCGCTGGCGCTGATCGGCACCGGAACGCTGTTTAACGACAGTTGCAGTCTGAACATTAGCGGCAGTGATGAAGAGCAGGCCAGGCGTTCTCTGGAGACCTATCTCCAGCACCGGTTTATCGACAGTGACAGCGTTCAGCCGACCTCTGCGGAACTGGCGGCGCATCCGCTACCGCGCTCGCTGGTTCGACTGAATCCCGATTTACTGTATGGCGCGGTATTGGCTAACGGCGTCGGCGCTGGCGCGCTCACGTTGTGGCGAAACGATAATCTGGAGGCGTATCGCGCAATTCCGGCCAGCGCGGAAGACAGCACCCGGCTCGAACATAGCCTGGCGACGCTGGCGGAGCAGCTTAATCAACAGCTTCGCGAACGTGACGGTGAAAGTAAAACGATCCTTAGCGCCCATCTGTCGCTGATCCAGGATGACGAGTTTGCGGGGAACATTCGCCGCCTGATGGACGAGCAGCACAAGGGGCTGGGCGCGGCGATTATCGCCAATATGGAGCAGGTGTGCGACAAGCTGTCGTCCTCCGCAAGCGACTACTTACGCGAGCGGGTAAGCGATATTCGTGATATTAGCGAACAGTTGCTGCATATCACCTGGCCGGAACGACGCCCGCGTAATACGTTGATTCTTGAACAGCCGACCATTCTGGTGGCGGAAGATCTGACGCCAAGCCAGTTCCTGAGCCTCGATTTGCAGCACCTGTCCGGCATGATTCTGGAGAAAACCGGCAGAACGTCGCACACGCTGATTCTGGCGCGCGCATCCGCGATTCCGGTGCTCAGTGGGCTGCCCCTGGACGCGCTCAGTCGCTACGCCGGGCAACCTGCGGTGCTGGATGCCCAATGCGGCGTGCTGGCGATTAACCCGAACGCCGCCGTCTGCGGCTATTACGCCATTGCGCAGCAACTGGCGGATAAGCGTCAACAGCAACAGGCGAGAGAAGCGTCTTTGCCTGCTTTCTCCCGGGATAATCAGCGTCTTGATATCGCCGCCAATATTGGTACGGCGCTGGAAGCGCCGGGCGCGTTTGCCAATGGCGCGGAAGGCATCGGTCTGTTCCGCACTGAAATGTTGTTCATGGATCGCGACAGCGCCCCTGACGAACAGGAACAGTTTGAGGCCTACCAGCAGGTACTGCTGGCGGCGGGAGAGAAGCCGGTTATTTTTCGCACGATGGACATTGGCGGCGATAAAAATATTCGCTATCTCAATATCCCGCAGGAAGAGAACCCTTTCCTCGGCTATCGCGCCGTGCGTATTTATCCTGAGTTTGCCGGGCTGTTTCGCACGCAGCTTCGCGCTATTTTGCGTGCGGCAACTTTTGGTCAGGCGCAACTTATGATCCCGATGGTGCACAGTCTCGATCAGATCCTGTGGGTTAAAAGCGAGCTGCAAAAAGCGATCGTGGAACTCAAAAGAGACGGGCTGCGCCATGCTGCAACGATCCCGCTGGGGATTATGGTGGAAGTTCCGTCGGTCTGTTACATCATCGATCACTTCTGCGATGAGGTGGATTTCTTTAGCATCGGCTCGAACGATATGACCCAGTATCTGTATGCCGTCGATCGTAATAATCCGCGCGTCTCGCCGCTGTATAACCCGATTACGCCGTCATTCCTGCGCATGTTGCAGCAGATCGTCCGCACGGCGCATCAGCACGGAAAATGGGTGGGGATTTGCGGCGAGCTGGGCGGTGAAAGCCGGTATTTACCGCTGCTGCTGGGGCTGGAACTGGATGAATTAAGCATGAGCAGCCCGCGAATCCCTGGCGTGAAAAGCCAGCTGCGGCAGATGGACAGCCAGGCGTGCCGGGCGCTTGCGGCGCAGGCCTGTGAGTGTCGTAGCGCAGAGGAGATTGAAACGCTGTTGAATCAGTTTGCGCCGCAAAAAGACGTGCGTCCGCTGCTGGCGCTGGAAAATATCTTTGTGGGCGAGTCATTGAGCAACAAAGAGCAGGTGATTCAGTTTCTTTGCGGCAATCTCGGCGTAAACGGGCGTACTGAGCATCCGTTTGAGCTGGAAGAGGATGTCTGGCAACGTGAGGAGATTGTCACGACTGCTGTCGGTTTTGGCGTGGCGATCCCGCATACCAAATCACAGTGGATACGTCATTCCAGCATCAGCATTGCGCGGCTGGCGCGCCCTGTTGACTGGCAGTCGGAGATGGGCGAGGTTGAGCTGGTGATTATGTTGACGCTGGGCGCTGATGAAGGGATTAACCATGTGAAAGTCTTTTCGCAGCTGGCGCGTAAGCTGGTGAATAAAAACTTCCGTCAGTCGCTGTTCGCCGCTCAGGATGCCGAAAGTCTTCTGGCGCTGCTGGAGGCGGAACTGACGTTTTGAGTCTGCGTGTCTGAGTGAATGCCCGGTGGCGCTATCGCTTACCGGGCCTACGTGTACGCCCAATTATTCGTTTTACGTGTATGCCGCCATCCGGCGGTTATGCCCGGTTATCCGTTTTACGCGTAGGCCGGATAAGGCGTTACGCCGTCATCCGGCGGTTATGCCCGGTTATTCGTTTTACATGTAGGCCGGATAAGGCGTTACGCCGCCATCCGGCGGTTACCCCTGAAAACGTGCGCTGTACTCTCCCGGCGTCAGGCCAAACTGCCGGCGAAACAGGCGGCAAAAATAGTCGCTGTCGTGATATCCGCAACGTTCCGCCACCTCGCTAATTGACAGATGGTACTTCTGCAAAATGATGCGCGCCTTCGCCATTCGCACCCAGCGAACATACTCGACAAAACTCATGGTGCCGTGCTGGGTGAACAGTTTTGATAAGTGATTCGGCGTGATATTGAAAAACTGCGCCACGCTTTCCCGCGTCAGCGGCCGGGCGTAGTTGTCCTGCACCCAGTTGCACATACTGTGATAGAGAAATTCCGAGCGCGGGCGGCGTGAGTCCGGGCGAGTATTGACCACGCTACGGCACAGATGCAGCAGGCTGAGAACCAGAGGCTGAATAATATCCTGCGCCTGAGGCGAGCGGCTCAGATGGGTCAGAGCCGTGAGCATGGCTTCCCCTTCGCCGCGCTGCTGGTGCGCTAACTCAATGCGTCGCACCGGGCGTAACAGGGAAGCGGTACGGTTATCGTAAAACGATAATCCTAACCAGGCCGGGGCAAACACCAGACTTAACAGCATCACCGGTTTATCGCTACCGGGCAGGTTTGCCGCCCTGGCGGGGATGAACAGCATCTCACCCTCCGTCAGGGCGTGCTGTTTTTTTTCGAGCAGGTTGCCGTATTCTCCGCGCAATACGATGTCGAGACGCGGTAAATCAATACACAGGCTGCCTGTGGGGAGAGCGGTATGTTGCGTGGCAAACCAGACGCGTCCCAGCCGCTGCGGATTTAACACCAGGCCGCTGAACAGATCGGCAAAAAACTGTTGGTCTGCGGGCAAGCCTGGTTCTTTCATCACCTAATCCTGAGTCATAAATGCATTAACTGCCTGAACTCTTTCACTTTACTCCGACTGACCGGGATTTCAAATTCCAGATCTTTGAGCCGCAGGATGTACGTGTTGTTAAACCAGGGTTCGATTTCGCGGATCTTGTTTAAATTCACACAAAACGAGCGGTGGCAGCGAAAGAAATGCGACGCTGGCAGTTTGCTGCAAAACTCGGTGATATTCATCGGCATGACATACGACTCCCGCCGCGTGTAGACAAACGTCATCTTTTCATGCGCTTCGGCGTAATAGATATCGTTGATCGGCGTGACGATAATGCGCTCATCTTTAATCAGATTAATGGTGTCGTTTTCACGGGCGACAGGGCTGCCGGGAACGGCGACGGCCTGCTGCTGTTGCCAGGCGGCCTCCAGCTTTTGCAGCATCCCCACGATGCGTGATTCCTGGTACGGCTTCAGTATGTAGTCAAATGCTTCCAGTTCAAACGCCTCTACCGCGTGCTCTTTCCATGCGGTAATAAACACAATAAACGGCTTATGGGCGAACTGGCTGATGTTTTGCGCCAGCAATACGCCATCCAGCGAGGGAATATTGATGTCCAGAAAAATGGCGTCAACGCGGTTATGCTGTAGAAATTTGAGCACGTCCAGACCGTCGTCAAACGTACCGACAATCTCCATCTGGCTATGCTCTTTTATCAGCCAGCTTAATTCTTGCTGGGCCAGGAATTCATCTTCAACGATGATGACTTTCACTACTCATCTCCGGGTTAAAGCAATAACGTTGCCGGTGCGGCGGCAGGGGAGCGCTGATTGGGAACATAAAAGGCGATTTCGGTGCCCGGTTCCAGACGGCGGATGTGCAGCCCTTCACCGTATAACAGCTTAACGCGATGATGGACATTCAGCAGGCCGATTTTATTTCCCGGCATTTCATTCGCCTCCACCCGCTCAATTACTTTAGGATCAATACCGTGGCCGGTATCCCTGACGGCGATTCGCACACGGTTGCCGCATTCGGCGACGCTGATGGTCACTACGCCTTTTCCTTTACAGGGTTGAATGCCGTGGACGATTGCATTCTCTACCAGCGGCTGAATAAGCAGGCTGGGAATGTAGCAGTTCACCTCTTCATCAATATCATAAATGACGGTCAGCTTGTCGCCAAAACGAGCCTGCTCAATGGCGATGTAGTCCTTGATTTGATACAGCTCCTTTTTGATATCAATTTGCTCATCATCTTTTAATTCAATGTTATAGCGCAGATAGCGTGACAGATTAAAAATGAGCTGGCGTGCGGTGTCCGGGTTGAGCCGAATGGATGACGAAATGGCGTTCAGCGCATTAAACAGGAAATGGGGATTAATTTTACTTTGCAGCGCTCGCAGCTCTGCCTTATTTGCCATTTCCCGCAGTTGCTCCGCGCGGGACACTTCCAGTTGGGTGGAGATAATCTGCGACAGGCCGATCGCCATCTCTTGCAGGGAAGAGGTGATCTGATGCGCGTGGCAGTAGTAGATTTTTAGCGTCCCGGTCACTACGCCCTTTTCCCATAATGGGATGACCAGCATTGAGTGTATTTCCGGCGTGCGGTGCGCTTCATCATTGTTTTTAATGATGATTTTCCCGTAATTGATGGCCTGTTGCGTGGTCGGGCTGACAAAATCATCGTTATTGCGGTAGTTGGTTTCCCCCACGCCGACATAGGCCAGAACGTGTTCGGTATTAGTGATTGCTACCGCGTCGGCATGGATATCATGACGGATGATTTCGCACACCTGGCGGAGTGATTCGCTGTTGACCTGGCGAAAGAGCGGCAACGTTTTGTTGGCGATATCCAGCGCTAGTTTGGCCTGCCGCGCGGCGCTGGCCTCTTTCTCGCCCTCCACGCTTTGAACCAGCAGCACGATAAAACCGATACATACGCTGCCGAGGATCATCGGGATACCGATTTTGGACACGATATCTACGCCCAGCGCGATGGTCGGCGCCCAGACAATGACCAGAATCATGGTCAAGGTTTCACAAAGCATCCCGCCCAAAATACCCACGCGCCAGTGCTGTGCTTTTGGGATTTTCCGGTTTATCCAGCCCGCGATACATCCCGCCAGAATACTGGTGATAAAACACGGTACGGCAGTGACCCCGCCAATATCGATAAGGTAGCGGTGAATACCGGCGATCACACCTGTAATGATCCCGACCCACGGGCCAAACAAAATGCCCCCGGACATCACGGCGATGATGCGAACATTCACCAGCGAGCCTTCGACCGGCACGCCGGACCAGGTGCTGAACAGGGCGAACATCGAGAAAATCGCGGTAACGGCGAGCAGCTCTTTCGGGGAGTGCGCTGACTTATGCAACAGTTCGCGAAACAGGCGGATACGGATGAGGAAAAACAGACAGAACAGCATTAGCGCTGCCCGGTCAAATACCGCCAGCAGCATGTTGAATATTTCGTGCACGGGTGACTCTTGTGACTGGGTTAAACCACTATGATAGGTAACCCGCACCCATATGACCAGCCCGCTGATGCGGCGCTGTTAATGAGGAAAAACCATAATATTAAAAGGGGATTAATCTTTTGTTAGAGAAATGACAAGACCTCGCCAGGATGAGGAACGCCTTAAGGTAATTTTATTGATATCAAAATGTTAATTAATTGATGGTTGTTATGGGCGATATTTTGCTGAGTATTCCCGTTTTCTTTTTAGTATTCCCCTTTTAAGCCGATGAAAAATATTTTCGTTTGCCTCTCGACAGGAGGATTTTTTTCAGGCTATTTTCTAAGCATGCCACGGTCGTGGCAGCGTCGCTCGGACGGTCCGGGCGCTAACGTGAATCTGAGGATACTATGGCTGATACCCGCCCTGAACGTCGCTTTACGCGTATTGATCGTCTCCCTCCCTACGTTTTTAACATTACCGCTGAACTGAAGATGGCTGCGCGTCGGCGCGGCGAAGATATTATTGACTTCAGCATGGGGAACCCGGATGGGGCAACGCCTCCTCATATCGTCGAGAAACTCTGTACGGTGGCTCAACGCCCGGATACGCATGGTTACTCGACCTCACGCGGGATCCCGCGTTTACGCCGGGCGATCTCCCGCTGGTATCAGGAACGTTACGACGTGGATATCGATCCAGAAACGGAAGCGATCGTCACTATTGGTTCGAAAGAAGGGTTAGCGCACCTGATGCTGGCAACCCTCGATCATGGCGATACCGTGCTGGTGCCGAACCCCAGTTATCCCATCCATATTTATGGCGCCGTCATCGCCGGCGCGCAGGTGCGTTCGGTTCCGCTGGTGGAAGGCGTGGATTTCTTCAACGAGCTGGAACGCGCGATCCGTGAAAGCTACCCGAAACCGAAGATGATGATTCTTGGTTTCCCCTCCAACCCGACGGCACAGTGCGTTGAGTTAGAATTCTTCGAAAAAGTGGTTGCGCTGGCCAAACGCTACGACGTGCTGGTGGTCCACGATCTGGCCTATGCCGATATCGTATATGACGGCTGGAAAGCGCCGTCAATTATGCAGGTGCCGGGCGCGCGCGACGTGGCGGTGGAGTTTTTCACCCTGTCGAAAAGTTACAACATGGCGGGCTGGCGCATTGGCTTTATGGTGGGCAACCAGACGTTAGTCAGTGCGCTGTCGCGGATTAAGAGCTACCACGATTACGGAACCTTCACGCCGTTACAGGTGGCGGCGATTGCCGCGCTGGAAGGCGATCAACAGTGCGTGCGTGATATCGCCGAGCAGTATAAACGTCGCCGCGACGTACTGGTGAAAGGCTTGCATGAAGCCGGATGGATGGTCGAAATGCCAAAAGCCTCGATGTATGTCTGGGCAAAAATACCGGAGCAGTACGCGGCAATGGGGTCGCTGGAATTTGCGAAAAAGCTGCTTAACGACGCCAAAGTGTGCGTGTCGCCGGGGATCGGTTTCGGCGACTACGGCGACACCCATGTGCGTTTCGCGCTAATAGAAAACCGGGATCGTATACGTCAGGCGATCAGAGGTATTAAGACCATGTTCCGCGCAGATGGCCTGCTGCCTGCGGGGGCGAAATCGGTAACAGAAGGTACCGAGTAGAAAAGCAAACAGGAGCCATCTGGCTCCTGTTTTTTGCTGCATCTTTTCAATTTAGATCATCAGGGCAAAAGTACCGGCCCAAACGATGACCATAAATGAAATGCCCATAAAGAAATATTTCACGTTTCATCTCTCCGCGTCGCTTTAAGCACGCCTAAATGAACTTAAATTTACCTGTGTATAGAGAGCTGGTGCCCGCCAGAATGAGATTGAGAATGTTCTCCGTCTTTCTTGTGGCATCACCTCAGAATTCTGTGCGTTATTGCTCCAGACGGCGCTAATGTACGCCTAAAAATGAGGCGAGACAAGAGGCATTTTTTTATTTACTTTTAGTAACTTACAACTGTCGTGATTCGGCGACAGTTTAATTTCTGACGGTAATAAATTGCTATTCAGCGACGCTATTGCTGTTCAGAAAAAGTCACATAAAAACCAGATGGTTAACAGGGATATTGGAAGGAAAGATAGCGCCGGGCAATAAAAAAGGCCTTGCGGCCTTTTTTAAACATACAACGATGCTTCCCCTAAAGGGCGCGTTTTGAAACGACGATGGATCCAGAGATATTGCTCAGGTGCGCGCATAATCTCTTTCTCAATAATCTTGTTCATATAGGCTGCCGCCTGGTTCTCTTCTTCCGGGTAGCCTTCCATTTCTGGCGTGATGTACAGACGATAACCTGAGTTATCACCTTTTCTGATCATGGTGACGGTCAGCATCGCTGCGCCGGAAAGGCGGGATAACACATAGGTGCCGTTAGTCGTTGCGACGTCTTTGACCGCGAAGAAGGGGGCAAATGAACTGCCTTTACGGCCGTAATCCTGATCCGGGGCGAACCATACGGCTTCACCTTTTTTCAGCGCGCCGACGATGCCGCGCAGATTGTTGCGCCCAATCATCGCTTTATTTGAACGCATGCGACCCCGCGTCTGAACCCACTCCATCAGCGAGTTATTGTGCGGGCGGTATGTCGCCATCATCGGCCGGCACAGCCCCATGACCCGACCGCCTAATTCCAGCGACATAAAGTGGACGCCAACGACCATCACACCGCGTTTTTGCGCTTGCGCCTGCATGAGGTTATCCAGACCGTCCACATCAAACCATTTACGTACCCGCTTATCAGGCCAGAACCACGCCATACCCGTTTCAATAAGTGCCATTCCGAGGGAGTGGAAGTTCTCCACTATCATCTTTTCCCTTTCTTCCGGCGTCAGATTGGGGAAGCAAAGCTCAAGATTCTTACGGGCGATGGATTCGCGACGTTTCAGAAAGGGACGGGCAAGTCTGCCGGTTCGCGTACCCAGGAAGCGTAAAACGGGGTAGGGAAGCAGCACCAGTAACCAGAGTACAGTAAGACCAAACCAGGTAAGCCAGTAGCGCGGGTGCAGTAACGCACGAGAAAATTTGCATTGTGGGAACATAAATACCCTCTGTTGATACGAACAATATGTATCGCAGAAGATTCATTGTCCGCAGCGGTACACTCACGATAGTTAGGCCATCATGTACGACAATGGTTCCTGTAAAGAGTGTAAAGCTTAGTCAGGACAAAACCACGAGGGGCATGAATGCTTGGACAACTAATGTACCACCGGGGGATTAATATCAGCCAGAAATTATTAATTAAGATGCGTAAATATTTTTTGATGGGGGTGGTTTTGTTATTAATTTATTGTTTTTAAATGGTTTTCTATGTGTGTGCACATGTTCGTTTTCCCTGAAAAGCCGCTTCTGGCCGGTAAGCCTGTCAGAGTCTGACGCTTCTGAATGTGATAACAATTGCTTTAAATATTCTCATTGATGGAAGCATTTAATTAAATGAGTTAACAAAGGATATTTTAAATCAAAAAACAGCGATTTTAAGAATAATCTTAACTAAATAAAAACATGTTTTATATCAATTAGATAACAAATTAAGACATTAAATAATCGATGTTCAGATTACCCCATCAAATAAATCTTTTCCACCTTAAAAAAACAATAATAAACATAAAAAATATAAGTCAGGTAATTAATTATACCTATATAAATCATGTGGTTAAAAAGGAAATATCGGTTTTTTCTATGATTTTTATTTTCCTGCATTGATCGCTATGAACGATCATCATTTGAATTTTAATAGTTAACACCTATCAAAATTAACTATACGATCGTTGTAATCGATCAATGTTTGTTGCTTGTGATAAACTCGCCACGTTCTGAGAAGTATTGGTTGTTTAACGATTTGGATTTCTTGTCTGGCAAGAAATCGATATTTGCTAGTCGATGCGTTGGGGCGAATGGTGTCTTTTTAATGTTTTGCCACGTATCAATGCGGCGTTTTGAATAATGGTAAAATTATGAATAAAGTGTTTAAAGTCATCTGGAACTCCAGGCTGAATATATTTGTCGTGGCATCTGAATTAGCGCGTGGTTATTGTAAAAGCACGGCCGGGAACACCAGTTTTGGCAGTCTTTTAAAATACCCATTAATGAGTGCGCTGGCTGTTTCGATTTCGTGTATTTTAACGACTGGCACATTCGCCGCCGATTTACAGGTTTATGATTTCTCTCCTCAGGATCCGTTTGAAGAGATTATTTCTGGTTCCACGCATTTGACAGGCGGTTTTTCTGGAATACAGCGAGGAGAAACAGGATATACCTGGACAACGCTTGGTCAGGCCAGAGAGGATGGGTTAATTACCGGCGATTCCGGGCAATGGGTGGATAAAGATATCTTCCGTATGGGCTCGCAGACCAAATCTATAAATTACACCGATCCCGTTACCGGTAGCACGGTAACGATGAAAGTTTATGATAACAATGATATGCAGACCGAAGCGGCCAAAGATTTCCGGGTTGTCGTTTCTCAACCCGTCGGAAAAGATGGTCAGTATGTCGATCGTAATTTGTATCAGGTTGGGGCGGGCGCTTCTCTTGATGTCGATGTCGGTCAGAAAACGGGGAATTGGGTCGGTGCTGCGGATAACCAGTTCAACGTTATCATGAAAAGTTCGGTAAATACGCAAAACTTATCGTCTGCTTATCATGTCACTAATGGCGGCAGCCTTAACTACCAGTCTAAAACAGTCGTTCAACTGGGGAATAGTGATAACAATATAAAAGACGCCAGCAATGCACTGGCATGGATGACGGCGGCTGACTTTGTTGGTGAGTTTGACAGCGTTATTGGTAAGCAGAATATTACCAGCATTGATGAGTTCAAGGCGTATAACGATGCGTTGATTCAGGCGCTCCAGGATGGGCAAATTCAGCTAACGGAGGCGCAATATGCTGATGAACTGAATAAAGCCAGGGATACCTCACTGCACGGGATCTTCGCTGATACGGGGAGTATTGCGGCTGATGATGCCATCAGAGCCTTTGTTAACAGGGATGCGGTATCCTATATTCATGGCGTGGGCAGCGGCACCAATGTGGTTATCGATAAGGATGCCAACATTCAGTTAGTGGGATCGGATGCCACGGTTGTTAACCTGGAAAATGGCGCCAGACTGACAAACAACGGCACCCTTGGTACCGCAGGTAATACTTATCGCGGCGCTTATATCATTGCTGCGAGAAATACGTCTTTTGTTGATAACAACGGTGTTATTGATGCGGGCACGAATCCCGAAATGGCGGATTTTTTCTCAAGTGGGGCGGCGGGCGTAGCACAAGGTGCGCATACTGCCATTCTGGCTAATGGTTCCTCTGTAATTAATAACAACAGCAGCGGCGTGATAAATGTTGCGGCCAGAGGTAACTATTATGGTAATACCGGCGTGTTGATGAGCGGTAATGCCACGCTTAATAATGATGGTGCTATTAATATTGCAGCGAGTAATGAGGCGAACAGTATATTAGGTAATGGTGCCAACATCGGCGTCGTTACCCAACAAAACACCACCTTTAATAACCGGGGCACATTGTATATTGGTCGCCTGGCGCAGCGTGCACCTGATGATGCAAACACGGATATCGCGATCAAGCAACAGTCAATTGGGGTTCATCTGTACGGTAATGGTACTTATAACGGTTCCGATACTTCACAGATTATTATTGGCAGTAAAGTCCAGAATGCGACAGCGATTGATGTTGGCGGGAATGCAACTCTCGATCAAAAAGGGAGCATTAATATCAATGGTGCTGTAACCGGGGAGTCCGTTTCTTCGAATATTGGTATTATTGCACGCGCAGGAACCCAGGCCGCTAAAGTCGTTCATGATGGCATCATTAATCTGAACGGCCTGAACAGTACCGGGATACAGGTGCTGGAAAATGGTCAGATAACCAGTTCGGGCACGATTAATATTAATGGTGGACTGGACCCAGTAACCCACTATGCCAACTATGGTATTTACGTCCAGGGTGAAAGGGCTCTGGCAATATTGTCTGGCACCGTAAATTTAAGTGGTGATGGCGCTATTGGGGTTCATGCGCGTGATAAAGGTGAAATTGATGTTACCGAGAATGGTACTGTCAATTTCAAAGATGGCGTTAATCAGACGGGCTATTATATTTTTGGCGCGGGTTCCACTATCAAAAACGCGGCCTCCAGCGTTCAGGACGCGTCAACCCAGAATGCCACGCTGTACCGCGTTGACGGAGGCGCCAGCTTCTATGGTTCTGCCGATAGCTCAGCGCAGCTAAACGCTTCTGGTGATGGCGCAACGATTATTCGGACAACCGGTGCTGGTAGCCATTTTGATTCCGGTAAACTTGCTCTTAGCGTCACGGGGACAGGAGCGACGGGCATCCGAATTGAAGGAGGCGCGACGGGCGAAATTACCTCGGATGCGGTTATTGTCAGGGTGGCCGGGAAAGATACCACTGCCGGCATTGTTGATGGTAACTATTACAACCTTGATGGCTCCGTTAATGATGCGCAAAAAGGTGACTCCGTATTAACCAGTTATGCGGTGCTGGAGACAGCAAACACGGCAGACGGCGCATTTGGCTACATCGCCAGAAATGGCGGCCGTCTGATCCATGAAGGCTCGATTGATTTCACGGCTGACAACAGTACCGGGATACTGGTGGATGGCGGGATCCTGGAAAACCATTCTGATGTCACTGTGAATGGCGTGGCGGTTAATATTCAGGGCGCTAACTCAGAGGTGACCAACAGTGGCGTGGTGACCGCAACGGATGGCCAGGCTGCCTATCTGGTTGGGAACAACGCCACGCTGGCGCTGAATGGTAACGGTGAAACCCGGGCGGCGGGCACCGCTCACGGGATCTTACTGGATACTGGCGCGAAAGGCCTGACGGTTGATGGTGCGACTATCACAATGGATAGCGCTGGTAGCGGCAACGCAATTGAAAACAAAGCCGCGATTAGCGGTATTCAGTTGAAAAATACCACGATTAATGTCGGTAATGGCGTGGGTGTTCACACCGGCGCATCGATGGCGCAAACCAACTCCGGCACGATCAATATTAATGGCAGCGGTACAGGGATACTGTTTGAGAACGTGGCTGATGGCTCTGACACCGATCAGACGCTGGATATGTCTGACTCCAGAGATCTGGTGATCAATGTGAACGGTGCCCAGGGGAACGGGATTATTACCCGAGCATCCACCGACCTGAAAACCGGCGCCAGCGTTAACGTCCTGGACAGTGACGGGAAATCAGCGCTGGTTGTCCAGGGGACGACGAAGAATGTAGAGCAATCCGGCAAACTGACCTCGGTGTCTGACAAGGCGGCGGTGGTCGATTTGAATAACGGCGTACTTGAGAGCTTTATCAATAAAGGCGATATCCTGGCGCTGGATGCCAGCCACACTGCGCTGGAAATGAACAGTGGTAACGGGATTACCTTCACCAATGCCAGTGGGGCAAATATTGTCGGTCAGGTGAATCTGCTTAATGGCGACAATACGGTGATCCTTGAATCAGGAAGCACTGCGACTGACATTACCAGTGGCAGCGGCAAAGATAACTTCATTCTGAAGAATATCAGCGAGAATGAAAGCGGTTCATTGTTCACATCATTAAATGGCGGCAGCGGCGACGACACATTACAGCTTGAGAATTCGTCATACACTTTAACCCGTGCTGATGCCATTAACGGCATGGAGCATATTGCGCTGGCGAATAATTCTGTTTTTACCCTCGACAACGTTGCACTGGGGCTGGGTGACGACGAACTTGATGGCGCGGGAACCGGATACACCATTGACGGTTCCAGCCAGCTTAGTATTAAGAATACGGCGGATGTGACTTTTAAAAGCCATCTTGCCGGGACGGGAGTTGTTGCCGTTGATACGGCGAATAACCACTTCAACTTTGATGCTAATAATGCCGCAGATGGTTTTGCCGGTACGCTGGCGCTTACTAACAGCCGTTTTGAACTTGACGGTCTGAATACTCAGGCGCTTAGCAACGCTACGCTGCAAGCTGGAAATGGCAGCATTACCCATGTCGGCAGCGGCGAGCAGAATATCGGCGGTCTGGATTTCAAAGGGGGGACCGTACAGTTTGACGGCGTAACTCCGGGTAACCCAACGGCTTTAGGAACGATTCACGCTGGCGCGATGGATCTCTCTGGTCGCGGTACGGTTCAGGTTGACAGCGGAACGGTCAGTAACGATCGTCCTCAGGCTGATACGCATCGTCCAATACTGGAACAGGATGACGCGCAGGCATTGATTAAACTGGCGACCTCTGACACCGCCGTTCAGGGGGGCGCCGGTAACCTGGTGCTGAAAGATAAAGACGGTAATGTGATCAGCGATAGCATCACTGCCGATATCGCCCAGAATGGCGCAGTGGTGGCGAAAGGAACGTATGACTATCGTCTGACCGGCGGTGACAGTGATGACGGACTTTATGTCAGCTATGGCCTGACCCAGGTCGATTTGCTGGGTAAAGACGCCGATGCGCTTATCCTTGATGCGAACGGGAAAAGCGGCAACGCGGCTGACCTGAGCGCCAGAGTGACCGGCAGCGGCGATCTGGCGTTTGACAGCCAGAAAGGCCAGACGGTGACGCTGTCGAATATGGATAATGATTACAGCGGCGTCACCGATGTGCGCAGCGGTAATCTGGCGATGCTGAACGATAACGTGCTGGGAAATACCCGCGAACTGAAACTGGCTGGCGATACCGGGTTTGATATGCGCGGTCATTCACAAACCATCGGCAAGCTCACGGCTGAAAGCGGCTCTCTGACCGATTTGAACGGCGGTCATCTGACGCTGACAAACGGCGGTGAAGCGTCTGGCGTACTGACGGGCGACGGGGAGCTCACCGTTGCAGGCGGAACCCTGAATGTCTCCGGGGCGAATACGGGGCTGAAGGCGACGACCACGATTGCTCAGGGCGCGACGGCGGTGCTGGATAATACGCTGGGGCTGGGAACCGGAGATATTGTTGCCGCCGGGCTGCTTAATCTGAGCAACGCCACGGGCGTGCTGTACAACAGCATCAGCGATGCCGGGAAAGTCGCACTGGATGCCAGTGATGTGGTGCTTGCTGGCAACAATAGCCATTTTGCCGGGACCTTCGACATCGACAACGACTCCACGCTGACGGCCTCTTCCGCGCAGCAGTTAGGCACCTCCGCGATTCAGAATGCCGGTAAGTTTGTGCTGAACACTCACGAAAACTGGTCGCTGGAGAACGGTGTTACAGGCAGCGGGAGCGTGGTGAAGAATGGCAGCGGCAACGTCACGCTTAGCGACAGCGCCCAGTGGACCGGCGCGACGGATATCAACGCCGGTGGTCTGACTCTGGGCAGCGCGGATAACGCGTTCACGCTGGCCAGTCATCAGGTCAATATCGGGAAAGACGGGCGCTTATCCGGGTTTGGCGGCGTAGCCGGAAATATGGCTAACCAGGGCACGTTATTGATTGGCGATGACGTCAGCGCGGTTCGCAGAGCGGCTTCTTCACCTGTCAGCTTTACCGTAGGCGGCAATCTGACGAACAGCGGCGATATCTGGACCGGAAGCAAAGGTAAAGATGCCGGTAATCAGCTTGTGGTAAACGGGAACTATCAGGGAGATGGCGGTCATCTTCATCTGAATACCGCGTTGAATGATGATAATTCCGTCACGGATAAACTGATTGTTAAAGGAAACACCTCTGGCACAACCGGCGTCAGCGTGACGAATGCTGGCGGTTCTGGTGCGCAGACGATCAATGGCATTGAAGTGATTCATGTTGATGGTCAATCCGACGGTGAGTTTACGCAGGACGGCAGGATTGTGGCCGGGGCGTATGATTATTCACTGGCTCGTGGTCAGGGCGACAACAACGGTAACTGGTATTTAACCAGTCATAAGACAGATCCAAATCCGGGGCCGGGTCCGAAACCTGAACCCGATATCCGTCCTGAACCGGGCTCCTGGACAGCTAACCTGGCGGCAGCCAATACGCTGTTTGTCACGCGGCTTCACGATCGTCTTGGCGAAACGCAGTACATTGACGCGCTGACGGGCGAGAAGAAAGTCACCAGCATGTGGATGCGTCAGGCGGGTGGGCATAATGCCTGGCGGGACAGCTCCGGTCAGCTTAAAACCCAGAGTAACCGCTATGTGATGCAGGTAGGGGGCGATGTTGCCCGCTGGAGCGGCGACGGACTGGATCGCTGGCACTTTGGCGTCATGGCCGGATATGGACACAACAGCAGCAACACGCGCTCCTCATCGACAGGGTATCGCTCTGACGGTTCCGTGAACGGCTACAGCGCCGGGGTGTATGCAACGTGGTATGCCAATGATGAAACGCATCAGGGCGCTTATCTGGATTCATGGGCACAGTACAGCTGGTTTAATAACAGCGTCAAAGGCCAGGACATTCAGAGCGAATCGTACAAATCTAAAGGGATCACCGGGTCGCTGGAGCTGGGGTACACCCACAAGCTGGGTGAATTTGCAGGAAGTAAGGGCTCTAAAAATGAATGGTTTATCCAGCCGCAGGCGCAGGCCATTTGGATGGGCGTCGAAGCTGACGATCATCGTGAATCGAATGGCACACGTATCAGCGGTGAAGGGGACGGCAACGTTCAGACCCGACTGGGCGTCCGTACTTTCCTGAAGGGCCACAGCGTGATTGATGAAGGCAAAGCGCGCGAGTTCCAGCCGTTCGTGGAAGTGAACTGGCTCCACAATACGCGCGATTTCGGCACAAAAATGGATGGTGTCAGCATCCGGCAGGAAGGCGCGCGTAATCTGGGTGAAATAAAAACGGGCGTTGAGGGACAAATTAATCCACAACTCAATGTCTGGGGGAATGTCGGCGTCCAGCTGGGCGATAAAGGATACAATGACACCTCAGCAATGATAGGGATTAAATATAACTTTAAATAGCAGAAAGGGGGCGTCGTGCCCCCTTTTTCTGTCGTGAGTTCTCATCTTTATAACATTAAAAAACAATTTTCTTCAGGAAGAATAGAGTGAGGGATGAATGATTGTAATCTCAGAAAATAGTTTTTTCCATCTTGGGGTTAGCGCATTAGTAGAAAGAATGGCATTGAATACCACCCGTAATTTGATTGTGTTTGATACGGGGCGCGATTGTCTCTATATGCTTGATACTGAAGAGGCAAAGATGCCTTTTTTCCATGAACCGATTTTGATTTTTTCACATTGTCGGCGTATTTATCTCACCGAGAAAAACAGAAAATTCAAAATCGAAACGCTGCTATCAAAAACGAAATCTCATCCCGCTGTCAGACGGAAGCGAGAAGTATTAACCGTAAGTGAGTTACGCGTCATAAAAAAAGTTTGTCAGGGGATCAGTCAACGACGAATTGCAGAACAGTTCAAGGTCAGCGAAAAGACGATCAGTAATCAAAAAATGAACGCCTTGCGAAAGCTGAGCATCAATAAAACAACAAAGTTTTTCGTTGAGTATCTGGCCTGGCTGAGATTGTGGCATGAGTATGTTGAGTATAAAAACAATCAAATGCGAAAACCGGTTAAACTCTCTGTCATCACGCCTGAAACCTTTACAAAAAGGCGTAGTGAGGTTTTAATAGAGGTTTAATCTACGTAAGCCAGGATGACAATGAGTCTTGCTTATATTTAAAGGGACTTTTACAGAACTCAATGAAACAACATGCTGGGGGATTGGTGGGAAACAAGCTAGTTTTTGTGATCGTATTCTTAACCATCACTATAACCGGCATGGTGACTTTTTGGCTGGGTGCGTCCAGCCGGGTAGATAATGACAAAAGAGCATTAATCCAGCGCGTAGATTCGCTGCTGTTTGAAGCGAAACAGATATCAGATTCGTTGACCGCGCATTTAACAGAACGCTGCTCAGATGAAACGGTGCGTATGCTGACGAAACAGATACACCGTTATCCGCATATTGGGGGCATTTTCCTGTTGCAGGATTCGCAGGTATATTGCTCATCCGGGATGGCGAAACCTGAACTCAGCAATTTAACCGCAGGGGAGAACGGTAATCGGCTATTTTTAGTTGATGAAACGCCGGCATTTCGCGGGGAGCCTGTATTAGCCTACGTTACTGTGAGAGGAAATAACGCAATAGTGGTGACGATCAGTACCTACTGGTTTAAGTCGCTGCTTGCAGACAGTCGTTTACTTGTTAACGTGAATGGAAATATTCTCTCCGATGATAAGTTAATCAGTACAAATAGTATTGATTTTCAAAACGCCGCCTGGCAACAATCTAATATGTTTGATTATCAGGTAATGGAATACCCGGAACATACGGGCATTGCTTCTGTTCTTAACTTTATTTTTATTCTCTTTTTATCCGCAGCGATTGCCGTTCCTGCCGCTTTTCTGTTTAACTATACGCTACAACGAATCGCGATGTCCCGGTATATACAACTTCGCCGGGGGCTGCGCAAACAGCAGTTCGTTCCTTATTACGAACCCGTCATGAATTGTGCTTCCGGGGCGTTATATGGCGCAGAAGTGGTCATGCGATGGAAGAAGGGGAACGATACATCCGTTATTAATGAAGAGATTATCTCTCTGGCAAATAAAACCGGGATGATATCTCCATTAGTTAACTTCATTTTACGACAGGTGGAAAAAGATATACTCTCTTTACGCCTCAGACTGCCGAGAACATTCTACATTAATTTCCGACTTAGTGAATCGATGATCGCTATGCCAGAACTTATTGATTCGTTTGTTGAGTTTCAAAAACGCTTGCCCAGCGATGTAAAACTGACGCTGGAATTTCCTGAGGTTGTTTATCGTGATACAACGCTTGAGTTTGATTCTGTTCTCAGGAGGTTACGTGTCGAAGGCATTAAAATTAAAATGAGTTCCTTATTTTTAGAGCGTTTAAATGCTGACCGTAATTTATATCTTCCGGTTGATGCTGTCAGAATTGAAAAGTCAATTACCGGATTAATCTCGGACTCCAAAGAACCTGTCGCGAGTGTTGATGATATTATTCGTTCGGCGGTAAATAAAAATTATACGATTATCGCGGATGGTATTGAAAATGATCAGCAGTACCACTATTTATCACTGCGCGGTGTTGTTTTACAACAGGGGAATTACTGGTCAATGCCATTGTCCAGTTTTCATTTAATGCAGTATATTATTCAGAGCGACAAAGTATTACTGTGTTAATTTCTGATAATAATGCGAAAGTTATCGATATATCATGCGCATATTACATGGAGTAATATGCGCATGTGTTTAAGTTTTAGCGCGATCTCAGCCACATATTTACCCTGGTGGCGGGCGATATCCAGTTCACGACTGTCACGAATGATCCACCACGGATTACCGCCATTGCTGAATGTTTTTTTATTCGTCAGCCGTCTTTTTCTGCACGTCCAGCCAGCCAACGGCATACCGCCGCCCCGATAAGGGGGCGAACGGCATGCGTCAGACGTTGTGAAAATGTCATGTCAGGTTCCACGGTCAGACAGCCCAGCAGGAGCAGCCAAGCGCGCCAAAGAACCCTTTCAGATCCGATACCGGCAGGCTGGATGTCCATGCGCCAGCATGATCGTGCCCGTGCAGGCCGCAGCCGTGAGAGCAACCGCAGGAGGCCATCGCCATTTGTCGTACGGCAAGCGAGTTTTTCCCCGCGCCTTCTGGCTCTCCCCATGCGGCGTAGCCTTTGAAGGTGCGCGTTGGCGACCAGTCCGGCATCGCGGGTGGGACAGGATTGTCATCCAGGGATTCGAAAGGACCCGCCCCCCAGACGATTTTTCCGCCCACCATCGTTAATTCTGAAGACAGGAAGGAGATCTCATCCTCGGCGCAGGCAAAAAAGTCTTTGTCCGGCACAATGAGGTCAGCGAACTGACCGGCCTGAATACGGCCTTTTTTACCTTCTTCATTGGAGAACCAGGTGACGTTCTCCGTCCACATTCGGAGCGCTGTTTCCCGATCCAGGCAGTTACGACGCGGATAAAGCTGCATGCCTCCCACGGTTTTCCCGGTGATCATCCAGGCGAGAGAAACCCACGGGTTATAGGATGCTACGCGGGTGGCATCCGTACCGGCGGACACTTTCACCCCTTTTTCCAGCATACGGGCAATGGGCGGCGTGGCTTCCGCAGCGCCGGCACCGTAACGCTCAACGAAATATTCACCCTGATATGCCATACGGTGCTGAACCGCAATACCGCCGCCTAACGCCGCGATACGATCGATTGAACGCTCAGAAATTGTTTCGGCGTGGTCGAAGAACCAGTTAATCCCTTCAAGCGGGATATCCTGATTGACCTTCTCAAAAACATCGAGGGCGCGAGAAATGGTCTCGTCATAGGTGGCATGCAGACGCCAGGGCCAGCGGTTTTCCGCCAGAATGTGAACAACTTCTTCCAGCTCGCCTTCCATTTCCGGCGGCATATCCGGTCGCGGCTGGCGGAAGTCTTCGAAATCCGCCGCTGAAAATACCAGCATTTCACCGGCGCCGTTATGGCGGAAGTAGTCGTTACCCTGTTTGTAGGTGACGGAGCGGGTCCAGTTGAGAAAATCCTCTTTCTCTTCCTGGGGTTTCTGCGTGAAGAGGTTATAGGCCAGGCGCACGGTCATCAGATTTTCATCTGCAAGTTTCTGAATAACGGCGTAGTCATCGGGGTAATTCTGGAATCCGCCACCAGCGTCGATGACACCGGTTACGCCCAGACGATTCAGCTCACGCATGAAATGGCGGGTGGAGTTAACCTGGTAGTCAAACGGCAGTTTGGGGCCTTTGGCCAGCGTGGCATAAAGGATGCCTGCGTTGGGGCGTGCCAGTAATAATCCGGTAGGATTGCCTTTCGCATCGCGGGTTATCTCGCCTCCGGGTGGTTCCGGCGTCTCTTTTGTATACCCGACGGCACGCAAAGCCGCGGCGTTCAGGAGCGCGCGGTCATAGAGATGCAGCAGAAACACCGGGGTGTCCGGCGCAATGGCGTTGATCTCTTCGATAGTTGGCAGACGCTTTTCCACAAACTGATGTTCAGTAAAACCGCCAACCACGCGAACCCACTGCGGTGCCGGGGTGATGGCTACCTGCCGACGCAACATATCCATCGCGTCAGCCAGCGAACGTACGCCATCCCAGCGAAGCTCCATATTGTAATTAAGCCCGCCGCGTACTACGTGCGTATGGTTATCAATCAGCCCGGGTAATACCCGTTTGCCTTTCAGGTCGACGACTTTGGTTGCCGGACCCGCGAAGGCCATAATTTCAGCGTCGCCGCCAACCGCGAGAAACTTCCCGTCTTTGACTGCGACGGCGCTGGCGGTTGGGTTGCTTTTATCGAGAGTGGTAAACAGACCATGATGCAGAATAACGTCTGCGACAACATGTTGTGTCATGAGCGTTTCTCCTCTGAGGAATGACTGTCTTCAGCTGCCTGGCGGCCGGGGAGCTGCCCGAAGATATGGCTGATGGCATGGGTTTTGGTACAGGCCGAAGAAAAGGCTGTGCCGGACAGAAGTTGTTTGCCTACCGGAATAACTTGTTCGCCGACCAGCATTCCCAGCAAGCCAAGGAGGGCTATCAGCGGTGGGGCGGGGGAGCGGACATTCAGCAAACTGTAAATAATGCCGACAAGAAGTCCGGCACCCAGAGAAAGGATATACATTTTCATGCAGACCTCATCAGGACAGGCGCAATGCGTGGTGCATTACGCCTGCCGTAAATCAGTTGGAGGTGTTATTTAGCCGGGGTTGGGCCGATACGTTCGCCGTGTTGTACGCGCTCAGGCGCTTTATGAACCATAGTATAGGCATAATCGACGCCCATGCCGTAGGCGCCGGAGTGTTCACGCACGATATCCATAATGCCGTTGTAGGTCTCTTTACGGGCCCAGTCGCGCTGCCACTCAAGAATGACCTGCTGCCAGGTTACCGGTACGATGCCTGCCTGAACCATACGATCGATAGCGTATTTGTGCGCATCAACGGAGGTGCCGCCGGAAGCATCAACAACCATATAGATTTGATAATCCGCGTCTTTGACTGCACACAGGGCAAACGTGGTGTTACAGACTTCCGTCCACAGACCGGAAACGATCACTTTCTTACGACCATTCGCCGCCAGCGCATCACGAACGTTCTGATCGTCCCATGAGTTCATTGAAGTACGTTCCAGGATGTTGTTTTCCGGGAAAACGGCCAGGAGTTCGGGATAGGTGTTACCGGAAAAACTTTCGGTTTCTACGGTCGTGATGGTGGTGGGGATATTAAACAGTTTTGCCGCTTTGGCCAGGCCAACAACGTTGTTTTTCAGTACCTGACGGTCAATAGATTGTACCCCGAAGGCCATCTGGGGTTGCTGGTCGATAAAAATCAGTTGACTGTTCTGCGGGGTGAGGACATCAAGGTAATGAGACATATCACTTTCTCCTGAACTAATATAGTGTAAGCACAACATGATTAGAAATGCGCATTCCCGAAGAGAATAATGCCGTGTTATTCCTTCCTGACGTTCAACATTTTCCCGTCGCATTTATTTCATGTTACGGTATACGTGCTGTCAGCAATGTTCGTTCCTTATCCGCGTACTCTTCCTTTTTATTTGTTATCCATCCGTCATCTGATTAATGACAGGGGAATATCTTTACCATCATTTTGAGCTGTCGGTCAGAATGTGACGACAGACTCAGTTTAGAAGTTTTATGGCTAACATCAATGTTCAAAAACATTACTCACTGTCTTTTAAAATGTGACAATCATATTTTTCTCATGTCTTGTTTAAGAATTTTATACAACATGTTTAAGAAAACTTTTGGAAACTTATTATTTATTAAATATTGTTCCTTGTCATGACTCATGGGGTTTACGATTTCACCACCGGTAAACTATTATAGGGACTGTATTCATAACAGGACAATCATACGTCCCGTATCTGGTGACAGTAATGCATTTAGAAGATATTCGAATTTTTGTAACCATCGTAAATATGGGAAGTTTTACAGCAGCAGCCGAACACCTGAGTCTATCCAAACAATTTGTCAGCAGAAGAATGGCCGCGCTGGAGAAAAAAGTTTCAGCCCGATTACTGGTGCGAAATACCCGAAAGTTGTCCGTTACGGATACCGGCCAGGCTTTTTTTCATCATGCCCGGCGCATTCTGGAAGAGGTTCATGAAGCCGAGCAGGTTATCTCCGCCCGGCAGCAAAAACTGGCCGGGTCATTCAGGATTAGCCTGCCGATGACATACGGCATCAGGCGACTTGCCCCCCTGATTGTTGAATTTCAGGCGGCGCATCCAGAACTTACCGTTCATATTGATATGAATGACCGATATGTCGATGTGGTGGGCGAAGGCTACGATATGGTTTTGCGCATCGGGAACCTGATGGACTCTACCTTAATTGCTCGCTGTCTGGGTAAATTACCGATGGTGATTTGCGCCAGCCCGGATTATCTCCGTTTGCACGGTACGCCTCTGGCGCCTTCTGAACTGGCGCAGCATAGCTGCCTTTTGTATGGTCGGGAGGGGCAATTCGGCTGGAAATTGACGGAGGAAAATTCACCGAATACGTATGCCGTCCGAGGCAATCTGAGCAGTAATAACGGGGACGTGATCCGCGAGGCCGCAGAAGCGGGGGCCGGTATTGCGCTTTTGCCGCTTTTTATCGTTGAAGACTCGCTGCAACAAGGCGCTTTAGTGCAGATATTGTCTGATTACTCGCCGCCTCCGCTGACGATCAGCGCGCTGTATCCAAAACATCGCCAGCGCAGCGCAGTGACCCGGATCTTATTGCCATTTCTGGCCGAAAGAATTGCCGGCATCGTCGACCCGATTAAAAAAACATGAGTGATGTAGGGGCTGATGTTGTCAACTAAATCAGGATAGTGAATATGTTATTTGAGTATTGATGGGCTCAGGCAGTGACATAAAATGGCCGTGTCAAGCCGACGCTGATAACTATCATATGATCATCAAAGTGATGTAATCCCTGGTATTCCAGAAGGGATAAGATGTTCGTTGCTCTTTAAAATTATGCTTGCCTGATGTTCGGTTGAAATTAAACGCGTTCTCTTTTTTCTGTCATATCGCGTCTGACTTGTCCTGGCGTTTTCCCAAAGTATTGATGGAATCGTCTTGAAAAGGCTTGCTGACTGGAAAAACCTACGATAAAGGACACATCCATTATCGGTGTTCTGGTTGTCGATAAAAGTTCAAAGGCCTTATTTAATTTTAACTCTGTTACATACTGACCAAGGGTTACGCCGGTATGCGACTTGAATATTCTCTGGAGGTGCCAGGGAGAATATCCAGATCTCGCGGCTATGTCAGTAATTCGTAATGGTTTGTCTGTATTGTTGTGGAGCCATTCAAGTAGAACGTCGAGCACACTTTTGTACATGATAATACATCTGCCATTTTCGGTTATTGATTATGTATCAACGTATCATAATCATAATGCTTATATCGAACTTTATTGTGCAGTTTTTTTGATGATAACCAGCAATAAAATTATACAGCATCGGCAACCTTGTTGTGTATGTTGGTAGTGTCTTATGAGTGCTTTTATTTTGAGGATTGAATATGAAAAGAATTGGCATCAATGGCTTCGGTCGTATCGGTAGACTGGTATTACGCCGGATTCTGGAAACCGAACTGAATGTGGAAATTGTCGCTATAAACGATCTCACCTCGCCGGATGTTTTGGCTTATTTGCTGAAATATGATTCAAACTATGGTCCCTTTAACGGCACGGTTTCCCATGCTGACGGTTCAATTATCGTCAATGGTAAAGTCATCAAAGTATTTGCTGAGAAAAATGCGGGTGATATCCCCTGGGGTAGCCTGGGTATTGATGTTGTTGTGGAATGTACCGGTTTTTATACCTCAGCAGAAAAAGCGAATGCCCATATTGAAGCCGGAGCGAAAAAAGTGCTTATCTCCGCGCCTGCTGGCGATATGAAGACCATCGTTTATCATGTGAATGATGAAACGCTCACTTCTGCTGATAACATTATTTCCGTTGCGTCCTGTACGACAAACTGTCTGGCGCCGGTGGCAAAAGCCCTGAATGACGCCTTTGGTATTAACGTCGGTACGATGACGACGGTACATGCTTATACCGGCACCCAGGCTCTGGTGGATGGTCCCCGAGGTAAAGACTTCAGGGCTTCTCGTGCTGCGGCGGAAAATATTATCCCGCATACGACAGGGGCGGCCAAAGCGATTGGTCTTGTTATTCCTGAACTTAACGGGAAACTGAAAGGTCATGCCCAGCGTATTCCGATAAAAACGGGTTCAGTGACGGAGTTAGTGACCGTCCTGAATAAGACCGTCACCGTTGAAGAGGTCAATAACGCGCTGAGAAATGCAACAGTTGATAATGAGTCATTTGGCTATACGGATGAGCCAATTGTATCGTCTGATATTATTGGCATCCATTTTGGTTCCGTTTTTGATGCGACCCAAACGGAAGTAACAGAATTTGATGGCGTGCAACTGGTCAAAACGGTCGCCTGGTATGATAATGAATACGGGTTTGTGACCCAGTTGGTCAGAGTATTGAAGAAGTATATTTCCCTCTGATTTCTGTTGAAAAGAAACCCCTGCACAAAAATGCGGGGGTTTTTAAATGGTGATATAAATTTAGGTTATGTCAGATTTTTATTGTTGATGTGCGCTGTCGTTCAGGTAATGAAAACGGCAAACATGGCTTCGTACTGCGTAAGAAAAGGAACCGGACAGAAAAGGAATAGCAGGCATGATAAGCGTGACATATTTTATACCGCTGAGTGGAAGTAATCCGTTTGCTTCAGTAGACTTTTCCTACAGGGTTTGAATAGCGAAACGCGGCAGGTGACGTCATCACCATGTATCGGCCTGCCTGAGGCTGTGGTTTGCAGGGACAATTGTTCAGGATAATGCGACTTTCCGTCAGTCAGGCATTATCTGTTGAGGAGTTATCTGAAAATGAAAGCTGCGGCTGACAATATTCTGTTTCCTGCTCTTGAGCAGACGTTCATGGCGGTTGTCCTCGTCGACGAGCGTAACCGGGTTCTGTTCTTTAACGAAGCCGCAGAGAAATTGTGGGGCTATTCCAGGGATGAAGTGCTTGGCCGGGATATGAATATATTAATTCCCGGGCCTCTGAAGCATGTTCACGGGGATTATGTCCACCATCACCGCGACGGGGGAAATTCCCGGGTTGTCGGGATGAATCGTGAACTTCAACTGGAACGAAAAGACGGCACGCAGGTCTGGACCAGCTTTTCGCTCTCCAAAATAGATGTGGATGGCCGCATCCACTACATGGCCGCCGCCCGGGACGTCAGCAAAGAGGTAGCCAGGCGCGAGCAAAACCGTCTGTTGTTGCTTGCCGTCAATAACACGGACAGAGCCGTGGTTGTTCTGGATGAACAACGTCGTATTGTCCAGACCAACCGTGCGTTCACCAGCATGTTTGGATATGGCGCAGACGAAGCCATGAACCAGGTGTTCACTGATTTCCTGCTGTTTTCAGGAAACAGCGATGACGCGCTAAAACGTGTGGAAGAACATCTGCGGGGAAGTCGCTGGTTTCAGGAAGAACTCCTCACCGCGACCAGAAACGGCAGGGAAGTCTGGAGCAGGGTTTCGGTAAACCCTGTCCTCAATGAGCGTGACCACCGCCAGACCCGTAACCTTGTCGTAACCTTCGTTGATATTACAGAAGAACGTAATATTCGTAATCTGGAGCGGGATGTACTGGCCGCGCTGACCAGCCGGATGACTTTCCAGGAAACGGGTGATTACATCTGCCAGCGAATTGGAAATATTGCGCCAGGCGTACTGGTCTCGGTATGCCGGATCGTCGATAACCGGATGCGCCCGTGGGCAGCTCCCGGTTTTCCAAAAGAATATGGTGAATACTGGGATGGCGTGGCCGTCGGTGAAGGTGTGGCAAGCTGCGGTACTTGCGCTGCGCGTGGCGAGCCCGTCATGGTCCAGGATATCAGCACCGATCCTCTATGGGCTCCCTATAAACATCAGATGTTGCCTCATGGTTTTCGGGCATGCTGGACATACCCTGTAAAACGTCGAGATGGTTCCGTGGCAGGGACGTTTGCTTTTTATTTCAGGACACAGAATGAGCCGGATACATTTCTGGTTCGCATTGCCGATGCCAGCGTTCATCTTTGCGCTCTGGCGATTGAGCGGGAGGAAGGTCGCCAGCAAATCGACCGACTGGTTCGGTTCGATGCCCTTACGGGGCTGCCCAATCGTCAGTATCTCTATCACCATCTGGATAAACTGCTGTCGGGTAACGAGCCGGAACTCGCCGTGTTTTTCCTCGATATTAACCGTTTTCGTAAGGTGAATGAGTCACTGGGGTATTCCGCTGGCGACCAGGTGATTATCACGCTGGCTAACCGCTTGCAGGAACGGTTCGGGCCGCATCACTTTATCAGCCGGGTGGGTGGCGCGCAGTTTGTCGTGGTGGCGAGCGCCTGTCGTGTTGATGAGGCCTCACACCTGGCTGAGCTTATGCAGCATATTGTTGGCGCTGAAATGAGCGCCGCCGGGCAGACCTTCGAGCTTAAAGCCTGTATTGGGATCAGCCATTCCATTGGCGGCGACAGGGAAACGCTGCTGGCCCACGCCGAGAGCGCGATGGAGCGGGTACGTGAAAGCGGTGGAAGCTATCAGTTTTTTAACCCGGAACTGAATCAGGCCGTCATGCAACGTCTGAAACTGGGCATGGCGCTGCGAAATGCGATTACGGAGGGTCATTTGCGGCTGGAATATCAGCCTCAGATCAGGGCTGCGGACGGGCAGGTATACGGTTTTGAAGCGCTGACCCGATGGCACGATCCGCACGCCGGCGACATCTCTCCAGGGACGTTTATTCCTCTGGCTGAAGAGACGGGAGAGATAGAGCATATCGGCCTCTGGGCGCTGCGTGAAGTCTGCCGACAGCTTTTTGAATGGCGGGAAAAGGGCACGAATGTGTCGGCGGTATCTGTAAACCTGTCTGCCCATAACTTCCGTAAGCCTGATTTACCCCGTTATATCGCCGACCTGCTGAATGAATATCAGCTGCCCGGCAATGTCCTGACCATTGAAATTACGGAAAGCGCCATGATGGATCTGACGGACGAGATGCTTGCGCGGGTCAGGGAGATTCGCGCGATGGGCGCGGGGGTCTCAATGGATGATTTTGGCACCGGCTTTTCCAGTCTGGCCAGCCTGGCGTATCTGCCGGTGACGGAGGTCAAAATTGATAAAAGCTTCATTGACCGGTTCGCCCGCGATCGTCGCGTCAATGCGCTGGTCGAAGCGGTTGTCAGTATTGGGCATAACCTCGACCTGACGGTTGTGGCGGAAGGTGTGGAAAATACCCATCAGCATCAGCAACTGAGAAAAATGGGCTGTTCCGTACTTCAGGGATTTCTTTTTTCCCGACCATTGTCGGCGAATACGTTACCGGTATGGCTAGAGGCTTACCGTTCACCCTTGCAGGATGCACAATCATGAAGAAAAAACTGTTACAGATGCTGAATTTGCGTCTGCTTATTATTGCTTTTGCGTTTCTGATGACCCTCCTTACTCTTTTCAATAGTTTCTATTCAGCCTGGCGTGTCCAGAAGCAGGTACTCATTGAGAATGAACTCAGTGAAAACCAGGCATATGCGGAGAGGATTGCTTCCACTATTGATTTGTATCTGGCGGTTTTCATGGAGCGTCTGGAATACAGTGCGAGCGTCATCGGTCAGCATTTCGATGATGAGAGCATTATCGCTGGTGAAATGATGAGGATGCAGCGGCGAGATTTTGGTTTTGATTCCGTTACGCTGGTGGATGAAAAAGGCAAAATTATTGGTGTGCTGCCTGAATCCCTGAACCTGAAGGGGAAAATGCTGACCACGCCAGGCGGTGTCGAGGCTCTCAAAGAAATGCAGCCGACGGTCAGCAGCGCCTACAATTCTCTGTCCGGTAATCTGGTGGTGTATATTTCACATCCCGTCAGGAATGCGCAGGGGAAATACCTCGGTTTTATTGGCGGCGCGATTTATCTGCAAAGAAGCAACGTTCTTTCAGCGCTCATTTCTAATCATTTCCGCAATGATGACAGCTATATTTATGTCGTTGATAAAAATGACCAGCTCTTATATCACCCCGATCCGGCCCGCAGAGGGGAAAAAGAGGAAGGCAATGCCGCAGTGAAAGCCGTGGAGCAAGGGCTGAGCGGTGCGATGGAGGTGACGAACTCCCGTGGCGTGGAAATGCTGGCGGGGTATGCCAGTATAAATACCTCGGGCTGGGGCGTTGTGGCGCAAAAACCAAAAGATAAAACCCTTACTGCGCTTGATGGGCTCATGTGGCAAATGATACGCGGCGTTGTACCGCTGGGTATTGTGGGGTTGTTTATTCTCTGGTGGCTGGGGAATGAAATCGTCAGACCATTGCGTCAACTGGCGGATCACGCCATTTCGATGGACAGCGATGAGTCCGCAGAAAAAGTACGAAACGTTCGATCATGGTATATCGAAGCCTCCCGACTCAGGCGCGCGTTGCTTCAGGGAATGGAATTAATCCGGGAGAAAATGAAATGGCTGAACGATCAGGCCAGCACTGACCCGCTTACCGGCCTGGTCAACCGACGGGCGGCAGAGAAACTGCTGGCTGAATACGAACATCAGCAGCGGCAGTTTGCGGTGATTTCTCTGGATATCGATCGCTTCAAAGCCGTCAACGACACGTTTGGTCATGACATTGGCGATGTTACGTTAAAAGCGCTGGCGCAGCTGCTGAAGCGAAGCTGTCGTAAAAATGATACCGCCTGCCGTATGGGAGGAGAGGAGTTTATGATGTTTTTCCCGGAGACGTCGGTAGAGGCTGCGGCGGATATTGCGGAGCGGCTGAGAAAAGAGGTCGCCGCCGCAAAGATAGAGACGGTAGGGCATATCACCATTTCTCTTGGCGTGACGGTGTGGCCGTCGGGCGTTGACTCTGTCTCTCAGGCGCTGAAACGGGCTGATGAATTGATGTACCAGGCGAAACAGGCGGGCAGAAACCAGGTGGTCGCAGGATAAAAAAGCAGGCGAATACCTTATTCGTATTCGCCTGTTATTGAATTATTTGCCCGTGTATTCAAAGACGATAATAGAACCCGGGTTACTCAGATTATGCGTTGGATGGTTGGATTCATCCATCACATTACCAAAGTTATCCGTCGCCACGTAGATTTTACGGGTGTCCGGGCTGACCAGCACCATGCGGTAACGGTTTGCCGTGTGGAAATATTTCGCGACGTCACCCTGGACATCTTTCTTATCGGCATTCAGCAGAACACGGTACAGCGCGCCATTTTTCATGGAGCTGATAATCACCGAGTTTCGCCAGCCTTTAATTACGCCGTTTTCCGGGTAGTATGCCACGCTGGATGGCGCAATTGTCGGCCAGCAGATATATGAAGAATCCGGGCCGCAGCTGGTGTCGTTATAGGTAAAGCCTTCTTTGACCGTAAAGAACGTTTTAATCGGCGCTTTAAAGTCTGCGGCTTTCCACTCTGTTTCTTTCTGGACAGGAACGCCTGCCGGAATATGGTTAGGGTCCCAGGTCAGAGACGGGCAATTCGCCGCTTCAGAGTAGTTGGCATAAACGTAAGCCTGATCGTCCTGGAAACCGGCAACGTGTGGCCAGCCATAGTTGCCGCCGGGTTCGAGGATATTCAGCTCGTCATCGGAAGATGGCCCTTGTTCGGATGCGTAAAGGGTATCGCCAATAAATACCAGTCCCTGAGGGTTACGGTGTCCGTAAGTAAACAGGTGGCTTTTGATCCCTTTAATAACGGGGTTATTATCTGGAATAGAGCCATCGGTATTCAGACGCAGCACTTTACCGGCATAGGCGGCATAGTCTTTATTCTTCAGTTCATTCTCAGTGGGAATACGCTGAGCTTCGATAGGTTTACAGAAATTCGCGCCCTGGTTATGCCCTTGTTCACCGATGGTATAATACAACTTCCCGTCCGGGCCAAAGCGCAGGCGTCCACCGTTGTGGTCATTGCCTGCCGGGAATCCAGCCAGGATCTCTTTTTCATTACCCAGCGTCTGGGTTTTTTCGTCATATTCCAGGCGAACGATTTTGGCGTGTTCCTTGTCGCCGTTCATATAGGTATAGGCCGTATAAACATAATTATCGCCACCCGGTTTCATGAAGTTCGGTGACAACGCCAGGCCCAGAACGCCTTCATGCTGCGGCCCGGTATGAACCCCGCTCAGCGTAATGGCGACTTTTTTCTCACCGGTTTTCGGGTTGATACGATCGATAGAAGCGGCTTTACGTTCGGTTACCCATAAATAATCATCCGGCCCCCACACCATATCCCACGGGGCATCAAGCCCGCTAATGAGGACATGCGCGGAAAAAGGTTCTGAGGCTTGTATCTCGGTTTGTTTTGAATTTGCGGCCTGTGATGAGGTTGCGGCATAACTAACGCCAGATATGGCAAGGGCTAACGTAACAGCCTGACTGATGCGCTTTATTTTATTATTCATCATTGCGTTCCTGTATATGATAAATAGTTTCGACGGATGTCGAAATTTTCAAAGATGTAACAACTATTGTCCTTGAGAGGTAATTTGTCAAGTTGCGCCAGAAGCCGGTAATTTATTAAAAATGAATCTGTTGCGATAAGGTGGAATAAGTCGATTTGGGTGTGTCGGCATTGGAGTGTTGTTTAACGTGTTGTTTGTACTGAATGTTTTCTCTGGCAGTTGTTAGAGGTTCATTTGTTGGCTTCTCACAATATCGCGATATGAATTTATTGTCTCATTTTTTGAAATTCACTGTCCGACATGTGTTGTTAATGTTGATTTTTACCCACTGGCTTATGTGGTTGTGTTCTATAATGAGAGTGATGTCCATGAATAGTCTCTATTTTTCAGTGATAACACTTTATTTAAGGATTATCAGGCACATTTCTACCGGAGATGGTATTGTCTGAATGCGGATTTTAATTCTTGTTATTTATTTTTATAAAAGGTAATGTCATGATATAAGGGACTGTATCTAAATATTCCCCGTAAATCTTCTTTTCCTGTTTTTGTATTTTGATTACGATATCGTTGATACCTGTGACAAGTAAATGATTACCGGTCATCTTAAGCTGGAGGGCATATTTATATGGCAGAACAACATTCATCAGCATGGTCACCTTTACGTAACCGTGTTTTTTTCATGTTATGGATAGCCACACTCTTTTCCAATATCGGGACCTGGATGAATGATGTTGGCGCCGGTTGGTTGATGACCAATTTAAGCCCGGACCCTGTCATGATTGCCGCTATTCAGGCAATGACCACTCTGCCCGTATTCTTGCTTGCGTTACCGGCGGGGGCCATTGCGGATATTTTCGACAAGAGAAAGTTACTTATTCTTGTTAATATTATGATGCTGTGTGCCGCATCTCTGCTCGCAATTATCGTCTATTTTAATGTTGTCAGTATCGGATGGTTATTATTCATCACGTTTATTCTCGGATCCGGCGCCGCGTTTTTAGGCCCGGCATGGCAGGCCATTGTACCTGCTATTGTTGAACCTCATGAATTAAAATCCGGGATTGCGTTAAACAGTATGGGGATTAACATCAGCCGGGCGATCGGGCCCGCGCTGGCCGGTATTTTGATTTCACAGGTCGGTCTTTATCTTCCTTTTCTTCTGAATGCGTTGAGTTTTATTGCGATTATTGCTGCGGTATGGTGGTGGAAAGGAGAAGAAAAAACGAACGGGAGTCTTCCGGCTGAATCTGTTGTTGCCGCAATGGTTTCAGGTTTGCGTTATGCCCGTTACAGCCCGGAATTAATGAGAACAATAATAAAGGCTGCCAGCTTCTTTGTTTTTGCCAGCGCGTATTGGGCAATGCTCCCGTTGGTGGTGAGACTCTCACTTCAGGGAGATGCAACATTATATGGCGTGTTAACAACCAGTATCGGGATCGGCGCTGTCTGTGGCGCATTCAGTTTGCCTGCGTTGCGTAAGCGACTCAGTGCTGGCGCTCTTATTACCTCAGGAACATTCGGTACTGCTGCCGTATTACTGATATTCGCCGGAGCAGCATCTCAATATGCCGCCATTTTCGCCAGTATTGTGGCTGGTTTCAGCTGGATTATTACCTTGTCAACGCTCATGATATCAGCCCAGACAGCGCTCCCGGACTGGGTTCGCGCAAGAGGGCTGGCCTTATACCTGACCGTGTTTTCCGGGTCAATGGCATTCGGTTCTCTGGTCTGGGGACAAATTGCCTCGCATACGTCAGTAACCACAGCATTACTTTCTGCCGCAATCGGTATTGTCGTTGTCTGGTTATGCGTATTAAAGGTAAAAATTGACCATGACAATATTAACTTGCAGCATTCAGATCACTTTAGCCTTGCTGAGGATGGTCTTAATGATATTACCGGCCATACCGGCCCGATGCTGGTGTCTGTTTATTATCATGTCGATGCTGAAAAGAATGGCCAATTTATCAGTTTGATGAAAAAGTTAAAAAATATCCGGTTAAGGGATGGCGGTTACGCCTGGGGACTGTTTGTAGTTCCTGAGAAATCCAATGAATTTATTGAAACATTCATGGTGTCGTCATTGGCTGAACATCTGCGTCAGCACGACAGAGCGACTGTCGATGACAGACAAATACAGCAGCAGCTGGATGACATCATTCTGAATAAAAAAGCAACACACTATTTTTCTGCGAGTGTAGCGGAATCTTTTGTCATACAAGAGGAATAAGAATAAGCGTCAGCTTATACCGTCTGGTGAATAATAGAACGTTGTGGGGCGGCAGGACTGAATCACGCATCATCCTGTCTGCCTCGTGGCAATGTAGAAATGCAAAATCACAAGACGATGGCTGATTGTGGTGGTTTTACTGAACCCGGCAGACGTCAGGAGAGGTATGTATGGTGTCCCCTGCAGGAATCGAACCTGCAACTAGCCCTTAGGAGGGGCTCGTTATATCCATTTAACTAAGGAGACGAGGCGGCACGAGTATAGCGTTTTTTACCTTGCACAGTAAGTATATCGCCGCCTGACTGCTCAAACAGTCGCCATTCAGGACTGTTTTTTCTGCTTTTCTGCCTTCTTTCCGGCACGCAGCCTGGCCTCTTCTTTGCGTCTGGCGCTCATATCATTACGAATCTGCGCATGACTCATAAGCGCGAAGATGAATGTACCGCCGCAGATATTCCCCGCCAGCGTGGGCAAAGCAAAGGGCCAGAAAAAGTCGCTCCAGTGCAGCGTGCCGTTAAACACCAGATAGAGGATTTCAACCGAACCCACGACGATATGGGTCGTGTCAGCGAGGGCGATGAGCCAGGTCATCAGAATGATCACCACGATTTTTGCGGCGCCGGCAGCAGGAAACATCCATACCATCGTGGCAATGATCCAGCCGGAAATAATGGCATTGGCAAACATCTCGCCAGGGCTATTTTTCATCACATCCATGCCGATTTTGACAAACGCATCGCGCGTTTCTTCGTCAAATATAGGCATATATTCAAAAGCCCATGCGGCGATGCCAGTACCGACTACATTGCCCAGCAACACCACGCTCCAGAGCCGCATCAGCAGACCCGCGTTGCCCATCGTCGGGTTTTGCATCACCGGCAGAACGGCGGTGACGGTATTTTCAGTAAACAACTGCTGGCGCGCCATGATGACGATGATAAAACCAAAGGTATAACCCAGATTCTCAAGTAAAAAACTGCCGGGGACGCCGTCCAGCTGTACGTGAAAAATACCTTTCGCCAGTAGCGAGGCGCCCATTGAGAGCCCTGCGGCAATGGCTGACCACAGCAGCGCCATAGCGTCACGCTCCAGCTCTTTTTCGCCGTCCTGGCGGATATGTTCGTGAATCGCCATCGCGCGTGAGGGGAGGCGATCCTCGTCGACCTCTATCTTTTTCCCGCGTTGTTTTTCTTCGCTTTCGACTTCGAGTTCGTCACTGTGTTGATCAATTTTCTCTTCGCTGAATTTATCCATTGTGAGACCTCGTGATGAACACATCTGTCTAAAGCGTAGTGGCTTTTATCCGACTGAAGGCAGGGCAAACTCTGAAATCGCAAAAAAGGCGACGCGCGTTTTTACCCGCCCGGTTAGAATGAAACCCGCCATGAGCCAGAGTTACAGGCTATGATCAAATCAACAAGAATCAGTATATAGACATCATTTGACGTGCTGTTACAATCGCTCACACCTAAACAGGCGGATACGGTCTCGTTCCGTCATGGATGGCAATCAGCGATAGCCATAATCAACAGGGAGACATTTATGAAGCTTCGCCTGTCGGCGCTTGCGCTGGGGAGCACACTGCTGGTGGGATGTGCAAGCTCCGGTACAGAACAGCAGGGGCGTTCAGATCCGCTCGAAGGATTTAACCGCACCATGTACAACTTCAACTTTAACGTGTTGGACCCGTATGTCGTTCGACCGGTCGCTGTCGCCTGGCGTGATTATGTTCCGCAGCCTGCCAGAAATGGTTTGAGTAATTTTACCAGCAACCTCGAAGAGCCTGCGATTATGGTGAACTATTTCCTGCAGGGCGATCCCTATCAGGGCATGGTGCACTTCACCCGCTTCTTCCTGAATAGTATTTTGGGGATGGGGGGCTTTATTGATGTTGCGGGGATGGCGAATCCAAAACTACAGCGTGTTGAACCGCACCGTTTCGGCAGTACGTTAGGCCATTACGGCGTGGGGTATGGCCCCTACGTGCAACTTCCGTTCTATGGCAGCTTCACGCTGCGTGAAGATGGCGGTGATATGGCCGATACCCTTTATCCGGTACTTTCCTGGCTCACCTGGCCGATGTCTATTGGTAAATGGACCATTGAAGGAATTGAAACCCGCGCGCAACTGCTGGATTCCGATGGTCTGCTGCGTCAGTCTTCCGACCCATATATTCTGGTGCGTGAAGCATACTTCCAGCGTCATGACTTCATCGCTAACGGCGGGAAGCTTAAACCGCAGGAAAACCCGAATGCCCAGGCGATTCAGGACGATCTTAAAGAGATTGATTCTGAATAACCACACGAGGCCAATAAAAAAGGTGAGTCAAAAGACTCACCTTTTTTTACGTCTGATGAAAATCAGAATGCGTAGTTAAAGTTCGTACCGAACAGCCAGGCTTTACCGTCAGACTTGAAGGAGTAAGCTGCCGGGCCTTCCCCTTCGGTGAATTTCACGTTCTGACCGTGCATATAGGATGCGCCAACGTCAATAGAAGCATCTTCATTGAAGGCGTAAGTTGCACCCGCGCTCAGCCACAGACGGTCCTGATCGGGAATAGAAATGGAGCGTTTGTTTGCCGGAACCGGGCTATCGTCATACGCGATACCGGTACGGAAAGTCCAGTTCTTATCGTAGTAGTAGGTCGTACCCAACGCGATACGGTACGCATCCTTAAAGCTTTCATCTTTATAGAAGAGCGTCTGGCCGTCGTCGCCTTTGGCTTTTAACTCCTGGAACTGGCTCCAGCTGGTATAAGTCAGGCTATAGTGGATAGCCCATTGCGGTGCGACGCGGTTATAACCGGAGATTTCCCACATTTCAGGCAGGTTCAGGGTTAAGGAACCATTCTGTGTTGCGCCGCCAGTGCCGTATGGCAGGCTTGAAAGCCCCATACTGGCGAAAATATTGTTCAGATTTGGGTTAATGGAGCTTTTGTAATCGCCTTCGAAGTCGATTTTCACTTCAGAGCGGTAGGTCAGGCCCCAACGGTTATCCTTGTCGAGTTCATACAGGATGCCTGCGTTCCAGCCGAATCCCCACTCATCACCCTTCAGGTGGGCGATCTGGGAGTCAGGGGAGTTAATGCCATCCGTCCACTGAGAGGGTACGCCTTGTCCAACCAGCTGTTGTGAAAGCACCGGACCGAGGGAACCCGCGTAGCGCTCAATTTTAGCCTTCGCGTAAACCGCATCAAAACCAACCCCGAAGCTCCAGCTATTATTCAGGCGATAGGCGCCGCTGAGGTTCAGGTTCACCGTTTGCAGGTCTGTTTTACCGCCATAGATACCGGCTGAATAATCTTTATTGAATTCGGTGGCGAGGCCATAGTTGGAGGTAATGGATGCCCCCCAACCGAACTGATCGTTGATCGGCGCAACGAAGTGCAGGTTAGGAACCCACGCTGTTGGCGCAATATTATTCGCGTTGGCATTTTGCCCGGTTAAGTTAGAGCGGCCGGTCACATTGACATCTGGATCGATATACACCGCACCCGCAGAGAAAGTGGGGCGATCGAACATCATAATTAACGCCGGGTTGCGGCTAACGTTACCGGCATCATCTGCGATAGCGCCTTCACCCGAATAAGCCCGGCCAAGGCCAGAGGAAGAAAATTCGTTTAACTGAAAGCCTGCAGACCAGGCTTGTGTGGAGACGATTGCCACTGCGACTGCGAGAGCAGACTTTGTAAACAGGGTTTTCTGGCTCATGACCATAACCTCATCGATTTATTTTTATACAAACTATGTTACATGCCGTAACAGGAGCGCGAAGTGTAGGGTCTGAGGTACGACAGAGAAATCAGACCAGTGGCGTGAGTATAGGTCTGACCAGCTGGAATGTTGCAAGTATGTTTATAATATTTTTCAATTGTGATCGTAGAAACGCGATCCAGCTGGCAAATTTGAGGCCTGGCGCACTCACTCGATTGGGCGATTTTTGTTTTAGATCATTTTTAAGTGTGATTTCGGTCACTTATCCCATTTTGCATCATTAACGACTGGAGAGCCTTTTTCCACGAGCGTAAAATATCCTCAATATTTATCTGGCACCTTGAGTGCAAATACAGAGGAAATCTACAATGAGTAAATGCAGTGCTGATGAAACCCCGGTTTGCTGCTGTATGGATGTTGGCACCATTATGGACAACTCCGATTGCACCGCGTCTTACAGCCGTGTGTTTGAAAACCGCGCGCAGGCCGAAGAGACGCTGGCGGCTCTGACAGAAAAAGCGCGTGGCGTGGAGTCTGAACCTTGCCAGATTACATCCACCTTTACCGAAGAAGCTGAAGGCGTGCGTCTGGACATCGACTTTGTCTTCGCCTGCGAAGCTGAAACGCTGATCTTCCAGCTGGGTCTGCGTTAATCCCCTTCTTTGAATGCCCCTGTCAAATTCTGGCAGGGGCATTTTCGTAACCCTCTGTTACTATCCTCTGTGTCTTAGCTCTCACTTTCTGGCGTCTCCGCTTGGCGAAATGTAAAAAATTGGTTAAGACTGTGATCAGGTCAGACCACTTATTTTATTTTTTTACAGGGGAATGTTATGAGTCAGGCTTTACCACTGGTTACCCGCCAGGGCGATCGTATCGCCATTGTAAGCGGATTACGTACGCCGTTTGCTCGTCAGGCCACCGCTTTTCATGGCATTCCTGCTGTTGAGCTGGGAAAAATGGTGGTTGGGGAATTGCTGGCGCGCAGTGAAATACCTGCCGGGGTTATTGAGCAACTGGTTTTTGGCCAGGTGGTGCAAATGCCTGAAGCTCCCAACATCGCCCGGGAAATTGTGCTGGGTACGGGGATGAATGTTCACACCGATGCCTACAGCGTAAGCCGGGCGTGCGCGACCAGTTTTCAGGCGGTAGCGAATGTTGCGGAAAGCCTGATGGCAGGGACGATTCGCGCGGGGATTGCTGGCGGCGCGGACTCCTCTTCCGTGTTACCCATTGGCGTCAGCAAAAAGCTGGCGCGTATACTGGTGGACGTCAATAAAGCCCGCACGACCGGGCAAAAACTCAAACTCTTTTCCCGCCTGCGTCTGCGAGACCTGATGCCTGTTCCGCCCGCGGTCGCTGAATATTCCACCGGGCTGCGGATGGGCGATACGGCCGAGCAAATGGCGAAAACCTATGGCATTACGCGTGAGCAGCAGGATGCGCTGGCGCATCGTTCTCATCAACGAGCCGCGCAGGCCTGGGCCGAAGGTAAACTGGCGGATGAGGTGATGACGACATATGCGCCGCCGTATAAAGAGCCTTTCTCTGAAGACAATAATATTCGTGGCAACTCTACTCTGGCTGATTATGCGAAGCTGCGCCCCGCGTTTGACCGACAACATGGGACGGTCACGGCGGCGAACAGTACACCGCTGACGGATGGCGCGGCAGCCGTCATCCTGATGACGGAGTCTCGCGCTAAAGAACTTGGCCTGGCGCCGTTGGGCTATCTGCGTAGCTATGCGTTTACCGCAATTGACGTCTGGCAGGACATGCTGCTGGGCCCGGCCTGGTCGACGCCGCTGGCGCTGGAGCGGGCCGGATTAACGCTGGCCGATCTCTCGTTAATTGATATGCATGAAGCCTTTGCCGCCCAGACGCTGGCTAACATTCAACTGCTTGGCAGCGAGCGTTTTGCCCGCGACGTGCTGGGCAGGGCGAATGCGACCGGGGAAGTGGATGACAGTAAGTTTAACGTCCTCGGCGGGTCGATTGCCTATGGACATCCGTTTGCCGCAACGGGGGCGCGGATGATCACGCAAACCCTGCATGAGCTACGCCGTCGGGGAGGCGGTTTTGGCCTGGTGACCGCGTGTGCTGCGGGGGGTTTAGGGGCGGCAATGGTTCTGGAGGCGGAATAATGGACATGACATCAGCGTTCACGCTTAACGTGCGTCTGGATAACGTCGCGGTCGTCTCTATTGATGTCCCCGGTGAGAAAATGAATACCCTGAAGGCGGAGTTCGCGACGCAGGTTCGTGCCATCCTGAAACAGATTCGGGAAAACAAGGCGCTGCGCGGTGTGGTTTTTATTTCTGCGAAGCCGGATAACTTTATCGCGGGGGCGGATATCAACATGATCGGCAACTGCAAAAGCGCGCAGGAAGCTGAAACGCTGGCGCGTCAGGGCCAGCAGATAATGGCTGAAATTCAGGCGCTGTCTGTTCCGGTTGTCGCCGCCATTCACGGCGCGTGTCTCGGCGGTGGGTTAGAGATGGCGCTGGCTTGCCATCGGCGCATTTGTACTGATGATGCGAAAACCGTGCTGGGTCTGCCGGAAGTGCAACTGGGGCTGCTGCCAGGGTCTGGCGGTACGCAGCGATTACCGCGCCTGGTTGGGGTGAGTACGGCGCTGGACATGATCCTCACCGGTAAGCAGTTACGGCCAAAACAAGCGCTCAGGGTTGGTCTGGTGGACGAAGTCGTGCCGCACGCCATTTTGCTTGAGGCCGCCGTGGAACTGGCGATTAAAGGGCGTTCCGCTCAGCGGAATTTACCGGTGCGTGAGCGTATTCTGGCCGGGCCGCTTGGGCGCACGCTGCTGTTTCGTATGGTCAGTAAAAAAACCAGGCAGAAAACGCAGGGTAATTACCCGGCGACAGAGCGAATCCTTGAGGTGATTGAAACCGGGCTGGCGCAGGGAAGCAGCAGCGGATACGACGCGGAAGCGCGGGCGTTTGGCGAACTGGCGATGACGCCGCAGTCGCAGGCGTTACGGAATATCTTTTTTGCCAGCACCGAAGTGAAAAAAGATCCGGGGAGCGACGCGCAGCCTGGCCCGTTAGCCAGCGTAGGCGTGCTGGGCGGAGGTCTGATGGGCGGCGGTATTGCTTACGTGACGGCCTGTAAAGGCGGCTTGCCGGTTCGCATCAAAGATATTAATGCCAAAGGCATCAACCACGCGCTGAAGTACAGCTGGGATCAGCTTGAAACCAAAGTTCGCCGCCGTCATATAAAAGTGGGCGAACGCGACAAACAGCTGGCGCTAATCTCCGGCTCAACGGATTACCGCGGCTTCTCGCATCGGGATCTGGTTATTGAAGCGGTGTTTGAAGATCTGGCGTTAAAACAGCAGATGGTGGCGGAAGTCGAGCAAAACTGCGCTCCTCACACCATTTTTGCCTCCAACACCTCATCTTTACCCATCGGTGACATCGCGGCTAACGCGGCCAGGCCTGAGCAGGTGATTGGTTTGCATTTCTTTAGCCCGGTAGAAAAAATGCCGTTGGTGGAGGTCATTCCTCATGCGACAACCTCCGCGCAGTCGATCGCCACGACCGTTAAGCTGGCGAAAAAACAGGGCAAAACGCCGATTGTGGTCAGCGATAAAGCCGGGTTCTACGTTAATCGTATTCTTGCCCCGTATATCAACGAAGCAATACGGCTGCTGACCGAAGGCGAACGCGTCGAAGCGATCGATGCCGCGCTGGTCAAGTTTGGTTTTCCGGTCGGGCCAATCCAACTTTTGGATGAGGTTGGCATCGATACAGGCACTAAAATTATACCTGTACTGGAGGCCGCTTACGGCGAACGTTTTAGCGCGCCTGCAAACGTTGTTGCCTCAATTTTGAATGACGATCGCAAAGGCAGAAAAAATGGTCGCGGTTTCTATCTTTATGGCGTGAAAGGGCGTAAAAGCAAAAAACAGGTCGACCCTGCAATTTATAGGCTTATTGGTACGCAAGGGCAGAGCCGACTTTCTGCGCAGCAAATGGCTGAGCGGTGCGTGATGTTAATGCTCAATGAAGCGGCGCGCTGCTTTGATGAGAAGGTGATCCGCAGCGCGCGTGATGGCGACATCGGCGCGGTATTTGGTATTGGTTTTCCGCCGTTTCTTGGCGGCCCGTTCCGTTATATGGACACTCTCGGCGCGGGTGAAGTGGTTGCGGTTCTGCAACGACTGGCTACGCAGTATGGCGACCGGTTTACCCCGTGCGAGCGCTTATTGCGGATGGCTGAACGCGGTGAACGTTTCTGGAACAGTGGGGAAACAGACCTGAAGGAATAAGGTCATATCAGGACGAGACCGCACCGAATGACTGTGTGGTGGTCAATTTGTAAACAAAGATTGACTATACTTACGCCATTGAGGTAAAAAACAGCGTTTCATTCGGTGAATGGATAAGGCACAATGCCGGCCACCGCATTTTTATCATACCCGTCAGGGTTTTTGCTAAGAATGTGGGTGATTCTGGTTAACAAAAGCGGTGCAATATGCAAGTTTTTATCATGCGTCACGGCGACGCGGCCCTCGATGCCGCCAGTGATTCGGTTCGTCCCTTAACCTCGTGTGGTTGTGACGAATCCCGCCTTATGGCGAACTGGCTGAAAGGTCAAAAAGTGGATATCGAACGTGTTCTGGTGAGCCCGTTTCTACGAGCCGAGCAAACGTTGGATGTGGTAGGGGAGTGTATGAACCTGCCTGGCAATGTGGACGTTTTGCCGGAGCTTACTCCTTGCGGCGATGTCGGTATGGTCAGCGCCTGGTTGCAGACGCTGGCGAATGAAGGCGTCGCATCGGTGTTAGTGATCTCTCACCTGCCTTTGGTGGGATATCTGGTGTCTGAACTCTGTCCTGGCGAGACGCCGCCAATGTTCACCACATCTGCGATTGCCAGCGTAACGCTTGATGAAAGCGGCAAAGGGATTTTCAACTGGCAGATGAGCCCGTGTAATCTGAAAATGGCAAAAGCGATTTAACGTTATTATCGTCGGTTGGATACTGTGCCTGATGGCGCTTCGCTTATCAGGCCTACATCCTGCACTGACTCTGCAGGCCGGATAAGGCGCCTGATGGCGCTTCGCTTATCAGGCCTACAGCCTGCACTGATCCCGTAGGCCGGATAAGGCGCCTGATGGCGCTTCGCTTATCAGGCCTACAGCTTGCACTGATCCCGTAGGCCGGATAAGGCGCTTGCGCCGCCATCCGGCAATCGGCATTGTCAGGGAAGCTCCGGCGGCAACCACTCTTCTACTTCAATCAATACCAACAGCGCAGCGTCCCCGCCGTACTCTTTTGGCGCCTGATGGAAGGCCATAACGTGCGGATGTTGCGCCAGCCATAACGGCGTTTGTTGCTTAAGAATATGCTTTCCGTGGCCGTGCATCACACAGGCGCAAAAGACATGCTCGCGGCGACAGGCGGCAATCAGCGCCCCCAGCTCTTGCTTGGCCTGCTGTTGCGTCAGACCGTGCAAATCCAGGAACAACTCCGGCGAATAGTCGCCCCGACGCATTTTCTTCAGTTCGAAATGGCTGACGTCGGTACGTACATATTTCACCGGGCCGTCGGTATTCAATAACGGTTGAAATTCATCGGAGAAATAGTGGCTGGCATCAGCCTGCTCCTGTATCAGACGTTTGACCGGGACTTCTGTGATTTTTTTACGTTGCGGTCGGTGGACAATGGTGTCCTGCTTAATCTGGCGGGTGCCGGTCATTAACTGCCGGAACAACGCCTGGTCCTCCTCGCTGAGCGATGTTTTCTTTTTCATTCGAACGTCTCATCTTTTATTTTGCGTTAGTTTACCCGACTCAGGGGACATTCGTTCAGCCAAAACTCAATTTTCACGCTCTGGCGCCGCGTGAGTGCTGATTTATCGCCGTCTTCGTGGCAAACTAGCCGCCGAATTTAATGCGAGCATGCCCTGGAGGAATACGTGGATAAAATTTTCGTTGATGAAGCAGTGAGTGAGCTGCATACCATTCAGGACATGTTGCGCTGGGCGGTAAGCCGGTTTAGCGCGGCGAATATCTGGTATGGTCACGGCACGGACAACCCGTGGGATGAGGCCGTACAGCTGGTACTGCCGTCACTTTATCTGCCGCTGGATATTCCAGAAGACATGCGCACCGCGCGCCTGACGTCCAGCGAACGTCACCGCATTGTTGAACGGGTTATTCGCCGTGTCAACGAGCGTATTCCGGTGGCCTACCTGACCAATAAAGCCTGGTTCTGCGGCCATGAATTCTATGTTGATGAACGCGTATTAGTGCCACGTTCGCCGATTGGCGAACTGATCAACAACCGCTTCGCGGGGCTTATCAGCGAGCAGCCGCACCACATTCTGGATATGTGTACCGGCAGCGGATGTATCGCTATCGCCTGTGCTTATGCTTTCCCGGAGGCGGAAGTGGATGCCGTTGATATCTCCAGCGACGCGTTAGCCGTAACTGAACACAACATTGAAGAGCACGGTCTGCTCAACCATGTCACGCCGATTCGCTCCGATCTGTTCCGCGATCTGCCGAAAGTGCAGTATGACCTGATTGTGACGAACCCGCCGTACGTTGATGCGGAAGATATGTCCGATCTGCCGAATGAATATCGTCATGAACCTGAACTGGGCCTGGCGTCCGGCACTGACGGTTTAAAACTGACCCGCCGTATTCTGGGCAACGCGCCGGACTACTTGTCCGATGACGGTATTCTGATTTGTGAAGTCGGAAACAGCATGGTACATCTGATAGAACAATATCCCGATGTACCGTTTACCTGGCTGGAGTTCGATAACGGCGGCGACGGCGTCTTTATGCTGACGAAAGCGCAGCTCATTGCGGCTCGCGAGCATTTCAGCATCTATAAAGATTAATCAACGGTCAACAACACAACAACGATAACGGAGCCGTGATGGCAGGAAATACACTTGGACAACTCTTTCGCGTAACGACTTTTGGTGAATCACACGGGCTGGCGCTCGGTTGTATCGTTGATGGCGTTCCGCCGGGCATTCCGCTAACGGAAGCCGACCTGCAACACGATCTCGACAGACGCCGTCCGGGAACCTCGCGTTACACGACCCAGCGTCGTGAACCGGACCAGGTGAAAATTCTCTCCGGCGTCTTTGAAGGCGTGACGACGGGCACCAGCATTGGCCTGTTGATTGAAAATACCGATCAGCGTTCACAGGATTACAGCGCCATTAAGGACGTTTTCCGCCCGGGCCATGCCGACTATACCTACGAGCAGAAATACGGTCTGCGCGATTACCGTGGCGGCGGTCGTTCTTCCGCCCGTGAAACGGCGATGCGCGTCGCGGCTGGCGCGATTGCTAAAAAATATCTGGCGGAGAAACACGGCATCGTCATTCAGGGGTGTCTGACCCAGATGGGCGATATTCCGCTTGAAATCAAAGACTGGCAGCAGGTTGAACAAAACCCGTTTTTCTGTCCTGATCCAGATAAAATCGACGCGCTGGATGAACTGATGCGCGCCCTGAAGAAAGAGGGCGATTCGATTGGGGCAAAAGTGACCGTCGTGGCAAACGGCGTTCCGGCAGGGCTTGGCGAACCGGTCTTTGACCGTCTGGATGCGGACATCGCTCATGCGCTGATGAGCATCAACGCGGTAAAAGGCGTGGAGATTGGCGATGGGTTTGATGTGGTCGCGTTGCGAGGTAGCCAGAATCGCGATGAAATTACCAAAGAGGGCTTCCTGAGCAACCATGCGGGCGGTATTCTCGGCGGTATCAGCAGCGGGCAACAAATTGTTGCACATATGGCGCTGAAACCCACTTCCAGTATTACGGTGCCGGGACGTACGATTAACCGCTTTGGTGAAGAAGTCGAGATGATCACCAAAGGGCGTCACGATCCGTGCGTTGGGATCCGCGCCGTGCCGATCGCTGAGGCCATGCTGGCGATCGTGCTGATGGATCACCTTCTGCGTCAGCGCGCGCAAAATGCGGATGTAAAGACTGATATTCCACGCTGGTAATCAATGAAAAAAACGGCACTCGCGTTGCTGGCTCTTCTGGTCAGCAGCGCCAGCCTGGCGGCGACGCCCTGGCAGAAAATTACGCATCCTGTTCCCGGAAGTGCGCAATCCATCGGCGGCTTTTCGAATGGCTGCATTGTTGGGGCAGACACGCTTCCCGTGCAGTCCGAACACTATCAGGTGATGCGTACCGATCAGCGCCGCTATTTTGGTCATCCCGATCTCGTGATGTTTATTCAACGACTGAGCACTCAGGTCAGCAATCTTGGGTTTGGAACGGTGTTGATTGGCGATATGGGGATGCCTGCGGGCGGGCGGTTCAACGGCGGACATGCCAGCCACCAGACCGGGCTCGATGTTGATATTTTTCTGCAACTGCCGAAAACACGCTGGACGCAGGCGCAGCTACTGCGACCTCAGGCAATTGACCTGGTCTCCCGCGACGGCAAACATGTGGTGCCTTCGCTGTGGAAGCCGGAAATTTCCAGCCTGATAAAACTGGCGGCGGAAGATAACGACGTCACGCGTATTTTTGTTAATCCTGCCATTAAACAGCAGCTATGCCTGGATGCCGGAACCGATCGTGACTGGTTGCGTAAAGTGCGACCCTGGTTCCAGCATCGTGCGCATATGCATGTACGATTACGTTGCCCTGCCGACAGCCTGGAGTGCGAAGATCAGCCTTTGCCTCTGCCTGGCGATGGATGCGGCGCAGAACTACAAAGTTGGTTTGAACCTCCTGAACCTGGAACAACAAAGCCTGAGAAGAAGACACCGCCACCGTTGCCGCCTTCCTGCCAGGCGCTACTGGATGAGCATGTACTCTAATGGACAATTTTTTAAATCTGTTTATGGTGTCCCCGCTGTTATTGATTGTTCTTTTTTTCGTGGCAATGCTGGCTGGATTTATTGATTCGCTGGCGGGGGGAGGCGGCTTATTAACGATCCCTGCATTAATGGCGGCAGGCATGTCGCCAGCACAGGCGCTGGCGACCAATAAATTGCAGGCCTGCGGCGGCTCCCTCTCCGCGTCAATCTATTTCATTCGTCGCAAAGTGGTCAATCTTGCCGATCAGAAACTCAATATTCTGATGACGTTCATTGGCTCAATGAGCGGCGCGTTACTGGTGCAATATGTCCAGGCGAGCATTTTGCGGCAGATTTTACCGGTGCTGGTTATTTGTATTGGCCTTTACTTCCTGTTGATGCCGAAACTCGGCGAAGAGGATCGTCAGCGTCGGCTTTATGGCCTGCCTTTCGCGCTGGTCGCCGGGGGCTGCGTCGGATTCTACGATGGCTTCTTCGGCCCGGCTGCCGGATCGTTTTACGCGCTGGCGTTTGTGACGCTGTGCGGGTACAACCTGGCGAAATCCACCGCCCATGCCAAAGTGTTGAATGCCACCTCGAATATTGGCGGCCTGTTGCTGTTCGCTATTGGCGGTAAAGTCATTTGGGCGACAGGTTTCGTGATGCTGATTGGCCAGTTTCTGGGCGCTCGTATGGGCTCGCGACTGGTGTTAAGCAAAGGACAGAAGCTCATTCGCCCGATGATTGTCATCGTCTCTGCGGTGATGAGCGCCAAACTACTTTATGATAACCACGGACAGGAGATTCTCCACTTGCTGGGGATGAACTAATGAACAGTACGCATCATTACCAACAGCTAATTGATATTTTTAACGGCTGCTTTGCCGACGATTTTAATACCCGTCTGATTAAAGGCGATGACGAACCGGTCTATCTTCCTGCTGATGCGGACGTGCCGTACCACCGGATTGTTTTTGCGCACGGCTTTTACGCCAGCGCGCTGCATGAGATTTCGCACTGGTGTATTGCCGGAAAGGCGCGTCGCGAGCTGGTGGATTTTGGTTACTGGTATTGCCCGGATGGGCGTGATGCGCAAACCCAAAGCCAGTTTGAAGACGTGGAAGTGAAACCGCAGGCCTTTGACTGGTTGTTTTGCGTGGCGGCGGGCTACCCGTTTAACGTCAGTTGCGACAACCTGGAAGGGGACTTCGAACCGGATCGCGTGGTATTTCAGCGCCGGGTTCATGCCCAGGTGATGGAGTACCTGGAAAAAGGCATTCCTGAACGCCCGGCCCGGTTTATTAAAGCGTTACAGAATTATTATCACACGCCTGACATTACGGCGGAACAGTTCCCGTGGCCGGAAGCGCTCAACTGAGGCCGACGCCACGTTTACAATGAGGAAAGAAGATGATCGCGGAGTTTGAATCACGCATTCTGGCATTAATCGACGATATGGTAGAGCATGCAAGCGATGACGAGCTGTTTGCCAGCGGATATCTGCGTGGCCACCTGACGTTAGCAGTTGCAGAACTGGAAGGCGGTGATGACCATTCCGCAGAAGCGGTGTATGCCAACGTCACCAGCAGCCTGGAAAAAGCGATTGGCGCAGGCGAGTTGTCGCCGCGTGACCAGGCGTTAGTAAAAGAGATGTGGGATAACCTGTTCCAGAAGGCCATTAACGCGTAGGCCGGACGCGTCGCCATCCGGCATTTTCACCTTGCCGGGTGGCGTTAACGTTCATCCAACGGATGGACTTATTTCACCGCTTTTCCCTTCAATAACTTCCGTACCCACAGACGATTCGGGTTTAACGCCGCCAGCGTGTCAGCATCCATCGGAATGGGCTCTTCACTCATTTGCGCCGCGAGAATTTCCGCACAGAGCGGGGCTGAACACAACCCGCGCGATCCGAGCGCTCCCAGCATAAACAAATCAGGATAAACCGGCGCGCGTTCAGCGGCATCTTTCTGTCTGGCAAGGGCGGCGTATTGTGCGAGCGTTGCATCATAGTCCGGCACATTTCCGACCATCGGCAGATGATCGCGCGTGGCGCAGCGTACGCCACAGCGCGCCGCTTTTTCGCTGATATCAACCTCTTTTGCCCATGCGGCATCCGGGAAGCAGTCGATCAAGCGCTGGCGATTCTGCTGCTGATCGTCTTCACGATAGGCAGTTTCCTCACTGCCGCGATGGTAACTGGCGCCAATGCAATGCTGATGAGTGGCAGGGTTTTGCGGCGTGAGGTATCCATCGTAGCACAGCACCTGGCGTAATGCGGAAAGCGCAGGCGTCGTCGGGATATGGCTCACCTGACCAGCCACCGAATAGACCGGTAACGGAAGCGTCTGGTCAACGTGGTTAATCTGATGCCCGTTTGCCAGCACGACCACCTCATGTTCAACTGCCTTACCCTCTGCAAATTGCAACTGCCAGCCTGTGGCCTGGCGCGAAAGGGCGGTGAGCGTGTGTGTGTAATGCCTCCGCAGACCTTGTGTGGCCGCCAGCGCCAGCAGCGCAGCGGTTAACTGTGCTGGGCACAGCCAGCCGCCAGCCGGATACGTTATTCCGCGACAGTGTGTCGCCACGCCTGTTTCCTGCTGCGCCTGGTCTGGATCTACAGCCACTGCGAGCGCATCGGGCAACCCCAGCGACAGCATCTGATCGATTTTGTGCTGGCTCTTTTCGTCCCAGCCCAGTTGCGTGACGCCGCACCAGTCATGGTCGAAAGTCACCGGCAACGCGTCATACAGACGCCGCGCGAACGTAAACGCGCTCGGGAAAAAGAGGTTAATCGCCGCATCGTGTTTGCTGAGCAGGGGATAAAGCGCCCCCTGGCGATTGCCGGATGCGCCTTGCGCGGGTTGCTCATCTGAACAATAGAGCGTTACCTGCCAGCCGCGGCGCAGAAGCGCCAGCGACAGCAGCGCGCTGGCGATGCCACCGCCGATGATTGCGACGTCTCGTTTGGCGCTGCCGCTGCGGGTGAACCACGGCGTCGGGGAGGGGGACGTCAGCGCGTGCGCCATGACGCCGCAAAGCATTTCACGCTTGCGGCCAAAACCTTTGCGTTTTTGCATCGTGAACCCTGCCTCCTGCAACCCCCGGCGCACGAATCCCGCAGAGGTAAACGTCGCCAGCGTTCCGCCGGGGCGAGCCAGTCGCGCCATGGTGGAAAACAGATTCTGCGTCCACATGTCAGGGTTTTTCGCGGGGGCAAAACCATCCAGAAACCAGGCGTCCACTTTCTGGTTCAGGGATTCATCCAGTTTCCCCGTCAGTTCATTAATATCGCCGAACCAGAGATCCAGCGTCACGCGACCGTCATCAAGAATCAGGCGATGACACCCGGCCAGCGGCAGCGGCCACTGCGCGTGTAGCTGCTGTGCCCAGGGGGCAAGCTCTGGCCAGTGTTGATGGGCTAAAGCGAGGTCGGCCTGCGTCAGGGGAAATTTTTCAAAACTGATAAAATGTAATCTTTGTAGCGTAGCCTCAGGGTGAGCGTCGCGAAACTGTGAGAATGCCTGCCAGAGCGTCAGGAAGTTAAGGCCAGTGCCGAAACCGCTCTCTGCCACCACGAATAATGGGCGAGGGTGCAGCGGAAAACGCTCCTCAAGCTGATTGCCGCCGAGAAAAACATAACGCGTCTCTTCCAGCCCATTATCATTGGAAAAGTAGACGTCATCGAAATCTCGGGAAACAGGTGTACCCTCAGCGTTGAATTCAAGGTTGGCAGGTTGTATAGCGTATTGTTTCACGTAAGTTACTCGTCTGACAGGCAGTGTCACGATCTTAGCGATGTGCGCCCGGAGGCGCAAATTTCCATATTAATTGGCTGATCGGACTTGTTCGGCGTACAAGTGTACGCTATTGTGCGAGTCGAATCTTAAAATAGTGCGACTTACAGAGGTATTGAATGAAACGTGCAGTGATTACTGGCCTGGGCATCGTTTCCAGCATCGGTAATAACCAGCAGGAAGTCCTGGCATCTCTGCGTGAAGGACGTTCAGGGATCACTTTCTCTCAGGAGCTGAAGGACTCCGGCATGCGTAGCCATGTTTGGGGTAACGTCAAACTGGATACCACTGGCCTCATTGACCGCAAAGTAGTGCGCTTTATGAGCGACGCATCCATCTATGCTTACCTTTCTATGGAGCAGGCGATTGCTGATGCGGGTCTCTCTGTAGAAACTTACCAGAATAACCCGCGCGTTGGCCTGATTGCAGGTTCCGGCGGCGGCTCCCCGAAATTCCAGGTCTTTGGCGCAGATGCCATGCGTAGCCCGCGTGGTCTGAAAGCCGTTGGCCCGTATGTAGTGACCAAAGCGATGGCCTCCGGCGTTTCTGCCTGCCTCGCTACGCCGTTTAAAATCCACGGCGTGAACTACTCCATCAGCTCTGCTTGCGCGACCTCTGCGCACTGCATCGGCAACGCGGTTGAACAGATTCAACTGGGCAAACAGGACATCGTCTTTGCCGGCGGCGGCGAAGAGCTGTGCTGGGAAATGGCGTGTGAATTCGACGCGATGGGCGCACTGTCCACCAAATACAACGACGATCCGTCTAAAGCTTCCCGTACCTATGATGCGAACCGTGATGGTTTCGTTATCGCGGGCGGCGGCGGTATGGTTGTGGTTGAAGAACTGGAACATGCTCTGGCGCGCGGCGCGCACATCTATGCGGAAATCGTCGGTTATGGCGCAACGTCTGATGGCGCTGACATGGTTGCACCGTCAGGCGAAGGCGCAGTGCGCTGCATGCAGATGGCGATGCATGGCGTTGACACTCCGATTGACTACCTGAACTCCCACGGTACTTCTACGCCGGTAGGCGACGTGAAAGAGCTGGGTGCAATTCGTGAAGTCTTTGGCGATAAGAGCCCGGCTATCTCCGCGACCAAAGCGATGACCGGTCACTCTCTGGGTGCGGCTGGCGTGCAGGAAGCTATCTATTCGCTGCTGATGCTGGAACACGGCTTTATCGCGCCGAGCATCAACATTGAAGAGATGGACGAGCAAGCGGCAGGTTTGAACATCGTCACCGAAGCCACCGATCGCGAGCTGACGACCGTCATGTCCAACAGCTTCGGCTTTGGCGGCACCAACGCGACGCTGGTTATGCGTAAGCTGAAAGCGTAAATCTGAAGACGTTGGGCGGATAAGGCGTTTACGCCGCTATCCGACATCAACGTTTGCCTGATGGCGCTTCGCTTATCAGGCCTACAGGGGAGCCGATGATGGCTCCCTTTTTTATTGCTTGTTTTCGTATTCCTGCGCGATTTTTGCAGACCACGCCCTGGCGCGGGCAATAGCGCCTGCATCGTAGATCGGGTGTTCAAACTGGTGGGTAAGATCGCGTACCCGATAAATTTTCCATTGACCATTTTCCCGGCGAGTGTACACCATTAAATGGATAAGGCGGGTATCGGAATCGCCAAGCCACACATCCACTTTTTCACCTCCCAAAAAAGCACTGGCTGTTCCTGCGTGGAATTTAGCGATCCATTCCGGCGCGTAGTCCTGCACGTACATAAAGTAGTCTGACGCCACAATTTCCTGCTCATAATAATCGTCAATTTTCTTTAATCTGCGAATAATTTCAGTTGAAACATATTTTTCATAAATAGGATTGGTGTAATTGATAAGGCTCTTATCGTTATCGCTGGCGTATATTGCCATGTACTGGGGGTAGAATTGACTCACCATGTTACGACTACTTGTATCATTGTGAACATTACATGCGGATAACAGTAAAAGGATTAATGGGAGAATAAATCGCATTAGTTCCTCCTGTATATCGTATATTGTGGTTTTGCTGCTCTGTAACCAGGACCTGCCCACATATCACGTTGTTTGAAATCGGAATACCAGTCTTGTCCATCAAATATAGCCATATGACCGCTTGGGTTTCCTCCCTCATACGGTTGAAAAATGACAACATCACCTGCTCGTGGGGACTCATAAGGAGAGACGGGTCTGAAACCCGCGTGCATTAAAAGAGAACCATAATCTTTGGCGTGCCCAGTGTTCCCTATATCTATGCCTCCGGCACGGATTGCCTTTCGTGTATATTCAGCACATTTTTTGATTGAGTGTGTATGAGCGTGATGCTTTGCATAGTTTGTTGCTGCTCTTATATCCCAGACCATATTATATCCTTTGGGTGTTATTACGTGATCCGTTAATTAATTATCACTGTAATAATGGGCTATATAGGTAATATGTGCTATAAAAAAGCATTATAAATAATGTGATTGTGTTTAATATGCCAAATAATATTGACCTGAAAAATACTTCTGGATTTATAGTGTTTTATTCTTCTGAACGCTGATGTGGTTCCTCATGACCAGAAATGTAGCGCGAAGGCCAAATCACATCTGGTGTGGTCTCCAGCGCCACCGCAATGATCAACTCTGCTCTGGGCCAATGGCGGGTAAATACATTGCGTAACGAGTCGGGAGATAATCCAGCTGCTCGTGAAAGATCTCTGAGCGTAATTCCTCTTTTTTCCAGTGCACTTTTAATATCTGCACGATGCCAGTCTTGGCTTTTGTGTTCCATTCTGTAATCCTAAGAAGATGTGTTATCGGCGCCGATATTTTTCAGGTTATAAATTAGCGCGACAAAAAGAACGTTACTTTCTTTTTCATTATAAGAATATTGCCAGAATAAACCTGAAATTTCGCGAAAAAGAAAAAATATTTTTATTTCATCAGGGAAAAGGAAAGAAACTGATGGCAAAAGAGTGGTTCACGGTTAAGGAGTGTCTTGCATTACCGGGGTTTCCTGGAAGTGTGCCTGCGGTTCGTGAACGTTTGAATAAGTACAGTGAGGGGAAAGAGAGTGTCAAACGTAAGCGTGCTAAATCGAAAGCTGAGGAGTACCATATTTCTGTTTTTCCTCTCTACCTCCGTCCTTATTTGAACGAAAATGAGGCAGTGCTAACGCTGGAGAATGCCTTCGACCAGGAAGTGGAACCCAAAGAGATCTGGGATATGATATTCAGGCTACTGACGCCGGGGCAACGTATACAGGTGACTGGGCTGTTCAGGACAAAGGGAATCGATGCCGTCTTTCCCTTTCTGTTCGATGACAAGTCTTCGTTTTGATACAACTTCCTGAGACTTCAAGGTTGACAAGTTTAGCGACTCACAGGCAGACTTCACGCTCAACATTATCCCCATGATAATGCGTAAGCGTTTAACGTTATCCAACGCACCTTAATCCTGATGGTCAGGTGGAGGGGGCGTGGCATTTCCTCGCCTTACTCTGCATTCTGGAGTAACGCATGACAGCTGTATCCCAAAAAGAAAAAACACCTTCTGCGAATTTTTCGCTTTTTCGTATCGCTTTTGCGGTTTTTCTGACCTATATGACGGTCGGTTTACCGTTACCTGTAATCCCTCTTTTTGTTCACCATGAGCTGGGCTATGGCAACACGATGGTCGGCATCGCGGTGGGCATTCAATTCCTTGCAACGGTATTAACCCGTGGTTACGCCGGGCGACTGGCCGATCAATATGGCGCCAAACGTTCCGCGCTACAGGGGATGTTGGCCTGCGCGCTGGCGGGGGGCGCGTGGCTGTTGGCGGCGTTGTTACCTGTTTCTGTACCTGTAAAATTCGCGTTGCTGATCGTCGGGCGACTGATCCTGGGTTTTGGCGAAAGCCAGCTACTGACCGGAACCCTGACCTGGGGGATGGGGCTGGTTGGGCCTTCGCGCTCCGGTAAAGTGATGTCGTGGAATGGCATGGCGATTTACGGCGCGCTGGCTGCCGGTGCGCCGCTTGGTTTACTGATTCACAGCCATTACGGTTTTGCGGCGCTGGCAGGAACGACAATGGCGCTGCCGCTGCTGGCCTGGGCATTTAATGGCACCGTGCGTAAAGTACCTGCGCACGCGGGCGAACGTCCGTCGCTGTGGAGCGTCGTCGGCCTCATCTGGAAGCCGGGCCTGGGGCTGGCGCTACAGGGGGTTGGTTTCGCCGTTATCGGCACCTTTATTTCACTCTATTTCGCCAGTAAAGGCTGGGCGATGGCCGGTTTTACGTTGACCGCGTTTGGCGGCGCTTTCGTGCTGATGCGCGTGCTGTTTGGCTGGATGCCGGATCGCTTTGGCGGTGTGAAGGTGGCGGTTGCGTCCCTGTTGGTCGAAACGGCAGGGCTGGTGCTGCTTTGGCTGGCGCCTGTGGCCTGGATTGCGCTATTGGGCGCGGCGTTAACCGGGGCAGGGTGCTCGCTCATCTTCCCGGCGCTGGGTGTTGAAGTGGTGAAGCGCGTACCTTCTCAGGTACGCGGTACGGCACTTGGCGGCTATGCCGCGTTTCAGGACATCTCCTACGGCGTTACCGGCCCGCTGGCCGGGCTGTTAGCCACCTCGTGCGGCTACTCTTCCGTATTCCTCGCCGGGGCGATTTCTGCCGTCGTGGGGATTGTGGTGACGCTGCTGTCGTTTCGCCGGGGTTAAGACACCAGCCAGAACAGAATGAAGGCAACCGCCAGTGCGATAAAGATCAGCCCCGGTCGCGCCGTTACGGATTTGATGGTTTCAATCATCGGGGCGAACGGGCTGTATATCGGCTGAATGTGATGCGGCTCGGTTAACTCTCTTTCGCGCGCAACGCGGCGCAGAAAGACCTGGTTCAGCAGATCCTGAACCTGAGCGGTTGTCAGAATTGTATGCGGCAACGCCTGATATGTCTGCTGGGCGTAATCTCTTAACGCCGTGAATTCATTCGGCTCCAGCGGCAGTTTTAGCGCCGCCTGTAGCGTCTGTAGGGTGGGCGCGCTCTGGTTGCTGAGGGTCTGGCGCGCTTGCAGCCAGGTGACCAGGTGCGTGAACTGTTTTGCAGGGATCAGCTCGCCGCTTTTCACACCGGAAAGTTCCAGCATGGACTGCCAGATAAGTTTGCCCGATTCGCCCGTCGCGGCGGCCAGCTTCGTCACCAGTTGGTTGAGCGTATTATGCTCGGCAGGCAATAACGGTCTGTCGGTTGGCGGACGTTGTTGAGGCTGAGGAATGGAAAGTTGCCCCTGTTGCAGTAGCGTCAGCACATTCTTTAACTGCTCGGGCGTTAACTGGCTGAGCGCCGTCTGACCGTACTGTTGGCGAATAAAATCGCTGACGGCCTGGCGGTTGTTCCCCTGGCTCAATAATTCCGTCAACTGCGAGAGTACCTGACGATTCGCGTGGTTCTGCTGAGCGACGCTCAGGCGTTGCGTGAGATTTTGTTCTGCGGCGGGGAAGTGACGCGACAGTAACGGCGTGTCGCTTTTTACGCCCAGATCGTGTTTCATTCCGGCCCAGACTTCCGCGCTTTGCTGTTGCGTCAGCGAAATCAGACGCGTAATCAGGCGTTCCAGCACCGTGCGCTGCTGGGTGGATAGCGGCTGTTCTCCGGCAACGGAAGGCGCAGTCTGACCTTCACCGGGAGGGCGTGCGGGAGTACCGGAAATGGGTTGCATCATCACTTATCCTTAAACCATAAATCTTAGCAAAGTATGCCTGGCGGCCAGATTATGGCACACTTGCCCGGTTAACTCTCGTTCTCAAACAGGTACGCAGACGTGAAAATCCTCGTTGATGAAAATATGCCTTATGCCCGCGAATTATTTAGCCGTCTGGGCGAGGTCAAAGCGGTTCCCGGTCGCCCCATTCCCGTTGCAGAACTTGATGATGCGGATGCGTTAATGGTGCGTTCAGTCACCAAAGTGAATGAAGCGCTGCTTGGGGGGAAATCCATCAAATTTGTCGGCACCGCAACCGCCGGAACCGATCATGTGGATGAGGCGTGGCTTAAGCAGGCTGGCGTGGGGTTTTCAGCGGCGCCTGGCTGCAATGCTATCGCTGTTGTTGAATATGTCTTTTCCGCTTTACTGATGCTGGCGGAGCGTGACGGTTTTGCTTTAAGCGACCGCACCGTGGGGATTGTCGGCGTAGGTAATGTTGGCGCTCGCTTGCAGGCGAGGCTGGAAGCGTTGGGCATTCGCACTTTGCTGTGCGATCCGCCGCGTGCGGACCGGGGCGATGAAGGTGATTTCCGCTCGCTGGATGAGCTGGTCCAGGAAGCGGATATTCTGACGTTCCACACGCCATTGTATAAAGAGGGGCCTTACAAGACGCTGCACCTGGCGGATGAGGCGCTGATCGGGCGGCTGAAGCCGGGGACGATTCTGATTAACGCCTGTCGCGGCCCGGTGGTGGATAACACCGCGCTGCTGGCGCGCCTGAATGCCGGGCAGTCGCTGAGCGTGGTGCTTGATGTCTGGGAAGGGGAGCCCGATCTCAACGTGGCGCTGCTGGAAAAAATTGATATCGGCACATCGCACATTGCCGGTTATACCCTGGAAGGGAAGGCGCGCGGCACCACGCAGGTCTTTGAAGCCTATAGTACGTTTATCGGACGGGCGCAAAAAGTGGCGCTGGATACGCTGCTACCCGCGCCGGAGTTTGGGCGTATTACGCTGCATGGCCCGCTGGATCAGCCGACGCTGAAAAGGCTGGTGCATTTGGTGTATGATGTGCGCCGCGATGATGCGCCACTGCGTAAAGTCGCTGGAATTCCGGGCGAGTTTGATAAGCTGCGTAAGAATTACCTTGAGCGCCGTGAATGGTCTTCCTTGTACGTGATGTGCGACGATGCCAGTGCCGCCACGCTGCTGCATAAGCTCGGTTTCAACGCCGTTCATCATCCGGCCCATTAACATTCTTTTTGTCGCTCCCTGCATAGCGCGGGGAGCTTTGCTATTTCTGGAGTAAACCACCATGTCTGAAGGCTGGAACATTGCCATCCTGGGTGCAACAGGCGCCGTAGGCGAAGCCCTGCTCGAAACGCTGGCTGAACGTCAGTTCCCGGTCGGTGAGATTTATGCGCTGGCGCGTAATGAAAGTGCGGGCGAACATCTGCGCTATAGCGGCAAGTCGATCATTGTGCAGGATGTCGCTGATTTTGACTGGACGCAGGCGCAACTGGCGTTTTTTGTCGCTGGCGCTGAAGCCTCTGCCGCATGGGTTGAGGAAGCCACCAATGCGGGCTGTCTGGTGATCGACAGCAGCGGCCTGTTTGCCCTGGAACCGGATGTGCCATTAGTGGTGCCGGAAGTGAACCCGTCTGTGCTGGCTGATTACCGCAACCGCAATGTGATCGCCGTAGCCAACAGCCTGACCAGCCAGTTGCTGGCCTCGCTGAAGCCGCTGATTGATGAAGGCGGTCTGTCGCGCATTAGCGTCACCAGCCTGCTTTCTGCCTCGGCGCACGGGAAAAAAGCGGTGGATGCGCTGGCCGGTCAGAGCGCGAAACTGCTCAACGGTATCCCTATCGACGAAGATGATTTCTTTGGTCGTCAACTGGCGTTTAACATGCTGCCGCTCCTGCCGGACAGTGAAGGCAGCGTGCGCGAAGAGCGCCGTATCGTTGATGAAGTGCGTAAGATTTTGCAGGACGACGGGCTGATGATTTCCGCCAGTTGCATTCAGTCGCCGGTATTTTATGGCCATGCGCAAATGGTCAGTTTTGAAGCGCTGCGCCCGCTGGCGGCGGATGAGGCGCGCGATGCCTTTTCTCGCGGCGAAGATATTGTGCTGTCTGAAGAGACTGACTTCCCGACTCAGGTGGGCGATGCGTCTGGCAATCCGCAGCTTTCTGTCGGCTGTGTGCGTAACGACTATGGCATGCCGGAGCAGGTTCAGTTCTGGTCGGTGGCCGATAACGTTCGCTTTGGCGGCGCGCTGATGGCGGTCAAAACCGCGGAAAAACTGGTGCAGGAGTACCTGTACTGATGTCAGCAGTGGAACAACCGCCAGTTTATAAAATTGCGCTGGGCATTGAGTACGACGGCAGCAAATATTATGGCTGGCAACGCCAGAACGAAGTGCGCAGCGTTCAGGAAAAGCTGGAAAAAGCGCTTTCTCAGGTTGCCAACGAACCTGTTAACGTGTTTTGCGCCGGGCGGACAGACGCTGGCGTACACGGAACGGGGCAGGTGGTGCATTTTGAAACCACCGCGTTGCGTAAAGACGCGGCGTGGACGCTGGGTGTAAATGCGAATTTACCTGGTGACATCGCGGTTCGTTGGGTTAAAGCTGTACCTGAGGATTTTCACGCCCGGTTTAGCGCAACGGCTCGCCGTTATCGCTACATCATCTACAATCATCGGTTGCGCCCGGCGATTTTAGGTCATGGGGTTACGCACTTTTATGAGCCGCTGGACGCAGAACGTATGCACCGGGCGGCGCAGTGTCTGATTGGTGAAAATGATTTTACCTCGTTTCGCGCGGTACAGTGCCAGTCGCGTACGCCGTGGCGAAACGTGATGCACATTAACGTGACGCGTCACGGTGCGTATGTGGTGGTCGATATCAAAGCCAATGCCTTTGTACATCATATGGTCAGGAATATTGTCGGTAGCCTGATGGAAGTAGGCGCCCACAACCAGCCGGAGAGCTGGATAGCAGAGTTGCTGGCGGCGAAGGACAGGCGGCTTTCAGCAGCAACGGCGAAAGCGGAAGGGTTGTATCTGGTTGCGGTTGATTACCCGGAACGGTTTGACCTTCCCAAAACGCCACTGGGCCCGCTGTTTCTGGCGGACTAATTTGAGTCGTATAAGGCATCAATATGGACCTGATTTATTTTCTGATTGATTTTATCCTGCACATTGACGTGCACCTGGCGGAGCTGGTCGCGGAATACGGCGTCTGGGTATATGCCATTCTGTTCCTGATCCTGTTTTGTGAAACCGGACTGGTGGTGACGCCGTTTCTGCCGGGGGATTCGTTGCTGTTTGTGGCGGGGGCGTTGGCGTCGCTGGAAACCAACGATCTCAACGTACATATTATGGTGATGTTAATGCTGATCGCCGCGATTGTCGGCGACGCGGTGAACTACACGATCGGCAGATTGTTTGGCGAACGGTTATTCAGTAACCCGAATTCAAAAATTTTCCGTCGCAGTTACCTTGATAAGACGCACCAGTTTTATGAGAAGCATGGCGGGAAAACCATTATTCTGGCCCGTTTTGTCCCGATTGTTAGAACCTTTGCGCCGTTTGTTGCGGGTATGGGACATATGTCTTATCGCCATTTTGCCGCGTATAACGTTATTGGCGCGCTTTTATGGGTGCTGCTCTTCACATATGCGGGGTATTTCTTCGGTACGATCCCTATGATTCAGGATAACCTTAAGTTACTGATCGTAGGGATTATTGTGGTGTCGATATTGCCAGGCGTGGTTGAAATCATTCGCCATAAGCGCGCTGCGTCGCGTGCCGCAAAATAGAAAGTAACTCAGCGGTTCGACCACTTTTTTATCCAAAGTTTCGGGCTGTTATGTTTTAATGTGCAACATTCATAGTCTGTTGGGGGCAAAAATGGCATTATGCGCTCCTGATAACAAAGCTGACGACTAAGGTTCAGGCAGAAAGGTCACTAATGAGCTGGATTGAACGAATTAAAAGCAACATTACTCCCACCCGCAAGGCAAGCATTCCTGAAGGGGTGTGGACCAAGTGTGATAGCTGCGGTCAGGTTTTATACCGTGCTGAGCTGGAACGTAATCTTGAGGTCTGTCCGAAGTGTGACCATCATATGCGCATGTCGGCGCGCAATCGCCTGCATAGCCTGTTAGATGAAGGAAGCCTTGTGGAACTGGGCAGCGAACTTGAGCCGAAAGATGTGCTGAAGTTCCGCGACTCCAAGAAGTATAAAGATCGTCTGGCTTCCGCGCAGAAGGAAACCGGCGAGAAAGACGCGCTGGTGGTGATGAAAGGTACGCTCCACGATATGCCGATTGTCGCGGCGGCGTTTGAGTTCTCCTTTATGGGCGGTTCTATGGGGTCTGTGGTCGGCGCGCGTTTTGTCCGTGCCGTTGAGCAGGCGCTGGAAGATAACTGCCCGCTGATCTGCTTCTCCGCTTCCGGCGGCGCGCGTATGCAGGAAGCGCTGATGTCGCTGATGCAGATGGCGAAAACCTCCGCTGCGCTGGCGAAAATGCAGGAGCGTGGTCTGCCGTATATCTCCGTGTTGACCGATCCGACAATGGGCGGCGTTTCCGCAAGTTTTGCGATGCTCGGCGATCTCAACATTGCAGAACCGAAAGCGTTAATCGGTTTTGCGGGCCCGCGTGTTATTGAACAAACCGTACGTGAGAAACTGCCGCCGGGATTCCAGCGCAGTGAGTTTCTGATTGAAAAAGGCGCTATCGATATGATCGTCCGCCGCCCGGAAATGCGCCTGAAACTGGCAAGCGTTCTGGCGAAGCTGATGAATCTTCCGGCGCCGAACCCGGATGCGCCGCGCGAAGGCGAGGTGGTGCCGCCGGTACCCGATCAGGAACCCGAGGTCTGATAATTTACTCTATGGATTTCGAGTTGCAGGAAGGCGGCAAGAGAGCGAATCCCGATGAGCTTGCACAGGCAAGTGATTCGGGTGAGCGAGAGCAGCCAACACACCTGCAGCTTGAAAGACGACGAGTACAAAAGGGCAGGGCCAGCTGGCGCTGCCTTTTGCTTTTCTCAACGTAACGAATTTACAGGCAACATGGACAATAAACACATTCCCCAAGCCGCGTCGCCCCTGGCAGCGTGGCTTTCTTATCTGGAAAACCTGCACAGTAAAACTATCGATTTGGGGCTGGAACGCGTAAGCCGGGTTGCGGCGCGTCTGGGCGTGCTGAAACCCGCGCCATTTGTCTTTACGGTGGCGGGCACTAACGGTAAAGGAACAACCTGCCGCACGCTGGAGTCTGTGCTGACGGCGGCGGGCTATAAAGTGGGCGTCTACAGTTCTCCGCATCTGGTGCGCTATACCGAGCGCGTTCGCGTGCAGGGGAACGAGTTGCCGGAGTCTGCTCATACCGCCTCGTTTGCCGAGATTGAGGCCGCGCGCGAAGACATTTCTCTGACCTACTTTGAATATGGCACGCTGTCGGCGCTGTGGCTGTTTAAGCAGGCTCAGCTTGACGTGGTGATTCTGGAAGTCGGGCTGGGCGGACGTCTGGACGCGACCAATATTGTTGATGCGGATGTTGCGGTAGTGACCAGTATTGCGCTGGATCATACCGACTGGCTGGGGCCGGATCGCGAAAGTATCGGGCGTGAGAAGGCGGGGATCTTCCGGGCGGAAAAACCGGCTATCGTCGGCGAACCGGAAATGCCGTATACCATCGCCGATGTGGCGCAGGAAACCGGGGCGCAGTTACAGCGTCGCGGCGTGGACTGGCATTATGATGTGACGGGCGACGGCTGGTCGTTTACGGACGGCGAAGGTACGCTGGCGAATCTTCCGCTGCCGCAGGTGCCTCAGCCTAACGCCGCCACCGCGCTGGCGGCACTGCGCGCCAGCGGGCTGAACATCAACGAGCAGGCGATTCGTGACGGCATTGCCCGGGCGATTTTGCCCGGTCGTTTCCAGATAGTGAGCGAATCGCCACGGGTGATTCTGGATGTCGCACATAATCCCCATGCTGCGGAATATCTGACAGAACGCCTGAAAATGTTGCCGAAAAACGGGCGTATACTTGCCGTTATCGGTATGCTACATGATAAAGATATCGCAGGGACGTTAGCCTGGCTGAAAAGCGTGGTCGACGACTGGTATTGCGCGCCGCTGGAAGGGCCTCGCGGCGCGACGGCGGAGCAATTGCTGGAACATCTGGGCAAAGGCACTGTCTATGACAGTGTCGCGCTGGCGTGGCATGCAGCGCTGGCAGAGGCGAAACCAGAAGATACCGTGCTGGTGTGTGGATCATTTCACACGGTTGCACATGTCATGGAAGTGATGGACGCGGGGAGAAGCGGTGGCGAGTAAGTTTCAGAATCGTTTAGTTGGCACAATCGTGCTGGTCGCTCTCGGGGTGATTGTGCTTCCCGGGTTGCTCGACGGGCAGAAAAAACACTATCAGGATGAGTTTGCGGCGATCCCGCTGGTGCCAAAGCCTGGCGATCGCGATGAGCCTGATATGATGCCAGCCGCAACACAGGCGTTGCCGACCCAGCCGCCTGAAGGCGCTGCTGAGGAAGTGCGTGCCGGAGATGCGGCAGCGCCGTCTCTGGACCCTTCCCGTTTTGCTGCGGAAAACAACGCCAGTTTCGATCCTGTCCCCGCACCTGTTGAGCCGCCGAAGCCGAAACCGGTTGAAAAGCCGAAACCACAGCCGAAGCCGCAGCAACCGGTAGCGGCAACGCCGACACCGGCGCCTGAGCCGAAACCTGCTGCTGAAGAAAAACCCGCGCCAACGGGTAAAGCGTACGTTGTGCAGTTGGGGGCGTTGAAAAATGCCGATAAGGTCAATGAGATCGTGGGTAAACTTCGTGGCGCGGGCTTCCGGGTATATACTTCTCCGTCAACGCCGGTACAGGGTAAAATAACCCGTATCCTCGTCGGGCCTGACGCCTCAAGAGACAAGCTGAAAAATTCTCTTGGCGAGTTACAGCAGATCTCCGGTTTGAGTGGCGTGGTGATGGGTTACAGCCCGAACTAAGCCACTGCTGCCTGATGGCGACGCTGCGCGTCTTATCAGGCCTACGGTGTACTGTTTTCCAGGCCGGATAAGGTGCTTGCCCGCCATCCGGCAATGCCCGAAGAGGCAAAAAGTTTGATGGCGTTGAATATTTTTTCAGCGCCATTTTTATTTACGCACGGGAAGGAAATCCCTACGCAAACGTTTTCTTTTTCTGTTAGAATGCGCCCCGAACAGGACGACAGGGCGTAAAATCGTGGGACACATATGGTCTGGATTGATTACGCCATTATCGCGGTGATTGGTTTTTCCTGTCTGGTTAGCCTAATCCGTGGCTTTGTTCGTGAAGCGTTATCGTTGGTGACATGGGGTTGTGCTTTCTTTGTCGCCAGCCATTACTACACTTACCTGTCTGTCTGGTTTACGGGCTTTGAAGACGAACTGGTTCGAAATGGGATTGCTATCGCGATACTGTTTATCGCGACGCTTATCGTCGGCGCTATCGTGAACTTTGTGATAGGTCAGCTGGTGGAGAAAACCGGCCTGTCGGGTACTGACAGGGTGTTGGGGATCTGTTTTGGCGCGCTGCGAGGAGCGTTAATCGTCGCCGCCATTCTGTTCTTTCTCGATACGTTTACCGGCCTGTCGAAAAGCGAAGACTGGAGCAAGTCGCAGCTTATCCCGCAGTTCAGTTTCATCATCAGATGGTTCTTTGACTATCTGCAAAGCTCGTCAAGTTTCTTGCCCAGAACGTAACGGTTCTGAGATGTGGCTTAACGAGGAAAAGACGTATGTGCGGTATTGTCGGTATCGCCGGTGTTATGCCGGTAAACCAGTCGATTTATGACGCGTTAACGGTGCTCCAGCATCGTGGTCAGGATGCCGCTGGCATCATCACCATTGATGCCAACAACTGCTTCCGCTTGCGTAAGGCAAACGGGCTGGTGAGCGATGTTTTTGAAGCTCGCCATATGCAGCGTATGCAGGGCAATATGGGCATCGGGCATGTGCGTTACCCAACGGCTGGCAGCTCCAGCGCTTCCGAAGCTCAACCTTTTTACGTCAACTCGCCGTATGGCATCACGCTTGCTCATAACGGCAACCTGACCAACGCGCATGAGCTGCGTAAAAAGCTGTTTGAAGAAAAACGTCGTCACATCAACACCACGTCAGATTCTGAAATCCTGCTCAATATTTTTGCCAGCGAGCTGGATAACTTCCGTCATTACCCGCTGGAAGCCGATAACATCTTTGCCGCCATTGCCGCGACCAATCGGCAGATTCGCGGCGCGTATGCCTGCGTGGCGATGATTATCGGGCACGGTATGGTGGCTTTCCGCGATCCGAACGGCATCCGCCCGCTGGTGCTGGGCAAGCGCGACATTGGCGATGGCCGCACTGAATATATGGTTGCGTCCGAAAGCGTGGCGCTTGATACGCTGGGCTTCGAATTCCTGCGCGATGTGGCGCCGGGCGAAGCGGTGTACATCACCGAAAAAGGCCAGTTGTTTACCCGCCAGTGCGCGGATAACCCGGTCAGCAATCCGTGCCTGTTCGAATACGTCTACTTTGCGCGCCCGGACTCGTTCATCGACAAAATTTCCGTCTACAGCGCCCGCGTGAATATGGGGACGAAGCTGGGCGAAAAAATTGCCCGTGAATGGGAAGATCTGGATATCGACGTGGTGATCCCGATTCCAGAAACCTCCTGCGATATCGCGCTGGAAATCGCCCGCATTCTGGGTAAACCGTACCGCCAGGGCTTTGTGAAAAACCGCTACGTTGGCCGGACGTTTATCATGCCGGGCCAGCAGTTGCGCCGTAAGTCCGTGCGTCGCAAGCTGAACGCCAACCGCGCTGAATTCCGCGATAAGAACGTCCTGCTGGTGGATGACTCCATCGTGCGCGGCACCACCTCTGAACAGATTATTGAGATGGCCCGTGAAGCCGGCGCGAAGAAGGTCTATCTGGCTTCTGCGGCGCCAGAAATTCGCTTCCCGAACGTTTACGGTATCGATATGCCAACGGCAAATGAGCTGATTGCTCACGGTCGTGAAGTGGATGAAATTCGCCAGATCATCGGCGCTGATGGGCTTATCTTCCAGGATCTGGACGATCTGATTGAAGCTGTTCGCGCTGAGAACCCGGATATTCAGCAGTTTGAATGTTCGGTCTTTAACGGCGTGTATGTCACGAAAGACGTTGACCAGCAGTATCTCGATTATCTGGATTCCCTGCGTAATGACGACGTCAAAGCGATGCAGCGTCAGAACGAAGTGGAAAATCTGGAAATGCATAACGAAGGTTAATCTCTCCTCCCGGCAAGGGCGCGCAATCCGTGCCCTTGCTTGCAACGCCCCGTAAAATCCTGCAAAGTCAGCCCAGACGCAAGAAAGGGCAAAAATCATGAAACGACTCATTGTAGGGATTAGCGGCGCCAGCGGCGCGATTTATGGCGTGCGCTTGTTGCAGGTTCTGCGTGACGTGGCGGATGTGGAGACCCACCTGGTGATGAGTCCGGCTGCGCGTCAGACGCTTGCGCTGGAAACCGAATTTTCCTTGCGGGAGGTGCAGGCTCTGGCCGATGTCACCCATGATGCGCGCGATATTGCCGCCAGTATCTCTTCTGGTTCCTTTCAGACGGCGGGGATGGTGATTTTACCGTGCTCGATCAAAACGCTCTCCGGTATTGTACACAGCTATACTGACGGACTTCTCACCCGTGCGGCGGATGTTGTCCTGAAAGAGCGCCGCCCGCTGGTGTTGTGCGTGCGGGAAACGCCGCTGCATTTAGGACACCTGCGCCTCATGACTCAGGCGGCTGAAATTGGCGCCGTTATTATGCCACCGGTTCCCGCGTTTTATCATTGCCCGCAAACGCTGGATGATGTGATTAATCAGACGGTTAATCGAGTTCTGGATCAGTTTGATATCACGTTGCCGCACGATCTTTTCACCCGTTGGCAGGGCGCATAACGCTGCCCGTTCACAGTGCGTTTTTGCACAAATTGCCCTGTTTCAGGGCAATTTTGTAACCGCGATCATATCCTCAACATTTAATTCGCTAAAAGCGACCGAAACGCTGCGGTTCAACCGTCATACCTGCTATCTTCAACATCAGGACAATATTGCAACGTTTTATTAACATATTTAACGTCAAATAGGGACGCCGACGTGAAAATGGCATAAGACCTGCATGAAAAAGTCTGCAAACACACAACACAATGCAAAACATAATAAAATTACGCCACTTGAGGGTTATGTATGAAGAAGACAGTTCTCGCTTTGTCTTTGCTGGTAGGACTTTCCGCAACGGCGGCCAGCTACGCAGCGCTACCGCAGACGGTTCGTATTGGTACAGACGCGACATATGCGCCTTTCTCATCGAAAGATGCCAAAGGGGATTTTGTCGGTTTTGATATCGATCTGGGCAATGAGATGTGCAAGCGTATGCAGATCAAATGCACCTGGGTCGGCAGCGATTTTGATGCGTTGATTCCTTCCCTGAAAGCGAAGAAAATCGATGCCATTATTTCATCGCTCTCCATTACCGAGAAACGCCAGCAGGAGATTGCCTTCTCCGACAAACTGTATGCCGCCGACTCGCGCCTGATTGCCGCGAAAGGCTCATCTGTCCAGCCGACGATTGACTCGCTGAAGGGCAAGCACGTTGGCGTACTGCAAGGCTCCACTCAGGAAGCCTATGCGAATGATAACTGGCGCAGCAAAGGCGTGGATGTTGTGGCCTACGCGAACCAGGATCTCATCTATTCCGACCTGACGGCGGGCCGTCTTGATGCTGCATTGCAGGATGAAGTTGCGGCCAGCGAAGGGTTCCTCAAACAGCCTGCGGGCAAGGACTATGCGTTTGCCGGTCCTTCCGTGAAAGATAAAAAGTACTTTGGCGACGGCACCGGGGTTGGCTTGCGTAAAGACGATACCGAGCTGAAAGCGGCGTTTGATAAAGCGCTGAGCGATCTGCGTGCTGACGGCACCTACGACAAGATGGCGAAAAAGTACTTTGACTTTAACGTCTACGGCGACTGACAGGTTGCTGCGGGGAGTGTTGCGCACCGTTTTGGTTAACCATCACGGTGCGCGATGAGAGATTTGCACCATCATGGTGCGTTTGTCGCTGTCAAAATGAGCATGAATGCATACTTAAGCGCTTTTCATGCAAAATAAACCGGCTGACAGGGTAGAATGCTTTGCCTTGTCGGCCCGATTAATGGCACGATAACTGCACCTGGTCCTGTAAAGATCCCCTATAAAAGACAGTCTGTTGAGGATAGTTATGAAAAAACTGGTGTTGTCTCTTTCTCTGGTCCTGGCTTTCTCCAGTGCTACCGCAGCATTTGCAGCCATTCCGCAAAAAGTTCGTATCGGTACCGATCCGACTTATGCCCCTTTTGAATCGAAAAATGCACAGGGTGAATTGGTCGGTTTTGATATCGATCTGGCCAAAGAGCTGTGCAAACGCATTAATACACAATGTACCTTCGTGGAAAACCCGCTGGATGCGCTGATCCCGTCGTTAAAAGCGAAGAAAATCGATGCCATCATGTCCTCGCTTTCCATCACCGAAAAGCGTCAGCAGGAAATCGCGTTTACCGACAAGTTCTATGCAGCAGACTCTCGCCTGGTCGTCGCCAAAGATTCTGATATCCAGCCGACCGTTGAGTCCCTGAAAGGCAAGCGTGTTGGCGTATTGCAGGGCACCACGCAGGAAACGTTTGGTAATGAGCACTGGGCGCCGAAAGGCATTGAAATCGTCTCTTACCAGGGTCAGGACAATATCTATTCCGACCTGACGGCAGGGCGTATCGATGCCGCTTTCCAGGATGAAGTCGCAGCCAGCGAAGGCTTCCTGAAGCAGCCTGTAGGCAAAGATTACAAATTCGGCGGCCCGTCGGTGAAAGACGAGAAACTGTTCGGTGTGGGTACGGGTATGGGGCTGCGCAAAGAGGATAACGAACTGCGCGAAGCCCTGAACAAAGCATTTGCGGAAATGCGTGCTGACGGTACTTACGAGAAGCTGGCGAAAAAGTACTTTGATTTTGATGTTTACGGCGGTTAATCGCCGCTGGTGCAGATAACGCCCGCAGATTTTTGACGCGCTGATTTTATACCTGATGGCGCTGCGCTTATCAGGCCTACAGAGATTTTGTAGGTCGGATAAGGCAAAGCCGCCATCCGGCATTTAACGGTTCGACTGAGATCAAAAGAGGCGTCTTACTCACCACACACGACAGGACAGGCAGCATGTTGTACGGGTTTTCAGGTGTTATTTTTCAGGGCGCGCTTGTCACGCTTGAGCTGGCCCTCAGCTCAGTTGTGCTGGCCGTGCTGATCGGTCTTGTCGGCGCGGGCGCGAAACTTTCGCAAAACCGGGTGACGGGACTTATTTTCGAAGGCTATACCACCCTGATTCGTGGGGTGCCGGATCTGGTTTTAATGCTGCTGATTTTCTACGGGTTGCAAATCGCGCTCAATGCGGTGACCGACGCGATGGGAATAGGGCAGATTGATATTGATCCGATGGTCGCCGGTATTATCACCCTGGGTTTTATCTATGGCGCGTACTTTACGGAAACCTTCCGTGGCGCGTTTATGGCGGTGCCCAAAGGGCATATTGAAGCGGCGACGGCATTCGGTTTCACCGGTTCGCAAATATTCCGGCGGATTATGTTCCCGGCGATGATGCGCTACGCCTTACCGGGGATTGGTAATAACTGGCAGGTTATCCTCAAAGCGACGGCGCTGGTTTCGCTGCTCGGGCTGGAAGATGTGGTCAAAGCCACGCAACTGGCCGGCAAGAGCACCTGGGAGCCATTCTATTTCGCCGTAGTGTGCGGGCTGATTTATCTGGTATTTACAACGGTTTCCAATGGTGTGCTGCTGTTCCTCGAGCGCCGCTACTCCGTGGGTGTGAAGAGGGCTGACCTGTGATCGAGATTATTCAGGAGTACTGGAAATCCCTGCTCTGGAGCGATGGCTATCGCTTTACCGGCGTGGCCATTACGCTGTGGTTGCTGATCTCCTCGGTGGTGATGGGCGGCATTCTGGCGCTGTTTTTGGCGATTGGCCGCGTTTCCAGCAACAAATTTATCCAGTTCCCCATCTGGTTGTTTACCTATGTTTTTCGCGGTACGCCGCTGTATGTGCAACTGCTGGTGTTCTATTCCGGGATGTACACGCTGGAGATCGTGAAAGGAACCGATCTCCTCAACGCGTTTTTCCGTAGCGGTCTTAACTGTACCGTTCTGGCGTTGACGCTGAATACCTGCGCCTATACCACGGAGATTTTCGCTGGCGCCATCCGTTCAGTACCGCACGGGGAAATTGAAGCGGCGCGGGCGTATGGCTTCTCATCGTTCAAAATGTATCGCTGTATTATTTTACCTTCCGCGCTGCGTATCGCGCTGCCAGCATACAGTAACGAAGTGATCCTGATGCTGCACTCAACCGCGCTGGCGTTTACCGCGACGGTGCCGGATTTGCTGAAAATCGCCCGTGATATTAACTCGGCAACCTATCAACCGTTTACCGCATTCGGCATTGCCGCTGTGCTGTATTTGATTATTTCGTATGTCCTGATTAGCCTGTTCCGTAAAGCGGAAAAGCGCTGGCTCCAGCACGTGAAACCTTCTTCAACGCACTGAGAATACGATGTCTGAGAATAAATTAAACGTTATCGATTTGCACAAGCGCTACGGCGAACATGAGGTGCTGAAAGGGGTATCGCTACAGGCTAACGCCGGAGATGTGATCAGTATTATCGGATCGTCTGGCTCCGGTAAGAGTACCTTTCTGCGCTGTATTAACTTCCTCGAAAAACCGAGCGAAGGGTCGATTGTGGTGAGCGGCCAGAATATTTCCCTGGTGCGTGATAAAGACGGCCAGCTCAAGGTCGCCGATAAAAACCAGCTGCGGCTGCTGCGTACGCGCCTGACGATGGTATTTCAGCACTTCAATCTCTGGAGCCACATGACGGTGCTGGAGAACGTTATGGAAGCGCCGATTCAGGTGCTGGGATTAAGCAAACATGAAGCGCGCGAGCGTGCGGTGAAATACCTGGCGAAAGTCGGTATTGATGAACGTGCGCAGGGAAAATACCCGGTACACCTCTCTGGTGGTCAGCAGCAGCGCGTCTCGATTGCCCGCGCGTTGGCGATGGAACCTGAGGTGCTGCTGTTTGATGAGCCGACATCGGCGCTTGACCCCGAACTGGTAGGCGAAGTCTTGCGTATCATGCAGCAGTTAGCGGAAGAGGGGAAAACGATGGTGGTGGTGACGCATGAAATGGGATTTGCCCGCCATGTTTCCACCCATGTGATTTTCCTGCATCAGGGGAAAATCGAAGAAGAAGGCGATCCAGAGCAGGTATTCGGCAACCCGCAAAGCCCGCGTTTGCAACAGTTCCTGAAAGGCTCGCTGAAGTAGCGGTTTATCCGTCGCTCAGATAAACAATTTTGCCCGGTGACTCTGTGCTTACCGGGCCGACACGTAGGCCGGATAAGGCATCGCCGCCATCCGGCGATTATCGCCCCATCTCGCTTTCCAGACGGTATACCCATTCGTCATACCGGATGCCGTTCACCTCATAGGCGTTTTCCAGCACCTGAGTCCGCGTAAAACCACGCTTTTCCAGCACGCGCACAGACGCGTGATTCTCTGCCAGCACATAGGCGTTTATCGCTTTCACGCTGGTATGCGTAAAGGCGTAATCGCAGACGGCATATAAGGCTTCTGTGGCGATCCCTCTTCCCTGCGCTTCCGGGAGAACCGTATAGCCGATATCGGCTTCCTGCGGATAATGGTGGCTAATTTGTAAGCCAATGTCGCCCAAAGGCTTATCGCTGTTATGCAGGCGGATGACGAAGGTATGCTTTGAGACGAGGCGACGGGCGAACAGCAGGCGAGTGTCTTTTTCCGGCGTGATATCAGCCATATAACGCATGATTTCAGGGTTTTCACGCAGTGCGAGAAAAAAGGACCAGTCAGTAGGTTGAAAAAGGGAGAGGGTCAATCGGGAGGTGGTTATTATCGCCATAAAATCGCCATTCCAGAAGTCAGGCATACTACCTTACCACCGGAATGGCTACAGTGACCAGGTGAATGGTTTAACGGATCACATCGGCCAGCGCTTCTTCTAAATCGTACCAGCGAAATGAAAACCCCGCCGCCTCCAGTCTTTTTGGCAATGCGCGCTGTCCGCCCAGCACCAGTACCGATGATTCCCCCATTAACAGGCGGATGACGGTCGCGGGAACGCGCAGGATTGCGGGGCGGTTCAGCGCATGACCCAGCGCATGGGCGAACTGTTCATTACGAACCGGATAAGGCGAAACCATATTGAACGGGCCGCGCAGGTCGTTATCCAGCAGCCAGAGAATACCGTTTACCATATCATCGATATGGATCCAGGCCAGATACTGACGCCCATTGCCAATTGGCCCTCCCAGCCCCAGGCGAAACGGCGGGATCATTTTGGCCAGAATGCCGCCTTCCGGCGCCAGGACGACGCCGGTGCGTAGCAGACAAACGCGCGTTTTATCACTTTGCGCGCTACAGGCAATCTGCTCCCAACGCGCGCATAACTTATGGGTAAATTCGTTATGCGGCGGCTCTTCTTCCGTTACGACAACTTCGCCCAGATCGCCGTAATAGCCTGCGGCAGACCCGGAAATTAACGCGGCCGGGGGCGTCTCGCTGGCGTTGATCAAATCTGCCAGCTTTTGCGTGATGGACCAGCGGCTTTGACACAAACGCTCTTTTTGCTGCGCGGTCCAGCGTTTGTCGGCGATAGGCTCGCCAGCAAGGTTGACCACGGCGTCTATGTCGTTGAGGTTTTGCCTGTCCTCCAGCCCTTTCCACAGCGCAACCCGGGAGTCGAGAAGCTGACGCGCCTTATCGGGACTCCGTGTGACGACCGTCACCTGATGCCCCAGCTCCAGCAGACGGGGAATCAGGTGGCGTCCTATCAGGCCAGTACCGCCGGTAATCAGAATCTGCATGTTTCCTCCCGGATAGCGCTTAACGTCGCCAGCTGAGCGTCATGGAGACGGAATCGGCATAACGCAGCGCATGAAGTTTGTCGATCTCTACTTCAGCATAAGTGACCCAGTGATGTTCGCGTGCGATGTCGAGCACATCCTGAGTTAATTTTTCTAACAGCGAGAATCGGTTGCTCTCCACATGCTGAATAATGTTTTTTGTGATGGTGCGGTAATTCAGCGCGTCGTTGATGTCCTCGCTTACGCGGGCTTTTTCCGCCGGATAGTGAATGGCAACGTTAATAACGATATCCTGGCGGTTGAGGATCTCTTCCTCTTTGATACCGATAAACGTGCGCAGACGAAGGTTTTTTATACGAATAATAGCGTCAGGTTGTGACATTGCAGGCGTCCTCCATGGTTGAACCTTTGCATGATACACGAGAACCCGGCCGCGTTATCCGCTCTGACTCTCAGGCTTCTGCTAAGGCCGCAGTCTTGCGCGTTCTGTTGCCGGGCTCAGTATGAGTTTTCATCAGGTGACAGTATGCGAAAGACTCTATATTTTGAGAGAAAGCCCAAAGAACGAAGAGGACATTATGAGCAAACCCGAGATTACGCTTTGGTCAGACGCTAACTTTTTCTCTCCTTACGTCTTATCCGTTTATGTTGCCTTGCAGGAGAAAGGACTGCCTTTTACCCTCAAAACCGTTGACCTGAGCAGCGGCGAGCATTTGCAGCCCTCATGGCAGGGCTACGCGTTAACGCGCCGCGTCCCGGTGCTGGAAATCGATGGCTTCGAACTTAGCGAGTCGTCGGCGATTACCGAGTATCTGGAAGATCGCTTTGCGCCGCCGCAGTGGGAGCGCATCTACCCGCACGATCTGCAAAAACGCGCCCGCGCGCGCCAGATTCAGGCGTGGTTACGCAGTGATTTAATGCCCATTCGCGAGGAACGTTCGACGGATGTGGTCTTTGCGGCGGCCAGGAAAGGCCCGTTAAGCGAAGCAGGGAAAGAGAGCGCGGCAAAACTGGTGGCGACGGCCAGTGGTTTGCTCGCTCACGGTAAGCCGAATTTATTTGGCGAATGGTGTATTGCGGATACCGATTTGGCGCTCATGCTTAACCGCCTCGTACTCAACGGCGACGAGATTCCTGAGGCACTGGCGGAATATGCAGCATTCCAGTGGCAGCGCGCCTCCGTTCAACGTTTTATTGCGCTTTCCGCAAAGCGTTCCGGCTGATAATCCGCGTATAATCCAGTATCATAGAACGGTTTTTTATGACGAGGAGTGAGTGATGAAACTGATGTTTGCATCGGACATTCATGGTTCGTTACCTGCGACAGAGCGCGTACTTGAACGGTTTGCGCAAAGTGGCGCGCAATGGCTGGTGATACTGGGTGATGTGCTTTATCACGGGCCGCGTAACGCGCTGCCGGAAGGCTACGCACCGGCGCAGGTGGCAGAACGCCTGAACGAGCAGGCGGCGCGTATTATTGCGGTACGGGGAAACTGTGACAGCGAAGTGGATCAGATGCTGCTCCACTTCCCGATAACCGCGCCGTGGCAGCAAGTGCTGCTGGAAAACCGGCGCATCTTCCTGACCCACGGACACCTGTTCGGGGCGGATAATGTCCCCGCGTTAAATGCGGGCGACGTTCTTGCTTATGGGCATACTCATCTGCCGGTCGCTGAAAAACGCGGCGAGCTGTATCACTTTAATCCAGGCTCAGTCAGCATCCCGAAAGGTGGGTTTGCAGCAAGCTACGGCATTCTGGATGATAATGTTTTGAGCGTAATCGCACTCAATGATCAAAGTATCATTGCGCAGGTCGCGATTAATCCGTAATTTACCCCACAATTGTAAATGCGCCGTAAGAGCGCCAGAAAAAGAAGGTTTCCTGATGGTGGAACAGCGTCGTTTGGCAAGTACTGAATGGGTGGATATTGTGAATGAAGAGAACGAAGTCATTGCGCAATCCAGCCGGGAGCAAATGCGAGCGCAGCGCTTACGTCATCGTGCAACGTATATCGTCGTGCATGATGGTATGGGCAAAATTCTGGTTCAACGCCGTACTGAGACAAAAGACTTTTTGCCCGGCATGTTAGATGCCACCGCAGGTGGGGTGGTGCAGGCCGATGAGCAACTGCTGGAGTCTGCACGACGTGAAGCGGAAGAAGAACTGGGTATCGCAGGCGTGCCGTTTGCTGAGCACGGTCAGTTCTATTTTGAAGATGATAATTGCCGTGTCTGGGGCGGATTATTTAGCTGCGTTTCTCATGGGCCATTCGCGCTTCAGGAAGAAGAGATCAGCGAAGTCTGCTGGCTGACGCCGGAAGAAATTACGGCGCGTTGCGATGAATTCACCCCGGACTCATTGAAAGCGCTGGCGTTGTGGATGACCCGCAATGCCAACAATGAATCGGCAAAGCAAGAGAAGCAAGAAGAGACGGAATAAGGCCTCTAACAGCTATCCCGCAGGCATAAACTGGAGGCGATCTGTTTCCGATCGCTCCAGTTGCCATCCTTCAGACGTTCCAGCAGCGCGCGTCCGGCTTCAAGGCCTATCTTACGATGCGGTACGGCCATTGTCGTTAACGGCGGCTGACAAACCCGGCTCACATCGCTGTCGCCGAATCCTACCACCGCCAGATCGTCAGGGACTTTGATCCGTCTGCGCTGACACTCATATAACGCACCGCAAGCCAGCTCATCGGATACGCACACCAGCGCGTCCAGCTCGGGCCACGCCAGAATAAATTCGGGAAGCTGTGAGGCGCCGGTGGAAAAGTTTGGCGGCAGGGCGGCGTTAATCACGCGATTGGGCGACATATGGTGGCGCAACATCGCCTTGTACCAGCCCTGCAAATGCTGTTGAAAGATCCACTGCTCCTGATTGGCGCAAAGCAGGCCAATATTCTGATAACCGCGCTGAATGAGCATTTCGGTCAGTTCGTACATTGCCGCGACGTTATCAATACCGATATTCATATCAATCGGATCGGTACGAATGGCGCCAATTTCCATCACCGGAATCGACGCGTTTTTTAACCAGTGACGCACCGTGTCGCTGTGCTCGACGCTGAGTAAGATGGCGGCGGCGATGTTGGAGGCCAGCAGCGTCTCCAGCAGTTTCTCTTCCTGTTCGAGATGGTGGAGGGACTCCGCCAGCATAATCTGGTATCCCGCAGGCTGTAAAACTTGCTGAAGTCCGGCAAACATTTCTGAACAACCGGCTTCCGTGAGGTTCGGGACGACCATTGCGATGGTTCGTGACGAGGCGGAAGCCAGCGCGCTTGCGGCAAGATTGGGCATGTAACCGAGTTCATTTACTGCGGCTTCGATTTTTTCCCGGAGTTTATCGGAAACTTGCTCAGGCGTGCGTAACGCACGGGACACGGTCATGGTGCCGACACCGGCAAGCTGAGCAACATCGGCGATGGTCACCTTACCAGTACTACGCCGTTTTCGAGTTATAGACATACAGATTCCTGCGCAATTACAACGTATTGAGATGTTTTTTTATTGTCATTCATCGCTTCACGGGAATAGCAGTATACGCCTTAAATCCGGTTTAAGGCTGTGATTTCACGCGTTGATTGTATTTTGATAGCGCTATCACATATCTGACTGATAACTTTTGATAGCGCTATCTTTGTGAATATGATCACAGATAAGGTTTCAGCGCTTGAATAAAGTTTGCTCATATCTGGCAATCACGCGAGGAGGACATGTGCTCAATCACTGGCTAACGGATGCAACCATCATGCGGCAGGCGAGGGTGGAAAACTGGCCGCAGGCGCTGGAAATATGCGCCAGACCGCTGCTGGATGCTGGCGTTATCACACCTGAATATGTGACGGCGATTGTTGAGCAGCATCATAAGCTGGGCGCGTATTACGTTCTGGCGCCGGGTCTGGCGATGCCGCATGCGCGACCGGAAGAGGGAGCAAAGGGATTAGGCTTGTCGTTGTTAAAGCTGGAGCAGGGGGTCTCATTTGGGGCGGGCGAGTTCGATCCGGTGGATATCATCGTGATGCTCGCGGCACCCGACAAACACAGCCATATTGAAATGATTTCGGCGCTGGCAGAGTTATTTTCCAGCGATGACGATATGGATAAATTACATCAGGCGAAGTCGCTGGAGGAAATAAAAACAATAATCGCACGTTTCTAATTTAATTACGCATTCCGAATTACCTGACACATTACGCGCCTGCGTGATGCGGGCGTACTCTACTTAAAAGAAGGTGATGATAATGAAAATTATGGCTATTTGCGGTTCTGGCCTGGGCAGTAGTTTTATGGTCGAAATGAATATTAAAAAAGTGCTCAGGAAGCTTGAAATTGATGCCGATGTTGAGCATTCCGATCTCTCCTCGGCGACGCCTGGCGCTGCGGATCTGTTTGTCATGGCGAAAGATATTGCCGCCAGCGCCAGCGTGCCGGAAAGTCAACTGGTGGTGATTAATAACATTATCGATATTAATGAACTTGAAGCGCAGCTGCGCGCCTGGTTCGCCAAACAATAACCTTATTGCAAGCGAGGCGGATATGTTTATCCTTGAAACGCTGAATTTTGTTGTTGATATCTTAAAAGTGCCCTCGGTGCTGGTGGGGTTAATTGCCTTAATTGGCCTTGTCGCGCAGAAAAAAGCGTTTTCCGATGTGGTGAAAGGCACGATTAAAACTATTTTAGGTTTTATTGTACTGGGCGGCGGCGCAACGGTACTGGTCGGGTCTTTAAATCCACTTGGCGGAATGTTTGAACATGCGTTTAATATCCAGGGGATTATTCCAAATAACGAAGCGATTGTTTCCATCGCGCTGGAAAAATACGGGGCGTCTACGGCGCTGATCATGGCCTTTGGCATGGTGGCGAATATTGTGGTCGCCCGTTTTACCCGTCTGAAATACATCTTTCTGACAGGACACCATACGTTTTATATGGCCTGTATGATCGGCGTAATTCTGACGGTTGCCGGTTTTGACGGCGTTGGTCTCGTCTTTACCGGATCGCTGATTCTGGGGCTGGTGATGGCCTTTTTCCCGGCGCTGGCGCAGCGCTATATGAAGCGTATCACCGGCACTGATGATATCGCGTTTGGTCACTTCGGCACGCTGGGTTATGTGCTGTCCGGCTGGATCGGCAGCCTTTGCGGTAAAGGTTCCCGCTCTACCGAAGAGATGAACCTACCTAAAAACTTAAGCTTCCTGCGCGACAGTTCGATCTCTATCTCTCTGACCATGATGATTATCTATCTGATCATGGCGGTGAGCGCGGGGCGTGAATATGTCGAGAGCACCTTCAGCGGCGGTCAGAACTACCTGGTCTACGCCATCATTATGGCGATCACCTTTGCGGCGGGCGTGTTCATCATCCTACAGGGCGTACGTCTGATTCTGGCGGAAATCGTACCGGCCTTTACCGGATTCTCAGAAAAACTGGTGCCGAACGCCCGCCCGGCGCTGGACTGCCCGGTCGTCTATCCGTATGCGCCTAACGCGGTGCTGATTGGCTTCCTGTTTAGCTTCCTCGGCGGCCTGGTCGGTCTGTTCCTGCTCGGACAGATGAAGCTGGTGCTGATCCTGCCCGGCGTGGTGCCGCACTTCTTTACCGGTGCGACGGCTGGCGTATTTGGTAATGCCACTGGCGGGCGGCGCGGCGCGATGATCGGCGCATTTGCCAACGGTCTGTTGATCACTTTCCTGCCCGTTCTGCTGCTGCCCGTGCTGGGGGCGATCGGCTTTGCGAATACGACCTTCTCAGACGCTGATTTCGGCGCCGTGGGGATTGTGCTGGGCAATCTGGCGCGCTACCTGTCGCCGCTTGCCATCACAGGGCTTGTTGTGGCGTTGTTCGTGCTGCTGGTGGCGTACAACGTGTTTGCGAAAAACAAATCTGCGGGGGGTAACACGCAGGAGAATACCGGAGCCAAATTATGAATGTGAATGAAGTTACTCAACTGGCGCGCGATATTCGCGTTGCCACTCTTAAGTCATTGACGCAGCTTGGCTTTGGCCACTACGGTGGCAGCATGTCGGTAGTGGAGACGCTGGCGGTGCTGTACGGCGCGGTGATGAAGATTGACCCGGCCGACCCTGACTGGCCGGAGCGCGATTACTTTGTGCTGTCTAAAGGTCATGCTGGCCCGGCGCTCTACAGCACGCTGGCGATTAAAGGCTACTTTCCGACAGAAGAACTGAACACGCTTAACCAGAACGGCACCCGTCTGCCGAGCCATCCAGACAGGTTAAAAACGCGCGGCGTGGATGCGACGACCGGTTCACTGGGGCAGGGGATCTCGATTGCCGGGGGGATGGCGCTGTCGCACAAACTTGCCGGGCGCCCGAATCGGGTATTTTGTATCGTCGGCGACGGCGAGCTGAATGAAGGGCAGTGCTGGGAAGCGTTTCAGTTTATCGCCCATCATCGCCTGAACAACCTGACGGTGTTTATCGACTGGAACAAGCAGCAGCTGGACGGCGAACTGGATGAGATTATTTGCCCGTTCGATCTGGAAGGGAAATTCCGCGCTTTCGGTTTTGATGTTGTCACCGTGAAAGGCGATGACATTGCCCGGCTGCTGGAGGTCGTTCAGCCGGTTCCGGCGGCGGATGCCCGTCCGCGCGTGGTGATCCTCGACAGTATTAAAGGACAGGGCGTGCCCTACCTGGAGCAATTAAGCAACTCCCACCACCTGCGTCTGACCGATGAGATGAAAAAGGCGCTTAACGAGACGATTCGCCAACTGGAGGCCGCGCATGATTAAGGTTGCACCCGCGGGACAAAAAGAGAGCATGGAAATGCGTAAAGTGTACGCCGGATTTGTGGCGGAGCAGATAGAGGCCGGAAGCCAGATTATCGCACTTGAAGCGGATCTCATGAGTTCTATGGCGATGGACGGTGTTGCGAGGGATTATCCTCAGCATGTGATCAACTGCGGCATTATGGAAGCCAATGTGATCGGCACTGCGGCAGGGCTATCGCTCACCGGACGCAAACCGTTTGTCCATACCTTCACCGCCTTTGCCAGCCGTCGCTGTTTTGATCAGCTGTTTATGTCGCTTGATTACCAGCGCAACAACGTCAAGGTGATCGCGTCGGATGCCGGCGTGACTGCCTGCCATAACGGCGGCACCCATATGTCTTTTGAAGATATGGGCATTGTGCGCGGGCTGGCGCATTCGGTCGTGCTGGAAGTGACCGATGCCGTCATGTTTAAGGATATTTTGCGCCAGCTTATCGATCTTGAGGGTTTTTACTGGGTTCGAACCATCCGCAAACAGGCCCCGAGCATTTATGCTCCAGGATCGACGTTCACCATCGGTAAAGGGAATGTTCTGCGTGAAGGCAGCGATATCACGCTGATTGCCAACGGCATTATGGTTGCCGAGGCGCTGGAGGCGGCGCGCCAGCTGGAGCAGGATGGCGTGAACGCGGCGGTTATCGATATGTTTACCCTCAAGCCCATCGACCGCATGCTGGTGAAAAATTACGCGGAGAAAACCGGGCGAATCGTCACCTGTGAAAACCACAGCATTCATAATGGACTTGGGTCGGCCGTGGCTGAAGTGTTGGTTGAAACGTGCCCGGTGCCCATGCGCCGCGTCGGCGTTAAAGAGCGTTATGGTCAGGTCGGGACGCAGGATTTCTTGCAGAAGGAGTATGGTTTGACCGCAGAAGCCATTGTGGAAGCGGCGAAAACGCTGCTGTAATAACGATGTGTTGTTGCCGGATGGCGCTGCCGCTTATCCGGCCTACAATAACCTGACTCGTAGGCCGGATAAGACGCACTAGTTAACGTTATGGTCAGGTCGGAACGCAGGATTTCTTGCAGAAGGAGTATGGTTTGACCGCAGAGGCCATTGTGGAAGCGGCGAAAACGCTGTTGTAATAACGATGTATTGTTGCCGGATGGCGCTACCGCTTATCCGGCCTACAATAACCTGACTCGTAGGCCGGATAAGACGCACTAGTTAACGTTATGGTCAGGTCGGGACGCAGGATTTCTTGCAGAAGGAGTATGGTTTGACCGCAGAAGCCATTGTGGAAGCGGCGAAAACGCTGCTGTAATAACGATGTATTGTTGCCGGATGGCGCTACCGCTTATCCGGCCAATAACCTGACTCGTAGGCCGGATAAGACGCGCCAGCGTCGCCATCCGGCATTTTTGATCAATGGTATCCCATCAACTGTGCGCCGATAACCACCACGCTGGACATGATAAACAGCAACCCCAGCAGCGTCGCGCCAACCTTCAGCCAGTTGCGAAAATCGACCCGGCACACGCCTAATGTCGCCATTAACGATGCGGACGTTGGATAGATGATGTGACTGAAGCCATCGCCAAACTGGAAGGCCAGTACCGTAACCTGACGGTTTACGCCTACCAGATCGCCTAACGGAGCCAGAAGCGGCATCGTTAACGCCGCCTGACCGGAACCGGAGGTGACAAAGAAATTGAATACGGCCTGAAACAGCAGCATAAACCATGCGGCGACAGCGTTGTTCAGACCGCTAATACCGTGAGCAATACTGTTCAACAGGGTATTTAACACGCTGGCATCGCCCGCCTCGCCATTGCCCACGAGCAATAAAATACCTTTGGCGAAGCCGACCAGCAGGGCCGGGGCAATCATCATTCTGGCGCCTTCGGTGAACGAGGAGGCCATGATGTTCACCGTCATACCGTTGAGACGGAAAATAACCCCAATGATGCCAATGACCACGCCCATCGTGAAGAACTGGCTGGCAATCTCAGGAATAAACCACGCGTGAACAATCACTCCCCAGATAACCCAAATCATCACTCCGGTCAGCACAATCAGCACCAGCCAGTCGCCTGCGGTGAAAGGACGTTGGGCGATTTCGTCCTGCTTCTCACGGAAATAGCGATCGGATTCATGGACGCGCGACAGATGAGGATTCTTTTTCACCCGCGCGGCATAGGTCAGGGTAAAAAGAAGACCAATCAGCGTGGAAACGAACCACACAACAATGCGCAAGCCAGAGCCGGAAAGGACCGGTACGCCTGCAATCCCCTGCGCGACCACGACGCAAAAGGGGTTCATCCATGAACTGGCAAAACCAATCTGGGTGGCGATATAGGTGACCAGTACGGTGGTAATGCTGTCATAGCCCAGGCGTACCATCAGCGGCGCGATAATAATCGCAAAGGCGACGGCCTCTTCCCCCATACCAAAAACCGCGCCGCCCAGTGAGAAGAGGATGAACAGCACCGGGATAAACAGCACCTCATTGCCGCGCGTATGGCGTATCAGCGCCAGAATACCGTTATCAATGGTGCCTGTGCGCATGACGATGCCGAACGCGCCGCCGATCACCAGCATAAACATGATGATGCCGACAGCCGTGCCGAGTTTAGAACCGGAGGTTAATCCTTCGAACGGGAAATTCATTAAGCCGGGTCTTTCATCGCCGGTTGTAAAGAGCTGAACGCGGTGATACTGCGCTTCACCGGCTTCGTTGGTGAGAATACGAAAAGAGTGGGGATCGACCACTTTGCGGGTTTTCGTCTGCCCGTCAACCTGATACTGCACCTCCTGGCTGTCGAACATTCCGACGGGAACAACCCAGGTGGCAAGACTGGTCAGAATGGCGACGAAAAAAATAATCACCAGCGTATCGGGCATCGCCCATTTTTTGGCAGGCCGCGATTGCGATTCTGTTACTGCGGACATAACACACTATCCCTGTTGCAAGGCAAAGAGATAATTATGCGAACAGAGGAATAGTTATTCATTGATACAGCGCAGCTAAGCGGGAAAATCGGATTTCGTTCATGCCGGTTCGGCGGGCATAAAAAATCTGGAAATAATCGCTATTTCCAGACCTTAGATATGAAGTGCTGGCCGGATAAGGACGCCTTAGCGTCGCTATCCGGCACACAAAGCAGATTATTGCTGTTGCTGTGAAGACTGAATCGCGGTCAGGGCGATGGTGTAGACGATATCATCTACCAGCGCGCCACGGGACAGGTCGTTCACCGGCTTGCGCATACCCTGTAGCATCGGCCCGATGGAGATCAGGTCGGCAGAACGCTGTACCGCTTTGTAGGTGGTGTTACCGGTGTTCAGATCCGGGAAGATGAACACGGTCGCGCGACCTGCAACCGGAGAGTTCGGCGCTTTGGATTTCGCAACATCAGCCATGACTGCGGCGTCGTATTGCAGCGGGCCGTCGATCATCAGGTCAGGACGTTTTTCCTGCGCCAGACGGGTCGCTTCACGCACTTTCTCTACGTCGCTGCCTGCGCCAGAGGTGCCGGTGGAGTAGGAGAGCATCGCAACGCGCGGTTCGATGCCGAAGGCAATTGCGGATTCCGCAGACTGGATGGCGATTTCAGCCAGCTGTTCTGCCGTCGGGTCCGGGTTGATCGCGCAGTCGCCGTAAACATAAACCTGTTCCGGCAGCAGCATGAAGAACACGGAAGAGACCAGAGAGCTGCCTGGCGCTGTTTTGATCAGCTGTAGCGGCGGACGAATGGTGTTTGCCGTGGTGTGAACCGCACCGGAAACCAGACCGTCAACTTCATCCTGTTCCAGCATCAGCGTACCGAGAACCACGTTGTCTTCCAGCTGTTCGCGGGCGACGGTTTCGGTCATGCCTTTGCTCTTACGCAGCTCAACCAGACGAGCGACATAGCTTTCGCGAACCACTTCCGGGTCGACGATTTCAATGCCTGCGCCCAGTTCTACGCCCTGAGAGGCGGCAACGCGGGTGATCTCTTCCGGGTTACCCAGCAGGACGCAAGTCGCGATGCCACGTTCAGCACAGATGGCTGCCGCTTTAACGGTACGCGGTTCGTCGCCTTCCGGCAGCACGACGCGTTTACCGGCTTTACGCGCCAGCTCGGTCAGCTGGTAGCGGAATGCAGGCGGAGACAGACGACGGCTGCGCTCAGAGGTCGCGGTCAGGGATTCAATCCAGTCAGCGTTGATGTAGTTAGCAACGTATTCCTGAACTTTTTCGATACGCTCATGGTCATCAACCGGAACTTCCAGGTTGAAGCTCTGTAGGCTCAGAGAGGTCTGCCAGGTGTTGGTGTTCACCATGAATACCGGCAGACCGGTTGCGAAAGCACGTTCGCACAGTTTAGAGATGCGCGCGTCCATTTCGTAGCCGCCGGTCAGCAGCAGAGCGCCGATTTCCACGCCGTTCATTGCCGCCAGGCAAGCCGCAACCAGTACGTCAGGACGGTCAGCAGAAGTCACCAGCAGAGAACCCGCCCGGAAGTGCTCCAGCATGTGCGGAATGCTGCGCGCGCAGAACGTGACAGACTTCACGCGACGGGTGTTGATATCGCCTTCGTTCACAACGGTAGCGTTCAGGTGACGCGCCATGTCGATTGCACGGGTTGCAATCAGATCGAAGCTCCACGGCACCGCGCCCAGAACCGGCAGCGGGCTGGATTCCTGGAGTTTAGCCGGATCGACTTTCACCACTTTCGCTTTGGAAGAGTCGTCGAAAATCTCAGACAGATCCGGGCGGGTACGGCCCTGCTCATCAACCGGTGCGTTCAGTTTGTTAACAATAACGCCGGTGATGTTGGTGTTTTTCGCGCCGCCGAAGCTGCTGCGAGTCAGTTCGATACGCTCATTCAGCTGTTCCGGGGTGTCGGTGCCCTGAGACATCACGAAGACGATTTCCGCATTCAGCGTTTTCGCGATTTCGTAGTTCAGAGACTGAGCGAACTGGTGTTTACGCGTCGGAACCAGGCCTTCAACCAGCACCACTTCCGCATCTTTGGTGTTCGCGTGATAGTTCGCGATGATCTCTTCCATCAGCACATCTTTCTGATTGCTGGACAGCAGAGATTCAACGTGGCTCATCTTCAGCGGTTCAGCCGCCGGGACAGACGAGTTTGCACGAACGATAGCGGTAGTCTGGTCTGGCGCATTGCCACCCGCGCGCGGTTGAGCGATTGGCTTAAAGACGCTCAGACGAACGCCTTTGCGTTCCATAGCACGGATGACGCCAAGGCTGACGCTGGTCAGGCCGACGCTGGTTCCGGTAGGGATCAGCATAATAATACGGGACACGGTTTATCCTCTTTCGTTACCGCCGGTTTCAGGCGGGTTACAAAACAGCACCGCCAGCTAGGCTGGCGGTGTAAAATCAGGCAGTCAGACGGCTCGCGTCTTGCGCGATAACCAGTTCTTCGTTGGTTGGGATAACCACCGCAGGACGGGTACCTTCTTTGTTGATGAAACCAGATTTGCCGAAACGGGCAGCCAGGTTACGTTCGTGATCGACTTCAAAGCCCAGCACGCCCAGTTTGCCCAGAGACAGCTCACGCACCATCGCCGCGTTTTCACCGATACCGCCAGTGAAGACCACTGCGTCCAGACGACCTTCCATCAGCGCGGTGTAAGAGCCGATGTATTTCGCCAGACGGTGGCAGTATACGTCCATCGCACGTTTCGCATCTTCTTTAGCGGTGTAGTTGTCTTCAACATAACGGCAGTCGCTGGTGACTTCGGTCAGACCCAACAGACCTGATTCTTTGGTCAGCATTTTGTTGATCTGATCGATGTTCATGCCCAGGTTGTCATGCAGGAAGAAGATGATTGCCGGGTCGATGTCACCGGTACGGGTGCCCATCACCAGACCTTCCAGCGGGGTCAGACCCATAGAGGTGTCAACGCACTGGCCGTTGCGGATTGCAGAAACGGAACCACCGTTGCCCAGATGGCAGGTGATGATGTTCAGTTCTTCAACCGGCTTGTTCAGCATTTTTGCGGCTTCCTGAGTCACATAGTAGTGGCTGGTGCCGTGGAAACCGTAACGACGTACGCCGTGTTCTTTGTACAGGCTGTACGGCAGGGCATACAGGTAAGACTCTTCCGGCATGGTCTGATGGAACGCGGTGTCGAACACGGCAACGTTCTTTTCTTTCAGTTCCGGGAAGGATTTCAGCGCTTCAGTAATCCCGATCAGGTGAGCCGGGTTGTGCAGCGGAGCGAACGGCGCAGCGTCTTTGATGCCCTGGATAACGGAGTCATCAATGACCACGGAGCTGGTATACTTCTCGCCGCCGTGTACGATACGGTGACCAATTGCGGTCAACTGCGCAGACAGTTCTGGTTTTTGTGCCAGAATAGTATTAACAATAAAGTTCAGCGCTTCACTGTGAGCGGCGCCTGCACCTAAAGCCGCTTCTTGTTTATTGCCGTCCATTTTCCATTTGATACGTGCTTCAGGAAGATGGAAACATTCGGCTAAACCAGAAAGGTATTCTTCACCGTTCGCTGCATCGATGATTGCAAATTTCAGTGAGGAGCTACCGCAGTTCAGAACCAGTACTAACTTACTCGACATGGAAGTACCTATTTATGATACGTGGCTAAAAAAACGTCAGTGAGCCATAGAGCGTAACGCATGATGACGCTGACGTTTATGATTAACATCATGCGCAATAATCTTTTTCGGCATGATGGAAGAAATACCTTTGAGTCTATGCCATTTTGCGTATTTTTCAGCCAATGGCATACTATATGTAAATTTGACGACTCAATGATTTTGGACTACTGGCCTTAGAGGCCGACACAGGATACCTGATAGTGGGTATCAATGACAAAATGTTTTGAACGATGTCCCTTGCAGTTGTTGTTTTGCACAAATTTTTGAATTTTTATATGTGAAGTTGAGGTAAAGCCATGTCGACACCGGATAATCGCTCCGTGAATTTTTTTAGTTTGTTTCGCCGGGGGCAGCACTACGCAAAGACGTGGCCGATGGAAAAGCGCCTTGCGCCGGTCTTTGTTGAGAACCGCGTGATTCGTATGACGCGTTACGCCATTCGCTTTATGCCGCCGATCGCGGTGTTTACGCTGTGCTGGCAAATCGCGCTGGGCGGTCAGTTAGGCCCGGCGGTTGCCACAGCCCTGTTTGCGCTCAGTTTACCGATGCAGGGCATGTGGTGGCTGGGAAAACGCTCCGTTACGCCACTCCCGCCTTCCATCCTGAACTGGTTCTATGAGGTTCGGGGAAAATTGCAGGAAGCCGGGCAGGCGTTGTCGCCAGTAGAAGGCAAGCCGGATTACCAGGCATTAGCTGACACGCTTAAGCGCGCCTTCAAACAACTGGATAAAACTTTCCTTGATGATTTGTAATTGACCCCTGATTACGCATATAAAAGAAGGCATACCAATGCCTTCTTTTTTTGACCGCAGTAGAGTGATACAGGAGTCCCAAAATGGAAATGACCAACGCTCAACGTCTGATTTTGTCTAACCAGTACAAAATGATGACCATGCTCGACCCGACCAATGCCGAGCGTTATCGCCGTCTGCAAACGATCATTGAACGCGGCTACGGCTTGCAGATGCGTGAGCTGGATCGTGAGTTTGGCGAACTGAAGGAAGAAACCTGCCGCACGATTATCGATATCATGGAGATGTATCACGCCTTACATGTGTCCTGGACTAACCTGAAAGACGCGCAGACCATTGACGAGCGTCGCGTGACGTTCCTCGGGTTTGATGCCGCAACCGAAGCGCGTTATCTGGGCTACGTTCGCTTTATGGTGAACGTGGAAGGGCGCTATACCCACTTTGATGCCGGTACGCATGGCTTTAATGCCCAGACGCCGATGTGGGAAAAATACCAGCGTATGCTGAATGTCTGGCACTCCTGCCCGCGCCAGTATCACCTGAGCTCGAACGAAATTAATCAGATTATCAATGCCTGAGGGGGTGAGCGTGCAGTGCAAAGGCTTTCTGTTTGATCTGGATGGAACGTTGGTTGACTCCTTACCCGTTGTAGAGCGGACATGGTGCAACTGGGCCGATCGTTTTGGCCTCACGCATGATGAAGTGCTGAGCTTTATTCATGGCAAGCAGGCTATCACCTCTCTGCGACACTTCATGGCGGGAAAGCCGGAGGAGGAGATCGCCGCAGAGTTTACCCGTCTGGAACAGATAGAAGCGACGGATACGGCAGGGATTGTGGCGTTGCCGGGCGCGGTCGAATTGCTGAACCATCTCAATAAAGCCGGTATCCCCTGGGCTATCGTTACTTCAGGCTCAATGCCGGTTGCGCGGGCGCGCCATCAGGCGGCCGGCCTTCCTGCGCCAGAGGTGTTTGTTACCGCTGAGCGCGTGAAGCGCGGTAAACCGGAACCGGATGCCTATCTGCTGGGCGCCCAACTGCTTGGCCTCTCGCCGCAGGAATGCGCGGTGGTGGAAGACGCGCCTGCCGGGATTCTCTCCGGGCTGGCCGCCGGGTGTCATGTCATTGCGGTCAATGCGCCTGAGGACACGCCCCGCATTGCGGACGTCGATTTTGCCCTGAGCAGCCTTGAGCACATTTCCGTGACCAAACAGCCCAACGGAAACGTGGTCGTTCTTAGAAATACCTGAACATGATTTAGCCCCGCATTGTTGGGGCTTTTTTATGGCAGAATCAGTCCATCCCTCTCATTTAACAAGGATATGTTGTGAACGGTGAATTGATATGGGTTCTCTCCTTACTGGCGATTGCCGTTATCTTGTTTGCGACGGGCAAAGTGCGCATGGACGCGATTGCTTTGCTGGTCATTGTCGCCTTTGTTCTGAGTGGAACATTGAGCATCTCAGAGGCCTTTTCCGGCTTCAGCGATCCTAACGTTGTTCTAATTGCCGCCTTGTTCATTATCGGCGACGGTCTGGTGCGTACCGGCGTCGCGACGGTCATGGGCGCCTGGCTGGTGAAAATGGCCGGTAGCAGCGAAGTCAAAATGCTGGTGCTGCTGATGATCACCGTTGCCGGGCTTGGCGCGTTTATGAGTTCAACCGGCGTGGTCGCGATTTTCATCCCGGTGGTGTTAAGCGTTTCTATGCGTATGCAGACCTCGCCTTCACGCCTGATGATGCCGCTCAGTTTTGCCGGTCTTATCAGCGGCATGATGACGCTGGTGGCGACGCCGCCCAACCTGGTGGTGAACAGTGAACTGCTGCGTGAAGGGCTGCACGGTTTTAGCTTCTTTAGCGTCACGCCGATTGGGCTGGTGGTGCTGTTCCTCGGTATTATCTACATGCTGGTGATGCGCTTTATGTTGAAAGGGGATGATGCGTCGCAGCAGCGTGATGGCTGGAAGCGTCGCGCCTTTCGCGATTTAATCAAAGAGTACCGTCTGACCGGTCGCGCTCGTCGGCTTGCCATTCGCCCGGGTTCGCCGATGGTCGGCCAGCGTCTGGATGACCTTAAGCTGCGTGAGCGCTATGGCGCGAACGTGATCGGCGTTGAACGCTGGCGGCGCTTTCGGCGCGTTATTGTTAACGTCAATGGGGTGTCGGAATTTCGCGCCCGCGATGTGTTACTGATCGATATGTCTGCCGCCGAGGTGGATCTCCGGGAATTTTGCAGCGAGCAACTGCTGGAGCCGATGGTTTTACGCGGCGAGTATTTTTCCGATCAGGCGCTGGACGTGGGGATGGCGGAAATCTCCCTGATTCCCGAATCGGAACTGATTGGCAAATCGGTGCGCGAGATCGGTTTTCGTACGCGCTATGGCCTGAATGTCGTCGGTCTGAAGCGTGACGGTGTGGCAATCGAAGGGTCGCTTGCTGATGAAGCGCTGTTAATGGGCGACATTATTCTGGTAGTAGGAAACTGGAAGCTGATTGGTCAACTGGCGAAGCAGGGCCGTGACTTCGTGGTGCTGAATATGCCTGTGGAAGTGAGCGACGCCTCCCCGGCGCACAGCCAGGCGCCGCATGCGATCTTCTGTCTGGTGCTGATGGTTGCGCTGATGTTGACCGATGAGATCCCTAACCCGATCGCAGCAATCATTGCTTGCCTGCTGATGGGGAAATTCCGCTGTATTGATGCAGAAAGCTCCTACAAAGCGATTCACTGGCCGAGCATTATCCTGATTGTCGGGATGATGCCTTTTGCGCTGGCGTTGCAAAAGACCGGCGGCGTTGATCTGGTCGTTAAAGGATTGATGGATGTCGGCGGCGGTTATGGCCCCTATATGATGCTGGCATGTCTGTTTGTGCTGTGCGCCACCATCGGGCTGTTTATTTCCAATACCGCGACCGCCGTGCTGATGGCGCCGATAGCCCTTGCGGCAGCGAAGTCGATGGGGGTGTCACCGTATCCTTTCGCAATGGTGGTGGCAATGGCGGCGTCGGCGGCGTTCATGACGCCGGTCTCCTCGCCGGTAAACACGCTGGTTCTGGGGCCGGGGAACTACAGTTTTAGCGACTTTGTTAAGATCGGGGTGCCGTTTACGATAATCGTTATGGCGGTATGCGTGGTGATGATCCCGGTGCTGTTTCCGTTTTGATTTTTTGCCGGATGGCGCTATTCGCTTATCCGGCCTACAAATGTAGCAGTAGGTCGGATAAGACGTTTACGTCGCCATCCGGCAAAACGATTTATAGCGGCGAATCCTGGCTGATTTCATCCAGCGAGAGGTGAAAACTGGGCACAAACACCGCCATAAAATAGTCCATCTCTTCGCTGCGGCGCGACGCCAGGGTTTTTTCCAGTCGCGTTTTTGCCAGCAGGAATTCATTATTGCCCGCCGATAACTCTTCCAGACACTTCAGATAGGCGCAAAGCGCGTCGGCTTGCTTCACAACCGATTTCTCTTCTTCGCTGTAAGCATGTTCGTCGATCAGCGGTGCAAAAATATCGCGCAGTTCGTCAGGAACCATATCCACCAGTTTTTGCTGAGCAATTTTCTCAATCGCTTTGTATTCCTGCGCGATTTGCGAATTGAAGTATTTCACCGGGGTCGGGAGATCGCCGGTCAACACTTCAGAGGCATCGTGGTACATCGCCAGTAGCGCAATACGTTCGGCATTGACCTGGCCGCCGAATTTGCGATTTTTGATAGCGGCAAGCGCGTGGGCGACCATCGCCACCTGCAAACTGTGTTCGGAGACGTTTTCGGTGCGCACGTTGCGCATCAATGGCCAGCGGTTAATCAGTTTCAGGCGGGAGAGGTGGGCAAAAAAATGGCTCTGCTTCATAGTGACCTTTTCATGATGACAACCTGAGGGTCATTGTGCGCAGAGAAGGCCATCGGATGCAAATACTCGTCTTGCTCACGTTGCATCCGACGGCCAGTTTACGGTTACAGCTGATGATACCCTGACAGGAAGCGCCCGAATTTACTCAGCGACATTTCAATGTCGTCAATACGAGGCAGCGTTACAATGCGGAAGTGATCTGGCCAGGGCCAGTTGAACGCGGTTCCCTGCACCAGCAGCACTTTTTCCTGCAACAGGAAGTCGAGCACCATCTTCTGGTCATCGTGGATGTTAAAGCGCTTCGCATCTATTTTCGGGAACATATACAGTGCGCCGCGCGGTTTCACGCAGGAAACGCCCGGAATATCGTTAATCAGCTCCCACGCACGGTTACGTTGTTCATACAAACGCCCGCCCGGCATGATGAATTCGCTAATACTCTGGTAGCCGCCCAGCGCCGTCTGGATCGCGTGCTGCGCCGGAACGTTGGCGCACAGACGCATTGACGCCAGCATCTCCAGCCCTTCAATGTAGCCTTTGGCGTGTTTTTTCGGCCCATTCAGCACCATCCAGCCCTGGCGGAATCCGGCGACGCGATAGGTTTTGGACAGCCCGTTGAACGTAATGGTCAGCAAATCCGGCGCCAGTGCGGCGATAGAATGATGCTCAGCGTCGTCGTAGAGGATCTTGTCGTAAATCTCATCGGCGAAAATGATCAGATTATGTTGACGGGCAATCTCAACGATCTCCATCAGCAGCTCTTTGGAGTAAACCGCACCGGTTGGGTTATTCGGGTTGATTATCACAATGCCACGGGTACGCGGCGTGATTTTGGCGCGGATGTCGTCGAGATCCGGGAACCAGTCAGAAGATTCATCGCAAAGATAGTGTACCGCTTTGCCGCTGGAGAGCGAGACTGCCGCTGTCCACAGCGGGTAATCCGGCGCGGGAACCAGCATTTCGTCCCCGCTGTTCAGCAACGCCTGCATTGCCTGCACGATCAATTCGGATACGCCGTTACCAATATAGATATCTTCTACGGTGACGTCGCGCATGCCGCGCGCCTGGTAATGCTGCATGATCGCTTTGCGTGCGGAATACAGACCCTTTGAATCGCAATACCCCTGCGCCGTTGGTAAATTGCGGATGACATCGACCAGGATCTCATCAGGCGCTTCAAAACCAAAAGGGGCGGGGTTGCCGATGTTCAGTTTCAGAACTTTATTGCCTTCTTCTTCCAGGCGTTTCGCTTCTTTCAGAACAGGGCCGCGGATGTCATAACAGACATTTTCTAGTTTGCTGGATTTTTCAATGGGGGACATGAATCTTGACCTTTTTAGCTGTTATCGCCACTCCCTGCCGTGGAAGTCAGCACGGAACAATGTACTCCCACAGCGGTGAGTTTTGAAGGGTCAGCAGTAGAAGATTTTGCTCAGGCTTAGTGTGGGATTGTGCTGTTAAGTCCTGCTTTAATGCCATTCTTGCAGTTTTTATTACTGCTTTTATTTATTTTATTGGTTTTTTGTTTTTGGTATCAGGCTTTTGTGTGGTTGTATGTTTTGTTAAAAAATAGTCTAAACTCAGGGAGGAAAGTGTTAGCGGCGTCAGCATAACTCAATTATCAGGAAAATACTGAATGCTTTTACGAAACTACTGTTATCGCCATGATCTGTAAACGTTAGGGTGTAAATCTATTGTTAAGTAGAATTAATGAGTAGTGGCGATCTTAATTAATTATTATTTAATATTTAAAAAGCACTTGCTGGTGAGATTAATAATACATAATTTTCTTAGTTAAGATAACATAATCACGCTTCAGATTATTCGTATTAAGGCTTATAAATATAGTGGTTTTGGGTTAAGATAAGCCCCAGGAAATGGTGCGCAGTCTGCGTTGTCTGCTAATTTTTATGACGAGCATCTATAACTAACTTGTTGCTCAGTAGGCTTTTTTTGTGTCGGTAAATGTCCGTTAACTTCTTTTACATTTACAAAATTACACGTTTATCCTTAGCAGAATTCCGTTGTTACCTAAAAAGGTATGCGTCTTCTCCTCGATATATCCCTGGTAATGACCTCTGGGATTATTCGAAAAGAAAGGAGAAGAGGTTGTTAGCAGCACCAAATACATTTTTACTTTCACTTGGTTACGCAAGTGAAACGGCGAGGGAAGCACATTACAAATGGAATTGTTTGTTTATGAACACACAGCATTAACCAGGTCAGCATGGTATGACCCGCCAGTAAGTGAAAAATTATGATAAATGCAAATCGTCCGATAATTAACCTCGACCTCGATCTGCTGAGAACGTTTGTTGCTGTTGCCGATCTGAACACGTTCGCCGCTGCGGCGGCGGCGGTGTGTCGTACTCAGTCTGCGGTGAGTCAGCAAATGCAGCGTCTTGAGCAGCTTGTGGGCAAGGAGTTGTTCGCCCGTCATGGTCGTAACAAGCTGTTGACTGAACACGGTATTCAGCTTCTGGGTTACGCCAGAAAAATCCTGCGCTTTAATGATGAGGCGTGCTCATCATTGATGTTTAGCAATCTTCAGGGCGTATTAACAATTGGCGCTTCTGATGAATCCGCCGATACGATATTGCCTTTCCTGCTCAATCGGATCAGTTCGGTTTACCCGAAGCTTGCTCTGGATGTGAGGGTGAAACGTAACGCCTTTATGGTGGATATGCTGAAATCGCAGGAAGTGGATTTGATTGTCACTACGCACCGTCCGGGATCTTTCGAGTTCCTGAACCTGCGCACATCGCCGACACACTGGTACTGCGCGGCGGAATATGTGCTACAGAAGGGGGAACCGATCCCGCTGGTGTTGTTAGACGATCCCAGCCCGTTCCGCGATATCGTATTAGCGACGTTGAATGCGGCGAATATTCCCTGGCGCCTTGCCTATGTGGCCTCAACGTTAGCGGCGGTACGTGCGGCCGTAAAAGCCGGACTGGGGATCACCGCGCGACCGGTCGAGATGATGAGCCCGGATTTACGCGTGCTCGGCGCTGCGGATGGATTACCGCCGTTGCCAGACACGGAATACTTACTGTGTCGCGATCCATCAGGCCAGAACGAACTGGCGCAGGTTATCTATCAGGCGATGGACAGTTACCAAAACCCCTGGCAATACAGTCAGTTTACTCCCGAAGGAGGAGACGATTCGCTGATGGTTGAAGGTGACTTTGAGTAGTCAGTCACAAAAAAAACGTTATAAAATGTAAGTGTAAAAAAGGGCCGCTGATGCTGAAAAAACATCCAGCGGTTCTTTTTTTATACAATTTACCGGCGTTTCGAACGTAAATGCGGGAAAAAGCCTAAAAAATCAGTAAGTAGTCATTAACCTGTTAATTTGGATGAAAAATAGGCACTGACGGTCTGGTTTTGTTTCCATGTTAAAAAACTAGAGAAATTGTTGCTGTTTTTTATGGCGGATTAACAAAAGCGTGTCACAGATCAAGAAAATACTCCCATTTAGGGGGAGGCATCTGCGTAAAATCCTGTCAAAATAGGAGTGTATTATCTCATTTACTTCACAACGGACACGATTCAACAACATTAAATTCGGGCTGGTGATGCGATCGAAATCAGTCAAAATGGCATTAAATGTTAATGGTGTTGGGTCGATGTAAATTAATGTGAGGGAACTTTTGTTAAAGTTGACAAAAGGTTATAGAAAGGAGTAAAAAACCACATCAATTAGCTGTTTAATCATTTTCTACAGTGATTGTAAGGTTTTTTTTATTCCTCCCCATGAATCGATGTGGCGTTCATCTGCCGAAAAGAGCAGAGAATTTGGCGCTACTTTTGATGAGTAAGCAATGAGTATGTCAACATCCACTGAAATCATCGCTCATCACTGGGCATTCGCTATCTTTCTTATTATTGCCATTGGCCTGTGCTGCCTGATGCTCGTCGGCGGTTGGTTTTTAGGCGGTCGCGCACGCGCGAGGTCGAAAAACACCCCGTTTGAATCAGGTATCGACTCGGTCGGCTCCGCCCGCTTACGCCTGTCTGCCAAGTTTTACCTGGTAGCCATGTTCTTCGTTATCTTCGACGTTGAAGCGCTGTATCTGTTCGCATGGTCGACCTCTATCCGTGAAAGCGGTTGGGTAGGCTTTGTGGAAGCTGCAATTTTTATTTTTGTGTTACTGGCTGGTCTGGTTTATCTGGTGCGTATTGGCGCGCTGGACTGGACGCCCGCGCGTTCACGCCGCGAGCGTATGAACCCGGAAACGAACAGTATCGCTAATCGTCAACGCTAACCGCGAGGCATTAAGATGGATTATACGCTCACCCGCATAGATCCCAACGGTGAGAATGACCGTTACCCCCTGCAAAAACAGGAGATCGTAACCGACCCCCTGGAGCAAGAAATCAACAAAAGCGTGTATATGGGCAAGCTCGAACACGCGCTGCATGACATGGTTAACTGGGGTCGTAAGAATTCAATTTGGCCGTATAACTTCGGCCTTTCCTGCTGCTATGTCGAGATGGTGACCTCTTTTACCGCCGTGCATGACGTGGCGCGCTTCGGCGCGGAAGTACTGCGTGCTTCGCCGCGTCAGGCCGACCTGATGGTGGTAGCGGGAACATGCTTTACCAAGATGGCGCCTGTTATTCAGCGTTTGTATGACCAGATGCTGGAGCCGAAGTGGGTGATTTCCATGGGGGCATGCGCTAACTCTGGCGGTATGTACGATATTTATTCGGTTGTGCAGGGCGTTGATAAATTTATCCCGGTAGATGTGTATATCCCGGGCTGCCCGCCGCGCCCCGAAGCGTACATGCAGGCGCTGATGTTGTTGCAGGAATCAATTGGCAAAGAACGTCGTCCGCTCTCCTGGGTGGTTGGCGATCAGGGCGTTTATCGCGCCAATATGCAGTCAGAGCGCGAACGTAAACGCGGCGAACGCATTGCAGTAACGAATCTACGTACACCAGACGAGATTTAATTTGCGCCTGTCGGCAGCAGACTTCACTTCGCTTATCACTACATAAATAACGCGAAGCACTGCCGACTACCACGGACCATTTGCAATGGTGAACAATATGACCGACTTAACCGCGCAAGACGCTGTATGGCAAACCCGGGATCATCTGGATGACCCGGTCATTGGCGAACTGCGCAACCGTTTTGGGCCGGATGCCTTTACCGTTCAGGCGACCCGCACCGGGGTACCCGTTGTTTGGGTCAAGCGTGAACAATTACTGGAAGTTGGCGATTTCTTAAAGAAACTGCCGAAACCTTACGTCATGCTGTTTGACTTACACGGCATGGACGAGCGTCTGCGCACGCACCGCGACGGGTTACCCGCTGCGGATTTTTCCGTTTTCTACCACCTGATCTCAATAGACCGCAATCGCGACATCATGCTCAAGGTGGCATTGTCTGAAAACGACCTGCATGTGCCGACGTTTACCAAACTCTTCCCGAACGCCAACTGGTACGAGCGTGAAACCTGGGAGATGTTTGGCATCACGTTCGACGGCCACCCGCACCTGACGCGTCTGCTGATGCCGCCGACCTGGGAAGGGCATCCGCTGCGTAAAGACTACCCGGCGCGCGCTACCGAATTCGATCCGTTTGAGCTGACCAAAGCCAAGCAGGATCTGGAGATGGAAGCGCTGACCTTCAAACCGGAAGACTGGGGGATGCAACGCGGCACCGAAAACGAGGACTTTATGTTCCTCAACCTCGGTCCGAACCACCCGTCCTCACACGGCGCATTCCGTATCGTACTTCAGCTTGACGGCGAAGAAATTGTCGACTGCGTGCCTGACATCGGCTACCACCACCGTGGCGCTGAGAAAATGGGCGAACGCCAGTCCTGGCACAGCTACATTCCGTATACCGACCGTATCGAATACCTCGGCGGCTGCGTCAACGAAATGCCGTACGTACTGGCGGTAGAAAAACTGGCGGGTATTACCGTACCGGATCGCGTAAACGTGATTCGCGTTATGCTCTCCGAACTGTTTCGCATTAACAGCCACCTGCTGTACATCTCGACGTTTATTCAGGACGTCGGCGCGATGACCCCGGTCTTCTTCGCCTTTACCGACCGTCAGAAAATTTACGATGTGGTGGAAGCGATCACCGGTTTCCGTATGCACCCGGCCTGGTTCCGTATCGGCGGCGTCGCGCACGACCTGCCGCGCGGCTGGGATCGCCTGCTGCGCGATTTCCTGGACTGGATGCCGAAGCGTCTGGACTCCTACGAGAAAGCGGCGCTGCGCAACACCATCCTGAAAGGGCGTTCCCAGGGCGTTGCCGCTTACGGCAAGAAAGAAGCGCTGGACTGGGGCTGTACAGGCGCCGCGCTGCGTGCGACCGGTATTGATTTCGACGTGCGTAAATCACGTCCGTACTCTGGCTACGAGAACTTTGACTTTGAAATCCCGGTTGGCGGCGGCGTGTCCGACTGCTATACCCGCGTGATGCTGAAAGTCGAAGAGCTGCGTCAGAGTTTGCGCATCCTTGAGCAGTGCCTCAATAACATGCCGGAAGGCCCGTTCAAAGCGGATCACCCGCTGACGACGCCGCCGCCGAAAGAGCGCACGCTGCAACATATCGAAACCCTGATCACCCACTTCCTGCAAGTGTCGTGGGGCCCGGTCATGCCTGCGAATGAATCCTTCCAGATGGTAGAGGCGACCAAGGGTATTAACAGTTACTACCTGACCAGCGATGGCAGCACCATGAGTTACCGTACTCGTATCCGTACCCCGAGCTATGCGCATTTGCAGCAGATTCCGGTGGCGGTGCGCGGCAGCCTGGTGTCTGACCTGATCGTTCATTTAGGTAGTATCGATTTTGTTATGTCAGATGTGGACCGCTAATTATGCACGAGAATCAACAACCACAAACCGAGGCTTTTGAGCTGAGTGCGGCAGAGCGTGAAGCCATTGAGCACGAGAAGCACCACTACGAAGACCCGCGTGCGGCGTCCATTGAAGCGCTGAAAATCGTACAGAAGCAGCGTGGCTGGGTGCCGGATGGCGCGATCTACGCGATCGCCGACGTGCTGGGTATTCCGGCGAGCGATGTCGAAGGCGTCGCTACATTCTACAGCCAGATCTTCCGCCAGCCGGTCGGTCGCCATGTGATCCGCTACTGTGACAGCGTGGTGTGCCATATCACCGGTTATCAGGGGATCCAGGCCGCGCTGGAGAAAAAACTCAATATCAAGCCGGGGCAGACGACCTTTGACGGTCGCTTTACGCTGCTGCCGACCTGTTGCCTGGGGAACTGCGACAAAGGGCCGAACATGATGATTGATGAGGATACTCACAGCCATCTGACCCCGGAAGCCATTCCCGAACTACTGGAGCGGTATAAATGAAAAACGTTATCCGTACTCCCGAAACGCATCCGCTGACCTGGCGTCTGCGCGATGACAAGCAGCCGGTATGGCTGGACGAATACCGTAGTAAAAACGGCTACGAAGGCGCGCGTAAAGCGCTGACCGGGCTGTCTCCTGACGAGATCGTCAATCAGGTGAAAGACGCTGGCCTGAAAGGGCGCGGCGGCGCGGGCTTCTCCACCGGTCTGAAGTGGAGCCTGATGCCGAAAGATGAATCCATGAACATCCGTTACCTGCTGTGTAACGCCGATGAAATGGAGCCGGGCACCTATAAAGACCGTCTGCTGATGGAGCAACTGCCGCACCTGCTGGTGGAAGGTATGTTGATCTCCGCCTTTGCCCTGAAAGCGTACCGTGGCTACATCTTCCTGCGTGGCGAATACATCGAAGCGGCTGTGCATCTGCGCCGCGCAATCGCGGAAGCGACCGAAGCCGGTCTGCTCGGCAAAAACATCATGGGCACCGGTTTCGACTTCGAACTGTTTGTCCACACCGGGGCAGGGCGTTACATCTGCGGTGAAGAAACCGCGCTGATTAACTCCCTCGAAGGTCGTCGCGCCAACCCGCGCTCTAAGCCGCCGTTCCCGGCAAGCTCCGGCGTATGGGGCAAGCCGACCTGCGTCAACAACGTGGAAACGCTGTGTAACGTCCCGGCGATCCTCGCGAACGGCGTGGGGTGGTATCAGAACATTTCGAAGAGCAAAGATGCGGGCACCAAGCTGATGGGCTTCTCCGGTCGCGTGAAAAATCCGGGACTGTGGGAACTGCCGTTCGGCACTACCGCGCGTGAGATCCTCGAAGATTACGCCGGTGGCATGCGCGATGGCCTGAAATTCAAAGCCTGGCAGCCAGGCGGCGCGGGAACTGACTTCCTGACCGAAGCGCACCTCGACCTGCCGATGGAATTTGAAAGCATCGGTAAAGCGGGCAGCCGTCTGGGTACGGCGCTGGCGATGGCCGTTGACCACGAAATTGGCATGGTGTCGCTGGTGCGTAACCTGGAAGAGTTTTTTGCGCGTGAATCGTGCGGCTGGTGTACGCCGTGCCGCGACGGTCTGCCGTGGAGTGTAAAAATTCTGCGTGCGCTGGAACGCGGCGAAGGCCAGCCTGGGGATATCGAGACACTTGAGCAACTGTGTCGTTTCCTCGGGCCGGGTAAAACCTTCTGTGCGCATGCGCCAGGCGCGGTCGAACCGTTGCAGAGCGCCATTAAATATTTCCGCGAAGAATTCGAAGCTGGCATCAAGCAGCCGTTCAGCAATACCCATGTGATTGGTGGTATACAGCCGAACCTGCTGAAAGAGCGCTGGTAATTGCGGGCTTACCCCTGCATCGCGATAAGTCATTCGATTAACGCTTAGTCCCTGACTAAGCCAACTGGAAGCATGCTGACTATGGCTACGATTCATGTAGACGGCAAAGAATATGAGGTCAACGGCGCAGACAACCTGCTACAGGCATGTCTGTCCCTCGGCCTTGATATTCCGTACTTTTGCTGGCACCCGGCGCTGGGTAGCGTCGGTGCTTGCCGCCAGTGTGCGGTGAAGCAATATCAAAACGCGGAAGATACGCGTGGTCGCCTGGTGATGTCTTGTATGACGCCTGCCACCGACGGCACCTTTATTTCTATTGATGACGAAGAAGCGAAACAGTTCCGCGAAAGCGTGGTGGAATGGTTAATGACCAACCACCCACACGATTGTCCGGTCTGTGAAGAGGGCGGTAACTGCCACCTTCAGGATATGACCGTGATGACGGGCCACAACTTCCGTCGTTACCGTTTCACTAAGCGTACTCACCGCAACCAGGATTTGGGGCCGTTCATCTCTCACGAAATGAACCGCTGCATCGCCTGCTACCGCTGCGTGCGTTACTACAAAGACTACGCAGACGGCGCGGATCTGGGCGTATATGGCGCGCATGACAACGTCTACTTCGGTCGTCCTGAAGACGGTACGCTTGAAAGCGAATTCTCCGGCAACCTGGTGGAAATCTGCCCGACCGGCGTATTCACCGACAAAACGCACTCCGAGCGTTATAACCGTAAGTGGGACATGCAGTTTGCGCCAAGCATCTGCCAGCAGTGCTCCATCGGTTGTAACACCAGCCCGGGCGAGCGCTACGGCGAACTGCGTCGTATCGAGAACCGTTACAACGGGACCGTTAACCACTACTTCCTCTGCGACCGTGGTCGTTTCGGTTATGGTTATGTGAACCTGAAAGACAGGCCTCGTCAGCCGATTCAGCGTCGTGGCGATGACCTGATCACCCTCAACGCCGAACAGGCGATGCAGGGCGCGGCGGATATTCTGCGTCAGTCGAAGAAAGTGATCGGCATCGGTTCTCCGCGCGCCAGCGTTGAGAGTAACTTCGCGCTGCGTGAACTGGTGGGCGCGGATAACTTCTATACCGGTATCGCTCAGGGCGAGCAGGAACGTCTGCAACTGGCGCTGAAAGTGCTGCGCGAAGGCGGCATTCATACTCCGGCGCTGCGTGATATCGAATCTTACGATGCGGTACTGGTGCTGGGCGAAGATATTACCCAGACCGGCGCGCGCGTTGCGCTGGCGGTTCGCCAGGCGGTGAAAGGCAAAGCGCGTGAAATGGCGGCGGCCCAGAAAGTGGCCGACTGGCAGATTGCGGCCATCCTCAACATCGGCCAGCGCGCTAAGCATCCGCTGTTTGTGACCAACGTTGACAACACCCGTCTGGACGATATCGCGGCATGGACTTACCGTGCGCCGGTGGAAGATCAGGCGCGTTTAGGCTTTGCCATCGCTCATGCGCTGGACGACAGCGCACCGGCGGTCGACGGCATCAGCAGCGATTTGCAGAACAAAATCGACGTCATCGTTCAGGCGCTGGCAGGTGCGAAGAAACCACTGATTATCTCCGGCACCAACGCCGGTAGCGCGGAAGTGATTCAGGCGGCCGCTAACGTGGCGAAAGCGCTGAAAGGCCGTGGTTCGGATGTCGGCATCACCATGATTGCCCGCTCGGTCAACAGCATGGGGCTGGGCATGATGGGCGGCGGTTCGCTGGATGACGCGTTAACCGAACTGGAAACCGGTCGTGCCGACGCTGTCGTGGTGCTGGAAAACGATCTGCACCGTCATGCAAGCGCCGTTCGCGTAAATGCCGCGCTGGCAAAAGCGCCGCTGGTGATGGTGGTTGACCATCAGCGCACGGCGATTATGGAGAATGCGCATCTGGTGCTCTCCGCCGCAAGTTTTGCGGAAAGCGACGGTACGGTCATCAACAACGAAGGCCGCGCGCAGCGTTTCTTCCAGGTTTATGACCCGGCCTATTACGACAGCAACACCGTGATGCTGGAAAGCTGGCGCTGGCTGCACTCGCTGCACAGCACCGTGCAGAACCGCGAGGTGGACTGGACGCAACTGGACCACGTTATTGACGCCGCGATCGCCGCAATGCCGCAACTGGCGGGCATTAAAGATGCCGCGCCGGACGCGACCTTCCGCATTCGCGGGCAGAAACTGGCGCGTGAGCCGCACCGTTACAGCGGTCGTACCGCGATGCGCGCTAACATCAGCGTTCACGAGCCGCGTCAGCCGCAGGATAAAGACACCATGTTCGCCTTCTCAATGGAAGGGAACAACCAGCCGGGCGCGCCGCGTTCGCAGATTCCGTTTGCCTGGGCGCCAGGCTGGAACTCCCCACAGGCGTGGAACAAGTTCCAGGATGAAGTGGGCGGCAAACTGCGTCATGGCGATCCGGGCGTGCGTTTGATTGAAGCATCTGAAAACGGTCTTGATTACTTCACTACCGTTCCGGCCAGCTTCCAGGCGCAGGATGGTCAGTGGCGTATCGCGCCGTACTATCACCTGTTTGGCAGTGACGAAATGTCGCAGCGCTCTCCGGTCTTCCAGAGCCGTATGCCGCAACCGTACATCAAACTCAACCCGGCTGATGCCGCGAAGTTGGGCGTGAATGCGGGAACGCGCGTTTCCTTCAGCTACGACGGCAATACGGTAACGCTGCCGGTTGAAATTGCTGAAGGCTTAACGGCAGGGCAGGTCGGATTGCCGATGGGTATGCCTGGCATCGCGCCGGTTCTGGCGGGCGGTCGTCTTGAGAATCTGCAGGAGGCGCAACAATGAGTTGGATTACACCGGATCTGATCGAGATCCTGCTGAGCATTCTCAAAGCGGTGGTGATCCTGCTGGTGGTGGTCACCTGTGGGGCATTCATGAGCTTTGGCGAACGTCGTCTGCTGGGTCTGTTCCAGAACCGTTATGGGCCAAACCGCGTTGGCTGGGGCGGTTCGCTCCAGCTGGTCGCGGACATGATCAAAATGTTCTTTAAAGAGGACTGGATCCCGAAATTCTCGGATCGCGTCATCTTTACCCTGGCGCCGATGATCGCTTTTACCTCGCTGCTGCTGGCATTCGCTATCGTTCCGGTTAGCCCGACCTGGGTTGTCGCTGACCTGAACATCGGGATTTTGTTCTTCCTGATGATGGCGGGTCTGGCGGTGTATGCGGTGCTGTTCGCCGGTTGGTCGAGCAACAACAAATACTCGCTGCTGGGGGCGATGCGTGCATCAGCACAAACGCTCAGCTACGAAGTGTTCCTCGGGCTTTCCCTGATGGGCGTGGTGGCGCAGGCCGGTTCATTTAATATGACCGACATCGTCAACAACCAGGCTGATATCTGGAACGTTATTCCGCAGTTCTTTGGTTTTGTCACCTTTGCCATCGCGGGCGTGGCGGTGTGTCACCGTCATCCGTTTGACCAGCCGGAAGCCGAGCAGGAACTGGCCGATGGTTATCACATTGAATATTCCGGTATGAAATTCGGTCTGTTCTTCGTGGGGGAATACATCGGTATCGTTACTATCTCCGCGCTGATGGTGACGCTGTTCTTCGGTGGCTGGCATGGCCCGTTCTTACCGCCATTCATCTGGTTCGCGCTGAAAACCGCGTTCTTTATGATGATGTTCATTTTGATTCGTGCGTCGTTACCGCGTCCTCGTTATGACCAGGTAATGTCCTTCGGCTGGAAAGTCTGCCTGCCGTTGACGCTCATCAACTTGCTGGTAACGGCGGCTGTCATTCTCTGGCAGGCGCAATAAGGGGCACAAAGACCATGACCTTAAAAGAATTGTTCGTAGGCTTCGGCACCCAGGTACGCAGTATCTGGATGATCGGCCTGCATGCGTTCGCGAAACGCGAAACGCAGATGTACCCGGAAGAGCCGGTCTATCTACCGCCTCGTTACCGTGGCCGTATCGTGCTGACGCGCGACCCGGACGGCGAGGAGCGTTGCGTTGCCTGTAACCTGTGTGCGGTAGCCTGCCCGGTAGGCTGTATCTCGCTGCAAAAAGCAGAGATGAAAGATGGTCGCTGGTATCCTGAGTTTTTCCGTATCAACTTCTCACGCTGCATTTTCTGCGGCCTGTGCGAAGAAGCCTGTCCGACGACGGCCATTCAGCTCACCCCCGATTTTGAAATGGGTGAGTACAAGCGCCAGGACCTGGTTTATGAGAAAGAGGATCTGCTGATCTCCGGTCCGGGCAAATACCCGGAATATAACTTCTACCGGATGGCAGGTATGGCAATCGACGGCAAAGATAAGGGCGAAGCAGAGAACGAAGCCAAGCCTATCGACGTCAAGAGCCTGTTACCGTAAGGAGAAGGGCAATGGAGTTCGCTTTTTATATCTGTGGCCTGATCGCCATTCTCGCAACCTTGCGAGTCATCACCCATACCAATCCGGTACACGCGCTGCTGTATCTGATTATTTCGCTGTTGGCGATTTCCGGGGTGTTTTTCTCGCTGGGCGCTTACTTTGCCGGTGCGCTGGAAATTATCGTTTATGCGGGCGCCATCATGGTGCTGTTCGTGTTCGTGGTCATGATGCTCAACCTCGGCGGTTCGGAAATCGAACAGGAACGCCAGTGGCTGAAACCGCAGGTGTGGATTGGCCCGGCGATTTTGTCGGCCATCATGCTGGTGGTGATCGTGTACGCCATTCTGGGCGTCAACGACCAGGGTATCGACGGTACGCCAATTAGCGCCAAAGCGGTCGGTATCTCGCTGTTTGGGCCTTACGTTCTGGCGGTCGAACTGGCCTCTATGCTGCTGCTGGCCGGTCTGGTTGTCGCCTTCCACGTCGGTCGCGAAGAGCGTGTGGGCGAAGTGCTGAGCAACCGTCCTGGTGACAGCGCGAAAAGAAAAACGGAGGAGCACGCATGATCCCCTTACAACATGGACTGATCCTCGCGGCGATTTTATTCGTGCTGGGCTTAACCGGTCTGGTTATCCGCCGCAATCTGCTGTTTATGCTGATTGGGCTGGAAATCATGATTAACGCCTCTGCGCTGGCCTTCGTGGTCGCCGGAAGCTACTGGGGCCAGACGGATGGTCAGGTGATGTACATTCTCGCCATCAGCCTTGCGGCTGCGGAGGCGAGTATTGGCCTGGCGCTGTTACTGCAACTTCATCGCCGTCGCCAGAACCTGAACATCGATTCAGTAAGTGAGATGCGTGGATGAACATGCTTGCCTTAACCATTATTCTGCCATTGATTGGCTTTGTATTACTGGCGTTTTCTCGCGGTCGCTGGTCGGAAAACCTCTCCGCGACCGTGGGCGTCGGCTCCATTGGCCTGGCGGCGCTGGTGACGGCGTTTGTCGGCGTTGACTTCTTCGCTAACGGCAAGCAGGCGTTCAGCCAGCCGCTGTGGACGTGGATGTCGGTGGGTGATTTCAACATCGGTTTCAACCTGGTGCTGGACGGCCTGTCGCTGACTATGCTCTCGGTAGTGACCGGTGTGGGTTTCCTGATCCACATGTTCGCCTCCTGGTATATGCGCGGTGAAGAGGGATACTCCCGCTTCTTCGCCTACACCAACCTGTTTATCGCCAGCATGGTTATTCTGGTGCTGTCCGATAACCTGCTGTTGATGTACCTCGGCTGGGAAGGCGTGGGTCTGTGCTCCTATCTGCTGATCGGTTTCTACTACACCGATCCGAAGAATGGCGCTGCGGCAATGAAAGCGTTTGTTGTGACCCGTGTGGGCGACGTGTTCCTCGCGTTTGCGCTGTTCATTCTGTACAACGAACTGGGCACCCTGAACTTCCGCGAAATGGTGGAACTGGCGCCCGCGCACTTCGCCGACGGCAACAACATGCTGATGTGGGCGACGCTGATGCTGCTGGGCGGTGCGGTAGGTAAATCTGCGCAACTGCCGTTGCAGACCTGGCTTGCAGACGCGATGGCGGGCCCGACGCCTGTCTCCGCGCTGATCCACGCCGCGACGATGGTTACCGCCGGTGTTTACCTGATTGCCCGTACCCACGGCCTGTTCCTGATGACGCCGGAAGTGCTGCATCTGGTGGGGATCGTTGGGGCGATTACGCTGGTGCTGGCCGGTTTCGCCGCGCTGGTGCAGACCGACATCAAACGTGTTCTCGCTTACTCCACCATGAGCCAGATTGGCTACATGTTCCTGGCGCTGGGCGTCCAGGCGTGGGATGCGGCGATTTTCCACCTGATGACGCACGCCTTCTTTAAAGCGCTGCTGTTCCTGGCGTCCGGCTCGGTGATTCTGGCCTGCCACCACGAACAGAACATCTTCAAGATGGGCGGTCTGCGTAAATCCATTCCGCTGGTGTATCTCTGCTTCCTGGTGGGCGGCGCGGCGCTGTCGGCTCTGCCGCTGATTACCGCCGGCTTCTTCAGTAAGGATGAGATTCTGGCTGGCGCGATGGCGAATGGTCATATCAATCTGATGGTTGCAGGTCTGGTCGGTGCGTTCATGACCTCCTTGTACACCTTCCGTATGATTTTCATCGTGTTCCACGGTAAAGAACAAATTCACGCTCATGCAGGGAAGGGGATTACGCATCACCTGCCGCTGATTGTGCTGATGGTACTGTCCACCTTTGTTGGCGCGCTGATTGTGCCGCCGTTGCAGGGTGTGCTGCCGCAGACGACCGAGCTTGAGCATAGCCGCGTGATGACCCTGGAAATTGCCTCCGGCGTGGTTGCGATTGTCGGCATCCTGATGGCCGCATGGCTGTGGCTGGGTAAACGTACTCTGGTGACTTCTGTCGCCAACAGTGCGCCGGGCCGTCTGCTGGGCACCTGGTGGTATAACGCCTGGGGCTTCGACTGGCTGTACGACAAAGTGTTCGTGAAGCCGTTCCTCGGCGTCGCCTGGCTGCTGAAACGCGACCCGCTCAATGCACTGATGAACGTTCCGGCTATCCTTTCCCGCTTTGCAGGTAAAGGCCTGCTGCTCAGCGAGAACGGATATCTGCGCTGGTATGTGGCATCCATGAGCATCGGTGCGGTCGTTGTGCTGGCGCTGTTGATGGTACTGCGTTGAGTTTGAGGATTGTGGGGTTGATGTCGGATGGCGCTGGCGCTTATCCGACCTACGGGAATCTGTAGGCCCGGTAAGCGTTAGCGCCACCGGGCAAAAAAGGCCGCAATCCGAAGTGAATTTTCTGTTGTGAGAATTCGTTGAAAATCAGGTCCTGATGGGACTTTAACAAGGAATAAAGATCGCCATGTTACTACCCTGGCTAATATTAATTCCCTTTATCGGTGGCTTTCTGTGCTGGCAGACCGAACGCTTCGGCGTGAAGGTGCCGCGCTGGATTGCGCTGATCACCATGGGACTGACGCTGGCGCTTGGCCTGCAACTGTGGTTGCAGGGCGGCTATTCACTGACGCAAGCCGCTGGCATTCCGCAGTGGCAGTCTGAGTTCATTCTGCCGTGGATCCCGCGCTTCGGCATCTCTATCCATCTGGCTATCGACGGTTTGTCGCTGCTGATGGTGGTGCTGACCGGTCTGCTGGGCGTTCTGGCGGTACTCTGCTCCTGGAATGAAATCGAAAAATATCAGGGCTTCTTCCACCTGAACCTGATGTGGATTCTGGGCGGCGTTATCGGCGTGTTCCTTGCCATCGACATGTTCCTGTTCTTCTTCTTCTGGGAAATGATGCTGGTGCCGATGTACTTCCTGATCGCGCTGTGGGGGCACAAAGCCTCTGACGGTAAAACGCGTATCACGGCGGCTACCAAGTTCTTCATCTATACCCAGGCGAGCGGTCTGGTGATGCTGATTGCCATCCTGGCGCTGGTGTTTGTACACCACAACGCGACCGGCGTCTGGACCTTCAACTACGAAGACCTGCTGAAAACGCCGATGTCGCACGGAGTGGAATACCTGCTGATGCTGGGCTTCTTCATCGCGTTTGCGGTGAAAATGCCGGTGGTTCCGCTGCACGGCTGGCTGCCAGACGCGCACTCCCAGGCACCGACCGCAGGTTCTGTTGACCTCGCCGGTATTTTGCTGAAAACGGCGGCTTACGGTCTGCTGCGCTTCTCGCTGCCGCTGTTCCCGAACGCCTCTGCCGAGTTTGCGCCGATTGCGATGTGGCTGGGTGTGATTGGCATCTTCTACGGCGCGTGGATGGCCTTCACCCAGTACGACATTAAACGTCTGATTGCGTACACTTCCGTTTCGCACATGGGCTTCGTACTGATTGCTATCTACACCGGCAGCCAGCTGGCGTACCAGGGCGCTGTAATCCAGATGATTGCGCACGGTCTGTCGGCAGCGGGTCTGTTCATCCTGTGTGGTCAGCTGTACGAACGTCTGCATACGCGTGATATGCGTATGATGGGCGGTCTGTGGAGCAAAATTAAATGGTTGCCTGCGCTGTCGATGTTCTTCGCGGTGGCGACGCTCGGTATGCCGGGCACCGGTAACTTCGTTGGCGAATTTATGATTCTGTTCGGTAGCTACCAGGTGGTTCCGGTCATTACCGTGATCTCAACCTTTGGTCTGGTGTTTGCTTCCGTTTACTCGCTGGCGATGCTGCATCGCGCTTACTTCGGTAAAGCGAAGAGCCAGATTGCCAGCCAGGACATGCCAGGGATGTCGCTGCGAGAGCTGTTTATCATCCTGTTGCTGGTCGTGCTTCTGGTACTGCTTGGCTTCTATCCGCAGCCGATTCTGGATACCTCGCATTCTGCGATGAGCAACATCCAGCAGTGGTTTGTTAATTCCGTTACTACTACAAGGCCGTAAATCGCCATGACAATAACTCCACAACACCTGATTGCGCTGCTACCGCTGCTGATCGTCGGCTTGACGGTGGTGGTTGTGATGCTCTCCATTGCGTGGCGACGCAATCACTTCCTCAATGCCACGCTGTCGGTCATTGGGCTTAACGCCGCGCTGGTTTCGCTCTGGTTTGTCGGCCAGGCGGGCGCGATGGACGTCACCCCGCTGATGCGCGTTGACGGTTTCGCCATGCTTTACACCGGGCTGGTTCTGCTGGCGAGTCTTGCCACCTGTACCTTTGCCTATCCGTGGCTTGAAGGCTATAACGACAACCAGGAAGAGTTCTACCTGCTGGTGCTGATTGCCGCATTGGGCGGTATTCTGCTGGCGAACGCCAACCACCTGGCGGCGCTGTTCCTCGGTATTGAGCTGATCTCTCTGCCGCTGTTTGGCCTGATTGGTTACGCCTTCCGTCAGAAACGCTCGCTGGAAGCCAGTATCAAATACACCATTCTGTCTGCCGCAGCGTCTTCCTTCCTGCTGTTCGGTATGGCGCTGGTGTACGCGCAGTCTGGCAACCTGTCGTTTGTCGCGCTCGGTAAGAGCCTCGGCGACGGTATGCTGCATGAACCGCTGCTGCTGGCGGGCTTCGGTCTGATGATTGTTGGTCTCGGCTTTAAACTCTCGCTGGTGCCGTTCCACCTGTGGACGCCAGACGTATACCAGGGCGCGCCGGCGCCGGTTTCCACCTTCCTGGCGACAGCGAGCAAAATCGCTATCTTCGGCGTGGTGATGCGTCTGTTCCTGTACGCGCCGGTTGGCGACAGCGAAGCGGTACGTATCGTGCTGGGCGTGATTGCCTTTGCCTCCATCATCTTCGGTAACCTGATGGCGCTGAGCCAGACCAACATTAAGCGTCTGCTCGGTTACTCCTCTATCTCTCACCTCGGCTATCTGCTGGTGGCGTTGATCGCCCTGCAAAGCGGCGAGATGTCGATGGAAGCCGTTGGCGTCTATCTGGCCGGTTATCTGTTCAGCAGCCTCGGCGCGTTCGGCGTGGTCAGCCTGATGTCCAGCCCGTTCCGTGGCCCGGATGCCGATTCACTGTTCTCCTACCGTGGTCTGTTCTGGCATCGTCCGATCCTCGCGGCGGTGATGACCGTGATGATGCTCTCTCTGGCGGGTATCCCGATGACGCTGGGCTTTATCGGCAAGTTCTACGTCCTGGCGGTCGGTGTGCAGGCCAGCCTGTGGTGGCTGGTTGCCGCGGTGGTGGTTGGTTCCGCGATTGGTCTCTACTACTACCTGCGTGTTGCGGTAAGCCTCTATCTGAGCGCGCCGCAGCAGCTTAACCGCGATGCGCCGTCTAACTGGCAGTACAGCGCGGGCGGTATTGTGGTTCTGATCTCCGCGCTGCTGGTTCTGGTGCTGGGTATCTACCCGCAACCGCTGATTAGCATCGTGCAGTTAGCTACGCCGCTGATGTAAGCGAAAGCAGAAACGAAAAAACCCGCCGCGGCGGGTTTTTTTATGCCCTGAACGTCAGGACGTTAACTCAGCAACTGACGGCTGACCAGCGGCCCGCTGACGTTTTGCGCGGCGCGTTCCATTACTTCCTGAATCACCGACGACAGTTCGTTGACTTCAAACTTCGCGACATAACCATCCGCTTTAACTTTACGCACATGATCTTCGTTGGCGCTGCCGGAAAGGGAAGAGTGGATCACCACCGGAATCTTCTTCAGGCGCTCGTCGGTTTTGATCTTACGCGTCAGGGTGAAACCGTCCATCTCCGGCATTTCGAGGTCGGTTAGCACCAGAGCGATTTTCTCGCTAATCGGTTTGCCTTCCGTCTCCGCTTCTTTCGCCAGTTGCTGGATTTTCTCCCAGGCATCCTGACCGGTGACGTGCATCTGATGCGGGATCTCCATCGCATTCAGCCCTTTCTCCAGCATGGCGCGGGCAACTTTAGAATCTTCCGCCACAATCGCCACCGCACCCGGCGTGATGTTGAACTTGCTGGTTTTCAAATTGGTGGCGCGCAAGTCGTGATTTGACGGCACGATATCATAGAGAATTTGCTCTACGTCGAGCACCAGCGCCAGGTTGTTGGTCTCTTTGTCTTCATCCAGACAGGCAATGCTGGTGATATAGCGGCCGTTAACCGCTTTCTCGGCGGTATGCACCTGCTGCCAGTCCAGACGCATAATATTCTCGACGGACTCCACCGCAAATGCCTGTACGCTGCGCGCATATTCGGTGATCAGCAGGATGTTAAGCCCGTTCTCCGGTTTACACCCGGCCACGGCGGGCAGGTCGATGACCGGGATCACCTGATCGCGGATGTTGACCATACCTAAAAGCGGGGCTTTCATTCCGGCAGGGCGCGTAAATGTGGGCATTGGCACAATTTCGCGCAGTTTGAATACGTTGATGCCAAATAGCTCCGACTTCTGCTCATGCAGCGATGTGCCGAGACGGAATAACAGCAATTCAAAGCGGTTAGACAGGGTTAAGTTAGCCCTGTCATCAATATCTTTCTGGAAATTATCCATCGCATCCTCAATATGAAAGCCAGCCTTTTCTCTGTTATCGGCACTGAGGAAGAAAAATGGAGCGTTAAACCGTGAAAACGGCGAAATCGTGAGCCAGCGCAGTTGCGGGGAAGATCGCCTGACATTCTGCCAGCAGGCGTTGGCAGCCTCTGTCGTCGTAACGCGAGCTGACGTGAGTAATGATGAGCTGGCCCACGTCGGCATCGTGCGCCAGCTGCGCGGCCTGCCTGGTGGAGCTGTGCCCACGGCTGTTGGCTTTTTCTTCCATTGAGGTATCCAGCGTTGCTTCGTGTACCATTACGTCCACGCCTTTTGCCAGCGTGATGGCCGACGCGCATGGCGCGGTGTCGCCAAATATCGCCACCGATTTCCCGGGCGTGGCTGGCGCGAGAAAATCGGCGCCGTTAATAACGCGACCATCGTTCAGGGTGACGGTTTTACCCGCTTTCAGATCCTGAAACAGCGGGCCGGGCTTCACGCCTGCCGCTTTTAGCGCACTGGCATCCAGCGCGCCGGGCTTGTCATGCTCTTCAATCCGATAGCCATAGCATTCAAGCGGATGCTCAAGCGCAAAGGCGGTCACTTTGCGCAGACCGTCGTCCAGAATTTCGCCGGCGGTAATTTCAACGATCTCCAGCGGATAATCAGTCCAGGAGCCGCTAAGGTGCAATGCGGTTTCGGTGAACTCGCGAATGCCTTTGGGGCCGTAAATCGTCAGCGGCTGTGCGTTTCCCGCCATCGAACGGCTGCACAGCAGACCGGGCAAACCGAAAAGGTGATCGCCATGCAGATGGCTGATGAAAATGCGATCGAGCTTACCCGGGTTGAACGCGGTGTTGAGCATCTGGTGCTGGGTGCCTTCACCGCAGTCGAATAACCATAGCCCCGCCTGCGTCGGGTGCTGTAAATTCAGTAATATTGCCGTGACATTACGCGTGCGGGTAGGAACGCCGGCAGAAGTACCTAAAAAAATTAATTCCATTATTTCATTACACGTTTAAAAAATATTCTGGCTAGTATAAAGCGAATACGTAAAAGGAGCGCACCATGATTCACTGGCAAGACCTGCATCATTCTGAATTATCCGTCCCGCAACTCTATGCGTTACTGAAATTGCGCTGCGCGGTATTTGTGGTTGAACAACAGTGTCCGTATCTGGATGTGGACGGCGATGACCTGGTGGGGGAGAACCGTCATATCCTGGGCTGGCATAACGATGAGCTGGTAGCGTATGCGAGGATTCTGAAAAGCGACGACGAACTGGAGCCGGTGGTGATTGGGCGCGTGATCGTCAGCGAAGCGCTGCGCGGCGAAAAACTGGGGCAACAGCTTATGGCGCAGACCCTGGCATCCTGCGAGCAACACTGGCCGGAGAAGGCGCTTTACCTCGGCGCACAGGCGCATCTGCAATCCTTCTATGCGCGATTCGGTTTTGTTCCGGTGACGGACGTTTATGACGAAGACGGTATCCCGCACATGGGTATGGCGCGTGAGGTTAGCCAGGTGTGATGTTCCGGTTTTGTCTATAGTTAGTGGGAACGTTAATCGAAAGGGAGAGTATAATGTCTTTTCATTCTTATGGTTCACGTATTGATGACGACCTGGAACTTCTGAGCGAAACGCTGGAAGAGGTGCTGCGTTCCTCCGGCGATCCTGCCGATCAAAAATATGTTGAGTTAAAAGCACGCGCAGAACGGGCGCTTGAAGAGGTAAAAAATCGCGTCAGCCATGCGTCTGACAGCTACTATTACCGCGCAAAACAGGCGGTTTATAAAGCGGATGATTACGTGCATGAAAAACCCTGGCAAGGGATTGGCGCAGGCGCGGCGGTCGGCCTGGTGCTGGGACTACTGCTGGCGCGGCGGTAATGTAACCGGGATCGCATTTCCTCCCTAAACGGGGGTACTGCTTTTTCTCCGCTGTACCCCGTATAATGTGAGGTTTTTAACAGGGAGAGGTCCGCGTGCATTCAATCACTACTGCGCTGGAAAATCTGCGACGCCAGTTATCGCAGGAGATACCGGCGGCGCCAGGAATGCGTATTGTTGATGTGCCTTTCCCTCTGAATGATGCGTTTGACGCATTAAGCTGGCTGGCCAGTCAGGCCATCTGGCCGCAATTTTACTGGCAACAGCGTAACGGCGATGAAGAAGCCGCGGTGCTCGGCGCCGTTGAAACGTTCCCCTCTCTCGAACAGGCGCAACGCTTTCTCCGCCAGCATGAATCACAATCCGATTTGCGTATCTGGGGACTGAATGCGTTTGAACCGCAGCAGGGGCATTTGCTGCTGCCGCGTCTTGAATGGCGACGCGCTGGCGCAGTGGCAACGCTGCGGCTGTATCTCTACAGCCCGGTTTCACTGCGTGAAGACGCCGGGCGGGCGATCGCGTTTCTCTCTTCATTAAGGGGCGTAAAGCCGATCCCGGCGCTGCGCCTGCACCTGACGGGCGAGCAGCACTGGCCGGATAAAGCGGGCTGGACCAGCCTGATTCAGCTTGCCACGCAGACTATCGCTGAAGACGATCTCGACAAAGTGGTGCTGGCGCGGGCGACGGATTTGCAGTTTTCCCATCCGGTGAATGCCGCCGCCGTGATGGCGTCCAGTCGCCGTTTAAACCTTAACTGCTACCATTTTTTTATGGCGTTCTCCGCCGGAAGGGCCTTTCTTGGCTCGTCGCCGGAACGCCTTTGGCGGCGACGTGAAACGGCATTGCGCACCGAGGCGCTGGCCGGCACGGTGGCGAATCATCCCGACGACCATCAGGCCTGGCAACTGGGCGAATGGTTGATGAAGGATGATAAAAACCAGCGTGAAAACATGCTGGTGGTGGAAGATATTTGTCAGCGCCTGCAAAGCTGCACCCACTCGCTCGATGTTTTGCCGCCGCAGGTGCTCAGATTACGCAAAGTACAGCATCTGCGCCGCTGTATCTGGACGGCGCTCAATCAGGCTGACGACACGCTCTGTTTGCTACAGCTACAGCCCACGGCAGCCGTCGCGGGGATTCCGCGTGAACGGGCGCGCGCGTTTATTCAGCAACATGAACCGTTTGAACGTGAGTGGTATGCCGGGTCGGCGGGTTATCTGTCTTTACAGCAAAGCGAATTCTGCGTGACGCTGCGCTCGGCGAAAGTCGCGGCGAACGTTGTTCGTCTGTATGCCGGGGCAGGCATTGTGCGCGGGTCTGACCCGGAACAGGAATGGCAAGAGATCGACAACAAAGCAGCCGGGCTACGCACGTTATTACAGATGGAAAGCTAATGAGTCGCACATACACCTCATCCTTCAGGCGGTCTGCTGAATGATTTTGTGTATATTCCCGACTCATATCAATAATCCATTTTTTCTGATCCTTATACTGAGTCGCAATATTGATACCGGACAATCTCATGTCAGTAAGCGCATTTAACCGACGCTGGGCGGCGGTCATTCTGGAAGCACTCACTCGCCACGGCGTCAGGCATGTTTGCATTGCCCCTGGCTCCCGCTCTACGCCTTTAACCCTGGCGGCAGCGGAAAATTCAGCCTTTATTCATCACACGCACTTTGATGAGCGTGGTCTTGGTCATCTGGCATTAGGGCTGGCGAAAGTCAGTAAGCAGCCCGTTGCCGTTATTGTTACTTCCGGTACGGCGGTGGCAAATCTCTATCCGGCGCTGATTGAAGCGGGGCTTACCGGTGAAAAACTGATTTTATTGACTGCGGACCGTCCGCCGGAACTGATTGACTGCGGCGCGAATCAGGCGATTCGTCAGGCCGGGATGTTCGCTTCTCATCCTTCTCAGACGCTCTCTTTGCCGCGCCCGACGCAGGATATTTCCGCGCGCTGGCTGGTCTCCACCCTTGATAACGTCCTGGCGACGCTGCATGCCGGCGCGGTACACATCAACTGCCCGTTTGCGGAACCGCTGTATGGCGATATGGACGACACGGGGCTTGCCTGGCAGCAGAGCCTTGGCGACTGGTGGCAGGATGACAAACCCTGGCTGCGCGAAGCGCGTCGGCTGGAAAGCGACAAACAGCGCGACTGGTTCTTCTGGCGGCAAAAACGCGGCGTAGTGGTGGCCGGGCGCATGAGCGTGGAAGAGGGCAAGAAAGTCGCGCTTTGGGCGCAGACGCTGGGCTGGCCGCTGATTGGCGACGTGCTGTCGCAAACCGGGCAGCCGCTGCCGTGCGCCGATCTCTGGCTGGGCAATGCGAAGGCCGTCACTGAGCTTCAGCAGGCGCAAATTGTGGTACAACTCGGCAGCAGCCTGACCGGAAAGCGCCTGCTGCAATGGCAGGCCGCCTGCGAGCCGGAAGAGTACTGGATTATTGATAATATCGAAGGTCGTCTGGACCCGGCGCATCATCGCGGACGCAGGCTGGTGGCGAAAATCGCCGACTGGCTGGAGCTGCATCCGGCGGAGAAACGCCATCCCTGGTGTGTCGATATCCCGCGCCTGGCAGAGCAGGCGTGGCAGGCGGTTGTCGCGCGTCGCGATATGTTCGGCGAAGCGCAACTGGCGCACCGCATTCGCGACTATCTGCCGGAACAAGGGCAACTGTTTGTCGGCAACAGCCTGGTGGTGCGCCTGATTGACGCGCTGTCGCAGCTACCGGCGGGCTACCCGGTGTACAGCAACCGGGGAGCCAGCGGTATTGATGGTTTGATCTCGACGGCGGCGGGCGTTCAGCGCGCCAGCGCGAAATCGACGCTGGCTATCGTCGGCGATCTGTCTGCGCTCTACGATCTCAACGCGCTGGCGCTATTGCGCCAGGTGTCCGCGCCGTTTGTGCTGATTGTGGTGAATAACAACGGCGGGCAAATTTTCTCTTTGTTGCCGACGCCGCAGAGCGAGCGCGAGCGGTTTTACCTGATGCCGCAAAACGTCCACTTTGAACACGCAGCGGCCATGTTTAACCTCAAATATCACCGCCCGCAAAGCTGGGATGAGCTGGATGCGGCGCTGGCTGGCGCCTGGCGAACGCCGACAACCACGGTGATTGAGCTGGTCGTGAACGATACCGACGGGGCGCAAACCCTGCAACAGCTGCTGGCGCAGGTGAGCCATCTATGATCCTGCGCGCGCAGGCGAACGGTGGTCAGCCGGGGTCTCCCTGGCTGGTTTTCCTGCATGGATTTTCCGGTGATTGCCGGGAATGGCAGCAGATCGGTGAGCAGTTTCCCGACTTTTCGCGCCTGTATATCGACTTGCCTGGTCACGGCGATTCTGCCGATATTCGTGTCAGCGGCTTTGCTGATGTGTGCGACTTATTGCGTAACACATTATTTAGTTACAACATACTTAAATACTGGCTGGTCGGCTACTCGCTCGGCGGCAGAGTGGCGATGATGGCGGCGTGCCAGACTCTGCCGGGTCTTTGCGGGCTGGTGGTTGAAGGCGGCCACCCGGGACTGCAACGCGAGGCCGAGCGTGACGCGCGCCGACGGTCTGACGGTCGTTGGGCGGCGCGCTTTCGCCGTGAACCGCTGCGCGACGTGTTTACTGACTGGTATCAGCAGCCGGTTTTCGCTTCGCTGGATGCTTCGCAAAGAGAGGCGTTAGTCGCGCTGCGCAGCCAGAACAATGGCGAAACGCTGGCGGCGATGCTGGAGGCAACCTCGCTTGCCGTACAGCCTGATTTACGCGCGCGGCTAAATGCGCGCACATTTCCGTTTTATTATTTATGTGGTGAACGCGACAGCAAATTCCGCGCGCTGGCGGCGGAGTTGTCTGTACCTTGCCATATGATTCGTAACGCCGGACACAACGCGCATCGGGAAAATCCCGCAGGCGTGGTGGACAGTCTGGCTCAGATTCTGCGTCTCTGACTAAAGGACACACTATGATCTATCCTGATGAAACAATGCTTTACGCACCGGTTGAATGGCACGACTGCTCCGAAGGTTACACGGACATTCGTTATGAAAAATCCACCGATGGTATTGCAAAAATCACCATTAACCGTCCACAGGTGCGCAACGCATTCCGTCCTTTGACCGTCAAAGAGATGATCCAGGCGCTGGCGGATGCCCGGTATGACGACAACGTGGGCGTTATTATTCTGACCGGCGAAGGCGAGAAAGCCTTCTGTGCGGGCGGCGACCAGAAGGTACGCGGCGACTACGGCGGATACCAGGATGATTCCGGCGTGCATCACCTGAACGTACTGGATTTCCAGCGCCAGATCCGTACCTGCCCAAAACCGGTCGTGGCGATGGTCGCAGGGTACTCTATCGGCGGCGGTCACGTACTGCACATGATGTGTGACCTGACCATCGCGGCGGAAAACGCTATCTTCGGCCAGACGGGCCCGAAAGTCGGCTCCTTCGACGGCGGCTGGGGCGCTTCCTATATGGCGCGTATCGTCGGGCAGAAAAAAGCGCGTGAAATCTGGTTCCTGTGCCGTCAGTACGACGCTAAACAGGCGCTGGATATGGGGCTGGTCAACACCGTCGTACCGCTGGACTCCCTCGAAAAAGAGACCGTGCGCTGGTGCCGCGAAATGTTGCAGAACAGCCCGATGGCGCTGCGCTGCCTGAAAGCCGCGCTGAACGCCGACTGCGACGGTCAGGCGGGTCTACAGGAGCTGGCGGGCAACGCCACGATGCTGTTCTACATGACGGAAGAAGGTCAGGAAGGCCGTAACGCTTTCAACCAGAAACGTCAGCCTGATTTCAGCAAATTCAAACGGAATCCGTAATGCGTAGCGCGCAGGTGTACCGCTGGCAGATCCCCATGGACGCGGGGGTGGTTCTGCGCGACAGGCGGTTAAAAACTCGCGACGGGCTGTATGTCCGTCTGTGCGACGGCGAGCGCGAAGGGTGGGGGGAGATCTCCCCGCTTCCGGGTTTCAGCCAGGAAACCCTGGAAGAGGCGCAGGCCGCGCTGCTGGACTGGGTTAACGGCTGGCTGCAAGGCCAGTCAACGTTGCCTGAAGTGCCCTCCGTGGCGTTTGGCGTTAGTTGTGCGCTGGCGGAGGCGGCGGGGACGTTGCCAGAGGCGGCGGATTACCGCGCCGCGCCGCTGTGTACGGGCGATCCAGACGATCTGGTGCTGCAACTGGCTGATATGCATGGCGAGAAAGTCGCCAAGATCAAAGTCGGTCTGTACGAAGCGGTACGCGACGGAATGGTGGTCAACCTGCTGCTGGAGGCGGTTCCCGATCTGCATCTGCGTCTGGATGCCAATCGCGCCTGGACGCCGCTGAAAGCGCAGCAGTTCGCGAAATACGTCAACCCGGACTACCGTGCCCGCATCGCCTTCCTCGAAGAACCGTGTAAAACCCGCGACGACTCCCGCGCTTTTGCGCGTGAAACCGGGATTGCGATTGCCTGGGATGAAAGTCTGCGTGAAGACGATTTTGTCTTTGCGGCGGAAGCGGGCGTCAGCGCGGTGGTCATCAAACCGACGCTCACCGGAAGCCTGGAAAAGGTTCGCGAGCAGGTACAGGCCGCGCATACGCTGGGACTGACGGCGGTGATCAGCTCTTCCATCGAGTCGAGCCTCGGCTTAACGCAACTGGCGCGTATTGCCGCGTGGCTGACGCCGCAGACCATTCCGGGTCTGGATACGCTAAGCCTGATGCAAACCCAGCAGGTGCGCCGCTGGCCGGGCAGCGCTTTGCCGTGTGTTAGCGACGATGCGCTGGAACGGCTGCTATGAGCCTCCGGGAAATGCCCGATAGCGCAAGCGTATCGGGCCTCCAGCCGTCATCTTTTAATGACTGGCCGTGGCGTCACTGGCGGCAGGTGCGGGGAGATGCGCCCGCCTTACGCCTTAATGATGAAGTGCTAAGCTGGCACACACTCTGTACCCGTATTGACGCGCTGGCGAGCGGTTTTGCCGCTCAGGGTGTCTCTGAAGGCTGCGGCGTGATGCTGCGCGCCTGGAATCACCCGCAAACGCTGCTGGCCTGGCTGGCTTTACTGCAATGCGGGGCAAGAGTCCTGCCGGTTAACCCGCAGCTTCCACAACCGCTGCTCGACGCGCTGCTGCCGGACTTAACGCTCCGGTTTGCTTTGCTGCTGGAGGGGGAGAATACCTTCCCGGCGTTGCAACCGCTGCAAATGCAGCAAGAGGCAGGCGAACACGCCGCAGACTGGCAGCCGACGCGGCTGAGTTCAATGACGCTGACCTCTGGCTCAACCGGATTACCCAAAGCCGCAGTGCATACCTGCCAGGCGCATCTGGCCAGCGCGGAAGGGGTGCTGTCCCTGATGCCGTTTGCCGATGGGGATGACTGGCTGTTATCGCTGCCGCTGTTTCATGTTTCCGGCCAGGGTATTATGTGGCGCTGGTTGTTTGCGGGCGCCCGAATGACCGTGCGTGAGAAGCAGCCGCTGGAAGCAATGCTGCAAGGGTGTACGCATGCGTCCCTGGTTCCCACTCAGCTGTGGCGGCTGCTGGAGAATCCGGCATCGGTAACGTTGAAAGCGGTACTGCTGGGCGGCGCGGCTATCCCGGTTGAACTGACGGAGCAGGCTCGCGCGCAGGGTATTCGCTGCTGGTGCGGTTATGGCCTGACGGAATTTGCCTCGACGGTGTGCGCGAAAGAAGCCGACGGCCTGGGCGATGTCGGCGCGGCGTTACCGGGGCGGGAAGTCCGAATCGTGAATGACGAAGTCTGGCTGCGCGCTGCCAGCATGGCGGAAGGCTACTGGCGCGACGGTAAGCTGATCCCGCTGGTGAACGGCGAAGGCTGGTTCGCCACCCGCGATCGCGGCGAACTGAACGACGGTAAGCTGACGATTGCCGGTCGGCTGGATAATCTGTTCTTCAGCGGCGGGGAAGGCATTCAGCCGGAAGAGGTGGAACGCGTTATCTCGGCGCATCCATATGTTCTACAGGCGTTCGTGGTGCCGGTAGAGGACAGGGAGTTCGGCCATCGTCCGGTGGCGGTGGTGGAATATGACGCGCAGGCCGGGAACGTCGATCTCGCGGAATGGGTGAAAGACAAGCTGGCGCGTTTTCAGCAGCCGGTACGCTGGTTGACGTTGCCATCAGCGCTGAAAAACGGCGGGATCAAAGTTTCGCGCCGGGCATTGCAGGAGTGGGTGCGCGCTAACCGTCCGTAATGTAAGCAACACGGGAGCCGCAGCTCCCGTGGAAACGGTTATTTCGCTTCTTTTAACGCCCGCAGGGCAGCGGCGACGCCCGCGCCATAGTCAGGATGAACTTCGCTAAACAAGCCAATCTGACGCTGCTGAATAAATTCCGGCACATCTTTCATGTCGCCGGCGATGCGCGCGAACATACGCTGATGTTCTTCATCACTCAGCAACTCATACAGCTTACGCGGCTGGCTGAAGTAGTCCGTATCTTCCCGGTGATCCCAGTGCGCGGCAGCGCCTTCGACAGAGAGCGGCGGTTCGCTGAAATCAGGCTGTTCCTGGAAGACGCCAAAGCTGTTTGGCTCATAGGTTGGGCCGTTGCCGCTGTTGCCGTCCACCCGCATCGCGCCGTCACGATGGTAGTTATGGAACGGGCAGCGCGGGGCGTTGACCGGGATCTGCTGATGGTTAACGCCCAGACGATAGCGGTGCGCATCGCCATAGGAGAAGAGACGCCCCTGCAACATACGGTCAGGGGAGAAGCTAATCCCCGGCACGACGTTCGCCGGATTCATCGCCACCTGTTCCACTTCGGAGAAATAGTTTTCCGGGTTGCGGTTCAGTTCCAGCACGCCGACTTCAATCAGCGGGTAATCGCCGTGCGGCCATACTTTGGTCAGATCAAACGGGTTGTACGGCACCTGCGAGGCTTCGGCTTCCGGCATGATCTGCACGTAGAATTTCCAGCGGGGGAAGTTGCCCTGTTCAATGGCGTTGTACAGGTCGCGCTGAGAGCTTTCGCGATCGTCCGCCACCAGGCGTTTCGCTTCGTCATCCATCAGGTTGGCGATGCCCTGCTGCGATTTCAGGTGGAATTTCACCCAGAAACGTTCGTTGTCGCTGTTGATAAAGCTGAATGTGTGGCTACCGAAACCGTGCATAGTACGGTAAGAGAAAGGCAAACCCCGGTCGCTAAAGTCGATAGTTAACTGGTGCAGCGATTCCGGCAGATGAGAGAAAAAGTCCCATTTGTAGGTCGGATTGCGCAGGTTGGTGCGTGGGTCGCGCTTCACGACATGGTTCAGATCCGGGAATTTCAGCGGATCGCGCAGATAGAAAACGGGCGTGTTGTTACCCACCAGATCCCAGTTGCCCTCTTCAGTGTAAAACTTGATCGCAAACCCGCGAATATCGCGCTCGGCATCCGCCGCGCCGCGCTCTCCCGCCACGGTGGAAAAACGCAGGAACAGATCCGTTTTTTTACCGGGCTCCGAAAAGATTTTTGCGCGAGTGTAACGTGAAATATCGTGCGTGACGGTGAAGGTGCCGTACGCGCCTGAGCCTTTGGCATGCATACGGCGCTCAGGGATCACTTCACGATCGAAGTGGGCCAGTTTTTCCAGGAACCAGATGTCCTGTAGCAGCATGGGGCCGCGCGGGCCTGCGGTTGCAACGTTGTTATTATGGGCGACAGGCACGCCTGCTGCGGTGGTGAGTCCTTTTTTGCTCATCTTTATCTCCCGACGATCGTTAGAAAAAATGTTTAATTTCCGTTTAATTTCGGAAACTAATGTAGAAAATATTTGTGAATGAAATATTGATCTCGGGCAATGACTGCTGCGCTAAACGCCTCTTCTTGTAACGTTTAATAAACCTGAAAGGTAGTGTTTAGTTACAATATGTTATTAGATCGCTTTTTTAGCTCATTGATTCTGTTGCGCCTGGCAGTACAATCCTGCGGTTTTGGGGTCTTTTGTTTATTTCTTTGCTGGAAAGGGTGAAAATGAAAAAAAGCATTTTATTAGGCGTTGCCGGACTGTTGTTCGCTTCTGCATCGGCGAATGCGATGAGCATTAGCGGCCAGGCGGGTAAAGATTACACCAACGTTGGCGTAGGTTTCGGTACTGAATCCACCGGGCTGGCGTTGAGCGGCAACTGGATGCATAACGACGACGACGGCGACGCTGCCGGCGTGGGGCTCGGCCTGAATATTCCGGTTGGGCCGCTGCTGGCAACGGTCGGCGGGAAAGGCGTTTATACCAATCCGAACGACGGCGATGAAGGCTATGCGGCGGCGGTAGGCGGCGGGTTACAGTGGAAAATCGGCGACAGCTTCCGTCTGTTTGGCGAGTATTACTACTCTCCAGATTCACTGTCCAGCGGCATCGACAGCTATGAAGAAGCCAATGCCGGAGCGCGCTTTACCATTATGCGTCCGCTGAGCATTGAAGCGGGCTATCGCTATCTGAACCTGGCGGGTAAAGACGGCAACCGTGACAACGCGATTGCCGATGGCCCGTACGTCGGCGTTAACGCCAGCTTCTGATTTTCGGGCGCGGCATCCGTCGCGCCGTTTCCTGTATGCTATCGCCTTCTTTCCCGGTTTGTTTCCTCTGAGTTTCTTACTCCGCCCCAGCGGGCTTTGCGTTATAGTGTTTTCATCATAGAAGCAGGAGAACACGATGTTAAACGTGGAGATGTTATCCACCGGGGATGAAGTGTTGCACGGGCAAATCGTCGACACGAATGCCGCCTGGCTGGCCGATTTTTTCTTTAATCAGGGGTTGCCGTTATCACGCCGAAATACGGTGGGAGATAATCTGGATGCGCTGGTCGCCATTTTACGCGAACGTAGCGAACATGCTGATGTGCTGATTGTGAATGGCGGCCTGGGGCCGACCAGCGATGATTTAAGCGCGCTGGCCGCCGCCACGGCGAAAGGTGAAGGTCTGGTGCTTCATGACGCGTGGCTGGCTGAGATGGAGCGTTTTTTCCATGAGCGCGGGCGGGTTATGGCGCCGAGTAACCGCAAGCAGGCAGAACTGCCCGCCAGCGCCGAGTTTATTAATAACCCGGTTGGCACCGCCTGTGGGTTTGCGGTGAAGCTAAATCGCTGCCTGATGTTCTTTACCCCGGGCGTCCCGTCTGAATTTAAGGTGATGGTCGAGCATGAAATTATGCCGCGTCTGCGTGCGCGTTTTGCGCTTCCTGAACCGCCGGTTTGTCTGCGACTCACTACGTTTGGACGTTCGGAAAGCGATCTGGCGCAGAGCCTCGATTCGCTGCCGCTACCGGCGGGCGTGACGATGGGATATCGCTCTTCAATGCCGATTATTGAACTGAAACTCACCGGCCCGGATGCGCAGCGGGACGCGATGCTGGCGCTATGGCCGGAGGTAAAGCGGGTGGCAGGGCAGAACCTGATTTTTGAAGGGACGGAAGGACTGCCTGCGCAAATCGCCCGTTGTTTGCAGACGCGCCAGCTCAGCCTGACGCTCAGCGAACAGTTCACCAGCGGGCTGCTGGCTTTGCAGCTTTCCCGTGCGAATGCGCCGATTCTTGCCAGCGAAGTGGTGCCTTCCCAGGAAGAGACGCTGGCTCAGACCGCGCACTGGACGACAGAGCGACGGAGCAACCACTACGCCGGACTGGCGCTGGCGGTATCCGGGCTGGAAAACGATCACCTTAATTTCGCGCTGGCGACGCCGGATGGGACATTTGCCCTGCGCGTGCATTTCAGCGCCAGTCGCTACAGTCTGGCGGTGCGGCAGGAAGTTTGCGCCATGATGGCGCTGAATATGGTGCGTCGGTGGTTAAACGGTCAGGATATTGCCAGTGAACATGGCTGGATTGAGGTGGTGGAGTCGTTAACCCTGTAGCCTGATGGCGCTGCGCTTATCGGGCCTGCCGTGGTTTGCAGACCCGATAAGACGTTAACGCGCTTAACCTAATGCCTGGGCAAGCAGGGTAATCGGATGTTCGCAGCGTTTGCTTGTCGACATCTCAATTTGCCACTTACAGGTTTCACAGTCGGTCACCACAATATCCGCGCCGCTCTCTTCAATCTGGCGGAACAGCGGAGCGCCGATGGATTGCGAGGTGGGGTAGTTTTCCTTTTTAAAACCGTAGGTTCCGGCAATCCCACAGCACTGGGAGTCCAGCACGGTCAGTTCCAGACCCGGGATCTGGCGCAGCAACTCCAGCGTATAGAGCGTCCAGCCCATCTTCTCCATATGACACGGCGTATGGTAAACCACCTTCAGCGGTAATTTTTTCAGCGGCAGCGTCTGGCCTGCATCGATCTTACGCCACAGCCAGCGGGTCGCGAGTTCGATATGCTCACGCAGCCCGCTGTTATCCACGTCCAGCACTTCCGGGTATTCATCACGCAGGGCAAAGGTGCAGGTTGATGAGGTTGCGATAACCGGAATGCCTTTTACGCCAATCGCTTCTCTGAGCGACGCCACATTGCTCACCGCCTGCTTGCGCGCTTTATCGGTAAAACCGTTGGCGATCAGCGGCACGCCGCAACACTTCTCTTTACTTAACAACTGCACGCCGGTGCCCATTGCGTTCAGGACGTTAATTAAATCCTTACCGAGCTGCGGATGGTTGTAATTGACGAAGCAGCCGTGGAAGAAGGCGACCTGATCTTTGTACTGCGCCTGCTGTGCCGCAACGCTGCGATACCAGCGGCGGAAGGTGCCGAAGGAGTATTTCGGCAGCGTACGGCGATGGTCGATCTTCAACGCATAGTCGAGCAACTGACGAACCGGTTTCAGCGACGTCGCGGTATTGACGACCGGGGCGAACGGCGTAGAGACGCTGCCCATTAAATCGGTGTGGCTTAAGATAAAGTTGCGCAGCGACGGGCGCGAAGTGTCATACCTGGCGCGCGCGCGCTGGATGATATCGCCAATTTTAACGTCTGACGGGCAGGCCACTTCGCAGCGTTTGCAGTTAATGCAGTATTTCAGCGCATCGTCGTACAGCGCGCCGTCTTTCAGGCGCAGGCGCTCGCCGTCCGGCCCTGCCTGTTTGGGGCCTGGGTAGCCAGGATTCACCCGGCTGACCGGGCAGGCGGTGGTGCACACCGTGCATTTGATACAACTCTCGAAACTCGTATCGCTCATTGCTGACCTCCTGCACGTTCTGCAATGTGACGTGCGGCGTGTAAGGCGCTGACCGCGCATACGCCGCCTCCGCATCCCTGGGCTATCGGATCGAATCCGCCGAGCACCGAGCCGATGGCAAACAGATTTTCTACGGTCTGCCCCGCCAGTGAGGGGCGCAGCGCATCATCGGTCGTGACGCCAAACTGCTGCCAGGGTTGCGCATCAAAGAAATCACGCTGATACCATTCGGCGCGGGTGGCCGTTTGCTGAACGTCCAGTCCCATAATGGGTTCGCGAATACCGTCGCGTTCGGCGACCAGGCCGCTGCTGAAGAAGCTGCCGCTGGCGAGTACCGCAAAGCGCGGGCGCAGAGGAATGTCGGCATGGTTGCGGGTCCAGACTTCGCTCACGACGCCGTTACGGCAGGTCACTTTTTTCACCTCGTCGCCCGGCATCCAGATCCCGCCCTGACGAACAAACTGGCGCTGCAAGCGATTATGCAGGCGAATGCCCGGCACGGAAGGCGGCAGCGTCGGCAGCAAATTCAGTGAGCAGGGCAGGCGTTCATTGAGCCAGCGCCAGAGGCTGTCATCCGCCAGGCCGAAACAGGCGGGCATGATGATCATGTCGCAGGTTTTTGCTATCGGTAAGAGCGCGTCGTGGAGCAACGGCCATTTTTCTTCGTTATCGAGCAAACGCGCAATATTCACCGCACGAAACTCCGTCGGGTTATCGCGTAATACGTCCAGTTCAGGCAGGTCGATCTCTGCCGTCTCTACCGTGAGATGGTGCTGACGCAGCGACGCCGCCGCGAGGTGCGCCTGAAAGTCCAGTAAACCGCTGATGCCGACGACGCAAATGCGTTGCGCGGCTAGCGGCCAGACGGGCACTTCCGGCGAGCTTAGCCAGGTGGCGCGCAATGTTCCCAACGGCGTGACGCGCAGATGCGACTGTTGTACATCGCCCTGTAAATGCGCGCCAGACGCTTCCAGCAACGCTTGCGCCTGCTGCGCCAGTTCCAGAACGGTTGACGCGCCAATTGTGGTGTAAGGGTGCGTCGGCGCTTGTTCGCGTAACGCATTCAGACCTTCAGTGATATTTGTGACGGGCTGACCGTCCGGCAGGGTGCTGAGTAGATCCAGCGAGCCGGAGGAGAAGTGCAGCGCGCTTTGGCCGCGAGTGACGATCGCACAGCGCAAACCGTGTTTTTGCAGTTCCAGGCCACACAGTAATCCGGCGAGACCGCCACCCATAATGACCGTATCAAATTTCATCCTGGTGCTCCTTCTCCAGACCGCACAATCCCTGATAAACCCAGCGCGTGAACTCGCTTTCGCGCAGCGCGTCTCCCCAGGCGACAGGCTGTACGCCTTTCCAGCGTTCATTGAGGAACGCAGAAAGCTGAGTGATGGACTGAGCGGCGGTAGTGACATTAAAACGTTGCAGCAGCCCGGCGGCGCGGCAGGCGCACAGTTCTCCCTGACATGTGCCCATGCCTACGCGGGTACGGCGGCGCAGATCCAGCAGGCTGTTGACGGTTAAATTTTCGACGGCGTACTGCACTTCGCCTGCGGTGACCGCTTCGCATTCACAGACCAGGCTGCGGTGCTGGCGACCTTCGCTGAGCCAGGCCGGAGTACGATCGCCGTGACGATAGACGGCGGAACCGCGTAGCGGGGCGGGCAGCGAGATCACGCGTTTAAGCGTGTTTTCCGTGGGTTCCTGCGAGCCGGGAAGGGCGGTTTGCGCCGTGACGCAGGGGCGAGTGTTGCCCAGTTTTCGGCATACCGCGTCGGTTGCCCATTCCGCCATCAGGCGGTAGGTCATCAGCTTACCGCCCGTAATGGTGATAAACCCGTCCAGCCCGTCACGTGCAGCATGGTCAAACAGCACAATGCCGCGGCTGACATTACGACCGCTCGGATCGTCATCGCTGGCGACCAGCGGACGCACGCCCGAGTAGGCGCGCAAAATGCGCGTTTTCGCCATCACCGGTGCCAGTTTTTCCCCTTCACGCAGCAGAATATCAACCTCTTCCGCAGTGACGCGGTTGCTGTCGATCTCGTTGTAATCAATGTGGGTCGACGTAGTACCGATGAGCGAGATGGTATCGCCGGGCACCAGAATATCGGCGTCGGACGGCTTGCGGCAGCGGTTAATCACATGCTGGTTAATGCGATGATCCATAATCAGCAGCGACCCTTTCGCCGGGAACATGCGGATGCTCAGATCGGCGTATTCCGCAATGCGCTGACCCCAGATGCCTGCGGCATTCACCACGACCGGCGCATGCAGCGATTGGCTTTCCCCTGTGAGATGGTTATGCACGTTCACACCGCAAATGGTCGCGCCTTCGCGAATAAGTCCGGTGACTTCATGCGCCGTTAAAATGATTGCGCCATGTTCTCTGGCATCCAGCATATTCGCGGCGGTCAGCCGGAAGGGATCGACAGTGCCGTCAGGCACTTTCACCGCGCCAATCAGCTGCGGATTGACGGCCGGTTCGATCAGCCGCGCCTGTTGCGGATCAATCGCTTCGGCGCGAATACCCGCCTCTTCGCAGGCGCGAATAAAGGTGGCCTGGAAGGATAATTCGTCTTCCGGCAAGGTAATGAACAGACCGTCCGTTGGCTCAATGCAGTGGCGGGCGATCCGTTTCAGAATCTGGTTTTCGCTGATGCATTCGCGGGCAGACTCCGCGTCGGTAACGGCATAGCGGGCGCCGCTATGCAGCAGGCCGTGGTTACGGCCGGTTGCGCCGGTCGCGATATCGTGGCGCTCAACTAAGATAACGCGCAATCCGCGTAGCGCACAGTCTCGGGCGATCCCTGCGCCTGTGGCTCCCCCACCAATGATAATCACGTCACTTGTTTGCGAGTCGCGAGTTTTCATGGTTATCCCTCACAGTTCGTTTTTTATCATTTAGCCACATAAAAAGCATGGTTTGTTTGATTTCGCGCATAATCGCTCATGATTCGAAAATGAAACGTGATTTCGTGCGCTTTTCTGAACATTTGTCATAAATGTGTAACAATCTGTGCTGTAATTCACATTAACGACAGGTATCTTTACTTAACATCGCGCCCACACTGGGAGCAGCGAGGTTGGTTAGTTAAACGAACTGCGGTGTTTACCTCTAATAAGACACGGCCACGGAGGCTACATATGTTAAGTATTTTTAAACCTGCGCAACATAAAACGCGCTTGCCAGCAGCGGAGATTGATCCGACATATCGTCGGCTGCGCTGGCAGATTTTCCTGGGGATTTTCTTTGGTTATGCCGCTTACTATCTGGTGCGTAAGAACTTTGCGCTGGCGATGCCTTACCTGGTAGAGCAGGGATTCTCGCGCGGCGATCTGGGTTTTGCGCTGTCCGGGATCTCCATCGCCTATGGTTTTTCGAAATTTATCATGGGGTCGGTCTCCGACCGCTCGAATCCGCGCGTTTTCCTGCCCGCAGGGTTGATTCTGGCGGCGGCCGTGATGTTGTTTATGGGCTTTGTGCCGTGGGCCACGTCCAGCATTGCCGTGATGTTCGTGCTGCTGTTCCTCTGCGGCTGGTTCCAGGGAATGGGGTGGCCGCCGTGCGGTCGTACAATGGTGCACTGGTGGTCACAGAAAGAACGTGGCGGTATCGTCTCCGTCTGGAACTGCGCGCATAACGTTGGCGGCGGTATTCCTCCGCTGCTGTTCCTGCTGGGGATGGCCTGGTTTAATGACTGGAAAGCCGCGCTCTACATGCCGGCGTTTGGTGCGATCCTGGTGGCGATTTTCGCTTTCGCGCTGATGCGCGATACGCCGCAGTCCTGCGGTCTGCCGCCGATTGAAGAGTACAAAAACGACTACCCGGATGATTACAACGAAAAAGCGGAAGAAGAGCTGACTGCAAAACAGATCTTTATGCAGTACGTGCTGCCGAACAAACTGTTGTGGTACATCGCGATTGCTAACGTGTTCGTTTACCTGCTGCGTTACGGCATCCTCGACTGGTCGCCGACCTACCTGAGAGAAGTGAAACACTTTGCGCTGGATAAATCGTCCTGGGCGTATTTCTTGTACGAATATGCCGGTATCCCGGGTACGCTGCTGTGCGGCTGGATGTCGGATAAAGTGTTCCGTGGCAACCGTGGCGCAACGGGCGTGTTCTTTATGACGCTGGTGACCATTGCCACAGTTGTTTACTGGCTGAACCCTCCAGGAAATCCGACCGTGGATATGGCCTGTATGATCGTTATCGGCTTCCTGATTTATGGCCCGGTCATGCTGATTGGTCTGCACGCGCTGGAACTGGCGCCGAAAAAAGCGGCAGGTACGGCGGCGGGCTTCACCGGCCTGTTTGGTTATCTCGGCGGTTCCGTCGCGGCGAGCGCCATTGTTGGCTATACCGTTGACTTCTTCGGCTGGGACGGCGGCTTCATGGTGATGATCGGCGGCAGCGTTCTGGCGGTTATCCTGCTGATTATCGTGATGATTGGCGAAAAACGCCACCATGAAGAGCTGATGTTGAAACGCAACGGAGCTTAAGTGAATGAAGACGACACTGAAAAATCTTAGCGTGGCATTGATGTTGGCGGGTATGGTCGTGAGCAGCGCGGCAATCGCTGCGGATAAAATCGTGATTGCGCACCGTGGCGCCAGCGGCTATCTGCCGGAGCACACACTGCCAGCGAAAGCGATGGCGTATGCGCAGGGCGCCGATTATCTGGAGCAGGATTTAGTGATGACGAAGGACGACCATCTGGTCGTCCTGCATGACCACTACCTTGACCGGGTTACCGACGTTGCCGAACGTTTTCCGAATCGCGCCCGCAAGGACGGGCGTTACTACGCCATTGATTTCACACTGGATGAAATTAAATCCCTGAAGTTCACCGAAGGTTTTGATATTGAGAACGGCAAGAAAGTACAGACTTACCCTGGCCGTTTCCCGATGGGAAAATCAGATTTCCGCGTGCATACCTTTGAGGAAGAGATTGAGTTTGTTCAGGGGCTGAATCATTCGACCGGAAAAAATATCGGTATTTATCCAGAAATCAAAGCGCCGTGGTTCCATCATCAGGAAGGGAAGGATATTGCGGCTAAGACGCTGGATGTGCTGAAAAAGTATGGTTATACCGGTAAAAAAGATAACGTTTATTTGCAGTGTTTCGATGCCGCGGAGCTGAAGCGCATTAAGAATGAGCTGGAACCGAAGAGGGGGATGGATCTCAATCTGGTGCAGTTGATTGCGTACACCGACTGGAATGAAACTCAGCAAAAACAGCCGGACGGCAGTTGGGTTAACTATAACTACGACTGGATGTTCAAGCCTGGCGCGATGAAAGAAATCGCCAGCTATGCTGACGGGATCGGCCCGGACTACCATATGCTGATTGATGAAAAATCGAAGGTCGGGCATATCACGCTGACCGGCATGGTGAAAGAGGCGCAGCAGAACAATATGGTGGTACACCCTTACACCGTACGCGCCGATCAGCTTCCTGACTACGCCACGGATGTTAATCAGCTTTATGACATCCTGTATAACAAGGCGGGTGTGGATGGATTGTTCACCGATTTCCCGGATAAAGCGGTGGTGTTTTTGAAGGATAAGCACTAAAAAGCCGGGTGGCGGCTTCGCCTTACCCGGCCTGTGAACTGGTCGGGTAAGCGTAAGCGCCACCCGACAAGGCTACATCTCTATCTCAATATCGCCTTTTGCCCTGCAACAGCAGGGCAAAATTTCCCCTTCGCTGATAAAAGCCAGCGGTTCGGTCAGCCAGTCAACCTGGCCTGCGACCAGACGGCAGCGGCAGGAGCCGCAATAGCCCGCACGACACTGATACTCCACTTCAACCTGATGCGCCTCAAGCGCCACCAGCAGAGAAGGGTGTTCTTCCCGACACAGCACTTCGGTGCCGGAAAGACGTAGCGTCACGCGTCCCATCAGAGCTGGAAATTACTCAGATCGTCGGTATCAACTTCCGAGTCAATCTGGCCGACCAGGTAAGAACTGACTTCCACTTCCTGCGGCGCCACCTGGACGTTATCGGAAACCAGCCAGGTGTTGATCCACGGGATCGGGTTGGAGCGCGTCTGGAACGGCAGCTCCAGGCCGACCGCCTGCATACGGATATTGGTGATGTACTCGACGTACTGGCACAGAATATCTTTGTTCAGGCCGATCATGGAACCGTCGCGGAACAGGTAATCCGCCCACTCTTTTTCTTGCTGCGCGGCCTGTACAAACAGGTCATAGCACGCCTGCTTGCTCTCTTCGGCGATTTCCGCCATTTCTGGATCGTCTATGCCGCTACGCAGCAGGTTCAGCATATGCTGCGTGCCGGTCAGGTGCAGCGCTTCGTCGCGGGCAATCAGACGGATGATTTTGGCGTTACCTTCCATCAGCTTACGTTCCGCGAAAGCGAAGGAGCAGGCGAAGCTGACGTAGAAACGAATCGCTTCCAGCGCGTTAACGCTCATCAGGCACAGGTAGAGCTGTTTTTTCAGCGCACGCAGGTTCACGGTGACGGTTTTGCCGTTCACGTTGTGCGTACCTTCCCCCAGCAGATGCCAGTAGCTGGTCATTTCAATCAGCTCATCGTAGTAGTGAGAAATGCCTTCCGCGCGCTTCTGAATTTGTTCGTTGGTGACGATGTCGTCAAATACCACCGCCGGATCGTTAACGATGTTGCGGATGATATGGGTATACGAGCGCGAATGGATCGTCTCAGAAAACGCCCAGGTTTCTACCCAGGTTTCCAGCTCCGGGATGGAGATCAGCGGCAGTAATGCCACGTTTGGGCTACGTCCCTGAATGGAGTCCAGCAGCGTCTGGTACTTCAGGTTGCTGATGAAAATATGTTTTTCGTGTTCCGGCAATGACTGGAAATCGATACGATCGCGTGAAACGTCAACTTCTTCCGGGCGCCAGAAGAAGGAGAGTTGTTTTTCGATCAGTTTTTCGAAGATGTCATATTTTTGCTGGTCGTAGCGTGCCACGTTGACCGGCTGGCCAAAGAACATCGGCTCTTTGAGTTGGTCGTTTTTCGTCTGTGAAAAAGTGGTGTATGCCATTGAAGTGAGTCCTGTTGAGATTGTATCGCCCGGCGGCACTTCAGTTTGCCGGGCCTACAAAACCGTAGGCCGGGTAAGCGTAGCGCTACCCGGCAAAAATAACTTAGATCTTACATGCGCCGCTTTCGCAGCCATCGTCCTGAATAGACGGCACCAGATCGTCCTGCGCATCTTCCGCACCGTCACGGGTGTTGTGATAGTACAGGGTTTTCACGCCAAATTTATAGGCGGTGAGCAGATCTTTCAGCAATTGCTGCATCGGTACTTTACCAGACGGGAAGCGCGTCGGATCGTAGTTGGTGTTAGCGGAAATCGCCTGATCGATGAATTTCTGCATGATACCGACCAGTTGCAGGTAGCCGTCGTTGCTCGGCATTTCCCACAGCAGCTCATAGCGGTCTTTCAGCCCTTCGTAATCCGGCACCACCTGGCGCAGTACGCCATCTTTCGACGCTTTGATGCTGACATGGCCGCGCGGCGGTTCAATACCGTTAGTGGCGTTGGAGATCTGCGAAGAGGTCTCAGACGGCATCAGGGCGGAAAGCGTGGAGTTACGCAGACCGTGCGTTTTGATGGACTCACGAAGCGCTTCCCAGTTGTAGTGCAGCGCTTCGTTGGCGATCGCATCCAGATCTTTTTTGTAGGTGTCGATCGGCAGAATGCCCTGAGCGTAAGTGGTTTCATTAAACCACGGGCATGCGCCTTGCTCTTTCGCCAGCTCGTTAGAGGCCTTCAGCAGATAGTACTGAATGGCTTCAAACGTTTTGTGCGTCAGGTTGTTCGCGCTGCCGTCAGAGTAACGCACGCCGTGTTTCGCCAGATAGTAAGCGTAGTTAATCACGCCGATACCCAGCGTACGGCGGCCCATTGCGCCGCGTTTAGCCGCCGGAATAGGGTAATCCTGGTAATCCAGCAGCGCATCCAGCGCGCGTACCGCCAGCACCGCCAGCTCTTCCAGCTCATCCAGGCTGTTAATTGCGCCCAGGTTGAAGGCGGAAAGCGTACACAGCGCGATTTCACCGTTTTCGTCGTTAACGTCCATCAGCGGTTTGGTCGGCAGGGCGATTTCCAGGCACAGGTTGGACTGGCGTACCGGCGCAACCTGCGCATCAAACGGGCTGTGGGTGTTGCAGTGATCCACGTTCTGAATGTAGATACGGCCAGTTGATGCGCGTTCCTGCATCATCAGCGAGAACAGATCCACGGCTTTCACGCGCTGCTTACGAATGCTGTCGTCTTTTTCGTATTTGGTGTACAGACGCTCGAACTCGTCCTGATCGGCGAAGAAAGCGTCGTACAGACCCGGAACGTCGGACGGGCTGAACAGGGTGATGTCTTCACCTTTCAGCAGGCGGGTGTACATCAGCTTGTTGATCTGTACGCCGTAGTCCATGTGACGCACGCGGTTGCCTTCCACGCCGCGGTTGTTCTTCAGTACCAGCAGGCTTTCCACTTCCAGATGCCACATCGGGTAGAACAGCGTCGCCGCACCGCCGCGTACGCCGCCCTGAGAGCAGGATTTCACCGCCGTCTGGAAGTGTTTGTAGAACGGAATACAGCCGGTGTGGAACGCTTCGCCGCCGCGAATCGGGCTACCCAGCGCGCGAATACGACCGGCGTTGATGCCGATACCGGCACGCTGAGAAACATATTTCACGATCGCGCTGGAGGTGGCGTTAATGGAGTCCAGGCTGTCGCCGCACTCGATCAGCACGCAGGAGCTGAACTGACGAGTCGGGGTGCGCACGCCGGACATGATTGGCGTCGGCAGAGAAATTTTGAATGTAGAAACCGCATCGTAGAAACGTTTCACGTAGTCGAGACGGGTTTCACGCGGATAGTTAGAGAACAGGCAAGCGGCAACCAGAATATAAAGGAACTGCGCGCTTTCATAAATCTCGCCGGTTACACGGTTCTGTACCAGGTATTTACCTTCCAGCTGCTTAACGGCAGCGTAGGAGAAGGTCATATCACGGTCGTGTACGATGAACGAATCCATCTGCTTGAACTCTTCTTCCGTGTAGTCTTCCAGCAGATGATTGTCGTATTTACCCAGCTCAACCATTTTCACTACATGATCGTAAAGCGCTGGCGGTTCGAACTCGCCGTAAGCCTTTTTACGCAGGTGGAAAATCGCCAGGCGCGCGGCCAGGTACTGATAATCCGGCGCATCGCGGGAGATCAGGTCGGCAGCGGCCTTAATGATGGTCTCATGGATATCGGACGTCTTGATACCGTCGTAGAACTGGATATGAGAACGCAGTTCAACCTGGGAGATGGATACGTTATTCAGTCCTTCTGCCGCCCAATCCAGAACTCGATGGATTTTGTCGAGATTGATGCGTTCAGTACGACCATCACGCTTTGTCACCAGCAGACTCTGATTCATGTGGGTTTTACCTGTCCGTGAAAGAAAAAATATCCCCCGTTTATCCACAATGCCACGTTGTGACTAAGTCTGTGGATAAATACTATATATAGGGGGTAACTGATAAATGAAACGCTATATGGTGAGTATTCTAGTAGGGATTCTTTTCAGTACAAGAGTTGATTTTGAGGTTAAATTGAGGTTGCAAAAGGGTGATAATCGCTAAGTGCGCGTCTTATAAGGCCTGGAGGGCATGTCAATAATTCATAAAAAAAAATGAAAATTTGATCGAGTGCTGATTTCTTCATCTAAGGCAGGAAAAGTTCCTATGATCTGGCGCAAAAATTGCCCTGACGATCCTACTCAGGATTGGTAGGCGATACGTAGGCCCGAAAGCTGCGCGCCTTATCCGGCCTGCGATGGTTTGTAGGCCCGGCAAGCGCAGCGCCCCGGGCAAAATTGCCGGATAGCGGCGTAAACGCCTTATCCGGCCTACAGACGCAGTTAGTCAACTTGTGCGGTAGTGTGAACCATATAGTTAACATCAACGCCCGGCCCGAGCTTGAAGGTGTTGGTAATCGGATTGTAGTGCAGCCCGGTCATGTGACGCTCTTTCAACACGGTCTGATCGACCCAGTTCAGCAACTCCGCAGGCTTAATAAATTTTTTCACATCGTGCGTGCCTTTCGGCACCATGCGTAAAATATACTCCGCTCCTACCACCGCCATCAGCCACGACTTGCCGTTGCGATTAAGGGTTGAGAAAAAGACTTCACCGCCCGGTTTAACTAATTGCGCACAGGCCCTGACGACCGATTGCGGGTCCGGTACGTGCTCCAGCATCTCCATACAGGTCACGACGTCGTACTGGTGCGCATGTTTCGCTGCGTGCTCTTCAACCGTCTCCTGCACGTAATCAACCTGAATACCGCTTTCCAGCGCGTGCAGTTTCGCGACCTGCAAAGGCTCAAAGCCCATATCCAGCCCCGTTACCGTCGCACCTTCACGCGCCATGCTCTCAGCCAGAATGCCGCCGCCGCAGCCAACGTCGAGCACCTTTTTGCCGAACAGACCGCCGGAACGCTCGGCAATGTAGCCCAGGCGTAGCGGGTTAATGCGGTGCAGAGGCTTAAATTCACCCTCAAGATCCCACCAGCGTGACGCGACAGCTTCAAATTTGGCGATTTCTTCGTGATCAACGTTATGCGTCACCGGGGGTTTTTCGGCATTCATTGGCGCTTTTACTCCTTATTTGGCAAGTCGCCTGAGTATATCAGCACGACGGGATGAATAAAGCCTCCGTAGAAGACCATTCCATTTACCTGTCTCATTGCGATTGTGTTATAATTTGCGACCTTTGAATCCGGGATACAGTAGAGGGATAGCGGTTAGATGAGCGACCTTGCGAGAGAAATTACACCGGTCAACATTGAGGAAGAGCTGAAGAGCTCTTATCTGGATTATGCGATGTCGGTCATTGTTGGCCGTGCGCTGCCGGATGTCCGAGATGGCCTGAAGCCGGTACACCGTCGCGTACTATACGCCATGAACGTATTGGGCAATGACTGGAATAAAGCCTATAAAAAATCTGCCCGTGTTGTTGGTGACGTAATCGGTAAATACCATCCTCATGGTGATTCCGCGGTGTACGACACTATCGTCCGTATGGCGCAGCCTTTCTCGCTGCGTTACATGCTGGTGGATGGTCAGGGCAACTTTGGTTCTATCGACGGCGACTCTGCCGCGGCAATGCGTTATACGGAAATCCGTCTGGCGAAGATTGCCCATGAACTGATGGCCGATCTCGAAAAAGAGACGGTGGATTTCGTTGACAACTATGACGGCACGGAAAAAATTCCTGACGTCATGCCGACCAAAATTCCTAACCTGCTGGTAAACGGCTCGTCCGGTATCGCGGTAGGTATGGCCACCAACATCCCGCCGCACAACCTGAAGGAAGTGATCAACGGTTGCCTGGCGTATATCGATGATGAAGACATCAGCATTGAAGGGCTGATGGAACACATTCCTGGCCCGGACTTCCCGACCGCCGCGATCATCAACGGTCGTCGCGGTATTGAAGAAGCCTATCGTACCGGTCGCGGGAAAGTGTACATTCGCGCTCGCGCGGAAGTGGAAGCTGGCGCGAAAACCGGCCGCGAAACCATCATCGTTCATGAAATTCCGTACCAGGTGAACAAAGCGCGCCTGATCGAGAAAATCGCTGAACTGGTGAAAGACAAACGCGTTGAAGGCATCAGCGCGCTGCGCGACGAGTCTGATAAAGACGGGATGCGCATCGTGATTGAAGTGAAACGCGATGCCGTCGGGGAAGTGGTGCTTAACAACCTTTATTCCCAGACCCAGTTGCAGGTTTCTTTCGGTATCAACATGGTTGCGCTGCACCACGGCCAGCCGAAGATCATGAACCTGAAAGAGATCATTTCCGCGTTCGTGCGTCACCGCCGCGAAGTGGTGACGCGCCGTACTATTTTCGAACTGCGTAAAGCCCGCGATCGCGCGCATATCCTTGAAGCGTTGGCGATTGCGCTGGCGAACATCGATCCGATCATCGAGATGATCCGCCGTGCGCCAACGCCGGCAGAGGCAAAAGCGGCGTTAATCTCCCGTTCATGGGATCTGGGCAACGTGGCGTCTATGCTGGAACGCGCCGGTGATGATGCTGCCCGTCCTGAGTGGCTGGAGCCGGAATTTGGCGTGCGTGATGGTCAGTATTACCTGACTGAACAACAGGCACAGGCGATTCTGGATCTGCGCTTGCAGAAACTGACCGGCCTTGAGCATGAAAAACTGCTCGACGAGTACAAAGAGCTGCTGGAACAGATTGCAGAACTGCTGCACATTCTGGGCAGCGCCGATCGTCTGATGGAAGTGATTCGCGAAGAGATGGAACTGATCCGCGATCAGTTTGGCGATGAGCGTCGCACTGAAATCACCGCTAACAGCGCCGATATTAATATCGAAGATCTGATCAGCCAGGAAGATGTGGTTGTAACGCTGTCTCACCAGGGTTACGTCAAATATCAGCCGCTGACCGATTACGAAGCGCAACGTCGTGGCGGGAAAGGTAAATCTGCCGCGCGTATAAAAGAAGAAGACTTTATCGACCGTCTGCTGGTGGCTAACACCCACGACACGATTCTCTGCTTCTCCAGCCGTGGCCGTCTGTACTGGATGAAGGTCTATCAGCTGCCGGAAGCGAGCCGTGGCGCGCGTGGCCGTCCGATTGTCAACCTGCTGCCGCTGGAAGCCGACGAACGTATCACCGCCATTCTGCCGGTACGCGAGTACGAAGAGGGCGTTAACGTCTTTATGGCGACCGCCAGCGGTACGGTGAAGAAAACGGCGCTGACCGAGTTCAGCCGTCCGCGTTCCGCCGGTATCATCGCGGTGAACCTGAACGAAGGCGACGAGCTGATCGGCGTGGATCTGACCTCCGGTTCCGACGAAGTCATGCTGTTCTCCGCTGCCGGTAAAGTGGTGCGCTTTAAAGAAGATGCCGTTCGTGCGATGGGTCGTACCGCGACCGGCGTACGTGGCATCAAGCTGGCGGGCGAAGACAGCGTCGTTTCTCTGATTATTCCGCGTGGTGAAGGCGCTATCCTGACCGTGACGCAGAATGGTTACGGTAAACGTACGGCGGAAGGCGAATACCCAACCAAGTCTCGTGGCACGCAGGGCGTTATCTCCATTAAAGTCACCGAGCGCAACGGTTCCGTTGTTGGCGCGGTACAGGTGGATGATGCCGACCAGATCATGATGATCACCGATGCCGGTACGCTGGTTCGTACCCGCGTATCGGAAATCAGCGTCGTTGGCCGTAACACCCAGGGCGTAATCCTCATCCGCACGGCGGAAGATGAAAACGTGGTGGGTCTGCAACGTGTTGCTGAGCCGGTGGATGATGAGGAACTCGACTCCATCGACGGCAGCGTAGCGGAAGGGGACGAGGATATCGCCCCGGAAGCGGAAATCGATGACGACGCAGCGGATGACGCTGACGAGTAATTCGGCGTTGTGAATTGTGTGTGAAAGGAGGCCATTGCGCCTCCTTTTTTTTGCCGGATGGCGGCGTAAACGCCTTATCAGGCCGCCATCCGGCAAAGGTGCAAATCCTTAATTCATCCTTTCCACTATCATCGCAATACCCTGACCGCCGCCGATGCAGAGCGTGGCCAGCCCGAGCGTTTTATCGTGCGCAGAGAGGGCGTGCAGCAGCGTCACCAGAATACGCGCGCCGCTGGCGCCGATGGGGTGTCCCAGGGCGATAGCCCCACCGTTGACGTTCACCTTCTGCGGATCAAAACCGAGCGTCTTACCTACGGCAAGGAACTGTGCGGCAAACGCCTCGTTGGCTTCGATCAGATCGATATCCGAAAGCGTTAAACCGCTCAGTTGCAGCGCCTTCTGCGTGGCGGGAACCGGCCCCATCCCCATCAACGCCGGGGCGACGCCGCCGCTGGCGTAGGCTTTGATACGAGCCAGTGGGGTCAGGCCCGCCGCCAGCGCTGCGGATTCTTCCATCACTACCAGCGCTGCCGCGCCGTCATTGATCCCAGAGGCGTTTCCTGCCGTTACCGTACCCGCCTTGTCGAAGGCCGGGCGTAATGCAGCAAGACCTTCCGCCGTTGAATCGGCTTTCGGAAACTCGTCGCGCTCAAACACCACGGTTTTCTTACGGGATGTGACGCTAACCGGCACAATTTCGGCCTGGAATGCGCCGGAATCAATAGCGGCAACGGCTTTGCGCTGTGAGAGCAGCGCCAGCTCATCCTGCATCTCCCGGCTGATGCCGTATTCCCGGGCGACGTTTTCTGCCGTGATCCCCATATGGTAGCCGTGAGTGGCGCAGATCAGACCGTCGCGCAGGATCACATCGGAGAGCTGTCCGTCGCCAAGGCGATAGCCCCAGCGGGCTTTGGCATCCAGCAGATACGGCGCCTGGCTCATATTTTCCATACCGCCTGCGACAATCGCCTGTGCCTGTCCGGCCTGAATCGCCTGTGCGGCAAGCGCCACGCTTTTGAGGCCGGAGCCGCATACTTTGTTAACGGTAAAGCCGCAGACCGTCTCTGCGAGGCCGCTTTTGAGCAGTGCCTGACGCGCCGGGTTTTGCCCAAGACCAGCCTGTAGCACATTGCCCATAATCACTTCATCCACCCGTTGCGGGTCGAGCTGCGCGCGTTCAAGCGCCGCTTTAATCACGGTGGCGCCAAGGTCGATGGCGCTGGTGGTTGCCAGTGCGCCGTTAAAACTGCCGATTGCGGTACGCGCCGCGCTGACGATGACACAGTTTTTCATCTTCTGTTCCTTAAAAGTGCGTGGTTGCCGTCAGAAAAAGGTCAAACCGATGACAAAAATGATCCCGGAGAAGAGCAGGGCGGTGATGCAGTAGCCCATAATGTCGCGTACCCCGAGTCCGGCGATTGCCAGGGCGGGCAGCGCCCAGAATGGCTGCGCCATATTCATCCACTGCTCACCGTAGGCGATTGCCATGACTGACTTGCCGAGGTCTGCCCCCAGCGCCTGAGCCGCAGGCATGACGAATGGCCCCTGGATAACCCAGTGGCCGCCGCCTGATGGCACGGCAAAGTTAATCAGCGCAGAGCTGAAAAAGGTCATCACCGGGAAGGTGTCTTTGTTGGCGACGTTGATGAAGAATTCAGTGATAAGGCCACCGAGGCCGGAGTGTTCCATCATCAGTTGGATCCCGGCGTAGAAGGGGAACTGCACCAGAATACCGGCGGTACTGCGCGCTGCGGCGCTGATGGCGCGCATGTAGGCCATTGGCGTTTTGTGCAGCAGCAGACCGGCGATCATAAACATCAGATTGACGGTATTGATGGTGATGTTGAATCCCTTCTCGGCGAAGTAGAGCCCCAGATAGGCAATCCCTAATGCGCCAATGATCAGCGCGAGAATGCGGCTCTCTTCCAGTTTTTCCGACGGTGGCGCGTCAGCCGGCAGTTTCTTCTGAAAATCAGCCTCTTCCAGCAGCAACTTCGGATCGATGCTGACCACGTCGGAGGGTTTTGGCGTCATCATCCGGGTAATAAACGGCATTACCACGATGAGGCCGAGTGTGATGAAAATATTGAACCCGGTGAACAGGGTGTCGCTAACCGGGATCAACCCCGCGACGTGCTCTACCGGGTTGCCTGGCGTTGCGGCCAGCAGGGGCATAGAGCCAGAGAAGCCGCCGCCCCAGGTGAGAAAACCGATATAGGCGCAGGCGATAAGCAGCGGATAATCGGAACCCGGCACGCGACGGGCCACTTCACGGGCAAACATTGCGCCGACCACCAGACCAAAGCCCCAGTTGATCACGCAGGCGACCGAGCCAAAGAAGGTCACCAGCATGACGCCCTGGGCGGGCGTCTTAGCGGCTGAAGCGGCGGTACGCAGCAGGCTTTTAACCGGACCGGAACTGGCCAGGGCGTGGCCCGTCACGATAATCAGCGCCATTTGCATACCGAAAGCCAGCAGGTTCCAGAAGCCGTCGCCCCAGAACCTCACCATACTGACCGGCGTTTGCGGCGTCAGCCAGAGAGCGATCCCAAACGTCAGCAGGGTTAACAGCATTGCGAAGATCAGCGGATCAGGAAGCCAGCGGCTGACGACCCGCGTCATAAAGCGTGAAATACGCCCAATCATGCGTCACCTCTCTGAATGACCAGATCGGCCGTAACCTCAAAGTGCGCTTCAGTTTTTGCCCGCAGGGTTTCCAAATCACACCCTTCGGCGATTTCTGTCAGCCACATCTTGCCGTCGATAAAGCGAAATACAGCCAGTTCGGTAACCAGCATATGCACCGCGTGCTGGGCGGTGAGCGGCATGGTGCACTGGCGCAGAATTTTCGCCGAGCCGTCTTTCGCGCAATGTTCCATTGCAATGATCACTTTGCGCGCGCCGGTGACCAGATCCATTGCGCCCCCCATGCCGGGGACCATTTTGCCGGGAACCACCCAGTTGGCGAGGTTTGCCTGCTCATCCACCTGTAGCCCGCCGAGTACGCAGGCGTCAACATGGCCCCCGCGAATCAATGCGAACGACATGGCGCTGTCGAACATTGCCGCGCCGGGCAAAATGCCGCAGGGTTGACCGCCAGCGTTCACCAGATCCGGGTGGGCCGTCGTGACCGGCCCCAGTCCCAGAAAGCCGTTCTCAGATTGCAGGGTGATGTGAATGTCATCCGGCAGGTAGTTTGCGACCATCGTCGGCAAACCAATTCCCAGGTTAACCACGTCGCCATCATGCAGCTCTTGCGCCACGCGGCGCGCAATACGTTGTTTAGCATCCATTATTTGCTCTCCTGTGGAATAACGATGTGGTCGATAACGGCGCCAGGGGTGACAATCTGGTCAGGCAGTAGATCGCCTGTTTCAACCATTTCGTCAGGCTCAACCAGGGTGATGTCTGCGGCGAGAGCAATGAGGGGGTTAAAATTACGGGCACTGAGCTGGTAGGTCAGGTTGCCGAGCGGGTCGGCGCAGTGAGCGCGAATAAGCGCCAGATCTGCACGCAGTGGACGCTCCAGCAGCCAGGTTCTGCCATCGAGCTGAAGCGTTTGCTTTCCCTCTTCAACCACGGTGCCGACGCCAGTCGGGGTCAGAAAACCGCCCAGCCCGGCGCCGCCGCAGCGGATTTGTTCAATCAGGGTGCCTTGCGGAACCAGTTGAACCTCCATCTCTTTGGCAATCATCCGCCGACCCGTTTCCGGGTTGGTGCCGATATGGGAGGCGATGACCTTGCGCACCCGGCCATTTACGATAAGCGGGCCGATGCCGGTATCGACAAATGCGGTATCGTTGGCGATCAGCGTCAGGTCCCTGACACCGGATTCAAGTAAGGCTTCAACAAGGCGGGGCGGGGTGCCTACCCCCATAAAACCGCCGACCATGATGGTCATGCCGTCACGAAAGAAGCCTGAGGCGTTCTGTAAGGTAATCAGTTTTGTTTTCATTATGTTTCCCTTTTGCATACTCCATTTTGGGTACGCAAAGGGAATAGCAAGCGGGATGCCAGGATTAATAAACCGAAAAGAGAAGGGTTAACCTGATGAATATAAAAATTAATTTTTACTGTGAGGGGACGAGAGGGCGTGAGGCGCTATGCAGAATTTTGCGCACTGTGCAAAATTCTGCATAGCAACTTCTGGTATCAGAGGCCTGCCGGATCGATGCCGTACTCCTGCAATTTGTACATCAACGCGCGTCGGCTGATGCCCAGCATTAACGCGGTGCGCGTGCGGTTTCCCTCCTGCTGCTCCAGAACTTCCATAATGATTCGGCGTTCTTCGCGTTTAATCTCTTCTTTCAGGTTCCGTTCACCGGGTTGGGCTGGCTTTATTCCGCTGGCGTGACTCACCGACTGGCGGAACTGGGTAGGGAGGTCTTCGGCAAAAATCACCGCCCCGGTGTTCATCACTACCGCGCGCTCAATCACATTGGATAATTCGCGGATATTACCAGGCCACGGCCAGGCGGTGAGAAGTGACATAGCGGAAGGGTCGATTTCAATAATATCCCGCTGGTTTTCTGAGCTGAATTTCTGCAAAAAGTGGTTGGCCAACAGGGGGATATCTTCCCGCCGCTCACGCAAAGGAGGAAGCGTCAGATGAATCACATTTAGTCGATAAAACAGATCTTCACGGAAGGTGCCTTCTTTCACCATTTCCTGCAAATTCCGGTTGGTGGCGGCGACAATGCGGATATCAACCTGAATAGTTTGATGCCCGCCAATGCGTTCAAACTCCCTCTCCTGGAGGATTCGCAGCAGCTTAGCCTGTAACACCAGCGGCATTTCGCCTATTTCGTCCAGCAGCAGCGTTCCCTGATGAGCGCGCTCAAACAGCCCCTGACGTCGCGTTTGTGCGCCGGTAAACGCCCCTTTTTCGTGGCCGAACAGTTCGCTTTCCAGCAGTGATTCCGGCAGCGCCGCACAGTTAATCTTGATGAAGGGGCCGTTTGCCCGGCGTGAGTTATAGTGAATGGCGCGGGCGATCAACTCTTTTCCAGTGCCGCTTTCGCCGCTAATGAGCACGTTGGCCTGGGAAAGCGCGATTTTCGCGGTATCTTTGCAGATATCCATCATCCCCGGACTGTTGGTCAGGATATGTCCCCATTGCCAGCTGGTGCTCAGCGCCTGATGCAGGCTGCGGATCTCCTGTTTCATGGCCTGAAGCTGCAAGGCCCGCTGAATCAATAAGTTCAGTTCATCGAGGTCGAACGGTTTAATCACATAATCAAATGCGCCGCTGCGCAGTGCTTCTACGGCGGTTTCCACTTCAGCGTAGGCTGTCATCAGAATAATGGGAACCCGTGGATGCTGTGCGCGCATCACTTTCAGCGCTTCAATGCCGTTCATCTCCGGCATGCGGATGTCCATCAGCACCACGTCGGGCGGCGCGTCGGCAAAATGTTGCAGCGCTGTCTGACCGTTACTGGCGCACTGGGTTTCATGCCCTTGCAGCGAAAACGCGGTGGCGAGCATACGGCGAACATTATCTTCGTCATCAACGATGAGAATACGGTAGCGAGTTTTCATTCTGACGAGGTTTCCTGCGGGTTAATCGGTAAAATAAGGGTAAAGGTCGCGCCGCATCCGGGCATACTGGTAACGTATATGTCGCCCTGATGCGCATTGATGATGCGCTGACTTAACGCCAGCCCGAGGCCGGTTCCTGACGCTTTGGTGGTGAAGAACGGATCAAAGATTTTTTTCTGCAAAGCGACGTCAATACCGCAGCCATTATCTTCAATGGCGATCGCCAGATGCGTGGTCGTGTAGCGCCAGGTTCGGATACGAATTTCGCCGCGCGCGCCTATCGCCTGCACCGCGTTGATAAGCATGTTCAGGAGCACCTGTTTGAGCAGTTCGCGATCGGCGACGATCGTGGGCAATGCGGCGTTGAATTCCGTATTGAAGTTGATTCTCGCCTGTACCCCGGAAGTCTGCACCAGGATCAACGCCTCCTCGATCAGCGTATTAATGGATACCTGCTGCCACTGACTTTGTCGCGGTCGGGAGAAGTCCAGCAGTTGCTGGATGACTTTATTAATAGAATCAATTTCTTTCAGTACGACGGACAGATATTCCTGATGGGCAGGCAGATTGATTTGCTGGCGAATAATCTGCACATAACCCCGGATGGCGGTGAGCGGGTTGCGCACTTCATGCGCCACGCCTGCCATCAGTTCACCCAGCGTGGCGAGTCTCTCCGTTTGCGCCAGACGGCGCTGCGCCTCTTTACGGGCGGTTAAATCGGAAAACATCACCAGCGCGCCAATCAACTCACCGTCAGCGTTATGAATACGACTGGTGGTGACGCTGAGTTCAATTGTCCGGTCACGTGCGGGGAAGCTGACTTCCTGAGCCAGATGTTCGGTGCCGTTCTCCAGAGTGTCAAGCACAGGGCTGGAAAAATGAGGATCGGCGAACAGCGTTGAGTAGGGGCGCCCGGCCAGTTCATGCAGCGTATAACCCGTGATGGTCTCTGCGGCAGGATTCATCGTGGTGACATTACCTTGTCTGTCGATTGCGATAACCCCATCGGCGGCGTTCTCAATAATCAGATCGTTCAGCGTCTTAGTTTCCCGCAGTGTCTGCGCCAGAGCGTTGACGCTGCGGCTGATTTGCCCCAGTTCACCGGGGAGATCGGGTAACTGGGCCGGCGTTTTCTGCGCAAGAGTAGGCAAGCCTTCAGTGATGATATCGATATTGGCGCTCAGGCGGCGTGAGAAGAGAATGATCAGTAACAGGCTGCTGATAAGCCCCGCCGCCAGAACGGCAATAATACGAACATCCATTTTCCAGGCCTGTCGGCGAATATCTTCGGTCAACTCATTCGCCCAGATATAACCAATGACCTCGCCATGCCGCGCTATCGGAATCATTGAGTTGAGGATATCGCCGCGCACCTGCCGGCCTGAAAATACCACCGGGGCGTTGGTACTCATGACCTCCCGGCCAGGATGGTCGGGAGCGATAGTGACCCCGACGTTGTTTTGATACAGTGCCGAAGGGGCGTAGGTGATAATGGCGTCCAGCGCCTTATTGTAATAGCCCGCGCCAATTCCCGGGAACGCGCGAGTGATACGCTCAGTGACCGGTGATAACTGCGCATTCAGCGCGCGGATACGCTCATCGCGCGGCAGATTTTCCTGCTGGTTGAAGCTGTCGCCCAGCGCTTCATCAAGCAGATGCACGACAGCCGATAATTTTTTCTCTTTTTCAGATAAGACCGCTGATCGGCCTTCGGTTTCTACGATATAACCAATAGAGAGCGTCGGCACGATGACCATCAGGATAGCCATCAGTATCATTTGATTGCGTAAGCGTCGCGGGTAAAGCCGTCTCAGGTAGCGCATGCTGACATCCGTGTGGTCTTTATCAGGCAAACGCCGATTATCGGGGGTTGAGGCGCAGGTTTCTCAGCGGTATATCATATTCCCGCAAAGAGAGGGCATTGCGACGCCGGGCATTTACCGCTACCTTAACCACACTCTATTTATCGCCTGAGGCGGAGCTTCGCCCCTTTGAAATACCTTGCTTCCTTTCGTACAACCCTGAAAGTTTCGCGCTACCTGTTCAGAGCGTTGGCGTTACTGATCTGGCTGCTGATCGCTTTTGCTTCGGTGTTTTACATCGTCAATGCGCTGCATCAGAGAGAGTCTGAAATCCGTCAGGAATTCAATCTCAGTTCCGACCAGGCGCAGCGCTATATTCAGCGCACGTCTGACGTAATGAAAGAACTCAAATACATTGCCGAGAATCGCTTAACGGCGGAAAACGGCGTGATGTCCAGCCGGGCGCGCGACGATAAAACCGTGGTGCCCAATTTTGAGCCGCTGTTTGCCGACTCCGACTGTGCGGCAATGGGGAATGCCTGGCGCGGGTCGCTGGAGTCGCTGGCCTGGTTTATGCGCTACTGGCGCGACAATTTTTCTGCGGCCTACGATCTGAATCGTGTTTTCCTGATTGGCAGCGACAATCTCTGTATGGCGAATTTCGGCCTGCGCGATATGCCGGTCGAACGTGATAATGCGCTGAAAACGCTGCATGAGCGCATTGTTAAGTACCGCAATGCCCCGCAGGAAGAGAGCGGGAATAACCTTTTCTGGATTAGCCAGGGGCCGCGCCCCGGCATCGGCTATTTTTATGCCCTGACGCCGGTTTATCTGGCCAACCGCTTGCAGGCGCTGCTGGGCGTCGAGCAGTCCATTCGGATGGAGAACTTTTTCACGCCGGGAAGTTTGCCTATGGGGGTGACGATCCTCGATGAAAATGGTCATCCGCTGATTTCGCTAACCGGGCCGGAAAGCAACATCAGGCCGGAACCCCGCTGGATGCAGGAGCGCTCCTGGTTTGGCTACACGCCAGGGTTCCGTGAGCTGGTTCTGAAGAAAAGCCTGCCGCCATCGTCGCTCAGCATTGTCTACTCCGTACCGGTCGACCTGGTGCTGGAGCATATTCGAATGCTGATTCTGAATGCCATTCTGCTGAATGTGCTGGTGGGCGCCGCCTTGTTCACGCTGGCGCGTATGTATGAACGGCGTATCTTTATTCCGGCGGAAAGCGATGCTCAGCGGCTGGAAGAGCATGAGCAGTTTAACCGGAAAATCGTCGCTTCCGCGCCGGTGGGGATCTGCATCCTGCGCACCATTGACGGGGTCAATATTCTCAGTAATGAACTGGCGCATACCTACCTCAATATGCTCACCCATGAGGACCGGCAAAGGCTGACGCAAATTATCTGTGGTCAGCAGGTTAACTTCGTCGATGTGTTGACCAGCAACAATACCAATCTGCAAATCAGCTTTGTCCATTCGCGCTATCGTAATGAAAACGTGGCGATTTGCGTGCTGGTGGATGTGAGCGCGCGCGTCAAAATGGAAGAGTCGTTGCAGGAGATGGCGCAGGCGGCGGAGCAGGCGAGCCAGTCCAAATCAATGTTCCTTGCGACCGTGAGCCACGAGCTGCGCACGCCGCTGTACGGGATTATCGGTAACCTCGATCTGCTGCAAACCAAAGCGTTGCCGAAAGGGGTCGACAGGCTGGTTACGGCGATGAACAACTCCTCCAGCCTGCTGCTGAAAATCATCAGCGATATTCTCGACTTCTCAAAAATCGAATCCGAGCAGTTGAAGATTGAACCGCGTGAGTTCTCGCCGCGTGAGGTGATGAACCATATTACGGCCAACTATTTACCGCTGGTGGTGAGAAAACAGCTTGGCCTGTACTGCTTTATTGAACCGGATGTACCGGTTGCGCTGAACGGCGACCCGATGCGTCTGCAACAGGTGATTTCTAACCTGCTGAGTAACGCCATCAAATTTACCGATACCGGTTGTATTGTGCTGCATGTGCAGTGTGATGGCGATTATCTCAGTATTCAGGTACGCGATACCGGCGTGGGGATTCCGGCGAAAGAGGTTGTGCGTTTGTTCGATCCTTTCTTCCAGGTGGGAACCGGCGTGCAGCGTAATTTCCAGGGAACCGGCCTGGGACTGGCGATTTGTGAAAAACTGATCAGCATGATGGATGGGGATATCTCCGTCGATTCAGAGCCCGGGATGGGCAGCCAGTTTACGTTACGCATTCCACTTTATGGCGCGCAGTACCCGCAGAAAAAAGGCGTCGAAGGGCTGGCTCAAACGCGTTGCTGGCTGGCGGTACGCAACGCGTCGCTGTGTCATTTTATTGAGTCCAGCCTGGCGCGAAGCGGTGTCGATGTGCTTCGTTACGAAGGGCAAAAACCGGCGCCGGAAGATATTCTGATTACGGACGATGTGCTGGAGCAGGCATGGCAGGGGCGTGCGGCGGTTGTTTTCAGCCGCCGCCATATTGGTATTCCGCAGGAAAGAGCGCCGGGCGAGTGGGTACACAGCGTGGCGTCGCCGCATGAATTGCCTGCGCTGCTGGCGCGGATTTACAGTATTGAGCTTGATAACGACGCGCTTGCAACGGCGCTGCCTGCGCCGGATAAAACCGACGCGACGAATGACGACATGATGATCCTCGTGGTGGACGATCATCCGATCAACCGTCGTTTGCTGGCCGATCAGTTGGGATCGCTGGGGTATCAATGCAAGACCGCGAATGACGGCGTCGATGCGTTGAACGTGCTGAGTAAAAACCATATTGATATCGTGCTGAGCGACGTCAACATGCCGAATATGGACGGCTACCGTCTGACGCAGCGCATTCGCCAGCTGGGGTTGACGTTGCCGGTGGTCGGCGTCACGGCTAACGCGCTGGCGGAAGAGAAACAGCGTTGTCTGGAGTCCGGTATGGATAGCTGCCTGTCCAAGCCGGTGACGTTAGATGTGCTTAAGCAGACGCTGGCGGTGTATGCGGAGCGGGTGAGAAAGACGCGGGCATAAAAAAGGCCGGATGGCGGTTTCGCCTTCTCCGGCCTACTGCGGTCATCAACGTCGGCCTGATAAGCGCAACGCCATCAGGCACCTGACGTTTGATCAGTCTTTGTCCGCCGGGCTCAGCGTGACGGAAGAGAGGTAATTCAGCAGCGCGATATCGTTTTCGACGCCCAGCTTCATCATCGCCGATTTTTTCTGGCTACTGATGGTCTTAATGCTGCGGTTCAGTTTCTTGGCGATTTCCGTCACCAGGAAACCTTCTGCGAACAGACGCAGGACTTCACTCTCTTTCGGAGACAGACGTTTGTCGCCATAACCGCCCGCGCTGATTTTCTCCAGCAGGCGGGAGACGCTTTCCGGGGTAAACTTCTTGCCCTTTTGCAGCGCGGCCAGCGCTTTAGGCAAGTCAGTCGGCGCGCCTTGTTTCAGCACAATCCCCTCAATGTCGAGATCCAGCACCGCGCTCAGAATTGCCGGGTTGTTGTTCATCGTCAGAACGATGATCGACAGGCTCGGGAAATGACGTTTAATGTATTTGATGAGGGTAATCCCGTCACCGTATTTATCTCCCGGCATGGAGAGGTCGGTAATCAACACATGCGCATCTAATTTAGGCAGGTTGTTGATCAGTGCTGTGGAATCTTCAAACTCGCCGACAACATTCACCCACTCGATTTGTTCAAGTGATTTGCGAATACCGAACAGTACAATCGGATGGTCATCGGCAATAATTACGTTCATATTGTTCATGTATTGGGCTACCTTGCTACAGCAAGCTCTTGACGTAGCTGTCAATGTCGCTGATGTATTTTTCTATACCTGGAGCATCTTTCTCACGAATAAGATGTTCCAGCGTTTCACATAACTGCTTGCCGGGTACCAGATTAAGCATAGCAAACACGCCTTTCAGGCGGTGGGCTGTCTGCGCCAGCGCAGCGAAATCACTGGTCGCTGCCTCAGTATACAACCTCTTAACATCATCCGGTACTGTGTCTACAAAGAGCGCGTAATAACCGCTGGCATGAAGTTCGGCGTTTTCATCTCCGCCGAGGGGCGACTCTGGAATCTCTTCCTGCGCCAGTTGCTCTTCTATCAGTTGTAGTACAGCTTCCTGCATAGCGTTGCTCATATTAAAGTTGACGCGCAGTTGGCCAGGACCCATTTTCCGCACGCCTGACTCATCATCGCTTAAAAGCAAGCCGGAGGCAGTAAGATTAGACGGATTATCAGTTAAAAAGAGATCATATTCTTGACTTATTTGCCGATCATCCGGCGTGATGCAGGTGGCTCCCCAGTTTTCCAGCTGACGCAACACAATATTGCGCACGTCATTAGAGGTGACGTCAACCATTACGCAAACGTCATCCAGCAAGCGCTCTTCATCATTTACATGTTGGTCATGCGGAGTCATTTTAACATGTACGGTATAGCGCGTCCCCAGCGCATCGCGTGCTTTAATATTCAGATGCCCGCCGAGCTTACGCGCCAGCTGATCGCACAACCAGAAGGTTAACGGATTCGCTTTCCCGTAGCGGTCGCTTTGCGTTTCATTGATATACGGGAAATGGAGATTGTCGATCTCATTGAGCGTCACGCCTTCACCGGTATCCAGAATGCGGAAGGTCAGGCGTTCTTCAGCCGACTCATCCTGATCGACTTCCAGCGTGATTTTCCCAATCTGCGTGGTCGTGACCGCGTACTGGATCAGCAACAGCAGAATGCGGCGCAGGGCGTCACGGTCGCCACGGCGTTCATCGTTGGCGCTAAGGTGGTTTTTGATCAGCAGTTGCAGACCTTTACGCTTAATCGCAGGCAGAACGTCCGGCACCACTTCGTCAATCAGATCCTGAATGGAGAACAGCGTCGGCTCGCTTTTCCAGGTATCATTCTCCAGAATATTCGCCAGCTGAATTTCATCTATCATACGCACCAGAACATCCGCCTGGTTCGCCAGCTTCTGGCTTTCCGGCGTGTCTGCGGCAGCGGCGTTGATCGCCAGTATCCGCACGGGTTCTTTCAGGGCATTGCCAATATTTTGCATAAACGCGGCGCGGCCCTGCTGGTTTTTCTCATACAGACGCTGCGCCTGCCTGAGCTTTTTGTTCACCAGCACTTCCCGGTCCTGATCGCGAATAATAAAGATCTGCGTGCGAGGGGCGACCTGGCTGCGGAACAGGCGAATTTCATACAGCTCGTTATTGATCGTCGCCTGAATGATGCCCTGATGCTGCTCCGCCATGCTGGTGATGTTTTGCAGATTTAAATGCGGCAGCAAATGGTCGGCGATTTTATTGCTGATGACGGTGCGATTGGCCTCCTGGTCATGCACCAGCAGCCCCAGCGGCAGCAGGGAGACGATCTCTTCATTAATCGCGCGCAGAATACGCAGTTCATTATTTGCGGTATTGTTTGTCGCCACTTCCGTTGAACGGCCAGGCTGGTGTCGGAAGGTGGTGTAGCCAAACAGCGCCAGCGCAAGCAGGCCGATATTCAACAGTAACGGCAGCAGGATATTTTGCAGCGTATCAAGCAATAGCGTGCCGAAAGGAACCTGCCAGACCAGCCGCATATCGGTTGAGTTCAGCGCGGAAGAAATCTCAATTTTGGCGCTGTTGAAGCTGATGCTGACGCTGTCTGGAGACTCTTTCTCCGTATTACGTACCGTCGTGGTTGAGGAGTCGGGTTCCAGGCGGAAGCTGTCCAGCGGCATTCCCGGCGGGATCAGGTCGTTGATCGGCAAATCGAACGCCACAACCGTCGCCAGATGCCCCGGCTGATTAAAAGTGGTGCGCAGCGTAAAGTAATGGCCGTTTTGCCACGCCAGACGACGTAACGAAGAGAAGCTTTCGCGTTCATCCAGCGCATTCGCCTGTTGCAGCATCTCCGCCCGACGGGAATCGACAATATTGCCAATCGCGGACTCTTTAAAGCCGGAGGAGAGATCCTTGAGCGGCAGGGTGGAGATGAGAATCAGGCTGTTGTCCTGCCCGTTCAGATAATACATCGACCAGGGCACGTTCTCCGCGCCCCACAGCGTATCGAGATAGGTGGAAATCCGCTGGGTCATTTCCAGCGTTGAGCTGTCATGCGAGCCAAAGATAAGCGCTTCGGTCTTACGGCGCGGTTTTTCAAGGTAGTAGACGTCTTGTTTCAGACGCGTTTCCTGCAAACCCTCGCTCGTGGATGGGCTAGCCGTCGCGGCAATGTTGTCATAGATTTGCCTGGTCACGTAACGCCAGGTGTCTACGCGCTTATGAATAGCATGGGTGATATCGACAATCTGATAGCTCTTGTCTTTCAGCCAGGCGTTGACCGCGCTTTGCACCATCACGCCCATCGTTACAAGTAACACAATGATCAGTAATAAGAAGAAACGGGTAATGCTTCCCGGCAGAAGGGAGAATCGGGTAGAAACCGTTGTATCAGACTGACTCATTCGTGTTTATGACCTGTTAAAACAACGCTAAAGAGGAAAGGGCAGTATAAAGGGTACTGTGTGAATTTCCATACTCTCGCTCATCAGACACGCTGCATTTTTCCGCCCGCGCCGCGAAGGTGTTTCCCTAAGCAAAACGTGTACAGCGTTGGCGCAGATGTATAAATATAAACACAATGAAATAAAATTTAGCACTAAATAACAAGAAATTATTTGTTGGCAGGAATGGTGATTATCACGGAGGGGGTAGTAAACCGTTGTGATTATTTAAACCCGGTAGCACAAGAAGATAAAATTTGTGTAAAGAAGGGTAAAAAAAAACCGAATGCGAGGCATCCGGTTGAAATAGGGGTAAACAGACATTCAGAAATGAATGACGGTAATAAATAAAGTTAATGATGATAGCGCTGTCTATTTTAGTTGCGAGTGAAGATTTTGTTTTATCATTCAGTGCTATGATTTTCATGAATATAATGCATTGAATTATAATGAAAAATAAATATGTTTTGATGATTCGTGCTTATTTGTCCCATTTTTTGCTTTTAAAAAAGTTCCATGCCATTAATAATTTGAAACACCTATGGCGATAAATGAAACATTTTAAAGATTTTAGTATCATATCCGTGTTGGATTATTCTGCATTTTTGCGGAGAATGAAATTGCCGACTGGTTAAGAGGGTTAATCAGTATGCAGTGGCAATAAAAAAGCAAATAAAGGCATATAACAGAGGGTTAATAACATGAAAGTTAAAGTACTGTCCCTCCTGGTACCGGCTCTGCTGGTAGCAGGCGCAGCAAATGCGGCTGAAGTTTATAACAAAGACGGCAACAAATTGGACCTGTTCGGTAAAGTCGACGGTCTGCACTATTTCTCTGATGACGATGGCAACGACGGCGATCAGACCTATATGCGTCTCGGCTTCAAAGGCGAAACCCAGGTTAACGATCAGATCACCGGCTACGGTCAGTGGGAATATCAGATTCAGGGTAACGACGCTGAAACCACTAACAACTCCTGGACCCGTGTGGCGTTTGCTGGTGTGAAATTTGGCGATGCAGGTTCCTTCGACTACGGTCGTAACTACGGCGTAATCTACGATGTAACGGCCTGGACCGACGTTCTGCCGGAATTCGGCGGCGACACCTACGGCGCGGATAACTTCATGCAGCAGCGTGCTAACGGCCTGGCAACCTACCGTAATACAGACTTCTTCGGTCTGGTTGAAGGTCTGAATTTTGCGTTGCAGTATCAGGGTAAAAACGGCAGCGCCAGCGGTGAAAACGACGTTGCGGATGGTCGTAGCCTGCTGAAACAGAACGGCGACGGCTTCGGCGGATCTCTGACCTATGATATCGGCGAAGGCTTCAGCGTTGGTGGTGCAATCACCTCTTCCAAACGTACTGCTGACCAGAATTCGGCTGGCGTATACGGCAGCGGCGATCGTGCGACCGTTTATACCGGTGGTCTGAAATACGACGCTAACAACGTTTACCTGGCAGCGCAGTACTCTCAGACTTACAACGCAACCCGCTTTGGTTCTTCCCAGAACAGCCGTAGCGACTCTTATGGCTTCGCTGATAAAGCGCAAAACTTCGAAGTGGTTGCACAGTACCAGTTCGACTTCGGTCTGCGTCCGTCCGTGGCTTACCTGCAATCTAAAGGTAAGGACATCTCCAACGGCACCACCAACTACGGCGATCAGGATATCCTGAAATACGTTGATGTTGGCGCGACCTACTACTTCAACAAAAACATGTCTACCTACGTTGATTACAAAATCAACCTGCTGGATGACAACACCTTTACCCGTAACGCGGGTATCAGCACTGACGACATCGTTGCTCTGGGCCTGGTTTACCAGTTCTGATTGCGAACAATGTCAACTAAAGGGCCTGCGGGCCCTTTTTTAATGCGTTTTTTACGGCGTACAAATAGCGATTTTTGGTGTACTCTTGCGCGCGTTCGCATGAGGATAATCACGTATGGAAATGACCTTTTGTCGGGCAGCGCTGCTGGCCGCGACGATCTTTTTTGTGGGGTGCGATGATGCCCCAAAACCGGCTGATACAGCGTCACCTGCTGCAACCGTACTGGAAGGGAAAACGATGGGCACCTTCTGGCGGGTCAGCGTGGTGGATGTGGACGCCAGCCGTGCTGAGGAATTACGTAACAGAATTCAGACGCAGCTTGATGCCGACGATCAGCTGTTGTCCACGTACAAAAATGACTCGGCGCTGATGCGCTTCAACCATTCGCAAAGTCTTTCTCCCTGGCCGGTTAGCGAAGCAATGGCCGATATCATTACCTCGGCGCTGCGCATTGGCGCGAAAACCGACGGCGCGATGGATATCACCGTGGGGCCGCTGGTGAATCTGTGGGGGTTCGGCCCGGAGCAACAGCCGGTTAATGTGCCCACACAGCCGCAGATTGACAGCGCAAAAGCAAAGACCGGGCTGCAACATCTGCGGGTTATCAATCAGGCGCGACAGCAATATCTGCAAAAAGATCTGCCGGATCTGTTCGTCGATCTCTCAACAGTGGGGGAAGGGTATGCGGCCGATCATCTGGCGCGCTTGATGGAACAGGAAGGCATTGCCCGCTATCTGGTCTCCGTCGGCGGCGCCCTGAACAGTCGCGGCATGAATGCGCAGGGGCAACCCTGGCGTGTGGCGATCCAAAAACCGACCGATCAAGAAAACGCGGTACAGGCGATTGTCGATATTAACGGGCATGGCATCAGCACCTCCGGCAGCTACCGTAACTATTACGAACTGGACGGGAAGCGCCTGTCTCACGTCATTGATCCGCAGACCGGGCGTCCCATAGAACACAATCTGGTCTCCGTGACGGTTATCGCCCCGACGGCGCTGGAAGCGGACGGCTGGGATACCGGGTTGATGGTGCTCGGCACGGAAAAGGCCAAAGAGGTGGTGCGCCGGGAAGGGCTGGCGGTGTACATGATCATGAAAGAGGGCGAGGGGTTTAAAACCTGGATGTCGCCGCAGTTCAAAAGCTTCCTCGTGAGTGATAAAAATTAAAAAGCAAGATTTCGGGTTTTCGTGCGCTGACTTACGGACACACTGAGACTAAGCACTATGCTTAATGAAGGAGTCCATGATGAAAAATCTCTCACGCATAAACGACGATGCACGCTGGCAGTCGGTGCTGGATCGCGATCCTGACGCCGATGGTCAGTTTGTTTTTGCGGTACAGACCACCGGCATCTTTTGCCGACCGTCCTGTCGGGCAAAACACGCGTTGCGGCAAAACGTTCGTTTCTTTGCCAGTGCGGAGCAGGCGCTGGCCGCAGGATTCCGCCCCTGCAAACGCTGCCAGCCAGACAAAGACAACGCCCGACGGCATCAGCTGGATAAAATCACGCACGCCTGCCGTTTACTGGAACAGGATGCCCCCATCACGCTGGACGCCCTGGCGCAGCAGGTGGCAATGAGCCCATTTCATCTGCACCGGTTGTTCAAAGCCACGACGGGGATGACGCCAAAAGCCTGGCAGCAATCCTGGCGCGCCCGCCGTCTGCGCGATGCGCTGGCGAAAGGAGAGACGGTAACGCAGGCGATCCTGAACGCCGGTTTTCCCGACAGCGGCAGTTACTATCGCAAAGCGGATGAGACGCTCGGCATGACGGCGAAGCAGTTTCGTAAGGGCGGCGATAATCTCCCCGTTCGCTATGCCCTCGCGGATTGTGCGCTGGGACGCTGCCTGGTTGCGGAGAGCGAGCGGGGAATCTGCGCGATTTTGCTGGGCGATGATGATGCCGGGCTTATCGCCAGCCTGCATGAACTGTTTCCCGCCGCGCAGGATGAACCCGCTGATCGCCCTTTCCAGCAGCGCGTGCGCCAGGTTATCGCCAGTATTAATGCACGCGATATGCCGCTGTCACTGCCGTTAGATATTCAGGGCACCGCGTTCCAGCAGCAGGTCTGGCAGGCGCTGCGCACGATTCCCTGTGGGGAAACCGTCAGCTATCAGCAGATCGCCAGCGCAATCGGCAAGCCGAAGGCGGTTCGTGCCGTTGCCAGCGCCTGCGGGGCAAATAAACTGGCGATTGTGATCCCGTGCCATCGAGTGGTGCGCGGCGACGGCGCGCTATCGGGTTATCGTTGGGGCGTGGCGCGCAAGGCGCAGCTTCTGCAACGAGAGGCGCGACATGAGGATAAATGATGCTGGACTTATTTGCGGATGCTGAACCCTGGCAAGAGCCGCTGGCGTCCGGCGCGGTTATCTTGCGCCGTTTCGCCTTTCGCGAGGCGCCATCGCTGATTGAGGCCATCGCGGTGGTCGCCGCGCAGTCGCCATTTCGCCAGATGGTGACGCCCGGCGGCTATACCATGTCGGTGGCGATGACAAATTGCGGTCAGCTCGGCTGGACGACGGATCAACACGGATATCTCTATTCTCCCGTCGATCCGTTAACCGGGCGGCGCTGGCCGCCGCTGCCTGAGATCTTTACCAGCCTGTGTCATCGCGCGGCGATCGCGGCGGGCTATGCTGATTTTCAGCCGGATGCCTGTCTTATCAATCGCTATGCGCCCGGCTCAAAGTTGTCGTTGCATCAGGATAAAGACGAACCGGATCTGCGCGCGCCGATTGTGTCGGTTTCTTTGGGCCTTCCGGCCATTTTTCAGTTTGGCGGCCTGCGTCGTAACGATCCGTTAAAACGCCTTTTGCTGGAGCACGGCGATGTGGTGGTCTGGGGCGGTGAATCGCGACTGTTTTACCACGGCATACAACCGCTTAAAGCGGGCTTTCATCCGCTGACGGCGGACTGTCGTTACAACCTGACGTTTCGCCAGGCGGGTAAAAAAGAATAAAAATAAGAATTATTATTGCTGTCGGCGTTGAGATGTTTAAACTGCGGGCTGTTATTCCTTGCCCGGGTTGTATGAATGGAACTACTTCTTCTTGTCTGGCGGCAGTATCGCTGGCCATTTATCAGCGTGATGGCGCTCAGCCTCGCCAGCGCTGCGCTGGGGATTGGTCTGATTGCCTTTATCAATCAGCGCCTCATCGAAACGGTAGATACCACGCTGATGGTGCTGCCGGAATTTCTCGCGCTGCTGCTTTTACTGATGGCGGTGACGCTGGGCTCCCAACTGGCCTTAACCGCGTTAGGGCACCATTTTGTCTATCGCCTGCGCAGCGAATTTATCAAACGTATTCTGGACACGCAGGTTGAGCGCATCGAACAACTGGGCAGCGCCTCGCTGCTGGCAGGGTTAACCAGTGATATCCGCAATATCACGATCGCGTTCGTGCGCCTGCCGGAGCTGGTTCAGGGGATCATCCTGACGGTGGGTTCCGCCGCGTATCTGGCGATGTTATCCACCAAAATGCTGCTGGTGACGGCAATCTGGATGGCAATCACCATCTGGGGCGGGTTTGTGCTGGTGGCGCGCGTGTATAAGCACATGGCGACGCTGCGCGAAACGGAAGATAAGCTGTATCAGGATTTTCAGACGGTGCTGGAAGGGCGCAAAGAGCTGACCCTGAACCGTGAGCGCGCGGAACATATCTTTAACCATTCGTATATCCCGGATGCGAAAGAGTATCGCCACCATATTATTCGCGCCGATACGTTCCACCTGAGCGCCGTTAACTGGTCAAACATTATGATGCTGGGCGCGATTGGTCTGGTGTTCTGGATGGCGAACAGCCTGGGCTGGGCGGATACCAACGTGGCGGCGATCTATTCGCTGACGCTGCTGTTCCTGCGCACGCCGCTGCTCTCTGCGGTTGGCGCGTTGCCGACGCTGCTCACCGCGCAGGTGGCTTTCAACAAGCTGAATAAATTTTCGCTGGCACCGTTTAAAGCGGAATTTCCTCGTCCTGACGCCTTTCCTGACTGGAAAACGCTGGAGTTACGCAATGTCGTTTTCCATTATCAGGATAATGCGTTTTCAGTAGGGCCGCTCAACCTGACCATCCAGCGCGGGGAACTACTGTTTCTGATTGGCGGCAATGGTAGCGGGAAATCGACGCTGGCGATGCTGCTGACGGGGCTGTACCAGCCTCAGTCAGGCGAAATTTTACTGGATGGCAAAACGCTTTCCGCAGAGCGTCCTGAGGACTACCGGAAACTCTTTTCCGCTGTGTTTACCGATGTCTGGCTGTTTGATCAACTGCTGGGGCCGGAAGGCAAACCGGCCAAAGCGGAACTGGTGGAAAAGTGGCTTGAGCAACTGAAAATGGCGCACAAGCTGGAGCTGCGCGATGGCCGGATTCTGAACCTGAAGCTGTCGAAAGGGCAGAAAAAGCGCGTGGCGTTGCTGCTGGCGCTGGCGGAGGAGCGTGACATCATTCTGCTGGATGAATGGGCCGCCGATCAGGACCCGCATTTCCGCCGTGAATTTTATCAGGTGCTGCTGCCGCTGATGCAGGAGATGGGCAAAACCATCTTTGCGATCAGTCATGACGATCATTACTTTATTCACGCCGATCGCCTGCTGGAGATGCGTAACGGGCAGTTGAGTGAGCTGGTCGGCGATGAACGCGACGCCGCCTCCCGCGATGCGGTTGCGCGTACCGCCTGATCCTGTAGGCCGGATAAGGATTAGCCGCATCCGGCCTGGTTGCCCGATGGCGCGACGCTTATCGGGCCTGCCATTCCCTGCATGATGCTGATTTTTTGTCCATTCGCGGTGCCGTTTATTGTTATTTATATAACCTCACGCCATGCTTAATGGCATCTCATTTCATGGATTTATAATTAATGTCCGCAATGACCAAAAACAGCGCCAGACTGCGCGATGAAGAGCGTGCGCGTCTTATCTGGCTGCTCACCACCGATAAAGCGATTATTTCCGCCCTGTCAGGCAAGCTCACCCTGGCTGAGCAATATGATGTCGGTACGCTGGCCGACGATATTGCTGAGGTAGGGGCGCTGGTGGCTCACCTGCCGCCGCCGGACCTGGCGGATACCCTTGAAGCGCTGCCTTCCGAAGAACGTCATGCCTTATGGCGGCTGGTCGAGAATGAAAAACGCGGCAAAGTGCTGCTGGAAGCGTCCGAAAACGTCTGGGATGACCTGATTGATGAAATGACCGACCGCGCGCTGTTGGACGCGCTGCAATACCTCGACATTGACGAACAGATTTATCTCGTTCAGCACCTGCCGCGTAACCTCACCGGGCGACTGCTGGCGACGCTGCCGCCGGAGGAGCGCGCCCGTGTCCGTCAGGTTATGCACTACGAGAAGAATCGCGTCGGGGCGATCATGGAGTTCGAGGTCATCACCGTGCGCCCGGACGTGACGCTGGAGGTGGTGCAGCGCTATTTACGCCGTCTGGGAAAAATGCCGGAAAACACCGACAAACTCTTTGTAACGAACCGGAATAAAATACTGGTCGGCGAGCTGTCTCTGACGCGTATTCTGCTCAGTGACGTGCAGCGTAAAGTCAGCGACGTGATGGATGACGATCCGCTGACCTTTGCCCCGGAAGATATCTCTGAGAATGCGGCGCGCACCTTTGAACGTGACAACCTGGTCAGCGCCGCCGTGATCGATCCTTCCGGCAAACTGATGGGACGCCTGACCATCGATGAGATCGTTGATGTGGTCTACGAAGAAACCGACACCGATCTGCGTCGCATGGGGGGGCTGAGCGCCGAAGAAGATGTCTTTGCGCCCGTCGCCAAAGCGGTAAAAACCCGTTGGGCATGGCTGGCGATAAACCTGTGCACGGCGTTTATCGCCTCCCGGGTGATCGACGGCTTTGAACACACAATCTCGCAGCTGGTGGCGCTGGCTTCTCTCATGCCGATTGTCGCCGGGATTGGCGGCAATACCGGGAATCAAACCATTACCATGATTGTTCGCGCGCTGGCGCTGCAAAATATTCAGCCCGGCAACCTGACCTTTCTCATTTTGCGTGAAATGGGCGTGGCGCTGGTCAATGGCCTTGTCTGGGGCGGCATCATGGGCGGCGTGACCTGGTGGCTCTACGACGATATCGCCCTTGGCGGCGTTATGACGCTGGCGATGGTGCTTAATTTATTGGTGGCGGCGCTGATGGGCGTGATCATCCCGATGACGATGGTAAAGCTCGGGCGCGACCCGGCGGTCGGCTCAAGCGTGATGATTACCGCCATTACCGATACCGGCGGTTTCTTTATTTTTCTGGGGCTGGCGACGGCATTTCTGCTTTAACCGCCTGATTACGCCTGATCATCCGTAGCAGCAAAAGCATGGCGATGAGCGATGCGGGAATGCTGTTGCCCCGTTAATCGTCAATAACCTTATAAATATTCAACGTATTACTAACGTTTTTAAAATCTTAATATAATTTATAAACAATATTTAAATCTTTTACCTGAAGTGTTAACGTTGATGCCGCTCGATTTTCACCTGCAAAAAGCAAAAAAACGATACTAAAAGTAAGGCATTAACATTATGAAAAAAGTGACTGCCATGCTCTTCACCATGGCTGTGGGGCTGAATGCTGTCTCGATGGCGGCAAAAGCGAAAGCGACCGAAGAGCAGGAAACGGATGTACTGTTGATTGGCGGCGGCATCATGAGCGCCACGTTGGGAACCTATTTGCAGGAGCTGGAACCGGAGTGGTCAATGACCATGGTTGAGCGACTGGATGGGGTTGCACAGGAGAGTTCTAACGGCTGGAACAACGCCGGAACAGGCCACTCCGCGCTGATGGAACTGAACTACACGCCGAAAAAAGCCGACGGTTCCGTCAGCATCGAAAAGGCAGTCGACATTAACGAAGCCTTCCAGGTTTCCCGCCAGTTCTGGGCGCATCAGGTACAGAGCGGCGTTCTGCACGAACCACACTCGTTTATCAATACCGTTCCGCACATGAGCTTTGTCTGGGGCGATGATAACGTCAATTTCCTGCGCGCCCGCTATACCGCGTTGCAGCAGAGCACGCTGTTCCGCGGTATGCGTTACTCCGAAGATCATGCGCAAATTAAAGAGTGGGCGCCGCTGGTCATGGAAGGTCGCGACCCGAAACAGAAGGTTGCCGCGACCCGCACTGAAATTGGTACTGACGTGAACTACGGGGAAATCACGCGTCAGCTGGTGGCATCGTTGCAGAAAAAACCGAACTTTGCGCTGCAACTGAATACCGAAGTCCGTGGATTTAAACGTAACGCGGATAACTCCTGGACCGTGACCGTCGCCGATCTGAAAAACGGTGAAGCAGAACATGCGATTAAGGCGAAATTTGTCTTTATCGGTGCGGGCGGCGCGGCGCTGAAGCTGTTGCAGGAGACGGGCATTCCTGAAGCGAAAGATTACGCGGGATTCCCGGTTGGCGGCCAGTTCCTGGTTTCAGAGAACCCGGATGTGGTTAACAACCACCTGGCGAAGGTATACGGCCAGGCGTCGGTCGGCGCGCCGCCGATGTCCGTACCGCACATCGATACCCGTATCCTGGATGGCAAACGCGTCGTGCTGTTTGGGCCGTTCGCGACGTTCTCCACGAAGTTCCTGAAAAACGGTTCGCTGTGGGATCTGCTGAGTTCGACCACGACCTCTAACTTTATGCCGATGGTCAACGTAGGGATGGATAACTTCGATCTGGTGAAATACCTGATTAGCCAGGTGATGCTGAGCGATGATGAACGCTTTGAAGCGCTGAAAGAGTACTATCCGCAGGCGAAGAAAGAAGACTGGCGTTTGTGGCAGGCGGGCCAGCGTGTGCAGATCATCAAGCGTGATGAAGACAAGGGCGGCGTACTGCGTCTGGGCACTGAAGTGGTCAGCGACAAAGACGGTACGATTGCCGCGCTGCTGGGCGCGTCTCCGGGGGCATCCACTGCTGCGCCGATCATGCTGCATCTGATGGAAAAAGTGTTTAAAGAGAAAGTGGCCAGCCCGGAATGGCAGGCGAAGCTGAAAACGATTGTTCCGTCTTACGGGACTAAGCTGAACGGCAATATTGAGGCCACGGAACAAGAGCTGCAATACACCAGCGACGTTCTGGGGCTGAAATATGACAAGCCGCAGGTGGTGGACGAAGCGCCAAAACCGCAGCTTAAGCCGCAGGTTCAACCGCAGCCGGCGCATAAAGCTGTCGCGGATATCGCGCTGTAAAAACGTATTGCGGCATGCCGGATGGCGCTGCACTTATCCGGCCTACAACGAGCAATATGTAGGCCGGATAAGGCGGTATGCCGCCATCCGGCAAAACGTTCCTTAACGCGTCACTGCGTCCTGTACTTTATCTTCCGCTTTCCAGATACGGTATTTCACCTCTACGTTAGCCGGGGTGTACACCACGATCGGCAGCTTGCTGTTATAACGCACCATTCCGGCATCGCCCAGATAGGCCGTCACAAACTTCTGCTCTTTCTTGCCATCCGGGCAGGCCATCATGGTAGAAACCGGGGAGGTTACTTTATCAAAAACGTAGTAGTCGTAACCCCAGCCTTCCAGCGTTTTGCTCGCCAGTTCGCCGCCAGGACGGTGATGGTTGCAATCCACTTCCAGCGTCTGGCCGATCAGCAGTTCCACTTTCAGGGTAGACTCATCTTCCTGGGGAGTAAGCTGGATAACCTGGCGCTTCATCCCTTTTTCCGCTTTCGGATACGGCGCGATTTTTTCCAGAGGTTGCGTATTGGCATCGCTGGTCGCCGCCCATGCGGAGGTACTGGCGAAAGCCGCTAACAGTACAGCAGGTACAATTGTCTTCATTTTCGAGTTCACAGCGTTTCCTTTCTTCTGTCTTCTGAACGATTCCCGGCAGGTTAACACATTCATATTGGCTATTAATCTAAATTTACTTATATTTTAAGATGGTTAATTGAATGTTTACTTGTTTGATAGCGATATATTCCATTTCTTACGCGTTAAATAGGATTATTCTCCAATTAAGCCTTTCGTTATATACTTATTGATATAACCCTTTGAAATGTGAACAAAAGCACATTCAGATACGCTAACCCCACACTCTTTTGATCCGGCGACAGCATTTACCCCAATCGGGGTATGCACCTCTAACACATCCTGAAATATCTTACCGATCATAATAATGACTTAGTGGTAGTGCGGTTTATTTAGTCGTTCACCTTCCGGTGTGAGCGTCGTGATGGAAGGGCGATGTCATGGTTGATCTATCCCGTCGAGGAATACTGACAGGCAGTTGGCGCAAAGCCAACAGCGGGCTCCGTCCGCCCTGGTCTGGGGACGAATCACACTTCCTGACGCACTGCATCCGTTGCGACGCCTGCATTCAGGCATGTGAAACCGACATTTTACAGCGGGGGCAGGGCGGCTATCCGGGCGTTAATTTTAAGCAGGGTGAATGCAGCTTTTGTTATGCCTGCGCGCAAGCCTGTCCTGAATCACTCTTCCTTCCGCGCCACACCAGGGCATGGGATCTGAACTTTACGATTGGGCAGAATTGTCTGGCGTATCAGTCCGTTGAGTGTCATCGCTGCCAGGATAGCTGCGAACCACTGGCGATAACGTTTCGCCCCACGCTGTCAGGCATTTATCAGCCGCAACTCGACAATCAGGCATGCAGCGGATGCGGGGCGTGTGTCGCTATTTGCCCGACATCAGCGATCAATGCGGAGTACAACCATGCAGCACAGTAACTGGCAGGTCTGTAGCCTGGTCGTCCAGGCCAAAAGTCAGCACATCACCGACATCAGCACGCAATTGCACCAGTTTCCGGGCTGTGAAGTCGCGCTGAGCGATGTCGACAGCGGTCAGTTGATCGTGGTGGTGGAAGCAGAACACAGCGGAACGCTGATGCAAACAATTGAGTCGGTACGCAACGTTGCGGGCGTGCTGGCGGTGTCGCTGGTTTATCACCAGCAGGATGAGCAAGGTGAGGAAACACCATGAAACTCAGTCGTCGTAGCTTTATGAAAGCTAACGCCGTTGCGGCCGCTGCGGCGGCTGCCGGGCTAAGCGTGCCGGGCGTCGCCCGCGCAGTGGTTGGTCAGCAGGAAGCCATCAAATGGGACAAAGCCCCGTGCCGTTTTTGCGGAACGGGTTGCGGCGTGCTGGTCGGTACTCAGCAGGGCCGTATTGTGGCCTGTCAGGGCGATCCTGATGCGCCGGTCAACCGTGGCCTTAACTGCATTAAGGGCTATTTCCTGCCCAAGATCATGTATGGCAAAGACCGTTTAACGCAGCCGATGCTGCGCATGAAAGACGGCCAGTACAACAAAGAAGGCGAATTTACCCCAATCAGTTGGGATCAGGCCTTCGATGTGATGGAAGAGAAATTTAAGGCCTCCCTGAAAGAAAAAGGGCCGGAAGCGATTGGTATGTTTGGTTCCGGGCAGTGGACGGTCTGGGAAGGTTATGCCGCCGCGAAGCTGTTCAAAGCCGGTTTCCGTTCCAACAATATCGACCCGAACGCGCGCCACTGCATGGCGTCGGCGGTGGTGGGCTTCATGCGTACTTTTGGTATGGATGAGCCGATGGGGTGCTACGACGATATCGAACAAGCCGACGCCTTTGTGCTATGGGGCTCTAACATGGCGGAGATGCACCCGATCCTGTGGTCGCGCATCACCAACCGCCGTCTGTCCGATCCGAACGTTAATGTCGCGGTTCTCTCAACCTTCCAGCATCGTAGCTTTGAGCTGGCGGATAACGGCATCGTCTTTACGCCGCAAAGCGATCTGGTGATCCTCAACTATATCGCCAATTACATCATTCAAAATAATGCGATAAATCAGGATTTCTTCAGCAAATACGTCAACCTGCGTAAAGGGACGACCGACATCGGTTATGGTCTGCGTCCAACGCACCCGCTGGAAAAAGCGGCGAAGAATCCGGGCTCCGACGCCTCTGAGCCGATGAGCTTCGACGAGTACAAAGCGTTTGTCGCGGAGTACACGCTGGAGAAAACCGCAGAAATGACCGGCGTGCCGAAAGATCAGCTGGAGCAGCTGGCGCAGCTGTATGCCGATCCGAAGAAAAAAGTGATCTCCTACTGGACGATGGGCTTTAACCAGCATACGCGTGGCGTATGGGCCAACAACCTGGTGTATAACCTGCACCTGTTGACCGGCAAGATCTCCCAGCCAGGCTGTGGTCCGTTCTCCCTGACCGGTCAGCCTTCCGCCTGTGGTACGGCGCGTGAAGTTGGGACATTCTCCCACCGCCTGCCTGCGGACATGGTGGTCACTAATGAAAAACACCGTGATATCTGCGAAAAACACTGGCAGATCCCAACGGGCACCATCCCGGCGAAAATCGGTCTGCACGCCGTAGCGCAGGATCGTGCGCTGAAAGACGGCAAGCTGAACGTCTACTGGGTGATGTGCAACAACAACATGCAGGCCGGGCCGAACATCAACGAAGAGCGTATGCCGGGCTGGCGCGATCCGCGTAACTTCGTCATCGTCTCCGATCCGTACCCGACCGTCAGCGCGCTGGCCGCTGACCTGATTCTGCCAACGGCGATGTGGGTGGAGAAAGAAGGGGCCTACGGTAACGCTGAGCGTCGTACCCAGTTCTGGCGTCAACAAATTAAAGCGCCGGGTGAAGCGAAATCAGACCTGTGGCAGCTGGTGCAGTTCGCTCGTCGTTTCAAAACGGAAGAGGTCTGGCCGGAAGATCTGCTGGCGCAAAAACCAGAACTGCGCGGCAAAACCCTCTACGACGTTCTGTTTGCCACGCCTGCGGTCAGCAAATTCCCGCTGACCGATCTGGCGGAAGACCAGCTGAACGATGAATCCCGTGAGCTGGGTTTCTACCTGCAAAAAGGGCTGTTTGAAGAGTACGCCTGGTTTGGTCGCGGACACGGCCACGATCTCGCGCCGTTCGATGATTATCACAAAGCGCGCGGTCTGCGCTGGCCGGTGGTTGACGGTAAAGAGACCCAGTGGCGTTACAGCGAAGGCCATGACCCGTATGTCAAAGCGGGAGAAGGCTACAAGTTTTACGGTAAGCCGGACGGCAAAGCGGTGATTTTCGCCCTGCCGTTTGAACCCGCCGCGGAAGCGCCGGATAAAGAGTATGACCTGTGGCTCTCTACCGGTCGCGTACTGGAGCACTGGCACACCGGCAGCATGACGCGCCGCGTGCCTGAGCTGCATCGCGCCTTCCCGGAAGCGGTGCTCTTTATTCATCCGCTGGACGCGAAAACGCGCGACCTGCGCCGTGGTGATAAGGTCAAAGTCATCTCCCGCCGTGGGGAAGTGATTTCGGTTGTTGAAACGCGCGGGCGTAACCGTCCGCCGCAGGGACTGGTGTACATGCCGTTCTTCGACGCCGCACAGCTGGTGAACAACCTGACGCTGGATGCGACGGACCCGCTCTCTAAAGAGACGGATTTCAAGAAGTGCGCCGTCAAACTGGCGAAGGTGTAACACACCATGTCCCGGTCAGCGAAACCCCAAAATGGCCGCCGCCGCTTTTTGCGCGATATGGTTCGCACGGCAGGCGGGCTGGCTGCCGTTGGCGTAGCGCTGGGGTTACAGCAGCAAACCGCTCGCGCAACGGGCGTGCGGTTGCGCCCGCCGGGGGCATTGAGTGAAGACGCGTTCGCCAGCGCCTGCGTGCGCTGCGGGCAGTGCGTTCAGGCATGTCCGTATGACACCCTGAAGCTGGCGACGCTGGCTTCGGGTTTGTCTGCCGGTACGCCTTACTTTGTCGCCCGCGATATTCCCTGCGAAATGTGTGAAGACATTCCATGCGCCAAAGTTTGCCCCAGTGGGGCGTTGGATCGAGAGATCGAATCCATTGACGATGCGCGCATGGGGCTGGCGGTACTGCTGGACCAGGAGAACTGCCTTAACTTCCAGGGACTGCGCTGCGATGTTTGTTATCGCGAGTGCCCAAAAATCGATGAGGCGATCACGCTGGAGCTGGATCGCAATATGCGTACCGGCAAACATGCGCGCTTTCTTCCCACCGTTCACAGCGACGCCTGCACCGGCTGCGGTAAATGCGAAAAAGTCTGTGTGCTGGAACAACCGGCGATAAAAGTGTTGCCGCTGTCGCTGGCGAAAGGGGAGTTGGGGCACCACTACCGCTTCGGCTGGCTGGAGGGGAAAGATGGCAAATCGTAAACGCGATGCCGGGCGCGAAGCGCGAGCGAAAAAAGGCTGGTGGCGCAGCCATCGCTGGCTGGTTTTGCGGCGGATAAGTCAGTTTCTGGTGCTGGGAATGTTTCTCAGTGGCCCGTGGGCGGGCGTCTGGATTCTGCACGGTAACTACAGCAGTAGCTTGTTGTTGGATACCATTCCTTTAACCGACCCGCTGATAACGTTGCAAAGCCTTGCCAGCGGGCATTTACCTGCCGCCGTTGCGCTGACTGGCGCCGCCATTATTACGGTGCTGTATGCCCTGGCAGGAAAGCGATTATTTTGCAGTTGGGTCTGTCCGCTGAACCCAATTACCGATTTTGCGAACTGGCTACGCAGAAGGTTTGACCTGAATCAGTCCGCAACGATTCCGCGTCATATACGGTACGTCCTTCTGGTTGTCGTGCTGGTGGGATCGGCGCTAACCGGAACGCTACTGTGGGAATGGATAAACCCGGTTTCCCTGCTGGGGCGTAGCCTGGTGATGGGATTCGGTAGCGGTGCACTGCTGATTATCGCTCTGTTTTTATTTGATTTACTGGTCGTTGAACACGGCTGGTGCGGACATATCTGCCCTTTGGGCGCGTTGTATGGCGTGCTGGGAAGTAAAGGCGCGCTAACGGTGGCGGCGAAAGATCGCGAGAAATGTAACCGCTGTATGGATTGTTTTCATGTTTGCCCGGAACCGCACGTCCTGCGTGCGCCGGTGCTGGATGAGCAAAGCCCGGTGCAGGTCACCAGCCGCGATTGCATGACGTGCGGTCGCTGCGTGGATGTCTGTTCTGAGGACGTATTTACAATAACAACACGATGGAGTTCGGGAGCGAAATCATGAAAAGCCATGACCTGAAGAAAGCGCTGTGTCAATGGACGGCCCTGCTTGCCCTGGTGGTGAGTGGTGCGGTTTGGGCAGCAAACGGAGTGGATCTGAGCCAGTCGCCGGAAGTTTCGGGGACGCAGGAAGGGGCGATTCGCATGCCGAAAGAGCAGGAACGTATGCCGCTGAACTATGTTAATCAGCCGCCGATGATCCCGCATAGCGTTGAAGGTTATCAGGTAACGACCAATACCAACCGCTGCCTGCAATGTCATGGTGTGGAAAGCTACCGTACGACCGGCGCGCCGCGTATTAGCCCAACGCACTTTATGGACAGCGACGGCAAAGTTTTAGGCGAAGTCGCGCCGCGTCGTTACTTCTGTTTGCAGTGCCATGTGCCGCAGGCGGATGCCGCGCCGATCGTGGGTAATACCTTTACTCCGTCGAAAGGTTACGGGAAATAAGAGGTCATTATGGAAAATTCTAACCGTAAACCTGGTGTGATTAAGCGGGTCTGGCAATGGTGGCGTCGCCCCAGCCGCCTGGCGATCGGCACGTTGCTGTTAATCGGTTTTGTTGGCGGCATTATTTTCTGGGGCGGTTTCAACACCGGGATGGAAAAGGCCAACACCGAAGAGTTCTGTATCAGCTGCCACGAAATGCGCAACACCGTCTATCAGGAATACATGGAAACCGTGCACTACAACAACCGCAGCGGTGTTCGCGCCACCTGTCCTGACTGTCACGTTCCGCACGAGTGGGGCCCGAAAATGATCCGTAAGATCAAGGCCAGTAAAGAGCTGTACGGGAAGGTGTTCGGCATTATCGATACTCCGCAGAAGTTTGAAGATCACCGTCTGACAATGGCGCAGAGCGAGTGGCGACGGATGAAAGACACCAATTCGCGGGAGTGCCGTAACTGCCACAACTTCGAATTTATGGATCTCACCGCTCAGAAAGGCGTTGCCGCCAAAATGCACGACCAGGCAGTGAAAGAGGGGCAAACCTGTATCGACTGCCACAAAGGGATTGCGCATAAACTCCCGGATATGCGCGAAGTGAAACCGGGCTTTTAATAATGAGTGGGTATGCTTGAAGCCAGAGAACTGCTCTGCGAGCGGGATGACAGAATACTGTTCAGTGGGCTGTCGTTTCGCGTGAACGCAGGGGAATGGGTACAAATTACCGGGGGCAACGGCGCGGGGAAAACCACCCTTTTGCGGTTGCTCACCGGGCTGGCGCGCCCCGACGCAGGGGAAGTGTGCTGGCAAGAGCAGGCGTTGCACCGCGTGCGCGACAGCTACCATCAAAATCTGTTGTGGATTGGACATCAGCCGGGGATTAAAACCCGGCTTTCGGCGTTGGAGAACCTGCGCTTTTTCCACCATGACGGCGATACGGCGCAGTGTCTGGCCGCGCTGGCGCAGGCGGGGCTGGCCGGATACGAAGACATCCCCGTCAACCAGCTTTCCGCTGGACAGCAACGGCGCGTGGCGCTGGCGCGTCTGTGGCTGACCCGCGCGACGCTCTGGATCCTCGACGAGCCGTTTACCGCCATTGATGTCAATGGCGTTGAGCGTCTGACGCAGCGCATGGCTGAACATACACAGCAGGGCGGGATCGTCATCCTCACCACGCACCAGCCGCTGAATGTCGCGACTGACAAAATACGGCGCATCGCGCTGACCGGCGAGAGGGCAGCGCAATGATGTGGCAAATCTTTCGTCTTGAGCTGCGCGTGGCGTTTCGTCATAGCGCGGAAATTGCTAACCCGCTGTGGTTCTTTCTGATTGTTATCACGCTTTTCCCACTGAGCATTGGCCCGGAGCCGCAGCTGCTGGCGCGCATTGTTCCCGGCATTATCTGGGTGGCGGCGTTGCTCTCCTCGCTGCTGGCGCTGGAGCGTCTGTTTCGCGATGACTTACAGGACGGCAGCCTGGAGCAACTGATGCTCCTGCCGCTGCCGTTACCGGCGGTGGTGCTGGCGAAAGTGATGGCGCACTGGGTGGTGACCGGTCTGCCGCTGCTGATCCTCTCCCCGCTGGTGGCGTTATTGCTGGGAATGGATATGTACGGCTGGCAAATCATGGCGCTGACTCTGCTGCTTGGCACGCCGACCCTGAGTTTTCTTGGCGCGCCGGGCGTGGGGTTAACGGTGGGCCTGAAGCGCGGCGGCGTATTGCTGAGCGTGCTGGTGCTGCCGCTGACCATTCCGTTACTGATTTTCGCCACTGCGGCGATGGATGCGGCCTCCATGCATTTGCCCGTTGAGGGATACATGGCGATTTTGGGCGCGTTGCTGGCGGGCAGCGCAACGTTAAGCCCTTTTGCTACGGCGGCAGCGTTACGTATCAGCATGCAGTAGCGCGGTCTTTGACTGGCGACAAACTGTAGGATGCCGGATGACGTTACGCTTATCAGGAAAGTCTGTAGGTCTGATAAGGCGTCTTTGCCGTCATCCGGCATAACTGAAGTTTCATTCGTTTTGATTGAATCTGGTGACTGAACTATGTGGAAAACTCTTCATCAACTGGCGATTCCCCCACGGCTTTATCAGATCTGTGGCTGGTTCATCCCGTGGCTGGCGATAGCCAGCGTGGTGGTGCTGGCGGCGGGCTGGGTCTGGGGGTTTGGCTTCGCGCCTGCGGATTATCAGCAGGGGCAAAGCTACCGCATCATCTACCTGCATGTCCCGGCGGCGATCTGGTCGATGGGGATTTACGCCTCGATGGCGGTTGCCGCATTCATCGGTCTGGTCTGGCAAATGAAAATGGCTAACCTGGCGGTGGCGGCGATGGCGCCTGTTGGCGCGGTGTTTACCTTTATCGCGCTGGTTACCGGTTCTGCCTGGGGAAAACCGATGTGGGGAACCTGGTGGGTATGGGACGCGCGATTGACCTCCGAACTGGTGCTGCTGTTCCTGTACGTCGGGGCGATAGCGTTGTGGCACGCCTTTGACGATCGCCGCCTGGCGGGGCGCGCTGCGGGCATTCTGGTGCTGATTGGCGTCGTTAATCTGCCGATCATCCACTACTCGGTGGAGTGGTGGAATACGCTACATCAGGGATCAACACGTATGCAGCAGAGCATTGACCCGGCGATGCGCGCGCCGCTGCGCCTGGCGATTATCGGTTATCTGCTGCTGTTTATCACGCTGGCGCTGATGCGGATGCGTAACCTGATTTTGTTAATGGAAAAACGTCGCCCGTGGGTGAGTGAACTGATTTTAAAAAGAGGCCGCCAATGACCAGCGCATTTGCATCCTGGAGTGATTTCTTTGCTATGGGCGGTTACGCCTTTTATGTCTGGCTGGCGGTTGTGATGACAGTGATCCCGCTGGCGGCGCTGGTGGTGCATACCGCCATGCAGCACCGCGTGATTTTGCGCGGTGTGGCGCAGCAGCGAGCGCGTGAAGCGCGGATGCGTGCGGCGCAGGCGCAGCGGGAGGCGGCATGAATATCCGTCGAAAAAATCGTTTGTGGATAGCCTGCGCGGTGCTGGCCGGTTTGGCTCTGACTATCACGCTGGTACTTTATGCGCTGCGTTCCAATATCGACCTGTTCTATACGCCAGGCGAAATTCTCTACGGTAAACGCGAAACGCACCAACTGCCTGAAGTGGGGCAACGCCTGCGCGTCGGTGGCATGGTCATGCCCGGAAGCGTGAAACGCGACCCGGATTCGCTGAAAGTGAATTTCAGCATCTACGACGCCGAAGGCGTGGTGGATGTGACGTACGAAGGCATTCTGCCGGATCTGTTCCGCGAAGGGCAGGGCGTGGTGGTGCAGGGGGAGCTGGGCGAGAAAAACCATGTGCAGGCGAAAGAGGTGCTCGCCAAACATGATGAAAACTATACCCCGCCGGAAGTTGAAAAAGCGATGCAGGAAAACCATCGTCGCCCGGAAAGCGTTTATAAGGATAAAGCATCATGATGCCTGAAATTGGCAACGCGCTGCTGTGTCTCGCACTCGGCGTGGCGCTGTTGCTGTCCGTTTATCCGCTGTGGGGCGTGGGGCGCGGCGATGTGCGCATGATGGCCTCGGCGAGGCCATTCTCCTGGCTGCTGTTTATCCTGGTGATGGGCGCGTTTCTGGTGCTGATCAATGCCTTCGTGGTGAATGATTTTACTGTTACCTATGTCGCCAGCAACTCCAACACGCAACTGCCGGTCTGGTATCGCGTCGCCGCGACCTGGGGAGCGCACGAAGGGTCGCTTCTGCTATGGGTATTGCTGATGAGCGGCTGGACGTTTGCCGTGGCCGTGTTCAGTCAGCGGATGCCGCTGGATATCGTCGCCCGCGTACTGGCGGTGATGGGAATGGTCAGCGTCGGTTTTCTGCTGTTTATTCTGTTCACCTCCAACCCGTTTTCCCGTACGTTGCCCAACTTTCCGATTGAAGGGCGCGACCTGAATCCGCTGTTGCAGGACCCGGGGCTGATCTTCCACCCGCCGCTGCTCTATATGGGCTATGTCGGTTTCTCGGTGGCGTTTGCGTTCGCGATCGCCGCGCTGATGAGTGGGCGTCTGGACAGCACCTTTGCCCGCTTTTCCCGTCCCTGGACGCTGGCCGCATGGGTATTCTTAACGCTGGGTATCGTGCTTGGCTCTGCCTGGGCCTATTACGAGCTGGGCTGGGGCGGCTGGTGGTTCTGGGACCCGGTGGAAAACGCCTCATTTATGCCGTGGCTGGTGGGCACCGCGTTGATGCACTCCCTGGCGGTGACTGAACAGCGCGCCAGCTTCAAAGCCTGGACGCTCCTGCTTTCAATATGCGCCTTCTCACTCTGCCTGCTCGGTACTTTCCTGGTGCGTTCTGGCGTGCTGGTGTCGGTGCATGCTTTTGCCTCCGACCCATCGCGCGGGATGTTTATTCTCGCCTTTATGGTACTGGTGATCGGCGGTTCGCTGCTGCTGTTCGCGACGCGCGGACACAAGGTTCGCTCGCGGGTGAATAACGCGCTCTGGTCGCGTGAGTCACTGCTGTTAGCCAATAACGTCCTGCTTATCGCCGCCATGCTGGTGGTGTTGCTGGGAACATTGCTGCCGCTGGTGCATAAACAGCTCGGTCTGGGCAGTATTTCAATCGGCGAACCGTTCTTTAATACCATGTTCACCTGGCTGATGGCGCCGTTCGCGCTGCTGCTGGGCATCGGGCCGCTGGTTCGCTGGGGACGTGACAGACCGCGCAAGTTGCAGCGGTTGTTGGTTATCGCGCTGGTGAGCACGTTAGTGCTGTCGATGCTGCTGCCGTGGCTGTTTGAAGACAAGATTGTCGCCATGACGGTGGTCGGGCTGGCGATGGCGTGCTGGGTATTTGTGCTGGCGGTAGCGGAAGTCGCGCAGCGCGTTTCGCGCGGTACGAAAATGACGCTCAGCTACTGGGGAATGGTCGCCGGGCATGTTGGGCTGGCGGTGACGATTGTCGGCATCGCGTTTAGCCAAAACTACAGCGTGGAACGTGATGTCCGCATGAAAGCGGGCGACAGCGTCAGCATCCACGACTATCAATTCACCTTCCGTGAAGTGAAGGAGATTACCGGCCCGAACTATCGCGGCGGGGTGGCGATTATCGGCGTGACGCGGGAAGGTAAAGCAGAAGCGACGCTGCATGCGGAAAAACGTTTTTATAACAGCACCAGCTCAATGATGACGGAAGCGGCGATCGATGGCGGGATCACCCGCGATCTGTATGCCGCTCTCGGCGAAGAGTTGGACAATGGCGCATGGGCGGTGCGCCTGTATTACAAACCGTTTATTCGCTGGATCTGGGCGGGAGGGCTGTTGATGGCGCTTGGCGGGTTGTTCTGCCTGTTTGATCCGCGCTATCGCCAGCGTTCATGCCCGCAAAAAACCGCGCCGGAGGCTGTATGAAGCGCAACGTACTGTTAATACCTTTCGTCATTTTTCTGGTTATTGCGGCGGCGTTGCTGTGGCAGTTGGCGCGTAATGCGGAAGGGGACGATCCGACGAATCTGGAATCGGCGCTGATTGGCAAACCGGTGCCGACCTTCCGTCTCGAATCGCTGGAAAATCCTGGTCAGCATTATCAGGCAGACGTGCTGACGCAGGGGAAACCGGTGCTGCTTAACGTGTGGGCGACCTGGTGCCCGACCTGCCGCGCTGAACATCAGTATCTGAATCAGCTGTCTGCGCAGGGAATTCGCGTGGTTGGTCTGAATTACAAAGACGATCGCCAGAAAGCGATTACCTGGCTGAAAGAGTTAGGGAATCCTTATGCGTTAAGCCTGTTTGATGGCGACGGTATGCTTGGGCTGGATCTGGGCGTTTACGGCGCGCCGGAAACCTTCCTGATCGACGGTAAAGGGATCATTCGTTATCGCCATGCAGGCGATCTGAACGCCAGAGTATGGGAAAGTGAAATAAAACCGCTCTGGGAGCAGTACAGCAAGGAGGCCGCGCAATGAGATTCTTACTGGGCGTGCTGATGCTGGTGATCTCCGGCTCGTCGCTGGCTGCCATTGATGTTATGCAGTTCAAAGATGAAGCGCAGGAGCAGCAGTTCCGCCAGCTCACCGAGCAGCTGCGCTGCCCGAAATGCCAGAACAACAGCATCGCGGACTCTAACTCGATGATTGCCACCGACCTGCGTCAGAAGGTTTATGAACTGATGCAGGAAGGTAAAAGCAAGCAGGAGATCGTTGATTACATGGTGGCGCGCTACGGTAACTTCGTCACCTACGATCCGCCGCTGACGCCGCTTACCGTGCTGTTGTGGATCTTGCCGATCGCCGCTATTGGCGCTGGCGGCTGGATTATCTTCGCCCGTTCGCGGCGGCGCGTACGTGTTAAACAGGAAACCTTTTCTGATGAGGTGACGCCGAAGGGACGCCAGGCCGGATTATGGCTGTTTGCTCCCGGGGTTGTGATCGCGCTGATTGTCGGGGCGGTAAGTTACTACCAGACCGGTAACTATCAGCAGGTAAAAATCTGGCAACAGGCTACGGCGCAGACGCCAGCGCTGCTGGAGCGTGCGCTGAACCCTGACGCGCAGCCGCTGAATGAAGAAGAGATGACACGCCTGGCGCTTGGTTTGCGTACCCGACTGCAAAGCGATGCTGGCAATGTGGAAGGCTGGATTATGCTTGGGCGTATCGGCATGGTGCTGGGGAATGCCAGCACGGCGACGGAAGCGTATGCCAATGCGTACAGACTGGATCCCAAAAATAGCGATGCCGCATTAGGGTATGCGGAAGCGCTGACCCGTTCTTCCGATCCTGATGATAATCGTCGGGGAGGGGAGCTGTTGCGCCAGTTGGTGAGAAGCGATCATGCCAACATTCGGACGTTGAGTATGTATGCGTTTAATGCCTTCGAGCAGCAGCGTTTCGGCGAGGCGGTCGCAGCCTGGGAGATGATGCTGAAATTGCTGCCCGCCAATGATTCCCGCCGGGCAGTGATTGAACGCAGTATTAAGCAGGCATTAGCGCAGCTTTCGCCGCAGGCGGAATAAATGAGTGTGGCAAGGCCGGATAGTACTTGCCACGCGACTTGTAGGCCCGATAAGCGTAGCGCCATCGGGCATATCTTGTTACTGCATTCCGCGTGTTTGTAAAAAGAGAATGGTCGCCGCGACGCGCGAGCGCACGTTCAGCTTTCGCAGTAAATTACGAATATGCACCTTAACCGTCTGCTCAGAAATATTCAGCACGGAGGCAATCTGTTTGTTCGACAGCCCCTGAGCCAGTTCGTGCAGCACGTCCAGTTCGCGTTCAGTGAGCACGCTAAAGGGATCTTCCTCTGCGCCAAACAGTTCCCGTTCGCGCAGGTATTCGCTGACGCGATCGCTGAATACCTTGCCGCCGTTGGCGCCAGCACGAATCGCTTCCAGCAGCACTTCCGGGTCGCTGTCTTTCAGTAAATAGCCATCCGCCCCGGCATCAATCAGCGCGTACACGTCACTGGCAGAGTCGGAAACCGTCAGGATAATGATCTGTGCGGTGACGCCATCCCGACGCAGCGCATTCAACGTATCAAGCCCGCTCAGGCCTTTCATATTCAGGTCAAGCAGGATCAGATCAAGATCGAGACGGCTTGCCAGATCGATAGCACTCGCCCCATCGCCAGCTTCGGCAACGACATTAAATGCGGTATCCAGTTCCAGTAATTGACGAATACCTCGTCGCATAAGTGGATGATCGTCCACAATAAGCACCTGAAAAGGCGTTGCTTCAGGCATACTATTCTCCTGAGTACATACTCGTATCATTATTGTTTTTAGCGCGAAAATCGTCCAGATTCATCGCGTTGATGAGAGAATAAATTTTACCCTATTTTGGGCATGGGTAAGTAGTAAAACCTTTTGATTATGCGGTGTTAGCACAGTACTGGAAGGGAACGGCAGACATAAAAAAACCAACCGTAAGAGGTTGGTTTTTCTAAGGGATTTTGGTCGGCACGAGAGGATTTGAACCTCCGACCCCCGACACCCCATGACGGTGCGCTACCAGGCTGCGCTACGTGCCGACTTGTGGATGCCAATACTACCGCTTTCCACCACGAATGCAAGGGGATGTCTTGCTAACTGATTTATAATTAATCAGTTAGCAATGAATCGTTTCTCGTCGGTCAGTACCTGCAACAACAGGCTCAGCTGCGGCTTCTGGTCTTTGATCTTCTCGCCGTGTAGATCGTACGTCTGATAGGTGCCGTTATTGTTCAGTACCAGCGTCATTTCCGGCGTGGTAATCGCCAGCGTACTGCCGTCCGCCGCGGTCACCCAGTAATGGCGGCGCGTGGCATTGAACAGATCCTGTCCCTGCGAGTACTCATTGGCTGGCGTACTGACGTGCAGCAGTCGCTGCATCAGCGTCGTCATCAAATCCGTATGGTCGGTCAGAGTGTTGATTCGCTGCGCTGGCGTGCCCGGCCAGTGAATGATCAACGGCACTTGCAGATGGCCGCGAGACCAGGCGAAATGGCTCTCTTCCTGCGCTAACGGTACGCCGCGACCGCCCGTAATGATCACCACGGTGTTGTTGAGTTTCCCTGCGTCACGCAGTGCGCTGAGCACCCGGTTAATCTGGGCATCCACGTTCTCTGCGGCGCGGGCATACCGTTTCGCAAAGTCTTTCTGGTTGCTGTCGTCAACGTTTGTGCCGTTGAAGGAAACCCATGAGAACCAGCGGTTATCTTCCTGGGCGTAACGTCCTAACCAGTTAATCCACTGGCTCGCCGTCTGCTCGTCGGACTGCGTTTGCACGGTTGGCATGGAGAAGTCAGACAGCAGCGCCTGGCGGTAGAGCGGGCTGGTGAAGCCGTCAGAAGAGAATAACCCTAACTGATAGCCTTGCTGGTTCAGCGCCGAGATCAGCGCGGCAGGCGTTCTGGTTGACAGAATACCGTCCATATAGCTGGGCGATACGCCATAGAACAGACCAAATATTCCATTGTCAGACGTGTTGCCTGAACTCATGTGGCGCGTGAACGACGTATTCTGTTCGGCGAATGCGGCCAACGCGGGCATCTGTTTTTCATAGCGGGAGTAGTTCAGCGCGTCGACCGTAATTAACAGTACGTTCTGGCCGGTACCCATGTCGCGATATTGCAAATCGCTCAGCGGATACTGAACGGAAACGGCTTCCGGGTTGCCTTGTTCCACCAGACGGCGCTGATACTCCTGCGCATCCAGCAGGCCATGTTTTTCCAAAAAACGGCGCGCCGTCATCGGGTATGACAGCGGTAAATTCGCGCGCTGCATGGTGATCGGGCGATAGAAGTTGGCGTCTGCCCAGATATACACCACATGCGAAGCGATAAATGAGACGAAAAAGAACGCGGCAAGCGGTTTGGCGAAATGGCGGCGTCGCGTCAGGCTGCGCAGCTTTTGCCAGCTCCAGGTCGCAAACAGCATTTCGATTAACAGGATGACCGGCACGCTAATAAACATCAGTTGCCAGTCGCGCGCCATCTCGTTCTGATCGGGGTTAATGACCAGTTCCCAGACAATGGGATTCAGGTGCAGGTGGAAGCGGGTAAAAACTTCGCTGTCGATCAGCAACAGCGTCATACCCGCCGTTGCCAGGATGGCTGACAAAAAACGCATCAGCCGCTGGGACATGACAATAAATGTCAGAGGAAACAGGATCAGCAGGTAGGCGGCGAACACCAGAAAGCTGAAGTGCCCGACAATGCTCAGGTACGAGTAAATACGCCCTGCAAGCGTTGTCGGCCAGTCTGCGACAAACAGGTAACGGCTACCGAGCACCATGGCCAGCAGAATGTTGAACAGTGCAAACCAGTGCCCCCAGCTAACCATCTGGGAGACTTTTTCACGGTAGCGCTGACGATGAGTTACCATAAATAGCCGTTCGTTTCCCTTAATGCGCTTTGTCGTCGTTAATTGAAGACTGTAATGCGCGGGCAAAAGAGTTCGCAATCGCCTGGCGTTGAGCCGGTGCGATGCTGGTGTTGATAAGGTTGGTGACCATGTTTCCCAGCACCATCAGGGAAAGGTCGGTCGGTGCCTTATGTTTTTCCAGTACGTTGAGCAGGTCACTCAGTAATTGTTCAACGTGTTCGTCACTATAGCGGGAGTGTTGTGGCATAAATCGCAATCAGTTTGTTCATGAAAGGGCAACATATTACCGTAGCAACAGTTTTTTTTCTGCTTTTTTATCTCCTGTTGCGTCACCGCCCGTCAGGTGATTGAATACCGCCCGGTCATAAAGGAGAGTTTATCATGAGTCTGGATATCAACCAGATTGCCCTGCACCAGCTTATCAAACGTGATGAGCAAAATCTTGAGCTGGTCTTGCGCGATTCATTACTGGAGCCGACAACCACCGTTGTCGATATGGTGGCTGAACTGCACCGGGTCTATAGCGCCAAGAACAAAGCGTACGGCCTGTTCAGCGAAGAGAGTGAACTGGCGCAAACGCTGCGGTTGCAGCGTCAGGGCGAGGAGGATTTTCTTGCCTTTAGCCGTGCGGCGACCGGCCGTTTACGCGACGAACTGGCGAAATACCCGTTTGCGGACGGCGGTATTGTCCTGTTCTGCCATTACCGTTATCTGGCGGTGGAGTATCTGCTGGTGGCGGTGCTGAACAACTTAAGCAGCATGCGCGTGAATGAGAACCTGGATATCAACCCGACGCACTATCTGGATATTAACCATGCGGATATTGTGGCGCGTATCGATTTGACCGAATGGGAAACGAACCCGGAATCCACCCGTTATCTGACCTTCCTGAAAGGCCGGGTAGGGCGCAAAGTGGCCGATTTCTTTATGGATTTCCTGGGCGCCAGCGAAGGGCTGAACGCGAAAGCGCAAAACCGGGGGCTGTTGCAGGCGGTGGACGATTTCACCGCAGAAGCGCAACTGGACAAAGCTGAACGTCAGAATGTCCGTCAGCAGGTGTACAGCTACTGCAATGAGCAATTGCAGTCTGGTGAAGAGATTGAGCTTGAATCGCTGTCGAAAGAGTTATCCGGCGTCAGCGAAGTCAGCTTCAGAGAATTTACCGCTGACAAAGGCTATGAGCTGGAAGAGAGTTTCCCGGCGGACCGCAGCACGCTGCGTCAGCTGACGAAATATGCCGGGAGCGGCGGTGGGTTAACCATCAACTTCGACGCCATGCTGTTAGGTGAGCGGATTTTCTGGGACCCGGCGACCGATACGCTGACGATCAAGGGAACGCCGCCAAACTTGCGCGATCAGCTCCAGCGTCGGACGTCCGGCGGTAATTAACGGTTTTGACGTTATGTGTTGTAACGCCGGATAGCGGTGCAGGCACCTTATTCGGCTTACGGTTCATCGCCTTGTCGCGCACCATAAAAAAACCCCGCCGTGGCGGGGTTTTTCTTCAACTTGTTGGCGATTACGCGCGAACGAAGTCGATGTGAGTCAGCTTCGGCTTGAACGCGTGACGCTGTACAGCCTGAGCTTTAACTTTTACTTCTTTACCGTCAACAACGATGGTCAGAACTTCGCTGTAGAACTCAGCTTTAGCTTGCATGTTCATAACCTGGTCGTGGTCCAGTTCGATAGCAATCGGGGCTTCAGCGCCACCGTAGATGATTGCCGGGAACTTGTTAGCGGCGCGCAGGCGGCGGCTCGCACCCTTACCCTGCTCTTTACGTACTTCTGCGTTGATAGTAAACATTTAAAATCTCTCTTAAATAATTCCTGTTACAGGCGACCCAGCAACAGGTAAGTGATCTGCTTTGCGTATGCAAAAGCGGGCGAGATTCTATACTCAAATGGCTATCACATCAATCAAAAGTACGATTAACCGCGCAATTCATGTGCCCGCCGGAAGCGGCCTTCATAATCGAAGACTTTTTCGCGCACCTGCCAGTACTGGCCTTTCATGCGGGCGACGACAAAATCAGGGTGGCGAAGCAGCGCCTGTTGCGCCAGGATATCCGCCGCAGCGATCCAGCGTAACGGAATACCCGGCGTGCGGGTATGCGGGCGAATAAACAACTGTTCAAAGGCGGTGCGTTGAGCGGGCGTCTGCAATCGGAAGCGCTCACTCACATCGGCGCCGTCCTCATCGTAGTAGGTGATTTTCAGCCATTCGCCTTTCTCATCATGCCCGTGTTGTAACGCCATCCCGCTACAGCGCAATACCAGCGCATCTTTGAGTTTTAGCGCCGCTTTCAGCATATCGTCCGGGTCAACCAGAATCGTGTCGCACTCCCGGCAGCGCCGGGCGGCGATATCGTTTTCCGCGTTGCATTGCGGGCAGTTTTTAAAGCGGAAGCGAAAATCGCACTGTTCGCGATGCCCGTCATCATCTTCAAACCAGCCCTGGCAGCGGCGACCGAAATGCTCAATCAGCGTGCCGTCAGCGGTGGTTTTCCCCCAGAAGGTATTGGCGAACCCGCAGGCAGGGCAGAACACCTGCACGGGAACGTTGTCACTTTTGCCTTTTGGCGTGCCCACTTCCGGCGCATACAGATCGTGCGGGTTTCCGGCATAGTCGAGGATCAGACAGTCGGTTTTTCCAGGCGCAAGCCGCAGACCGCGCCCCACGATTTGTTGGTAAAGACTGACTGACTCTGTCGGGCGCAGGATAGCGATAAGATCGACATGCGGCGCGTCAAACCCGGTCGTCAGCACGGCGACGTTCACCAGATAACGAAAGCGCTGGGCTTTGAAATCGTTAATCATCACGTCGCGCTCTGCGCCCGGCGTGTCCCCGGTAATCAGCGCCGCATCATCGGCGGGCAGCAAACCCACAATCTCTTTGGCATGTTCGACGGTGGCGGCGAAAATCATCACCCCTTTGCGGGTTTGGGCAAATTCAACAATCTGGCTGATGATGTGCGGGGTCACGCGCTGCTGCTTTTTCAGCTCGCGATTGAGGTCAGCTTCGCTGAACAGGCCGTTACTCTGTGCCTGCAGGCGGCTAAAATCATACTGCACCACGGGCATATCCAGACGCTCCGGCGGCGTCAGATAACCATGCTTAATCATGTAGCGCAGCGGTAACTCATAAATGCAGTCGCGAAAGAGCGCTTTTTCGTCGCCGCGCACCATGCCGTGGTAATGGAAATGATAAATCCAGCCTTTGCCTAGCCGGAAAGGGGTGGCCGTCAGGCCGAGCAGGCGTAAGTGGGGATTCACTTTACTCAGGTGCGCCAGGATTTGCTGATACTGACTCTCTTCATCGTCGCCGATGCGGTGACATTCATCGACAATCAACAGCGAAAACTCGCCCTGGAAGGCGTCAAGGTTACGGGCGACCGACTGCACGCTGCCAAACACCACCTTGCCGTGGCTCTCTTTACGCTTCAGACCGGCGGCGAAAATGTCGGCCTCCAGCCCCAGCGCGCAATATTTGGCATGGTTTTGCGCGACCAGCTCTTTTACATGCGCCAGCACCAGCACGCGCCCACGCGCCACTCGCGCCAGCTCGGCAATCACCAGACTTTTGCCTGCGCCGGTTGGCAGGACAATCACGGCAGGCGTGCGGTGGCGGCGAAAATGGTTGAGCGTGGCATCCACGGCTTCTTGCTGGTAAGGGCGAAGTGTAAAAATCATGGTCTCACTACGATGAACGGTACAGGGAATAGTATGCCATGAATCATTTCCCTTGAGCGATGGTTAGAGCCCGTTATACTGGATGGACAACGGCTTCATTTTTCGGGCGTTATGCCCGATTTCCGTATTATTACAGGCAAAATCAAACTCATGCGACTTGATAAATTTATCGCTCAGCAACTCGGCGTCAGCCGTGCTATTGCCGGGCGTGAGATTCGTAGTAACCGTGTTACCGTCGATGGCGAAATCATCCGAAACGCGGCGTTTAAACTCCTGCCAGAACATAATGTCGAGTACGATGGCAACACGCTGGTTCAGCAAAATGGCCCGCGCTACTTTATGCTTAATAAGCCTCAGGGCTATGTCTGTTCAACGGACGACCCGGATCATCCCACGGTACTCTATTTCCTTGATGAACCTGTCGCGTACAAGCTGCATGCCGCCGGGCGGCTGGATATCGACACCACGGGACTGGTGTTGATGACGGATGATGGCCAGTGGTCACACCGGATCACCTCTCCGCGCCATCATTGCGAGAAAACCTATCTGGTCACGCTGGAATCGCCGGTAGCTGCGGATACCGCCGAACAGTTTTCCAAAGGCGTGCAACTGCATAATGAGAAAGATCTCACCAAACCGGCCGTGCTGGAGGTGATCACCCCGACGCAGGTGCGTCTGACCATTAGCGAAGGGCGCTACCACCAGGTGAAGCGGATGTTCGCCGCCGTGGGGAACCATGTTGTCGAACTGCACCGCGAACGCATCGGCGCAATTGTGCTGGATGACGACCTCGAACCTGGCGAGTATCGCCCGTTGACCGAAGAAGAAATCGCCAGCGTCGGTTTATAGACCCGGTGAGCCAGGCGCTTTACGTCCCGCTAAATTCAGGAGTTCATTTGTGACCACCCGGCAGCACTCATCCTTTGCCATTGTTTTTATCCTTGGCCTGTTAGCCATGCTGATGCCGCTGTCGATTGATATGTATCTTCCGGCGCTGCCGGTGATTTCTGCCCAGTTTGGCGTACCGGCGGGCAGCGCGCAGATGACCCTCAGTACCTATATTCTGGGGTTCGCCGTGGGGCAGCTTATTTACGGCCCGATGGCGGACAGTCTCGGGCGCAAGCCGGTGATCCTCGGCGGGACGCTGGTGTTTGCGGCGGCGGCGGTGGCATGCGCGCTGGCGCAGACTATCGACCAGTTGATCATCATGCGTTTCTTCCACGGTCTTGCCGCCGCTGCGGCGAGCGTGGTGATCAATGCCCTGATGCGCGATATCTACCCGAAAGAAGAGTTCTCCCGCATGATGTCATTCGTCATGCTGGTAACGACAATCGCGCCGCTGATGGCGCCGATTATTGGTGGGTGGGTTCTGGTGTGGTTGAGCTGGCATTACATCTTCTGGATTCTGGCGGTGGCGGCGATTCTGGCATCGGTGATGATTTTCTTGTTGATTAACGAGACGCTTCCCGTTGAACGCCGTCAGCCGTTCCATATTCGTACCACGATAGGGAACTTTGCCTCGCTGTTCCGACACAAACGCGTACTGAGCTATATGCTGGCCAGCGGATTTAGCTTTGCGGGAATGTTCTCGTTCCTCAGCGCCGGCCCGTTTGTGTATATCGAGATTAACCATGTGTCGCCGCAGCATTTTGGCTATTACTTTGCGCTGAACATTGTGTTCTTGTTTGTGATGACCATTATCAACAGCCGCTTCGTGCGCCGGGTTGGGGCGTTGAATATGTTCCGTACCGGGCTATGGATTCAGTTTGTGATGGCGGCCTGGATGGTATTCAGCGCGCTGTTTGGCGTGGGCTTTTGGGCGCTGGTGGTTGGCGTCGCGGCGTTTGTCGGATGCGTTTCTATGGTCTCTTCAAACGCGATGGCCGTTATTCTGGATGAATTTCCGCATATGGCGGGCACCGCCTCGTCGCTGGCCGGTACGTTCCGGTTTGGCATTGGCGCGATTGTCGGGGCGCTGCTGTCGCTGGCAACCTTTACCTCCGCCTGGCCGATGATTTGGTCGATTGCTTTCTGCGCAACCTGCTCCATTCTCTTCTATCTCTACGCCAGCCGCCCGAAAAAACGGTGATCTAATACACAACATGGAAGCCGGAAGGCTTCCTTTGTTGACGTACATCAACGTCAAATCCATCATTTTTTCCATTTATGTTTATTTTATGTAAAATCAATTTATGTAAAAAGTCACATCATTGTAGTTAAAAAGGTTGAGTTAGATCGCAGAAACGGGTACATATAGCCCGCAAATACGTCCGGCACTGGCAAAAAATATTTTAATAACGGGCTGTACAGGCCGCTCAGACCAGGGATGTAAGCGTTTTCGATCTGTTTAAGGACGGGTTGTCAATGATGTGTTAATATGGATGTAAATAAATTGTGAAGTGAATGTGCTTCCGGGGAAAGAAAGTGACTACATTACAACTCTCAATCATTCATCGTTTACCGCAGAACTATCGGTGGTCAACGGGTTTTGCAGGTTCAAAAGTTGAACCGATTCCGCAAAACGGGCAGAACACAGAAAACAGTCTGGTGGCGCTCAAACTCCTGAGTCCCGATGGCGACAGCGCATGGCCGGTGATGCATACACTTAGCCAGGCGCTTAGCGACATCGAAGTGCCTTGCTCCGTTCTGGAGTGCGAAGGCGAGCCGTGCCTGTTTGTTAATCGTCAGGACGAATTTGCCGCGACCTGCCGCCTGAAAAATTTCGGCGTAGCGATAGCGGAACCCTTTTCGAACAACAATCCTTTTTGAGCGTCAGCTTAGCGCGAGCAACTGACGCGTATACTCCTGTTGCGGTGCGGTAAAGACACGCTCACATTGCCCCTGTTCCACCACTTCTCCTTGTCGCAGTACAATGACCTGATGGCATAATGCGCGCACAACATGCAGATCGTGGCTGATGAAAATGTAAGCCAGGCGATGCTTTTGTTGTAAAGATTTCAACAGCGCCAGGATTTGTGCCTGAACCGTTCTGTCCAGCGATGATGTCGGTTCATCCAGAATAATCAGCGACGGTTTCAGTATTAGCGCCCTGGCGATAGCGATACGCTGGCGCTGGCCACCGGAAAATTCCGCCGGGTAACGATGGCGCGTCTCAGCATCCAGACCCACTTCCTTCATGACGGCGATAACCTGTTCTTCGCGCTGCCCGGCAGAAAGGACCGGTTGATGAACGCGTAAGCCTTCTTCAATAATTTGCAGTACGTTGAGGCGGGGGTTCAGCGATGAGTTCGGGTCCTGAAATACCACCTGAATACGGTGACGAACCGGCAGCAACTGACGGCGGGTTAAATTTTGCAACGGCTGGCCGTCAAAAGTGATGCTGCCCTGCGAGCGAATCAACCGCAGTAAGGCCAGACCGGTAGTGCTTTTTCCTGACCCGGATTCACCGACCAGCCCCAGCGTTTCACCGGGTCGAAGCGCGAAACTCACCTCGTTAACCACGACGTTATGATCCACCACGCGTTTCAGAACCCCTTTTCGAATCGGGAATGCGACGCGAAGCTGGTTCACTTCCAGCAGCGGCGACGACTCACCGGGCAATGGAACCGGGGAGCCGGTGGGTTCGCTGTTCAGCAACTTCTGCGTATAGGGATGCTCAGGCGTGCTAAGCAACGGCAACGCACGGTTTTGCTCCACGCATCGTCCGTTTTGCATCACCGCCACGGTGTCCGCCAGTTTTTTCACAATGCTGAGATTATGGGTGATAAACAGCATACCCATATTCAGTTCGCGTTGCAGTTCACGCAGCAGTTGCAGGATTTGCGCCTGTACGGAGACATCCAGAGCGGTCGTGGGTTCATCGGCGATTAACAGTTCAGGATGCGTGAGCAACGCCATTGCGATCATCACGCGCTGGCGTTCGCCGCCTGAGAGTTGATGGGGATAATCGCTCAGCCGTTTCGCGGCCTGACGAATCCCTACGCGATCCAGGCAGCTCAGGATTTCGGCCCTGGCGGCCTCACGGCGCATTCCCCGGTGCAGGGACAGCACTTCGTAGAGCTGTTTTTCCAGCGTATGCAACGGGTTTAGCGATACCATCGGTTCCTGAAAAATCATGGCGATTTTATTGCCCCGCACGCCGCGCAGCGTCTGCTCGCTGGCGTGGAGCAATGACTCGCCATGAAAACGGATATCGCCCGCGAGATACACCGCAGGTGGAGAGGGCAGCAACCGCAGAATCGACAGCGCGGTGACGCTTTTACCGGAGCCGGATTCGCCCACCAGCGCCAGCGTTTCGCCTGCGTCAACCTGTAGAGAGATGTCGTTAACAACCGTGCGCACGTTCTCCTGATGGCGAAAACCTACCGATAAATTCTCAATAGTTAACAGAGGATGCGTCATCTTATACCGCCTTGTTGGGATCAAACGCGTCGCGTACTGCTTCGCCAATAAAAATCAGCAGCGACAATAACACCGCGACGGACAGGAACGCGGTGATCCCAAGCCACGGCGCCTGCAAATTATTTTTACCTTGCAGAAGTAATTCGCCGAGGGAAGGGGAGCCGAGCGGCAGGCCAAATCCGAGAAAATCCAGCGACGTCAATGTGGTAATCGAACTGCACAAAATGAACGGTAAAAAGGTCAGCGTGGCGACCATCGCGTTGGGCAGCATGTGACGCAGGATAATGCTGCGATCGCTGACGCCCAGCGCCTGTGCGGCGCGGATGTAGTCAAAATTGCGCGTGCGCAGGAATTCCGCGCGAACCACCCCGACCAGGCTCATCCAGCCAAACAGAACGGTAATGGCCAGCAGCCACCAGAAATTGGGTTGCACCACGCTTGAGAGCAGAATAATCAGAAACAGCGTCGGCATTCCTGACCACACTTCGATGAACCGTTGCCCCCACAGGTCGATTTTTCCGCCGTAATACCCCTGCAACGCACCCGCCAGCACGCCCATTACGCTGGAACAGAGGGTAAGCATCAAACCAAACAGGATAGAGATTCGCGTGCCGTAGAGGATACGCGCCAGCACGTCGCCGCCATTCGCGTCGGTTCCCAGCCAGTTTTGTGTGGACGGCGGAGAGGGGAAGGGTTTATCAGTGGCAAAGTTGATGCTGGTGGCGCCAAAACGCACGGGCGCCCACAGCACCCATCCGTGGTTTTCAAGCTGCTTTTGCAGCCAGGGGTCCTGATAATCCGCCTGCGTTGCGAACGGCCCGCCGAAATCGCTTTCGCTGTAGTTTTTGACCAGCGGAAAGTACCAGCTTCCCTCATAGCGCACCAGCAGCGGTTTATCGTTGGCGACCAGTTCGGCGCACAGACTCAGGCCAAACAGCACCAGGAAAATCCACAGTGACCAGTAGCCCCGGCGATTATGACGAAAACGCGCCCAGCGGGCCTGGTTTGCAGGGCTTAATCGCGGCATCAGCGTCCCTCAAAATCAATGCGTGGATCAACCAGCGTATAGCTGATATCGCTCAGGATATTCAGCAGCAAGCCGATCAGGGTGAAAATGTATAACGTGCCAAACATTACCGGGTAGTCGCGTGACACGGTCGCTTCGTAGCCCAGCAACCCCAGCCCGTTTAAGGAAAACATCACTTCAATGAGCAGCGAACCGGTGAAAAACATGCTGATAAAGGTGGCCGGAAAACCGGCGATCACCAGCAGCATGGCGTTGCGGAAAACGTGCTTCCACAGAATGTTTTTTTCGCTCACCCCTTTTGCGCGCGCGGTGACAACGTACTGTTTGCGGACTTCATCCAGAAAAGAGTTTTTGGTCAACATGGTCAGCGCGGCGAACCCGCCGATCACCGTCGCCAGTACCGGTAACGTGATATGCCAGAGGTAGTCGGTAATTTTCTGATACCAGGGCAGGGAATCAAAATTGGCGGATACCAGGCCGCGCAGCGGGAAGAGGTCGTAATAGCTACCGCCAGCAAAGAAAACGATCAATAAGATGGCGAACAGGAAGGCGGGGATAGCGTAGCCAACGATGATAAAAGCGCTGCTCCAGATGTCGAAACGGCTGCCGTTATATACCGCTTTGCGGATGCCCAGCGGGATCGACACCAGATAAATGATGAGCGTACTCCACAATCCGAGCGTAATGGACACGGGCAGACTGTCTTTGATTAACGTCAGTACGGATGCGCTGCGAAACAGGCTGTCGCCGAAATCAAAACGAACATAGTCCCAGAGCATTTTAAAGTAGCGCTCATGAACCGGCTTATCAAAGCCGTAGCGATGCGTGATCTCCGCGATCACCTCGGGATCTAACCCACGTCCGCCGCGATAGTGGCTGTCGCTAATATTCCCTACGCCGGTCTGGGCGTGGCTGGCGCGAACGCCTTCGCTACCGGTGCCGGGCAAGGCGCCAGACTGGCCGAATTCAATGGCCGCGATCGCCTGGTCAACCGGGCCGCCCGGTGCGATCTGGACAATAAAAAAGTTGATTGTAATGATGGCCCACAGCGTCGGGATCACCAGTAACAGACGTCGAATCAGGTAGGCGCCCATTTATTCTCCCTGTCGTCTGGCGGCGGGAAGTTTTGCCGCTTTGTTGACGTCATACCACCAGGTATCCAGTCCAATGGTGTAGATCGGCCGAATGGCCGGATGGGAAAATTTATCCCACCAGGCGAGCCTGTCTTCCGCCATATACCACATTGGCAGCATGTAGTAATTCCAGGTCAATACCCGATCCAGCGCCCGCCCGAGGGGAACCAGCTTTGTTTTATCGCCCTGGGCGGCAATGATTTGGGCAATCAGTTTATCAATGACCGGGCTTTGCACGCCTGGCGCGTTATAGCTGGAGTCAATGTATTCAGACGCCCAGGATATTTGTAGATCGGAGCTGGGCCACGGCATGGCGCGCCACAGTCGCGGCATCATGTCGTAGTCGCGACTGCGCATACGGTTGGTGATTTGCGAGTTATCAACCTGGCGGATGTTCATCGTGATGCCAAGACGCTGCAAATTATGCTGGAAGGGGAGAACCCACTGGCTGTTGCCGCCTGCCGGAAGCAGCAGTTCAAAGCTCAGCGTTTTGCCGGTCGCGCTGTTAACGCGTCGCTGACCTTTCAGTACCCATCCCGCCTCTGTGAGTAATTTATCGGCCTTCAGCAGGTTTTCCCGATCGTAGCCATCGCCGTTTGAGACTGGCGGCTGATAAATCCGGGTAAAGACCTCCGGCGGTAGATCCTTTTTCATGGGTGCGAGTAAGACCAGTTCGTCTGCACTGGGGTAGTTTCTGGCGGCATACTCGGTATTCTGGAAATAGCTGTTTGCCCGGCTCCAGGCATTATAAAACAATGCCTTGTTCATCCATTCGAAATCAAATGCCAGGGTTATCGCTTCACGCACGCGACGATCGTTAAATACCGGACGCTGAATATTAAAGGCCAGCCAGCGCGTATCCTGTGCGGATTCATTTTTCTGTTCGTCTTTAACGATGTAATGGTTATCGAAGTTTTTACCGGTGTAGCGCGTCGCCCAGTTTTTTGCGTCATTCTCCAGACGCAGGTCAAACGCCCCGGCCTTAAAGGCTTCAAACGCAACGTTGTCATCAAGGTAGTAGTCGTAGCGGATGGTATCAAAGTTCCAGCGCCCCCGGTTTACCGGCAGGTTAGCAGCCCAATAGTTTTTTACCCGGGAATAGACAATATACTGGCCCATTTTCCACTGGGTTATGCGATACGGGCCGCTGGCAAGAGGAGGCTTAGAGAGTGGGTCGCTGAGCTTATGATCCTTCCAGAATTTTTCCGGCATGACCGGTAAAGAAAACAGGCTGAGCATATCCTCTTTACCGGGTTTGGCTAATTCAATGCGGACGGTAAGCGGAGCGATGGCTTTGACGGTCGTGCCTTTGTATACCAGACGAAATTGCGGCACGCCCTCGGTCATAAATTTATGGAAGGTGAAGGCGACGTCGCGGGCAGTGATGGGCGAACCATCATGAAAACGGGCGCGTGGGTTGATGGTCACTTCCACCCAGGAGTAATCCTCCGCATATCGCGCGTTGTCGGCAATGAGCGGGTAGTAGCTGCCGGGTTCATCGTCAGAGGTGGTAAAAAGCGTGTCGTAAAGCTGCTCGGTACGTGCGCCAGGATTACCGCGCATGGAATAGCGGTTGAAATTATCGAATGTCCCGGTCGCGGAAAGCGTTATCCGCCCCCCTTTTGGCGCCGCCGGATTGACATAATCGAAATGATTAAAATTGAAGGCGTATTTGGGTTCGCCAAGCACGGAAAAGGCGTAACTTTCTTTGATGGCCTGAGCCTGTACGCCAAAGCTGGCCAGGGCGACAAACAGAAGCATTACGCGAGCAATCATCGGAAAATGGTTTCCTTTTCTTATCACCTGCCACCGTCAGGCAAGCGTCAATCCTGAATAATAAGTGACGCAGCCTCTGTTGTGAATCCATTCGGGCAGAAGAGTGCCGTCACCATTTCGGCGCGGGCCGGGTATTCATCCAGTGAACGAAGTCCTCAAGCGCTAAAGGGCGGCTAATCCAGTACCCCTGGAGGAAGTTGACGCCATGATCGCGTAGCCATCGGGCCTGCTCCGGGGTTTCCACCCCTTCCGCAACGGTCAGCATATGCAGGCGCTTAGAGAGCATCAAAACCGCATCCAGAACTGGAGAGGTCACGGTTTCCGTACCAATCGCATTAATAAAGCCCCGGTCGATTTTCAGGTAGTCCAGCGTAAAGCGTTCCAGATAGATGAGGGCGCTATGGCCGGTGCCAAAATCATCAATTGCGATTTCGAATCCAGCACAGTGCAGCCACTCAAATAATTTAGCCGCTTCATGTTGATTGAGCATATCGCGTTCGGTAATTTCCAGTACGATCTGAAAATGATGCGGCGGTAAGGATTCCGCCAGGAGACGGATGTCCTCTTTAAAGCTGTTGCTGTGCAGGTGGTCAGGCGCGATATTGATGCCAAACTTTGCCCCGACAGGCAGTACCTTCTGCAACGCGGGGGCGTCGCGCGCCACGAGTTTAAACAGATGCTGGGTGAGCGGCACAATAAGCTGCTGGGCTTCCGCATAATGAATAAACGCGTCAGGTGGAATTTCGCCTGCCGTAGGGTGACGCCAGCGTAACAGCACTTCCAGACCCGTGACCCTGAGCGTTTGGGTATCAACGACCGGTTGATAGACCACATAAAATTGTTCGCGCTTGATAGCCACCAGGATCTCTCGCCCCGGCTTCAGGCGGATAGAGCTGATGTAGTAGCAGAGCAGGGCGGCGATGATACCACTCATACTGCCCAGCAGCAGGGCATAGCCCACGTCGTTATAGGTCCAGCTGTCGGCGTATAGCTGTATCTTCAGCGGCAGCCCTTTTATTGTCGCCTGGCGCGAAGGCGTACCCGACAGCTCTTTCACGGTCATTAAATGCGAAGAAAACGTCGAGAGCACGGTATCGCCAATAATTAATGCGATGCCATCAAAATCTTCCTGTCGGGCGGTGTAAATAAGGTAGGGCGTCAGGTTGATATTCAGCGAGGTAAATACGCCGCTCTCTTTTAATAACGGGTTGCGATACCAAATCGCCATAGCCGGTTTATCCGGCATCATCGGCGTGCCGGGAAGTATCGCCATATCAATCTCTTTGCGGATGTCGATATTGGATACCAGGTCGGTAAGCGGCGTGTCCATCGGCCCGGTCGCCGACGAACAGAAGGCGATTTTGTCTTTGACGAGCAAAAAGGCGCGCACATTCAGGCTAAAAGCGGCGCGGGAGGTCAGCTCGGAAGAGACTTGCTGGCAGTCATTAAGCGTCAGGGGCTGTAACACATCCGTCGTGGCTTTAAGGTCGGCGAAGTAGCTCACCAGATAATGTTGTACGTCGGATATCAGCGTGTCGTATTTGACTTCACGTTTATGCCATGACATTAAAAATTGCAGGCTACTGATAAGTAACGCGACGATGACCCCTGTGAGAATGCAGGTGAGCAGGATTTTTCGCGAGGACGAGGAGGCGCGTGTGAACATAGTTACTGGTTCTACCTGAGGTAACCGAATGCGATTAAAATGCTTGATTTAAAAGACTATAACCTGGATTAAACCGCATCGTCATTCTTTTCTACAGGGATGCGATAGAACGCAAAAAAAGCACCGCCGAAGCAGTGCTTTTTATGTGTCTCGTCAGGATTGCCAAGGGATAGCGGTCAGACGAAAAATTAACTGCGGCTCAGAACCCGGCGCCCTTCGTTGTAACGTTTTTTCCAGTAAGGCTCGTTCATGCTGGAAATAATAACGCCGCTACTGGTAGACGCATGAACAAACTGGTTGTTGCCGATGTAGATGCCTACATGACGGCCCGTCGAACCGGCGCGGAACAGAACCAGATCGCCCGTGCGCAGGTTATTGCGCGAAACGGATTTGCCCATTTCCTGCTGCTCATAGGTTGAGCGAGGCAGTTCTAAACCAAATTGTTCACGGAATGTACGCTGTACAAAGCTGGAACAATCGACACCTTTTTTGGTGCTGCCGCCAAGGCGGTAACGCACGCCTTTCCAGTCAGCATACTGATCCATAATCCGCGATTTAACATCGAGGTTACGCACCATATTTTCAAATTCATCCTGAGAGGCTTGCAGTGAAGAGTTATCTCCATTGCCCACAGCATGCGTCTCAGAATGCACGTTCTTTGCGGTATTTGTAGTGCTACATGCAGAAAGCAGAACCGCCACTGCAATCGCGGGAATTCCCCGCAGGATATATCTCAAAATCGGTTGAGACCTGACCATGTTGTTTGTTTTCCCTTGAAGTCCTTAACGACAAATATCGTTATAAAAATGCCAAACGTGACGAGACTAATTACCTGCGCACAATGAGACAATTCTTTAAGGTCAAATCTGTGGCGGAACGCACAAATTTATTCGCAAAGAGAATAATTATCCAGCGAGGCAAAACGAGTTCAAGATTACCCGATCGTTGCTGCCATTGCGAGCAGTTTGGCGGGATTTTTTATAAGAAATTATGATACTGAAAGTGAATTAGTGGCATTGGCTAAATTAAACGCAAATGAGGCGAATAACAGGCAATGCGTTCATTTTCAACGGGAAGAAGATGACAGGAAGATGATGGCGGGGCGGGAAATAATCGACGATCGCCATCAGGAGTGAGAACGCTCTCTGATGACGATGTTAATTGATGTGATTTATTTGTTTAAATTTTGTTTGTTTTTACCGGGCAGATAATTATCGAAAAACCGTATCACGCGATCGCTGAACGACGTCATTAACAGCCAGGGCAATCCAATCAGCACCGTTGTCAGCGAACCGACCGCAATATCCGTGAACCAGTGGGCGCCGATCATTACGCGCGGAAAGGCAAAAACCACAAATATAATAAGGGCGATGAAACCTGCGACTTTTCCGAAATAACGCAGCATAAATGCGGAAAAAATAAGCAGCATCATTCCGTGATCGCCAGGGAAACTGTCTTTTGACGCATCCTTGGTGGGAATATGCAGGAGATCGCTGACGCGGTGAATATTTTCAAGCGTCAGCGTAGGGCTGGCGCGTTTGACCGGAATAAACGCCTGACCTAACTGATTCACCACAACCGCAGATAAAAGCATCACCAGGCCGATGATGATAATACGCCGACGGCCCGCCGGGGTCTCTTTTAACCAGAAACTCAGCATCAGGCAGCCCATCGCCAGCAGCGCGCAACCATCAAACGCCCGGTTATTGGTGATCGCCACCAGCCAGAGAAATGCGCGGCTTTCAACCAGCTTCTGGTTAAAGAAGTGGAAAATGTTTGCGTCGAGAGGAGACCAGAATCCGTGATTGACTGGAATATACCACGACAAAAACAACGCCAGACCCGCAGCGTTAATCAGCAGTATGAGGGGATACCGGGTTTTCATTATCATCTCGCCATTCAGTAAAACGGAGGCAACCTTACGCGTCCTCGGCTAAACGAAGCTTCAACAATGCGGTCTGTAATGTGTTCCAGTCTGTTTCACGGTCTGAGATGAGTTCGATGCGGCTGTCCGGCGGCGCGACGTTTTGGGTCTCAATATGAAGATCGTCGCCCTGACGATTAATACGCACCAGACCCTCCTTAATGCGCATAACGCCTTTCACTCGTCCAACCGGCGCGAGGCGCGCCCATTCGAGCAGGCCGATGGTGTCGAACACGGTATCTGCATCAAAAATCCAGCCGCAGGCCTGATGCCCCTGGCCGCTGTTCAGGCTGCGACGCCAGCGCTGTTGCGCCGGCAGGCTAAGCGCGGCGAGCCCTTTTCTTTCGGCATGCTGGTGCGCGTGGGCGGCGCTGGCGGGCAGTTCCGCCAGGTTCTGGCGCGGTAAATCCAGCAGCTGTCCGTTGATTTGCCCGTGGTCGGCATGAACCAGTTGACGATTGTCGCCGTACTGTTGCCACCAGGTTTGCAGGGCGCTTTTGCTTTCCGGCGTAGCGCGATCGGTTTTATTCGCGACGATGACATCGGCGGCGGCCAGCTGGTCGCGGAAGTTTTCGTTGGCGACGCTCTTTTCATCCAGCAGTAAACGCGGATCAAGGATGCACAGCGTGGCGCGCAGGTCGATCCACGGCTCGTAAACTGGCGCGGTTAACAAATCGAGGATCTGTTTCGGATGGCCAAGTCCTGTCGGTTCGATCAGCAAGCGATCCGGCTTGCCCTGGCGCAGCAGGGTATTCAGCCCCACCTGCATTGGTAGTCCGTTCACGCAACACATGCAACCACCGGGGATCTCTTTCAGCAATGCGCCGCTGTCCGCAAGCAGTGCGCCGTCAATGCCCACTTCGCCAAATTCGTTGACCAGCACGGCCCATTTTTCCGCAGGATCTTTGTTGGCTAACAGATGAAGAATAGAGGTTGTTTTTCCACTGCCGAGAAAGCCGGTAATGAGGTTGGTTTTGGTCACGTCTGCTCCAGAATAATGATATGCCGTAACGGCTCGTGCTAATCCTGGCGAAAAAAAACGAAAAAGAGAAGGGCAGAGCGGACGAAGAATTTTTTCGTCCGCTGGAAAGACAGAAATTGTTAATTTTTTAACGTATCAATGACCGCCTGATGCGCGCCATGTTGCGCAATGCGCCGCCAGGCTTGCTCAATGGCCTGCACAAACAGGGGATTTTTCACGAGATCCGTGCCGAAAACCTCCTGCAACGACAGCAGCGCGCTAACCCGCTCCGCGTCACTGCTGCTTTCAACAAGCAGGCGAATTTTTTCACTGAGCGGGTCCCGAATATCAATCGTTGCACCTGTGTCGTCCACGCCGCTGACGTAGCGCATCCAGCCTGCGACGCCCAGCGCCAGCAGCGGCCAGTCACTCCCACGCGCCAGATGTTCGCGAATGCCTTCCAGCATCCGCTGCGGTAATTTCTGGCTGCCGTCCATCGCGATTTGCCAGGTCCGGTGCTTCAGCGCCGGATTGGCGAAGCGTTCAATCAGGCTGGCGGCATAGCGGGATAAATCGACGTTGGTGATGCGCAATGTCGGCGCCTGTTCATTTATCATCAGGCGGTAAGCGGCCTCGCGAAACGCGCTGTCCTGCATACAATCGCTGATGTGCTGGAACCCGGCCAGATAGCCGAGATATGCAAGGAACGAATGGCTGCCGTTGAGCATGCGTAGTTTCATTTGCTCCCAGGGCAGCACGTCATCAACCATCTGCACGCCAGCGACTTCCCACTGCGGGCGGCCTGCCACAAAGTTATCTTCAATGACCCACTGTATAAACGGTTCACAACTGATGGCGCAGGGATCGGCGACGCCCAGCTCGCGGGTAATTTCGTCCAGCGACTCCTCTGTGGCGGCAGGCACGATTCTGTCTACCATCGTTCCCGGGAAGCTGACGTGCTGCTGAATCCACGCCGCCAGCTCCGCCGCGCGTTTTTCCGCCATGCCCAGAACGGCGTTTTTAACCACATGGCCGTTATCCGGGATGTTATCGCAGGAGAGAACCGTGAAAGGCGACAACCCGCGCTCACGCCGACGATGCAGGGCCTCCACAAGAATCCCCGGTGCCGAGTGCGGCTCCGTGGGGTGTTGCATATCGTGAATAATGCGCGGGTTTGACACGTCGAGCGAACCGGTTGCCGGATCGATGCAATATCCTTTTTCGGTGATAGTGAGTGACACTATCGCCACCTGCGGCTCGCAGAACTTTTCGATAATAGCGGCAAGCGAATCCAGCTTTGCGTTCAGACACTCCTTGACCGCGCCGACGATAATCGCCTGATTGCCGTTCGCGCCTTTTTCCAGCACGGTGTACAAGTGATTCTGCTCGCGAAGCTGGCTCATCAGGCGATCGCCGCTGAACAGGCTGATCTCGCAGATCCCCCAGTCTCCGCCTTGCGCATTCAGCACTCTGTCGGTCAATAATGCCTGATGGGCGCGGTGAAACGCGCCAAAACCGAAGTGCACAATCCGGGTTTGTAGTTGTTGTCGATCGTAGCGGGGCGTCAGTACGCCTTCCGGGAGTGGGGCAGAGGCAATAGTCTTCATTAAGAACACACCTGATTAACCATTAATTAACAATGGTAGTGTAAAGTTATATGACACCAAATTGAATTGGTATGCCGCATTTATCCGGGGATTGTGAGCTGGATCAATCAATCATGCGCCCTACGTTGACCATTTACGCGATACCTGTATGGTAGTCATCACTCAGGTAAACTAATTTGGTATAACAACTTGTGAGGTGAAGCAATGGAACAAACCTGGCGTTGGTACGGGCCTAACGATCCGGTATCGCTTGATGATGTGCGTCAGGCTGGCGCAACGGGGGTTGTGACGGCATTGCACCACATTCCGAACGGTGATGTGTGGCCGGTTGAAGAGATTAAAAAGCGCCAGGCCATTCTGGCTGAAAAAGGGCTGACCTGGTCTGTTGTCGAAAGTATTCCGGTGCATGAAGAGATAAAAACACGCTCCGGGCAGTACCAGACCTGGATTGCAAATTATCAGCAAAGCATCCGTAATCTGGCCGCCTGCGGTATTGATACCGTGTGCTACAACTTTATGCCGATTCTCGACTGGACGCGTACCGACCTTGAATATCCGTTGCCCGATGGTTCCAGAGCGCTGCGTTTCGATCAGATTGCCTTTGCGGCTTTCGAACTGCACATCCTGAAGCGTGACGGCGCGCAAGCGGACTACAGCGAAGAAGAACAGCGCCAGGCGCTGGACTACTTCAACGCCATGAGCGCTGCGGATATCGAAAAACTGACCCGGAATATTATCGCCGGGCTGCCTGGCGCTGAAGAGGGTTATACGCTGGATCAGTTCCGTGCGCGTCTGGCGGAATATAACGGTATCAGCAAAGAGGATTTACGCGAAAATATGGCGGTATTCCTGCGTGCGATTGTGCCGGTGGCAGAAGAAGTCGGCGTGCGCCTGGCGGTGCATCCTGACGATCCGCCGCGCCCCATCCTCGGCCTGCCGCGCATCGTTTCTACCATTGAAGATATGCAGTGGCTGAAAGAAACCGTAGACAGCATTAACAACGGGTTCACCATGTGTACCGGTTCGTACGGCGTACGCGCGGATAACGACCTGGTGAAAATGATCGAGACGTTTGGCGACCGCATTCACTTTACCCATTTACGCTCAACCTGCCGTGAAGATAACCCGAAAACCTTCCACGAAGGCGCGCATTTGCAAGGGGATGTCGATATGGTCGCGGTGATTACCGCAATTCTTACGGAAGAACAGCGTCGTAAGCTGGCAGGCGATCTGCGTCCGATCCCAATGCGCCCGGATCACGGTCATCAGATGCTTGACGATCTGCATAAGAAAACCAACCCCGGCTACTCCGCTATTGGTCGTCTGAAAGGGCTGGCGGAAATTCGTGGCGTTGAACTGGCGCTGAAAAAGACCCAGTTCCGCGATTTGCTGTAACACCTGTTGGTCATAAAAAAGGACAGCCCTGGCTGTCCTTTTTTGTTGGTGCGTCGGCGACGGGCGCTTAGTCCGCGCGGCCCATGTAGCGGCGTTCTTCAATGTGAATACGGATTTTTTCACCGGCGCTCAGGTATTCCGGCACCTGAATCACCAGACCGGTGCTCAGCGTTGCGGGTTTGTTGCGGGCGCTGGCTGACGCGCCTTTAATGCCCGGTGCGGTTTCCACGATTTCCAGATCAACCGTCTGCGGCAGTTCGAGCGCCAGTAACTGACCGTCCCAGGTCAGCACCTGCATATCCGGCATTCCGCCTTCAGGAATAAACAGCAGCTCTTCTTCAATCTGATCTTTGGTGAAGGTATACGGGGTATAGTCTTCTTTATCCATGAACACATATTCGTTGCCGTCGATATAAGAGAAATCGACGCCACGGCGGCTCAGGGTGACGGTATCAACGATGTCGTCGCCTTTGAAACGCTCTTCGACTTTCAGACCCGTACGGACGTCGGAAAAACGCATTTTGTACAGCGTCGCGGCACCGCGGGCGGTCGGTGACTGAATATCAATATCTTTTACAATCAGCAGCTTGCCGTTGTAGTTCAGTACCATACCTTTTTTAATTTCGTTCGCTCTTGGCATCGAAAAAATCCTGTTGTAGAGAATGTCTAAAATATCGCGTCAAACTACTCGCGCCGGGCGATTCAGGCAAGTGGAATTCACATATCCCGGATGATTTTGTGTATACTGTTCGCCCACTTTCAGTCCGGTGGCTTACGAATAGAGAATACTGTATGGAATGCCGCCCGGATTGCGGAGCATGTTGCACCGCGCCTTCAATCTCCAGCCCCATTCCGGGTATGCCTGACGGTAAACCCGCAAACACGCCGTGTGTCCAGCTTGATGAACATCAACGCTGTAAGATCTTCGGTTCGCCGCTGCGTCCAAAGGTCTGCGCAGGCCTGCAACCCAGCGCCGATATGTGCGGTCAGACAAGGGCGCAGGCAATGATCTACCTCATTGAACTGGAAACGCTTACTGCGCCTTAAACGTCTTTAATGCGTGCCAGACAAACCATCGTCGCGAGGGCCATCACCAGCGCAAACCAGAATACGGCGTGGTAATTCCAGATTTCCGCCGCAATCCCCGCCAGCGATCCGGCGATAATCCAGCCTACGCGGATGGTATTGGTATACAGCGTGGTTGCTGAACCCGCCTGGCCGGGCATCAGATCCTGAAAATAGAGCATCCCGATGCCGCCGAGAATGCCGATGTAAATTGCGTTCAGCAACTGCAAGCCGAGCAGAACGACAGGCGAGTGCGCCAGCAGCATACCCGCGTAAAAGCAGAACCCCGCCACGATGGCGATCCGCATCAGCAGGCGTTTCCCCAGACGTTTAGCAAAATAGCCTGCAATCAACATGGTGGGAATTTCCAGCCCGGCGGCAGTCCCCATCATGACGCCGGCAAGTTTTTCCGGCAGATGCAGTTCGTTAATGATAAACAGCGGCATATTAATGATATAGAGACTGTTGGTTCCCCACATTAATGTGCAGATAACAAAGAGCAGCAGCGTATCGCGGCGATTACGGCGCGGCGCTTCAAGGGTTCCGGCAGCAAGCGGCGCATCTTTACGCATTGACGGTAAAAACAGCCAGACCATTACGCCACAGACGACAAACGCCGCCGCCGCCGCGCTCAGGTACATCACGGTAAAGCTGAACCCCATCGCCAGCGCATAGGCCAGCGGCGGCCCAATCACCCACGCCAGCGAAACCTGGGCGCGCAATATCGAGCTGAACATCACGGCTTCGCGACCGGTGCGATCGGCATGTTCGCGGGCAAGGGCGAACATTTGCGGGTTCGCGGTCGAACCAAAACTACTCAGGAAAACGCCGACGAACAGCAAAATAAAATAGTTGCGGTTCCAGGCAAACAGCACGCAGGCCAACATGCCCAGCACACAGCAAAAAACGATCAGGCTTTTGCGATCGCCTTTTTTGTCGGAGCGCCCGGCCAGAAACTGGCTCACCAGAATGCCGATAACGGCGCTGCCGGTAAAAAAGAAGCCAACCATCCCCGGACGAGCGTGTACTTCATCCGTCAGAAAAAGACTGAGCGTCGGCGTCTGTAACGCACCGGCGATACCCGTCAGAAACGCGACGAGCAGGAATGCCGAAGACGTCAAATCAAACGTTTTTGGTGTGGCGGCAACGGGGGTGTTATGCATGTTTCTGTATCAGTGGTGTGAAGAGACGCGGAGTTTACGCTGCTCGTCAGAAAATAAACAGGTGCCCAAATCAAAATCGCCACAAAAAATCAAAATAGCATTTCAGTCTATGAAGGGAAGATGCTGACGGTGCTGAAACAGATCGTTTTACGGGCAATTCATTTCAGCATTTATTACCTTCCTGAATGAAAAGTGTGCTTTATCTCTAAATTCTGTCATCAATTTTACAACTTTACTTGCGTGCTGAAGCAGAAAGCGCAAGACTTCTTGAAACGTTTCAGCGCTATTTTGTTTTTGGTTACAAGTCAGATTAGCGCCTTTTTTCTCATGTTAGCTGAATCGTTTCAAGTTCAGCAGGAGAGGAGAACTATGTTCCAGTTATCGGTTCAGGACATTCATCCGGGCGAACAGGCCGGAAACAAAGAAGAGGCCATTCGCCAGGTTGCCGCTGCGTTAGTGCAGGCGGGCAACGTCGCAGACGGCTACGTCGACGGCATGCTGGCGCGTGAGCAACAGACATCCACTTTCCTTGGCAACGGTATCGCCATTCCGCACGGAACGACCGACACGCGCGATCAGGTGCTGAAAACTGGCGTGCAGGTGTTCCAGTTTCCGCAGGGCGTAACCTGGGGCGAAGGGCAAGTGGCCTATGTGGCGATTGGTATTGCCGCCAGCTCCGATGAGCATCTCGGGTTGCTGCGTCAGCTGACGCACGTATTAAGCGATGACGCTGTGGCTGAACAGCTGAAATCCGCCACGACGGCAGAAGAACTGCGCGCGTTGCTGATGGGTGAAAAGCAGAGCGAACAGCTGAAGCTGGATAACGACACCCTGACGCTGGATGTGACGGCCAGCGACCTGGTGACGCTACAGGCGCTGAACGCCGCGCGCCTGAAAGAAGCAGGCGCTGTGGATGCCGCGTTTGTCGCCAGAACCATCAATGAACAGCCGATGAATCTCGGCCAGGGCATCTGGCTGAACGACAGCGCGGACGGCAACCTGCGCAGCGCTATCGCTGTGAGCCGTGCGGCTACGGCGTTTGACGTAGAGGGCGAAGCGGCTGCGCTGCTGGTGACCGTCGCGATGAATGACGATCAGCCCGTCGCCGTGCTGAAGCGCCTTGGCGATCTGCTGCTGAACAATAAAGCTGACCGTTTGCTGAAAGCGGATGCCGCCACCGTGCTGGCGCTGCTGACCAGTGATGAAGCATTGACTGACGACGTGCTGAGCGCTGAATTTGTCGTGCGCAATGAGCATGGCTTACACGCCCGTCCGGGCACCATGCTGGTGAATACCATTAAACAATTTAATAGCGAAATTACCGTGGCAAACCTTGATGGAACCGGAAAACCGGCAAATGGACGCAGTTTGATGAAAGTGGTGGCGTTGGGCGTGAAGAAAGGCCATCGTCTGCGCTTTACGGCGCAGGGCGAAGATGCTGAACAGGCGCTGAAAGCGATTGGCGACGCCATTGCCGCTGGTCTTGGGGAGGGCGCGTAATGAGCAGACGTGTTGCTACTATCACCCTTAATCCGGCATACGACCTGGTCGGTTTCTGCCCGGAGATTGAACGCGGCGAAGTGAACCTGGTGAAAACCACGGGTCTGCATGCGGCGGGTAAAGGCATCAACGTTGCCAGGGTTCTGAAAGATTTAGGTATTGATGTCACGGTTGGCGGTTTCCTGGGTAAAGACAACCAGGACGGTTTCCAGCAGTTGTTCAGCGAGCTGGGCATTGCCAACCGTTTTCAGGTGGTGCAGGGGCGCACCCGCATCAACGTTAAGCTGACGGAAAAAGACGGTGAAGTGACCGACTTTAACTTCTCCGGTTTTGACGTGACTCCGGCTGACTGGGAACGTTTTGTGAACGATTCGCTGAGCTGGCTGGGTCAGTTCGATATGGTCTGCGTCAGCGGCAGCTTGCCGACAGGCGTCAGCCCGGAAGCATTTACCGACTGGATGACGCGTCTGCGTAGCCAGTGCCCATGCATTATCTTTGATAGTAGTCGTGAAGCGTTGGTGGCGGGTCTGAAAGCGGCGCCGTGGCTGGTGAAACCGAACCGTCGTGAATTAGAAATCTGGGCAGGCCGTAAGCTGCCGGAAATGAAAGATGTGATCGACGCGGCGCACGCCCTGCGTGAGCAAGGTATTGCGCATGTGGTGATCTCTCTCGGTGCGGAAGGGGCGCTGTGGGTGAACGCATCCGGCGAATGGATCGCGAAGCCACCGTCCGTTGATGTGGTGAGTACCGTAGGTGCAGGGGATTCTATGGTTGGCGGTCTGATTTACGGCCTGCTGATGCGTGAATCCAGTGAACATACGTTGCGTCTGGCGACAGCCGTTGCCGCGCTTGCGGTAAGCCAGAGCAATGTGGGCATTACCGATCGTCCTCAGTTGGCCGCAATGATGGCGCGCGTCGACTTAAAACCGTTTAACTGACAGCAGGAGAGGCATAATGAAAACGCTGCTGATTATTGACGCCAATCTCGGCCAGGCTCGCGCTTACATGGCGAAGACCCTGCTCGGCGCGGCGGCACATAAAGCAAATCTGGAAATTATCGACAATCCGAATGACGCAGAGTTAGCCATTGTGTTGGCTGACGCTGTGCCGAACGACAGCGCGCTGAACGGTAAAAAAGTCTGGCTGGGCGATATTGCCCGTGCTGTGGCGCACCCGGAACTGTTCCTCAATGAAGCGAAAGGACACGCGACGCCATACAGCGCGCCGACAGCGGTTGCCGCCCCGGCAGCGGCCAGCGGCCCGAAACGCGTCGTGGCGGTGACGGCGTGTCCGACAGGCGTCGCGCATACCTTTATGGCGGCTGAAGCGATTGAAACCGAAGCGAAAAAACGTGGCTGGTGGGTGAAGGTCGAAACCCGTGGCTCCGTGGGCGCAGGCAATGCCATCACGCCGGAAGAGGTTGCGGAAGCGGATCTGGTGATCGTGGCGGCTGACATCGAAGTGGATCTGGCGAAGTTTGCCGGAAAACCGATGTACCGTACATCAACCGGCCTGGCGCTGAAGAAAACCGCGCAGGAACTGGACAAAGCCGTAGCGGAAGCGACGCCGTATGCGCCTACGGGCAAAGCGCAGGCCGCCGCGACAGAAGGGAAAAAAGAGAGCGCTGGCGCATATCGCCATCTGCTGACGGGCGTTTCCTACATGCTGCCAATGGTGGTTGCAGGTGGGTTGTGTATCGCGCTCTCCTTTGCGTTTGGTATTGAGGCGTTTAAAGAAGAAGGTACGCTGGCTGCGGCGCTGATGCAGATCGGCGGCGGTTCCGCCTTCGCGCTAATGGTGCCGGTACTGGCGGGATATATCGCGTTTTCCATTGCGGATCGTCCAGGCCTGACGCCGGGTCTTATCGGCGGTATGCTGGCGGTGAGCACCGGATCTGGCTTTATCGGCGGTATTATCGCGGGCTTCCTGGCCGGTTATGTCGCGAAACTTATCAGCACTAAACTAAAACTTCCGCAAAGTATGGAAGCGCTGAAACCGATCCTGATCATTCCACTGATTTCCAGTCTGATTGTCGGTCTGGCGATGATTTACCTTATCGGTAAACCGGTTGCCGGCATTCTGGAAGGGCTGACTCACTGGCTGCAAACGATGGGGACGGCGAATGCGGTACTGCTGGGCGCGATCCTCGGCGGTATGATGTGTACTGATATGGGCGGCCCGGTTAACAAAGCGGCGTATGCGTTCGGTGTTGGTCTGCTGAGTACCCAGACCTATGCGCCGATGGCGGCCATTATGGCGGCAGGCATGGTTCCTCCGCTGGCTCTTGGGCTGGCAACTCTGGTTGCGCGTCGTAAGTTCGACAAGGCGCAGCAGGAAGGGGGCAAAGCCGCGCTGGTGCTGGGGCTGTGCTTCATTACCGAAGGCGCGATCCCGTTTGCGGCGCGCGACCCGATGCGTGTCCTGCCATGCTGTATCGTCGGCGGCGCGCTGACAGGCGCAATCTCAATGTGGGTTGGCGCGAAACTGATGGCGCCGCACGGCGGTCTGTTTGTGCTGCTGATTCCTGGCGCGATTACACCGGTGCTGGGCTATCTGCTGGCGATTGTTGCGGGTACGCTGGTTGCCGGTCTGGCCTATGCGTTCCTGAAACGCCCGGAAGCTGAAGTTATCGCGAAAGCGGCATAATGTAAAACCTTGTGCCGGATGGCGGCGTGAGCGCCTTATCCGGCCTACGGATACCGATCCTGTAGGCCGGATAAAACGCATTAGCGTCGCCATCCGGCATTTTTCTGCCTTTTTTATCCCCCCCATTTTGTGTCCTGGCTCGCAACTTTTTCCTCCCTTGCAAACTGTATCTATAAAAAATTGTGACTCTGTTCATATCTATTCGCTTTAGGGCTTGCGGATGGATTTACTTTATCAAAAACACGCATATCATGAACACATGTTTTAATATGAACATGTGCTCTAATAATATCGATTGTGGCGGTGGTTATTCTTAACGAACTCATTGTTATGGCAGCTTAATGCCAGAGGACGTTCTATGCGTGAAACGGAATACATAGTGACGATTGGCTCAGCCAATATGGATGTTGCCGGGTATTCGCATGCTTCTTTAAATTATGCGGACTCCAATCCGGGAAAAATAAAATTTACCCCCGGCGGCGTGGGGCGCAATATTGCGCATAATCTGGCGCTGCTGGGAAAAAACTCATGGCTACTGACGGCCGTCGGGAGTGATTTCTATGGGCAGTCATTAATGGCGCAAACGAATCAATCCGGTGTGCACGTTGATAAATGTCTGATTGTGCCGGGAGAAAATACGTCAAGTTACTTATCCCTGCTCGACAATACCGGAGAAATGCTGGTCGCCATAAATGACATGAGCATTACCGACTTTATTTCGGCTGAATTTTTATCACAGCATGCTGATTTTATTCGTGGGGCAAAAGTGATTGTCGCCGATTGTAATATCAGCGAAGAGGCACTGAACTGGGTGCTGGAAAATGCAGGCGATGTGCCGGTATTTGTTGATCCGGTTTCTGCCTGGAAGTGTGTCAAAATTCGCGAGCGACTTGGCAAAATTCACACGCTGAAACCCAACCGGCTTGAAGCTGAAACCCTCAGCTGCATTCCCCTCTCCGGGCGGGAAGATGTCGGGAGCGTTGCTGCATGGTTTCATGAACATGGCCTGAACCGTCTGGTGCTCAGTATGGGTGGCGACGGCGTTTATTACAGCGATATCAACGGCGAAAACGGCTGGTCGCTTCCCATTAAAACCAACGTCGTCAATGTGACCGGCGCTGGCGACGCCATGATGGCGGGACTCGCCGCCTGCTGGATGGACGGCTTACCCTTTATAGATTCGGTTCGATTTGCACAGGGTTGTTCATCAATGGCGCTTGCCTGTGAATATACCAATAACCCTGATTTATCTGTCGCGAATGTTACATCGTTAGTGGAGAACACAGAATGTCTGAATTAACTCTTTCCTCTGAATTATTACAAATTTCGCCAGAAGTACAGGACGCATTAAAGAGTAAGAACCCCATTGTTGCGCTGGAATCAACCATTATTTCCCACGGCATGCCTTTTCCGCAAAATGCGCAAACGGCAATTGAAGTTGAAGAAACCATTCGTAAACATGGCGCCGTGCCCGCAACCATTGCCATTATTGGCGGTGTAATGAAAGTGGGCCTGAATAAAGAAGAAATTGAATTATTAGGTCGTGAAGGACATAACGTTACAAAAGTCAGTCGTCGTGACTTACCGTTTGTGGTTGCCGCTGGAAAAAATGGCGCAACGACGGTCGCATCCACCATGATTATTGCCGCGCTGGCCGGAATTAAAGTATTTGCAACCGGCGGTATCGGTGGCGTACATCGTGGCGCAGAACATACGTTTGATATTTCTGCTGACTTACAGGAGCTGGCGCATACCAATGTCACGGTAGTTTGTGCGGGGGCGAAATCAATTCTCGACCTGGGATTAACCACCGAATATTTAGAGACTTTTGGCGTGCCGTTAATTGGCTATCGGACCCAGGCATTACCGGCATTTTTCTGCCGTACCAGTCCGTTTGACGTCAGTATCCGCCTGGACAGCGCGCAAGACATCGCCCGCGCAATGGCGGTGAAATGGCAAACCGGCCTGAACGGTGGTCTGGTTGTGGCAAACCCGATCCCGGAACAGTTTGCGATGGCGGAAGAGAAAATCAACGCGGCGATCGATCAGGCCGTGAAAGAAGCGGAAGAGCAGGGCGTCGTGGGGAAAGAAAGCACGCCATTCTTGTTGGCGCGCGTGGCGGAACTGACCGGTGGCGATAGCCTGAAATCCAATATCCAACTGGTGTTCAACAACGCTGTACTGGCCTGTGAAATAGCGAAGGAATATCAACGCCTCGCCTGATAAAAACGCACGGGCAGAGAGCGGTCGCCCGCGATATCAAAACCTGGCTTTCACGCCGGGTTTCCTGGCATGAAGGGAAAATCATTATGGATATAATGAGAAGTGTTGTGGGTATGGTGGTACTACTGGCAATCGCATTTCTGCTGTCAGTGAATAAAAAACGTATCAGCCTGCGTACCGTTGGCGCAGCGCTGGTGCTGCAAATTGCCATCGGTGGGATCATGCTTTATTTCCCGCCGGGGAAATGGCTGGTGGAGCAGGCCGCGCTCGGTGTCCACAAGGTGATGTCCTACAGCGACGCGGGTAGCGCATTTATCTTTGGCTCATTAGTAGGGCCAAAAATGGATGTGCTGTTTGACGGCGCTGGGTTTATCTTTGCCTTTCGCGTGTTGCCGGCCATCATCTTTGTGACTGCGCTGATCAGCTTGCTTTACTACATTGGCGTGATGGGGCTGCTGATCCGTATCCTCGGCGGTATTTTCCAGAAAGCGCTGAACATCAGCAAGATCGAGTCGTTCGTTGCGGTCACTACCATTTTCCTCGGGCAAAACGAGATCCCGGCGATCGTAAAACCGTTTATCGACCGTCTAAATCGTAATGAACTGTTTACCGCCATTTGTAGCGGCATGGCCTCAATCGCCGGTTCGATGATGATTGGCTATGCCGGAATGGGGGTGCCGATTGATTATCTGCTGGCGGCGTCCTTAATGGCGATCCCTGGCGGCATTCTGTTTGCTCGTATGCTGAGCCCGGCAACGGAAGAGTCTAAAGTGACGTTTGAAAACCTGTCATTTACCGAAACGCCGCCAAAAAGCATCATTGAAGCGGCGGCCAGCGGCGCGATGACCGGGCTGAAAATCGCCGCCGGTGTGGCGACGGTGGTGATGGCGTTTGTGGCGATTATCGCGCTGATTAACGGCATCATCGGCGGCGTTGGCGGCTGGTTCGGCTTTGGTCACGCCACCCTTGAAGGGATCTTCGGCTGGGTTTTAGCGCCGCTGGCCTGGATTATGGGCGTGGACTGGAGCGATGCGACGCTTGCCGGTAGCCTGATTGGGCAAAAACTGGCGATTAACGAGTTTGTTGCTTATCTCAACTTCTCACCGTATCTGCAAGCTGCCGGTACGCTGGATGTGAAGACGATAGCGATCATCTCTTTCGCGTTGTGTGGCTTTGCCAACTTTGGTTCGATTGGCGTGGTGGTAGGCGCGTTTTCTGCGATTGCGCCGCAGCGTGCGCCGGAAATCGCCCAGCTTGGAATGCGTGCGCTGGCGGCGGCAACGCTCTCTAACCTGATGAGCGCCACTATCGCGGGGTTCTTTATCGGGCTGGCGTAGTTGTAGTAGACGATTTTGCCGGATGGCGGCTACGCCTTATCCGGCCTACAGTAACGCACTCCGTAGGCCTGATAAGTGCAGCGCCATCAGGCATATTCGACCCACAGTGGCGCACTCCGTAGGCCTGATAAGCGTAGCGCCATCAGGCATATTCGACCCACAGTAACGCACCCCGTAGGCCTGATAAGCGTAGCGCCATCAGGCATATCCGACCCACAGTAACGCACCTCGTAGGCCTGATAAGCGCAGCGCCATCAGGCATATCCGACCCACAGTAACGCACTCCGTAGGCCTGATAAGCGCAGCGCCATCAGGCATATTCGATCCACAGTAATGCACACCGTAGGCCTGATAAGCGCAGCGCCATCAGGCATTATGCCAGGGTTGTTTTCAGCAGATAAAGCGCGTTATCGGCGGAGAGGGTGGGGTTGTTAATACTGATGCTGGCGCGCGATAACGCCGCGCAGGCCATTGCGAAATTCGCGCTATCGCGAAAATCACTACCCTCCAGATAGCTGTAGAGCAACCCGGCCATGAAGCCATCATCCGCGCCGAAGCTGTCCACGCGGGTGTGAGACGGCGGGGTGAGTAAAAACTGCTCGCCGTTTTTCTCGCTACAAAAGACCGCTTCATCTTCCAGGCAAACGAAGATTCGCTGTACGCCTTGCTGATGCAGGTCATTGACGGCCTGTACACGGTCGGCGTCGGAACGCACCGCTTTTCCCCACAGAATCTCCAGCTCTTTTTGCGTGGGTTTTAGCGTATGAATGCGTGAATACCAGGTCCTGATTTTTTCCGCTTTGAACTCTGAAACGGTATCAATAAAGACCGGGATTTCATCCGCAATGGTAAAGACCCATTCGATGGCTTCTGGCGTCAGGTTGCAGTCCGCCAGCACCACGCCAGCGTGACGGATCAGATCCCGCGAGCTATTCAGCAACTGCGGCGTCAGCTGTTGCAGAATGTGGGTGTCGTTAATCGCCAGCACCGTCTCTTCCTGCTGGTTGGCGATGGACAGATAGGTTGAAGTGTTATGCCCATGCAGGCGGATACAGCTGGAGATGTTCACGCCAGCCTGACGAGTCTGCTCCAGCAGCGTTTCACCATAAAAATCGCTACCGACCGCAGAGAGCAAATGCACATCGCGACCCAGCAGCGCCAGATTATGCGCAATATTGCGCCCCACGCCGCCAGCAGAACAGTGAATGCTGCCAGGGTTGGAAGCCGCCTGCGGATAATGGATATCCGCCACGCCGCGAATATCCATATTGATCGCCCCGACCACCACGCAATAATCCTGCTCGGTGAGGATATAGCCTTTGCCTTTGATCATCCCTTTGCGCATCAGATCCATAATATGGGCCGCCACGCGTGAGCGACTGATCTGCAAAATATCAGCGATTTCATTTTGCTGAATGAGCGGATTGCGGCGCAGGATCTTGAGGATCTGCTTTTCCCTGTCGTTCATCATTACGCAACCACCTTTGCCGTTTGCTGCGCTTTCAGCCAGGCGATCTCTTCTGCCCAGATATCCGGGTTGATAGTTTCCAGAATCAGCGGAATACCGTCAAAACGATCGTCCTGCATAATCCAGCGAAATGCATCATGACCAATGTTGCCTTCGCCCAAACTGTGGTGACGGTCAACGCGGCTGCCAAAGGCGCTTTTCGCGTCGTTCAGGTGCATGCCGCGCAGGTATGTAAAACCCACAACACGCTCAAAGTCGGCGAATGTTTTTTCACATTCGTCGGTGGTACGCAGATCGTAACCGGCCGCAAACGCGTGACAGGTATCAATACAGACGCCCACGCGGGACTTATCTTCCACGCCGTCGATGATGGCGGCGAGATGCTCAAACCTGAATCCCAGATTGCTCCCCTGACCCGCAGTGTTTTCAATGACTGCCGTGACCCCTTGGGTTTTCTCAAGGGCAATGTTGATCGACTCTGCTATTCGCGCCAGACATTCCTCTTCCGGGATTTGCTGTAAATGGCTACCCGGGTGGAAATTGAGCAGCGATAGCCCCAGTTGCTCACAACGCTGCATTTCATCAATAAACGCATCGCGCGATTTTTCCAGCGCTTCGCTGACAGGGTGCCCGAGGTTGATCAGATAGCTGTCGTGGGGAAGGATCTGCGCAGGCGAATAGTGGTATTTCTCGCAGGCGGCCTTAAAGTCATCAATGATTTGGGCAGTGAGCGGCGCGGCGCGCCATTGACGCTGATTTTTCGTGAACAGCGCAAATGCGGTTGCGTCAATTTCTGCGGCGCGAATTGCAGCGTTGGCTAACCCGCCAGCGGCGCTGACATGCGCTCCGATATATTTCATGGAAGACTCCTGTTAAACCCGCTATACACATTATTCTTCAGGTTTGAATAATGTCGTGTATTCGAAAAAAATACTCTCCAATGATAGCGGGTTAACAGGGGCAAAATGTAGTGCTTTATGCGATAAGATGGTGAATCAGTACGTTAATCACGCCGCCGCCAACAATCAGCCAGACAAACAGCACCAGCGCCATCAGTAACGGTTTCGCCCCGGCTTTCTTCAGCGCGCTGACGTGCGTTGTAAGACCCAGCGCGGCCATCGCCATCGCCAGCAGAACCGTATCCAGCGTAATCAACATGTTTACCACCGCCTGCGGCAGCAGATGGAACGAGTTAACGATTGCCACTACGATGAACAGCACCGCAAACCACGGGATGGTGATTTTGCTTTTCTCCGCGCCCGTCGCCGGAGAAAGTTGTTTCACGCGGGCGGCCAGCAGAATCAGAAACGGCGCCAGCATCATTACGCGTAGCATTTTGGCAATCACCGCGGCGTTTTCCGCGTCCGGGTTAATGGCGTGTCCGGCGGCAACGACCTGGGCTACTTCATGCATGGTCGAACCAATATAGATGCCGTAGGTTTCCGGGCTGAACCAGTGCGCCAGTAGCGGATACATTGCCGGGTAGAGGAAGATTGCCAGCGTACCGAAAATCACCACCGTCGCGACGGCCACCGTAACTTTACTGGCCTCCGCTTTAACGACGGGCTCCGTTGCCAGCACTGCCGCCGCTCCGCAAATGCTGCTTCCGGCGCCAATCAGCCAACTGGTGTGCTTGTCCAGACCAAACACTTTCTGCCCGAGGAAACAGGCGAGTAAAAAAGTGCTGGAGAGCGTCAGTACATCAATCACAATCCCGCTGACGCCCACGTCTGCAATCTGTGAGAAGGTGAGGCGAAACCCGTAGAGAATGATCCCCAGGCGTAATAGATGTTGTTTAGCGAACAGCACGCCGCCGTCACAGCTTTTCCAGATTTGCGGATACACCGTATTGCCGATGACCATTCCCAGTAAGATGGCTAAGGTGAGGGCGCTGAACCCGGCTCCCGCGACGGCTGGAATAGATCCACCCCACAGGGCGGCCCCTGTGATAACTGCGCTCAGGGCAAGCCCCGGTATAAAATGCCACACTGTACGATGGTGATTCTGTAAGGTGAGTTCTGTCATAACCTTCTCCTCTATATGGGTAAAATGTTATGGCGAACTGGTTTAAAAATAAAATTGATTATATATTTATAATTAATCTTTATAAGTGGTAAGCGACGGCCTGCCAGTGGAAAACAACAATGCATATCACGCTACGACAACTAGAAGTTTTTACTGAGGTGCTAAAAAGCGGCTCGACGACCCAGGCATCAGTCATGCTGTCGCTGTCGCAGTCGGCCGTAAGCGCAGCATTGACCGATCTGGAAGGTCAGCTTGGCGTACAGCTATTTGACCGCGTTGGAAAACGGCTGGTGGTCAATGAACACGGGCGCTTGCTGTACCCGCGCGCGCTGGCGCTGCTGGAGCAGGCTGTCGAAATTGAGCAACTGTTTCGGGAAGACAACGGCGCAATCCGCGTTTATGCCAGTAGTACCATCGGCAATTACATCCTGCCTGCGGTAATTGCCCGTTACAGGAAAGACTTTCCCGATCTGCCGCTGGAACTTAGCGTGGGCAACAGCCAGGATGTCATTACGGCGGTGCTCGATTTTCGGGTGGATATCGGCCTGATTGAAGGCCCGTGCCACAATACTGAGATTATTTCTGAGCCGTGGCTGGACGATGAGCTGGTGGTGTTTGCCGCACCGTCCTCGCCGTTGGTGCAAGGGCCGGTAACGCTTGAACAACTTGCCGCCGCGCCCTGGATACTGCGCGAGCGCGGTTCCGGTACGCGTGAGATTGTTGACTACCTGTTGCTTTCGCACTTGCCAAAATTCGAAATGGCGATGGAGCTGGGTAACTCCGAAGCGATCAAACACGCCGTGCGTCATGGTCTGGGCATCAGTTGCCTGTCGCGGCGGGTTATTGAGGAACAGCTTCAGGCGGGAACGTTGAGTGAAATCGCGGTGCCTTTGCCGCGCCTGGTGCGAACCCTGTGGCGAATCCACCATCGCCAGAAACACCTTTCCAATGCCTTACAGCGTTTTTTGCGCTACTGCGAATAAGCGTCCTTTGCCGGATGGCGGCGTAAACGCCTTATCCGGCCTACAAACTCAACGCTTTTGCCGGATGGCGGCGTAAATGCCTTATCCGGCCTACAAATTCAACGTTTTTGCCGGATGGCGGCGTAAACGCTTTATCCGGCCTACAAATGTCGATCCTGTAGGCCTGATAAGCGCAGCGCCATCAGGCGAATGTCTTAACGTCTATCCGATCTACACTTTACTTATAATCCACGGCCAGTCATGAAGGTCTCTTATAACTGCGCATTTGTGCCGGAAGGATGGCGTTTCGTCTGCTACAATCGCGCCTCATTTTTTGGATGGATAGCATTTTCACATGGTTTCCGAAACTAAAACCACAGAAGCGCCCGCGTTACGTCGCGAATTAAAGGCGCGTCACCTGACAATGATCGCCATTGGCGGTTCCATCGGTACGGGTCTTTTCGTTGCATCTGGTGCAACCATTTCTGCGGCGGGTCCAGGCGGCGCGCTGTTTTCTTATATCCTGATCGGTCTGATGGTCTACTTCCTGATGACCAGTCTCGGCGAACTGGCGGCGTATATGCCGGTATCCGGTTCATTTGCGACTTACGGTCAGAACTATGTTGAAGAAGGCTTTGGCTTCGCGCTCGGCTGGAACTACTGGTACAACTGGGCGGTGACCATCGCCGTAGACCTCGTGGCCGCACAGCTGGTGATGAACTGGTGGTTCCCGGATACGCCGGGTTGGATCTGGAGTGCGCTGTTCCTCGGCGTGATCTTCCTGCTGAACTACATCTCGGTCAGAGGCTTTGGCGAAGCAGAATACTGGTTCTCGCTGATCAAAGTGGCGACCGTCATTATCTTTATCATCGTGGGCGTCATGATGATCGTCGGCATCTTCAAAGGGGCGCAGCCAGTGGGCTGGAGCAACTGGACGACCGGCGATGCGCCGTTTGCCGGGGGTTTTGCGGCGATGATTGGCGTGGCGATGATCGTCGGCTTCTCCTTCCAGGGGACGGAACTGATTGGTATTGCGGCGGGTGAGTCTGAAGATCCAGAGAAAAACATTCCGCGCGCGGTGCGTCAGGTATTCTGGCGTATCCTGCTGTTCTATGTGTTCGCGATCCTGATTATCAGCCTGATTATCCCGTATACCGACCCGAGCCTGCTGCGTAACGATGTGAAAGACATCAGCGTTAGCCCGTTCACTCTGGTGTTCCAGCATGCGGGTCTGCTTTCCGCTGCGGCGGTAATGAACGCGGTTATCCTGACGGCGGTGCTGTCGGCGGGTAACTCCGGGATGTACGCGTCTACCCGTATGCTCTACACCCTGGCCTGTGACGGTAAAGCGCCGCGTATTTTCGCGCAGCTGTCACGCGGCGGCGTTCCGCGTAACGCGCTGTATGCGACGACGGTAATTGCGGGGCTTTGCTTCCTGACGTCGATGTTTGGCAACCAGACGGTATACCTGTGGCTGCTGAATACCTCCGGGATGACGGGCTTTATCGCCTGGCTGGGGATTGCCATCAGCCATTATCGTTTCCGCCGTGGCTATGTGTTGCAGGGTAACGATGTGAAAGATCTGCCGTATCGTTCTGGATTCTTCCCGCTGGGGCCGATCTTTGCGTTTGTGCTGTGTCTGACCATCACGCTGGGTCAGAACTATGAAGCCTTCCTGAAAGACACCATTGACTGGGGCGGCGTAGCGGCAACCTATATCGGGATTCCGCTGTTCCTGGCTATCTGGTTTGGCTACAAGCTGACAAAGGGAACGCACTTTGTTCGCTACAGTGAAATGCACTTCCCGGAGCGTGTGAAGAAATAACCTGTAGGCCTGATGGCGCTGCGCTCTACAGGAACGACATTTGTAGGCCGGATAAGGCGTTTACGCCGCCATCCGGCAGGTAAAATAAAAAAGCCCCGACATTCATCATGCCGGGGCTTTTTGTTGTACTGAACTTAGAAGTTATAAGTCAGGCCAACCGTGTAACGACGACCGTCGAGAATGGTATCGTAAGTCTCGTAATCGATCTGTTTGTCCAGAACGTTATACACGCCCGCGGTTAACAGTAGATTTTTGTACGCGTAATAACGCACACCAACATCAACCTGCGTATAAGACGGCGTTCCCTGGGCCATTGAAGTACGGCTCAGGTATTCGGAGGTCTTGCCGCGGAAGTTCAGACGGCTCCAGAAGCCAACATCCTGCGTTGCCTGCCAGTCCAGCGTGGTGTTGAACATATGCTTCGGCATTTTATTCAACGGCTTGCCAGAGAATTGGCCGCTTTTCTGCTCAGATTCGGTATAGGTGTAGTTCGCCGTCCAGTTGAGATCGCGGGTGATCTTCCAGCCAAAGGTGGACTCCACGCCGCGCATATTGGCTTTATCAACGTTGACGCGATCGCTGACAAAGTCGTATTTCTCACCACCAATAGTACAGGCCGGATCTGAACTGCTGTTGCAGCGGCGCACTTCAGTTATCTTATCTTTGAAGTCGGTATTGAACAGCGTTACGCCAGCGTTAAGGTTATCTCCGTTATCCCACAGCAGGCCCAACTCTTCGCTCAGGCTTTTTTCTGGTTTCAGATCTGCGTTACCGACAATAATACCGTTCAGACGACCGCCGCCGGTAATCTGTCCCCAGGTCGGGGAGGACTGGCGCAGATCCGGTGCGCGGTAGCCCGCAGAGACGCCGCCTTTTAAGGTCCACTGATCGGTAAGATGCCATACGCCATAGCCACGCGGCGTCCAGTTGTCGCCATAGTTTTCATCTTTATCCATACGGATACCGCCGGTCAGCGTAAAGCTGTCGGTCATCGCCCACTCATCTTCAGCAAACAGCGCCCAGCTCCAGCGGGTCAGCTTGTTTACGTCTTCGTAGGCTTTTAACTGGTTGCCGTTATCGCTCAGTTTCTCGTAACGATACTGTCCACCTAATGTCAGGGTATGCGCGCCGAGGAAGATCTGGTTCTGGTTATTAAAGATGGTGTTGTAAGACTTCATCTGGCGACCGGGGTTGTTGGTCTCTTCCTGCTGAATGTAGCTGGTGGTGTTGAAGTCGTCGTAATAACCGCTGTGGGTTAAGGAATAGGTGGTGTGCTCATAGCGGTTTTCGCTTTTGCTGTTTGGCTTACAGCTACCGTTGCGGCAGCTTTCTTCTGCCATTGACTTGCCTGGCGTACTGTCGCGATCCTGCAATTCACGCGCGATGTCGAAGTCAAAATCGTTTTTATCATCCGGCGTAAAGTTTAGCGTTAAAGCCCCGTTGCGCAGGCGCTGCTCATTGTAGCCATTGACGATTTTGTCTTCCGCACGGCGAGAGAGCAGCCCGGTCACTTTCGCCCCCAGCAATCCGTCAATCAGCGGGCCGGACGCATAAGCGTTGGTCTGGTACAAATCACCGGAGTCCCTGTCTTCCTGGAAGGTGGCGTCGCCATGCAGGGAGCCGGTCCAGCCTTTCGTGTTGGACACTTTTTTGGTGATCACGTTAATGACGCCGCCCATCGCATCTGAACCGTAAAGCGATGACATTGGCCCGCGAATAACTTCAATACGCTCGATCGATTCCAGCGGCGGCAGCCAGCCTTGCTCGATCCCGGAGTTATCGCTGTTCGGACGCGTGCCGCGCGTGCTGATGCGCTTACCGTTGACCAGGAACAGCGTGTATTGCGAAGCCATCCCGCGGATGCTGATATCGCTACTGCTGCCGCCGCCGGTAACGACGACTCCGGGCACATCTTTCAGCGCATCGGTGACATCGCGATAGGCTTTGTCTTCGATCTGCTGTTTGGTGATAACGGAGATAGACGCGGGGGCGTTCTGGATTTTCTGCTCAAATCCCGTGGCGGTTACAACGACGGTGTCCTGATCGGCAGCATAGACGAGCGATGGGAGACACGCTGCGCATACTGCGGCAGCGATAGCCTTAACGTGAGGTATGGTCATTTTTGTCATTCCATTAAATGAGTAAAACTGCGAGCCATGAAAAAAGGCCATGACAACGGTATGTATTTGTCTTTTAAGTACTCTTTGCGGTGAATAAGCGGGACGAATTGTACAAAAGAATGAATAATTGTAAACACAAATGATAATTGAAATCATTTGTGTTTATTTGTTTTTCACGGAAAGGTATTTCAAATCAATAAGATGGCGGATCGTAAATGTGAGGAAATTTTGAAGAAAAAATGGAGAAATGAAGGATGAAAAGGAGGGCAGATACCCTCCGTTGTTACGTTATGGCAATAGATTATCGTTTTTTACAGACGATGGAGACGAGAAAGTAGCGCCAGGGAGAGCGTGGTTAATAAAATAGCGATGAAGGCGTAAATATAGACGCCGGACCATTCCCAGCTATTTTTCACCAGAATGACCGGTACGCCGGCCATTGCCGCGCCAACATAACTGAATAATCCCCGGAAACCGGTAATAGAACCCGCAGCATCTTTGTGAGTAACGTCCAGGCAGCCGACGGCAAAAAGCATATGCGGCCCGTACAGTGCAAATCCCATGATGGTGAAGAGTACGGCGGTGATGGTGTAAGAGGTATCCTGCACCAGTGGGATAAGCACGATGCATACGCAGAGCATTAAGGCGAAAATTAACCCCGTCATCCAGCGGTTGCTTTTAAACATAAAGTCTGACAAATATCCGGCCAGCAGTCCCCCTGCCAGCCCGCCAGCTTCGAACCACGAGATAATGGAGTTTGCTTTAATCAGGCTCCAGCCGTGTACCTGCGAGTAATAGATTTGCGGCCAGTCATTGAGAATAGTGCGCGCAATATACACGGACATATCGCCCACGATGATGATCCATACCAGCGGGTTGGTCAGAATGTATTTAACGAACACCTGCCAGAAGCTCAGATTGACCGGGCTGGCTTTTACCTGTGCAAGCTCGGTAGGATCGTTACGCCATTCGCCGACATTGGGTAGCCCGAGGGTGCCGGGACGATCCTGAATCGTAAACAGCGCGACGACCCCCATCAGAAGGGAAATGACTCCAGGGACATAGAAGCCCATTTTCCAGCTGCCGCTAAAGGCAATGGCGAAGCTGGTGAGCAGCGGGGCAAGGCTGCCGCCAATGTTATGCGCTGCTTCAACGATTGCCCACCAGCGCCCGCGTTCGTTTTTTGAGAACCAGGAAGCCATAATTTTCGCCATTGGCGGGAAGCTGGTGCCCTGGAGAATCGCATTGAGGCTGTACAATACGTAGAACGCCGCGACGCTATCGGAAAAGCCAAAGAGAATATTGACGATGCCGACGCCAATCAGCACCGGGCCGGTCATGGCTTTAGGGTTAATTTTATCAACCAGCATGCCGCCAACAAACTTCATGGAACCATAAAGAATGTAAAAAATGGAGGACATGATGGCGAAATCTTCTGCGGTTAGCGACGTATCCGCCAGCATGGCTGGCATCGCAGCAGAAAAGTTTTTACGGGTCAGATAGAATACGGCATAAGAGATAAATACCGAGGTGATGATCTCTGTGCGAAATTTTTTATAAGTATGATCAATCTCTTTTTTCGCGTTCATAACAGGCCGATCGGCCTGACTGAAAATAAATGCTTTTATGTTCATCGTGAGTTTCCCTTCCGGCGACGGAAATGCGGTTATAATTCATCTTCAATAAAGAACAGAAGTGATTCGAATCCATGAAAATTAATCTGATGATGGATTGTTTCTCTGACAACGGGTTTTGCCCGCCACGCGATACCGGTTCCTGCGTACGTTAGCATCGGCAGATCGTTTGCGCCGTCGCCGCAGGCAATAATGTTGTGTACAGCGAGGTTGAGTTGTGTTGCCAGCGCAGAGAGCGTTTGCCGCTTTTTCCCGGCATTCATGATCGGGAAGGTAATATTGTCCGTCAGGACGTTATCTTTTATTTCAACCGTGTTGGAAAAGGCGTAGTCGAGCTGATACTTTTCTTTCAGTCGTTGGGTAAAAATATCCAGACCGCCGGAAATAATGGCCGTTTTAAACCCTTTGTTTTTCAGTACCGGCAACATAGCGGCAAGGCCGGGGGAAATCGTCATTCGATCGCAAACGGCATTGAGGACATCACAGTGCGTGCCTTTTAACATGCGAATACGGCGGGTAAAACTGGTGTCGAAATCTACTTTCCCTTCCATCGCCTGTTGGGTCATCTCCGCGATTTGCGCAGAGATGCCAAGCGTGTGAGCGATTTCATCCACGCCTTCCTCTTCAATAAACGTTGAGTCCATATCAAATGCAATCAGTCCCTTTGTGGGGATGCTCTGAGGTTTGACAAAAAAATCAAACTGCAATTGCAGTGATGCAGCGCGTAATTTCTGATAAATAGCCTGCGTCAGCATTTCATCGGGTAGCGTAAGTTTTAAATAATCCTTATTGATTAATGCCAGATGCCGACGCTCTAATAAATAATGACATTGCATCGCGTGAGAACGAAGAAAATCATTATATAACCATGCCTGAAGTTGCTCTGTGTTTGTTGATGTGACGAAGTAAGTTATTGCCATCATGTTGCTCCTTTACATTGCGCTTTATTATAATGGGTGGCGTTTGTTTCTTGTGCGTCGTGCTATCACAGATATGAATGTTAAAGAAAAGATAAAATGGTATTGTTTTTAATGCCTGATAATGAATAAGCATGAAAAGTATCATTTTTAATATGTTGATTACGGTATATTATCGCCATCCCACCCTGCGCTTTTTTTAGGAATACATATATAAAAATGGAAAGTTGCGTTGATATATTCAAAATTGTGATAGGTCCATCCAGTTCAAGAACCGTGGGGCCAATGCGTGCGGCTTGCAATTTCATTTCGCAGCTAAAACGGCAGGATACGCTGCCGTTACTCAGGAATATTGAAATTGAATTGTTTGGCGCATTATCGTTAAGCCGTAAATGCCACAATGTTGATGCCGCGCTTTATCTGGGGTTGCTGGGAAATCAGCCGGAGAAGGTGGATTTACGTATGCAACTGACCGCCATCAGGCGTGCGGAAAATGACGGTATGCTTGACGTGCCAGCCCCGGCGAACAGTACGGTGACAGTGGCGGTGAAAATTATTGCGAATCACCATGCGCATCCCGGACATCCTTATGCGATGACCTTTCGCGCCAAAGATGATTACTTTACGTTATACGAGGAGACGTGGTTTTCGACCGGCGCCGGGCAGGTACGAAAATACGGTGAGTCTGCGCCCGTGGCGACAGATCAGACACGCGCCTCTCCCTTTGCCTTTCGCAACGCCGCGCAGTTGCAGACGCTGTGCCAACGCAACGGGCTTTCCGTTGCGGCGCTGATGATGAAAAATGAGCTGAACAGCCATTCTCAGCCCTCATTACAGCGCTATTTAACGCAGGTCTGGGAGATTATGAAGCAGGCCGTTCACCGTGGCCTGCATACCGAAGGGCTGCTTCCCGGCCCTTATCAGATCCCGCGTCGGGCCTGCGCATTGCATAAATCGTTGTGTATGAAGCCTTCGGCAGCGGATTTTCTGACGACCCTGAACTGGGTTAACGTGTTTGCTATTGCCGTGAGTGAAGAGAATGCGGCAGGCGGGCAGATTGTCACGGCGCCGACGAATGGCGCAAGCGGCATTATTCCGGCGGTACTGAGCTGGTACGATAAGTTTGTTTGTCCGCTGGACGCGGGCGCCATCACCCGTTTTTTTCTTACGGCAGGTGCCGTCGCGCTGTTGTTTAAACAGAATGCGTCGATTTTAGGATCGGAAGTGGGATGCCAGGGGGAGATCGGCGTCGCATGTTCGATGGCGGCGGCAGGGCTGGCGGAGCTGATGGGCGCATCCGTCGGGCAGGTATTAAGCGCTGCGGAAATTGCGATGGAGCACCATCTGGGGTTGACCTGCGATCCGGTTGGCGGGCAGGTGCAAATTCCCTGTATAGAAAGAAACGCCATCTCTGCCGTAAAAGCCATTAATGCGGCGACGATGGCGATGAGCCGCATCAGCGAGCCCTGTATTTCTCTGGATGAAATTATTGCCGCCATGTATGAAACCGGCAAAGACATGAGTGCAAAATATCGCGAGACTTATCACGGATGCCTCGGAAAAATTCAGCCAAGAAAAAGGTGCTAGTACATTGAAATACCAAACAATGAATAATGACGAGATCGTCTGGTCGCTCTGCGCGCGTATCAAGGAAACGCGGATTTCCCTGTCTATGACGCAACAGCAGCTTGCCGATCGCGCGCAGGTAGGCATCGCGACGATCAAGCGTATTGAGAAAGGCGCTGGCCTGAACCTCGATACGCTGATTTCTCTCCTGCGCGCGCTTGATAAACTGCACAATCTGGATGCGATTTTGTTTGAATCAGAAATGCGCAATTTTAGCGAGAGCGAGAGTGCCGGGCGACTTCAGATTCGCCAGCAGGTTGCTGATTTAAACCGGAAATCGTCTGCGCCGCAAGCCGATGACAATAACGATATTGCGGCGCTGGAAAAAGCCGTGTACTGGTGATCAGCTCAGCAGATGCTGTGCATGGAAGCGCAGATGATCCTCAATAAACGAGGCGATAAAGTAATAACTGTGGTCGTAGCCCGGTTGAATACGTAACGTCATCGGCCAGTCCTTCTGGCGCGCGGCTTCGGCCAGTACCGCCGGTTGTAACTGATCGGCGAGGAACTGATCGTTATCGCCTTGATCAATCAGCGTTGGAATGGCGTGTTCCGGCTGGCTGGCGAGCATCAGCGCGCAACTGTCCCACTCAACCCAGGCCGATCTCTCTTCCCTCAGATAGGCCGTAAACGCTTTTTCTCCCCACGGTACGCGGCACGGATTCACGATGGGCGCAAAGGCGGAAACGCTGGTGTATTTCCCCGGATTTTTCAGCGCCATGATCAATGCGCCGTGTCCGCCCATTGAATGTCCGCTGATCGCGCAACGTTCACCCACGTTAAACTGCGACTGGATCAGCGCCGGGAGTTCATCGCGCAGGTAGTCGTACATGCGGAAATGCGCGGCCCAGGGCTGCTGCGTCGCGTTGAGATAGAATCCCGCGCCTTTACCTAAATCATAACCTTCGTCATCGGCAACCTGTTCGCCGCGCGGACTGGTGTCCGGCATCACCAGCACAATGCCCAGTTCAGCGGCAATGCGTTGCGCACCGGCTTTGGTGGTGAAGTTCTCATCATTACAGGTTAACCCTGACAGCCAGTACAGCACCGGAGGCGGTGTTGTATTGCGGGGCGGCGGGAGAAAGATGCTGAATGTCATGGCGCAATTCAGCGTGGTGGAGTCGTGTCGCCAGCGTTGCTGCCAGCCTTCAAAACAACGGTGCTCTTCGAGCATATCCATGCGTGGCTCCTTTTGTGTTGAACCTGAATGAGTCGTGCAATTTCCCCATAATACAGATTATTCATTGCGCTGTGAGTAACTTTCACTTCCGCATTTATCTAACATGCTTCATCATCTACACAACTTTACATTAACACCTGGCGTCATGGCCCGTCAGATTTAGCGCGCGGAACCGCCGTGGGGAATCCGGGACATGAAAGGCAGCGGCGATTTCAATAATTATCGTTGTGAATACTGGATTATGTGCGCCGCCTCACGCACAATAAACGGGCTGCCAACAGCCTAAAAACTTTGCCCCACGCAGGGCAGAGGCGCCACACCTGCAGGAGAAGAATAAATGTCATCACTCAGTAAAGAAGCGGCCCTGGTTCATGAAGCGCTGGTTGCGCGTGGTCTGGAAACGCCGCTGCGCCCGCCCGTGCATGAGATGGATAACGAAACGCGCAAACGTCTTATTTCGGGGCATATGACCGAGATTATGCAGTTGCTGAATCTCGACTTGAGCGATGACAGTCTGATGGAAACGCCGCATCGCATCGCTAAAATGTATGTCGATGAGATTTTCTCCGGCCTTGATTACGCCAATTTCCCGAAGATCACCGTGATTGAAAACAAGATGAAAGTGGATGAAATGGTGACGGTGCGCGATATCACGCTTACCAGCACCTGCGAACACCATTTCGTCACGATCGACGGGAAAGCGACGGTGGCCTATATCCCGAAAGATTCGGTGATTGGCCTGTCGAAGATTAACCGTATTGTGCAGTTCTTTGCGCAGCGCCCGCAGGTTCAGGAGCGTCTGACCCAACAGATTCTGACCGCGCTGCAAACGCTGCTTGGCACCAATAACGTCGCAGTCTCAATCGACGCTGTGCATTACTGCGTGAAAGCGCGCGGCATTCGCGATGCGACCAGCGCCACCACCACGACTTCCCTCGGCGGATTGTTTAAATCCAGCCAGAACACGCGCCAGGAGTTCCTGCGCGCCGTGCGTCACCACAACTGATCAGGGCAGGGAGTATGGAGCGTAATGTCACGCTGGATTTTATTCGTGGCGTTGCCATCCTCGGTATCCTGCTTCTTAATATCAGCGCCTTTGGCTTGCCAAAGGCGGCTTACCTTAATCCCGCCTGGTATGGCAAGATCACCGCGTCTGACGCATGGACGTGGGCGATCCTCGACCTGTTCGCGCAGGTAAAATTCCTTACGCTTTTTGCGCTGTTATTCGGCGCGGGTCTGCAAATGCTGCTGCCGCGCGGCAAACGCTGGATTCAGTCGCGTCTGACGCTGCTCGTCCTGCTGGGCTTTATCCACGGTTTGCTGTTCTGGGATGGCGACATTCTGCTGGCGTATGGCCTTGTCGGCCTGATTTGCTGGCGGCTGGTGCGCGACGCGCCGTCGGTAAAAAGTTTATTTAATACCGGTATTTTGCTCTATCTGGCGGGGATTGGCGTGTTGCTGCTGTTAGGGTCCATCTCGGCGAGTGAAACCAGCCGCGCCTGGACGCCGGATGCCTCTGCCTTGTTGTATGAAAAATACTGGAAGATTAACGGCGGCATGGAGGCGGTCAGCAACCGGGTCGATCTGCTGTCGAACAGTCTGCTGGCGCTGGGGGCGCAGTATGGCTGGCAACTGGCGGGAATGATGCTGCTGGGCGCGGCGCTGATGCGCAGCGGCTGGCTGAAGGGCCAGTACAGTCTGCAACACTACCGGCGTACGGGCGTATTGCTTGTCGTCGTCGGCATGCTGATTAACCTTCCGGCCATTATTGTACAGTGGCGGCTGGACTGGGCGTATCGCTGGTGCGCTTTTCTGCTACAGGCGCCGCGCGAATTGAGCGCGCCGTTTCAGACTATAGGCTACACCGCGTTGATGCTGGGGTTCTGGCCGCAGCTCAGCCGTTTTAAACTGGTCATTGCCATTGCCTGCGTAGGGCGGATGGCGTTGAGCAACTATCTGTTGCAGACGCTGATCTGCACCACGCTGTTCTACCAGTTCGGTTTATTTATGAAATTCGACCGACTGACGCTGCTGATATTCGTCATTCCTGTCTGGCTGGCGAACCTGCTTTTCTCCTGGATTTGGCTGCGTTTCTATCGGCAAGGGCCGGTGGAATGGCTCTGGCGGCAATTAACCCTCCGTGCGTCCGGGACGTCATTATCGGGAACATCCAGATAACGATCTGGATCACATTCATTAACAAAACGCATGTAACCGTTTCCAGCCCTGTGACCTTACTCACGTAGTCCTGAACGAAGCGCTGACAAAATACCCACCTGCTAAACACAGGGTGTCTGTGAGCAACGGCAATCTCAAACAGGGTAGTGAATATGGTAACCATTCGTGATGTGGCACGTCAGGCTGGCGTTTCCGTAGCGACTGTTTCTCGCGTGCTGAATAACAGTGCGCTGGTCAGTCCCGATACGCGCGAAGCGGTAATGAAGGCGGTCACGCTGCTGGGTTACCGTCCTAATGCTAATGCGCAAGCGCTGGCGACGCAGATAAGCGACACCATCGGCGTGGTGGTGATGGACGTGTCAGATGCGTTTTTTGGCGCACTGGTCAAAGCGGTGGATGTGGTTGCCCAACAACACAACAAATATGTGCTGATTGGCAACAGTTATCATGAGGCTGAAAAAGAGCGTCATGCCATCGAGGTTCTGATTCGCCAGCGCTGTAACGCATTGATTGTTCACTCGAAAGCATTAAGTGACCAGGAGCTGGGAGCGTTTATGGACCAGATCCCAGGCATGGTGCTGATCAATCGTATTGTGCCGGGTTATGCCCACCGTTGCGTGTGCCTGGACAATATCAGCGGCGCAAAAATGGCGACCCGTATGCTGCTCAATAATGGTCATCAACGGATTGGTTATCTGGCTTCCAGCCACCGCATTGAAGATGACACGATGCGTAAAGAAGGGTGGCTGAACGCGTTGCAGGAGCAGGGGATTACGCCGCCAGAAAGCTGGATTGGCACGGGTTCCCCGGACATGCAGGGCGGTGAAGCGGCGATGGTGGAACTGCTGGGGCGAAACCTGCAACTGACCGCCGTATTCGCCTATAACGACAGCATGGCCGCTGGCGCGCTCACGGCGTTAAAAGACAATGGCATTGCCATCCCGTTACATCTTTCCATCATCGGTTTTGATGATATTCCTATTGCCCGTTACACCGACCCGCAGCTGACCACGGTGCGTTATCCCATTGCTTCTATGGCGAAAATGGCAACGGAACTGGCGTTGCAGGGCGCGGCCGGCACGCTGGATTCAACGGCGACGCACTGTTTTATGCCAACGCTGGTGCGTCGTCATTCGGTTGCGCTAAGACAGAATGCGGCCCCGATCACTAACCAGCAACGTCAGGGGATGTAACCGTTTTCAATATGTGAGTAAATTCACAGTATCTTAACAATACGATAGCTATGATGGCACCGTTTGAAGCACTGTAAATACTATGTAACGGTGAATAATCACTTTTAACGCATCGTCAGGGCATTAAACAGCAATTAAAGCATATTTTTGGAGCGTTACCGGGCACGGAAGAAAGATTTTTTAACAGTGAGCTTCGGCGTTCAGTAACACTTCATTAACGTTCTGCCCTGCCGAGCATTTTTCTCAAGCACTACCCTGCATAATAAAACCGGAGATACCATGAATAAGAAGGCGTTAACTCTGTCTGCTGTGATGGCAAGCATGTTATTTGGCGCGGCTGCGCACGCTGCTGATACTCGCATTGGTGTGACGATTTATAAATATGACGATAACTTTATGTCCGTCGTGCGTAAGGCTATCGAAAGAGACGCCCAGGCGGCGCCTGATGTGCAGTTGCTGATGAATGACTCGCAGAACGATCAGTCCAAGCAAAACGACCAGATCGACGTGCTGTTGGCAAAAGGGGTAAAAGCGCTGGCGATCAACCTGGTTGACCCGGCTGCGGCAGGTACGGTAATTGAGAAAGCGCGTGGTCAGAATGTCCCGATTGTGTTCTTCAACAAAGAACCTTCCCGCAAAGCGCTGGATAGCTATGACAAAGCCTATTACGTCGGCACTGACTCCAAAGAATCCGGTATCATCCAGGGCGATCTGATCGCTAAACACTGGCAGGCTAACCAGGGTTGGGATCTGAACAAAGATGGCCAAATCCAGTTCGTACTGCTGAAAGGCGAGCCGGGCCACCCGGATGCTGAAGCGCGTACCACCTATGTTATCAAAGAGCTGAACGACAAAGGCATCAAAACTGAGCAGCTGCAAATGGATACCGCGATGTGGGATACCGCAATGGCGAAAGACAAAATGGACGCATGGCTGTCCGGCCCGAACGCCAACAAAATTGAAGTGGTTATCGCGAATAACGACGCAATGGCGATGGGCGCGGTAGAAGCGCTGAAAGCGCACAATAAAACCAGCGTTCCGGTATTCGGCGTAGATGCGTTACCTGAAGCGCTGGCGCTGGTGAAATCCGGCGCGCTGGCAGGTACCGTGCTGAACGATGCCAACAACCAGGCGAAAGCCACCTTTGATCTGGCGAAAAACCTGGCCGATGGTAAAGGCGCGGCTGACGGCACCGACTGGAAAATCGAGAACAAAATTGTTCGCGTTCCGTACGTAGGTGTTGATAAAGACAATCTGGCTGAGTTTACCAACAAGTAATTCGTATATCGTTTTCTTTGGGCGCAATAACATTGCGCCCTTTATTAACGCACTCTGCGAGGCCAACAAGGTATAATTATGGTCAGCACTACTACTCCGTCGTCAGGCGAATACTTGTTGGAAATGAGCGGCATCAACAAGTCTTTTCCCGGCGTAAAGGCACTTGATAATGTTAATTTAAAAGTCCGCCCGCACTCGATTCACGCCTTAATGGGGGAGAATGGCGCAGGAAAATCAACATTATTAAAATGCCTTTTTGGGATCTATCAAAAAGATTCCGGTAGCATTTTATTTCAGGGGAAAGAGATCGATTTTCATTCTGCCAAAGAAGCTCTGGAGAATGGTATTTCGATGGTTCACCAGGAGCTAAACCTGGTGTTACAGCGCTCCGTCATGGATAACATGTGGTTAGGGCGTTACCCAACCAAAGGTATGTTTGTCGATCAGGATAAAATGTACCGGGATACCAAAGCGATATTTGATGAACTGGATATTGATATCGATCCGCGTGCGCGTGTCGGGACATTATCCGTTTCACAAATGCAGATGATCGAAATTGCGAAGGCGTTTTCCTACAATGCCAAAATTGTGATCATGGATGAGCCGACCTCTTCATTAACGGAAAAAGAGGTTAACCATCTGTTCACTATTATTCGCAAACTGAAAGAGCGCGGCTGCGGTATTGTGTATATCTCGCATAAAATGGAAGAGATTTTCCAGCTGTGCGATGAAGTCACCGTCTTGCGCGACGGCCAGTGGATTGCGACGCAGCCGCTGGAAGGGCTGGATATGGACAAGATCATCGCCATGATGGTGGGTCGTTCCCTGAACCAGCGTTTCCCGGACAAGCAAAACAAGCCGGGAGAGGTCATTCTGGAAGTGCGTAACCTGACGTCGCTGCGCCAGCCGTCGATCCGCGATGTCTCTTTTGATCTGCATAAAGGGGAAATTCTCGGGATTGCGGGTCTGGTAGGGGCAAAGCGTACCGATATTGTTGAAACGCTTTTTGGTATCCGGGAAAAATCATCGGGTACGATTACGCTGCACGGCAAAAAGATTAATAACCACAACGCGAATGAAGCCATTAATCACGGTTTCGCGCTGGTAACGGAAGAACGTCGTTCAACCGGGATCTACGCGTACCTGGATATTGGTTTTAACTCTTTAATTTCCAACATCCGCAATTACAGAAATAAAGTCGGTTTGCTGGATAACTCCCGCATGAAGAGCGATACACAGTGGGTTATTGACTCAATGCGCGTGAAAACGCCAGGTCATCGCACGCAAATTGGCTCTCTTTCGGGGGGCAACCAGCAGAAGGTCATTATCGGCCGGTGGCTGTTAACGCAGCCAGAAATATTAATGCTGGATGAGCCAACGCGCGGTATTGATGTCGGCGCAAAATTTGAAATCTATCAACTGATTGCGGAACTGGCGAAAAAAGAGAAGGGGATTATTATCATTTCTTCCGAAATGCCGGAATTGTTAGGGATTACAGATCGTATTCTGGTAATGAGCAATGGCCTTGTTGCCGGGATTGTTGACACAAAAACAACAACGCAAAACGAAATTCTGCGTCTTGCGTCTTTGCACCTTTAAGATCAGGGGCTCCTCATGAGTGCGTTAAATAAGAAAAGTTTTCTTACTTATCTGAAAGAAGGCGGAATTTACGTTGTTCTTTTAGTCTTGCTGGCCATTATTATTTTCCAGGACCCTACATTTTTAAGTCTGCTGAACTTAAGTAACATTCTGACGCAGTCCTCCGTGCGTATTATCATCGCGCTGGGTGTGGCAGGGTTGATTGTCACCCAGGGGACTGACCTGTCTGCGGGGCGTCAGGTTGGCCTGGCGGCCGTGGTCGCCGCAACGCTGTTGCAGTCCGTGGAAAACGCCAATAAGGTCTTCCCGGAAATGGCCACCATGCCGATTCCGCTGGTGATCCTGATTGTCTGCGCAATTGGGGCCGTCATTGGTCTGCTTAACGGCATTATCATTGCGTACCTTAATGTGACGCCGTTCATCACGACCCTGGGCACGATGATTATCGTTTATGGCATCAACTCCCTGTATTACGACTTCGTCGGGGCGTCGCCGATTTCGGGGTTTGATAGCGGGTTCTCGACGTTTGCGCAGGGCTTTATTGCGCTGGGCAGTTTCCGGCTCTCCTACATTACCTTCTATGCGCTGATTGCGGTGGCGTTCGTCTGGATCCTGTGGAATAAAACCCGTTTCGGTAAGAACATTTTCGCTATCGGCGGCAACCCGGAAGCTGCAAAAGTGTCCGGCGTTAACGTGGGGCTGAACCTGCTGATGATCTATGCGTTGTCCGGTGTGTTCTACGCATTCGGCGGTTTGCTGGAAGCGGGGCGTATCGGTTCTGCGACCAACAACCTCGGCTTTATGTATGAGCTGGATGCGATTGCGGCCTGCGTGGTCGGCGGCGTGTCGTTTAGCGGCGGCGTCGGGACGGTATTCGGCGTTGTGACCGGTGTGATTATCTTTACCGTCATCAACTACGGCCTGACCTATATCGGCGTGAACCCTTACTGGCAGTACATCATTAAAGGCGGCATCATTATCTTCGCGGTGGCGCTGGACTCGCTGAAATACGCCCGTAAGAAGTAATTACCGGCATGAAAAAGCCCGAAGCAGGCAACTGTTTCGGGCTTTTTTATTTCTGCGCGTTATCTAAAGAACAGAAAATAAATGCCTGCGGCGAGCGTACAAACCGACATGCACAGATATAACCCGATGTAGCTCCAGTAAAGGAGAGGAGTTTCTGCACGGTAGGCGTATACGGGTTCGCGGGCGTTCCTGACGATTTTATCCACGGCGCCAGAGCGCCAGCCTTTGTAGGCTTCCCGTAAGCTAAACAGCATCACCATCAGGACGGCGATGACCACAAAGATCGTTTTCCCTTCCACGCTTATTTTCCTTGTTTCTTTTGCAGTTCCAGCAATTGCTCAGGCGTTACTGCCGGGTAGCCCTGGGCGTCATCCGGCACCTGATGCATTGTTGGAATGGGAACTAACGGGCCTAAGAAGCGAGGTTCCCGTTTGAAAATATAGAGGTCTGCCAGCGCGCCGAATCGGGCGCCAAATTCACGTACGCGTACCGTTAACATATCTTTTGGCGACGGCACCGCATAGCACTGAGCCTGAATTCCCATATGCAGCGCAATAAACAGCGCGCGTTCACAGTGGAAACGCTGGGTAATGATGATGAAGTCGTTGGTATCAAACACTTTGCGCGTGCGCACAATGGAGTCCAGCGTGCGAAAACCGGCATAATCGAGCACGATGTCGGCAGGATCAACGCCCCCGGCGATCAGATCCTTACGCATCGTCATCGGTTCGTTATAGCTTTGCAGCGCGTTATCGCCGCTGAGCAGCAGATAATTGACCTTGCCACTGTTGTAGGCGTTTAACGCGCCCTGAATGCGATAGCGGTAATACTGATTAATGACGCCGGTGCGATAGTATTTTGCGGTGCCTAATACCACTCCCACCTGGCGGTAGGGGAGATCCTGTAATTCGTCGTAAATATAGGGCGCGGTTTTCCAGCTCATCCATCTGTCGAGACCAAGCACAGTCAACAGCAGCAAGCCGATCAGGACTAACAGGCTGTAAAACACGCGCTTTAACATGCAGAGAACTCGATAAAGGGATGAAATTTCAATCAGGCTACTGTACCCGCTGTCGAAGCGCAAGAAACAGCAGTCTGATTGGGGGGATTTTAGACATTCTTGCCATTTGCATGTTGCCCGATGGCGCTGTGCTTATCGGGCCTACGCACATTGCGTGTTCCAGGGCTTAACCCAGCAGTACGCGGTCGATATTATTGCAGCCTAATGCTTTCAGCGTGGCGGCGGTGGCGTCCCACTGGATTAACGGCGCGTCGGCTTTCTCCGCCAGAATTGCGCGCTGAATATCTGGATAGTCATACCCGTTCAGGTTCAGCAGATTCAGTGCGCCCTGCAAAGGCGGCAGCGTAGGGTTAAAGGCGGCGTTCTCGGCATAGCTGCCGGTGAAAATACGCCCGTCTTTGCATTCCAGCGCCACGCCGCTTGGGGAGTGGCTGTAAGGCATATGACATTTATTGGCGGCGGTAATCGCCGCCTGAGTCAGCGTGTCGCCCTCCAGCGCGAAACCGTGATCCTGCTCGTCCATCAGCAGCGTTTTGATCTCCAGGTCTTTCGGGCCGAAAGCGTCGGGCAGGTAGTCGCGTAAGGTATGCGGTACGCGCCCCGGCAGGTGGATACGCAGATCCAGGCCGCTGTTCAGTTCGTTCATAAACTGACGGCAATGACCGCAAGGGGTGTAGTTAACCGTGATGGCGGCGAGCCCTTTTTCACCGCGCAGCCAGGCATGGCCGATCGCGCTTTGCTCGGCATGAACGGTTTGCTGCATCGTCGCGCCCAGGAACTCCATATTCCCACCGAAATACCAGGTTCCACTGATGCCGCGCGCGATAGCGCCAACGTTGAAGTGGGAAAGGTCGGTGCGTGCGCAGGCGGCAGCCAGCGGCAGGAGCGCGAAAGCCAGCGCGTCTTCGTCCAGCCCCGATTCACGCTTAAGCGTCGAGACCTGCTCCGCAGTCAGCATGGCGGGAAAATGCTCATCTGCCAGAATCGGCGCCAGCGCTGATTGCAGATTATCCGCAAGTTGGCCAAAAGCAGTTTGAAAACGTGGATGCATGGCGTTGCCTCATAACAATGTAATGGAGTCGTAGTTTACGGAGCTGTTACAGCTTTATATGTGATCCAAATCTCATTGTGATTGCAACTTGTGAAACTTAAATTAAAAATGCGCGACGCATCGCAAATTTTAACCCGCTACCGCCAGAATAATCGGGAAGAGAAACGGCGCCAGCAGCGAGGTGATGATCCCGCAGATCACCAGCGCCAGCGAACTGAACGCCCCTTCCTGGTAATCCAGCTCGGCGCAGCGCGCAGTGCCCAGGGCGTGCGAGGCGGTTCCCATTGCCAGACCGCGTGCGGCTTTGGTACGGATACGCATGAGGTTGAGCAGGGTATGACCAAATACGGCGCCCAGTATCCCGACGAAAATAACGCAGACGGCGCTAATGGCGGGGATGCCGCCGATGCTGCCGCCCACCGCCATTGCGATTGGGGTTGTGACCGATTTCGGTAATACCGATGCGGCGATTTCCGGCGTGGCGCCCATCAGTAAGGCGACAGTGGTTCCGGTCACCATAGCGACCACGCTGCCGACGAAGCAGATCGTGATGATGGATTTCCAGCGGGCGCGGATTTGGTGCAGTTGTTCATATAAAGGGTACGCCAGCGCCACGACGGCGGGTTGCAGCAGGTCGTTGAGCACCTCGCTGCCTTTGAAATAGTGATCGTAAGGAATGCCGGTCAGTATCAGAAACGGGATGATGACCACCATGGCAACCAGCAACGGGTTAAGCAACGGCATCTTAAAGCGCGCAGCCAGTTTGCGGGCGGCGAAAAAGACCGCCAGCGTCAGGGGTAACGACCACCAGATATACGACATCATTTTTTCGATCCTTTCTGCCCTAACACTTTTCGTTCACCGTGTACGATATGCGAACTCCAGCTCACGACCAGGAAAACAACCAGCGTACTGATCGCACAGGAGACCACCACCGGGCCAAACTGCGCGCGCAGCAAATCGAAGTACTGCATGACGCCGACGCCAATCGGCACAAACAGCAGCGCCATGTAACGGATCAGGACATAGCATCCCGGGTTTACCCACTTCGCTGGCAGAATTTGTAGCGCCAGTAAAACAAACAGAATCAACATGCCGATGATGCTGCCGGGAATCGTGATAGGAAGCAGCGATGCAATGAAAATACCCGCATACAAACAGGCATATATCAGTACAAATGCGCGTAAATACTGCCAGATGATATTCAGTGATTTACTCATGGTAAAAGCCCTTGATGAAACAGATTCATCATACAATTAAACTTTAAAACGTGCTACCGATCACATCATGAATTCTGAGCATAGTGGAAATAGACAACGGGAACATCGGGCAACGCCCCGTTGCCCGCGCTAAACCTGCGCCAGAAAATGCAGAAAACGACTCAACGCAAGAGAAGGGGTCTCGTTCTTGCGCCAGAACATGCCCACGCTTCCTTTCTGTTCTATTTTCGGCAGGTTTAAGATAGCCAACTGGCCCTGGCTGGCATAGCGTTGCGCCAGGCGTAGAGAAAGAATAGAGATCATATCGCTGCTTTGCAGCAAATTGGTGCTGACGTTCATCGAGGCGGATTCGATGGTGTTTTCCGGCAGCATCACGCCGTTGTCCACCAGGGCGTTATCAATGCTGATGCGAATTGGCGTACCGGTCGGCCAGACAATCCAGCGCCAGTGGGCGAGGTCGTTCCAGGAAAGCGTGGCGTGTGAGGCCAGGGGATGATGGGGGCGGGCGACAAAGCAGACCGGTTCGGTGTAGAGCACCTGATAGTTTAACGGCAGCTGGAGCGCCCGACCGCCCACGCGACCTACCACCACGTCCAGCGACCCGGCGAGCAGATCGTGTAAAAGCGGGGTCATGACTTTCTCTTCAATGTTCAGGTGCAGCGTCGGCATCTCATTGAGCAGGCAGAGGATCGCCTGCGACACGCAATCTGTCGCGACCGGTGAACAGCCGATTTTCAGGCTTCCCACCAGCCCACCTTGCTTAAAGCGCGCGATCTCATACTGCGAACGTTCCATATCGTTGATGAGCCGCTGCGCATGCTGGAGCAACAGCTTGCCCCCTTCTGAAGGGCGTAACCCCTTGCTGTGGCGTTCAAAAAGCGTGATTCCGATCTCATCTTCAAGCTGTGACAGCCACTTCGACAGCGCGGGCTGGGTGATGTTCATCATTCGCGCAACGTGGGTCAGATTCCCTTGTTCCCCCAGCGCGACCAGCATTTGCAGGTGGTGCAGCTTCAATTTTTGCGCCCAATTCGCCATTTGATATAACCCCCAGGTTATGCCTCTGCCCGAAATGCCATTGTACATTTCATCGCCATGATTACAAACTTGCAACATACAAAAAACAAAAATGACATCTACCTTACCTGCACCGAGGCATTCACTATGACTCAACGACGTGATCTACAAGCACTGATTGACGCCGCCCCCGTCGGCAAAATGCAGTGGCGCGTTATCATCTGCTGCTTTCTGGTGGTAATGCTCGACGGTTTTGATACGGCCGCAATTGGCTTTATTGCGCCGGATATCCGTACGCACTGGCAATTGAGCGCCAGCGATCTGGCCCCGCTATTCGGCGCGGGTCTGCTGGGGCTGACGGCAGGGGCGCTATTGTGCGGCCCGCTGTCAGACCGTTTTGGCCGTAAACGGGTGATTGAACTGTGCGTGGCGCTGTTTGGCGCCTTGAGCCTGCTTTCCGCCTTCTCGCCGGATCTGCAAACGCTGGTGGTACTGCGCTTTTTAACCGGGCTAGGGCTGGGCGGCGCGATGCCGAATACCATCACGATGACGTCGGAATACCTTCCCGCCCGCCGTCGCGGCGCGCTGGTGACGCTGATGTTCTGCGGGTTTACCCTTGGTTCGGCGATGGGCGGCATCGTCAGCGCGCAACTGGTGCCGCTGATTGGCTGGCACGGCATTCTGGTGCTCGGCGGCGTATTACCCTTAATGCTGTTCTTCGCCTTGCTGTTTGTTCTGCCCGAGTCTCCACGCTGGCAGGTGCGTCGTCAGCGCCCGCAGGCGGCGATTGCCAGAACGGTTAGCGCCATCACCGGCGAACGCTACGACAATACGCATTTCTATCTTCATGAAGCCGCCGTCATTTCAAAAGGCAGTATCCGCCAGCTTTTTGTTGGGCGTCAGCTTCCCATTACCCTGATGTTATGGGTCGTGTTCTTCATGAGCCTGCTCATTATCTACCTGCTCTCCAGCTGGATGCCGACACTCCTGAATCACCGGGGAATCGATTTGCAGCATGCCTCCTGGGTCACTGCCGCATTCCAGGTCGGCGGTACGCTCGGCGCGCTGTTACTCGGCGTACTGATGGACAAACACAATCCGTTCCGGGTGCTGGCCGTGAGCTACGCGCTGGGCGCGGTCTGCATCGTGATGATTGGCCTGAGTGAAAACGGACTGTGGCTGATGGCGCTGGCGATTTTTGGTACGGGCATTGGCATCAGCGGATCGCAGGTGGGGCTGAATGCCTTAACTGCGACGCTGTACCCGACTCAAAGCCGTGCAACCGGCGTGAGCTGGTCCAATGCCGTCGGGCGCTGCGGCGCCATTGTCGGCTCGCTCTCCGGCGGCATGATGATGGCGATGAATTTCTCTTTCGATACGCTGTTTTTCGTCATCGCGATTCCGGCAGCCATTAGCGCGGTGATGCTCGCCATGTTGACGGCGGTTGTCCGCCACTCAGCCTCTGAACCTGACGTGCTGCCCCGGGCAGGCGTCGTGAACGAATAAGGAGAACCTCCATGTCTGAAGTGAATCAGGATGTTAAACACAACCGTCAGCAGTTTTATCAGCACATTTCCGGGCAAAACCTGACGCCGCTCTGGGAGTCGCTGCACCACCTGGTGCCGCAAACGCCGAACGCCAATTGCGCGCCTGCGTACTGGAACTATCAGGAGATCCGCCCGCTGTTGCTGGAAAGCGGCAACCTGATTGGCGCGAAAGAGGCTGTCCGCCGGGTGCTGGTGCTGGAAAACCCGGCGCTGCGCGGACAGTCGTCAATTACCGCGACGCTGTACGCAGGACTGCAATTGATTTTACCGGGCGAGGTGGCGCCGAGTCATCGCCACAACCAGTCAGCGCTGCGTTTTATTGTGGAAGGGCAAGGCGCGTTCACCGCCGTTGACGGCGAGCGGACGCAGATGCACCCGGGCGACTTTATTCTGACGCCGCAGTGGCGCTGGCACGATCACGGCAACCCTGGCGACGAGCCGGTGGTATGGCTGGACGGTCTGGATCTGCCGCTGGTGAATACGCTGGGCTGCGGGTTTGCAGAAGATTACCCGGAAGAACAGCAGCCGGTGACGCGCAAAGAAGGCGATTACCTGCCGCGCTACGCCGCCAACATGCTGCCGCTACGCCACCAGGTTGGCAATTCCTCGCCGATTTTCAACTACCGCTACGACCGTAGCCGTGAAGCGCTGCATGACCTGACCCGGATGGGGGAACCTGACGAGTGGGATGGCTACAAGATGCGCTACGTCAACCCGGTCACCGGGGGCTATCCGATGCCTTCGATGGGCGCGTTTTTGCAACTGTTGCCGAAAGGGTTTGCGTCGCGCGTGGCTCGCACGACCGACAGCACCATTTATCACGTTGTGGAAGGTTCCGGGCAGGTCACCATTGGCAATGAGACGTTCCACTTCATGGCGAAAGATATCTTTGTGGTGCCGACATGGCACGGCGTGTCGTTCCAGACCACGGAAGATACCGTTTTATTCAGTTTTTCGGACAAACCGGTTCAGGAAGCCCTCGGCTTGTTCCGCGAAGCGCGTGATTAAATTGGGAGAGAAAAGATGAGCAAATATGTATTCGAACCTCAGGCGCCAGTCGCGGTGCCGGTTGTTGGCAGCGATGAGCAATTCCCGGTTCGCCGCGTCTACTGCGTTGGCCGTAACTACGCCGCCCATGCCCGTGAGATGGGGTTCGATCCCGATCGTGAGCCGCCGTTCTTCTTCTGCAAACCGGCCGATGCGATCGTACCGGTTGCGGCTGGCGAAACGCTGGCGCTGGCCTATCCGTCGCAGACCGATAACTATCACTATGAAATTGAACTGGTGGTGGCGATAGGCAAGCAGGGCAGCGATATTCCGCTTGAGCAGGCGCATGAGTATGTCTGGGGCTATGCCACCGGGCTGGATATGACCCGCCGCGACCGCCAGATGGAAATGCGCCAGATGGGGCGCCCGTGGGAAATCGGCAAAGCGTTTGATTCGTCCGCGCCGATTGCGCCGCTGCATAAAGCGACCGATGTGGCAGACGTCAACAACGCGCCGATTTGGTTACAGGTAAACGGGGAAGATCATCAGCGCAGCGATATTCGCCATCTGATCTGGTCCGTCAATGAAACCATCAGCTACCTGTCCGGCTTTTTTGAACTGCAACCGGGCGACCTGATTTTCACCGGCACGCCGGAAGGGGTCGGGGCAGTGGTGAAAGGGGATGTGATTACCGGCAATGTGGAAGGGTTAACGCCGATCGCCGTGAAGATTGTCTGAGGTGAATGATGAAGCTGTACAGTTTTTTTAATAGCTCGGCGTCTTATCGCGTGCGTATCGCGCTGGCATTAAAAGGCATCGATTATGAGACGGTGGGCGTCAACATTCGTATCGGCCAGCAGAATGCGCTGAGCTATCGACGGATGAACCCGATCGGGCTGGTGCCGACGCTGGTGACTGATGACGGTGAATCTCTCGGGCAATCGCTGGCAATCATCGACTGGCTGGATCGCCACTTCCCGCAGACGCCGTTGCTGCCGCAGGTCGATCCGGCGCGCAGCCAGGCGCTGGAAATTGTCTATGCCATTGCCTGTGATATTCACCCGGTGAACAACCTGCGCGTACTGCGCTACCTGACTGACGAGCTGAAGATCGGCGAAGAAGACAAGAAACGCTGGTACGCCCACTGGGTGCAACAAGGGCTTAGCGCGGTGGAACAGCTGTTGCGGCAGGGGCAGTCCGGGCAGTTTTGCGTGGGGGATACGCCCACGCTGGCGGATTGCTGCCTGATTCCACAATGGGCCAATGCGCTGCGAATGGGATGCGACCTGAGCGGTTATCCGCGCTGCAAGGCGGTTTATGACGCCTGTACCCGGCTTCCGGCCTTTATCGCCGCCGCCCCCGAAAATCAACAAGACAAAATTTCAGCCTGATAAGGAGAACGACAATGGCTAAAGTGACAAGCGCAATTATCGTGGGTGGCGGTATTGGCGGCGCAGCGACCGCGCTGTCGCTGGCGCGCCAGGGCATTAAAGTGATGCTGCTGGAAAAGGCTCATGAAATTGGTGAGATTGGGGCGGGGATTCAGCTCGGGCCGAATGCGTTTTCCGTGCTGGACAGCCTCGGCGTTGGTGAAGTTGCTCGCCAGCGCGCGGTCTTTACCGATCATATTACGATGATGGACGCCGTGAATGCCGAAGAGGTCGTGCGCATTGAAACCGGCCAGGCCTTTCGCGACCATTTTGGCGGCCCGTATGCCGTGATTCACCGGGTGGATATTCATGCCACCGTCTGGGAAGCGGCGCTGACCCACCCGGGCGTGGAGTACCGGACTTCGACGAATATTGTCGATATCCGCCAGACGCCGGACGATGTAACGGTGTTTGACGAGCAGGGGAATAGCTGGACGGCAGATATTCTGCTGGGCTGCGATGGCGTGAAATCGGTCGTGCGCCAGAGTCTACTTGGCGATATTCCGCGCGTGACCGGGCATGTGGTGTACCGGGCCGTGGTGGAGTGCGACGACATGCCGGAAGATTTGCGCATCAACGCGCCGGTACTGTGGGCCGGGCCGCATTGCCATCTGGTGCATTATCCGTTGCGCGGCGGGAAACAGTACAATCTGGTGGTGACGTTCCATAGCCGTCAGCAGGAGGAGTGGGGCGTGAAAGACGGAAGCAAAGAAGAGGTGCTCTCTTATTTTGCCGGGATTCACCCGCGTCCGCGTCAAATGCTCGACAAACCCACCTCCTGGCGCCGTTGGGCGACCGCTGACCGGGAACCGGTAGAGAAATGGGGAACCGACCGCATCTCGCTGGTGGGCGACGCCGCGCACCCGGTTGCGCAATATATGGCGCAGGGCGCCTGCATGGCGCTGGAAGACGCCGTTACGCTGGGTAAAGCGCTGGAGCGTTGTCATGGCGATGCGCAGCAGGCCTTTGCGTTGTATGAGTCGGTGCGTATTCCCCGCACGGCGCGAATTGTCTGGTCAACCCGCGAGATGGGGCGCGTCTACCATGCCGCAGGCGTGGAGCGACAGGTGCGTAATCTGCTGTGGAAAGGCAAATCCCAGCAGGAGTTTTATCGCGGCATTGAGTGGCTGTATGGCTGGAAGGAAGATAACTGCCTTGAGCCACGCTGAGAGACTTTAAACCGCACCACAGAGGCGCTACCATAGCGCCTCTTTTTTTGCAGGTAACGAAATGCTATGCGTGTTTTACTGGCACCGATGGAAGGCGTGCTCGACTCTCTGGTGCGCGAGCTACTGACCGAGGTTAATGATTACGATCTGTGCATCACGGAGTTTTTACGCGTGGTGGATCAGCTTCTGCCGGTAAAAGTGTTTCATCGCATCTGCCCGGAACTGCACAATGCCAGCCGCACGGCGTCCGGCACAGTCGTGCGTATTCAACTGCTGGGGCAATACCCGCAGTGGCTGGCGGAAAACGCCGCCCGCGCGGTGGAGCTGGGCTCATACGGCGTGGATTTAAACTGCGGCTGTCCGTCGAAAATGGTGAACGGCAGCGGAGGCGGGGCGACGTTGCTCAAAGATCCTGAGCTTATCTATCAGGGGGCAAAAGCGATGCGCGAAGCCGTGCCTGCGCATTTACCAGTCACGGTGAAGGTGCGTCTGGGCTGGGACAGCGGCGAAAGAAAATTTGAAATTGCCGATGCCGTCCAGCAGGCAGGAGCGACAGAGCTTGTCGTGCATGGGCGCACCAAAGAGCAGGGTTATAAAGCCGAACATATTGACTGGCAGGCGATTGGCGAGATCCGCCAGCGACTCACTATTCCGGTTATCGCCAATGGTGAAATCTGGGACTGGCAGAGCGCGCAAGAGTGTATGGCGGTCAGCGGCTGCGACGCGGTGATGATGGGACGTGGAGCGTTAAACATCCCGAATCTCAGCCGCGTGGTGAAATATAACGAACCGCGTATGCCCTGGCCGGAAGTGGTTTTACTGCTACAAAAATACACCCGGCTGGAAAAGCAGGGGGATACCGGGCTGTATCATGTGGCGCGTATTAAGCAGTGGCTGGGGTATTTGCGTAAGGAATATACGGAAGCCACCGCGCTATTTCAGGAAATCCGTGCGCTTAATAATTCCCCCGATATTGCTCGCGCCATTCAGTCCATTGATATTTAAATCGCCTTATCAGGCCGCGTGCCTGATGGCGCTTCGCTTATCCGGCCTACACAGTCTGTAGGCCGGATAAGACGGTACGTCGCCATCCGGCAGCGGTTCGACAGGGAATTACGCAAAAGGTAAATATCATTCCATGAAATACTTTAATTATAATCATCTGTTTCAATTATAATTTTCTAATTATATTTTTCCTTTTCCAAAGATGTATTGCCACGCGTAACTAAAAAACAGGACGCAACACCACGTAATCTCTGCGCACCTTTTCTTACCAGAACGTCTCCATGAACCGCGATTCTCTCCTGGCCACAACGGTGTGCCTGTCTCTTTTTACGCTGCTGGCGGGTTGCGCGCCGATGCATGATACCCGCCAGTCGCTGACGCGACAAACGCCTGCTGCACAGGTTGATTCACCATTACCGACGGCAATAAAAAACGGTTGGCCGGACAGCCAGTGGTGGAAGGCGTACCACGATCCCCAGCTTGATGCCTTAATTGACAACGCATTACAGCATTCTCCTGATATGCAGGTGGCTGAACAGCGTATACAACTCGCCGAGGCGCAGGCGAAGGCGGTTGAAGCGCAGGATGGCCCCCGGCTGGATTTCTCTGCGGATGTTGAGCGCCAGAAAATGTCTGCGGAAGGGCTGATGGGGCCGTTTGCCATCACCGATCCGGCGGCGGGAACCACCGGGCCGTGGTACACCAACGGGACGTTCGGCTTAACCGCCGGTTGGGATCTGGATCTCTGGGGCAAGAACCGGGCTGAAGTCAGCGCGAGAATCGGCGTAGTGAAAGCGCGTGAAGCGGAACAGGCGCAAACCCGGCAACTGCTGGCAAGCGGTGTCGCGCGTTTATACTGGGAATGGCAGACGCAGGCGGCGCTTAAAGCGGTGCTGACGCAAATCGAACATGAACAGCAAAACGTCATTACGGTTGATCGCCAGCTGTATCAAAACGGTATTACCTCCTCGGTCGAAGGGGTGGAAACCGATATTGATGCCGGTAAAACGCAGCAGCAGCTAAATGATGTGGCCGGTAAAATGAAGATTATTGAGGCGCGTCTGAGTGCGCTGACCAATGCGCAATCGGCCTCGCTGACCCTGCATACGGTTGCTCTGCCAGTGACTGAAAGCCAGTTGCCCGCTCAGTTGAGCTATGAACTTCTGGCTCGCCGACCCGATTTACAGGCGGCGCACTGGTACATTGAGTCCTCTTTAGGCAGCGTTGACGCCGCAAAAGCAGCGTTTTATCCCGATATCAACCTGATGGCGTTTCTGCAACAGGACGCCCTGCACCTGAGCGATCTGTTTCGCCATTCCGCACAGCAGATGGGCGTCACCGCCGGGCTGACGCTGCCGATCTTTGACAGCGGCAGGCTGAACGCCAGTCTTGATATCGCGAAAGCGCAAAGTAATCTCTCTGTCGCGAATTACAACAAAGCGGTGGTGGATGCGGTGAATGATGTGGCGCGCGCCGCCAGTCAGGTTGAAACGATGGCTGAAAAAAATCAGCACCAACGGCAGATTGAGCATGACGCACAGCGGGTGGTTGGTCTGGCACAGGCGCGGTTTAATGCCGGAATTATTGCGGGCTCCCGCGTCAGCCAGGCGAAGATCCCGGCGCTGCGGGAACATTGCAACGGCCTGATTTTGCAAGGGCAATGGCTGGATGCGTCCATCCAGCTCACCAGCGCGCTGGGCGGCGGTTATCATCTTTGAGCGTCGTGCCGGATGGCGCTTTAATGCCGGCCAAATAAGCCTGAAGCGCTAAGGCGCATCAGGCTTATTGCGCCGTTTTAACCACCAGCGAGCGCCAAAAACCAGCCCAACCACCAGCGCCAGCCAAATCACATGCTTTATATGCTGGTCGAAACTGTGCAGCCACGGCGCGATCACCTCGCCGCCAATATAGCCCAGGGTGGTAAACAGCAAAGCCCAGATCATCGCCCCCAGAATATTCAGCGGCAGAAAGATTTTAGGCGGCAGGTGGCTGGCACCAATCAATAGCGGCCCAATGATGCGAAAGCCGTACATAAATCGGGAACCGATCACAAACAGGTACGGGCGACGCTGGATCATTTTCTGCGCCAGATGAATTTTGGCGCGATGTCGGGAAAAGCGCCGCAAAATTTTGCCGCCATAGCGACGACCCAACAAATAGAGCACCTGATCGCCAATCATGCCGCCGAGTGCGACAGAGAGCACCACCAGAGGGAATTTAAGCAATCCCTGATGGACTGCCACGCCGCCTAACAGGGTGATGGTCTCGCCTTCCGCCATACTGCCAATAATCAGCGCGGCGTAACCGTAATGCGTGATAAGACTGTTGATATCCATACGTGAAAACGACCTCCCGCCTTTAGCATACACCCTATCAATGTTTATGGCCGGAAAAGGCGCGACGTTAGCGCATCGGTTTTTATGCGCTGTACATAAAATAATCGAAAGCTGAATTATACTTGAAGTGTTGAGATCCAGAGCTGACAAGCAGGGGGGCGGTATGAACCATGTCTGGGGGCTATTTTCCCATCCCGATCGTGAAATGCGCGTGATCAAAAGCGAAAACGAAACGGTGTCGCATCACTATACCCACCATGTGCTGCTGATGGCGGCGATCCCGGTGATTTGCGCCTTTATTGGCACCACGCAAATTGGCTGGAATTTTGGTGATGGCAATGTGCTGCGCTTGTCTCTGTTTACAGGGCTGGCGTTCGCGGTTCTGTTTTACGGCATGATGCTGGCCGGGGTTGCCGTGATGGGGCGGGTCATCTGGTGGATGGCGCGCAACTACCCGCAACGGCCTTCCCTGGGACACTGTATGGTCTTTGCCGGGTATGTCGCAACGCCGCTGTTTTTAAGTGGTCTGGTGGCGCTTTATCCGCTGGTGTGGCTCTGTGCGTTAGTCGGTACTGTCGCACTGTTTTATACCGGTTACCTGCTGTATCTCGGCATCCCGACATTCCTGAACATCAGTAAAGAGGAAGGTCTGAGCTTTTCCAGTTCGACGCTGGCTATCGGCGTGCTGGTACTGGAAGTGCTGCTGGCGATGACGGTGATCCTGTGGGGATATGGATACCGGTTATTCTGAGGTATGAAAAGAATTCGGGTCGCAGGAGGGCGGTAAATGGACAACAGCAGCGCGCCTGCGCCCCGAAACAGGGAAGAGACGAGTGTAAAAGCCAGCATGCAGCATTTCGTGACGATTCTCTTATGGCGACAACGCTGTCGGGTCGCTATGATGCCGGAGCTAGCTTGAGTAAAATCCTGGCTCAGGCGGTGTACGTTCTACGTGCGTGAATCATTATCAGAAATCTCATCATGCTGAAATTCCGAGTTTCATTATTTAGCCTTGCCCTGATGCTGGCTGTCCCTTTTGCGCCACACGCTGTGGCGAAAACCGCGGCTGCCGCCGTAGCGTCTCAACCGGAAATTGCTTCTGGAAGCGCGATGATTGTTGATCTGAACACCAACAAAGTGATCTATTCGAACCACCCGGATCTTGTGCGTCCGATTGCGTCGATCACCAAATTAATGACGGCGATGGTGGTGCTTGATGCGCGACTGCCGCTGGATGAAAAACTGAAAGTCGATATCAGCCAGACGCCGGAAATGAAAGGCGTTTACTCACGCGTGCGTCTGAACAGTGAAATCAGCCGTAAAAATATGTTGCTGCTGGCGCTGATGTCTTCGGAAAACCGGGCGGCGGCAAGCCTGGCGCATCATTATCCGGGTGGCTATAACGCTTTTATTAAAGCGATGAATGCTAAAGCCAAAGTGTTGGGCATGACCCACACCCGTTTTGTGGAGCCGACGGGACTGTCGATTCATAACGTATCGACCGCCCGTGACCTGACGAAACTGTTGATTGCCAGCAAGCAGTACCCGCTGATTGGTCAGTTAAGCACCACGCGTGAGGATATGGCGACCTTTGCAAACCCGGCATACACCTTGCCGTTTCGCAATACGAATCACCTGGTGTACCGCGATAACTGGAATATTCAGTTGACCAAGACCGGGTTTACCAACGCTGCGGGTCATTGCCTGGTGATGCGCACGATGATCAACAACAAACCGGTGGCGTTAGTGGTGATGGATGCCTTTGGCAAATATACCCATTTTGCCGATGCCAGCCGTTTACGCACCTGGATTGAAACCGGCAAAGCGATGCCCGTTCCGGCCGCCGCGTTGAGTTATAAAAAGCAGAAAGCCGCGCAGATGGCCGCAGCAGGCGAGCAGACCGCACAAAACGATTGAATTTTTTGATATGTGCCTGAATCCGGCCTACAGTTTGTAGGCCGGATAAGGCGCTTACGCCGCCATCCGGCACGATATTTAAAACAGCTCCATCGCTGTAAATACGAGAAATCAATGCGTCTCGTCGGACGCCGCTTCTTTCCAGAATTTCAGCTTACTTGTTTTACCAATACCCGGATTCATGCTGTTGGTGGGGTCATTTTCACGATAAAAACGCGCCAGCGTCTCCGGCGCTTTGTACAAATGACCAACGTTATGCTCTGCCGGATATTGCGCGCCGCGCTGGCGCAGCAGTTCCAGCATTTGCTCTTTCAGCGCATGGGCATCGACGCCTTTCTTCACGATGTAATCCTGATGGAAGACATAGCACATGAAATGACCGTAATAGAGTTTATGCACCAGCTGGCTGTCAATTTCCGGCGGCAGATGCTCATACCATTCGGTGTCGTTACGTCGTAAGGCGATATCCAGTGCGAGAATATCCTCCACCTCATCGGCATGCACCGCCTGATAACGGATTGCCGCGCCTGCTGCGGCAAAACGGTGCAGGAACGCTTTGCTGCCTTCTTCCGGGGTACAGGCAAAGAAATCGCCCTCGGCGGTTTTGAAAAACTCGGTCAGCCAGCTTTGCGCTTCCGCCACTCCGTCTCCCGCCATTTTTAACAGCAGATGATGTTCATATTTGTCGCGCCAGCTTTTCATGCGCGGCGGCAGATGATTAGGGAATAAATGGCCGAACTTCTGCATCGCGCGGTCGGTGAAATGCGGGCGGAAGATTTTTACCTTTTCCAGCATCGCGTCGGTACGGCCTTTGAGCGTAAAGAAGAACGGCATTTTGTCGGTGCCGAGCTTGTCGATCATCAGGAACGTATCTTTGCCATATTTCTCCGCGATGTCGTAAATATCGCGGTGCATATATTCACCGGCAACCGGCAGGTTGTCGAACTTCGCCAGGATATGACGACGAATCTCGGTCAGCACGTCGGGCTGATTGGTGCCGATGTAAAAGACCTGCTGGTTTTTTTCCGCCTCGAAAGTGTCCAGCCGCACGGCGAACACCGCCAGCTTACCCGCGCAGCCGGAGGATTCGAACAGGCGATCCGGGTCAGCGTTATAGCGGGCAGGGGTATCGGCCTCAATGTCCCTGACGCGAGTCACGTAATCGTAATCGTGGGCGTGGCGGCCATCGTGGCGCACATCTTCATCTTTGATGCGTTCATCATCGAGTGTGCTGAGGATCTGTTCCGGGGTCTGGCCCAGTTCGATGCCCAGATGGTTCACCAGCTGTAATTTGCCCTGTTCATCAATGCGCGCGAACAGCGACATTTCGGTATACGCCGGGCCGCGTTGTACCAGCGACCCGCCGGAGTTATTGCAGATGCCGCCAATAACTGACGCGCCGATACAGGAGGAACCGATAACCGAGTGCGGTTCGCGACCAAAAGGTTTAAGCGCTTTTTCCAGTGAGTACAGCGTGGTGCCTGGGTATGCCAGCACCTGTTCGCCTTTACTGAGGACGTGCAGCTTGTCGAGGCGTAGCGTGCTGATGATGACAATTTCGCGATCGTAATCGTTGCCGTTCGGCGTGGAACCTTCAGTCAGGCCGGTATTGGCGGCCTGCATCAGGATGATTTTATCGGCGTTTACGCAGGCGTTCAGTACGCGCCACAATTCCAGCAGCGAGCCGGGGAAGACCACGGCCAGCGCTTCGCCCTGACCGGAACGGAACCCCTTGCGGTAGCGGGCGGTTTTTGCAGGATCGGTGAGCAGGTGCGAATGACCCACCAGACGGGTGAGCTCGTTAAGAAAGGCTTTATTATCTGTCGTTGTAATGGAAGACATTCTCCACTCCTTGTGGTGGGACAAACTATCGGAACTAAGCATAGCGCTTTGTATGACAATACGCTTTCTCATGCAACTTGTCTCGGTGCAGGCTTAGCGTATTCCTGATCCTCCTTCCTGCGCAGGGGACGTTAAAAAAATCAGAGAATAACCTTAGCTTTCTTCTCCTCTCCCGATTAGGCTTATGGCAAACTGCGGTTTTTGTTATATTTTTGCTGCCACGTCGGGCTAAAGAAAAAGAGAGAATCAAGATGAAATGGCTATGTTCTGTAGGTGTTGCGGTAAGCCTTGCGTTGCAGCCAGCGCTGGCGGAAGCGTTGTCTGGCAACCATCCGCTGACGCCTGAAGCTCGGGATGCGTTTGTCACTGAATTGCTCACGAAAATGACCGTCGATGAGAAAATCGGTCAGCTGCGTTTGATAAGCGTTGGGCCCGACAACCCGAAAGAAGCCATCCGGGAGATGATCAAATACGGGCAGGTCGGGGCGATTTTTAACACCGTCACCCGCCAGGATATCCGAAAAATGCAGGATCAGGTGATGGAACTGAGCCGCCTGAAAATCCCTCTCTTTTTCGCCTATGACGTGCTGCACGGGCAGCGTACCGTTTTCCCTATCAGCCTCGGCCTGGCCTCCTCGTTTAATCTGGAGGCGGTAAAAACCGTGGGTCGCGTCTCGGCGTATGAGGCGGCTGACGATGGCCTGAACATGACCTGGGCGCCAATGGTGGATGTGTCCCGCGATCCGCGCTGGGGACGCGCGTCGGAAGGCTTTGGTGAAGATACGTATCTGACGGCGATCATGGGCAAAACGATGGTCGAGGCGATGCAGGGTAAAAGCCCGGCGGATCGCTATTCGGTGATGACCAGCGTGAAACATTTCGCCGCCTATGGCGCGGTTGAGGGCGGGAAGGAATACAACACCGTCGATATGAGCCCGCAGCGCCTGTTCAACGACTATATGCCGCCGTATAAAGCCGGGCTGGACGCGGGCAGCGGCGCGGTGATGGTGGCGCTCAACTCACTGAACGGCACGCCTGCGACGTCAGATTCGTGGCTGTTGAAAGAGGTGCTGCGCGACGAGTGGGGCTTTAAAGGCATCACCGTTTCCGATCACGGCGCGATCAAAGAGCTGATTAAACACGGCACGGCATCCGACCCGGAAGACGCGGTGCGCGTGGCGCTCAAGTCCGGCATCAACATGAGTATGAGCGATGAGTATTACAGCAAATACCTGCCGGGGCTGGTCAAATCAGGCAAAGTAACGATGGCGGAACTGGACGATGCCGCGCGCCATGTGCTGAACGTGAAATATGACATGGGGTTGTTTAACGATCCGTACAGCCACCTGGGCGCAAAAGAGTCCGATCCGCAGGATACGAACGCCGAGAGCCGCCTGCATCGCAAAGACGCGCGCGACGTTGCGCGCGAAAGTCTGGTGCTGCTGAAGAACCGTCTGGAAACGCTGCCGTTGAATAAATCCGGCACCATTGCGGTGGTGGGGCCGCTGGCCGACAGTCAGCGTGATGTGATGGGAAGCTGGTCTGCCGCTGGCGTCGCCAGCCAGTCCGTTACGGTGCTGACGGGGATTAAAAACGCGCTGGGCGACAAAGGCAGAGTGATATACGCCAAAGGGGCGAATGTCACTAATGACAAAGGCATTGTTGATTTCCTCAATCAGTATGAGGAGGCGGTGAAAGTAGACCCTCGTTCGCCAGAAGCGATGATTGACGAGGCCGTTAATGCCGCGAAACAGTCCGATGTGGTTGTGGCCGTTGTCGGGGAAGCGCAGGGTATGGCGCATGAGGCTTCCAGCCGCACCGACATTCAGATCCCGCAAAGCCAGCGCGATCTGATCGCGGCGTTGAAGGCGACGGGTAAACCGTTGGTGCTGGTGCTGATGAACGGTCGTCCGCTGGCGCTGGTGAAAGAAGATCAGCAGGCTGACGCCATTCTGGAAACCTGGTTTGCCGGTACGGAAGGCGGTAACGCCATTGCTGACGTTCTGTTCGGCGACTATAACCCGTCGGGTAAACTGCCGATGTCCTTCCCGCGCTCTGTCGGGCAGATCCCGGTTTACTACAGCCATCTCAACACCGGTCGTCCGTATAACGCCGACAAGCCGAACAAGTACACCTCCCGCTACTTTGACGAGGCGAATGGCCCGCTGTATCCGTTTGGTTATGGTCTGAGCTACACCACGTTTACCGTTTCCGATGTGACGCTCTCTGCACCCACCATGAAGCGCGATGGCGCGGTAACGGCCAGCGTGCGGGTGACGAATACCGGCAAGCGCGAGGGGGCGACGGTAATCCAGATGTATTTGCAGGATGTCACGGCATCGATGAGTCGTCCGGTAAAACAGCTGAAAGGCTTTGAGAAGGTAACGCTGAAGCCGGGAGAAACGCAGACCGTTAGCTTCCCGATTGATATTGAGGCGCTGAAATTCTGGAACCAGCGTATGAAGTATGACGCGGAGCCCGGCAAGTTTAACGTCTTTATTGGCGTCGATTCCGCCCGTGTGAAGCAAGGCGAGTTTGAACTGCTGTAGCCACGCGCCATGCCTGTCAGCTCCGTAGGCCGGATAAGACGCGTTAGCGTCGCCATCCGGCACCGGTGCGCCTGATTGCCGGATGGCGCTTGCGCTTATCCGGCCTGCGAATTGCCCCTGCCTTTTGTCGCTCTGCTATTTTTCAACTATGCTTTTTCCTCAAGTCTCTGAAAAGGGATGTAAAAGAATGAGGAAAGCAGCATGACAATTTCAAAAACAGGGGCGGGGGCGCTGCTGCTGTTAGCGGCGGTCAGTCTGCCGTTGCAGGCCGCATCACCCGTAACGGTCGGATCAAAAATCGATACGGAAGGCGCCTTGCTTGGCAATCTGATTTTACAGGTGCTGGAAAGCCACGGCGTTAAAACGGTGAATAAAGTGCAACTGGGTACAACCCCGGTAGTACGCGGCGCGATTACCTCCGGCGAGCTGGATATTTACCCGGAATATACCGGAAACGGCGCATTCTTCTTTAAAGACGAAAACGATCCGGCATGGAAAAACGCACAGGAGGGGTTTGAAAAAGTCAAAAAACTGGATGCTGAGCAGAACAAGCTGGTCTGGTTAACGCCAGCGCCTGCAAACAATACCTGGACGATTGCGGTGCGCCAGGATGTTGCGGAAAAGAATAAACTGGTTTCGCTTGCGGATCTCGGACGCTATCTGAAAGAGGGCGGAACGTTCAAGCTGGCCGCCTCCGCCGAGTTTATTGAACGCGCCGATGCGCTGCCTGCCTTTGAAAAAGCCTACGATTTTAAACTGAATCAGAACCAGTTGCTGTCGCTGGCTGGCGGCGATACGGCGGTGACCATTAAAGCGGCCGCTCAGCAAACGTCCGGCGTAAACGCGGCAATGGCCTATGGCACCGACGGCCCGGTCGCGGCGCTGGGGCTGCAAACACTGAGCGATCCGCAAGGCGTCCAGCCTATCTATGCGCCTGCTCCGGTGGTTCGTGAGTCGGTGCTAAAAGAATATCCGCAGATGGCGGAATGGTTGCAGCCGATCTTTGCCAGCCTGGATGAAAAAACGTTGCAACAGTTGAATGCCAGTATCGCCGTTGAAGGGCTGGATGCGAAAAAAGTCGCGGCAGATTACCTGAAGCAAAAAGGCTGGGTGAAGTAACACATTTTGTATCAGGTCAGTAAGGTGTCAAAAGTCAGTCTTAACCGTGTGTTGCTGCTGTTGGTGATCCTGACGGGGGTTGCCGCCGCGCTGCCTTTCGTCAACTACGCCCCCAATCGCCTGGTGTCAGGGGAGGGGCGTCAGATCTGGGATATCTGGCCGGGTTCGGTTTCTCTGCTGGCGGGCGCCGGGTGCGCATTGCTGGTGTTGTGCTTTGTCCCTGGGAAAAAGGGCAGCGTGCTGACGCTTGTGCTGGCGCAGGCGCTGGTGATCGCCATGCTCTGGAGCGTGGGGAAAGCGGCAACGCATCTGGCGCAGGCCGGCAGCCCGCTGGCGCGCACCAGCCTGGGGAGTGGCCTGTGGCTGGGTCTTGGGCTCACCCTGCTGGCCTGTAGCGATGCCATTCGCCGTATCACCACCCAACCGCTCTGGCGCTGGCTTCTGCATGCGCAAATTGCGCTCTTACCGCTGGCGCTGCTGCTCACCGGCGCATTCAACGATCTCTCTTTACTCAAAGAGTACGCTAACCGGCAGGATATTTTTGATAATGCGCTGGTTCAGCACCTGACGCTGCTGGCGGGAACCGTGTTGCCCGCGTTGCTGATTGGCGTACCGCTGGGCATCTGGTGCTCGTTTGCAACGGCGCGGCAGGGGCCGGTCTTTGCCGTTCTGAATGTTATCCAGACCATCCCTTCCGTTGCGCTGTTTGGCCTGCTGATTGCCCCGCTTGCCGGGCTGGTGAAGGCGTGGCCCTGGCTGGGAACGCTTGGCGTGGCGGGAACCGGGTTAACGCCCGCCCTGATTGCGCTGGTGCTCTATGCGTTACTGCCGCTGGTGCGCGGCGTGGTTGCCGGGCTTAACCAGGTGCCGCGAGACGTGCTGGAAAGCGCGCGGGCGATGGGGATGAGCGCTTCTCAACGCTTTATCCATGTACAACTGCCGCTGGCGTTGCCGGTTTTTTTACGCAGCCTGCGCGTGGTTATGGTGCAAACGGTGGGGATGGCGGTCATCGCCGCCCTGATTGGGGCGGGAGGGTTTGGCGCCCTGGTCTTTCAGGGACTGCTCAGCAGCGCCGTTGATCTGGTTCTGCTGGGGGTGATCCCGGTCATTGCGCTGGCCGTGCTGATCGACGCGCTGTTTGATTTATGGATCGCACTCCTGAAGGTAACGAATGATGATTGAATTTAGCCATGTCAGCAAAACCTTCGGTGCGCAGAAGGCCGTCAACGACCTCAATCTGCATTTTCGCGAAGGCAGCTTTTCAGTGCTGATTGGCACATCGGGGTCGGGAAAATCCACCACGCTGAAGATGATTAACCGCCTGGTGGAGCATGACAGCGGGGTGATCCGTTTTGCCGGGGAAGAGATCCGCAGCTTGCCGGTGCTGGAACTGCGTCGTCGCATGGGGTACGCCATCCAGTCGATCGGCCTTTTCCCGCACTGGACGGTGGCGCAAAACATTGCCACCGTACCGCAACTGCAAAAGTGGTCGCGCTCGCGTATTGATGACCGCACAGAAGAACTAATGACGCTGCTGGGACTGGACGTGAATTTGCGTCACCGTTATCCGCACCAGCTCTCTGGCGGGCAACAGCAGCGCGTTGGGGTGGCCCGTGCGCTGGCTGCCGATCCGCAGGTATTGCTGATGGATGAGCCGTTTGGCGCGCTGGACCCGGTAACGCGCGGGGCGCTTCAGCAGGAGATGACCCGTATTCACCGGCTGCTTGGCCGCACCATCGTGCTGGTGACGCACGATATCGACGAGGCGCTGCGTCTGGCGGAGCATCTGGTGCTGATGGATGGCGGCGAAGTGGTACAGCAGGGCACGCCGCTGGAAATGCTGACTGCGCCAGCGAATGATTTTGTGCAGGCGTTTTTTGGGCGCAGCGAACTGGGCGTGCGGCTGCTGTCGCTGCGCAGCGTGGGGGATTATGTGCGTCGCCATGAGCAAGTGGGCGGTGACGCGCTGGCGGAAGAGATGACGCTGCGCGATGCGCTGTCTGTCTTTGTGGCGCGAGGGTGCGACGTATTGCCGGTGGTGGATCAGCAGGGCACTCCCTGCGGGACGCTCCATTTTCGCGATCTGCTTTCGGAGGCGCTGCCCGGTGAAACGACGGTCTGATCCGCTGCTCTGGCTTATTGTCGCTTTTCTGGCGCTGCTTGCGGGGCTGCCGTACAGCCAGGCGGTGTTTGGCGCGCTGTTTCCGCAGCTGCCACGACCGGTTTACCAGCAAGAAAGCTTTATGGCACTGGCGCTGGCCCATTTCTGGCTGGTGGGCGTATCAAGCCTGATTGCTGTGGCGGTTGGCGTCGGGGCGGGGATTGCGGTCACTCGCTCATGGGGGGCAGAGTTTCGCCCGCTGGTGGAAACCATCGCCGCCGTCGGGCAGACCTTTCCGCCGGTCGCGGTGCTGGCGATAGCCGTTCCGGTGATGGGGTTTGGTCAGGAGCCAGCCATTATCGCGCTGATCCTCTACGGGGTTTTGCCGATATTGCAGGCCACGCTCGCCGGGCTGGGGGCGATTCCCGCCAGCGTCATGAGCGTGGCGCGCGGGATGGGGATGAGCCGGGGACAGCAGCTGTGGAAAGTCGAACTGCCGCTGGCCGCGCCGGTGATTCTGGCGGGGATTCGCACCTCGGTAATCATCAATATTGGGACTGCGACGATCGCCTCGACGGTGGGCGCCAGCACGCTCGGCACGCCGATTATTATCGGGCTGAGCGGCTTTAACACCGCCTATGTGATTCAGGGGGCTTTACTGGTCGCGCTGGCGGCGATCATTGTCGATCGCCTGTTCGAGCGTCTGGTGCTGCGCCTTAACCGGCACGTAAAATAAACGTATAGCCAGCGAGCATCACGCCGCCGATACCGCCGATAGCCATCAGCAGGAAGAGGGTAATCACACCGATTTTAGCTGCGCGCATTGTGCACTCCTTATGTTAACAAAAGGATTGTACCGTAAAGCACGTTTGTTAATGAATCATTAAATGCGCAGAATGTCTGATCACGCATTGATGCCGCCATCCGGTAAGGCTACAGGCCCAGCGGGTAAATATCGTGCCCCTGCGCGCGCCAGGCATTGAGTTGCTGCTGCTGCGCGGGCGTCTGCGTCTCGCCGCACCAGATAAGCAGCGTCCTGCCGTCAAACAGCTCCGGGCGAAGCTGGTTCAGCGAGTGAGCCAGCACATCGACGCGCCATCCTTGCTGGCTGGCGACCCAGCCTTCCAGCCACAGCCGGGTGGTATCGTGAATATTCCAGCCGACCACCAGCGCGTCTTTCCCCTGTTTTTTGCGCGCGGAGGCAAGACAAATCGCAATGTAATTGATCAAGATGCCGTCAAGGATGCCGAGCAGCGCCTGGAGAGTGGGTTGATGGCACTGTAAGCGTCGTCGCAGAGGAGTAAACAGGTGCGTGGTGAGCGTCTGGGCGGGGTAATCCTGCCCACGTTCTTTAATCCATAGCCTGAGGCTATGCAGATTGTTGCTTTGCAAATAGTGCAGCAGCGTCTCCTGCTGTTCGCGCCAGCCGTTTTGCACATCGATGTTATCGTTGCTGAGCAGCACCTTGACCTTACTGACCTGCACGCCGTTATCAATCCAGCGTTTAATCTCCCGAATCCTGTCGATATCGGCGTCATTAAACAGGCGGTGCCCCCCGTCTGTTCGCTGGGGCTTTAATAATCCGTAACGCCTCTGCCACGCGCGTAACGTGACAGGGTTGATATCACAAAGCAAAGCCACTTCACCTATTGTGTAAAGCGCCATCGTTTCACCCTTGCTCGCGAGGTCCCAGTTTTACTTTAGACGCTCTTTTACGAACCAGGTAGTTTTGTCTGTTTTTTAATCAGTGTGCGGGTGAGATTGTGGCCTGACGTGCGCTTTTGAGTGATCGTTCTCACGAATTCATGTTTTTTTGCAACAGTTCAAAGAAAGATAAGCGCAGCCAATGTATGTTACGCGTTTTTAAGAGATGTGTGGTTTGCGGGTATGTACGAGTTTAATCTGGTGTTGCTGCTGCTTCAGCAGATGTGCGTGTTTCTGGTCATTGCGTGGTTAATGAGTAAAACACGTTTATTCATCCCGTTAATGCAGGTTACCGTTCGCCTGCCGCATAAATTTCTCTGTTATATCGTCTTCTCTATTTTCTGCATTATGGGCACCTGGTTTGGGTTGCACATCGAAGATTCCATTGCCAATACCCGTGCGATCGGCGCCGTGATGGGCGGCTTGCTGGGCGGGCCTGTGGTCGGCGGCCTGGTCGGACTCACCGGCGGTTTACACCGTTATTCGATGGGCGGGATGACGGCGCTGAGCTGCATGATTTCCACCATTGTCGAAGGGTTGTTAGGCGGCCTGGTGCATAGCGTGCTGATCCGTCGCGGGCGCACCGATAAAGTCTTCAGCCCGTTAACGGCCGGGGCGATTACCTTCGTCGCTGAACTGGTGCAAATGCTGATCATTTTGTTGATCGCCCGACCTTTTGAAGATGCGTTGCATCTGGTAAGCAGTATTGCCGCGCCCATGATGGTGACTAACACCGTCGGGGCGGCGCTGTTTATGCGCATTTTGCTCGACAAACGCGCGATGTTTGAAAAATACACTTCGGCGTTTTCCGCCACCGCGCTGAAAGTGGCGGCCTCCACGGAGGGTATCCTTCGTCAGGGCTTTAACGAAGTGAACAGCATGAAGGTGGCCCAGGTGTTGTATCAGGAACTGGACATCGGCGCAGTGGCGATCACCGATCGCGATAAACTGCTGGCGTTTACCGGCATTGGCGACGATCACCACCTGCCGGGGAAACCTATTTCATCAAGCTACACGCTGAAAGCGATTGAGACCGGTGAGGTGGTGTATGCCGATGGTAACGAAGTGCCTTACCGCTGCTCGTTGCATCCGCAGTGCAAATTAGGCTCAACGCTGGTGATTCCGCTGCGCGGCGAAAACCAACGCGTGATGGGCACCATCAAACTGTATGAAGCCAAAAACCGGCTCTTTAGCTCCATCAACCGAACGCTGGGCGAGGGGATTGCGCAACTGCTGTCGGCGCAGATTCTGGCCGGGCAGTATGAACGCCAGAAAGCGCTGCTCACACAGTCGGAAATTAAACTTTTGCATGCGCAGGTGAATCCTCATTTTCTGTTTAACGCGCTTAACACCATTAAAGCGGTGGTACGCCGCGACAGCGAACAGGCCAGCCAACTGGTGCAGTATCTCTCGACCTTCTTTCGCAAGAACTTAAAGCGCCCCTCGGAGATTGTGACCCTTGCCGATGAAATTGAGCATGTGAATGCCTATTTGCAAATTGAGAAGGCGCGCTTCCAGGCGCGGTTGCAGGTGAATTTAAACGTGCCGGAGGAACTTTCGCACCAGCAACTGCCCGCGTTCACTCTGCAACCGATTGTGGAAAACGCCATTAAGCACGGCACGTCGCAACTGCTCGGCACCGGCGAAGTCTCCATTACGGCCAGACAGGACGGGCAGCACCTGATGCTGGACATTGAGGATAACGCCGGATTGTACCAGCCCACGACCAATGCCAGCGGCCTGGGGATGAACCTGGTGGATAAACGGCTGCGCGAACGCTTTGGCGATGATTACGGCATCAACGTGGCCTGCGAACCCGATCTCTTTACCCGGATAACCTTACGACTTCCCCTGGAGGAAAACGCATGATTAAAGTGCTGATTGTGGATGATGAGCCGTTAGCGCGGGAAAATCTGCGGATTCTGTTACAGGAACAAAGTGATATTGAGATTGTGGGTGAGTGCTCGAATGCGGTAGAGGCGATTGGCGCGGTGCATAAGCTGCACCCGGACGTGCTGTTTCTCGACATCCAGATGCCGCGCATCAGCGGGCTGGAAATGGTCGGGATGCTCGATCCAGAACATCGGCCGTACATTGTTTTTCTGACCGCTTTTGACGAATACGCCATTAAAGCGTTTGAAGAGCACGCTTTTGACTATCTGCTTAAGCCCATTGAAGAGAAGCGGCTGGAGAAAACGTTGGCGCGTCTGCGACAGGAACGAAACATGCAGGACGTTTCGGTGTTGCCGGAAAATCAACAAGCGTTGAAATTCATTCCCTGCACCGGACACAGCCGTATTTATCTGTTGCAAATGGATGACGTGGCGTTTGTCAGCAGCCGGATGAGCGGCGTGTACGTAACCAGCAGCGAGGGGAAGGAAGGGTTTACCGAATTGACGCTGCGAACGCTGGAGAGCCGCACGCCGTTATTGCGCTGCCATCGTCAGTATCTGGTGAATATGGCGCAGTTGCAGGAAATTCGTCTGGAGGATAATGGTCAGGCCGAGCTGATTTTGCGCAACGGTTTAACGGTTCCTGTCAGCCGTCGCTACCTGAAAAGTTTAAAAGAGGCGATTGGGCTGTAAAAGACTGCTAAAATGATTTTTTGCCTCATTAACACCCGAAGGCCCCATGCTGAGTAACGATATTCTGCGTAGCGTGCGCTACATCCTGAAAGCAAACAATAACGATCTGGTGCGCATTCTGGCGCTGGGTAATGCCGAAGCCACTGCGGAACAGATTGCTGTCTGGTTGCGTAAAGAAGAGGAAGAGGGCTTTCAACGTTGCCCGGATATTATCCTCTCTGCTTTCCTGAATGGGCTGATTTACGAAAAGCGTGGTAAAGATGAGTCCGCGCCAGCGCTGGAGCCGGAGCGCCGCGTTAACAATAATATTGTGCTGAAAAAGCTGCGTATCGCGTTCTCGCTGAAAACCGACGATATTCTTGCGATTCTGACGGAGCAAAAATTCCGCGTCTCGATGCCGGAAATCACGGCGATGATGCGCGCCCCGGAGCATAAAAACTTCCGCGAGTGTGGCGATCAGTTCTTGCGTTATTTCCTGCGCGGGCTGGCGGCGCGTCAGCACGAGAAGAAAGCGTAATAAGATAAGCGGTAGGCCGGATAAGGTGTTTGCACCGTCATCCGGCGTGGTTCGCTGGCGTTCTGGAATAAAAAAGCCGGAGAATGTCTCCGGCTTTTTTGTTTATTTCACCTGCTGGCCTGGCTTCGCACCGTCATCCGGGCTTAACAGGAAGATATCTTTCCCGCCAGGACCGGCGGCCATCACCATCCCTTCAGAGATGCCGAAGCGCATTTTACGCGGGGCCAGGTTGGCGACCATCACCGTATGGCGACCAATCAGCGCCTGCGGGTCAGGGTACGCGGAACGGATGCCGGAGAAGACGTTGCGCTTTTCGCCGCCCAGATCCAGCGTCAGACGCAGCAGTTTGTCAGAACCCTCAACGAACTCAGCGTTTTCAATCAGCGCCACGCGCAGATCGACCTTAGCGAAATCGTCAAAGGTAATGGTTTCCTGAATCGGGTCGTCTGCCAGCGGGTCGGTAACCGGCGCCGCCGCCGCTTTCACCTCTTCTTTCGAGGCTTCAACCAGCGCATCGACCTGTTTCATGTCGATGCGGTTATACAGCGCTTTGAAGGCGTTAACCTTGTGGCCCAGCAGCGGTTGCGCGATTGCATCCCAGCTCAGCTCGGTGTTCAGGAACGCTTCCACACGTTCGCTCAGCGTTGGCAGAACCGGCTTCAGGTACGTCATCAGCACGCGGAACAGGTTGATGCCCATCGAGCAGATCGCCTGCAGGTCGGCATCGCGGCCTTCCTGTTTCGCGACAACCCACGGCGCCTGTTCATCAACATAGCGGTTAGCCATGTCCGCCAGCGCCATAATTTCACGGATCGCTTTACCGAATTCGCGGCTTTCCCACGCTTCGCCGATGACCGCTGCTGCGTCGGTGAAGGTTTTGTACAGCGCGGGATCGGCCAGTTCAGCAGCCAGTACGCCATCGAAACGCTTGTTGATAAAGCCCGCGTTACGGGAAGCCAGGTTGACGACCTTGTTGACGATATCCGCGTTGACACGCTGCACGAAGTCTTCCAGGTTCAGGTCGATGTCATCGATGCGGGAAGAGAGCTTCGCCGTGTAGTAATAGCGCAGGCTGTCGGCGTCAAAATGGTTCAGCCAGGTGCTGGCCTTAATAAAGGTGCCGCGCGATTTAGACATCTTCGCGCCGTTCACCGTTACATAGCCGTGAACGAACAGGTTGGTCGGTTTGCGGAAACCGCTGCCTTCCAGCATGGCCGGCCAGAACAGGCTGTGGAAGTAGACGATATCTTTACCGATGAAATGGTACAGCTCGGCGTCAGAATCTTTCTTCCAGTAGTCGTCAAAGCTGGTCAGATCGCCGCGCTTGTTGCACAGATTCTTGAATGAACCCATGTAGCCGATCGGCGCATCCAGCCAGACGTAGAAAAATTTGCCCGGCGCATTCGGGATTTCAAAACCGAAGTATGGCGCGTCACGGGAGATATCCCACTGTTGCAGGCCGGATTCAAACCACTCCTGCATTTTGTTCGCCACCTGCTCCTGCAACGCGCCGCTGCGGGTCCACGCCTGCAACATTTCGCTGAAAGAGGGCAGGTCAAAGAAGAAGTGCTCAGAGTCGCGCATCACCGGCGTAGCGCCGGAAACCACGGATTTCGGTTCGATAAGCTCGGTCGGGCTATAGGTCGCGCCGCACACTTCGCAGTTATCGCCGTACTGATCTGGAGACTTACATTTCGGGCAGGTGCCTTTTACAAAACGATCCGGCAGGAACATGCCTTTTTCTGGATCGTAGAGCTGAGAGATGGTGCGGTTCTTAATGAAACCGTTCTCTTTCAGGCGGGTGTAAATCAGCTCGGACAGCTCGCGGTTCTCTTCGCTGTGCGTTGAGTGGTAGTTGTCATAGCTGATGTTAAAGCCTGCGAAATCAGTCTGATGCTCCTGACTCATTTCACCAATCATCTGCTCTGGCGTAATCCCCAACTGCTGTGCTTTCAGCATGATAGGGGTGCCGTGTGCGTCGTCCGCGCAGATGAAGTTGACCTGGTGGCCGCGCATTCGCTGGTAACGGACCCAGACATCAGCCTGGATGTGCTCCAGCATATGGCCGAGGTGGATGGAGCCGTTGGCGTACGGCAGCGCGCACGTTACCAGAATTTTCTTCGCGACTTGAGTCATAGTAGGTATTACTTCTTCTCTAGTAAAAGGGGGTTCTGATGTTACCTGAAAGGTAATAACTACGCCAAGAAATAAGGGGATCAAACCATAAATGAATAATTATTACCGCAGGAGTAAACTAGAAAGTTACAATTGTACTTTTCATAACGATAAAAAGGAGTCGGGATGAACGCACAATCCCAGGCTAAATCACCAGAGACCCTGCGCGCAATGGTTGCCGGGACGCTGGCGAATTTTCAGCACCCAACCCTGAAGCATAACCTGACGACGTTGAAAGCGTTGCACCATGTCGCCTGGCTGGATGACACGCTGCACGTTGAGCTGGTCATGCCGTTTGTCTGGCACAGCGCGTTTGAGGTGTTAAAAGAGCAATGCAGCGCCGATTTACTGCGGATTACGGGCGCGAAAGCCATTGACTGGAAGCTGTCGCATAACATCGCGACGCTGAAGCGCGTTAAAAATCAGCCTGGCATTAACGGCGTGAAGAACATTATCGCCGTCAGTTCCGGTAAAGGCGGCGTGGGAAAATCGTCTACCGCTGTTAACCTGGCGTTAGCGCTGGCGGCGGAAGGGGCGAAAGTCGGTATTCTGGATGCTGATATCTACGGCCCGTCTATCCCGACCATGCTGGGGGCTGAGAATCAGCGTCCAACTTCGCCGGACGGCACCCATATGGCGCCGATTATGTCTCACGGTCTGGCGACCAACTCCATCGGTTATCTGGTGACGGATGACAATGCGATGGTATGGCGCGGCCCGATGGCCAGCAAAGCGCTGATGCAGATGTTGCAGGAAACGTTGTGGCCGGATCTGGATTACCTGGTACTGGATATGCCGCCGGGAACCGGTGACATTCAATTGACGTTGGCGCAGAACATTCCGGTTACAGGCGCGGTTGTCGTTACCACGCCGCAGGACATCGCGCTTATTGACGCCAAAAAAGGCATTGTGATGTTCGAGAAGGTCGAAGTACCGGTGCTCGGGATTGTTGAAAACATGAGTATGCATATCTGTAGCAACTGCGGTCACCATGAGCCAATTTTTGGCACCGGCGGCGCACAGAAACTGGCCGAGCAGTACCGTACTCAACTGCTGGGGCAGATGCCGTTGCATATCAGCCTGCGTGAAGATCTCGATCGCGGAACGCCGACGGTAATCAGCCGTCCCGACAGTGAGTTTACCGCGATATACCGCGAGCTGGCAGGGCGCGTTGCGGCGCAACTGTACTGGCAGGGTGAGGTTATTCCCGGAGAAATAGCTTTCCGCGCGGTTTAATTTCGCCTGAACCGTCAGGATGACTGCTATTCACCGCATCAGAAATATATTGATGCGGTGAATATATTAATGAAATAATCATCACACTATTATTTATTTTCCCTTCATTATTTGGGCGCTTTTCTTAAAAAATCGCCAAATACATCATTTGAATTGATCATAGCTATCTTATTAATTTATTATCTCGATTGGTCTTACAATGAACCAGCGAGCATAATTTCCCGTGAAGATAAACTGTGCTGTGCTCTCTTTTACGACAGGATTAACGCTAAACATGAAGAATCCTTTGCTGATGGGAATTATAGTTCTGGCTTATGGAATGAGTTCTCCTGTTTTTGCTTCTGATACCGCGACGCTCACGATTAGCGGAAGCGTCACGACCCCCACCTGTCACGCTGACGTTGTGGATACTCAGTTGCAACAGCGTTGCGGTAATAACACCTATCTGACAAACGCAGGAGAAACGGCCTCAATGCCGGTCAGAGGCGTTGTAACGGAAGTTATCACTCTGCCTGGAGGCTCTGCTCGCCAGATAGTCTTAAACCGCTACGACTAAAATAACGTGAATACGAGAAAGCCCACATTATTTTCATGAATGATGTGGGCTTTTTTATTTATATTTTGAATGTATTTAATGATAAATCACGATTATTAATAAATTCTAAAAATGATAATTAGTACAACTTATTTGTTGTAATTATATTGCATTCTGTAAATTGTTTTAAATCAACAAAACAACACGTTTACATTGCGATAACGTTTTGTGTGTGAGAATTTAGTTTCAAGAGTTAATCCCTCTTAACAAATAGAAATTCATTTATTAAGGAAGATACTATGAAACGTTCAATTATTGCTGCCTCCGTATTGTCTGCTATTTTTATGAGTGCCGGGGTTTTTGCGGCGGATGCAGATTATGGCGAACTGATTATTACGGGTAAAGTTGTTGGCACAACATGTAAATTTGTTGGTGATGCAACTGCAAAGATTGATATGAACCAGGTGGGGGTGGACCGTTTAAATATACTGAATGCTGGCGGCGTTTATGATGGATATTCTAACTCCACTATCACGCCGTTGAAAGTTGAGTGTACGGGTGATAATGCACCTCGTATTACCTTCTCCCGTTCACAGTTTGATAGTTCACATACCTCTGTTACACGGAATACTGCATCAAACAATGGCGCTGGTTTTTCTGTCTATTATGACGGGACTAAGGTTAATGCAGATAATGGTATTTCTCTGGAAAAAAGTGATGATGGGAAATATGAGCTTAGCTTCTCAGCGCGTTATGCTAATCTGGCTGGACAAAATAATGTAACAGCGGGTGAGGTGAGCTCCTCTTTGACGCTGACGGTAGTAACTGATTAACACACCCTTTTAGTCGGCGGCGTTTTGTCGCCGCCGATTTCTCTGATAATAAGGTGAGTTAACCATGAGAAAGATAATGGCATTATTGTTGGCTGGTGCTGTAATGCCTGCGTGGGCAGGTATTTATATTTACGGCACACGGATTATTTATCCAGCCCAGAAAAAAGAAATTACTGTACAGTTAATGAATGAAGGTACGCGTAGCGCGTTGGTGCAGTCATGGATTGATGACGGCGATACCAGTTTGCCACCTGAAAAAATTCAGGTGCCATTTGTTCTGTCACCGCCAGTCGCCCGAGTGATTGCGGGTTCTGGCCAACAACTGAAGATTAAATTACTTGAAAATAGATTGCCGGGTGATCGTGAAAGTCTGTTCTTTCTCAATGTGTTGGATATCCCGCCAAATTCAGCAGAAACGGAAGGGAAAAATGTAATCAAATTTGCGATGCAAAACCGTGTGAAGTTTATCTACCGTCCACAAGGAATTTCTTCTGTAGATAAAAATAGCTTTTCTCGTCTGCGGATTAGTAAATCATACAACGGCATAAACATCAAAAATAATTCAGCAAACTGGATTACTATCCCTGAAATTGTTGGAAAAACCAAAATTAATAAAGAAACTTATGTGCTTGCACCCTGGTCAGATAAATTAGTAAGCACTTCTGTTGGCGTTAATCATTATACTGTCACACTTATTGATGATCATGGTAATTATTTGAGTGAGAAAGTAAAAACGGATAGATAGCCCAAGGATTGGTTATGTTAAAGATAAACTCCATTACGTTAGCGATCCTTTCTGTGCTGGTGATATCCCCGGTATGGGGAGAAACCGAAACATTTGACACACACTTTATGTTTGGCGGATTAAAAGGTGAAAAGGTTTCCCGTTATCAGATCGACGGAGATAAACCGATGCCGGGCCTTTATGATATGGATGTTTATCTTAACAATCAGTGGCGTGGCCGTTACGAATTAAATATCCAGGATGATCCTGATGATACTTGCTTGTCTATAGCTCAGTTGCATCAGATTGGTATTAAGTCCGATGGTCTTCAAGTGGATAAGAAAGTTGATTGTGTATCGCTACGAGCCGCAGTTCAGGGGGGGGATATTAGCTATGATATCAGTCAGTTTGCTCTAAATTTGACGGTGCCTCATGCCTACGTGAATGAATACGAGCCGGGTTATATGTTACCTGAAACCTGGGATCGGGGCATTAATGCTCTATACATGTCTTATTATGCCAGTCAGTATTACAGTAATTATAAAAGTGGTGGTAATGATGAAAGCAGCTACGTAAGTCTGAACAGTGGGCTAAATCTGTTTGGCTGGCAGTTACATTCGAATGCAAACTTCACGAAAAGTAATGATGACAGCGGAGAATGGAAAAATAATACATTGTATATGGAACGTGGCATCCCTGAAATATTAGGAACGCTACGTGCCGGAGATATGTATACCGGAACCGATCTGTTTGACTCTGTACGTTTCACCGGGATACGTATCTGGCGTGATATGCAAATGCTGCCCAATTCGAAACAAAACTTTACACCCATTGTTCGTGGTATTGCACAAAGTCATGCTTTAGTAACCATTGAACAGAATGGCTTTATTGTCTATCAAAAAGAGGTTCCGCCTGGCCCATTTGCGATTGCCGATCTACAGCTTGCTGGAGGTGGTGCCGATTTGGATGTCAGTGTAAAAGAAGCTGATGGTTCAGTTTCCCATTATCTTGTGCCTTATTCATCTGTACCTAATATGCTACAGTCTGGCGTATCAAAATACGATATTGCGGCAGGGAGTAGCCATATAGAAGGCGCGACAAAGCAGACGGATTTTTTGCAAGCCAATTATCAGTATGGATTAAATAATCTACTGACATTATATGGTGGCACTATGCTGTCTGACCATTACCAGGCCTTTACATTAGGCACAGGGTGGAATACACATATTGGTGCTGTTTCTGTGGATGCCACTCAGTCTCATAGTAAACAGGATAATGGTGATGTTTTTAATGGTCAAAGTTATCAGATAGCGTGGAATAAATATGTTTCACAAACAGGTACGCAGTTTGCGTTAGCAGCCTATCGTTATTCTTCACGTGATTACCGTTCATTTAATGATCATGTCTGGGCGAATAATAAAAACAGCTATCATCGGGATAACAGTGATGTGTATGACATCACTGATTATTACCAAAATGATTTTGGTCGTAAGAATAGTTTTTCTGTCAATATAAACCAGGGGTTACCAGAGGGATGGGGGTACCTGGCACTGAGCGGATTATGGCGTGATTATTGGGGACGCAATGGCAGCGGAAAGGATTATCAGTTGAGTTATTCTAATGACTGGCGGCGTATTAGTTATACCTTGTCTGCGAGTCAGAGTTATGATGAGGATAATCGGGAGGATAAGCGTCTTAATATTTATATTTCCATCCCATTCTCCTGGGGCGATGGCGTCACGGCAACGAAACGCGATCTCTTTGTTTCAAACTCAACGACGTTTGATAACGAAGGCTATCAGTCGAATAATACCAGCCTAAGCGGCATTGCGGGTGGTCGAGATCAATTTAGCTATGGCGCGAATCTTGCGCATCAGCGGCAAAATAATGAAACAAGCGCAGGTGGAAACCTGACGTGGCGAGCGCCGGTTGCGACGGTAGGCGCCAGCTATAGCCAGTCTAATAAATACCGGCAGGCTGGTGGGAATATCCAGGGGGGAATTGTCGCCTGGTCTGATGGCATACATTTAACCAACCGCCTCTCAGATACACTTGCCATTATTAAAGCGCCTGGGTTAGAAGGGGCAGCTGTGCAAGGTCACCGTTATCTGACCACGGACAAGAATGGGTATGCCATATATGACAGTCTGACGCCATATCGTGAAAACTTTTTAACGTTGGATCTTTCCCATACCTACAGTGATGTCGAACTACGCGGTAATCGTAAGGGGATTGTGCCTTATCGTGGTGCGGTTGTGTTAGCTGAGTTTGAAACCGACAGGCGCAAGCTCTGGTATTTTCTGGCGCGACGTCCAGATGGTTCTCCATTAACCTTCGGTTATGAAGTAGAAGATCATTCCGGGAAAAATGTTGGCTTAGTTGGGCAAGGAAGTCGCCTCTTTATCCGTACAGATAATGTTCCTGCCTCTTTGAAAGTCGCGACAAACAAACAGCAAGGATTGTTTTGCATTATTACTTTTGATGGCATAATTGATGAGAATAAGACCTATATTTGCCGATGAAAAGGACTTGCTATGAATAAGTATTGGTTAATATTATTACTGTTATTCCCTGTCTTATCACAGGCTAAATGTTCACTAGGGAATAACACAACCGCACAACAATCTATTGAAATAGATATGACATCAGGTGCTGCGGTGATTCCTGTCAAAACTAATTTACATGATACGTTTACCTGTAATGCGTCAAGCGACAAGATGTATTATGCGACGCCTTTACAAAATTATATCGTTGAGTTTAAAGGGACAGGGTCGCAGAAATCCATTTTTATGCAATTAAAGCTGACTGGAAATGGCTTTCCCGTTACGATTGGTAACCAGGAGACTACAACAGATAATGTGATCAATACGAAGTCGTTTACGCTTGAAGCGAACTATATAAAGTCTGGAACTGCGGATTTAACCGTTTCAGGTAATAGCATTAACTTAAACCGTCCTGCTATCAGCATTCTTACTGATAATACCTGTAATAATAATCTTTTCTCATGGATTCTTTGTTGGATAACGGGAAAGCTAAACAGTAATGTTTCTTATTCACAAAACATTATTTTTACAGTAAAACATAAACCTACGACCTGCCATTTTTCACAGAATCAATATGTTATTGCGATGCCAGAAACAACATTAAATGAGATAATAACCGGAAATAATACGAAAACAGGAACCACGAATCTGATTTTAAACTGTGATAGCGTATATAATGTTACGACTAATCCAGTGAGTTTCAACGTTTCTCATGGTGACTGGAATGAAAACGGCACGATACTTAAAAATACGCTGGCGGAGGGTGCAAAAGGTGTGGGGTTTCAGATATACAGTGGCTCAGGTACTACGCCTTTAATGCAGGGTGATATATTAAGAACAATGGTAAAAATGACCAGTATTGAGGATAAGTATACTATCCCGATTACCGCAAAATATGTCAGAGTCAGCAACGAACCATTACGTCCTGGAAATTTGCAAAGCAAAGTAATATTTGCTGTTTCATATGATTAAATCATTTCTCTGAAAACGCGTCCTTTTCTGAATGAAAGGACGTGTTTTATCTGTTGTTTTTACAGTAAAGCATTTACCGATGATAAAAAATCTCGCCGTCGTAGGCTTTGATAATTTTGCCGTCGGTGTCGTTAATCAGTACATAAGCGCCGCCCATATAGGTCCAGTGGGTTCCTGCGTCGGGCGCTGGCAGATTGCGTTGCTTCCATTGCTTAATATTGTACTCGTCGGTGCGGTACAGCTCAGGAACGGTATCGCCAGGTTTGAAATGGGTAAAGTCGGCAACAAAGCTGCTCAATTCGTACTGATCAATCCCCGTTGCGGCGGGTGCGGCCCAGACTGCGCTGGTTGCCAGCAGCAGTGCGCCCATTAAAAATTTATTCTTCATACCCATAAACTCTCCACGTATTCGGGTCATAAAAATCAGTCGTGTATCATTCTCACTGTGCAGCAAGTCTGACAAGAACTATTTTGTTATCACGCCAATAATTTCGTAAAAAGTGTAAACGAAAGCGCGCGCAAGCAACACATGCCGTAGGCAGTTCGCATCACGAATGACGGTTTTGGGAACTATCTGACCTGCGCTGGAGCCAGCGATATCGGCATTTCGCTGATTTACATCCCCTGACGCACCCAGTATCCTGTTGGTGAAACATGCATAATAAATGCTTCGGTTTCAACGACTCGGGGTGCCCCTTTTCACGAAGGGCTGAGACATACCCGTATTACCTGATCTGGATAATGCCAGCGTAGGGAAGTCTGACACTGCTCGTGTCCCTTCTTCACGCGGGCAGGAGCTGAACCATGCAGCCTGACCTGCACAGCCGCACGCTTGCGGCTCATACCTTACAACAATTTCGTATCCTTTCTCCGCTGACCCACTGTATGACGAACGACGTCGTGCAGAACTTTACCGCCAATACATTACTGGCATCAGGCGCCTCACCGGCGATGGTGATTGAGCCCGAAGAGGCGCGCCAGTTTGCTGCTATCGCCAGTGCGTTACTGATTAACGTCGGCACGCTGACCCGGTCACGCGCGGAGGCCATGCGCGCTGCGACAGAGCAGGCCCATATAGCGAAAACCCCCTGGACGCTTGATCCCGTGGCGGTTGGCGCGCTCGATTATCGCCGCCGTTTCTGTCTGGAACTGCTGTCTCTTAATCCCAGGGCAATACGCGGCAATGCCTCGGAGATCCTCGCCCTGGCTGGATTAGCGGCGGGCGGGCGTGGAGTGGATACCACCGATACGGCGGTATCGGCGTTACCGGCCGCTCAGGCGCTGGCGCGTCAGACGGGAGCCGTCGTTGCGGTAACGGGAGAGGTGGATTATGTCACCGACGGGCAGCGTACCGTCAGCGTTACCGGCGGCGATGTGCTGATGGCGCGCGTTGTCGGGACGGGATGCGCCTTATCTGCGGTTGTGGCGGCCAGTTGCGCGTTGCCGGGAAATACGCTGGACAATGTGGCGTCAGCCTGTAGCTGGATGAAACAGGCCGGGCAGTCTGCTGCCGAACGCAGTCAGGGGCCCGGGAGCTTTATTCCGGCTTTTCTTGATGCGCTGTATCACCTTAATGCGGAGGAGCAGGTATGAAACGGATTAACGCGTTAACCATTGCAGGCACTGACCCAAGCGGCGGCGCCGGGATTCAGGCCGATTTGAAGACCTTTTCGGCGCTGGGCGCGTATGGTTGCTCCGTCATTACGGCGCTGGTGGCGCAAAATACCCGTGGCGTGCAGTCGGTGTACCGCATTGAGCCCGATTTTGTCGCAGCGCAGCTGGATTCTGTCTTCAGCGATGTGCGTATCGACACCACCAAAATCGGTATGCTGGCGGAAACGGATATTGTTGAAGCTGTTGCAGAGCGTTTGCAGCGTCACCAGGTGCAAAACGTGGTGCTGGATACGGTGATGCTGGCGAAAAGCGGCGATCCACTGCTTTCTCCGTCGGCGGTGGAGACGTTGCGCAGCCGGTTATTGCCGCAGGTGTCGATTATCACGCCGAATCTGCCGGAGGCTGCGGCGTTGCTGGATGCGCCGCACGCCCGCACGGAACAGGAAATGCTGGAACAAGGGCGTGCGCTACTGGCGCTGGGCTGTGGCGCCGTGCTGATGAAAGGTGGTCATCTGGATGATGCGCAAAGCCCGGACTGGCTCTTTACCCGTGAAGGGGAGCAGCGTTTTACCGCCCCACGGGTGATGACCAAAAATACCCACGGCACCGGGTGTACGCTGTCGGCGGCGTTGGCGGCGCTGCGCCCGCGCCATAGCAACTGGGCCTATACGGTACAGGAAGCAAAAACCTGGCTTTCGGCGGCGTTAGCCCAGGCGGATACGCTGGAGGTAGGCGAGGGGATTGGCCCGGTACATCATTTCCACGCGTGGTGGTAATGGTAGTATACTGATCCCAGACTTGTCGGCCTGGAAAAAGATAAATGGAACAAGCGCATACCCGGCTTATCGCGCAACTGAATGAACGAATTGCCGCGGTGGATAACACGCCGCTGTACAGGAAGTTTGCCGAGACGGTCAAAAATGCCGTTCGCAGCGGGATTCTTGAGCATGGCAACATTTTGCCCGGCGAGCGCGATCTCAGCCAGTTGACCGGCGTTTCGCGTATTACGGTGCGCAAGGCAATGCAGGCGCTGGAAGAAGAAGGCGTCGTGACCCGCGCCCGTGGCTACGGAACGCAGATTAACAACATCTTCGAATATTCCCTGAAAGAGGCGCGCGGTTTTTCGCAGCAGGTGGTATTGCGCGGTAAAAAGCCGGATACCCTGTGGGTCAACAAGCGGGTAGTGAAATGCCCGGATGAGGTGGCGCAGCAACTGGCGATCGCCGCAGGCAGCGATGTGTTCTTGCTCAAACGTATCCGTTATGTGGATGAGGATGCGGTGTCCATTGAGGAGTCCTGGGTGCCCGCGCACCTGATTCATGATGCGGACGCCATCGGGATCTCGCTGTATGACTATTTCCGCAGCCAGCATATCTTTCCGCAACGTACACGCTCTCGCGTCAGCGCGCGTATGCCGGATGCGGAATTTCAGTCACATATTCAGATGGACAGCAAAGTGCCGGTGCTGGTGATCAAGCAGGTGGCGCTTGACCAGCAACAGCGGCCCATTGAATACAGCATCAGCTACTGTCGCAGCGATCTATACGTTTTTGTGTGCGAGGAGTAGCGCCTCGCGCGTTGGCGCGCAATCGCCGCCGCGATGGCCTACCACCCAGGAGGCGACCGCGTTCCCCAGCAGCACCGCGTCTGCAAGCGCCCAGCCGGATGCCAGCCCGGCCAGCATGCCTCCCGCGTGGCTGTCTCCCGCGCCAATGGTATCGACGACCGTTGTGGCAAATGCGGGCACGCAGCCGGATGATTGCTGGCTGAAATACCATGCTCCGTCTTTATCGTGGCGGACAATAACCGGTGAGGCAAACGCCGCAAGCCAGGCGGCGCCAAACGCGTTAGGTTCATGACTAAAGCCAAACCGTTCGGCAGCAATGTCTGCCTCCTGACGGTTCAGCGATACCAGCGGATGGCAGGCCATAATCCGCGCCATTAGCGGGTCGGGAATGTCGCCGATTCGCGGCCCGAAGTCGATAAACGGCGTCACGCGCTCTAACCCTTCCAGCCAGCTCACCAGCAGTTCGCCGCATGGCGAGGCGAGTTGATAACCGGAAAAGTAGATCCAACTGTCGGGCGGAATTGTCAGCTGCGCCAGCCAGTCGGCATTCCATTGGTTCTCAACGCCGCTGAACGACATAAACGTGCGTTCGCCATCCGGTTCTACCAGCGCCAGACACCAGCCGTTGTCTCCCTCTGCGTTGTCGATCAGGCTGTGTAACCCCTCTTTCGCCATGCGATGACGAATAATGTCTGACCATACGCCCTGACCGAGGGGCAGGGCATTACTGGCCTCAATCCCCAGACGCTTTAAGGCGACGGCGATATTGAGCGCGCAGCCGCCGACGTTGACGCCTTGCTGTTTAAGCTCAATATCGCAGCCACGCCAGGGCAGCGCGTAAGCATCGGCAATCACATCAATGACCGCCGCGCCCACGACCGTCACCGGCTGGCGGCGGGCTAAATCGGGCAGCAACGCCCGCAGGCGCGTTGTGTTCATACCGCCTCCCGCTGCTGGCGATAGCGCGTCAGCGCGGTGGCATAGCGCATGAAGTCCAGTTGGTTTACCGCGTCCAGCTCATCTTTCAGCGCAGGCTCGATGGCCTCCACGCCGTGCAGCGCGCCACAAATCGCCGTTGCCATCGCCCCAATGGTGTCGGTGTCGCCGCCGAGATTGGCGCACAGAATGGCGCAGCGGTTAGGGTCGGTGTTGGCCAGCTCGACCATTGCGATGGCGCAGGGCACCGATTCAATGGTGCTGGTGCCCGCGCCAACCACCTGGTAAAGCTGCTCGCTGGCGGATTCAATGCCGTTCGCGTCACGGACGATCTTCAATGCGATCTCCAGGCGAGCGGAGAGCGAGGCGCTAAAGGTCGTGATGCGTTTTTGCTGCGCATAGTGGGCGATAGCCGGTAGCGAATCGACAATATCAGACCAGCAATCACCTTCAATCGCGCGTGAGATAGCCCATGCCACAACGACCGCACCAGCAACAGCCAGGTCTGACTTATGTGTCGGGCTGGAGGCCAGGGCCACATCATCAATAAACGCATCCAGATCGCGTGGCGGAAGCAAGCACCCCAGTGGGGAAACGCGCATGGCCGCCCCGTTGGTCACGCCGTTGTTTTCCAGTTCAGCAACGGGCTTGCCGTCACGAATGGCGTTCAGCGCAATTTTCGACGTCGGGCCAAGAACGTTCTTATTAAAGGCGTCAAAGCGCAGCGCCCAGTCCAGAATGTTACGGCCAATCAGGTCCGGGTCGATCTGCCCGTCGCGCTCCAGCAGCGCATCCGCCAGACACAGCGCCATCGACGTATCGTCAGTAAATTCAGCGCGGTTAAAATAGCAGGCCGCGTTATTTTCCGCAGGGCCGGGCAGAAAGCGATCAATCCAGCCAAAATGCGCTTTTACGCGCGTTCTGGGCCATAGCTCCGACGGCATTCCCATCGCATCCCCTAACGCCTGCCCATAAAGGGCACCGAGAATACGTTCAGCTTTCATTTAACTTCCCCTTGTGTCAGCGCAATATCGCGATCGTCCACTTTAATCGCAGTGATCTCTTTGTCGGATTCGCGAAAGAAAATCATAAACAACACGGCAATCACGGCGATCATCACCGCCCCGAATGTCCACATGCCCGCCCAGTTGAAGGTGAGGCCGTTTACCGGCTCTTTATAGGCAAACATTTTTTCCATCATCACGCCGCCGAGACGGTAGCCCAGCAGGCTGCCAAACCCCTGACAGCAGAGGGTGATCAACCCCTGAGCGGCAGTACGCATATGCACAGGCGCTTTTTTATCGACATAGATATAGGCCGTAACATAGTAGAAGTCGTAACTGACGCCGTGCAGCAAAATGCCAAGAAACAGCAGGGCATAGGTGAAATATTCTTCCGCGCCGCCGTAAACAAAAAAGCCGTAGCGGATTGCCGCAGTGATAAGACCAAGCAGTAAGACCTTTTTAATGCCAAAGCGCTTCGTGAAGAAGGGTAACGCCAGCATAAAGAAGATTTCGGAGAACTGGCCCAGCGTCATCCAGCCGGTGGCGTTTTTCATGCCGACTTCCGTCAGATAGCCATTCGCGAAGATGTAGTAGAACGCCAGCGGCATCGCAAACAGGAACGAGCAGAAGAAAAAGACCAGGAAGTTTTTATCGCGCAGCAGGATCAGCGCATCCAGCCCCAGCATAACTTTAATGTCCAGCTTGCCGGTGCTTTTTGGCGGCGTATCCGGCAGGAAGAACGCAAAGGCGCCCAGCAGGACGGAACTGCCTGCGGTGATCAACAGCGGAATATTGGTTGGCGAGATATCGTTATAGCCCAGCATTTGCGGTAAGAAGCCGCACGCCAGCCCGGATGCGATCCAGCCAATGGTGCCCATCACGCGAATGCGTGGGAAATCGCGCTCGACGTCCGGCACGTTGGCGAAGGCGATGCTGTTCGTCAGCGCAATAGTGGGCATATAGGTTAAGGAATAGGCCAGCAGCAGCGGGAAGAACCCGGCGAATGTTGTTTGCTGCGCGGCGAAATACATCAGGACTGCGCCTGCGAACATCAGCACCGCCAGCACTTTTTGTGCGGAGAAAAAGCGGTCAGTCAGTGAGCCGACGAGAATCGGCGAGAGAATGGCGGCAATCGCGGTACATGCGTAAGACCAGCCGATTTCTCCGGCGCTAAAACCGCTTTTGTTCAGCCAAAGCCAGAGGGGGACGAACCAGGCGCCCCAGATAAACCACTCCACGAACATCATGAACGACAGTTTCACTGTAGTTTTCATCGTTAAATCCTTCATGACAGGTAAGGTACGCGATGACAGTACCACTTAATAATACCTTTTAAATACCTTTGGGGCGTAAATTTGACTGCTGTAACACTTTTTCGTACCTGAAACGTGCCAGCAGATAGCGCTGAAAAATGCGCTACAGATGGAAAAAATGGCCGGTCAGTACCAGGCTTATTGCTGCCCGCAAAACGCGGGTCAGGACAATCCACATTCCGGTACTCAATCGGAACTTACGGGAGCATAGCTATGACTGATATTGCGCAGTTGCTTGGCAAAGACGCCGACAGCCTTTTACAGCATCGTTGTATGACCATTCCTTCTGACCAACTTTATTTACCCGGACATGACTACGTAGACCGCGTGATGGTTGATAACAACCGTCCGCCTGCCGTACTGCGTAACATGCAGACACTGTATAATACCGGACGTCTGGCCGGAACGGGCTACCTCTCCATTCTGCCCGTCGATCAGGGCGTTGAACATTCTGCCGGGGCGTCGTTTGCCGCAAACCCGCTTTATTTTGATCCAAAGAATATCGTCGAACTGGCTATTGAAGCAGGCTGTAACTGCGTGGCCTCGACGTATGGGGTACTGGCATCGGTTTCACGCCGTTACGCGCACCGCATTCCGTTCCTCGTCAAACTGAATCACAACGAGACGTTGAGCTACCCAACGGAGTACGATCAAACGCTCTATGCCAGCGTTGAGCAAGCGTTCAATCTGGGCGCCGTGGCCGTTGGCGCGACCATTTACTTCGGTTCTGAGCAGTCGCGTCGTCAGATTGAAGAGATTTCCGCCGCTTTTGAACGTGCGCATGAGCTGGGGATGGTGACCGTTCTGTGGGCATATTTGCGTAACTCTGCATTTAAAAAAGACGGCGTGGATTACCACGTTTCTGCCGACCTGACCGGGCAGGCTAACCACCTGGCGGCGACGATTGGCGCAGATATCGTCAAACAAAAAATGGCGGAAAATAACGGCGGCTATAAGGCGGTGAATTTCGGCTACACCGACGATCGTGTTTACAGCAAGCTGACCAGCGATAACCCTATCGATCTGGTGCGTTACCAGTTAGCCAACTGCTATATGGGGCGCGCGGGGCTGATTAACTCCGGCGGCGCGGCGGGCGGTGAGACCGATCTCAGCGACGCTGTGCGTACTGCGGTTATCAACAAACGCGCGGGCGGCATGGGCCTGATTCTGGGGCGTAAAGCCTTCAAGAAAACAATGGCGGATGGCGTGAAACTGATTAACGCCGTGCAGGACGTCTACCTGGACAATAAAGTGACGATTGCCTGATGTCACGTACCCCTCCCCAGGTTTTCGGGGAGGGGTATTGGTTATCAGGACGGCGCAAAAATCACTCTCTGAGCATTTTCGCCATGTGTTGCAACTGCTTATAGGCCTCGTAACGACGATGATGCAATGGCTGATACGCTGTCTGTGGGTAATAACAGGTATCCACATGCGTAAACTGCTTCATGGCCTCGGCAACCGAGGGGGAAATATTTCCGGCGACGGCGCCAAGTATTGCGGAACCTAATAAAACGGGCTCGCTGCACTGGGTGGTTAATACCGGAAGTCCGCAGGTATCGGCTAATAGTTGCCGCACCAGAGGATGCTGACCCGCACCGCCGCTAATCACGATATTTTTATTCCGTACGCCGCAGGCATTCTGCGCATCAATAATTTGCCGCAAACCGTAACCGATACCGCACAGTCCCGCCACATACAACGCCAGTAAATTGTCCAGATCGCGTTCCATACCCAATCCGCAAATAACGGCGCGTGCGTGCGGGTCGGCAAACGGCGCGCGGTTGCCTAAAAACTCCGGTACAACATGAATACCCGCCACCAGCGTGACGGCGTCCGACGCCTGCGGCGCTTTTTCTGACACCCGATCGGCAAGATAAACCGGCAGCGGTAATCCTGCCTCCTGCGCCAGTTTCCGCGCGTCTTCGGCGGCGGGATGAAACGCCAATAGCTGATCGATAGCCGCGCCCGCGGCGCTTTGCCCTCCCTCAACAAGCCAGAGCCCTGGCACCATCGCGCTGTAATACGGCCCCCAGACGCCGGGAACGAAAACGGGATCGTTCGTTGAGGTCATAGTGCAGGATGAAGTGCCAAACACATATGCCATATTATTGAGGGCTCCGCCTTCAACGCCGACAGTCCCGATGCCGCCCGCATGGGCGTCAATCAGACCCACGGCGACCGGTGTGCCCGCAGGCAGGCCCATCTCCTGCGCCGCCTGCGCGGTTAAGCCGTCGCCACAGGGCGTACCCGGCGGCACGATGCGCTGCCCGATGCGGGCAAACTCGTCATCAGCCAGTTCTGCCAGCCCGATCGTGCGGAAATAGTCCGGGTCCCAGCGGTTTTCATGAGCAAGCCAGGTCCATTTGCAGGTGACTGTACAGATGGAGCGGGCAAGGTCGCCGGTGGCGCGCCAGGTCAGGAAGTCTGCAAGGTCGAAAAATTGCCATGCGTTTTCGTACACCTCGCGGCGATTTTCCTTCAGCCATAAAATCTTAGGCGTTTCCATTTCCGGTGAGATTTTCCCGCCGACATAGTTCAGCACCGGATGTTGGCTGGCGTTAATGCGTTCAGCCTGTTCAGTCGCGCGATGGTCCATCCAGACGATGATGTTTTGCGCCGCATCGCCTTCGGCGCTCACGGGGAGCGGCGCGCCGTTTTTATCCAGAACCACCAGCGAGCAGGTGGCGTCGAAACCGATCCCCGCCACGCTTTCCGGCGCCGCGCCGGACTGCCTGAGCGCTTCCCGGATGCAGTGACAAACGGCCTGCCAGATCTCCTGGCTGGACTGCTCCACGCGGCTGCCGCTCCGATGAGTGGTCGTGATTTTTTGCGTGACATGAGAGAGCAACGTGCCGCTCAGGTCGAAGATACCTGCGCGGACGCTGCCTGAACCAACATCCACGCCGATAACGGTTTTCTGTAAGCTGTTCATGGCGCTTTTCCTCACAGATCAACGCTGTTGGGGAGGATAACCAGATCGCGAACAGTGACGTTTTTCGAACGAGTGACCATAAACAGTACCGATTCTGCGACTTCGATCGGCTGCATCAGGCTGCCATTTGCCAGCGCTTCTTCCATTTTCGCCTGCGGCCAGTCGTCCAGCAGCGCGGTCACTACCGGCCCCGGCAGCACGGCTCCGACGCGTACGCCATGTTCGGACACCTGACGGCGGGTTGTATGGACAAAGGCCTGAACGGCAAATTTGGAGGCCGTGTAAATAGGTTCCCAGATGACCGGTACAACGCCAGCGATAGAACTGGTGAAAATGATATCGCCGGATTTTTGCGCAATCATATGCGGCAATACGGCGCGGACGCAGCGAAATGCGGCATTGATGTTGAGGTTCAGTACGCGATCCCAGACGTCAGGATCGCCTTCGGCGACCGGTCCGCCAATGTAAGCGCCTGCGTTAGCATGGAAAATATCCAGCCCACCGGCCAGCTCGATAATGCCTGCCAGCAGGTTGTCGACCTGTCCGGTATTGAACAAGTCGATTTGCAGCGCAAACGCGTTATCGCCCAGTTCCGCGATGATTTTCTTCAGCTTCTCGCCTTCGCGGTCGATCAGGACCACTTTTGCTCCTGCGGCAAGCAGGGTTTTCGCACACTCAAGGCCGATACCGGAGGCTGCGCCGGTAATGGCTGCAACCTTGCCGTTGAGGGAAGTATTCATGGAGGGGACAGAGTGATTCATTTTATAATCCTTTATGCATAGGTGATTTTTAAGGTGTATTTGCTTCTGCGCGAAGAACGGGGGCGTTCTGACTGGCGTGTGAAGCATATTGCTCAATCGATGAAGCTGATCTAGCACTTGTTTATTTCCTCAGCAAGAGACATTCAAAATGAAGAGGCGATTTTGTGACGCGCGTTGAGAAAACGAAGAAAACAACCATCTACGACCTGGCTGAGTTAACCGGGGTTTCCGCCAGCGCGGTGAGCGCAATTTTGAATGGCAACTGGAAGAAGCGACGCATTAGCGCAAAGCTGGCGGAGAAGGTGACCCGGATTGCTGAAGAGCAGGGATATGCGGTGAACCGACAGGCCAGTCTGCTTCGCAGTAAGAAATCGAATGTCATCGGGATGATTGTCCCGAAATACGACAACCGCTACTTTGGCTCCATTGCTGAAAAGTTTGAAGAGATGGCGCGTGCCAGGGGGCTGCTGCCCATCATTACCTGTACGCGGCGTCAACCGGAGCTGGAGGTTGAAGCGGCGAGGGCGATGCTCTCCTGGCAGGTGGACTGGGTTATCGCCACCGGGGCGACGCACCCGGATAAGATCGCGCAGATGTGTCATCAGGCGGGTGTGCCCACGCTGAACCTCGATCTGCCCGGAACGCTGGCGCCGTCGATTATTTCGGATAACTATGCGGGGGCTAAAGCGCTGACGGAAAGCATTCTCGCCAGCAGCCAAAAGCGGTATGGCGTTTTGGCTCCGCTGACGTTTGTGGGGGGGCGAATCACCGACAATAACACCGCCGAACGCTTGCGCGGCTTCCTCGACGCGCATAAAGCGCATGGATTGACGGTGCCGGAAACGCAGCAACTGGTCACGGGGTATTCTTCCGCAAGGGTGGAAGGGTTACTGAAATCGGTCTATCCGTCGCCTGATATTCCACTGCCGGGGCTGTTTGTTAATTCGACAATTTCGCTCGAAGGGGTGGTGCGCTGGCTGGCGCAGAACGGGCAGACGGGAAGCCATCAGCCGCCAATGGGCTGTTTTGACTGGGACCCGTTTGTCTCTCTGCTGGGGCACGATATCGATATGGTGCGCCAGGATGTGCCAGCCATGCTGGACAAAGTGTTTGAGATTGTGGATTCCGGCGACACCACAATACGTCGTATTGAGATCCCGCCGGAATTGATCGCCAGCCAGAACATGGCGCGTTAGCGCGTCAGCAACCAGCGCGCGGTATGTTCATCGGTGACCAGACCGTTGATCCAGCCGCCTTTCAGTGCGGCGAGGATAGCAGGGCGCTTATCTTCACCGCAGGCCGCCGCAATACGCGGACACTGGCTCTGGCGTATATCGTAGCTGGTGATGTAGCGGTTGATGAGGCTATCCACTACGTTGCCGTCTGCGTCAATAAAGCGGCCAAGTATTTCCCCCACGCCGCCGCGCGCGGTCAGTTCGTCCAGTTGCGCCTCATTGATAAAACCGTCTTTGAAGATAGGACTCTGTTTCCCCAGCGCGCCGATGCCGACAAAAATGACCTCCGACGCTTCGGCGACGGCAGAGACGTTGCGGAACAGACGGCTGGTGCACCACATCTCGTATTCATCACAGGATTGCGCATAGCGTGGCGCGGGCCACTGGTAATATTTGCCCTGAATTTTACGCGCCAGCAACAGCGGGACGTCGTCGTAATAGTTACATTGTCCGTGTTCGTTCATGGCGCTGATCAACGCCACGCAGCGCGTATTGCGACTGTCGAAATCAATGCGTTTGATGGTTTTTTTCAGCGTCAACCCGGAACCAATGCCGACTACCGTCGGTTTGTCGCCCTGTAAGTAGCGGGCCATCAGTTGATAACAGCCAAAGGTTACGCTGTCGAGGGTGCTTTCGCTGCTGTAGGCGGGAACAATATTGCAGTTAATTAACTGATACTTTTCCTGCAAAAGCTGCGCGTAATCGAGGCAGTTCGCGACAGGATGGTGCAGACCAATCGAAACAATGCCTTCCTCTTTCGCCGCAGCGATAAGGCGTTGTACCACCGGTCTTGACGTCCCAAGCTGGCTGGCTATCTCACTTTGGTTTAAACCCGCAATGTAGTACATCCATGCGGCCCGGACTTTCTGATCCAGCCTGATGTCATCTTCTTTGCTCACGTTTCCCTACCTTAAGAGTGGCGTTGGGGGCGTTAATTTCCCTCAACCGATAAGGTCATTCTGGCGGGTGCTCAGGATTGAGGCAAGCTCTTTGCTCTTTTGTGGTCATTTGTAATTTTATAGAGCAATTGCTCTTTTGTGATCTACGGCTCTTATTTAATACAAATGATCGACTAGAGTGCAGGCATAACCTCACTGGAGAGCAGAACAATGAACGATCAATACACATGGCTTCATATTGGCTTAGGTTCTTTTCACCGCGCCCATCAGGCGTGGTATCTGCATCGTCTGATCGCTTCCGGCGATACGCGCTGGCACATTGCCGCCGGCAATATTCGCAATGACGCCGAGCACGTTGTGCAGGCGCTGGCGGCGCAAAACGGTCGTTATGTGCTGGAAACGGTCAGCCCGGAGGGCGAACGTGAGTACGAAGAGATCACGTCGATTCAGAAACTGCTGCCGTGGCAGGCGGATTTACAGCCGCTGATTGCCGAAGGCGCCAGAGCGCAGACCAAAGTGATTGCCTTTACCGTGACGGAAGGGGGCTACTACCTGAACACCAGCCACAAGCTGGAAGTGAATAACCCCGATCTGGCGAGCGATCTCAACGGCGGCTGTAAAACGATTTACGGCGTTATTACCCGCATTCTGGAAGCGCGTATGGCCAATAACGCAGGGCCGCTGACGCTGCTCAACTGCGACAACGTGCGTCACAACGGTGAACGGTTCCACGATGGTCTGGTTGAGTTTTTACAGCTGACTGGCAAACAGGCGGTGATTGACTGGCTTAGCGCCAATGCGACCTGCCCGAATACGATGGTGGACCGCATCACGCCGCGTCCGGCAGCCGATCTTCCGGCGCGTATCAAAGCGCAGACGGGCATTGATGATAAAGCGCCGGTAATGGGCGAAACCTTTATCCAGTGGGTGGTTGAAGATCGTTTCCGCGATGTGCGTCCTGCGCTGGAAAATGTCGGTGTGGAGCTGGTGACGTCTGTTATCCCGTATGAAGAGGCGAAAATCCGCATCCTCAACTCATCACATAGCTGCATTGCGTGGGCGGGTACGTTAATCGGCCAGCAGTATATTCATGAAAGCACTCTGACGGACTTTATCTACCAGATTGCCGACCGCTACGTGACGGAAGACGTGATCCCTTGCCTGGGAGATAACGGCATCGATCTCCCGACCTATCGTGATGTGGTGCTTAAGCGTTTTACCAACCCGCATATTCAGGATACCAACCAGCGCGTTGCCGCCGACGGATTCTCGAAAATCCCGGCGATGATTGCGCCGACGCTGCGCGAGTGCTATCAGCGCGGTGCGCGGCCGAACGCTACCGCTATGCTGCCCGCACTGTTTTACGTCTTCATGGAGCAGTGGCACAAGGGCACGCTGCCTTATGAATACCAGGACGGCATTTTGGATGCGCCAGCGGTACATGCCATGTTTGAATCCGCCGATCCAATCGCGGCGTATGCCAGTGATAAAGCGCTGTTTGGCGACCTGACGGAACGTGATGATTTCGCCGCGCTGCTGCGCGAGAAAATCGCTGCTGTTCACACGCTGATTAACTGAGAGGTGGCTATGTATCTGGGTATCGATCTCGGCACATCTGAAGTGAAGGCGCTGGTCATTGATGAAAATAATGACATTGTCGCCACCCATAGCGCGCCGCTGACGATTCAGCGACCCCATCAACACTGGTCAGAGCAATCACCGGAAGCCTGGTGGGACGCGACGGAGTATCTGATGTCCACCCTGCGGGAGAAATGTGGTCATCACTGGCAGGCGATTAAGGCGATCGGTCTTTCCGGTCAGATGCATGGCGCGGTACTGCTTGATGCCGCCGGGAATACGATCCGCCCGGCGATTCTGTGGAATGACACCCGTAGCGCCCAGGAGTGTGCGGAGCTGGAAGAAATTGCCCCAGAGTTGCATCAGGTTGCCGGTAACCTGGCGATGCCGGGGTTTACCGCGCCGAAATTGCTGTGGGTGCGTCGCCATGAACCGCAGAATTTTGCCCGCATCGAAACGGTGCTGCTGCCGAAGGATTATCTGCGTTTCAAAATGACGGGTAAAAAAGTCTCCGACATGTCCGATTCGGCAGGGACGCTGTGGCTTGACGTCGAGAAGCGCGACTGGTCGGATGCGCTGCTGGAGAAATGCGGGCTGACGCGAGCCAATATGCCGGAACTGGTGGAAGGCTGCGATATTTCTGCCACGCTCGATCCCGCCGTCGCGCAACGCTGGGGGTTAAACCCTTCGGTGGTGGTCGCCGGGGGCGGCGGAGACAACGCGGTCAGCGCTATTGGCGTTGGCGCGGTATCGCCCGGCGATGCGTTTATTTCACTGGGGACGTCCGGCGTGCTGTTTGTGGTGACGGACGCGTACCGTCCCGCGCCGCAATCCGCAGTACATGCTTTTTGCCACGTCCTGCCGAATTTGTGGCACCAGATGAGCGTAATGCTCAGCGCCGCCAGCTGTCTGCAATGGTTCTGCCGCCTGGTCGGGACAACGGAAACGGAACTGCTGGAAGAAATCGCGCAGTTAAGCGATGCGGAAAAAGCCAGCGCGCCGATGTTCCTGCCGTACCTTTCCGGCGAACGCACGCCGCATAACGATCCTGACGCCCGGGGCATGTTCTGGGGGCTGACGCACTCCAGCCAGCGCGCGCTGATGGGGTATGCGGTGCTGGAAGGCGTCAGTTTCGGCATCGCTGACGGGCTCCGTGTTTTGCAGGAGAGCGGTACAAATATCGAACAATGTTCGCTGGTGGGCGGCGGCGCCCGAAGTCCGTTCTGGGCGCAACTGCTGGCAGATATTCTGGATATGCCCGTGGTGACGCACAAAGGCGGAGAAACCGGCGGCGCGCTGGGCGCGGCGCGACTGGCGTGCCTTGCGGCGGGTAAACCGTTGGCGTCCGTTTGCGAAAAACCGGAAGTCTACAAAACCTGGTATGGCGATCCGGTTCGCCACACGGCGCTGATGCAGCGTTATCAGCAGTTTAACGCACTGTACCGAAACGACCTGAACTATCGAAATCAATAATTTCTATAACAAAAGCCCTCCGGTGAATGTACCGGAGTGGCTCCCTGCACCCTAAAACGAGGTCAATATGTCGTTAACTAACAAACAATGGCTGGGATTACCCTTAAGTCTGGTCTGGGGGTATATCGCCATCGCCGTATTCATGACTGGTGATGGTTTCGAGCTGGCATTTTTGTCGCACTACATCAAAGCGCTGGGCTTTACCCCGGCGGAAGCCTCCTTCGCCTTTACGCTATATGGTCTGGCGGCGGCGCTGTCGGCCTGGGTATCCGGCGTAGTGGCGGAGATCATCACGCCGCAAAAAACCATGATGATCGGCTTTGTGCTGTGGTGCGTATTCCACGTATTGTTCCTCGTTTTTGGACTGGGTCAGTCCAACTACGCCTTAATTCTGTTGTTTTACGGTATTCGCGGTCTGGCGTATCCGCTGTTCCTTTATGCGTTTATCGTCGCCATTGTGCATAACGTCCGTAGCGACAGCACCAGCGCCGCGCTGGGCTGGTTCTGGGCGGTCTACTCTATTGGGATCGGCGTTTTCGGCAGTTATATCCCGAGTTTTACCATTCCGCATATTGGCGAAATGGGCACCCTGTGGCTGGCGCTGGCGTTCTGTCTGACCGGCGGTGTTATCGCGCTGGTTTCGCTGCGTAAAATTGAAACGCCGCGCCATATGCAAAACCTCACCACCCGTGAAAAGTTCAGCGAACTGGGGCGTGCGGTCACGCTGCTTTACACCAACCGTAGCATTATGTTGTCCAGTATCGTGCGTATTATCAATACGTTATCGCTGTTCGGTTTTGCGGTGGTCATGCCGATGATGTTTGTGGATGAACTGGGCTTCACCACCTCTGAATGGCTACAGGTATGGGCGGCGTTCTTCTTCACAACCATCTTCTCCAACGTCTTTTGGGGCGTACTGGCAGAGAAAATGGGCTGGATGAAGGTTGTACGCTGGTTTGGCTGCATCGGGATGGCGCTCTCCAGCCTCGCGTTTTATTACATTCCGCAGCACTTTGGCCATAACTTCGCGATGGCGCTGGTTCCGGCAATCGCGCTGGGGATCTTCGTTGCCGCGTTTGTGCCGATGGCCGCCGTCTTTCCTGCGCTTGAGCCAAAACACAAAGGAGCCGCGATTTCGGTCTACAACCTGTCGGCTGGGCTTTCCAACTTCCTCGCCCCGGCGATCGCCGTGGTGTTGTTACCGCACTTCAGCACCATTGGCGTCGTGATTGCGTATACGTTGCTCTATATTGTGGCGTTTATTCTGTGTCCGTTTATTCGTGTTGAACAACCCGGATTCACGCGTCAGGAGGCATGTGAAGGCGAAACGGTCGGTATTTCTTAATGATGTCGGGCCCGGCTGTGCTGCCGGGTCTTTTTAAGGCGGCAAATGATGAAGAGTAAAGCGGTAATTTTCGACATGGATGGCGTCATCATTGACTCCGAAGGGCTGTGGCGTCAGGCGCAAAAAGACGCGCTGGCAAGCTGGGGAGTGACGGTTAATGACGAGGAGTGTGAAACGTTAACCAAAGGGAAGCGACTGGATGAGATTGCCCGCGTCTGGTGCGAATACTGTCCGTTGCAGACAGACCCTGGGGTGCTGGAGTCGGCCATTCGCAAACGCATTACCGGACTTATTGCAACGGAAGGCGAAGCGATGGACGGCGTCTACGCGGTATTGCATCATTTTCGCCACAGGGGGTATCGGATTGCGCTGGCTACGTCATCATCCCATCAGGTTATTGAGGCTGTTCTCTCTAAACTTAATCTCCGGGGGCATTTTGACGTCATTTGCAGCGCTGACGATGAACGCTACGGCAAACCGCACCCGGCGGTGTATCTCTCCGCGCTGAAAAAGCTGGGCCTGCCCGCCGCAGATTGTCTGGTGATTGAAGACAGCCTGAGTGGTTTTCGCGCCGCGCAGGCCGCCGGAATTGATACCATCGTGGTGTCTGACGGCTGCCAGCATCCCTGCTTTAGCGAGGCCATCGGGCGCTACACGTCAATGCCGCAACTCCTGGAGACGCTGGCCCCGCCGGTTCGGGCCGCAGGGTAAATGACCCGTTTGTGAGCGCAGAGGTTCCGGGATGTCGCCGGTCTGATTATCCCTCTCTGCGCTTACTTTCTTTTTTCATTAGCGCAGTAACGGGCAGTCTGGCGGCAAACGGCAATGCAGCGCGTTGGGAAGTATTTCAATATGAAATTCCTGACCGCTGAGCGGCTCGCCATCGAGGTTAAAGGTGATTTCATGCGGAGCCTGAATATCAAACCAGGCGGATGCGCCATCGACAATGTTGGGGTTCTCTTCCGGCTGCGTCAATGTGGAAAACAGCGCCGGAAGCAGCTCCTCACCGGTGAAGATCCGCAGTTGCAGCAGCCCGTCATTAATGAGTGCGCCAGGGCAGAGCTGTTGTCCGCCACCGGCCTGACGACCATTACCAATGCCAATCACCAGCGCATCGCCCTGCCAGTGAAAATTCTCGCCGCGAATCTCACAGCGATCGGGCTTGAGGGTGTCCATGCGCATCAGCCCATGAATAAAGTAAGAGACGCCGCCCAGAGCGGCCTTGAGTTTTTCCGGCGTTTCGGTGGTGATGCGCGTCCCGAAACCCCCTGTCGCCATATTAATAAAGCAGGTTTTATCGTTGACCTGAGCGATATCGATCGCAACCGCGTTACCGGCAATCGCCAGTTTTAAGGCTTTATCCAGCGCTTCCGGGATGCCAGCGCTGGTGGCGAAGTCATTGGCCGTGCCCAGAGGCAAAATGCCAAGCGCGGGAACGTTGCCGCCCTGACACTGAATCAGCGCGGCGGAAACCTCATTGATGGTGCCGTCGCCGCCGCCCGCAATGACCGTCTCAACGCCAAGCTGTCGGGCTTCATCAACATAACGCTGGGCATCGCCTTTTTCCCAGGTGACCCGGACGTGAATCTCCACGCCCTCATCGCGAAGTAGCCCTATCGCGTCGCGCAGGGGCTGATTATCAGCGCCTTTGCCATTTAAAATCAGTAAGCTGGCGGGAAACGTAGCCATCCTTTGTTTGCCTCTGTCGTTAACCTGTTGAAAGTGTATAGCAGAAAAGGCGCGGAAAGGTCAGAACAGGCTGAAAATGGAAGGTTTGTGCTGCATAAAAAAATAAGCCTGCGTAAGGGAGATTACGCAGGCTAAGGAGGTGGTTCCTGGTACAGCTAGCATTTATGGGTTATGTTTTTCAGCGCCTCGGATAATACCCGTAATGAACGAGGCGGTATGTGATCGATTTCTAAGAATCTTCCCATAATGAAAAAATAACGTGGATTAACTACTTAGCGTGTGGGTTCCGCGTGGATTCGCCGGAAAAATTACGCATTAACAACGCATAATTCAGATCCATATCCTGCGGCACCGGCATCCAGACGGTGTAGCCATCGCCAGGCGCCACCGGCATTGCTTCACCTTTGGCGTTTTCCATATGCTCCAGAGTGAAGTTGACGTTCCCCTGCGGCGTCATCAGCTCCAGGCTGTCGCCGATGGAGAATTTGTTCTTCACGGCAACGGCGGCAAGGGCGCCTTTACGCTCGCCGGTGAACTCACCCACGAACTGCTGACGTTCAGAAACAGAGTAACCGTACTCGTAATTCTGGTAGTCATCATGCGTGTGACGGCGCAGAAAGCCTTCGGTGTAACCGCGATGCGCCAGGCCTTCCAGCGTTTCCAGCAGTTGCGGATCAAACGGCTTGCCCGCAGCGGCATCGTCGATCGCTTTGCGATAAACCTGAGCGGTACGCGCACAGTAGTAGAAGGATTTGGTACGGCCTTCGATTTTCAGTGAGTGCACGCCCATTTTGGTCAGGCGCTCAACGTGAGCAATGGCGCGCAGATCTTTCGAGTTCATGATGTAGGTGCCGTGTTCATCTTCGAACGCGGTCATGTATTCGCCCGGACGCTGAGCCTCTTCGATCATAAACACTTTGTCGGTTGGTGCGCCGATACCCAGCGTCGGTTCGACGTTCTGTACCGGAATAGGTTCGTATTTATGGACGATGTTGCCTACGACGTCTTCTTTCCCTTCCTGCACGTTATATTCCCAACGGCAGGCGTTGGTGCAGGTTCCCTGGTTCGGATCGCGCTTGTTGATGTAGCCAGAGAGCAGGCAACGACCGGAGTAGGCCATGCACAGCGCGCCGTGTACGAAGATTTCGATCTCCATTTCCGGCACCTGTTGACGAATCTCTTCAATCTCTTCCAGCGACAGTTCGCGGGAAAGAATAACGCGGGTCAGCCCCATCTGGTTCCAGAACTTCACCGTTGCCCAGTTTACGGCGTTGGCCTGCACCGAAAGGTGAATCGGCATCTCCGGGAAGTTTTCACGCACCAGCATGATAAGCCCGGGATCGGACATGATCAGCGCATCCGGCCCCATTTCCACAACCGGTTTAAGATCGCGAATAAAGGTTTTCAGTTTCGCGTTATGCGGCGCAATGTTCACGACCACATAGAATTTTTTGCCAAGCGCGTGGGCTTCGTTAATGCCGAGCTGCAAATTCTCGTGGTTAAATTCGTTGTTGCGCACGCGCAGGGAGTAACGCGGTTGGCCCGCATACACGGCATCTGCGCCATAAGCGAAAGCGTAACGCATATTTTTCAGCGTTCCCGCCGGGGAAAGGAGTTCCGGTTTAAACATAATTTTCTCGTTCTGATGACAGGTCAGATCCGCTTCACTGAATGAGGCGGTTAGGGGAGTGCCCCTACGTTAAGGGCGGGCATTGTAGCGCTGTGGGGGAGGCAGGTAAAGAAAAACGCCGGATGGCGGCGTAGCGCCTTCTCTGGCCGACAACGCTCTTATTTGTCGGCCGGATCAGCGGAGCGTCATCCGGCTATTGCAGGCGTGACTTATGCAATCCGGCAGGTATCCGCTTCCCAGCGATACCCGACGCCGTATACCGCACGGATGAACGACTGTTCGGCGTCCAGCGATTCCAGCTTGCGGCGCAGGTTTTTGATGTGGCTGTCAATGGTGCGGTCCGTCACCACGCGATAATCATCGTAGAGATGATTAAGCAGCTGCTCGCGGGAGAAGACTTTCCCCGGCTCGTGAGACAGCGTTTTCAACAGGCGAAACTCTGCGGGGGTCAGGTCGAGCATCTTGCCGCGCCAGGATGCCTGAAAACGGCCTTCATCGACAATCAGCGGGCTTTGCGCGTCCAGCTGTTGCAGCTCACGCTGCGGCTTGCAGCGGCGCAAAATCGTTTTCACGCGGGCGACCACCTCACGGGGGCTGTAAGGTTTACAGATGTAATCATCGGCGCCAATCTCCAGCCCAAGCAGGCGGTCGATCTCTTCAATCTTTGCCGTGACCATCACAATGGGTACGTCAGAAAAACGGCGAATTTCCCGGCACAGCGTCAGGCCGTCCGTACCTGGCAACATTAAGTCCAGCAGGATCAGGTCTGGCGGTGTTTGATGCACATACTGCAATACCTGATCGCCATGACTGATTAGCGTGGGGGCATAGCTTGCGGCGCGCAGATAGTCGATCAGCAGTTGTCCCAGCTTGGGTTCATCTTCCACGATTAAAATACGTGGCGTGTTTTCATCAATGGGTAACTCAGTCATACATCTCTCTGTAAATCGCGTTCCAGCGGTAACTCTACTGTAATGCTAAGCCCGCCAAAAGGCGAATGGGACGCCCGAATACGACCATTATGCGCTTGTACGATATTGTCGCAAATCGCCAGTCCCAGACCGGACCCGCCGCTGGCGCGGTTGCGGGAGCCTTCCGTGCGGTAGAAACGTTCAAACAGTTTTTGTAACTGCTCATCGCGAACGCCGGGCGCGGAATCGGCGAACGTTAACAGCAGCATGTTGTCGCGCTGCTCGGCGGAAATGTGCAGGCTGCCGCCGCTGTCGGTGTAGCGCAGACTATTTTCCAGCAGATTATTGAATAACTGCATCAGACGATCCGGATCGCCGAATACCATTACGCTGTCAGGAAGGGAAAAGTGTAACGTCAGCCCACGGCTGGCGAAGCGCTCGCGAAACGCGCCGCCCGCCACCTCCAGCAGGGGAATCAGGTCCACCGATGTTTTCTGGTACGCCAGCGCGCCTTCATCGGACATAGAAAGCTGATGCAGATCGTCAACCAGCTTGGTGAGCGTGCCGACTTCAGCCTGGAGCGAGGCCACCGATTCGGGCGTAAACTGGCGGACTCCGTCCTGGATAGCCTCCAGCTCACCGCGCAATACCGCCAGCGGCGTGCGCAGTTCGTGGGAGATATCCGCCATAAAATCGCGGCGCATTTGCTGATTTTTTTCCAGCGTGCTGGCGAGCTGGTTAAAATCCTGCGCCAGTTTACCCAGTTCATCCGCGCTGGTCGGCGTTACGCGCGTCGTGAAGTCGCCTGCGGCCAGTTTGTGCGTGCCTTCCACCAGCCGCTTAACGGGCGCCAGCAACCCGCGCGCCAGCGGAAACGTTGCCAGCGCCGCCAGCAGAGTCGACAACGCCACGATCAGCCAACTTGTACGGCGCTGTTGCTTATCAAAATTAATATCGGTATTGCGCGTCAGTCGCTCAACGGGAGAGGCAATCACCGCGCCAACCTCCACACCGTTTACGTGAATAGCCCGGCGGGTGCCGTCACGCGGGACTGGCGCTCGCGGGCCGACCAGCACATTGGCGTGTTGATCGACGACCCAAAATTGGGTTCGCCAGCCATGAGGCGGCATCCCGGGGCCGGGTTTGTTATCGTCGTTGTCATGCTCAAAAGAGCGCAGGATCTGGAAAACGAAGCGATCGTTATTGCGTAAAAAACGCCAGTTGCCGTGCAGCGAATACTGCTCGCCCAGCGCGTCGCCGAGCATCTGCAACCGCTGTTCGTTGCCATGTTTGATGTAGTCGATAAACCCACGCTCAAAGCTGATGCGTACGGCCCAGTGCATGCTGATCAGCAAGACAATGCAGGTGGCGAAAATCGCCAGAAACAATTTGCCGGTAATACCGGGCCGCCAGAACTTCATTGCGTGCTCCTTTTGCGTCGTGAAATGACGGCGTTTTTATGCGTGTCGTTCGGCACCCGGGCGAAGATGAGTGCGGGCAGCGCGATAATCAGGGCCATGCACAGCCAGGTATACATAAACACCGTGTGGCTCGCGCCGCTGTCGGCCGCGATATGTTGTTGACCAAACATGCCCAGCAGCAGCCCGGCGATGGTCACGCCAATACTCATCGACAGTTGCATGATCATGGACAGCAAGCTGTTGCCGCTGCTGGCGAGTTCATCGGGCAGATCTTTGAGCGTTAAGGTGTTCATGGATGAAAAACGGGTGGAGTTGACCATGCCTTGCAGGAACAGCACAAAGGGCAGGGCGTAATACCAGCCAAGCATCGCGACGCTCATAAACAGCAGGCTGACCAGCGACAGGCCGAGGGTGGTGGAGACCAGTACGCGACGATAGCCAAAGCGGTTTACCACCTGTACGACGATACGTTTCATTCCCATGCTGCCGAGTACCATCGGGATCATCATCAACCCGGCATGAAACGGCGAGAACCCCAGACCAATCTGCAAAAAGACCGGCGTCATGAAGGGCAGCATGCCGCTCCCGACGCGCCCGGCGAAGCTACCAGACAGGCCCAGCGAGAAGGTGTGGGTGCGAAACAGCGCCAGACTAAACAGCGCGCGCGGATTGTTTTTGGCGTGTTTCAGGTAGAGCGCAATCGCCAGGATGCCGCACAACACCAGTGCGCCCAGTGAGAGAGGCGAGAGCCCTGTGCCTTTGCTGCCGTCCAGCGCCAGCGTCAGTACCGCCATGCCGACGGCCAGCAGGAGGAACCCTGAAAGATCGAAGCGCCGGGTTTGCATGGTGTAATTCGGCATCAGCATGAGCGTCGCAATCGCCCCGACAATGCCGACCGGAATGTTAATCAGGAAAATCCAGTGCCAGGAGGCGTACTCGACCAGAATACCGCCCAGCGCCGGGCCGAGCAGCGGCCCGACCTGACCGGGCAGCGTGACGAAGGTCATCGCCGCCATATATTGTTCGCGCGGAACGATCTTCATGACCGTCAGTCTGCCGACCGGCACCATCATGGCGCCGCCCACGCCCTGTAAAACGCGCGCCAGCACCAGTTCATTCAGCGTGCTGGACCAGGCGCAAAATAGCGATCCCAACGTAAACAGCACAATGGCGGTAAAGAAGATATTACGCACGCCGACTTTATCCGCCAGCCAGCCGCTGGCAGGCAGCATTACCGCCACGGTCAGTACATAGGAAACCACGACCATGTGCATATGCAGCGGGCTTTCCCCCAGACTGAGCGCCATAGAGGGAAGCGCGGTGTTGACGATTGTGGTATCCAGCGATTGCATAAAAAAGCCGAATGCCACAATCCAGAGTTGCCAGCGTGTGCTGTCAGGAAGTTCTGTCATGGCTCTGTTATGGATTCCGGTTGGCTATTATTACGTGAAAAACGCAGCCGCAGACGGTCGAAAAAGAGATAGACCACCGGGGTGGTATAGAGCGTCAGCAGCTGGCTCATCACCAGTCCGCCCACGATCGTAATCCCTAATGGTTGACGTAACTCTGAACCATCGCCCCCGGAGATAACCAGCGGCAGCGCGCCAAACAGCGCCGCCAGCGTGGTCATCATGATTGGGCGAAAACGCAGCAGGCAGGCCTGGAAAATCGCCTGTTCCGGCGTCAGGTTGCCGTTTCTCTGCGCCTCAAGCGCAAAATCGACCATCATGATGGCGTTTTTCTTCACAATGCCAATTAATAGCATGATCCCGATGAGCGCGATTAGGCTGAACGGGGCATTGAACAGCTCCAGCGCCAGTAGCGCCCCCACGCCTGCGGAGGGGAGGGTAGAGAGGATGGTCAGCGGATGAACATAACTTTCATACAATATCCCCAACACAATATAGACCGTCGCGATCGCCGCCAGGATCAGAATCACCTGCGAATTCATCGTCTCCTGGAAAACCTGTGCCGTTCCGGCGAAACTGCCGCGCACCGTTGACGGTACGCCAAGCTGTGTCATCGCCCGGTTGATGGCTTCCGTCGCTTCGGACAGCGACGTGCCCGTAGGCAGGTTAAACGCGATAGTCGAGGCGGCGGACAACCCCTGGTGATTCACTGACAGCGGTGCATTGGCGGGCTGCCATTTTGCAAAATAAGAGAGCGGAATCGCCTTCCCGTCGCTGTTAATGACGAACATCTTCTCCAGCGCGCTGATGTCCTGGGTATAGCGTGGGTCAACCTCCATCACAACCTTATACTGGTTCATCGGCTGATAGATGGTGGAAATTTGCCGTTGACCGAAGGCATTATTCAGCAGACTGTTGGCGGCCTGCACGTCGATCCCCAGCCTGGACATGGTTTCGCGGTCGTAAATCAGGTTCATCTCCGCGCCGTTATCTTGCTGATCGGAGTTAACGTCCGCCAGTTGGGGGAGCGCCGCCAGCGCCTTACGGATTTTCGGCTCCCATTCTCGCAGCGCGCTTAAATCATCAGACAGCAGGGCATACTGGTAGCTGGCGTTAGCCTGCCGCCCGCCGACGCGGATATCCTGTACCGCCATCAGAAACAGGTTTGCGCCCGGCTCTTTTGCCAGTGCGACCCGCAGCCGGTCGATAACCTGCTGCGCCGTTTCATGGCGCTCGCCGCGTGATTTCAGCGTAATAAACATCATCCCGCTGTTGACCCGCGAACCGCCGGTGAAGCCGGTCACGTTGTCGACCGCCGGATCGTCGCGAATGATCTTCATAAAGTCCTGAAGTTTGCCGCGCATCGCCTGAAACGAAATACTCTGGTCAGCCTGAATGCCGCCCATCAGTACGCCCGTATCCTGTTCGGGGAAGAAGGTTTTGGGGATGGAAATATAGAGCCAGATATTCAGCGCAATGGTGCCCAACAAGACGACGCCCACCAGCCGCGTATGGTTTAGCACCCATTTCAGCGATGTGCCGTACCCTTGTTGCAGGCCAGTCAGCAGACGGCCAAAGCCGCGGCTTCGCGTCTGCTCGCGAGGCTTGCTGGACTTCAGCATCCAGCCGCACATCATGGGGGTTAGCGTGAGCGAGACGAGCAGCGAGATGCCGATCGCCACCGAAAGGGTGACGGCAAACTCGCGTAATAATCTTCCGGGCAATCCCCCCATCAGCAAGAGCGGCAGGAATACCGCCACCAGGGAGAGGCTCATGGAGAGCACCGTAAAGCCAACTTCGCGCGTTCCCTGAAGCGCCGCCTGCAAGGGCTTCATGCCGGCTTCAAGATGGCGGGAGATATTTTCCAGCACCACAATGGCGTCATCGACGACAAACCCGGTGGCGATAGTCAGCGCCATCAGCGACAGGTTGTTCAGGCTAAAACCGCACAGGTACATTGCGGCGAAGGTGCCAATCAGCGACACGGGAACCGCAACGGCAGGAATCAACGTTGCGCGCCCGGAGCGCAGAAATAAAAAGACCACCAGAATGACCAGCGCAACGGAAATAACCAGCGTTTGCTCCACTTCCTCCAGCGAGGCGCGAATCGTCGGGGAACGATCCTGAGCGATTTGCAGGTCAATTGAGGCGGGAATCAGCGTTTGTAATTCCGGGAGCTTCTCGCGAATGCTGTCTACTGTCTGGATGATATTGGCTTCCGGCAGCTTGCGAATCATCAGCAAAATCGCCGGTTTGGCGTTGGTCATCCCGGCGTTACGCACATCCTGCACCGAGTCAGTTACCGTGGCGACATCGCCCAGACGCACGGCGGCGCCGTTGTTGTAGTGGATAATCAACGGCTGGTATTCCGTCGCCGTTTTCAGTTCATCATTTGTCTGAACCTGCCAGCGATGAGTCTTGTCGTCGATCGCGCCCTGCGGCTTACGCACGTTGGCATTGCTGATGGCGCTGCGCACGTCATCCAGCGATACGCCCTGATTAAACAACGCCTGCGGGTTAAGCCCCACGCGCACGGCGGGCAGCGAACTGCCGCCGACATCCACATCGCCGACGCCGTCAATTTGCGCGATTGTCTGCGCCAGCTGCGTTGAGGCGAAGTCATACAGCTCTCCCTGCGACCAGGTGTCCGATGTGAGCGTCAGAATCATAATCGGCGCGTCGGACGGGTTGGCTTTACGGTAGGTCGGGCGGCTGGGCATCCCGCTGGGCAGCAGACTCTGTGCGGCATTAATTGCCGCCTGCACGTCACGCGCCGCGCCGTTGATATCACGGTCAAAGTTAAACTGAAGGATAATTCGCGTGCTGCCCAGCGAGCTGCTGGAGGTCATCTCACTGACCCCCGCGATGCGTCCGAGCGAACGCTCCAGCGGCGTGGCGACCGACGACGCCATGGTTTCCGGCGAAGCGCCCGGAAGCGATGCGCTCACCATAATGACCGGAAAATCCACCTGCGGCAGCGGGGCGACCGGCAATAACCGGAAACCCAGCACGCCGCAGAGCGTAATGGCGATGGAGATTAAAATAGTCGCCACCGGGCGGTAAATGAAAAGGGCGAAAAATTTCATTTACGCCTCCTCTTCCTGGCGGGGGAAGCGGCTTTTCACATACAGCGACAGGCGGTCAAACAGCAGATAGATGACGGGCGTGGTGAACAGGGTTAAGACCTGGCTGACCAGCAGGCCGCCTACCATGCCAATCCCTAACGGGCGGCGTAATTCCGCGCCTGTGCCGGTACTTAACATCAATGGCAGTGCGCCTAACAGTGCCGCCAGCGTGGTCATCAGAATCGGGCGGAAACGCAGCAAACAGGCCTGGAAAATCGCATCACGCGGCGCCATTCCCTGCTCGCGCTCGGCGGCCAGGGCGAAGTCGATCATCATGATAGCGTTCTTCTTCACAATGCCGATCAACAAAATGATCCCGATGATGGCAATCACGTCCAGTTCACTACCGGCAATCATGAGCGCCAGCAGCGCCCCGACGCCCGCCGTTGGCAGGGTGGAGAGGATCGTGATTGGGTGGATAAAGCTTTCGTACAGCACGCCAAGCACGATATACATCGCCACCACTGCCGCCACGATCAGCCAGACGGTGCTGCCGAGCGCAGCCTGGAAGGCCAGCGTGCTGCCCTGGAACTGGGTGGTGATATCGACTGGCAGGTTGACCGTTTTCTCCGTGTCCAGAATGGCCTGTACCGCATCGCCGAGCGAATAATTATCCGGCACGTTAAACGAGAAGGTCGTTACCGGGAACTGATCCAGGTGATTAATGGAAAGCGGCGCGAAACGCTGCTCGATTTTGGCGATGGCGCTAAGCGGCACAATCCCGCCGTCGCTGCTGGTCAGACGGATGGTGTCCATTGCCGCCAGCCCTGGCGTGGTGTCGGTGTTATGTTCCAGCACGACGCGATATTGATTCGCCTGGGTGTAGATGGTCGAAATCAGGCGCTGGCCAAAGGCGTTATACAGGGCGTTATCGACATCCGCCATGCTGATGCCAAGACGGCTGGCGCTGTCGCGGTCAACGTTCACATACGCCACCAGACCTTTGTCCTGCCAGTCGCTGCTGACGTCAGAAAGCTGCGGAAGCTGCTGGAGTTTTTCCATCAGCTGCGGCACCCAGGTGCTGAGCGCATCCAGTGAGGTGGCCTGTAGCGTAAACTGGTACTGCGTGCGGCTCACCTGAGTATCAATGGTGAGATCCTGCGTTGGCTGGAGGTAGAGATCGACGCCGGGCACTTTCGCCACGGCGTGTTGCAGGCGGGCGATGACTTTCTGCACCCGATCGTCACGTTCATTCAGCGGTTTAAGGTTAATTTGCAGACGCGCGCTGTTCAGCGCCGGGTTGGTGCCATCAACGCCGACAAAGGCGGTCAGACTTTCTACCGCCGGGTCTTTTAAAATCACATCAGACACCTGGCGCTGGCGCTGGGCCATGCTGGCGAACGAGCTGGATTGCGGAGCCTGCAATGTGCCCTGAATAATGCCGTTATCCTGCACCGGGAAGAACCCTTTCGGGATAAAGACCCACAGCATGATGCTGAGAAGCAGGGTGCCGAGCGCCACGCTCAGCGTCAGCCACGGATGGTTGAGCACTTTTGCCAGCCACTGACCGTATTTCTCAATGACGCGATCAAACATTTTTTCCGCCGCGCGGGAGAAGCGGTTTTGCTTGCGCAGCGACGCCTGGCTGAGCATCCGGGCGCACATCATGGGCGTCAGGGTCAGCGACACGACGGCGGAGATCAGGATCGCTACCGCCAGCGTGACCGCAAATTCGCGGAACAAACGCCCGACGATATCGCCCATGAATAACAGCGGGATCAGTACCGCAATCAGCGAGAAGGTTAATGAAATAATGGTAAAGCCGATTTCGCCAGCGCCTTTGAGCGCCGCCGCCAGCGGTTTTTCCCCTTTCTCGATGTAACGCGAAATGTTCTCAATCACCACAATCGCGTCGTCCACGACGAAGCCGGTGGCGATGGTCAGCGCCATTAGCGTCAGGTTATTGATCGAGAAATCGAGAAAGACCATTACCGCAAAAGTGCCGATCAGCGATAACGGCACGGCGACGCCCGGAATGATTGTGGCGGGGACATTACGCAGGAACAGGTAGATGATCATCACCACCAGCGCAATCGCCAGCATCAGCTCGAACTGGGTGTCGGTAACGGAAGCGCGAATGTTGGTGGTGCGATCCGACAGCACGGTGACATTGACCGATTTCGGCAGACTTTCCGTAAGCTGCGGCAGCATCTGACGAATGCTGTCCGCCGTGGAGATAATGTTGGCGCCAGGCTGGCGCTGCACATTCATCACAATGGCCTGTTCTTTATTGGCCCACGCGCCAAGCCAGCTGTTTTCCGCGCCTTGTTCGACCGTTGCCACATCGCCCAGACGTACCGGCGCGCCGTTCTGCCAGGCGATGATTAACTGGCGATACTCATCGACGGACTGCATCTGATCGTTAGCAGAGAGCGTGACCGCGCGAGTTGGGCCATCAAGACTCCCTTTCGCCGAGTTGACGTTAGCGCTGGTGATGGCGGCGCGAACCGTTTCGCTGGTAAGCCCCAGCGCGGCAATCGCCTGCGCATTCAGCTTCACACGCACGGCCGGGCGTTGGCCGCCGGACAGCGTGACCAGCCCTACGCCGGAAACCTGGGAAATTTTCTGCGCCACCCGGGTTTCCACCATATCTTCCACTTGCGTCATGGGCATGGCGGTTGAGGTGACGGCCAGCGTCATGATCGGTGGATCTGCCGGGTTAACTTTGCTGTATACCGGCGGGTTAGGCAGATCGCTCGGCAGCAGGTTTGTGGCCGCGTTAATGGCGGCCTGTACTTCCTGCTCGGCGACATCCAGCGGCAGAGTCAGCTGGAACTGCAACGTCACAACCGATGCGCCGCCGGAACTTTGTGACGACATCTGTTTCAGGCCGGACATTTGCCCGAACTGGCGTTCAAGCGGCGCGGTGACGGCGGAGGTCATCACATCCGGGCTGGCGCCGGGGTAGAGCGTTACCACCTGAATGGTGGGGTAGTCCACCTCCGGCAATGCGGCGACGGGCAGGAAGCGGTAACCGATAATCCCGGCGAGTAAAATCGCCACCATCAGCAGCGTGGTCGCGACAGGGCGCATAATAAACAGGCGCGACGGGCCGCCTGTGCTGCTAGGAGGTAACACCTGCATCAGGAGCGCACTCCTTTCTTACCGTATTCCCGATTCGTGGCTTTATCTTCTTTCGCCGCAGGCGCTTGCGCTTCCACCACTTCGACTTTCGCCCCATCCGTCAGACGATCGATCCCGTCCGTCACGACGCGATCGCCTGCCGACAGCCCGGCGCTGATTACCACGTTCTGACTGTCCTGAATACCCGGTTTAACCAGATGCTTGCTGACTTTGTTCTCATCATTTAGCACCCAGACAAAGTGGCCTTCGTTACCCATTTGCACGGCCGCTGTCGGTATCACCACCGCGTTTTGCTGCGTGTCGACCAGCATGCGGGCGTTAACAAACTGGTTAGGGAACAGCGCGTCATCCTGGTTGTTAAAACGGGCTTTGATTTTGATGGTGCCGGTCGTGGCGTCGATTTGGTTGTCCAGGCTGAGCAGTACGCCATCGCTTAATTTCTGTGAGTTAGTGCGATCCCAGGCTTCAACGGTCAATGTTTTGCCCGTTTTTTGCGCCTGTACGACGGTGGCGATATCGCTTTCCGGCAAGGTAAAAATCAGATCGATTGGGTGTGTCTGGGTGATAACGACAATGCCTGTGGTATCGCCGCTGGAGATTTGATTACCGACATCCACCTGTTTTAACCCCACGCGACCCTCTACCGGTGCGGTGATGCGGCTCCAGTCAAGCTGCAACTGCGCGCTGGCGACGCTGGCTTCATCGGCCTTAATGGTGCCTTCTGTTTCGCTGACCAGCGCCTGTTGCGCGTCCAGCTCCTGGCGGGAGACAAGGTTGGTTTTCACCAGCTGTTGATAGCGCGCTAAATCGCGACGGGCATTCGCCAGCGTGGCTTTGTCTTTCGCGAGCTGCCCCTGCGCTTGCGCTAAGGCGACTTTAAACTGGCTGGGATCGATTTCCGCCAGCAGTTCGCCCGCTTTGACCTGTTGTCCTTCCTGGAAGTGCAGCGCCATCAGTTGACCATCCACGCGGCTGCGTACCGTGACGGTATTGGCGGCAGCGATCGTGCCCAGCCCGGTCAGATAGCGTGGTACGGCTTGTTCCGTTGCGGTGGCCGCCTGAACCGGCGCCAGCGGGCCAGAACGCATGCCGCGACGTCCTGCGCCAGCCTGACGTTGCGCATGTTCGTTAGCGCCCGGCGCATTCCCCTGGGTTTCGCTGCGACTATGCCAGAACCCGTACACGGCAATGGCCGTCACAACGACCACGATTGCTATCACCCAGCGGGATTTTTTACTGCCTTTCATCGTTATAAGTTTCTCATCCTGAAACGTTTCGCGGAATGATACTAGTTTAGTCATCCATAACGGGAGAAAAATGGAGGAATTATGAAACACTGTCTGGATTCGTCTGAATGACGTCGGCCTTTGCGAGGCGGTTAACGAAATACGACGTCCGCCCAGCGCGCAAGACCGGCGGTGACGGAACCGAAGTCATCGCCGCCAGCAATCGGAATGCCCGGCAACTGCTCCGCCAGCGCACTTTTGATCAGCGGTGAGCGCGCGCTGCCGCCGGTCAGATAGATGACATCCGGTTTTTCCTGCGCATTGTCCAGCGCCAGCTGTACCTGCTCCAGAATACGCGCCAGCGGCTGGCTCAGCGCGGCTTCCAGCCCCTGCTGACTGATAGACGTCGCCAGCTCATCGCTGATAAACGGCAGCGTGGTGAGGATATCGGGCTGCCCGGACAGGGCGATTTTGCTCTCCTCCGCGCGGCGTACCAGACGATAGCTGAGGCGCTGACGCCAGACTTTAAGCAGCAGCGCGACTTTATCCGCATCGCGGGCGTCCCGAACCAGCTCGTTGAGCAGGCGACCGTTGGCGCTGCTGTAGAAATCGCTTTGTGCGGGAACATCATTGATCGCGACAGCGTTCCACCACGGCAGAACCGGCAATGCGATGCCTTTTTCGGTTTCGCCGCCCATGCCCAGCAACGGCATCAGGTGTTTAAACGCCAGCGCGATGTCCAGGTCGTTACCGCCCACGCGACAGCCGCTGTGCCCGAGCAGGCTGGAGGCGCGGTCAGCGCGCTGATGCCACTGCGGCCCCATCAGCAGCAATGAACAGTCGGTCGTCCCGCCGCCAATATCCACCACCAGTACGCGTTTCTCTTCCTGCAACGTGGCTTCATAATCCAGACCCGCCGCAACCGGTTCAAACTGGAAGACGACATCCTGAAAACCGGCGCGTTTTGCCGCGCGCTCCAGAATGCCTTGCGCCTGGCGGTTGGCCTCGTCGCCACCCAGCCCCTGAAAGTTAATTGGTCGACCAATCACCGCCTGCGTGATGCTTTCCGGCAACTGCGTTTGCGCCATATGACGGATGTGCAACATCATCGCGCAAACCAGATCCTCAAACAGCGCAACCTGCTGCGGTTTTAGGCCGTTAGCGCCGAGGAAGGATTTTGGCGATTTAACGAAGTAAACCTCTTCCGGGTCGTCAATGTAGTGGCTCAGCGAAGCCAGCCCGAACAGCACGCTGCCTGCGCCGACCTCAATATCTTCTTCACGGTTGTAGCGCATTGCGCGCCGCAACAGCGCCTGCGTTTCGTCATCCGTCGCCGGAACCGCGTGATGGCGGTACAGCCACTCGCTGACGGCTTCACGCGTCGGGGCGCAAAGCATTGAGGGCAACAGCGTGCTGTTATTTTCCATTTTTAGCAGCTGCGGTTGCCCGTCGCGCATGACGGCAACGGAACAGTTTGCCGTGCCGTAGTCAAAACCAATAAACACCTTAATAATCCCCATGCCAGTGAAGAAGGGGCGTGACTTTAACGAAATGTTGTAATCCCGACAACTGGAATATGAAAGCAAGGCGCGGCGTTTGAATAGCGTTTATGCTGAAGGAGAATAAAAACAGGAGTCGCAATGTATATCCTAAGCTGGCAGCCGCCTTATGACTGGTCCTGGATGTTGGGTTTTCTCGCCGCGCGTGCGGTGAGCGGCGTCGAAACGGTTGAGCCCGCGCGTTACGTTCGCAGTCTGGCGACGGGAGAACATCGGGGACTGATCGCCGTTGTACCGGAGCACCAGACGCATACGCTGCGCGTAACCCTGAGCGCGGGCTTGTTGCCCGTCGCCGAAGAATGTCTGGCAAAAATTGAACGCCTGTTCGATCTGCGCTGTAACCCCGATCAGATTGCCGATGCGCTCGGCAGTCTGGGGGCTGCGCGACCGGGATTGCGTCTGCCCGGCTCGGTGGATGCCTTCGAACAGGGCGTAAGGGCGATACTCGGGCAACTGGTCAGCGTGGCGATGGCGGCAAAGCTGACGGCGAAAGTCGCCCGTTGTTATGGTGATGTGCTTGCCGATGCGCCGGAGTATGTCTGTTTCCCCACGCCGCAAACGCTGGCGGCGGCGGACCCATTCGCGCTTAAAGCACTGGGGATGCCGCTTAAACGCGCGGAAGCGCTGATCCATCTGGCGCGTGCGACGCTGGATGGAACGTTAGAGACGGTCGCGCCGCCGGATATTGCGCTGGGGGTGAAAAACCTGCAAACCTTTCCTGGGATTGGGCGCTGGACGGCCAACTACTTCGCGCTGCGCGGCTGGCAGGCGAAAGATATCTTTTTGCCGGATGATTATCTGATTAAACAGCGGTTTTCGGGAATGACGCCCGCACAAATCCGCCGTTATGCGGAGCGCTGGAAACCCTGGCGCTCCTACGCGTTGCTGCATATCTGGTATACGGATGGCTGGCAGCCGTCAGTTGATGGCGAAATAACTGGTGTTCAGTAACAGATCCAGCGGCTGGGCATCGGCAATGACGTCGCCGTAAATCAGATCGATGCCAATACCGGAAAGCGCATCCATGATCAGCGGCATTTGTACCGGGCCGGCAATGGTTCTGACGCCCAGCCGCTGCGCATGGCTCTGAATAATCGATACCAGCATTTCATCCATTAAATTACCGTGAAGGCTGGCGCAGAGTTCGCTATCAAGCAACAGGTAGTCAGCCATGTGGGCGCTTAAGCAATCGAAAAGCGCCAGGTCACGGTTGACCTGGCTGAGAACAATGCGACAGCCCGCCTGACGCAGTATCTGTATCGCGGGTATGGCCTTATCGGACTCTTGCATCAGGACATGTGCCGGGATAACCAGATGCAATAAGCGCGGCGGAAGTGGGCTGCGCTCCAGTTGTTCGAGCAGCTCATCAATGAATGTTGCGCGACTGAGTCCGGCGGCGGAAAGCGGCAGGGCGATGCTCACCCCCTTACTGGCGACGGTGGATGCCGCGTGCTGGAAAAATGTCTGAAACACGCGACGATCGAGAGCGTGGCTGAGTTCGGGATCGGTTAGCCCTGCGCGGAATGCCTGCTCCTCCATGATTTCGCCGTCGCTGGCCCACAGCCGCAGCGAGATCAGCCAAAAACCGCACGTTTCAGGGATGCGCGGCGACGCGACCCCACGGGCGATCATCAATAGAGGGTTATCTTTGATTATGCGCCATTGTTCATCCTGAGACGTAACTTCCCGCTCGCTGTGCGCCTGTTCCTGCTGCGCTTCGTACACGGTGACACGTCCCCGACCGTTGTTTTTAGAGGCATAGCAGGCGATATCCGCCTGGGACATCACGTCTACCGCCAGGCGATTGGCGTTATTGATTAGCGTGATCCCGGCGCTGGCGCCAATGGGGTGTTCACGGTCTTCCCACGTAAAGCGGTATTCATTAATCGCGTTGACGATCCGCGTAGAAATAAAGCGTGCGCTGTCGATATTGCAATCCGGCAGCAGGAGGCCAAATTCGTCCCCGCCCAGGCGGGCCAGCATATCGCTGGAACGCAGCATACTGAGCATTAAGGCGGCCAGTTCGCGAAGCAGCGCATCGCCTGCGGCATGCCCGGCGCTGTCGTTAACGGCTTTAAAGCGGTCAAGATCAATAAAGACCAGCGCATGATGCTGGCGCGTATCGCGTACCGTAAGCAGGATTTCTTTAAGATGGCCTTCAAAACTGACCCGGTTAGCCAGGTGGGTGAGGGCGTCATGAGAGGCGCTGTAGCTGAGCTGGCGCAGCATTTTCCGCGATTCCGTGACGTCCTGAATGACCAGTACGGAGCCGATATTCCCGCCGTCCAGCGTACTGAGCGGCGTAATGCTGTAATGAATGTCGTAGCGACCGCCGTTGCGACAGTGAAGCACCACATCCTGCTCAATGGCGGAACGCGACATATCCGCGCTATAGATATTTTCCATCAGCGGGCCGTTATCGCCAAAAGTGATGCGCAATACCGTCAGCAGCGGGATGCCGATCGCATGCTCCTGCTGCCAGCCGCTCATCTTTTCGGCGACAGGGTTCATAAAGGTTACGTTCATGTCGACGTCAATACAGACAACCGCTTCCCCGATGGAGTCCAGCGTAATGTGCAGGCGCTCTTTTTCCTGATACAGCGCCTCGTTAAGCTGCTTGACTTCGGTCATGTCCATGTTGATGCCAAGCAGGCGTTCCACGTCGCCGTCTTTATCCAGCACCCGGTTCGCCAGGGCGCGGATATGCCGGATGCCATCTTTTACGCCAATCCTGAATTCGAGCTTAAAGGGGAGACGTGCCGCCAGAGACTCGCGGATGATCTTTTCCGTCGGCGCGCGGTCTTCCGGCAACAGGCAGTCGTGCCAGAGTTGCCAGGTGGGTTTGATATGCGGCGGAACCTCATACAGCTCAAACATGCGCTTATCCCAACTGATCACGTCAGGCCGCAGTTCCCATTCCCAGATGCCGATACCGCCCGCTTCGTTCGCCAGCGTAATCCGCTCCATCAGGCGCTTGTTTACCCGTTCGGTATGTTTCAGGTCGTTGATATCTTCAATTTGCGCAATGAAATAGAGCGGGGTGTTGTCGCTATGGCGAACCAGTGAAACGGCCAGTAATGCCCAGACCACATCGCCGTCGCGGGTGTAATAGCGTTTCTCCATGGAATAGCTGTTGATATCGCCGCGCACCAGCATATTCAGCTGTTCAAGGTCGTTATGCAGATCCTCAGGCCAGGTGAGCTGTTGAAAGGTGAGGGCGCGCAGTTCATCCTGGCTGTAGCCAAGAAACTGACACAATGCCTTGTTGGCCTGTAGCCATTGGCCTTCGGTGCCCACTAACGCCATGCCGATCGCGGAATATTCCATCGCGTTACGAAAGCGTAATTCGCTTTCCGTGATATTTTTTTGTTCCGCCCGAAACGCGTACATCACCATTGTCATGATGTTGACGGGCAGCAGGATCATTAAAAGCGGCAGCCAGGGAACGTTCATCATGGCGTATGTTTTGGGCGTTGACAGCAGCGCCGGGTCGGATGCCAGCATCAGCGACGTCATCATGACGGTGGCGAGGAAGATCAGAAACGCTTCCATACGCGGCAGACGTATCGCGCTCCACATCAGCAGAACGATGATGCAGGTGAAAGGCCACGGAACGTACAGCATAGAGAGCCAGCTTAGCCCCAGCGTTATCGTCAGCGTAAGCAGCGTTTCAAGCAGTAAACGGGGATCGCGATGGCGAAGCAGGTAGTGCGGTTTAAACAGCAAGCCTAATGGCACCAGCGCCAGCGCGCCGATAGACTCGGACAGAATCCAAATCAAAAATGTTTTTACTGGCGTCCCTTCGGGCATCAGCAGCCAGAGCAGCGCGCCTCCCAGTAGCGGTGGAATCACCGCGCTGCCCGTCGCCAGGCGGAGCCAGTCATTCAGATTTTGTAAGGGGTTATACCAGGGCAGTAGCTTACGTAACAGGATTGCGCCGACCACCGCTTCAATAATATTGATCGCCGTCCAGCCAAAATTCAGCGAACCGGCAGGAGAAAAAACGAGTGACGCACTTATGCTGCCGAGGGAACAGACCAGTGCGATCCCCGGCCACATCCGTCCTGCGTGGCGATAAAAACCGACCATCATGATTGACGTCGGGAACCACAGCGGCGCCAGCGGCGTATCGAAACGCGACAGTTCCAGCGAGAAGAGTGTAAAGATAAAGGTGAGCAGACCTAAACTGACGAGACGCAGTAGAGGGTGAGGCAAGGTAACTAAAACATGTTGGGTTTGTTTACTCATTACCACGTTATCCGAATAGCCCTTGCCGTCGCGGAGGGCCCGGACGCGTCAGTTTTCATTCAGGATCATGCTAGTACAAACAATTTACGATTTATACGTCAGCGGCTCATAATTTGACATCTCCGGGGGATTAATTCCGGCATAAACGAATAAATCCGGCAGCTGCTTTAAAAATAAGCATTTTAATTTGCGACAGGGAGAGATGGACGGCAATTTAGCGTTCTGTTATCTCGACTGGTATCGTGCCGCTGAAATCCCTATAATTGCCGCGTTTGACGCTTCGGCGTCGCCCTCCCTAACATCCAGGTTAATCAGGTCGCTAAATTTATGACTGTTCAGTCTCATCAGTGCGTCATTATCGGTATTGCTGGCGCATCGGCTTCCGGCAAGAGTCTTATTGCCAGTACCCTTTATCGCGAATTGCGTGAACAAGTGGGTGATGAACATATCGGCGTTATTCCCGAAGACAGCTATTACAAAGATCAAAGCCATCTGTCGATGGAAGAGCGTGTAAAAACCAACTACGACCATCCTAATGCGATGGATCACAGTTTGCTGTTCCAGCATCTGCAAGCGCTCAAGCGCGGTTCGGCGATTGAATTGCCCGTATACAGCTATGTTGAACATACCCGCATGCAGGAAACCGTTCGCGTCGAGCCCAAAAAAGTCATTATTCTCGAAGGGATTTTGCTGCTGACGGACGCGCGTTTGCGTGAAGAGATGAACTTCTCTATTTTTGTCGATACCCCGCTGGATATCTGCCTGATGCGCCGTATTAAGCGCGACGTCAACGAGCGTGGGCGTTCAATGGATTCGGTGATGGCGCAGTACCAGAAAACCGTACGCCCGATGTTCCTGCAATTTATTGAACCTTCCAAGCAATACGCCGATATTATTGTACCGCGCGGCGGTAAGAACCGCATTGCGATTGATATTCTGAAAGCGAAAATCAGTCAGTTCTTTGAATAAGCCCAGCGAATTGTGTACCGTTCAGTGATAACCTGGTTCGCCCTTGACGCGTTGAACGTTAAGGGCCTGATGCACGAAAGGAGAAAGTGCCATGCGTTTGTGTGACCGAGATATTGAAGCCTGGCTGGATGAAGGCCGCTTGTCGATCAACCCGCGTCCTCCTGTTGAGCGTATTAATGGCGCGACGGTGGATGTGCGCCTTGGCAATAAATTTCGTACATTTCGTGGCCACACGGCTGCGTTTATTGATTTAAGCGGCCCGAAGGATGAGGTCAGCGCTGCGCTGGATCGCGTGATGAGCGATGAAATCGTGCTGGATGAAGGCGACGCGTTTTATCTTCATCCGGGCGAGCTGGCGCTGGCCGTGACCTTTGAGTCCGTCACGCTGCCGCCGGATCTCGTGGGGTGGCTGGATGGCCGTTCCTCGCTGGCGCGTCTTGGGCTGATGGTGCACGTTACCGCGCACCGTATCGATCCCGGCTGGTCCGGTTGCATCGTTCTGGAGTTCTACAACTCCGGGAAATTACCGCTGGCCCTGCGTCCGGGAATGCTGATTGGCGCCCTGAGCTTTGAGCCGCTCTCCGGCCCTGCCGCACGCCCTTATAACCGTCGCCAGGATGCGAAATACCGCGATCAGCAAGGCGCTGTTGCCAGCCGGATTGACAAAGACTGAGTCTGCTCCACTGAGGATAGCATGAGACGATTTCTGACGACGCTGATGATTCTCCTGGTCGTGCTGGTGGCCGGTTTCTCGGCGTTGGTGATGTTGGTGAATCCGAATGATTTCCGCGCGTATATGGTGCAGCAGGTCGCTGCGCGTAGCGGATATCAACTGCAACTGGATGGCCCTCTGCGCTGGCACGTATGGCCTCAACTCAGCATCCTCTCTGGACGGATGGCGCTGACGGCGGAAGGCGCCAGCGAACCCCTGGTTCGGGCCGACAATATGCGCCTGGACGTTGCGCTGTGGCCGCTTCTTAGTCATCAGTTGAAGGTTGAACAGGTGATGCTCAAAGGCGCGGTCATCCAGTTGACGCCGCAGACGGAAGCGGCGCGCCGGGAAGACGCGCCTGTTGCGCCAAAAGACAATACGCTGCCGGATGTCCCGGAAGACCGTGGTTGGTCTTTTGATATCAGCAGCTTACGCGTTGCTGACAGCGTGCTGGTGTTCCAGCATGAAGACGACGAGCAAATTACGGTTCGCGATATTCGCCTGCAAATGGAGCAGGATGAACAGCATCGCGGGACGTTTGATTTTTCCGGGCGGGTGAACCGCGATCAGCGCGATCTCTCGCTCTCCTTCAACGGAACGGTCGATGCGTCTGACTATCCGCACAACTTAACGGCCGGTATCGAGCAGCTCAACTGGCAGTTGCAGGGAGCCGATTTACCGAAACAGGGTATTCAGGGCCAGGGGCAATTACAGGCGCAGTGGCAGGAAGGGCAAAAAAGGCTCTCTTTCAGTCAGCTCAGTTTAACCGCCAACGACAGCACCCTGACCGGACAGGCTCAGGTGACGCTGAGCGATGAGCCGGAATGGGCGATCGATCTGCAATTTGGCAAGCTGAATCTGGATAACCTTCTTCCGCGAAATGACGTGGCAAGCACATCCAAAAACGTGGCGCAAACGGGGCAGCAGTCGACGCGGCCGCGGCCGGTTATCGCGTCCCGCGTTGATGAACCCGCTTATCAGGGGCTAAAAGGGTTTTCTGCGGCCCTCTCTCTGCGGGCGGATAACGCGAAGTGGCGTGGCATGGCGTTTACCGACGTGTCGGCGAAAATGACGAATCAGGCCGGTTTGCTGAATATCGTCGAGTTGCAGGGGAAACTCGACGGCGGTGAGATTTCTCTGCCCGGTACGCTGGACGCGAGAGCGGCAAATCCGCGCGCCGTGTTCCAGCCGCGCCTTGAGGATGTGGAAATCGGTACGATTCTGAACGCGTTTGACTATCCCATCGCGCTGACCGGCAAAATGTCGCTGGCGGGCGATTTTTCAGGCGCGGATATTGACGCCCAGGCGTTTCGTCACAGCTGGCAAGGGCAGGCGCATGTTGAAATGCGCGACACGCGTATGGAAGGGATGAACTTCCAGCAACTGGTGCAGCAGGCGGTAACGCGTAGCGGTGGCGATGTGCAGCAATCGCAGCAGAATTTTGATAACGCGACCCGTCTGGATCGCTTTGTCACCGACCTGGCGCTGGATAACGGTAAGCTCACGCTGGGCAGCATGGAAGGGCAGTCTGCAATACTGGCGGTTTCCGGTAATGGCGCGTTGAATCTTGTTGAGCAGACCTGCGACACGCAGTTTAACGTGCGCGTGCTGGGCGGCTGGACAGGTGAAAGCAAGCTGATTGATTTCCTGAAAGAGACGCCGGTTCCGCTGCGCGTATACGGTAAGTGGCAGGCGCTGAATTACAATCTCCAGGTTGACCAGATTCTGCGTAAGCATTTGCAGGATGAAGCAAAACGTCGTCTGAGCGACTGGGCGGATCGTAATAAAGAGACCCGCAACGGTAAAGACGTGAAGAAGCTGCTGGATAAGCTGTAAGCGAATCTGAATGCCGGCTGTGAAAACAGACAACATTTGTAGGCCGGGTAAGGCGTTTACGCCGCCATCCGGCAACACCCTACGCCTGATGGCGCTGCGCTTATCAGGCCTACAACGACACAACCGTAGGCCGGGTAAGGCGCCAGCCGCCACCCGGCATGCCGTTCTGCCTTACACCTCGTAATCTAACTCGTCATCGCTACGTAACGGAATAATCTGCACTTTCTGTACGCGGTGACTCTCAACCTGCAAGGTTTTCAACAGGTAATCTCCCACCTGAACCTCTTCTCCGGTTTTCGGCACGCGTTGCAGGTATTCCATCAACAACCCCGCGATGGTGTGGTACTCGCGTTTCTCATCCAGCGGCAGCGGAACGTACTGCACCAGATCTTCCAGCGGCATATGGCCGTTGGCGGTCCAGGAGCCGTCCGGGTTTTTCTGAATATCGTGACGGGCGTCGATCTCTTCCACTTCGTTCGGCAGATTACCGGCGATGGTTTCCATGACGTCGCTCAGGGTTACGATCCCTTCAACGGAACCAAACTCATCCACGACAAAAGCAAAATGCGTGCGGGCGTTACGGAACTGCTCCAGCGCCGGAAGTAGCGGCAGCGTTTCAGGAAACACCAGCGGTTGACGGATCAACGCCCGCAGATCGAGCGGATCGCCGCGCAGCGATTGCTGTAGCAGGTCGATGACATGCACCACGCCAAGCAACTCTTCCTGTTCGTCCTCTCCGGTCACTACCAGACGCGTATGCTGGTTTTTTTCCAGCAGGGCGCGAATTTCCTCTTCAGGCGCGTCGAGATCGATGTGCTCAATATCATGGCGCGAGGTCATGATACTGCTGACGGTGCGCTGGTTGAGGTTCAGCACCCGCTCAATCATCTGCCGCTCTTGCGGGTTGAAAATCTGGCTGTCGTCATGATCCGCCAGCATAGCGGAGGTGTCAGCATCCAGCTCGGCATCCTCCTTTTTCCCGCTGAGCAAACGCATCACCGCTTCGGTGGTGCGCTGGCGCAACGTATGGTTGGCGGATAAGAAGCGACGACGGTTGAAGATCGCCAGTTGGTTCAGCGCTTCAATCATCACCGAGAAGCCGATCGCGGCGTACAGATAACCTTTCGGAATATGGAAGCCAAACCCTTCCGCCACCAGGCTGAAGCCGATCATCAGCAGGAAGCTGAGGCAGAGGATCACGATGGTTGGGTGGCTGTTCACAAACCGGGTCAGGGATTTACTGGCCAGCAGCATCAGGCTGATGGCGATAATCACCGCCGCCATCATCACCGCAAGGTGTTCGACCATCCCCACGGCGGTAATGACCGAGTCGAGGGAGAAGATGGCGTCCAGCACCACAATTTGCGCCACCACGCCCCAGAATTTCGCCCCTTTGCGTTGGGTGGGGTTATCGCTGTCTTTCCCCTCCAGCCGCTCGTTGAGCTCCATCGTGGCTTTAAAGAGCAGGAAGAAACCGCCAAACAGCATAATCAGATCCCGGGCGCTGAAGCTCAGGTCGCGTATGCTGAAGAGAGGCTTCGTCAGCGTGACCAGCCACGAGATAGACGCCAGCAACAGCAGCCGCATGATCATCGCTAACAGCAGCCCGGTAATGCGCGCACGATCGCGCTGCGCAGGCGGCAGTTTTTCAGCGAGGATAGCAATAAAGACCAGGTTATCAATGCCGAGGACTAACTCGATGACGATAAGCGTGACGAGTCCGGCCCAGATTGATGGATCGGCAATCCATTCCATAGTGAGAATAATACCTTTCGTTATATGACAGTTGTCACAATTCGATCATGGATAAAGCTGGCGCAAAATGCAATGACATAACGTCATTTCTCTTTCTTTTATATCAGGCTTTTATGCTGAAAACGTGGCGGAAAAATAACCATAAAGTTTCCATATGGTACGATTTTTTGAATGTGGATATATTTCGGAAATATCGCAGGTTGGGCGTTAAATATAGAATTTGTCAACATCAATAAAATCCTAAAATTATAATTTCGCCACGCTTAATATTAATCTTAAAAAGGGTGAAGTACAGGCTTGTTACCTTGCCTGCTATTACGTTAACTGCAACAATTCTTGCAGCATTAATGGTGGGCAACAAAAATATCCTGTCGCCGTCAAGCAGGCCATTACTGAGTAACTTTCTTATTTCCTGTGATGTTTCTCTGTCGCGAAGAAGATGAAATAAAGAGGATTATAAAAACCTAAATTAATCAGTGTATTGGTAGCTAAAAAGCCAAGGGCGGTAGCGTGTCTGATAACCTGGTGACAAGTCTGAATTATTCTGTCAATAGCCTACGGATGAATCCAAATTTTTTAGGACTGATGCCAGTTAAATTTCTTTTCAATTAACTGCAATGTAAATGTGTACAGGCGAAGTCGCTATTTAAATTGCACGGGATAATTACTCTGCCAAAGTGATAAATAATCAATGATGAAATCCAAAATGAAATTGATGCCATTATTGGTGTCGGTAACCTTGATAAGTGGTTGCACAGTACTTCCGGGCAGCAATATGTCTACGATGGGTAAAGACGTGATCAAACAGCAAGACGCTGATTTTGATCTCGACCGTATGGTGAATGTCTATCCGTTGACGCCGCGCCTGGTGGAGCAATTACGACCACGTCCAAATGTGGCGCAGCCCAATATGTCACTGGACCAGGAGATCTCAAGCTACCAGTACCGCGTCGGCCCAGGCGATGTTTTGAATGTGACGGTCTGGGATCACCCGGAACTGACCACACCCGCCGGGCAGTACCGCAGCTCCAGTGATACCGGCAACTGGGTTCAACCCGATGGCACCATGTTTTATCCCTACATCGGCAAAGTGACTGTGGTGGGCAAAACGCTGGGTGAAATTCGCAGTGATATTACCGGGCGCTTAGCGAAGTACATTGCTGACCCGCAGGTGGACGTTAATATCGCCGCTTTCCGCTCGCAGAAGGCGTATGTCTCCGGGCAGGTGAATAAATCCGGCCAGCAGGCGATCACCAACGTGCCGCTCACCGTTCTTGATGCCATCAACGCCGCAGGTGGTCTGACCGAAAACGCCGACTGGCGCAACGTCGTGCTGACGCACAATGGCCAGGAGCAGCGAATTTCTTTGCAGGCGCTGATGCAAAACGGCGATCTCAGCCAGAACCGGTTGCTCTACCCCGGCGACATCCTGTTTGTACCGCGTAATGACGATCTGAAAGTCTTCGTGATGGGTGAAGTGAAGAAACAGAGCACCCTCAAAATGGACTTCAGCGGTATGACGCTCACCGAAGCATTGGGTACAGCGGAAGGTATCGACCTGACCACCTCCAATGCCAGCGGCATCTTCGTGATTCGACCGCTGAAAGGCGAGGGCGGACGCAATGGCAAGATCGCCAATATTTATCAGCTTGATATGTCTGATGCCACTTCTCTGGTGATGGCGACGGAGTTCCGACTGCAACCTTACGATGTGGTGTACGTCACGACCGCACCGGTTGCGCGCTGGAACCGTCTGATCAATCAGTTGCTGCCGACCATCAGCGGTGTCCGTTATATGACGGATACGGCCAGCGACATTCATAACTGGTAAACGTCATGTTTAACAAAATCTTAGTTGTTTGCGTGGGGAACATTTGCCGTTCCCCGACGGCAGAGCGCTTGCTGAAAAGTTATCACCCGTCGTTAACGGTGGAGTCCGCCGGGCTGGGCGCGCTGGTGGGAAGGGGCGCCGACCGGTCGGCGGTCAGCGTGGCGGCGGCGCATAACCTCTCTCTTGAAGGTCATTGCGCCCGCCAGATCTCCGGGCGTATGTGCCGGGATTATGACCTGATTCTGGCGATGGAAAAACGCCATATCGCCAGACTGTGCGAGATGGCGCCAGAGATGCGCGGGAAAGTGATGTTGTTCGGCCACTGGGACAGCGAGCGTGAAATACCCGATCCGTATCGCAAAAGTCGCGAGGCGTTTGAAGCGGTGTACACATTACTTGAAAGGTCTGCTCGCCAATGGGCGCAGGCATTGAACGCAGAGCAGGTATAACAATGACAGAAAAAGTAAAACAGCTTGCCGCTCCGGTAACGGGCAGTGATGAAATCGATATCGGTCGCCTGGTGGGAACCGTCATTGAAGCGCGCTGGTGGGTGCTTGGCATTACGACGGTATTTGCGCTGTGCGCGGTGATTTACACGCTATTCGCCACGCCGATTTACAGCGCCGACGCACTGGTGCAAATCGAGCAAAATACCGGTAACTCGCTGGTGCAGGATATTGGTTCTGCGCTGGCCAATAAACCGCCGGCATCAGAAGCGGAAATTCAGCTGATTCAGTCGCGTCTGGTTCTGGGGAAAACCGTTGACGATCTCGACCTGGATATCTCCGTCACCAAAAACACCTTCCCGCTGTTTGGCGCAGGCTGGGAGCGTCTGATGGGGCGGCAGAATGAGACGGTGAAAGTGACAACGTTCACCCGTCCAAAAGAGATGGGCGAGCAGGTTTTCACGCTTAACGTGCTGAGTGACAAAACCTACGAACTGACCAGCGACGGCGGCTTTAGCGCGCGCGGTCAGGCCGGGCAACTGCTGAGTAAAGACGGTGTGACGATGATGGTGAGCGCTATCCATGCCCGCCCGGACAGTGAATTTACCGTCACTAAATTCTCCACGCTTGGGATGATCAACAATCTGCAAAACAACCTGACCGTGACGGAAAACGGCAAAGATACCGGCGTATTGAGCCTGGCCTTTACCGGTGAAGACAAGGATCAGATCCGCGATATTCTCAACAGCATCACCCGCAACTATCTCGAACAGAACGTTGAGCGGAAATCTGCGGAAGCGGCGAAAAGCCTGGCGTTCCTGGCGAAACAGTTGCCGGAAGTGCGCACTCGCCTGGACGTCGCGGAAAACAAACTCAACGCCTTCCGTCAGGATAAAGACTCCGTGGACTTACCGCTGGAGGCCAAGGCGGTGCTGGATTCGATGGTGAATATCGACGCCCAGCTTAACGAACTGACCTTCAAAGAGGCGGAAATCTCCAAGCTGTTTACTAAAGCGCATCCGGCTTACCGCACGCTGCTGGAAAAACGTAAAGCGCTGGAAGACGAAAAAGCCAAACTGAACGGGCGGGTGACGGCAATGCCGAAAACGCAGCAGGAAATTGTGCGTCTGACGCGCGACGTCGAATCCGGTCAGCAGGTTTATATGCAACTGCTGAACAAGCAGCAGGAGCTGAAGATCACCGAGGCCAGCACCGTCGGGGATGTGCGTATTGTTGACCCGGCGATTGCCCAGCCGGGCGTGCTGAAGCCGAAAAAAGCGCTGATTATTCTTGGCAGCATTATTCTTGGCCTGATGCTCTCTATCGTCGGCGTGTTGCTGCGTTCGCTGTTTAACCGTGGGATTGAAAGTCCGCAGGTGCTCGAAGAACACGGCATCAGCGTCTATGCCAGCATTCCGCTGTCGGAGTGGCAGAAAGCGCGCGATAACGTCAAAACGATTAAGGGCGTTAAGCGCTACAAACAGAGCCAGTTGCTGGCGGTGGGGAACCCAACCGATCTGGCGATTGAGGCGGTGCGTAGCCTGCGTACCAGTCTGCATTTCGCCATGATGCAGGCGCAAAACAATGTGCTGATGTTGACCGGGGTCAGCCCGTCTATCGGCAAAACCTTTGTCTGCGCCAACCTGGCGGCGGTCATCAGCCAGACCAACAAACGCGCGCTGCTGATCGACTGCGATATGCGTAAAGGCTATACCCACGAGCTGCTGGGCACCAACAACGTGAATGGTCTGTCCGACATTCTGGTGGGCAAAGGGGATATCGCCTCCTGCGCCAAACCCACCTCCATCCCGCATTTCGATCTGGTGCCGCGCGGACAGGTGCCGCCTAACCCGTCGGAACTGCTGATGAGCGAGCGCTTTGGCGAACTGATTGCCTGGGCCAGCGCGCGCTATGACCTGGTCTTAATCGATACGCCGCCGATTCTGGCGGTGACCGATGCGGCAATCGTCGGACGGCATGTCGGCACCACGCTGATGGTGGCGCGTTACGCCGTTAACACATTAAAAGAGGTGGAAACCAGCCTGAGCCGCTTTGAGCAGAACGGCATTCCGGTAAAAGGCGTAATCCTCAACTCCATCTTCCGACGGGCGACCGGTTATCAGGATTACGGTTACTACGAGTACGAATACAAGTCGGATTCAAAATAATAAGTCGCCTGATGACGCTGCGCTTATCAGGCCTACAGGGCCGACAAAATTGCTGGTGATTGTAGGCAGGATAAGGTGTTTACGCCGCCATCCGACACTATCCGGGGAATGAGAATGACAATAGACAACCCACTGATTTCGATCTACATGCCAACCTGGAATCGGCAGCAACTGGCGATTCGCGCGATTAAATCGGTGCTGCGCCAGGACTATACCCACTGGGAAATGATCATTGTGGATGACTGCTCCTCATCGTATGAGCAGTTGCAGCAGTTTGTTGAAGGGTTAAACGACCCGCGCGTGCGCTACACCCACAATGCGATCAATTCCGGCGCCTGCGCGGTGCGTAATCAGGCCATTATGCAGGCGAAGGGGCAGTACATCACCGGGATCGATGATGATGATGAATGGACGCCGAACCGTCTGAGCGTGTTCCTTGAACATAAGCATCAGCTGGTAACGCACGCGTTTTTATACGCCAATGACTATGTCTGCGAAGGCGAGGTTTACTCGCAGCCGGCCAGTCTGCCGCTGTACCCGAAATCGCCGTACTCACGCCGTCTTTTTTATAAACGCAATATCATTGGCAATCAGGTCTTTACCTGGGCCTGGCGTTTTAAAGAGTGCCTGTTTGATACCGAACTGAAAGCCGCGCAGGACTACGATATTTTCCTGCGCATGGTGGTTGAGTACGGCGAACCGTGGAAAGTGGAAGAGGCGACGCAGATTCTGCACATCAATCACGGTGAAATGCAGATCACCTCCTCGCCGAAAAAGTTCTCCGGCTACTTCCATTTCTACCGCAAGCATAAAGACAAATTCGACCGCGCCAGCAAAAAGTATCAGCTGTTTACGCTGTACCAGATCCGCAATAAGCGAATGACCTGGCGCACGTTGCTGACGCTGTTTTCTGTGCGTAACGGCAAACGCCTGGCCGACGGACTGCGGGGGCGTTAAGGATGCTGGAGGATCTACGCGCAAACAGCTGGAGTCTGCGCCCGTGCTGCATGGTGCTGGCCTACCGCGTCGCCCATTTTTGTTCCGTCTGGCGCAAAAAAAATGTGCTGAATAACCTGTGGGCCGCGCCGGTGCTGGTGCTGTACCGCCTGATGACCGAATGCCTGTTTGGTTACGAAATTCAGGCCGCCGCAACCATCGGCCGACGCTTCACCATCCATCACGGTTATGCCGTCGTGATCAATAAGCATGTCGTCGCGGGCGACGACTTCACCGTGCGTCATGGCGTCACCATCGGCAACCGGGGCGGCGACAGCCTGGCGTGCCCGGTCATTGGTAACGGCGTTGAGCTGGGCGCTAACGTCATTTTGCTGGGGGATATCACCATCGGCAATAACGTGACTATCGGGGCGGGCAGCGTGGTGCTCGACACGGTTCCCGATAACGCGCTGGTAGTGGGAGAGAAGGCGCGAGTGAAGGTAATTAAATGAATATTCTGCAATTTAATGTTCGACTGGCGGAAGGCGGCGCGGCGGGCGTGGCATTAGACCTGCACCTGCGCGCGCTACAAAAAGGCCTGACCTCGCACTTTGTCTATGGCTACGGCAAAGGCGGGAAGAAAAGCGTCAGCCACAGCAACTACCCGCATGTGATTAAACAGACGCCGCGTCTGACATCGGTCGCCAATATCGCGCTGTTTCGTCTGTTTAACCGCGACCTCTTTGGCAATCTCGATAACCTGTACCGCAAAGTGACCCGGACACCCGGCCCGCTGGTGCTGCATTTTCATGTGCTGCACAGCTACTGGCTGAATCTGGCGGAGGTTGTCGCTTTCTGCGAGAAGGTTAAAAACCATAAGCCGGACGTGAGGCTGGTCTGGACGCTGCACGATCACTGGAGCGTGACCGGACGCTGTGCCTTTACCGACGGCTGTGAAGGCTGGAAAAGCGGCTGTCAGAAATGCCCGACGCTGACCAATTATCCGCCGGTAAAAGTGGACAGAGCGCACCAGCTGGTGATGGGCAAGCGGCAGCTGTTTCAGCAGATGCTCTCGCTGGGCTGTCAGTTTATCTCGCCCAGCCAGCATGTGGCGGAGGCGTTTAACAGCCTGTACGGGGCAGGGCGTTGTCGCATTATCAACAATGGCATTGATGTGGCGACCGAAGCGATTCTGTCCGAACTGTCGCCGGTGAGCGAGCGCCAGGGCAAACCGAAAATTGCCGTGGTGGCGCACGATCTGCGCTATGACGGCAAAACAAACCAGCAGCTGGTGCGCGACATGATGGCGGCAGGCAACAACATTGAGCTGCACACCTTCGGTAAGTTTTCCCCCTTCGACGGTGAGAACGTGGTGAATCACGGCTTTGAAACCGATAAACGCAAGCTGATGAGCGCCCTTAACCAGATGGATGCGCTGGTGTTCAGCTCCCGGGTTGATAATTACCCGCTGATTTTGTGTGAAGCGTTATCTATCGGCGTGCCGGTGATCGCCACGCACAGCGACGCGGCGCAGGAGGTGCTGGCAAAATCGGGCGGGCGAACGTTCAGTGAAGACGAGGTGCTGAACCTGGTGCAGATGAGTAAATCCGACATTGCCCAGGCCGTATTTGGCGCCTCGCTGGAGGCCTTTTGCGAGCGTAGCCGCACCGCATACAGCGGACAACAGATGCTGGAGGAGTATGTCTCGTTCTATCAGAATCTGTAGTTACCTGCTGCTGCCGATGATCTACCTGCTGGTCAACGTCAAAATTGCCCAACTGGGCGAAAGCTTCCCCATCACCATCGTCACCTTTTTACCCGTTTTGCTGTTGTTGTTCATTGAGCGCATCAGCATTAAAAAATTGATGATTGCGCTGGGCGTGGGGGCGGGGCTGACGGCGTTTAACTACCTGTTCGGTCAGTCGCTGGATGCCAGCAAATATGTCACCTCGACGATGCTGTTTGTTTACATCGTCATCATTATCGGCATGGTGTGGAGTATTCGCTTTAAAACCGTTTCCCCGCATAACTACCGCAAGATATTACGTTTTTTCTATATGGTGGTGGCGTTTGTGGTGGCGCTGGCGGCAGTTGAGATGGCGCAGATCATTCTCACCGGCGGCAGCAGCTTAATGGAAGGAATTTCGAAATATCTTATTTACAGTAATAGCTATGTGCTGAATTTTATTAAATTTGGCGGTAAGCGAACCACTGCGCTCTATTTTGAACCGGCGTTTTTTGCTCTGGCGTTAATCTCAATTTGGCTCAGCATCAAACAGTTTGGTATCAAAACCCCTAAGACCGATGCTATGATTCTGGCAGGGATAATATTATCAGGATCATTTTCAGGGGTAATGACCTTTATCCTGTTTTACTTACTGGAGTGGGCATTTCAGTATCTGAATAAGGATGCGATAAGGAAAAAATTGCCACTGGCGATTATTTCGTTGGGCGTATTTTTAGTCGGTGTGGTTTTTGCTTTTCCTTATATCGCTGAACGTCTTGGAGATTTAGGAACGGAAGGCTCGTCATCGTATTATCGTATCGTTGGGCCATTAGTGATGGTCGGTTATTCGTTGACCCATATTGATGGCGTAGTCAGATTTGGCTCACTTTATGAATATGTCGCATCATTCGGAATTTTTAACGGTGCGGATGTCGGGAAAACAATAGACAATGGCCTGTATCTGCTGATTATTTACTTCTCATGGTTCGCGGTGTTATTGACCGCATGGTACATGTGGAAAATCTTAAAAATGACGCTGAATGCGTTTGGCGATAATCAGAATTTTCGGGTGCAGCTTTATCTCTTTACGCCGGTATCGTTGTTTTTTACCGGTTCGATATTTAGCCCGGAATATGCATTTTTAATCGTTTGTCCTTTTATTTTGCGCAAAGCGCTAAATATTACGAATTCATGACGAGGTGGTTTTATGTTACTTAGCGTCGTTACTGTCGCCTTTCGTAATTACGACGGCGTGGTAAACACCTGGCGCTCGCTGCGCAACCTGGCGCGCGATCCCAGCCTGACCTTTGAATGGATTGTTGTGGACGGCGGTTCGGATGACGGCACCGCCCAGTTTCTGGAAAAACTCAACGGTGAGTTTAACTTACGCTTCGTAAGTGAAAAGGATCGCGGCATTTACGACGCGATGAACAAAGGCATTGCGATGGCGCAAGGGCGCTATACTCTTTTCCTCAATTCCGGCGATGTGTTTCATGAAGATGTCACCGATTTTGTCCGTCAACTGGGGCGAAAAAATGATGACGCGATGTACATTGGCGACGCGTTGCTGGATTTTGGTGAAGGAAATAAAACCCGACGGAGCGCCAAACATGGCTGGTATATCTACCACAGCTTACCCGCCAGCCATCAGGCTATTTTCTTCCCGACCGCAGGGCTGAAAAAACATCCATACGATCTGCAATATAAGGTGTCATCTGATTACGCGCTGGCAGCCAGTCTTTATAAATCAGGCTATCCTTTCCGTCGAATCAAAGGGTTGGTGTCTGAATTTTCTATGGGCGGCGTGTCAACCTCAAACAATCTTGAATTATGCCGGGATGCAAAAAACGTGCAGCGTAAAATATTACGCGTCCCCGGATTCTGGGCGGAATTATCTTATTTATTACGTCTGAAAACGACTGGCAAAGCAAAAGCCTTATATAACAAAGCCTGAATATAAGGAAAAATGATGCAGGATTTAAGCGGCTTCTCGGTGCCGAAAGGGTTCCGGGGCGGCAATGCAATAAAAGTGCAATTATGGTGGGCGGTGCAGGCGACGTTATTTAGCTGGTCGCCGCAGGTGATGTATCGCTGGCGCGCATTTTTATTACGGATGTTTGGCGCAAAAATAGGAAAAAACGCAGTCATCCGACCTTCTGTAAAAATTACGTATCCGTGGAAATTGACGTTAGGTGATTACGCCTGGGTCGGCGATGACGCCGTTTTATATACGCTGGGTGACATTACGATTGGCGCACACTCTGTTATTTCGCAGAAAAGCTATTTATGTACCGGCAGTCATGATTATGCCAGCGCCCATTTTGATATTAACGCCACGCCAATTGTGATTGGCGAGAAATGCTGGCTGGCGACGGATGTCTTTGTCGCTCCCGGCGTAACGATAGGCGACGGCACCGTCGTTGGTGCGCGAAGCAGTGTTTTTAAATCGCTACCGGCAAACACAATCTGCCGTGGCAATCCCGCAGTGGTAACGCGCGAGCGCGTTGAGAAAGTTACTCCCTAACGGGACTATTTGAGGAAAATAAAATGTCAAAAGTCGCTCTCATTACTGGCGTAACCGGGCAGGATGGTTCTTACCTGGCGGAACTTCTGCTGGAGAAAGGTTACGAGGTTCATGGTATCAAGCGTCGCGCGTCTTCGTTCAATACCGAACGCGTGGATCATATCTATCAGGACCCGCATGCCAGCAACCCGAAATTCCACCTGCACTACGGTGATCTGACCGATTCATCCAACCTGACCCGCATTTTGCAGGAAGTGCAGCCGGATGAAGTCTACAACCTGGGGGCAATGAGCCACGTTGCGGTTTCGTTTGAGTCCCCGGAATACACTGCTGACGTAGATGCGCTGGGTACGCTGCGTCTGCTGGAGGCGATCCGCTTCCTGGGCCTGGAAAAGAAAACCCGTTTCTATCAGGCTTCCACCTCTGAGCTGTACGGTCTGGTGCAGGAAATTCCGCAAAAAGAGACCACGCCGTTCTATCCGCGCTCTCCGTATGCCGTCGCCAAACTGTACGCCTACTGGATCACCGTTAACTACCGCGAATCCTACGGCATCTACGCCTGTAACGGCATTCTGTTCAACCATGAATCTCCACGTCGTGGCGAAACCTTCGTGACCCGCAAAATCACCCGCGCGATTGCCAATATCGCTCAGGGGCTGGAGTCCTGCCTGTTCCTCGGCAACATGGATTCCCTGCGTGACTGGGGCCATGCCAAAGACTACGTCAAGATGCAGTGGATGATGCTGCAACAAGAGACGCCGGAAGATTTCGTGATCGCGACCGGCGTGCAGTACTCCGTGCGTCAGTTCGTCGAAATGGCGGCGGCACAGCTGGGGATCAAACTGCGCTTTGAAGGGGAAGGCGTGGAAGAGAAAGGGATTGTCGTTTCTGTCACCGGTCATGACGCGCCGGGCGTAAAGCCGGGTGATGTGATTATCGCCGTTGACCCGCGCTACTTCCGTCCTGCGGAAGTGGAAACCCTGCTGGGCGACCCGTCAAAAGCGCACGAGAAGCTGGGCTGGAAACCGGAGATCACACTCCAGGAGATGGTGTCTGAAATGGTCGCGAAAGACCTGGAAGCGGCGAAGAAACATTCCTTGCTGAAATCTCATGGCTACGAGGTTGCCATCGCGCTGGAGTCCTGAGGATGATGAAACAACGTATTTTTGTGGCGGGCCATCGCGGGATGGTGGGTTCCGCCATCGTAAGACAGCTGGCGCAGCGCGAGGATGTGGAGCTGGTGCTCCGCACCCGCGACGAGCTGAATTTGCTGGACAGCCGGGCGGTACAGGCATTCTTCGCTGAAGAACGCATTGACCAGGTTTATCTGGCGGCGGCGAAGGTGGGTGGTATTGTCGCCAACAATACGTACCCGGCCGATTTCATCTACGAGAACATGATGATTGAGAGCAACATCATTCACGCCGCGCATCTGCACAACGTGAACAAGCTGTTGTTCCTCGGTTCCTCCTGTATTTACCCCAAACTGGCAAAACAGCCGATGGCGGAAAGCGAACTGCTGCAAGGGTCGCTTGAACCAACCAACGAGCCGTATGCCATCGCCAAAATTGCCGGGATCAAACTGTGTGAGTCCTGGAATCGCCAGTTTGACCGCGATTACCGCTCGGTTATGCCGACCAACCTGTACGGGCCGCATGACAACTTCCACCCGAGTAATTCGCACGTCATTCCCGCGCTGCTGCGTCGCTTCCATGAAGCGACCGAGCAGAACGCGCCGGATGTAGTGGTATGGGGCAGCGGGACACCGATGCGCGAGTTCCTGCATGTGGATGATATGGCTGCCGCCAGCATCCATGTGATGGAGCTGGATCGCGAAGTGTGGCAGGAGAACACGCAGCCGATGCTCTCGCACATCAACGTCGGTACTGGTGTGGATTGCACCATTCGGGAGCTGGCGCAAACGATCGCTCAGGTCGTGGGCTACAAAGGGCGGGTGGTGTTTGACGCCACGAAACCGGACGGCGCGCCGCGCAAACTGCTCGACGTAACGCGCCTGCATCAGCTTGGCTGGTATCACGAGGTGTCGCTGGAGGCCGGGCTTGCCAGCACTTACCAGTGGTTCCTTGAGAACCAGCACCGGTTCCGGGGGTAAACATGTTTTTACGTCAGGAAGATTTCGCTACCGTCGTGCGCTCTACGCCGCTGATCTCCATTGATTTGATCGTGGAGAATGAGCGCGGCGAATTTCTGCTGGGCAAGCGCACCAATCGCCCTGCGCAGGGTTACTGGTTCGTACCGGGCGGGCGCGTGCAGAAGGATGAGACGCTGGAAAAAGCGTTTGAGCGTCTCACTCAGGCGGAACTGGGGCTGCGTTTACCGCTGTCCGCAGGCGCGTTTTATGGCGTCTGGCAGCACTTCTATGACGATAACTTCTCCGGCGAAGACTTTACCACTCATTACGTTGTGCTTGGTTTTCGCCTGAAGGTGAATCAGGCGGATCTGCATCTGCCTGATGAACAACATGAAGATTATCGCTGGCAGACGCCTGAGCGGCTTCTGGCAAGCGCCAGCGTTCACGACAACAGTCGGGCGTACTTCCTCGCGGATCGTCAGTCCGGGGTGCCTGGATGTTACACGAAATCATTCAGCCTGAATCAAGGCGGCAGGGGTGAGCAGATGCAGCCAACGCAGAGTCAGGTTGAAGGATGAAGCGTATGAGAATCCTTGTGTACGGCATCAACTACTCGCCGGAGCTAACCGGCATCGGTAAATACACCGGCGAGATGGTGGAGTGGATGGTGCGTGAAGGGCATGAAGTTCGGGTGATCACCGCGCCGCCTTATTACCCGCAGTGGAAAGTGGGCGAGCAGTATTCCTCCTGGCGTTATCGCCGGGAAGAGGGGGCGGCCACCGTCTGGCGCTGCCCGTTATATGTTCCGACGCAGCCATCGACGCTGAAACGCTTGCTGCACCTGGGCAGTTTCGCCCTGAGCAGTTTCTTCCCGCTGATGGCGCAGCGACGCTGGAAGCCGGATCGGATTATCGGCGTGGTGCCGACGCTGTTTTGCACGCCGGGTATGCGTTTGCTGGCGAAACTCTCCGGCGCGCGCACGCTGCTGCATATTCAGGACTACGAGGTGGATGCGATGCTCGGTCTGGGGCTGGCCGGGCAAGGCAAGAGCGGTAAGGTTGCCCGACTGGCCGCCGCGTTCGAGCGCAGCGGTCTGCACAACGTCGATAACGTCTCCACCATCTCCCGTTCAATGATGAATAAAGCGCAGGAGAAAGGGGTCGCGGCAGACAAGGTGATTTTCTTCCCTAACTGGTCGGAAGTGGCGCGTTTTCGCGACGTGACCGCTAGCGATGCGGCCCGCTTACGCCAGACGTTGGGGGTGCCGGATGATAAAAAAATCATTCTGTACTCCGGCAATATTGGTGAAAAACAAGGACTTGAAAACGTGATTGACGCCGCTGAGCGTCTTACCGATCGCCCCTGGTTGTTTGTCATTGTCGGGCAGGGCGGCGGCAAAGCGCGGCTGGAAAAAATGGCCCGTGAGCGCGGCCTGGATAACGTCAAATTTTATCCGCTTCAGCCTTATGAAGCCTTACCTGCGCTGCTGAAGATGGGCGATTGCCATCTGGTGGTGCAAAAGCGCGGCGCGGCGGATGCCGTTTTGCCGTCGAAACTGACCAATATTCTGGCGGTGGGCGGCAACGCGGTGATCACCGCTGAACCGGAAACCGAACTCGGCCAGCTTTGTCGCGACTATCCCGGCATTGCCGTTTGCGTGGAACCGGAATCGGTCGACGCGCTGGTGACGGGGATTACCCAGGCGCTTGCCATGCCTGAGAACAACACGGTGGCATGCGAATATGCCGAACGCACGCTCGATAAAGAGAACGTGTTACGTCAATTTATTACAGATATTCGGGGATAAATCATGGGTCAACGTAAACTTTATCCGGTCGTGATGGCGGGTGGCTCGGGTAGCCGTTTATGGCCGCTTTCTCGTGTACTTTATCCAAAACAGTTTCTCTGCCTGAAGGGCGATCTCACCATGCTGCAAACGACCATTTGTCGTCTGAACGGCGTGGAGTGCGAAAGCCCGGTGGTGATCTGCAATGAGCAGCACCGCTTTATTGTCGCCGAACAGTTGCGCCAGCTAAACAAACTGACGGAGAACATTATTCTCGAACCTGCCGGGCGCAATACCGCGCCAGCGATTGCGCTGGCGGCGTTGGCGGCGAAACGCCACAGCCCGGAAGGCGATCCGCTAATGCTGGTACTGGCGGCCGATCACGTCATTGCTGATGAAGGGGCGTTTCGTGACGCGGTGCGTAACGCCATTCCGTATGCCGAAGCGGGTAAGCTGGTCACGTTCGGCATCGTGCCGGATCTGCCGGAAACCGGCTACGGCTATATTCGTCGCGGCGATGTCTCTCCCGGCGAGCAAGACGCGGTTGCTTTTGACGTCGCGCAGTTTGTCGAAAAACCCAATCTTGAAACCGCGCAGGCCTACGTGGCGAGCGGCGACTACTACTGGAACAGCGGGATGTTTCTGTTCCGCGCCGGGCGTTATCTGGAAGAACTGAAAAAATACCGTCCCGATATTCTGGACGCCTGCGAAAACGCGATGAGCATCGTTGACCCCGACCTCGACTTTATCCGCGTGGATGAAGAGGCGTTCCTCGCCTGCCCGGAAGAGTCGGTGGACTACGCGGTGATGGAGCGCACGGCGGATGCGGTGGTTATGCCGATGGATGCCGGCTGGAGCGACGTGGGTTCCTGGTCTTCACTGTGGGAAATCAGCGCGCACACCGCCGAGGGAAACGTGCATCACGGCGACGTCATTAGCCATAAAACGGAAAACAGCTACGTTTATGCGGAGTCGGGCCTGGTGACGACCGTCGGGGTGAAAGACCTGGTGGTTGTACAGACCAAAGATGCGGTGCTGATTGCCGATCGCAATGCGGTGCAGGATGTGAAAAAAGTGGTGGAGCAGATTAAAGCTGACGGGCGTCATGAGCACCATATCCACCGTGAAGTCTACCGGCCGTGGGGCAAATACGACTCTATCGACGCCGGCGACCGTTATCAGGTGAAACGTATTACCGTTAAACCCGGCGAGGGGCTCTCCGTGCAGATGCATCACCATCGGGCGGAGCACTGGGTGGTGGTTGCAGGGACGGCAAAAGTCACCATCAACGGCGAAATCAAACTGCTCGGTGAAAACGAGTCTGTCTACATACCTCTGGGGGCGACCCACTGCCTGGAGAATCCGGGAAAAATTCCGCTCGACCTGATTGAAGTCCGCTCCGGTTCGTACCTTGAAGAGGACGACGTGGTGCGCTTCGCCGATCGCTACGGGCGGGTGTAAGCCAGGTAAGTTGCCGGATGGCGCGTTGCTTATCCGGCCTACAGGTCCGTAGTCCCGGTAAGCGCAGCGTCACCGGGCAATAAAACAAAAATTGAAAAAGGCTCTTACGAGAGTCAGGGCCAACTGTTGCCTGAAGAAGGGTAAAAACATGACGAAATTAACCTGTTTTAAAGCCTACGATATTCGCGGCAGGCTGGGCGAAGAGTTGAATGAGGATATCGCGTGGCGTATTGGCCGCGCTTACGGCGAGTTCCTGCAACCGAAAACCATTGTGCTGGGCGGCGATGTGCGCCTGACAAGCGAGTCGCTGAAACTGGCGCTGGCGAAAGGGTTGCAGGATGCGGGCGTTGACGTACTGGATATCGGCCTTTCCGGCACGGAAGAGATCTATTTTGCGACCTTCCATCTGGGCGTCGATGGCGGTATTGAAGTGACCGCCAGCCATAACCCGATGGACTACAACGGTATGAAACTGGTGCGCGAGGGCGCGCGCCCCATCAGCGGCGACACCGGCCTGCGCGACGTGCAGCGTCTGGCGGAAGCCAATGATTTTCCACCGGTCAACGAAGCCAGACGCGGCAGCTATAAGCAGATCAATCTGCGTGACGCCTACATCGACCACCTGTTCGGCTACATCAACGTCAACAATCTCACGCCATTGAAGCTGGTCATCAACTCCGGCAACGGCGCGGCAGGCCCGGTGGTGGATGCCATTGAAGCCCGCTTTAAGGCGCAGGGCGTGCCGGTTGACTTCATCAAAATCCACAACACGCCGGACGGCAACTTCCCGAACGGCATCCCTAATCCGCTGCTGCCGGAGTGTCGCGATGACACCCGCAACGCCGTTATTGAACACGGCGCAGATATGGGCATTGCCTTCGACGGGGATTTCGACCGCTGCTTCCTGTTTGATGAGAAAGGGCAGTTCATTGAGGGCTACTACATTGTCGGCCTGCTGGCGGAGGCATTTCTGGAGAAACACCCGGGGGCGAAGATCATCCACGACCCGCGTCTGTCCTGGAACACCGTTGATGTGGTGACGGCGGCGGGCGGCACGCCGGTGATGTCGAAAACCGGTCATGCCTTCATTAAAGAACGTATGCGCCATGAAGATGCTATCTACGGCGGCGAAATGAGCGCCCATCACTACTTCCGTGATTTTGCGTACTGCGACAGCGGGATGATCCCGTGGCTGCTGGTGGCGGAGCTGGTATGTCTGAAAGGGCAGTCGCTGGGGGAACTGGTGCGTGACCGGATGGCGGCGTTCCCGGCCAGCGGTGAAATCAACAGCAAACTGGCAGAGCCTGCGGCCGCCATCAGCCGGGTGGAAGCACACTTTGCGCGTGAAGCGCTGACGGTGGACAGAACTGACGGCATCAGCATGTCGTTTGCCGACTGGCGCTTCAACCTGCGTTCTTCCAATACCGAACCGGTGGTGCGGCTGAACGTGGAATCACGCGGCGACATTCCGCTGATGGAAGCGCGAACGCGAACCCTGCTGACGTTGCTGAATCAGTAATGTCGGTTCTTCCCTTACCCGGCGACGGGTAAGGGGCTAATAACAGGAACAACGATGACAAATCTAAAAAAGCGCGAGCGAGCCAAAACCAATGCATCGTTAATCTCTATGGTGCAACGCTTTTCGGATATCACCATCATGTTTGGCGGGTTATGGGTTGTCTGCAAGCTGAGCGGATTGCCTTTCCTGTATATGCATCTGTTGGTGGCGCTGATCACGCTGGTGGTTTTTCAGATGCTGGGCGGCATAACTGATTTTTACCGTTCCTGGCGCGGCGTGAAGATTTCGACGGAACTGGCGCTGCTGCTGCAAAACTGGACGCTGAGTCTGGTCTTCAGCGCAGGCCTGATTGCCTTCAATAACGACTTCGATAACCGTCTTACCGTCTGGCTGGCGTGGTATGCGCTCTCCAGCGTGGGTCTGGTGGTCTGCCGCTCGTTCATTCGCTACGGAGCCGGATGGCTGCGTAACCGTGGGTACAACACGCGCCGGGTGGCGGTGGCGGGGGATCTTCCTGCCGGTCAGTCGCTGCTGGACAGCTTCCGCAAGGAGCCGTGGTTGGGTTTTGAAGTGGTCGGCGTTTACTACGATCCGAAACCGGGCGGCGTCTCTTCTGACTGGGCCGGAAATCTGCAACAACTGGTCGAGGATGCCAAAGCCTCACGCATTCATAACGTCTATATCGCCATGTCGATGAGTGACGGGGCGCAGGTAAAAAAACTGGTGCGCGCTCTGGCGGACACTACCTGCTCGGTCATCCTCATCCCGGATGTTTTTACCTTCAATATTCTGCACTCGCGTATTGAAGAGGTAAGCGGCGTGCCGGTCGTGCCGCTGTATGACACGCCGCTGTCAGGGATCAATCGTCTGCTGAAACGCGCGGAAGATATCGTGCTGGCGTCGCTGATTCTGCTGCTGATCTCTCCGGTGCTGTGCTGCATTGCGCTGGCGGTCAAATTCAGTTCGCCAGGGCCGATCATTTTCCGCCAGACCCGTTATGGCATGGACGGTAAGCCGATCAAAGTGTGGAAATTCCGCTCCATGAAGGTGATGGAAAACGACAAAGTGGTGACGCAGGCGACGCAAAACGACCCGCGTGTAACCCGCGTGGGGAATTTTCTGCGCCGTACCTCGCTTGATGAACTGCCGCAGTTTATCAACGTTCTGACCGGCGGCATGTCTATCGTCGGGCCGCGCCCGCACGCGGTGGCGCATAACGAGCAGTATCGCCAGCTTATCGAAGGCTACATGCTGCGCCATAAAGTCAAACCCGGCATTACGGGGTGGGCGCAGATCAACGGCTGGCGCGGCGAGACCGACACGCTGGAGAAAATGGAAAAGCGCGTGGAGTTTGATCTGGAGTACATCCGCGAGTGGAGCGTGTGGTTTGACATCAAGATTGTTTTTCTGACGGTGTTCAAAGGCTTTGTGAATAAAGCGGCGTACTGAGGAACGATCATGAGCTTACGAGAAAAAACCATCAGTGGGGCGAAGTGGTCGGCGATCGCTACGGTTATCATTATCGGGCTGGGACTGATTCAGATGACCGTGCTGGCGCGGATTATTGATAATCACCAGTTTGGTCTGCTGACCGTGTCGCTGGTGATTATCGCCCTCGCCGATACGCTGTCGGACTTCGGTATTGCCAACTCCATTATTCAGCGTAAAACGATAAGCCACCTCGAACTCACCACCCTGTACTGGCTGAACGTTGGCTTAGGGCTGGCGGTGTGCGTCGTGGTGTTTTTGCTTAGCGACGTGATCGGCAACGTGCTGCATAACCCCGATCTGGCGCCGCTGATTAAAACCCTGTCGCTGGCGTTTGTGGTGATCCCTCACGGGCAACAGTTTCGCGCGTTGATGCAAAAGGAGCTGGAATTTAACAAAATAGGCATGATCGAGACCAGCTCGGTGCTGGCAGGGTTCACCTTTACCGTGGTCAGCGCCCATTTCTGGCCGCTGGCAATGACGGCTATCCTCGGCTATCTGGTCAACAGCGCCGTCCGTACGCTGCTGTTCGGCTATTTTGGCCGGAAGATCTACCGCCCCGGCCTGCATTTTTCGCTGGCGTCTGTTTCGTCGAACCTGCGCTTTGGCGCATGGCTGACGGCGGACAGCATCATCAATTACGTCAATACTAACCTGTCGACGCTGGTGCTGGCGCGTATTCTCGGCGCGAGCGTCGCTGGGGGATACAACCTTGCTTATAACGTGGCGGTAGTTCCGCCAATGAAGCTTAACCCGATCATTACCCGCGTATTGTTCCCGGCGTTCGCCAAAATTCAGGATGATACGGAGAAGCTGCGCGTCAACTTCTACAAGCTGCTGTCGGTCGTGGGGATTATTAATTTTCCCGCGTTGCTCGGTCTGATGGTGGTATCGAATAATTTTGTGCCGCTGGTTTTTGGCGAGAAGTGGAGCAGCATCATTCCGGTGCTGCAACTGCTGTGCGTGGTGGGGCTGTTGCGCTCTGTCGGCAACCCGATTGGTTCGTTGCTGATGGCGAAAGCGCGCGTCGATATCAGCTTCAAATTCAATGTGTTCAAAACCTTTCTGTTCATTCCGGCAATTATCGTTGGCGGCCATCTGGCGGGGGCGACAGGCGTGACGCTGGGCTTCCTGCTGGTGCAGATCATCAATACCGTTCTGAGCTATTTCGTCATGATTAAACCGGTGCTGGGGTCGAGTTACCGCCAGTACATCCTTAGCCTGTGGCTACCGTTTTATCTCTCTTTACCTACCCTGGCGGTGAGCTATGGGTTGGGGATTGCGCTGAATGGACATCTGCCGCTGAGCGTACTGCTGGCAACGCAAATCGTGGCGGGCGCGCTAGCCTTCGCCGTGATGATTGTGCTTTCGCGCCATCCGCTGGTGGTGGAGATGAAGCGCCAGTTTTGCCGTAGCGAAAAAATGAAAACACTGCTTCGCGCAGGATAACTTTTGCCGGATGGCGACGTTTACGCGTCGTATCCGGCCTATGAATTGATTTTGCTGTAGGCCGGATAAGGCGACAGCCGCCATCCGGCAACGATTTTAAGGGGCAAATATGAAATTACTGATCCTGGGCAACCACACCTGCGGCAACCGTGGCGACAGCGCAATTTTGCGCGGCCTGCTGGATGCCATTAACCGTCTTGAGCCTGACGCAGAAGTGGATGTGATGAGTCGCTATCCGGTGAGCTCATCCTGGTTATTGAATCGCCCGGTGATGGGCGATCCGCTCTATTCGCAGATGAAGCAGCACAATAACGCGGCGGGCGTGATGGGGCGCGTGAAAAAAGTGCTGCGTCGCCGCTATCAGCATCAGGTACTGCTCTCCCGCGTCACCGATACCGGCAAGCTGCGCAATATTGCCATTGCGCAAGGGTTTACCGACTTCGTGCGTCTGTTATCCGGTTATGACGCCATTATCCAGGTCGGGGGCTCGTTTTTCGTCGATCTGTACGGTGTGCCACAGTTTGAACATGCGTTGTGTACTTTTATGGCGAAGAAGCCGCTGTATATGATTGGTCACAGCGTCGGCCCCTTCCAGGACGAGCAGTTCAACACGTTGGCGAATTACGTCTTTGGGCACTGTGATGCGTTGATTCTGCGTGAATCAGTCAGTCTGGAGCTGATGAAGCGTAGCGATATCACCACGACGAAAGTTGAAGCGGGGGTCGATACCGCCTGGCTGGTTGATCATCACAATGATGATTTTGAACCGGGCTATGCCGTTCAGCACTGGTTAGCCCTTGCCGGAAAGCAAAAGACGGTTGCGATTACGCTGCGTGAACTGGCGCCATTCGATAAGCGTCTGGGAACCACCCAACAGGCTTACGAGAAGGCGTTTGCTGGCGTGGTGAACCGTATCCTTGAGGAAGGCTATCAGGTTATTGCGCTGTCAACCTGTACCGGTATCGACAGCTATAACAAAGACGATCGCATGGTGGCGTTAAACCTGCGCCAGCACGTCAGCGATCCGGATCGTTACCATGTGGTAATGGACGAACTCAACGATCTTGAAATGGGGAAAATCCTCGGCGCCTGTGAACTGACCGTGGGCACGCGCCTGCATTCCGCCATTATTTCCATGAATTTCGCGACCCCTGCGATTGCCATTAATTATGAGCACAAATCTGCCGGAATTATGCAACAGCTGGGATTGCCTGAAATGGCGATCGACATTCGTCATTTGCTTGACGGCAGCCTGGAAGCGATGGTGGCCGATACGCTGGGGCAGTTGCCCGCGCTCAACGCGCGACTGGCGGACGCCGTAAACCGCGAGCGTGAACAGGGCTTTCGCATGGTGCAGTCAGTGTTAACCCGTATCGGGGAGGGGAAATGAAGGTCAGCTTCTTTTTACTGAAGTTCCCACTGTCGTCAGAGACCTTCGTGCTGAACCAGATCACCGCGTTTATCGATATGGGGTTTGAGGTGGAAATTGTCGCGTTGCATAAAGGCGACCTTGAGAACACGCATGCGGCGTATGACACCTACCGCCTGGGTGAAAAAACGCACTGGCTGCTGGATGAGCCGGAAGGCAAGCTGGCGAAGCTGCGCTATCGCGCCATTGCGTCTTTGCGTGGCGGTACGCGCGCATCAACCTGGAAGGCGCTGAATGTTTCACGTTACGGTGATGAAGCGCGCAACCTGATTCTGTCCGCAATCTGCGGGCTGACGCCAAAAATGTTCCAGGCGGATGTTTTTATCGCCCATTTTGGCCCGGCGGGCGTAACGGCGGCGAAGTTGCGGGAACTAGGCGTGATCAAAGGCAAAATCTCCACCGTTTTTCACGGTATTGATGTATCGCACCGCGATGTGCTCAATCACTACACGCCTGAATATCAGCGCTTGTTCCAGCGTGGCGATCTCATGCTGCCCATCAGTGAATTATGGGCGGGACGCCTTAAAACGATGGGGTGCCCGCCCGAGAAAATTGCGGTCTCGCGGATGGGCGTCGATATGACGCGCTTTACTCACCGTCCGGTAAAAGCGCCGGGTACGCCGCTGGAGATTATCTCCGTGGCGCGATTAACCGAGAAGAAAGGACTGCACGTAGCGATTGAGGCCTGCCGACAGCTCAAAGCGCAGGGGGTGGCGTTCCGTTATCGCATCCTGGGCATGGGGCCGTGGGAGAGACGCCTGCGCACATTGATTGAGCAGTACCAGCTTGATGATGTGATTGAAATGCCAGGCTTTAAGCCCAGCCATGAAGTGAAAAAGATGCTGGATGACGCGGATGTATTTCTGCTGCCGTCTATCACCGGTACGGATGGCGATATGGAAGGTATTCCGGTGGCGCTGATGGAAGCGATGGCAGTCGGGCTGCCGGTGGTTTCAACCGTTCACAGCGGTATTCCTGAACTGGTGGATGCCGGTAAGTCGGGCTGGCTGGTGCCTGAAAATGATGCTGAGGCGTTGGCGGAGCAACTGGCGGCATTCAGTCGTATCGACACCGAGTCGTTGCGGCCTGTGGTACAACGCGCCCGTGAAAAAGTTGAGGCTGATTTTAATCAGCAGGTAATTAATCAACAGTTAGCCAGCCTGCTGCAAACGATGTAAACCGAGGTTGTATGCCAGAGAATAAACTCTCCCGTCGCACCTTCCTGACGGCAGGCTCTGCGCTTGCCGCGCTTCCTGTCCTCCATTCCCCCTTTGCCCGCGCGCTTGAACCCCGGCAAACCGTCAATATTCAGGATTATAACCCCCGAGACTGGATAGCCTCGTTTAAACAGGCGTTTAGCGAAGCGCAGACGGTTGTTGTTCCTGCGGGGCTGGTCTGCGAGAACGTCAATACCGGCATCTTTATCCCGGCAGGAAAAACGCTGCATGTGCGTGGGCGCTTAAGCGGCAATGGTCGCGGTCGGTTTGTGTTGCAGGATGGCTGCCAGGTAACAGGAGAGCAGGGCGGCAGCCTGCACAACATCACCCTGGATGTGCGCGGTTCAGATTGCACCATCAGGGGGATTGCCATGAGCGGGTTCGGCCCCGTTACCCAGATCTACATTGGCGGCAAAAAGCCGCGAGTGATGCGTAATCTCACCATTGATGATATTACGGTCAGCCATGCAAATTACGCCATTCTGCGCCAGGGATTCCACAACCAGGTGGACGGCGCGCGCATCACCAACGGCCGATTCAGCGATCTGCAAGGAGATGCCATCGAATGGAACGTGGCGATTAACGATCGTAACATTCTGATCTCTGACCATGTTATAGAACGCATCGACTGCACCAACGGGAAAATCAATTGGGGGATTGGCATCGGACTGGCGGGCAGCACCTACGATAATGCCTACCCGGAAGAACAAACCGTAAAGAACTTTGTCGTGGCCAATATTACCGGATCGGATTGCCGACAACTGGTTCATGTGGAGAACGGAAAACACTTTATCATTCGTAATGTAAAAGCGCGGAATATCACGCCTGATTTCAGTAAGAAAGCGGGTATTGATAATGCGACGGTAGCAATTTATGGATGTGATAATTTCGTGATTGATAATATCGATATGGTGAATTGTGCGGGGATGCTTATTGGTTATGGCGTCGTCAAAGGCAAATATTTATCCATTCCGCAAAACTTCAAATTAAATGATATTCATCTTGATAACACTCGCCTGGACTATAAACTGCGCGGCATTCAGATCTCTTCAGGGAATGCGACCTCCTTTGTGGCGATCACCAATCTGGATATGAAGCGCGCTACGCTTGAACTACACAACCAGCCGCAGCATCTTTTCCTGCGTAATATCAAGGTAATGCAGGAGTCTGCGACAGGGCCCGCGCTGAAGATGCACTTTGATCTGCGTAAAGATATACGCGGCAAGTTTATGGCGAAACAGGACACTTTGCTGTCGCTGGCGAACGTTCATGCAGTCAATGAGAAGGGGCAGAGCTCTGTCGATATCGACAGGATTAACCACAAGGTGGTGAATGTGGAAGCGGTCAATTTCAGGTTGCCGGAGCGGGGGAGGTAGTTTTGCGACCATTCCTGGCGAAAGTTACTCATACTTAAGATTATGGCTACTGCAATCTGCGGATAAGCGGCGTACCATCACATCCAACGCCATAATGTAATTCATGCTGGCTAAAACATGCTAAAGAGCTATAATTCAGCAACCATTTTATAGGTGGATGAAATAATGATTAATTTGAAAGCAGTTATTCCGGTAGCTGGTCTGGGTATGCACATGTTGCCTGCCACCAAGGCAATCCCCAAAGAGATGCTGCCGATTGTTGACAAACCGATGGTACAGTACATTGTTGACGAAATTGTTGCTGCTGGGATCAAAGAAATCGTTCTGGTCACTCACGCCTCCAAAAATGCGGTAGAGAACCACTTCGACACCTCCTACGAATTAGAGTCACTTCTGGAGCAACGCGTGAAACGTCAGTTGCTGGCGGAAGTGCAGTCCATTTGCCCACCAGGCGTGACGATTATGAACGTTCGCCAGGCTCAACCGCTGGGTCTGGGGCATTCCATTTTATGCGCACGTCCTGTGATTGGCGACAACCCGTTTGTGGTGGTGCTGCCTGATATCATCATTGATGACGCGACGGCCGATCCGCTTCGCTATAATCTTGCGGCAATGGTAGCGCGTTTCAACGAAACGGGGCGCAGCCAGGTGCTGGCAAAACGCATGAAAGGCGACCTTTCAGAGTATTCCGTTATCCAGACCAAAGAACCTCTGGATAATGAGGGGAAAGTCAGCCGTATTGTTGAGTTTATTGAAAAGCCGGATCAACCGCAGACGCTGGACTCAGATCTGATGGCGGTAGGTCGCTATGTGTTGTCGGCAGATATCTGGGCAGAACTGGAAAGAACAGAACCCGGCGCCTGGGGCCGCATCCAGTTGACGGATGCGATTGCAGAACTGGCGAAAAAACAGTCTGTTGACGCCATGCTGATGACAGGCGACAGCTACGACTGCGGTAAGAAAATGGGCTATATGCAAGCGTTTGTGAAGTACGGGCTGCGCAACCTGAAGGAAGGGGCGAAGTTTCGGAAGGGAATTGAGGCGTTGCTTAACGAGTAAGCTAAGCCGATCGCCAGAGGCGGATGTTATAAAAATAATGACGGCAGAAACATCCAGGTGTCTTTGGATGTTTCTGCCGTTTTTGTTTCATATAAATATCCTTAATAACAATGTGTTAGCCACCAAATTTTCGTTATGGTTTTGTGGCATTTTTCCTTGTTTCTGACCTTGTTTGGTAAGACAATTAGCGTTTGAGTTTTAGAGCGCTTTGCCAGGATCGGCAGGCTCGTAACATTTCTGGAATGCATGCAGTACACTGGTAGCTGTTGAGCCAGGGGCGGTAGCGTGCGTAAAACATAGTTAGAGATTTGCGTTACAATAGGCCATTATTGTAACAATCTAAATAGTATATTTTTCGGTGAATAAACATGTTTGATAATAAAACTATTCTGGTAACTGGTGGTACGGGGTCTTTTGGTAATAAATTTGTTCGAATGACATTGGAAAAATATAATCCGAAAAAGATTATCATTTATTCTCGTGACGAAATGAAACAGTGGGAAATGGCGAAGCATTTTAAAGATGAAAGCCGTATTCGTTTCTTCATTGGCGATGTTCGCGATAAAGATCGTTTATACCGTGCATTAGATGGTGTTGATTTCGTCGTCCATGCAGCAGCAACTAAGATTGTACCGACAGCAGAATACAACCCATTCGAGTGTGTAAAAACAAATATTAACGGTGCGATGAACGTTATTGATGCATGTATTGATAAAGGCATTGAACGTGTTGTTGCACTCTCAACAGATAAAGCGAGTAGCCCGGCTAATCTTTACGGTGCAACCAAACTGGCCTCTGACAAACTGTTTGTTGCGGGTAATTCCTACTCTGGTGCAACCAAAACGCGTTTTGCCGTTGTCCGTTACGGTAATGTAATGGGTTCTCGTGGTTCAGTCATCCCTTTCTTCCTTTCCATTAAAGATAAAGGTGAACTGCCTATTACTGATGATCGTATGACCCGCTTTATGATTACCCTGGAACAGGGTGTTGAACTGGTATGGCATGCTTTCAACGATATGGTTGGCGGTGAGATTTACGTGAAAAAAATCCCATCAATGAAAGTTACCGATGTTGCTACCGCTGTTGCCCCGGATGCAACTCAGAAAGTCATTGGTATTCGCCCTGGTGAAAAACTGCATGAGCAGATGATCAGTGCGGAAGATGCACATTATACCTATGAATACCCAGAACATTTCAAAATCCTGCCTGCTATTCACAACTGGTGTGACTCTCCTGAACGTATCAAAGACGGTAAGAGAGTGCCGGAAGGGTTCGTGTACGAGAGCGACAGCAATACGGAATGGATGAGTATTGAGGAACTTCGTCAGTGGATTGATGATAACCGCGAAAAAGTAGGCAATATCTGATGAAATTTATCCCTTATGGACGACAGGATATCTCTGATGAAGATATCAATGCAGTTGTGGACGTATTGAAGTCAGATTTTTTGACCCAAGGACCATGTGTACCACAGTTTGAGCAAGCTATTGCAGATTATGTCGGTGTTAAACATGCCGTTGCTGTGAACAGTGCGACCTCTGCGTTACACGTTGCTTGCCTGGCGTTAGGCCTGAAGAAAGGTGACTGGTTATGGACGTCTCCGAATACGTTTGTCGCTTCGGCTAATTGTGCTTTGTATTGTGGAGCCAATGTTAGTTTTGTCGATATCGATCCGCAAACCTACAATATGAGTGTGAGCGCGCTAAAAGCTAAATTGGTTACTGCTAAGGCTAGCGGCGTATTACCAAAAGTTGTTGTTCCTGTTGCTTTCGCTGGTCAATCATGTGAGATGGAAGAAATTCATCAACTGTCTAAAGAGTATGGTTTTGCCATTATTGAAGATGCATCACATGCAATTGGCGGTAGTTATCAGGGTGTTAAAATTGGTAATTCTCGTTTTGCCGATATTACGATACTGAGCTTTCATCCGGTAAAAATTATAACGACAGCAGAAGGCGGCATGGCGCTCACCAACTGTGATTCCCTGGCTGAAAAATTACAGCTTTTTCGTAGTCATGGCATTACCCGCGATGGTGATAAAATGACGAAAGCCACGGAAGGAGGTTGGTACTATCAGCAGGTTGATCTCGGTTTGAATTATCGTATGACCGAATTGCAGGCTGCTTTGGGTGTGAGTCAGTTAAAACGTATTGAGGATTTTGTTGCCCGTCGGCATGAATTGGCAAGACGTTATGACGCGGCGTTTGAGGGAGTACCTGTTTCCACTCCTCTTCAATCACCAGGTGGCTACAGTGCTCTGCATCTTTATCCTCTGACGGTTAACGATCCAGCACAGCGTAAACCGCTTTTTGACTACCTGCGTGATAAAGGAATTGGCGTTAACGTCCATTATATCCCTGTTCATACTCAGCCATATTATGAACAACTCGGACATAAAGCAGGCGATTACCCGATTGCTGAGAACTATTACTCGCGCGCAATCAGCATTCCGATGTACTCGACACTTTCTGATGAAGAGCAGAATTACGTTATCAAATGTATTCGGGAGTTCTTTTAAATGAATGTGGCAATCATTCCTGCGCGTGGCGGTAGCAAGCGTATACCACGTAAAAATATTAAAGAATTTTGTGGGAAACCAATGATTGCCTGGTCCATTGAAGCCGCTCAGCAGAGCGGCGTCTTTGACCGAATCATTGTATCAACAGATGATGAAGAAATTGCTGAGGTCGCGCGTAAATATGGTGCGGAAGTGCCGTTTATGCGGCCTGCTCATATTTCTGATGATTTTGCTACAACAGTTGATGTCATTCATCATGCCTTGGATGAGTTATCCCAAAGTGTATGTATTGATTTTGTCTGCTGCATCTATGCGACCGCCCCCTTTCTTCAAGGCCAGGATTTGGAAAAAGCATATGAAAAGCTGCAGCAAAGCGATTGCGATTATGTTTTCTCTGCAACATCTTTCCCATTCCCGATCCAGCGAGCTGTTTATTTAAAGCCAGATGGAAAGGTACAGATGTTCCATCCTGAAAATGAAAAGACACGCTCTCAGGATCTTGAACCTGCTTACCATGATGCCGGGCAGTTTTACTGGGGCAAACCTGAGGCATTTATGAATCGAAAAGGTTTCTTCACGTCAAAGAGCTTGTTAGAAATCCTCCCCCGTGAGCGGGTACAGGATATTGACACTCCTGAAGACTGGGTGATTGCTGAAAATCTTTTCCAATTACTTAAAGCTAAAATTGATGGCTAAATATATAGCGTTTCGTGCTGATGGAAGTGTCGATACAGGGATAGGCCATATCAAAAGGTGCTTATCTTTGGCTCAAAAATTTATGAGGGAAGGTTTTCAGGTTCTCTTCATTTCCCGAAGTCTGACACCAGTGCTTGAAGCCGAGATAAAAACATCAGGTGCTGATTACATCAGGATCCCCACTACGTCAGAGCGAGAAAACAGATATTTTCATTCAGCCTGGCTTAATGGAACTGAAAGTGATGATGCCTCCCTCTCCAGAGAGATATTGGTGAAATATGGTTGCGAAAGTAATAATGAACTTAGCTTAATTGTTGTCGATCATTATGCGCTTGGGAAACCATGGGAAACTGAACTGAATTCATTGGCACCTTTGCTGGTAATTGATGACCTTTGTGATCGTTCGCATCACTGTAACTGGCTGATTGACCAGACTATCGGTCGCCAGAAAGGGGATTATCTTGCATTAGTAAATAGTGATTGTCAGTTACTATTGGGGCCTCAATTTTCCCTGTTAAGGGATGAATTTTCTCAATGGAGACCAAAGTCATTAACACGGCGAAAAGATATCCAACATGTAAACAATATTTTGGTTACGTTGGGTGGTGTTGACAAAAACAACAAAAGCCTAATGACACTTTCAGCACTTGAAAAAAGTCATTATAGCGGCAAGATTACACTTATTGTTGGCTCTGGGAATCCTAACTTATATAGTTTAGAAGACGCCATCTCAAAATCACTTAATAAAATTAGATTAGTTATTAATTCTGATAAAATGTCAGAGGAAATGACTGACGCTGATCTATGCATTGGCGCTGCTGGTACGACCTCGTGGGAGAGGTGTGCATTAGGATTACCTACAATAAATTTGGTAATTGCCAAGAACCAGGAAACTATCGCTGAGAACTTAAGTCAAGCTGGCGCTGCAATCAACTTTGGACTCCTGGAAAACGAAGACGATATATTAAGGCTTAAGAATTTGATTGATCATCTTATAAGTGATGTCGCAATTTTAAAAAAATTGTCTGAGGCTTCTTCTCAAGTCTGTGATGGCACAGGGTTGCACAGAATTTATTCTACAGTGAACGAGAAATTATGCTTAATGTAACGTTATTGTGTAGTGATATCGAACACCCGGTATATGTTTACCTCAGTACGTGGCAAGAGAGAAATAAAGATAATTATAATATTGAATTAGTCACCAGTGTTGCAGATATTAAAAATGCAAACGGTGTTCTATTCCTTATATCTTGTTCTGAATTTATCAAAAAAGAGATTAGGGAGCGATTCGAATATACGTTAGTTCTTCATGCTAGTGATTTGCCACAAGGACGAGGATGGAGTCCGCATGTATGGGATATCTTAACCGGGAAAGACCGTATAGTTTTATCTTTGCTAAATGCTGAATCAGGTATAGATACGGGAGACATTTGGAGAAAAATTCATATACCTCTAGATGGCACTGAGTTATTTGATGAAATTAATGAAAAATTATTTGGTGCGGAAATCGAATTGATTAATTGGTTCTGTCAAAATTATAAAACAGCGACGCCGACCTCTCAAACTGGAAACCCGGATTATTACGAAAAACGGACGCCTGAAAACAGCGAGTTGGATACTGATAAAACAATAAGAGAACAATTTAATTTGCTTAGAGTATGTGACCCTAATCGGTTTCCTGCTTATTTCATCATTAATGGTCAACGATACAATATCACAATTAAAAAGGTTAACTAATGAATAAGTTTATTGAAATTGCCGGGCGTAAAATTGGTGCTGACTTCCCTCCATATATCATTGCGGAGTTGTCAGCAAATCATAATGGCGATATTAATACTGCTTTCCGGTTGATCGAGATAGCTAAAGAAAGTGGCGCTGATGCGATCAAAATTCAAACTTATCGACCAGATACAATAACAATTGATTGCAACAAAGAAGATTTTCAGATTAAAGATGGCCTGTGGAAAGGAAAATCTTTATATCAGCTTTATGAATGGGCACATACTCCATGGGAGTGGCACCAGAAGCTTTTTGAGAAGGCTAAAGAAGTTGGTATCACGATGTTTAGTTCTCCTTTCGACTTCACTGCTGTTGATCTTCTGGAAGAACTGGATGCCCCAGCTTACAAGATAGCCTCATTTGAACTCGTTGACTTACCTTTAATCCGCTATGTGGCAAGTAAAGGAAAACCGATGATTATGTCAACGGGTATGGCGGATGAACACGAAATCCAGGAAGCTATAGACGCTGCGTACGGTGCCGGGTGTAAAGAACTGGTTGTTCTGCATTGTGTCAGTGGTTATCCGGCTCCTGCCGAAGATTACAACCTTGCAACCATACCCGATATGGCAAAACGGTTTAATGTAATCACTGGTTTGTCAGACCATACAATTGATAACACCACTGCGGTTGCCTCAGTTGTTCTTGGTGCCAATATTATTGAAAAACATATCACCCTCGACCGCAATGGCGGTGGCCCGGATGATAGCTTCTCCCTGGAACCTAAAGATCTTGTAGCGTTGTGTCGCGATGCGAAGACGGCCTGGATGGCATTAGGTCGGGTGAACTATGAGCGCAAAGAAAGTGAAAAAGGCAATCTCAAATTCCGTCGCTCTCTTTATGTCGTAAAAGATGTGAAGAAAGGCGAAAAATTGACTAGTGAAAATGTTAAGAGTATTAGACCGGGGTATGGCATGGCGCCGAAGTATTATGATGATATTCTTGGCAAACATGCTCGAGTAGATTTGAAGTATGGAACTCCTCTTAGCTTTGATGTCATAGAATAAACATCAAGCCTCGCCGCTAATAATTTGGTGGGGCTATAATTTAATTTTACTATTATATATCAATGATGAATATAACAAAAAAATCACTTTTGATGCTGTCATTACGAGGGGCAACGTTAGCAAGCAAATTTATTCTTATTACATATTTAGCAAAGTATAGCTCGTTTGAAGTTCTCGCTGGATATTCATTAATATCAATAACGGTTTCATATTTTCTTTATATTTTAGGATTTGATTTCTATTCTTACTCATCCCGGGAAATTATTAGTAATACTTATTATAAAAGTTCCGGTATGATTTTTAATCAATTCTTCTTTTATATTGTAATGTATGTACTCAGTATCCCATTACTAATCGTTTTTTTTCAGTATAATATTATTAGTTCCGACTTGCTTTTTCTGTTTTCTTTTGTTCTTATATCTGAACATCTTTCCCAAGAGTTCATGAGGTTGATTGTTATTAATGGTCATGCGCTAAAGGCTAATTTTCAACTATTTTTAAGAACAGCCTCTTGGATTTATTTATATATTGCATATTCATATAATGATAGTTGTGTATCGTTAAATAATCTTTTGATTTTTTGGGCTAGTGCTAATGTTGTCGCTATTGCTTATTCATTAACCGAATTAAAATACACAAAATGGCGTGGAACTTCTTTTTGGAGAATTAATATTCCTTGGATATGGCAGGGTGTTAAAATAGCAATTCCTCTACTTCTTGCGACTCTTATGCTTAGAGCCATTTTTGTTAGTGATAGATATTTTTTAAAGTTTATGTCATCCACTCAAGATCTGGCTATATATTCATTCTTTAGTAATATGGCAAATGCGTTGATTGCATTTGTTGATGCTGCTGTTATTATGATTTTTTATCCTAAGTTAGTTAACGCATTCAACTCCAAAGATAATGAGAAATATAATTCTATCCTTGCGCAATTTAAAGTTAGTGTATTTAAAATAGGTGGTGGAGTTTTAATATTATTGTCTGCTTTTATGCCTGTGATGTGTTACTTTTTGGATAAAAAAGACTTTATGAACTCTATTGTTATATTTTATATTCTAATTTCATCCACATTTATATATTCCTTTGGGCTAATCTATCACTATGAGCTTTATGCCAGAAAGAAAGATAGGATTATACTTTATTCAACACTGGTGTCATTTGTTTTTGGTGTAGGGATGCAATATATTCTAGGTTACTTTTTCCAAAGTACTGGTGTAGCATGTGGTGTATTGTTTTCTACATTGTTGTTATTTTTCATGAAGGCATATTTTGTTAAATACGTCAAAAGGGTTTTGCTTTGAAATATCTTATTGATAGTGAAGTTAAAGAAGAAATTTATGAGATATTAGAACTTGAAAATATATATAAAGATTATTCTACTATAATAATCTGTTGCCCTGTAGGTCTCTTAAATGATAGCGATGAAGCAACTAAGTATAAATTAGTTCAATATCAACTCGGTAAGTTCAGGTTTATCAATAAATTAAAACAATTAGCTTTTTTGATTTACTCAATCGTGAAATATAGACCAGATATTGTTTTCTCTGGTTATCCTATGTTAAAACATAGGCTGGTAAATATATTTTCAGCCTTCAGAATTAAACACTATTCTTATTTGCGAGGCCTTTTTGCTGACTCGAAAAATTACAAAGGGTTTTCTGATCATTTGTATCTTATGTTAAAAAAATACCATTTGCCTCTGACTATTAATAATTTTCAATGCGATAAAATATTCACTATATCAGCCTTAAACATAAAGTTTCTTCTTGCAAGAAGCGCAAAGCAAGAGAACATTGAGCTTATTCCTCCGCCTTGGCTTGAAAAGATAAAAAAACAAAAAACCTTAAGTGGTAGTGATGCTATTAGCGGAGGCCATGTCTATTTTGTGACTCAGGCTTTTATGTCTCATTCTTGTAAGGCGGCAGCTGAAAGTCAGATAGTCTTTGCTACCGAATTACACGAGCATTTAAAGCAAAACGGAGTAGAATTGATTATTAGAAAACATCCAAGAGATTATACAGACTATGAAAAATATGGTTTTTCAATAAACAATATAAGTAGCTATGAGTTTATCCGAACACTCTGCCCGAATGATATATTAATTACACCATTTTCAACGATGGCATTTGAAGCAAGATTTTTTGATGTAAATATAATATTTTATTCTACATCGGATTTAGATGAGTTATACAAAAAAGTCTATTCTGATTTGAATATTACCCCATTTTACAATGTGGCTGAAATAGGAAGCGAAATTAGAGATTTTTATGGAAAAAGTAAACCGTTAAAGAATGTAGAAAATATATTCTATATTAATTCGGAATAAAGTGGAAATATATATTCTTTGACTCAGAGGTTTAATTTTAACATTAATTTTTACTTATCCTTTTTACTATGCAATTCCTGTAGTAGATACCAATTTTGGACATTTTTTTGAGGTACTGTATTTTGCTTTTGTTGATTTTTTGATATTGATTTATTTGTGTTGTTATTTTAACAAGTTTAGAATGGCAGGTTTGGGGGTTTTTATTACATTTATTATATGGATATGGCAATTTAATGGGGTGGATAATGTTAGACCCTATTTTCCATTCATCATATATTGATGATGGTGCAAGATTCAAAGGTTTTTCGTTAAGCCCTACACATTACTCCGTCTATGCATTATGCGGTGTAGTATTTGCGTTTGAGTTTATAAAGAATAATTTTACTAAAGTGTGTTGTATTATTATTTTGTCCTTCTTTATTTTCTATTCGGAAACGCGACTAGCTTTAGTTGTATTATTGGGGATCATATCTCTTTATTGTTTTTCTAAAATAGCGATGAAGCTAAAGAAAGTTATATCATTTGGTATAATAATTTTTTCTCGTTATCTTATATTGCATACGCATTAATTACTAAGCATACGACTATTTTTTTTAGGTGGATATGAGGGAGACGATGATAAATCTTATGAAGCAAGGACTCTTATTCAAGAACATATTTTTGATGCTTCAAATAATTCATCTTTAACTCAGTATATTTTTGGTCATGGTGCGGAGTCAGCTCGCAATATGTTAATTGATATCTATGGATATGATATCATGCCTCATAATGATTTTGTTAAATTATTTTATGACTTTGGTGCTATGCTATCGGTGCAATTGTTTTCTTAATTTGTCTTTACAGATACGAATAAAGGAATCTATTATCATTTTCTCTTTTATCTATTTATATAAGTGCATTTTATCATAATATGGCTTACTCTCTATTCGTGGTTGCTCTGTTAATTACATTGCCTACTACTTATACTCAAAAATTAAAAAATAAATATTAGTGTTGGATGGTAGTTAAGAAATGAAAATATTTATAGTGTCACATAAACGCTTTGATTTTCCAATTAATGAAAAATTCATGCCTATTAAGGTTGGTTTTGCGGATGAATTTATTGCTGAGAGTTTTGTACTGGACTCTTCGGGAAATAATATATCAAATTTAAACTCTTCATTTTGTGAACTGACAGCAGCCTACTGGATCTGGAAGAATTCTCAGGAAGACGTTGTGGGCTTGGCGCACTACCGCCGCTATTTCGCATCTTCTAAAAGTGATTTGAAGGTTAAGGGAAAGCGCATCGCATCACCAGAAGAGATGATGGCGTTGCTGAAAGAAGCTGATATCCTGATTGCCAGACCGAGAAATTATTACATCACATCGATTAAAAACCATTACATTCATGCCCACCATGAGTCTGACTACACTCAGCTTCGTGATGAGATTGCGTTACAGCACCCGGAATATTTGTCTGATTTTGACTCTATTATGGGTGGGACAAAAATTAGTTTGTATAATATGTTTGTTTGTAAAAAGTCATTGATCGATGAATACTTTGAATGGCTTTTCCCGGTACTTTTTGCGCTTGAGCAAAAAATTGACTACCAAAATTACGATGCTTACCAAAAGCGTGTTTTTGGTTTTATGGCAGAGCGTCTTTTCAATGTCTGGCTTCATCATCATCGCGAAAACTTGCGCATTAAATATATGCCAGTAGTGAATATTGATGGCGAAAATATTTTACTGAAAGGCATTGGATTATTAAAACGACATTTCTGGGGTAAAAAATGAAAGTTGCTATAGTGGGCGCAGGTATTTCTGGTGCGGTTATTGCGAGATTATTAGCAGAGGAAGGGATTGAGTCTGTTGTTTTTGACAAACGTTCTCATATTGCTGGTAACTGTCATTCAGAACGTGATCCGCAGACCAACGTCATGTTGCACGTTTATGGTCCCCATATTTTTCATACAGATGATAAAGAAGTTTGGGATTTCGTTAATCAGTATTCACAGTTTATGCCTTACACCAACCGTGTGAAGGCCATTTACAAAGGCAATGTTTACTTACTACCAGTAAACCTGCATACGATTAATCAGTTTTTCAATAAAACAATGCGTCCGGATGAAGCCCGTGCTTTCATCGAATCTAAAGCTGACAAATCTATTGTCGAACCGAAAAACTTTGAAGAACAGGCCATCAGCATGATTGGTCGGGAACTGTATGAAGCATTCTTTAAAGGCTATACGCGTAAACAATGGGGTTGTGAGCCGACGGAGTTACCAGCCAGTATTTTGAAACGCTTGCCGCTTCGTTTTAACTATAATGACAATTATTTTAACCACCAGTATCAGGGGATGCCCAGAGATGGCTATACCGATATGGTTGGAAAAATTCTTGATCACGAACTGATTGAAATAAGAACAGATACTGAGTTTTCAGCTACCGAGAGTGGGGCCTACCAGCATGTATTTTGGTCAGGCGCGCTGGATGGTTACTTTAACTTTAGTGAGGGGCGTCTGGGTTATCGCACGCTGGATTTCGAAAAATTCTCAGCAGAAGGTGACTACCAGGGAACGGCTGTTATCAACTACTGCGAAGAAAATGTACCTTATACCCGAATCACTGAGCATAAGCATTTCTCACCCTGGGAGTCACACGAAAAAACAACATGTTATCGTGAGTTTAGTCGCTTCTGCACCGAAGATGATATTCCGTATTATCCGATCCGTATGGTTAAGGAAAAAGAACTGCTCAATCGCTACCTGGATAAAGCGATGGAATTAAGCAATACCACTTTTGTCGGGCGTCTTGGTACCTACCGCTATCTGGATATGGATGTCACTATTCGTGAAGCTATTGATGTTGCAAATAAATTCCTTGAATGTCAAAAGAGTCAGGAGCCAATGCCTGTATTTAATATAAATCCTCGCTAACGTCAGGTGTTGTCATGGATACGGATAATTTTTTGAATAAATATAATCCATTGCTATGCAAGGTTTTTCTCGCAGCATCGGATTTTATATTTTTTAACTTATCACTGGCCCTCTCTATTGGTTGTGTATACTGGATTTTTAACGATCTTTATCGTTTTATCCCCGATGCTCAACTAGAGATGCGCATAATTTCTCATGTCATCCTGAGTTTGATATGTGTGGGATGGTTCTGGGTTCGGTTGCGACATTATTCCTATCGCAAACCCTTTTGGTTTGAATTGAAGGAGATTATCCGCACTATTGTGATCTTTGCTGTTTTTGATCTGGCGCTGGTCGCTTTTTCTAAATGGCAATTTTCTCGGTATGTATGGGTCTTTTGTTGGACGTTTGCATTAATTCTGCTGCCGCTTTTCCGAGCAATGACCAAACAACTTCTTAATCGTCTTGGGATTTGGAAGAAAAAGACTGTCATTATGGGTAGCGGAAGTAATGCAGTGGAAGCTTATTATGCACTGCAAAGTGAGGAAATGCTTGGCTTTGATGTTGTCGCATTTTATGACGAAGAGTGTACAGAGGCAACGCTACAGGGACTGCCGGTTCTTCAGGACCCCAATATTCTTTGGGAAATGAAGAAAACAGGCGATATTCATTTCATTGTAGCTTTTGAAATGGAAAACAGCGATAAGACCATTAACTGGTTGCGCGAACTATCGAAGAAGGACTGCCGTTCTGTCACGGTTATTCCGTCCCTGCGCGGGTTACCACTTTATAATACCGATATGTCTTTCATCTTTAGTCATGAAGTCATGTTGCTGCGTATTCATAATAATCTGGCAAAACGGACATCTCGTTTCCTTAAACGGACTTTCGATATTGTCTGTTCATCACTGATTATCTTAATTTCTTCGCCACTGCTCATTTATCTTTGGTACAAAGTTACCCGTGATGGTGGTCCGGCAATCTACGGTCATATGCGAGTAGGGCGTCACGGTAAGCTTTTCCCTTGCTATAAGTTTCGCTCAATGGTGATGAATTCGCAGGAGGTTTTACAAAAGCTCCTTGATTCCGATCCTGCTGCACGGGAAGAATGGGAGCGTGACTTTAAGTTGAAAAACGATCCGCGAATCACTCCTGTCGGTCGATTTATTCGTAAAACCAGTCTTGATGAATTGCCTCAGTTATTTAATGTGCTGAAAGGTCAAATGAGTCTGGTTGGCCCGCGTCCGATTATCTCTGAAGAGTTACCACGCTATGATGAGAATGTTGATTACTATCTAATGGCGAAACCGGGAATGACAGGGTTGTGGCAGGTAAGTGGACGTAACGATGTGGATTACGATACCCGAGTCTACTTTGACTCCTGGTATGTCAAGAACTGGTCGCTGTGGAATGACATCGCTATTCTTTTCAAAACAGTGAAGGTAGTCCTCCATAGAGATGGTGCATATTGATGTAGCAGAAACTGCATTTTATGTGCATTAAGTTCATTCTGAAGAGGACATCTATTGCTACCTTCTGGCCTCTAACCTGAGTTAACATGTTCTTCACTTTACTCGCCGCCATTTTACGGCGGGGTATCCACACCTGACAGGAGTATGTAATGTCCAAGCAACAGATCGGCGTCGTCGGTATGGCAGTGATGGGGCGCAACCTGGCGCTCAACATCGAGAGCCGTGGTTATACCGTCTCCGTTTTCAACCGCTCCCGTGAAAAGACCGAAGAAGTGATTGCCGAAAACCCAGGCAAAAAACTGGTGCCTTACTACACGGTAAAAGAGTTTGTTGAATCCCTTGAAACGCCTCGTCGTATCCTGTTAATGGTGAAAGCAGGGGCGGGCACTGATGCTGCTATCGATTCCCTGAAGCCGTATCTGGATAAAGGCGACATCATCATTGATGGTGGTAACACGTTCTTCCAGGACACTATCCGTCGTAATCGCGAACTTTCTGCTGAAGGCTTTAACTTCATTGGTACCGGCGTTTCCGGTGGTGAAGAAGGGGCGCTGAAAGGCCCATCTATCATGCCTGGCGGTCAGAAAGAGGCCTACGAACTGGTTGCGCCGATTCTGACTAAAATTGCCGCAGTTGCAGAAGATGGCGAACCTTGCGTGACCTATATTGGTGCCGATGGTGCCGGTCACTATGTGAAAATGGTTCACAACGGTATCGAATACGGCGACATGCAGCTGATCGCAGAAGCCTATTCTTTGCTGAAAGGTGGCCTGAATCTGTCTAACGAAGAGCTGGCAGAGACTTTCACTGAGTGGAACAAAGGCGAGCTGAACAGCTACCTGATCGACATCACCAAAGACATCTTCACCAAAAAGGATGAAGAGGGTAAATATCTGGTTGATGTGATTCTGGATGAAGCGGCGAACAAAGGCACCGGTAAATGGACCAGCCAGAGTTCTCTGGATCTGGGCGAGCCGCTGTCGCTGATCACGGAATCCGTTTTTGCACGTTATATCTCTTCTCTGAAAGAGCAGCGTGTCGCAGCGTCTAAAGTGTTGTCGGGACCTAAAGCGCAGCTTGCGGGTGACAAAGCGGAATTTATCGAGAAAGTCCGTCGCGCGCTCTACCTTGGCAAGATCGTCTCTTACGCACAAGGGTTTTCCCAGCTGCGTGCCGCTTCTGACGAATACAACTGGGATCTGAACTACGGCGAAATTGCGAAGATCTTCCGTGCCGGCTGCATTATTCGTGCACAGTTCTTGCAGAAAATCACCGACGCATATGCAGAAAATGCGGGTATTGCTAACCTGCTGCTGGCACCGTACTTCAAGAAAATCGCGGACGATTATCAGCAAGCGCTGCGTGATGTGGTTGCGTATGCCGTGCAGAATGGTATCCCGGTTCCGACGTTCTCTGCCGCTGTTGCCTACTATGACAGCTATCGCGCAGCCGTTCTTCCTGCGAACCTGATCCAGGCGCAGCGTGACTACTTTGGGGCGCATACGTATAAGCGTACTGATAAAGAAGGCGTTTTCCATACTGAATGGCTGGAGTAATTCCTGATTCGCATCAAAAGCCCGGTGATTCACCGGGCTTTTTTTTTTGTCCCTAATCTGATTGATTTATTTTTACTGCTTAATATTAACTTAATAATTAATGTTTAACCTGATAAAGAAAATCTGAATTGTTTTAGCCTTCATTGACACAATATTCATTCAGGCGTTAAAACTTTTATATCTTATCAGGATGTATAAACATCATGATGCATAATTAAGTTAATTCTGAGAGCGTGAAATGAAAATCACCATTTCTGGAACCGGGTACGTTGGTCTGTCAAACGGTTTGCTTATCGCACAGCATCACCAGGTTACCGCGTTAGACATTATTCCCGAACGTGTAGAAATGCTAAATGATCGGATATCTCCGATTGTTGATAAAGAAATACAGCAATTTTTAGCGTCCGGGAATATTAATTTTGAAGCAACCTTAGACAAGGTATCCGCCTACCAAAATGCTGATTATGTCATTATTGCAACACCAACCGACTATGATCCAAAAACAAATTATTTCAACACATCAAGTGTAGAATCAGTTATTCAGGATGTGACAGAGATTAACCCATCGGCAGTGATGGTGATCAAGTCAACGGTGCCGGTTGGCTTCACCGCAACGATGAGTAAAAAATTTAATACGCAGAATATCATTTTCTCCCCCGAGTTCCTGCGCGAAGGTAAAGCACTTTATGATAATTTGCATCCTTCGCGGATTGTGATTGGTGAACGCTCTGAGCGTGCGGAGCGATTCGCTGCTTTGCTACAGGAAGGCGCTATAAAACAGGACATACCAACCCTGTTTACCGATTCGACGGAAGCAGAGGCGATTAAGCTTTTTGCTAATACTTATCTTGCGATGCGCGTTGCTTACTTTAATGAACTTGATAGCTATGCGGAAAGTTTAGGACTGAATACCCGACAAATTATTGAAGGTGTGTGTCTGGATCCTCGTATTGGCAATCATTACAACAATCCTTCATTTGGTTATGGCGGTTATTGTCTGCCGAAAGATACGAAGCAACTTCTGGCGAATTATCAGTCAGTACCAAACAATATTATCTCCGCGATCGTGGATGCGAACCGGACGCGTAAAGATTTTATTGCAGATGCCATCCTGTCCAGAAAACCCAAAGTGGTGGGCATCTATCGTCTGATTATGAAGAGCGGTTCTGATAATTTCCGTGCGTCTTCAATTCAGGGGATTATGAAGCGTATCAAAGCTAAAGGTGTGGAAGTTATTATTTACGAACCGGTTATGAAGGAAGCGTCGTTCTTTAATTCCCGCCTTGAACGTGATTTGAATACGTTTAAACAGCAGTCCGACGTGATTATCTCCAACCGCATGGCGTCTGAACTGCTGGATGTTCAGGACAAAGTTTATACACGCGATCTCTTTGGCAGTGATTAACCTTCTGTTATTGGGGCTACAATAGCCCCTGATTGGCTATCAAAGTGTTTGAAATAATCCGTAAATTTTATCAATAATCCTATAGCATTAACGATGTTTATGACTACACTGTCTCCAGCTTAAGCATTTTCTTAGTTAGGGTACTGATGACAGTGAACAATAACAATGCTACCGGGCGCAGTAATGACCCGGAACAGATTGATTTGATTGATTTAATGATGCAATTGTGGCGCGGAAAAATGACAATCTTTGTGTGTGTCATTGTCGCAATTCTATTGGCTGTTGGTTACATCCTGGTAGCGAAAGAGAAATGGACCTCTACCGCCATCATCACCCAGCCGGATGTGGGGCAGATTGCCACTTATAATAATGCGATGAGCGTTTTGTATGGCGATAACGCTCCGAAAGTTGCGGATATCCAGACTGGCTTTATCGGTCGCTTTAGCTCCGCCTTTTCCGCATTGTCAGCAGCTCTGGATAATCAGGAAGAACCTGAAGAATTAACTATTACCCCTTCTGTTAAGGGTCAATCATTGCCGTTGGCTGTTTCTTACGTTGGAGAGTCTGCGGAAGGAGCGCAACGCCAGCTGGCAGAGTATATCCAGCAGGTAGATGAGAGCGTTGCGAAAGAACTGGACGCGGATCTAAAAGATAACATCAAGTTGCAGACAACTACGCTTGAGGACTCGTTAAAAACGCAGGAAGTGGTCGCGCAGGAGCAAAAAGATTTGCGTATCAAGCAAATTCAGGAAGCATTGCGTTATGCGGAACAGGCGAATGTGATAAAGCCACAAATTCAACAAACTCAGGATGTCACCCAGGACAGTATGTTCCTTCTTGGTAGTGATGCGCTGAAATCAATGATCGAACACGAGGCCACGCGTCCGCTGGTTTTCTCTGGCGCCTACTATCAGACCAAGCAAAATCTGCTGGATATCGGAAATCTGAAAATCGAAACCGCATCCATTCACGCCTACCGTTACGTCATGAAGCCGACGCTACCAATTCGTCGTGACAGTCCGAAAAAGGCAATTACACTGGTTCTGGCGGTATTGCTGGGCGGGATGATTGGTGCGGGTGTGGTGCTGGGACGTAATGCGTTACGTAACTATAAGCCGAAAGCGCATTAATTTATTGTTATCCTGGATGGCGCTACGCTTATCCGACCTACAAAAAACCGGGCATTGCCCGGTTTTTTCGCATCAGAAGCTATTGATGACGCTTACGCAAATTCTCAATGACGGTCGTTAAATCGAGGTCCTGATCCTGTAGCAGCACCAGCAGGTGGTACATCAGGTCGGAGGCTTCATTGGTCAGCTCAAAACGGTCATGTACCGTTGCGGCGAGCGCGGTCTCGACACCTTCTTCACCCACTTTCTGCGCGATACGCTTGGTGCCGCTGGCGTAAAGCTTCGCCGTGTAAGAGCTTGCCGGATCGGCGGTTTTACGCTCGGCTAACAGTTGCTCAAGCTGATACAGGAATAACCACTGATGGCTGGCATCCCCAAAGCAGCTGCTGGTGCCTTTGTGACAGGTTGGTCCAATTGGATTGGCCAGCACCAGCAGTGTGTCGTTATCACAATCCGGCGCAATGCGGACTACCTTCAGGAAGTGGCCGGATGTTTCGCCTTTGGTCCACAAACGCTGTTTGGTTCGTGAGAAGAAAGTGACGTTGCCGCTTTCGATTGTTTTATCCAGCGCTTCAGGGGTCATGTAACCCAGCATCAATACTTCACCGGATACCGCATGTTGCACGACAACCGGCATCAATCCGTCGGTTTTTTCCCAGTCGAGTTCGCGGCGCTGTTGCTCTGTTAACATATCCTGATCTCCACGCCCTGTGCTTCCAGGTACGCTTTTAATTCACCAATATTAATAATCTGTTTGTGGAAGACGGAGGCAGCAAGCGCCCCGTCGACATCGGTATCGCGGAAGGCTTCAAGGAAGTGCTCCATCGTGCCCGCGCCGCCGGAGGCAATCAGCGGTACATGACAGACGTCACGGACTTTTTTCAGTTGCTCCAGATCGTAACCGTTACGCACGCCGTCCTGATTCATCATGTTAAGCACGATTTCACCGGCCCCGCGTTTTTGCACTTCCTGCACCCAGTCGAGAGTTTCCCACTGCGTCACGCGAGTACGGCTTTCATCGCCGGTATACTGGTTGACGTGATACTTGCCGGTTTCGGCATCAAACCAGGTATCAATGCCCACGACGATGCACTGTACGCCAAAGCGGTCAGCAAGACGGGTGATCAGCGTTGGGTCGGCCAGCGCAGGGGAGTTGATGGAAATTTTATCGGCGCCGAAAGAGAGGATTTTAGCGGCGTCATCAATAGACCTGATGCCACCCGCGACACAGAATGGAATGTCGATCACTTCCGCGACGCGCGACACCCAACTCTTATCAACCACGCGCCCGTCACTGGAAGCGGTAATATCATAGAACACCAGCTCGTCTGCGCCTTCATCGGCATAGCGTTTTGCCAGCGGGACGATATCGCCGATGATTTCATGATTGCGGAACTGTACGCCTTTTACCACCTGACCATCGCGTACGTCCAGGCAAGGGATTATACGTTTTGCCAGCATTGGATGGCCTCCTTAACGGTGAATTTACCTTCCAGTAGGGCGCGGCCGACAATCACGCCGCGAACGCCCGTGCCGCGCAGAGCGGCTACGTCTTCAATCCCGCCAATTCCGCCGGAAGACTGAAAGGCGATCTGCGGATATTTCGCGCACACTTCGTCATATAATGAGACGTTGGAACCCGCCAGCGTGCCGTCACGGGAGATATCGGTGCACAGTACATGCTTCAGGCCAACCGGCAGATAAGTCTCGACCAGCTCTTCCAGCGAAACGCCGGAGTTCTCCTGCCAGCCGCTGACGGCAACCTGTTTGTTGCCCCGATCATCAATACGCACATCCAGCGCCAGCACCAGCGCGTCAGCGCCAAAGCGCTCAAACCAGCCTTTGACCACCTCGGGAGATTTGACCGCCGTGGAGCCGACCACCACGCGGGCAACGCCTGCGTCCAGCAGCGCCGCAACATCGTCTTCAGTACGCACGCCGCCGCCAACCTGCACGGGCACGTTCACACCCGCGACCAGCGTTTTAATCAGTGGGATCTGCCGTCTGGCCGGATCTTTCGCTCCGGTCAAATCGACCAGATGCAGTACTTCGGCGCCCTGGGCGGCATAATCCCGCAGGCGGGGAAGGGGATCGTTACCGTAATCACGCTGCCGGGCGTAGTCGCCCTGATGGAGACGCACTACGGTGCCATCGATCAAATCTAATGCCGGAATAATCATCACATCTCCAGGAAGTTTTTCAGCAACTGCGCGCCAGCGGCGCCGGAACGTTCCGGGTGGAACTGCACGCCGAAGAAATTGTCTTTTTGCACTGCCGCAGTGAAGGGTTCGCCGTAGTTGCATTGAGCAATGGTCCACGGATTTACGGGCATAGCGTAGCTGTGAACAAAGTAGAACCAGGCGCCATCTTCAATGCCCTGGAAAAGACGATTACCCGCCTGCGGGTAAACGCGGTTCCAGCCCATATGCGGGAGCGGCAGGCCAAAATCGGTCATCTTCGGGACGTCCTGGTCAATAATACCCAGAAGGTCGACGCCGTTTGTCTCTTCACTGTGGCGCCCGAGGATCTGCATGCCTAAACAAATTCCCAGAACGGGCTGAGTACAAGCCTTAATCAATTCGACAAGCTCACGCTCGCGCAACTGATCCATCGCCGCCTGGGCGGTTCCCACGCCGGGCAGGAAGAGTTTGTCAGCTTTTAAGACGACCTCCGGGTCGCGGCTGACCTGCGGATCATAACCGTGGCGCGCCACGGCGGATTTCACCGAGTTCAGGTTGGCGCAGCCGGTATCAAGGATGACGACGTTCATCACAGCACTCCTTTAGAAGAAGGCAGCGTGTCGCCTTCTACCCGAATGGCCTGGCGCAATGTGCGGCCAAACGCTTTAAACAGGCTTTCTACACGGTGGTGATCGTTTTTACCTTTGGTCTTCAGGTGCAGCGTCACGCCCATGGTGTAGGAGAGCGAGCGGAAGAAGTGTTCAACCATCTCGGTGCTCAGATCGCCCACGCGCTGATAGGTAAACTCGGCTTTATATTCCAGGTGCGGGCGCCCGGAGATATCCAGTGCGCAACGCGCCAGGCATTCGTCCATCGGCAGCACAAAACCAAAGCGGTTGATGCCGCGCTTATCGCCCAACGCCAGTTTTAGCGCCTCACCCAGCGCCAGACCGGTATCCTCTACCGTATGGTGATCGTCAATATAGAGGTCGCCCTTGACCGCGATCTCCATACGGAAACCGCCATGCGTGGCGATCTGATCGAGCATATGGTCAAAGAAACCCACGCCGGTATTGATCTTGCTGCCGCCTTCGCGATCCAGCCACACCTTGACGTCAATTTGCGTTTCTTTGGTATTGCGCTCAACGTGGGCATAGCGGTCGCGTTTTGTCAGCTGCTCACCAATCATCGTCCAGTTCAGGGTTTCACGGTTATAACGTAACCCGTTAATGCCCATGTTTTCGGCCAACTGGATGTCGGTAGCGCGATCGCCAATCACGTAGCTGTTGGCGCTATCCATCGCCTGTTCAGCCAGGTAACGTTCAACCAGCTTTACCTTCGGCTTACGGCAGTCACACTCATCCGCTGGCAGGTGCGGGCAGATCAGCACTTCATCAAACAGTACGCCCTGGGAGGTGAAAACCTGCATCATCAGGTCGTGCGGGCCGTCGAAGTCTGCCTGCGGGAAGCTCTGCGTTCCCAGCCCGTCCTGGTTGGTGATCATCACCAGCTTAAAGCCGTCTTTTTGCAGCTTCAGCAGAACCGGCACCACGTCCGGTTCAAAGGCGAGTTTGTCAAAACGATCCACCTGAAAATCACTCGGCGGTTCGGCAATCAGGGTCCCATCACGGTCAATAAAAAGATACTTCTGGCTCATACTTGCTCCGCACGTAAGGCGTCAATGACGCGCTGGCTTTCTTCGCGGGTTCCAACAGTGATACGCAGACAGCCGCTTAAAGAAGGTTGTTTATTCTGATCACGTAAGATAATGCCCTGATCCCACAGAGATTTAAACACGCTACTTGACGCGGTAAAACGTGCCAGAATGTAGTTAGTTTCTGAATCGAACACCTGTTCTACGCAGGCAATCTCTTTCAGCGCATTAACCAGATACTGACGTTCCAGCAGAATCTGCGCCACACGTTCGCGCATCGCGTTGACGCCTTGCGGCGTCAACGCCTGAGCGGCAATATCGGCGACCGGCGTAGAGAGCGGGTAGGGGGCGATGACTTTCAGCAGCAGGTTGATGACCTCTTCATTCGCCAGCGTAAATCCGCAGCGCAGACCGGCGAGCGCAAAGGCTTTGGAGAGCGTGCGCAGCACTACCAGATGCGGGTATTCAGAGAGCCAGCCAGCCAGCGTCGCCTGTGGGCAGAATTCAATATAGGCTTCATCCGCCACCACAATGGCGTTGCCGCGCGTCATTTCCAGCAGAGTACGTAAATCCTGTGGATTGATAAGCTGCCCGGTCGGGTTGTTGGGGCTGCATACAAACACCACTTTAACGCCGTCGAGTTTATCGGCGATGCCCCGCAGATCCAGCTGCCAGTTTTCCAGCGTCGGAACCGTCCGGCATTCAACGCCAATGGTTTCCGAGCTGACGCTGTACATGCCGTACGTTGGCGGGCAATAGAGAATTGCATCTTTCCCCGGTTCGCAGAATGCGCGAATCAGCAGTTCAATACCTTCGTCTGCGCCACGGCTGACCAGCACCTGCCCGGGGTTCACTCCGGCGTACTGCGCATAATTTTCAATAACCGCTTTTGGCTGACATTCCGGGTAGCGGTTGAGCGTTTGCTGAGTCAGCTGAAACTCCACCGCCGTCGGGAACTCATTGGCATTCAGCCAGACATCGCCATTACCACCCAAACGGCGAGCGGACTGGTACGGCGTCAGGTTGCGAACGTTTTCTCGGGCTAAGTCGGTGACGCTGCGGGTATTTTCAGTGCTCATGCTTGCTCCTTAAGGGCGTTAACGCGCAGGGTGACAGCATTTTTGTGGGCGGTCAGCCGTTCTGCCGCAGCCAGCGTTTCAATGGTGGATGCCAGTGCGGAGAAACCCGCCTGCGACAATTCCTGAACGGTCATGCGTTTCTGGAAATCCGCCAGACCGAGGCTGGAGCAGGTGGCGGTATAACCATAGGTCGGCAGCACATGATTGGTGCCGGAAGCATAGTCGCCTGCGGATTCCGGTGACCAGTCACCGAGAAAAACGGAACCCGCGCTGGTAATATCCTCCACCAGATCGCGTGCCTTGCGGGTCTGAATGATCAGGTGTTCCGGCCCATACTGGTTCGAGATGGCGACGCACTGGGCTAAGTCTTTCGTCACGATCAGACGGCTGGCGCTTAATGCCTGACGCGCCGTTTCTGCACGCGGTAACTCCGCTAACTGGCGTTCGACGGCCTCCGCGACGTTCTGCGCAATACCGGCATCCGGGGTCAGCAGGATGACCTGAGAATCCGGGCCGTGTTCCGCCTGAGAGAGCAGGTCAGACGCCACGAAATCTGGCGTGGCGCCGCTGTCGGCGATCACCAGCACTTCAGAAGGGCCGGCTGGCATATCAATTGCCGCGCCGTCGAGACGCTGGCTGACCTGGCGTTTCGCCTCGGTGACAAACGCGTTGCCGGGGCCAAAAATTTTGTCCACTTTTGGCACGGATTCGCTGCCGAACGCCAGAGCGGCAATGGCCTGGGCACCGCCGACGTTGAAGATTTCCTGTACGCCGCACAGCTGCGCAGCGTAAAGGATTTCATCCGCGATAGGTGGTGGCGAGCACAGCACCACTTTTTTGCATCCGGCAATACGCGCGGGCGTGGCGAGCATTAATACGGTGGAGAAGAGCGGGGCAGAGCCGCCCGGGATATACAGGCCGACAGATGCGACAGGGCGCGTCACCTGCTGACAGCGAACGCCGGGCTGCGTTTCAACATCTACCGCCGGTAGTTTTTGCGCATTGTGGAAGGTTTCGATGTTTTTTACCGCTACCGCCATCGCCTGTTTGAGATCGTCGCTCAGACGCGCGCTGGCCGCGGCAATCTCTTCGGCGGACACTTTCAGCGCTGCGACGTTCGTTTTATCAAACTTCGCGCTGTATTCGCGCAGGGCGTCATCACCGCGTGATTTCACATTATCCAGGATCTCTGCGACGGTACGGGTAATGCTGTCGGAGGCGGAAATAGCCGGACGCATCAGCAATGCACGCTGCTGTTCAGTATTGCAGCTATTCCAGTCGATGATTGTATTAAAGCTCATGGCCGTCACTCCATCATCTTTTCAATTGGCAGCACCAGAATAGAGCTGGCGCCGAGCGCTTTCAGTTTTTCCATCGTTTCCCAGAACAGGGTTTCGCTGCTGACCATGTGCATGGCGACGCGCTGCTGATCGCCCGCCAGCGGCAGAATGGTCGGACGCTCTGCGCCCGGCAGCAGGGCGATGACTTCATCCAGACGCTCGCTTGGCGCATGCATCATGATGTATTTGGATTCACGCGCCTGAATAACGCCCTGAATACGGGTCAGCAGTTTGTCGATAAGCTGTTGTTTGGCTTCGGCCATTTCGCCGTCACGCTGGATCAGGCAGGCTTTGGAGCGGTAAATTACCTCGACTTCACGCAGACCGTTGGCTTCCAGCGTCGCCCCGGTCGACACCAGATCGCAGATGGCATCGGCCAGACCCGCACGCGGAGCGACTTCAACAGAACCGTTTAACAGACAGGATTTAAACGATACGCCTTTCTGATCCAGATAACGCTTAAGCAGGTGCGGGTAAGAGGTGGCGATACGCTTGCCGTCAAGGGAAGCCGGGCCGTCCCAGGCTTCATCGACGGCGGTGGCCAGTGAGAGGCGGCAGCCGCCGAAGTCGAGACGGCGCAGGGTGTAGTAGCGCGGATCTTCGCCCTGCGCGCGGCGGCTCAACAGTTCTTCTTCCAGAACGTTTTCCCCGATGATCCCCAGATCGACAACGCCATCCATGACCAGGCCGGGAATATCGTCATCACGCACGCGCAGAATATCAATCGGCATATTCTCCGCCATCGCAATCAGACGCTGGGTGTGCAGGTTGATTTTAATACCGCAGCGGGCCAGTAATTCGCGTGAATCATCGCTTAAACGGCCTGATTTCTGAATAGCTATGCGTAAACGGGTGTTATCTAACATTCTTTTTTCCTCTTTATCCTGTCTGAACCGGTCTGAATCGCGCACCAAAAAAAGCCCCCGGAAGAATGATCTTCCGGGGGCTTTCTCATGCGTTCATGCACCACTGGAAGATCTGAATGTCTTCCAGCACACATCGCCTGAAAGACTAGTCAGGATGATGGTGATGATGGTGGTGTTTAAATTGAACGCGTGTCATAAAATTCTCGATGAATGCTTATTCATTTGATGCCTTTTAACCTAAACCACTTTAGCGCCGGAAAGCAAGGGCTTTTTTTCATCATTAATTCATTTCATATTGAAGGTATGAATTGTCAGTCCCGGCGGGCTGGCGTAGCCTTAGATAAGATGGCGTTAAAGTCAGGAGAGAACGCATGAAAAAGGTCGCAATTGTCGGTTTAGGATGGTTAGGAATGCCGCTGGCGATGTCGCTGACGGCAAGAGGCTGGCAGGTTACTGGCACGAAAACCACGCAGGATGGCGTGGAAGCGGCCCGCATGAGCGGCATTGAGAGCTATCCGCTGCGCCTGGAACCTGAGCTGGTTTGCGAAACGGACGATCTTGATGCGCTGATGGATGTGGATGCTCTGGTCATTACGTTGCCCGCTCGCCGTAGCGGGCCGGGGGAAGATTTTTACCGCCAGGCAATACAGGAAGTGGTCGACAGCGCGCTGGCGTATCACGTTCCGCGTATCATTTTTACCAGTTCCACGTCAGTGTACGGCGATGTGCACGGCATTGTGAAAGAGACTACGCCGCGTAATCCCGTCACGGCGAGTGGGCGCATCCTGAAGGAACTCGAAGACTGGCTGCACAATCTGCCCGGCACCTCCGTCGATATTCTGCGTCTGTCCGGGCTGGTAGGGCCAGGACGACATCCGGGGCGTTTCTTTGCCGGTAAAACCGCGCCTGACGGTCAGCAAGGTGTGAATCTGGTCCACCTGGAAGATGTGATTGCCGCTATTACTCTGCTGTTACAGGCACCTAAAGGGGGACACATCTATAATATATGTGCGCCTTCGCATCCGGCGCGTAATGTGTTTTATCCGCAGATGGCGCGTTTGCTGGGTATGGAACCGCCGCATTTTCTGGAAAGCCAGAGTAACGATAAAGGCAAGATTATTGATGGCAGCCGGATTTGTAATGAACTCGGGTTTGAATACCAGTATCCCGACCCGCTGGTGATGCCGATGGAGTGACGCGCCAGCAGACTACCGCCATACACCGCAAGGGGGCGAGTATGAAACCACTGCTGGACGTTCTGATGATTCTCGATGCGTTAGAGAAAGAGGGGAGCTTTGCGGCGGCGTCGGCAAAATTGTTTAAGACGCCGTCAGCGCTCAGCTATACCGTCCATAAACTGGAAAGCGATCTGAATATCCAACTGTTGGATCGCAGCGGGCATCGGGCTAAGTTTACCCGCACCGGTCAGATGCTGCTGGAAAAAGGCCGGGAAGTTCTGCATACCGTGCGCGAACTGGAAAAGCAGGCCATCAAACTTCACGAAGGCTGGGAGAACGAACTGGTCATCGGCGTGGACGATACGTTTCCTTTTTCTCTCCTTACTCCCCTCATTGAATCCTTCTACCAACATCACAGCGTAACGCGCCTGAAATTCATAAATGGCGTACTGGGCGGTTCCTGGGAGGCGCTGACGCAGGGGCGGGCGGATATCATCGTTGGCGCGATGCACGATCCGCCCTACGCCAGTGGTTTCGGTTTTGCGCGTCTGGGAGAGCTTGAGCAGGTTTTTGCGATTGCCCCGCATCATCCACTGGTGCAGGAAGAAGAGCCGTTGAGTCGGCGCACAATAAAACGGTTCCGCGCGATTGTGGTCGGCGATGAGACGCATCCGGCGTGTTCGGCAAGCGCGCAATTGCTTGATGATCAGGAAGCTATAACGGTTTTTGATTTTAAAACCAAACTGGAACTGCAAATCAGCGGCCTGGGATGTGGGTATTTACCGCGCTATCTGGCGCAACGCTTTCTGGACAGCGGTGCGCTTATTGAGAAGAACGTGGCGGCGCAGATCGTGTCGGAGCCGGTGTGGATGGGCTGGAACGAACAGACGGCCGGACTGGCCAGCGCGTGGTGGCGAGATAAAATTTTAGCAAATAGTGCTATTGCTGGCGTCTATACAATGGGGGATGCTGGGAAATCAAACAGTTAATAAAAAATATTTTTTGACGGGGCTCTCATTCTCTTGTCATTTCGCCTTAATTTAGTGCACAATGCGCCGCTTGCAAAAAATGACATTAACCGACGTTTTAATACGCGTCGGTTATTTTTTTGCATCAAACCAATCATTCAATAAAAGAGGCCGGGCTTCGTACCGGATAGATACTTACTAAAAACCGACAGTTGTTGTCGCTGAGGAATCCAGAAAATGGGGCAATTTTTTGCTTACGCGACGGCATTCGCCGTAAAGGGGAATGACCATGTCGCATAACGTTACTCCAAACACCTCTCGCGTGGAATTGCGTAAGACGCTTACGTTGATTCCGGTTGTAATGATGGGTCTTGCCTATATGCAGCCGATGACGCTGTTCGATACATTTGGTATCGTCTCAGGCCTCACTGACGGTCACGTTGCGACGGCGTATGCCTTTGCGCTGATCGCGATTCTTTTTACTGCGTTGAGCTACGGTAAACTGGTGCGTCGTTTCCCGTCCGCTGGCTCCGCGTACACTTACGCCCAGAAATCCATCAGCCCGACCGTAGGCTTTATGGTGGGCTGGTCATCGCTGCTGGACTACCTGTTCATGCCGATGATCAACATTCTGCTGGCGAAAATTTACTTTGAAGCGCTGGTGCCGACAGTGCCGTCGTGGATCTTTGTGGTGGCGCTGGTGGCCTTTATGACCATCTCTAACCTGCGCAGCATCAAGACCGTCGCTAACTTCAATACCCTGATTGTTATTCTGCAAATGGGGATTGTAGCGGTGATCGTCGGCCTGATTATCTACGGCGTGTCTCACGGCGAAGGTGCGGGTACGCTGGTAAGTTCCCGTCCATTCTGGTCTGAAGGCGCGCACGTTGTGCCGATGATTACCGGTGCGACAATCCTGTGCTTCTCGTTCCTCGGCTTTGACGGAATCTCTTCTCTGTCTGAAGAGACTAAAGACGCGGAGCGCGTTATTCCGCGCGCGATTTTCCTGACGGCGCTGATTGGCGGCCTGATCTTTATCGCGGCGTCTTACTTCCTGCAACTGTACTTCCCGGATATTTCGCGCTTTAAAGACCCGGATGCATCACAGCCTGAAATCATGCTGTACGTTGCGGGTAAAACCTTCCAGTGGGGCGTGCTGATTTTCTCCAGCGTGACCGTACTGGCATCCGGTATGGCGGCACACGCGGGCGTTTCCCGTCTGATGTACGTCATGGGTCGTGACGGCGTGTTCCCGACGCGTTTCTTCGGCTACGTTCATCCGAAATGGCGTACTCCGGCGTGGAACGTGCTGCTGGTTGGCGCGATCGCACTGTTGGCGATTAATTTCGATCTGGTTACGGCGACGGCGCTGATCAACTTCGGTGCGCTGGTGGCGTTTACCTTCGTGAACCTCTCCGTGATTTCCCAGTTCTGGATTCGTGAGAAGCGCAACAAGACGCTGAAAGACCACTTCAACTATCTGGTTCTGCCGGTGTGCGGCGCGCTGACTGTTGGCGCACTGTGGATCAACCTGGAAGAAAGCTCAATGACTCTGGGTTTGATCTGGGCGGGTATTGGCCTGGTGTATCTGGCTTGCGTGACCAAAAGCTTCCGCAATCCGGTACCGCAGTACGAAGATATCGCACAGTAATGAAATGACCTTTCACAGGTAAAAAACCGGAGACATGTTCTCCGGTTTTTTTATGCAAAAATCTGTAGGCCGGATAAGGTCATCGGCCGCCCTTCGGCACAACGCCTGATGGCGCTTCGCTTATCAGGCCTACACTCCTCACTGTATGCAGGCCGGATAAGGCGTTTACGCTTCGCTTATCAGGCCTACACTCCTCACTGTTTGTAGGCCGGATAAGGCGTTTACGCCGCCATCCGGCAAAAGCGACGCGTGGCTCCTCAGACAATCTCTTCTGCGTACTGCCAGAGTGATTTCAGCAATGCCAGTTTTTCTTTATCGTCAGCATATTGCTGATACAGCATCTGTAACTCTTCCGCATACCGTTGCAAAAACTCTGGCGTAAACACCTGACGACGATGCTCCAGCCAGCGTTGCTGTTCGGTTTCATCCAGCGTCCCAGGGAAGTTACGGGCGCGATAGTTGAACAGCAGTTTTTCAATCCGCTTATCGACAAACGTAATATCCAGCGCGGGCAAATTGCGCGGTTCGGTTTCCAGCACGATTTTCATGGCGGCACGATCGGCGTCGCTGAAAAAGCCATTGTATAGCTGCGCATCGACGTTTTCAGACGGCGTAAACGGCTCGGCCCCAGCGAAGATTGCCACAACCTTATCGCGTACCTGCGGATTATCGCGCAGCACTTTCAGGTTATCGAGACAGTGCTGACGGTTAATCCCCAGACGATCGGCATCCTCCGGGCGGAGCGTATTAGCCTGAGCCAGTACCGGGCATTTATTGATGTGTACCAGTTTTACCGGAACTGCGGCGTTATCGCCGAGATCGGCTTTAGCGGTATATAACCGCTCGCGCAGGGTATCGCTGTCCAGCTCCAGTAATGGCGACATATCGCCCGCCAGATCCACCATAATGACCGCGTTGCGGTTTTCTGGATGCCAGGCCAGCGGCGCAACCCAACTGGTGTTGCCGCGCCAGGCGCCAAACATACCGGAGATATGTACTAGCGGTTTCATTTGCGGCACATCGATTAACGCCGCCAGTTTATGTTTGTTGCGATGCGTGTAAAGGTAGTCAAACAGACGCGGCTGGCGCGACTTCACCAGTTGCGCCATAGCGATGGTGGCGTACACGTCTGCCATTGCATCGTGCGCGTTGGCATGTTCGATCCCGTTGGCTTTGGTCAAGTGCTCAAGGCGGAAGCTGGGCAATCCGTCGTCATTTTCCGGCCAGTTTATGCCTTCCGGGCGCAGGGCATAGCAGGCGCGCATCACATCCAGCAAATCCCAGCGCGAGTTGTCGTGCTGCCAGCTCCAGGCATAGGGATCGTAGAAGTTGCGATACAAAATGTTACGCGTGACTTCATCATCAAAACGGACATTGTTGTAGCCGACGACACAGGTCTTTGGCACGGTGAACAGCGAATGAATACGTCTGGCAAAGTCGGCTTCGTTCTCTCCTTTGTCGCGCGCTTCCTGCGGCGTAATCCCGGTGATGAGCACAGCGCCTGGCTGAGGCAGGTAATCATCGGCGGGCTTGCAGTAAAAGACTTCAGGTTCGCCAATAATGTTAAAGTCGCTATCCGTGCGGATGGCGGCAAACTGTGCGGGTCTGTCCAGCGCCGGGTGAGTCCCGAAGGTTTCGTAGTCATGGAACAGGAAGGTAGGGTGCTGCTTGCCGTCATTCATTGTTCAGTTCTATCCGTTACTGTGTGTTTGCGCGGTTCTGCGCAGCAGGGTATCAAATCCTGGCGGTGTTATCAGCTTCTGAGTCGTTATTGGGAGCGTTAAGGTTACACTGTCCGGCACTGCATAGAAAAACGTGCGTTATGTCACATTTTCTTGCAATTTATCCCTGTTTGTTTATCAGAACTTCCGTAAAAAGAACGGCAAATTATGACTTTCCTGAGGAAATAGTGTTGAAACGCCGTTTGTTTATTGCCGCTTCACTTCTCGCGATGAATCTTTCTTCCGCTCTGGCTGCCAATGTGCCAGATTTTTCTCCCCAGCCTCCGGCCATTCAGGCAGGGTCATGGGTACTTATGGATTACACCACGGGTCAAATTCTGACCGCAGGTAATGAACATCAGCGGCGTAACCCGGCCAGCCTGACCAAGCTGATGACTGGCTATGTTGTCGATCGCGCTATCGACAGCCATCGTATTAGCCCGGACGATATCGTAACCGTTGGACGTGATGCCTGGGCCAAAGACAACCCGGTGTTTGTGGGATCTTCATTAATGTTTCTGAAACAAGGGGAGCGCGTTTCGGTTCGGGATCTCAGCCGGGGGCTGATTGTTGACTCTGGAAACGATGCCTGCGTTGCGCTGGCGGATTACATCGCCGGAGGGCAACCGCAGTTCGTCGCCATGATGAATCACTACGTTGAAACCCTGAAATTGCAGGATACCCATTTTGAAACGGTACACGGACTGGATGCGCCAGGCCAGCACAGCTCAGCCTATGATCTGGCGATATTGTCCCGCGCCATTATTCACGGTGAGCCTGAGTTTTATCATATGTACAGTGAAAAGAGCCTGACATGGAACGGTATTACCCAGCAGAACCGTAACGGACTGCTGTGGGATAAAACCATGAATATCGACGGGCTGAAAACCGGCCATACCTCCGGCGCGGGCTTTAACCTGATTGCCTCCGCCGTGGACGGGCAGCGTCGTCTTATCGCCGTTGTGATGGGCGCGGAAAGCGCGAAAGGGCGCGAAGATCAGGCACGTAAGTTGTTGCAATGGGGACAGCAAAATTTCGATACGGTACAAATTTTACGCAGTGGCAAACAGGTTGGCACGGAACGTATCTGGTACGGCGATAAAGAAAATATTGCTCTGGGCACCGAGCAGGATTTCTGGATGGCGCTGCCGAAAACCGAAATTCCGCATATTAAGGCCCGGTATGCCCTTGATAAAAAAGAACTTGAAGCACCTATTGCCGCACATCAGCGGGTCGGTGAAATTGAGCTATACGATCGGGATAAACTGGTGGCGCACTGGCCTCTGGTGACGCTGGAGTCTGTTGGCAAAGGCGGCGTTTTTTCCCGACTGAGCGATTACTTCCACCATAAGGCGTAACCCCCTTTTCTGACACGGCAGACTGGTAAGAGTGCGAGTCTGCTCACATACTCATCATGATTTCCTTGTGACCTTTATATGCAAAACCTTATACTGTGTTTATATACAGTATGAGATTTGCCGGAGGGGACATCGCTTCCTTATCCGGCGCTGACTTCAATGCATTATGGAACACCGTCGACCTGATACGCGCAGCGCCATCAGGTCGACGGTGTGCTATCAGTCTCAGTGAAACTATCGGAGGCAGTATGGACTACGAAATCAGGCAGGCAGAGAAGCGTAATATCGCCGGTTTTCACATGGTTGGCCCGTGGGAAAAAACGGTGAAGCAAGGTTTTGAACAACTCATGATGTGGGTTGACGGGAATCAGGTTGTTCCGCTCGAATGGATCGCGGTTTACTACGATAATCCAGATGAGGTTCCGGCGGAAAAACTCCGCTGCGATACGGTGGTGTCTGTCCCGGATAATTTCACCATTCCGAAAAATAGCGAAGGCGTCATCCTGACGGAGATCGCCGGCGGGCAGTATGCGACAGCGGTGGCGCGCGTTGAGAATCATGATTTCGCGACGCCCTGGTATCAGTTTTTCAATAGCCTGTTACAGGACAATCACTACCAGATAGCGGCTAAACCGTGTTTTGAGGTCTATCTTAACAATGGAACGGAAGACGGGTACTGGGACATTGAAATGTATGTACCTGTACAGCCGAAATAGCCCTGTGTAAATTGTACGCAGTACCCGGCGGATAGGCGTCGTGACGGGGCAGTTTACGTGCGAGTCCTGTCCGCTATGGTGATATTTTCGCTGCAAAAGCGGGTACAATTCGTTTTTTGGTCATTTCCAGACGGAGTGCGTGAGTGCGGGCCGATAAATCGCTGAGTCCCTTTGAAATTCGTTTATATCGCCATTATCGTGTTGTACACGGCATTCGCATTGCGCTGGCGTTTATTCTCACTTTCCTGCTGGTTCGACTGTTCAACATCCCGGAAGGCACCTGGCCGCTGATTACACTGGTCGTCATTATGGGGCCGATCTCCTTTTGGGGGAACGTGGTTCCCCGTGCGTTTGAGCGCATTGGCGGCACGATTCTGGGGTCGGTATTAGGTCTTGTAGCGTTACGTCTGGAGCTTTTTTCCCTCCCGCTGATGTTGATCTGGTGCGCTGCGGCAATGTTCTTGTGCGGTTGGCTGGCGTTAGGGAAAAAGCCGTATCAGGCTCTGTTGATCGGCATCACGCTCGCCGTGGTGGTAGGCGCGCCGGCAGGCGACATGAACACGGCATTGTGGCGCGGCGGGGATGTTATTTTAGGTTCGCTGCTGGCGATGCTGTTTACCGGCATCTGGCCGCAACGCGCGTTTTTACACTGGCGCATTCAGATGGCGCATTGTGTGACGGCGTACAATCGGGTCTATCAGGCCGCGTTGTCGCCAAATTTGTTAGAGCGTCCCCGGCTGGAGAAGCATTTACAGAAACTGCTGAGCGACGTCGTCAAAATGCGTGGGCTGATTACGCCAGCCAGTAAAGAAACCCGCATTCAAAAGTCGATATTCGAAGCGATTCAAACCGTGAACCGCAATCTGGTCTGTATGCTTGAGCTGCAAATTAATGCGCACTGGGCATCTCGTGCCAGCCATTTTGTGATGCTGAATGCGCATACGCTGCGCGAAACGCAGCAAATGACGCAGCAAACGTTGCTCACCATCGCCCATGCGCTGTTCGAAGGCAACCCACAACCGGTACTGGCAAACACGGAAAAACTCAATGAGATTGTCGCGGAGCTGCGCCAGTTGATAAACGAGCATCATGGCAATACCGTGGCTGAAACGCCTATTCATGGCTATGTTTGGCTAAGTATGGAGACGGCGCGGCAACTGGAGCTGCTCTCCCATTTGATCTGCCGGGCATTGCGCAAATAAAAAGCAGATGACGCTCGTGATTCGGCTGCTGCTTCGATTCAGCACCGATTAAGGGTATGATACTGAAAAAGGATAAAACCATTGTCATCTGCAACGGCTAAAAGTAATGTTTACCCTAACGTATAGCGGTTGCTTAAACGAATCCGAATCTCACATTATCAGGGGTGTAAAAATGGAAACCAACAAGCCTTCTTTCCAGGACGTACTGGAATTTGTTCGTCTGTTCCGCCGTAAGAACAAACTGCAACGTGAAATCCAGGACGTTGAGAAAAAGATCCGTGACAACCAGAAGCGTGTTCTGCTGCTGGACAACCTGAGCGATTACATCAAGCCAGGTATGAGTGTTGAAGCGATCCAGGGCATCATCGCCAGCATGAAGAGCGACTATGAGGATCGCGTTGATGATTACATCATCAAAAACGCAGAAATTTCTAAAGAACGCCGCGACATTTCTAAAAAGCTGAAAGCGATGGGCGAAATGAAAAACGGCGACGCAAAAGCAGAGTAACAGCCTGTGGCAGTGGGGAACGCCGCGTGTTCCTCACTGCAATTCAACCCCGCCAGTGACCATCTTCAGCAAATGCTGATCGGGCCAGTGTTCCGTCAGTTTTCGTTGTGCGAGTTCCCACTTAATATGGTCAACGTCATGGCGCTGCCTGTCCAGCATCAGTCCGACAACGCTCCCGCTGTGCGCCACATTCAGACCGTATAAATCACATGCTTCCACCAGCGCCAGCAGGGCATCAAAGCCTGGCTTTGGTAACAGTTGTTGGCTGGCGATAGCGCTGAGCGTGGCGGCTTCCCCCATCCGACGAGGGTTTTGCGTTATGCAGGCTTCCTGCACTCTTTCCCATGCCTGCTGCAACATCGCCGCCCCCGCATGCAGACGTTCCAGTCGGGGGATGCGGTGATAATCCGCCGTGCGCAACGTTATTGGACTTTCGAGGACTAAAAGATCAAGCTGTGGCTGCGCTTCACAAGCTATTTGCGTAGAGGCGTCATTGTGATCGAAAAGCGTCAGTTGACGGAAAATGGTGCTGTCGGTGGGTTCAAGCGAAACACACAGATGTGCAAGCGTGGGTTCATCCAGCGTATGCCCCAGATGGTGTGCGGTTGCGACCGCCGTTGCCGCGATATCTGCGGTACTGCTGGCCATCCCTTTGGCGACGGGAATGGTGGAATGCACTGCGATCCGAATCTCCTGGCTCCACTGCGCAGGGTAGCGCCAGTATTCCAGTAGCCGATTGACCATTGCGCGTGAAAGGGGCCGTTCATCCGCAAGGGGAGCGCCCGAGCTTACTTCCACGGTGCTGTACCATTCGACAGGGCAGGAGACCAGTTTCTCACTGCCCAGAATCCAGCCCTGGATAAGTTCTCCGCATGACGCGGGGCATTGCGCAACAGCCACGTTTTCACCTTTCTGGTCAGCAATCCTCGGCGCATAGTGTCACGGCGATTGCGCTATTACCATGATTTTCCGCAAGTTGCAGTCGGGCAAAATCAGGCGGAAACGTCAAATGTGACCTTGTCACTTAACGCAATCCGCATCACATCTTGCGCGATCATAAGCTCTTCATTGGTATTAATGACCGCCACTTTCACCACTGCGTTTTCTGCCTGAATAAACGTAGCGTTGCGCAGGTTTTTTTCCTCATCAATACTCAGCCCCAGGAAATGCAGATTATGGCAGACTGCCGCTCTGGCACGGGCGGAGTTTTCGCCGATTCCACCGGTAAAAATGAGCGCATCCAGACCGCCCATTTGCATGATATAACTGCCGATTGTCGCGCGAATGCGCTCAGCGAATAGCGTAAGCGCAAGCGCCGCCCGGCGATTTCCGCCATCGGCGGCCTGCTCAACGTCGCGGTAATCATGCGAAACGCCGGAAATGCCCAGCAGCCCCGACTCATTGTTTAATAAATAATTAAGCTGCTGGGGCGTTTTCCCTTCACGTTCTGCAATCCAGGGCAGAATGGAGGGATCGATGTCTCCGCTACGGGTTCCCATCATCACGCCTGATTGCGGCGTAAATCCCATTGATGTATTGATGGATTGCCCCCCTTTGATAGCGCAAATGCTGCTGCCATTACCCAGATGGCAGCAAATAACGCGTAAGGCGCTGAGCGGGATGCCCAGTCTTTCAGCTAATGCCGTGCTGACATATTTATGGCTGGTACCGTGAAAACCATAGCGGCGAATACCCAGCTCGGCGTAATAACGCCAGGGCAGAGGGTAAATATAGGCCGACTCGTCCAGCGTCTGATGAAAGGCGGTATCGAATACGGCCACAGAAGGCGTTGAGGGTAACAACTGGCGAAAAATATGAATACCGAGCGCGTTAACCGGGTTATGCAACGGGGCTAGTTCGGCAAGGCGCTCAATTTGAGCGAGCGTTTCATCGGTCACGCGCGCCGAATCCTTAAAGAACTCTCCGCCGTGCGCCACGCGGTGACCCACGCCGTCAATATCCTGTAAGGTATTAATGATGTGGTGACTGAGGAGCTTATCCAGCAGCAGGGTAACGGCTTCGCGGTGATCGGCGATGGGGGCCGTTTCCTGCCATTTTTGCGCGGATGTTTTCATTGTGACTCTGGCGTTCGCCATTCCGATACGTTCGATTAATCCCTGGCAGATCATTTCGCCCTGCGGCATTGCCAGCAACTGGAATTTTAGCGACGAGCTACCGGCGTTAATCGCCATTATTTTGTGAGACATAAGGGTTCCTTAGCACTCAGAAAAACAAACATTTCATCAATCCCGGATTTCATCAGCGCGCTGGTGACAAAAATTTTCTGCGCACCGGCTTGAATCAGCCAGTTCTCCACGCATGAGATACGTGACGAATCCGCCAAATCAGATTTGGTGACGATCCCGATAACGGGTCTGTTCATTGGGCCGGTAAAACCGGGGGAGAAGGGCGACCACGGCGCATCGGCATTAAGAACCAGCGCGATAATGTCGGCTTCACAGGCGCTTGCCAGCAGCGCGCTATACAGACAGCGGTTCTCCAGATATTCGCCTGGCGTATCGATCGTGCCGGGCGACCAGACAATAGCCTGTGTTTTCTGGTAATGAAGCGCTTCGCCGTTCAGACTCTGTGTAAGAGAGGTTTTCCCGCACTGGCTGGGGCCGATTAACATAATGCGTTTCATGGCGTTATGTCCGGGTAATTGGGCAGGCGGTAAAACGCATCATTTCTCCCAATGTTCTGGTCACCTGATTTAACGCATACTCGACGGCTGAGACATCGCCGGTCAGCACGACGGCCCCGGTGAAACGGTCAAGAAAACCAATCTCGACCGCGCCAGATTTGGTGGCGATATCGCAGGCAATAATCGAGGCTTCGCTGGGCGTAATGGTCAGGATCCCAATAGCGGACACCGCATCCGGCAGACCCAGTTTTTTAAAGAGATCTTTACCAGGGTTAGCAATCAGATGCGCCAGCGTTACCTGTTTCCCGGGAACATACTCCTGAATCATGCGTTCCGTTGTCGGTTGCTTTTCCATTATCCCTCCACGATCTGTCGCCACATGGCTTCATGCGGACGGGGGATCACGGCGCGGTAAACCAGCAGTCCTTTTTCGCCTGCGCTTTCACTGGCTACCGTAACGGCGTTGTTGACATCGGAGACATCGCCTGCCACCACCATGTAACATTTTCCGCCAATACCGAACGCCATATGGACACGCACCAGCGTCACGTTGGAGGCTTTAACGGCGCGATCGGCGGCACTGATACAGGCCGCTACGCTCCAGGTTTCCACGATCCCTACGGCCTGACGTTGATCAACGCTGTTCAATCCGCTGACCGCAGGCAGTACGCTGGCATGAATATTCGGCAGCACCAGACTATCCACGAGCATGTCTGCGGCCAGCGATGTACCCGTTTCGATGGCCTGCTGTACCGCACCGACATCGCCGCCCAGCATCAGTAAAAATTTACCCGGACAGATTGTTTTACTGACCAGTAAATTGACGCTGGCGCTTTTCAGCATGGCATCGCCTGCTTCCATTCCTTTAGCGATGCTGGTGAGTTCTAAAATACCTATAGCCTGAGACATGGTTAACCTCTTACAACCGTGATGGCGTGTTCAGTAATGTCGCTGACAATGCCGTCAATACTGGCGTGAACGGGAGCGCCTAACGCGCCAGATGGCATATCGGCGACACACTGTCCACGGACAACGCGTTCACCTTTTTGCACGCAGGGAACGGCGCTGGCGCCAATATGCTGACGCAAGAGCAGCGTCATTTTGTCTGTTGAAGGGGCGACGTCCGTTAACGGCGCGTCGTGATACCAGTCGCTGAGCCCCAGTTTGGTAATCAATCGCTTAACCGGCACCAGCCGATATTTCGCCATTTCATCGGCGGGATTCAGCGGGCCTTCGTAACGAAGGTTTTGCGCCCGTAGCTCACGTTTCAGCATGCGGTTAATGCGCATGGGGGAGATCCCCACCGGGCATGCCACGCTTTCGCAAACGTTGCATTCTGAACACGTCAGCGCGCTAAGCAGGAGTTGCGGTGTCGCGGCCTGTTGATAGTTCACCGCGCGTACCAGCAAATGGGGAGATAATTCATGGCCGATCAAATGCCTGGGGCATAAATCAGTACATAACCGGCATTGCTCGCAAACGGTTCTTGCGACAGACAAAACGGTGCGTTCATCCTGCATTCGCCGCTGAATCAAGGGATGGGTTTTCGGTAACACCAACAGGCCGCCGGTGGTCTTTGTCACCGGTGAATCCAGCGATGTCACCAGGCTTCCCATCATGGGGCCGCCGTTAATCAATCCAGGGTCATCAACGGTGGCGCCGCCTGCAAGCGCTAAGACGTCGCGTAAAGACATACCGACAGGGACGGTGACGGTCAGCGGCCTCGCAACCGCGCCGTTAACGGTAAGAGTGCGGCGCGTTACGGGATACTGTTGTTCTACCGCACGGGCGATATTCAGTACGGTCTGAACATTATTGACCACCACGCCGACGCTCACCGGTAACGCCGCAGGCGGAACGCGTCGGCCTGTCGCCATCCAGATGGTCAGCACTTCGTCCCCGGCCGGGTAGACATCCGGTAAAATATGCAGCCTGATACTGGAAGGTAGCAGGGGGGTTAATGCCTCAATCGCATCGCGGTATTTTTCTTTTAACGCAATAATCCCCTCGCGTGCGCCGGTTGCCTTCATGGCGTACTGCACGCCGCGAATCAGGCGCGCGGGCTGCTGCGCCATTAATTGCTGATCAACCTTGAGCATCGGTTCACATTCAGCAGCATTAACCAAAAAGATCTCAACCTGCGCCTGTAGTTTGATATGGGCGGGGAAACCCGCACCCCCGGCGCCAACCACGCCCGCAGCACGTACTCGATCGCGTATGGTTTGCGCATCATAGCTATCCTGTTCAATGGCGCTGACGGTATTCATGACAACGCCTCAAGAAGTTCCCGGATCGCGCTGGCATCGGCGGTACGCGGGTTGGTTCTTAACGTCACATCAGCCAGCGCCGCCTGAACCATGACCGGGATTCGTTGTGAATACGCCTGTCGTCCCTCTTTAAGCGCCTGGGCGAATGAAGGAATTGCACACTGCGTTTTGAGCTGCTCAATCTGATGAATCAGCGCATTGAGGCATGACGTCTCGTTTGCGCTGGCGGGGCAGAGTTGACAGGCTTTCGCGAGTCTTGCGTATCGTTTTGCCGCCCGAGGATCGTGGGCGTTAAAGCGGATGACCGATGTCAGTAGCAGTGCATTGGCAAGCCCGTGCGGCAGATGAAACTGGCCGCCTAACTGATGGGCAATAGCATGGTTCAGCCCCAGTCCTGCTTGGCTAAACGCCATTCCCGCCAGCGTTGAGGCGTTGTGCATCTTCCCACGGGTAGCCAGACAATCCCCTTTCCTGACCGCAACGGGCAGATACTGAAAGACGATTTGCGCGGCTTTTTCCGCCAGCGCGTCAGTGAAGTCGCTGGCGTGCGGAGACACATATGCTTCAAGCGCGTGCGTCAGGACGTCCATCCCCGTGTTGGCGGTAATATTTGCCGGAACGGTGACAACCAGCGTCGGGTCGAGAATAGCCATATCTGGATACAACGCTTTATTAAATAACGGATATTTAATGCCCTTTTCTGGATCGCTAATGACGCATGCGCTGGTGACTTCGGAACCGGTGCCGCTGGTGGTGGGAATTGCAACACAGGTTTCAATTTCGATGCCGAACTGACGGCTGAACCAGACGATGGCTTTTGCCGCGTCGAGCGCCGATCCCCCGCCAAAGCCGATGACCACATCCGGTCGCAGGGCATGCATTTGCGCAATACCTTGCACTACCGTACCGATGGTAGGGTCCGGGGTGATGTCGCTGAATATGCTGATGCGATTATCCGTTGGAAGGGCGTCGCGCAGCGTATTGATCAGCGGTGATTGCGCCAGAAATCCATCACAGATAATCCAGATATGCCTGTTTGTAAAACGCGTCAGCACATCCAGACTTCCTCTGCCACTGTACAATCGGGTTGGTAGTGAAAACGTATTCATAACGACCTCATTAGCGAATTGAAAAGCCGTTGGTCAGTACGCAGCGACGGGAACGGGCAAATGTGCGTGCCGAGGTTGTCCCTTCGCCGGTCGGGGTGGCGATGGTAAAGGTGGTAAACCCTTCGCCGCCAACGCCGATACCGGCATAGGAAGGGCCGTTTTTCACAAAAATAGAGGTCTGTAAGGTGCGCGCCGCCAGATTCAGGCGAGAGACATTCTGCGAGTGCATAATGGCGGTATGGTGCAGACCTTCTTCAACTTTCAGCGCCAGTGCCAGCGCGCTGTCGAAATTATCGACCTTCACGACGGGTAGCATTGGCATCAACTGTTCGCTGGTTACCCACGGATCGTCGGCACTGACGATACCGATAAGCAAACGCGGCGGTTTTGCGGGAACGGCAATACCGGCGGCTTCCAGCATGGCGGCAGGGCTTTTCCCGACCAGTTTTTTATTCGCGTGACCTTCCGGGAGGCAGACGGCGCGTAATTTATCGATATCCGCAGCGTTTAACAGCAATGCGCCGAAAGCCTGCATTTGCTGGACCAGGCGCTCAGCGACGCTCTCTACGACAATCAGACTTTTTTCTGCGATACAGGGCAGGTTGTAATCGAACGCTGCGCCGTTGATGATATCTTCGGCCGCTTTGACGATATCGGCGGTCTCATCAACGATGCAGGGCGGATTGCCTGCCCCGGCGCCAATGACCTTTTTACCGCTTTTCATTCCCATCGCAACAATGCCGGGGCCGCCAGTAATAGCCAGCACCGCAATATTGGGATGCGCCATCATTTGCTGAGTTGCCTCAAAGGTCGGTTCTGCGACAGTGACGACCAGATTACGGATGCCGCAGCAGCGGAAGGCGATATCTTCGATCATGCCGATCAATTTGAGTGAGACGTTTTTCGCGCCAGGATGCGGGCTGAAATAAACGCTGTTGCCCGCAGCCAGCATACTGATGCTGTTGTTAATAATGGTTTCGGTAGGGTTGGTGCTGGGCGCGACGGAACCAATGACGCCGAACGGTGAATATTCAAACAGCACCATGCCGCCATCGCCGGTGAGGGCCGTGGTTGTCAAATCCTCAATGCCTGGCGTGTTATCCAGCGCGGCTTTGTTTTTAAGGAATTTATCTTCTTTGTTTCCCATCCCCGTTTCCGCTGCGCTCTCCGCCGCCAGCGTGGCAAGATGCGGCGTAAGCTCCTGGCGCAGGGCGCTGATAATGGCGCTGCGCGTTTTGAGCGGACACTGCTGATAACGTAAGAAAGCCTGATGCGCCGCGTCTATCGCTTCGCCGACGGACTGAAAAATACCGTGTCCTTGCGTTTCGGCCTGCGCAGGCGCCAACTGTTCGCTTAAAATATTACGGATGAGGGTTTCCAGTTCAGAAGTATTCATTGATGTGTTCTCACGTTAATTGCCGCAATGGCGGCTTGTGCAATATCCATGTCCTGTTCAACGCTCCCGCCGCTGATGCCAAGACCCCCAATGAGCAGACCATCACGCCATAACGCGAATCCGCCGCCAAAAGTGACGACTTTCCCCTGCATATGGCTTTCCAGACCGTAGAGCGAAGCGCCCGGCTGAACGGCGCAGGCCAGTTCGTGGGTGGCTGTTTTCATGGCGACGGCGGTCCAGGCTTTTTTCGGCGCCAGTTCACTGCTCACCAGCAGAGCGTCCGGCATACGCCAGGTCACGGTTTCGGTGCCGTTGGCATCCACAATGCTGACGACCACAGGAACCTGAAGCGCCTCCGCCCGCGCCACCGCTGAACGAGTTAACTGATGAAGCTCGTGAAAAGAGAGGGCCATAGAGGACTCCTTGACGACAGAGGCCGGGGTTGAGGCCAGGTAGCGCTCAGTGACCTCCCGAATGATGTTGTTCTGATGAGCGTCATGATCTTCGGCGCGCGCCAGCGCATACAAGCAATCAGATAAGCGGTTGATGTAGCGCATCAGGACGTGCCTGACGCTGGCGGTTGCCGACAGCTCGACCAGACGTCTTTCAGCCCGGCGGGCAAGCGTGCGGGCAAAGTGCAGGCGACTCGCGGCTTCGCAACGGCCAGGTAAAATAAAACTGTGTAAAGGCGTAACGCGTCCCATCGCGGTATCAATAGCCGCTTCAAGCGCGGCAATATCTTCCGCGCTGATATAGCGCTGCTCCGGCGACGGCTGCTCGCTTTCGCTGGCGAGTTCGGCGCTAAACCAGAATATCTGCATCTGAATAGATTCGAGCAACGTACGGTGTTGCACGCAGGTTGTGGCGCAAACGCATAAACTCAGCGCTGCATTGAGTTCATCCAGCGTGCCGTAGGTTTCGACGCGTGGATGCGTTTTACTGACCCGTTGGCCGGTAAATAAGGCCGTAGTGCCGGAATCTCCTGTTCGGGTATAAATCGCCATCATCCGCTCCTTAATGAGAAAGCGTGTCTACGATGCCGACAATGGCCAGATCGATGGCCTCGTTCGGGCTGGAAAAAACATGTCTGGCGCTGGAGCCGCTGCTGAGTAAAACCAGTTCACCCACGCCAGCGCCGACGGAATCGACGGCAACCTCATCTCCGGTAATGGGCGGGTCGGGAAGCTCTCCATCGGCACTTACCCGACGTACCAGCAAAAGTTTTTTCCCAACCAGAGAGGGCGATTTTTGCGTGGATACCACCGCGCCTGTGACTCGTGCCAGATGCATGGTTCACTCCTGCTTAATAAGTTGAATATTACGCGCGCTGGCGGCTTCACGGGCCAGAGCGGTGACGACACAGCGACGACGCAGCACCAGTAATTGCCCCGCGAGTAGGGCGACGTCGGCGTAACTCAAAAGAGTGGTCGGATGCAGGCAGATTGTTTGCCCTCGTTCATCGACCAGCCTGATGGGCAGACGCGCCAGCTTTTTCACCGGCAGCGACGGCAACAGGTGATGGTGCAGGGATATCTGTAGACGAATACCTGATGCCAGTGCGTCATGGATTTTCTTCGCTACAGGGTCGTCAGCATCCTGTTCTGCGATATACGTCAGCGAAGGCAGGTCCGCCTGCACAATATGCAGCGCCGCATACTGACAAAACAGCGCGCGGGAATCGGCCTCCCGCAGTTGCGAAATACTGAGCGTGGCTGTGCTTTCCGCCCTATGCTGCAAGCGGGAGATGACCTCCTCAATAATGCGCTGCAACATCTCGCCGTTCATCGCGGTGTAACCAGAGTGGCAAACGTGTCCGGGCTGTCGGCGCCTGCGGCATTGGCTTCGTCTGTGTCGATGTGCATTTCAAGACGCATATTCGCAGAGACGCGAATCGCGACGTTGTCGAAAATCAGCCTGCGCGCATTGCCTTCAATAGCGACAGAAACTTTGTCGCCATGCGCAACGCGAAATATCAACGCATCAAGCGGCGACATATGAATGTGGCGTTGGGCGACAATCACGCCGGATGCGAGATCCAGCTCGGCGAAGGGGCTGACAAGACGAATGCCTGGCGTTCCTTTAAGGTCTCCCGACATGCGCAGCGGCGCAGCGATGCCCAATGTTCTGGCATCGGTGCGGGAAATCTCAACCTGGCTGGTACGGCGAAGGGGGCCGAGCAGGCGCACATTCTTTAGCTGACCTTTAGGGCCAATAAGCGTGACGGTCTGGTCGGCCGCATATTGCCCAGGCTGGAGCAGCGCTTTTTTCTCGCTGATTGGCTGACCAGGGAAAAGCCGGGCATAGTCTTCAGCGCTAAGATGGATATGACGGTTGGAAACACCCAGAGGAATAGGGCGCTCACGCATTTCATCCAGCACTTTGCTGACGGTTGTTTCCAGAAGTTGTTTATCCATTACGCTTTACCTCACTTACCTGAATGCAGGCAGAGTGACCGGGGCTCGCCTTTTTGCCGCTTACAGGCAGGGTCAAGACAGAGATTGCAACTGACCATTCCGGTTTCGGGTTCTGCTTCCGGTACTGACTCTTCTACAACCACGACGTCAGGTTCAGATTCAGGTTCTGTTTCAGGTTCCGGGGCTGGCATGGGCGCGGGCGGAATAACCGTCGCGCGGGAAAGAATCCCCTCCCCAGGCCTGGCGATAACTTTATGGGCGATCAGCCCCTGCTGTTGATCGGCAAAACTGGCACCGGTGATGATGGCGGACTGCACGGAGGCCACATCACCGGTGATTTTGATCACCGTCCAGCCAGAACCGTTGGTTCTCTCAAGCCCCACCAGCGTGATGGAAGCGGCTTTCGCCATGACATCCGCGCAACTGATGGCTAATGCCAGACCACTAACTTCAAGTAATCCCAGTGATTGCTTCACGCTGTGCTCCTTGGTTACGGCCGTTTAGGCTGACTTGGGTAAAATGGCCTCAACGTCGCTGTGCGGACGTGGAATAACGTGGCAAGATTTCACCTCGCCCACGGCGCTTGCTGCGGCGCTTCCCGCATCGACTGCCGCTTTAACCGCGCCAACATCACCGCGAACCATAACGGTGACCAGGCCGGAGCCGATTTTTTCATAGCCCACCAGTTGCACGTTGGCGGACTTCACCATGGCGTCAGCGGCTTCGATAGCGCCGACTAACCCTTTTGTTTCAACCAGTCCCAGTGCGTTGTTCATACTGCGATTCTCCTGTTGCTTAGGTATTCAGATCCCGAAAGGGGATCCCTTTGACTAACCTTGCCGCGTTGTTACCAGCACTTCGCCGGGCATGGCTGTCCTGGTGATACATCAGCGTAAAAAGCGGCGCTGATGCGGGTAAATTCTTGTAATGCACAACCAGCTTTTCTTTGTCGCAGGCTATGCCGACGAGTAGCGGAGACCGACGCGCCGCCTGCCAGGCGCAATGGGTCACGTCACCGTCAGTCTGCGTCTGGATAACAAAGGGGATACCTTCTTCTTCAATACCGAGAAGCACCTCTTTCCAGACCGCGATACCGTCATCGATGGTCGAAATAACGATAGCCGGGGTACTGGCGTTACTGTCCATGCGCGAACTCCTTATGCCAGGAGAGAATCAGCCCGGTCGCGACCGCATTTCTCGGGCCTTCTGTGCCGCGAATGTTTCCGCGACCGGCCACCAGGCGATAGTGCGCCAGCGCATCGGTGACGAGTTGCGGGATCTCGAAATCCAGAGACGATCCGCCAACCAGCACAACAAAAGGAATGTCACGAATGTTGCCGGTCGGGCTGACCTGGCGCAGCGCGCGCAGGGCGTTAGTGACAAAAACCCGTTCTTTGGCGCTGCGGCGAATAGCGCGTACTTTTTCCAGCGCTAAATCGCCGGGTAATGGAACCAGTTCATCAGGCTTCACCACACATACGCGGGCAAATACGGCTGGCGGCAGCGGGGTGGGGAAAAACTGGACGCTGCCATCTTCGTGACGCAGATGAAAAAGGCTTTCCACCTTCGCGAGCGGATACTTTTTAATCTCTTCTGCCAGATAGCGGTCATCCAGACCCAGTTCACGGGCAATAATCATCGTGACCATATCGCCAGCTCCTGCGAGGTGGGTGGCAATGATCTCCCCTTTGGGATTGATGATGGAGGCATCTGTCGAACCTGCGCCCAAATCGAGAATCGCCAGCGGACGCGTGGTGCCGGGAGTCGTCAACGCGCCTAAAATCGCCGCTTCAGCCTCAGCACCGCCAACCTGAACGTCAACACTCAGCTTTTGTTTGATTTCGCGGGCGATCATCGCCATTTGCAGACGGTCGGATTTCACCATTGAGGCGATGCCCACGGCCTGCTCCAGAGAAAATTCGCCTGCCAGCCCGCCGGTAACGCTCACCGGAACGGAAGTATCGACAGCCAGCAAATCCTGAATGAAGATCTCGTTGCTGGGCTTATTGGTCAGTTCCGCCATGGTCTGGCGTACATGTTCCAGCATGCCGCCAATATTGGTGCCGGCTTCGCCGGTCACGTTGTCCAGCTTGCGGCATTCGCCCACCGCTTTCATGATGGCTTCAGCACCGGCGGCAACATCCACACGGAGCGTGCGTCCCTGAGAAAGCAGTTCCAGATTCCCGGCGGGAATGGCGCGTGCTTTGACATCCCCTGATGGCGTTTTCACGACGACGGCGGAGCGATTGCCAATCAGCGCGCGCGCCATAGGGACGATATTTTTAGTTTCTTCGGCATTAAGGCCGAAAACCGTGGCAATACCGTAAGGGTTAGAGAGCGTTTCAATCACTTTCCCTGGTACGGCAACCTCAATAGCGGCCAGCATGCCCAGCGGAATCCGGTCGATATAGAGCACTTCATCGACGATCGGTAAAGGCTGTTCCAGGCGGTTGCTGACCAGGACGCCGTCGTCTTGCTGCAAAATGACGCCGGTGAGTTGATATCCGGCGCGTACGGAGGCGTTAATCATGGTGGCGACATCGGCGAAATCGAACGCCGATGACACGACCAGGATATAAGGCGTATCCGCCGGGCGGGTTAATAACTCTTGCGGCGTAATGGTCACTCCCACACCCAGACCGACCCCGCCTGGGGTTTTAGGGTTATGGCCGATCATTGTGGACTCGGTAATGATGGTTTCCGTGATGGTTTCCATCGCGACATCGCCAATGACCGGTGTGGCTTCGTTGATGCGGATAAGCGAAATATCGCTGACATTGATGCCTGCGTTTTTTGCCGCAAGCGTAAGCGCCTCCTGAATACCAAACACATTTCGTAATGTGCCTTTAATTCCGGTGGTTTCCGCCAGCGCGCTGCCGGTAATGGTCAGCGCGCCGGCCTCATCCAGCCGCGCCAGCGCGACTTCTGTTGATGAGTTGCCAATATCAATGCCAGCTATGTATCGCATCGTATTTCCCTAAAATTAATCGTCACCTTTGAGTTTTTTACGCTCGACGTATAACGTTGCCGCTTCACGCACGAAAGCTGCGCAAATCTTCGCCTGATAGCGATTTTCCAGATCGTCTGCGATAGCCATCAGCTCTTCTTTCGTCGAGCGGTATGGACGCAGAGCGTTGTAGATCTCAAGGATTCGATCGTCCGGTACGGCAGTCAGTTCCGCTGCGCGCTCAAAGTTCATCGCCAGGCGGTCACGTCCGGCATCTCTGGCGATAGCCGCCTGAATGCGCAGCGTATCCGGCGTGATGCGCATATCCTGTGCAGTCACTTTGTCGCTGAGGACGTTTTCCAGCGTGAATTCATCCAGCGTTTTATTGGTGGCGGTTTTTACCCATTCTGGATGTTTATTCGCCAGCGGATAATCCGTCACTTTTGCGGTATGCGTTGATGCGCTTGCTGCGGCCGGAGCAGGTGCGTTGCCCTGCAAGCTGTTCATGCGGCTCAACACGTCCCGAACCATCGATTCAATTGCGTCGGTATTCATGGAGGTATCCTTTGTTAAAGCGCCACGCGCAGTTCCTGCGGGTTTTTGCCCGTCACGACATACTTCGTCTCTTTAATGTGCAGAATGGCGGATTTCGCCTGGTACTTCGGGCGCGCCATTTGGTCATTTAAGGTCGGAACCGGTTGTGGTGACTCACGCTTCGCATAGCGCGCGGCGTTCTTGCCAATCTGACGATACGTTTCCAGCGTCAGCAGCGGCGCCTGAGGGAATAACTCCAGATTGGAGAGCGGCGGCAGCCCTTGCTGATGGATAACGGTAGTGCCTTTTGACTGAATACCGATTGAAATGCCGGAGCCACTGAGGCGGTTGCCTTCAACGGCGACGAACGCCACATCAGAGGATTTAAAGCAGCGGATCACGCGGGCTTTAATGCCTTCTTCTTCAATACCGGCGATCACTTCACGCAGGATATTTTTGTGCGGCAAGCCGACGATATTCACGGTCTGCGACAGGCCAAATGCCGGGCCCACGGCAATGATCACTTCATCCTGCTGCGTACCTTGTCTGGCCTCGCCAATTTCCGTCAGAAAACCGTCGCCTTGCGGCGCTGTGGTTTGCGGCGAAGTTGATGCTGTCGGTGCGCGAAAGGAGACGGGCTTATCGCTGGTTTGCATTTCGGACAGCACGTCTTCGATTATCTGGCGCAGCAGCTTTTCATTAATTTCCATTTTTCACCCCTTAGCCAAGTTCGTTGGGATCGAGTGCGCCAGGGATGTTTTTAATCTCTTCCCAGCGTTCGCCTTGCAGGCGATAACCTGTTGCCGGACCGGCATAATCGTTGACGTCATTCACCGCAGAGAGCACCTGCCCGTCGCCGACGATAATGGCGGAAGTATGCAGATAGTCTCCGGTTAACTTGGCTTTCTGGATGTTGAGCATGTCTTGCGCGACGTCGGTGAAACCGCCTTTTGCAAGGGCTTTCACCACTTCCAGACCGTTACGGTTTTTGTTGATGATCTCTTGCGCGAACTTGATGTCTTCGACGATGTTACGTTCAGGCATATCTTTCGAGCCGTGAGCGTAGGTTGCGGCTTCAACCTCTTCATCGGTAATCGGCGGCAGCCCCATTCCGGCAAACACGGCTTGCAGCGCGCGCGCGGCTTTATTACGGATGGCGATAACGTCTTCTTCGCGAACCGGACGCAGACCACCGTCCACTTTCAGGTCACGCTGGATAACGTTGTAGTCGTCGAAGTCCTCCGCATCTTCGTTTGAACCGGCAAACATGTTGTCGTAGTTCGGTACGGCGGAATAACCCGAGGAGATGAAGTCAGTACCCGGCAGGAACTGCATCAGCAGACGCGCAGTACGACGCATATCGGAGTGGGTGAAGGTCTGGTCGTTACTGGAGGCGCATTCCAGATCCAGCGCGGAGCAGATCAGGTTTTCCGCCAGTACGGCGCGAATGCCTGACGGTACGGCGGAAGGAACGCCGATGCAGCTGACAGAACCGTTCTGTAGACCCTGAACGCCTGCGGCTTTGGTGATATAGATACAGCGGGCTTCCAGATAGAGCATTGATTTGCCTTCAGCATAGCCCATCTGTACTTCGGAACCCGACCCCGAGGTAAAGCGCATTTTCAGGCCGCGAGAGGCATAGGAAGAGGCGAGGAAGCCTTTTGACCAGGGGGTATCGTCGCCATCAGTAAAGACCGGTTCAGTACCATAGACGGAAATGGTTTCGGCGTAGCAGGTGTGGCCCAGCATACCGAGCTTCAGTTCGGTGGCTTCTTCCAGTGAACACTGCGTTAATACGCCTGGGCGACCGACCTGGGAACCCACCAGCAGAGCGATAGCATTGAACGGGGCGTAGCGCGCAACCGCAACCGTTGTCTCTTGCTCATCAAACCCACGCCACGCGCCTTCTGCGGCATCGGCGGCAATCTGAACCGGGTTGTCTTTCACGTTGGTGACATGCGCCTGCTGAGAAGGCGTACGGCGGGCGCGCATTTTTTGCATCGCCATCATCATCTCTACCACGTTCATGTGTGAGACGACTTCAACGATTTTTGCTGGCGTCATCGCCGTGGTGAGCGGAACGATGTCGCTGCGTTTGACGTTTGGATCGCACAGCATATTGGCGAGTTTGACCGAGTCCATCGCCATCACTTCCTCCGCGCGCGCCAGGTTAATACCGTAACGGGCGATAAAGTGGTCGATCAGGTCAAATTCGCTGGCGGCTTTGCCGTCCAGCTCGGTGACCGCGCCGTTAACGATTTTAATCGACGGTTTGGGGTCGTTCGGGCTTTCCATCGCAATGAAGCCTTCTTCGATCCACTCCTTAACGAAGCCGTCCTGATTCACAGGGCGTTTCGCCAGTGCTTCAAATCTTTTCGATCTCATGAATCAGCCTCACGGATATCAGATGTAGGACGGACGATCGTTTTTCGGCGTCGCGCCGAGGGTCGACAGAACGGTTTTGCCGATTTCACGGGCTGAAATAACCGCCTGACGCACCGCGCCGGAATCCCCGGAAATCACCAGAATGGCTTCGTTACTGAAGCTGGTGCCGTGTGCCGGAGAGCTGTAAGCCACGACCTCAACATTGGCGGATTTCAGCGCGGTATCCGCCATCAGCACGCCAACGGAGGCAGGGGCGCCGACAATCACGCCGCAGGCGCGGCCAATTGGCGCGCCAAAGGCTTTTTCAAGCGCATAGCTGGCGCGGGCGGTGTATTGCAGCTCGATATGCCCGGCTTCATTGGCGTATACGTCGCCGAACGTCCGGTCGAGTTCTTTCAGCGCAACTTCAATGCCGCGCTTCACGTCCGAAACATCATTGCCGCCTAAAATAATCAGCGAACCGTGGCCTGCGCCACCTTTGGTATCGCGGGGAAGCTCAATGCTGACCACTTCGGTATTGGTCGCTTTTACTGCTTCATCGGCGGCCATAATGTGCGGGCCTGCGCCAGTTCGCGCGCCAAGGATTCCGATGGAGCGGTAGCGCTTTTCCAGCTTCATCGCTTCCAGTAAGGCACTGTCCACATTTGCGATCACCAGACCGACGGTGTCGCCAATCGCGGTGCCGACAAATTCCGTTAAACTGCAACTTTTCTCTGCCATAGCCGTCTCTCGTATTGGGTGGGTTTCTTCAGGAATGGCCGTTTGTTCTGGCGTTGCCACACGGGCAATTACCTGCGCCATGATCTGTTCCACCAGTTCATTGCTGCTCATTGGCTAATTCCCTTCGGTAAGATTTTTTCTACATCGGTATGAGGGCGTGGAATAACGTGTACGGCTTTCACTTCTCCCACGTTGCGTGCGGCAGCGGCGCCCGCATCGGTTGCCGCTTTTACTGCGCCAACGTCACCGCGAACGATGACCGTTACCAGCCCGGAGCCAATTTTTTCGTAGCCGACTAACATCACATTGGCTGACTTCACCATTGCGTCTGCGGCCTCTATGGCTGCGGTTAAGCCTTTGGTTTCTACCATTCCTAATGCTTCTTGTTGCATAAAGACCTCGCCTGGGTTGTCCCGATGTTGATGACTATAAAAAGAAGCGAGGAAAAAGAATGGCTGACTTTAAAAAGAGAATGAAAAAATAATGGGTGGTCAATAGCACTAAATTGCTGTGATTTTTTATAACTCGTTGAATTTAAAGGTTGACCGTGTTGTTTTTGATATGATTATTTCGTTTTCGCTATTCCATTTTTACATTGTACAGGGTGACAAAATAAATAACTTTTGCTATGCGAAAAATGGAATTGTGATATTTGTTTGAAAACGAATATCTGGTGATCGCAATTTTTTATTATTCCTAATCTGGCATTTTATTCGTTAGAGTACGCTCCATTATTGCCCTGGAGAATAAACAGAGAGCAATATTTTGCTATAGCAACACGATTTTTCGGGGCAGGTTAACGGCAGATTGCCAACAATTTACAGGTGCCGCTTTTTATAGTGATGCTCGTTGTACTCTACTGCCAGTACGGCGTTGTGCTGGTAAAGACACGAACTCTGCTTAGAAGGTGTCATAATGAACGATTCACTAAAAGCACAATGTATTGCCGAGTTTTTGGGCACCGGGCTGTTTTTGTTCTTTGGTATCGGTTGCCTGAGTGCATTAAAGGTTGCGGGTGCGAGTCTGGGGCTATGGGAGATCTGCATCATTTGGGGGCTTGGGATCTCGCTTGCCGTTTATCTCACGGCCGGGATATCGGGCGCGCACCTGAACCCGGCGATTACCATTGCGCTGTGGTTGTTTGCCTGTTTCCCTGGGCGAAAGGTCTTGCCTTATTCCATCGCTCAGGTTGCCGGAGCGTTCGGCGGCGCGCTGTTGGCCTATCTGCTCTACGGTAGCTTATTTACCGAGTTTGAAGCGGCGAACCATATGGTGCGCGGCAGCGTGGAGAGTCTGCAACTTGCCAGTATTTTCAGTACCTACCCGGCAGCCGCGCTGAGCGTATGGCAGGCGGCGCTGGTCGAAGTGGTCATTACCTCGATTCTGATGGGGATGATCATGGCGCTGACCGATGATGGCAATGGGGTTCCTAAAGGGCCGCTGGCGCCTTTGCTTATCGGTATTTTGGTTGCCGTTATCGGGGCGTCTACCGGGCCGCTTACGGGGTTTGCGATGAATCCGGCGCGTGATTTTGGTCCAAAATTATTCGCGTGGTTTGCCGGTTGGGGAGACATTGCCATGACCGGGGGGCGCGATATTCCTTATTTTATTGTGCCGATTATTGCGCCGATTGTCGGAGCTTGCGCCGGAGCTGCGGTTTATCGTTACCTGATTGGTAAAAATTTACCGTGCAATACCTGTAAGCTGGAGGAAAATGGACGTTAACACGACGGGACGTATGTATTTTTGAAACACGTAAAATCATTTCGTGATCTGGTTTCACGAACTGGTCAAAACGTCTCCCACGGATGGGAGACTTTTGTTATTGTCCCTTATACTTTTTTATCACTAATACAGTATGGTGATGATGAAAGGTAAATGTGAAATAAATGTTCTATTTGCAACAATAAATTAACTGAGGGGTTTTATCATGATTTCTGCGAGTGCCCTGAACTCAGAACTCATTAATAAAATCGCACAGGATTTTGCACAAGCCACCAGTCTGGCGGTCGTGGTTGTCAATATTCACGGTGATGAAATTTCTGAGTTATTCAATTTCACGCCTTTTTGTCAGCTAATGCGTCAACATCCTCAACACAGTATTCGTTGCCGTATGAGCGATCGCTGCGGGGGGCTGGAAGCGTCAAAATCAGATCAGCCCTGTATTTATCGTTGCCATGCCGGGCTAACCGATTTCTCCATTCCTTTGGTGATTGCCGGTCATCTGGTGGGGTTTGTGTTATGCGGTCAGGTACGTTTAAGCGATGATGTCGGACTGGTTGATATTCTTAATGTCGATGATCGCTGGCAGGCCGATCCTGAACTGTTGAATGAGTTCCGAAACGTCCCCGAAATGGACTACGCGCGGGTGATAGCCTCTGCGGATCTGCTGAAGCTGATTGTGGAAAATTGCCTTAAAAAACAACTTAATTTTGTTGTTATTAAAGACAATCCGCCGCAAGCGGAACCTGCTCGTTCGCAACGTGGGCCCAATCCCCACGACAGCAAAATGAAGAAAGCGTTACGCTACATTGATGCGCATTTATCGGACGATCTTCGCCTTGAAGATGTCGCTTCTCACGTCTACCTCAGCCCGTACTACTTTAGTAAGTTATTCAAGAAATATCAGGGAATCGGTTTTAATGCCTGGGTAAACCAACAGCGCATGGCCAGCGCCAGAGAGCTGCTTTGTCACAGTGACTGGAGTATCGCCAGCATTGCACGTAATTTAGGCTTTTCTCAAACCAGTTATTTTTGCAAAGTGTTCCGTCAGACCTATCAGATCACGCCACAGGCTTTCCGTCAGCAAATAAATGATAATTCGTCCGCCGAGTCCGCATAAATAGCAATATTTTGCTATTGCCGATTTTTGATATCGTATTGTATGTCAGTCATTATAAAATGAAAAAAACTATAGCAGAGCAATAAATTGTCATAGCGCAACAAAATAATGTTATCTGAAGGATAAACTGAGCCAGTTTTTATTTTTGTGATGAGATACAGTGTCATTATGAATAGGTTTCATTATTCTTTTGCGCAGTGTTTCATTCAAAACAGGCGTCATTACACCATTGCGTTGGCATAATGGCGCGTAACAGGTAATTAAAATTTAATTGTCGTTATGAGCGAGAAAGTGATGCTCATAACATCAGCCGACAGGTTTGGCACATTTGTGTCAGGGAAGGGGGTGAGAATCCCCCGCAGCCCCCGCTGCTGTGATGCTGACGACCCCGTAAGACCACTGATCGCAAGATTGGGAAGGACGGGCGAGGAGGACGCTAAGCCAGAAGACCTGCCTGTCGGTATTTACCAACAACTTCGGTGGGAAGTGGGTTGCTCAGTAGCGTACAGTCGAAAGACTGGGGTAATACGCAGCTAAACAATACCTCTACCACCCTGAACAGGATCAGGGTATGGCGGCAAAGCTTCACGCATTTATTCTCGCAGGGACCGGAAGCGGCTGTGGTAAAACCACCGTCACGCTTGGTCTGCTGAGTCTGCTGAAAAGACGTGGAATGCGTGTTCAGCCATGCAAAGTCGGCCCTGATTATCTCGATACCGGCTGGCATACGGCAGTATGCGGCAGTGCGTCCCGTAACCTCGACAGCTTTATGCTCCCGGAGCCCGTGCTTAACGCGCTGTTTTGTGAACACATGCAGCAGGCGGACGTCGCGGTGATCGAAGGCGTGATGGGACTCTATGACGGCTATGGCACCGACCCGAACTACTGTAGTACGGCGGCGATGGCGAAACAGCTGGGCTGCCCCGTGATTTTGCTGGTGGACGGTAAAGCCGTTTCTACCTCCATTGCCGCAACGGTGATGGGATTTCAGCACTTTGATCCTGACCTCAATATCGCTGGCGTGATTGTTAATCGCGTTAATAGCGAAACTCACTACCAACTCCTGAAAACGGCGATTGAACGCTATTGTTCGCTACCGGTGCTTGGCTATGTTCCCGGAGTGGAAGGCGTGGCGTTGCCGGAGCGTCATCTGGGGCTGATTACCGCGCGTGAGTCCGTCGTTAATCAACAGCCGTGGCAGGATTTTGCCGATACGCTTGAACGAACGCTGGACATTGATGCGCTTCTTTCCCTGAGTCAGCTAACCGCGCTGCCTGCTGGCGAGTGGCCAGCGTTACCCGACCCGCAGGCGGGGAAAGGACTTACCGTTGCCATCGCGGATGACGAAGCGTTTAACTTTTACTATCCCGATAACATCAAACTGCTGGAACGTACTGGCGTAACGATGACGCGTTTCAGTCCACTGCATGACAGCACGCTGCCGGAATGCCAGATGATCTGGCTGGGAGGCGGATACCCCGAGCTACACGCTGCCGCGTTGGCGGCGAACACCCCAATGCTGGCGCAAATGCGCGCCGCCCATCAGCGCGGCGTGGCGATTTACGCAGAGTGCGGCGGGCTGATGTACCTCGGCAGTACCCTGGAGGACGCCAGTGGAGAGATTCATCGGATGGTGGATGTGATTCCGGGGCACAGCAAAATGGGGAAACGGTTGACCCGCTTTGGCTACTGCGAAGCGCAGGCCAGAGAGCAAACGCTGCTGGCGGCGGCAGGCGAAGTGCTGCGTGGACATGAGTTCCACTATTCTGATTTTCTCCCGGAAAACCCGGCGGTGATGGCGTGCCGTAAAGTCCGCGATGGTAAGACATTGCAGGAATGGTCTGGCGGCTGGCAGATGGGAAATACCTTTGCAAGCTACCTTCACGTTCATTTCGCACAACGTCCTGCAATGCTGAACCACTGGCTGGCGGCAGGAAGGGAGGCGCTATGACCGTGCTTGCGTGGTGTATCGCCTGGCTTCTTGATTTCGTTATTGGCGATCCGCAGAACTGGCCGCATCCGGTACGCTGGATTGGCAATTTAATTTCAGCAACTCAACGTGTTGTACGGCGTTACTGCCATAGCGACAGATCGCTGCGCATTGGCGGAGCGGTGATGTGGCTGGTGGTGGTCGGCGTGACGTGGGCGGTTTCCTGGGGCGTGCTGGCGCTGGCGAGCGCGATCCATCCCTGGTTTGGCTGGCTGGTAGAGATCTGGATGATTTTTACCGTGCTGGCTGGCCGCTGTCTTGCGAATGCTGCCCGCGATGTTGAACGCCCGCTGCGGGCGGGCGATTTAGCTGAAAGCCGCGAGAAGCTGTCATGGATTGTCGGACGGGATACCTCACAGTTACAGCCTGAACAGGTTAATCGTGCCGTGGTGGAAACGGTCGCCGAGAACACCGTAGACGGCATCATCGCCCCGCTTTTTTTCCTCTTTTTGGGCGGCGCGCCGCTGGCAATGGCGTACAAAGCCGTAAATACCCTCGATTCAATGGTTGGCTATAAACACGAAAAATATCGCGCCATTGGTATGGTCAGCGCCCGTCTGGATGATATTGCGAACGTTATCCCGGCGCGTCTGAGCTGGCTGCTGCTGAGCATTGCCGCGACGTTGTGTCGTTACGACGGCTATCGCGCCCTGCATATCGGCTGGCGGGATCGCTACAACCACAGCAGTCCTAACTGCGCGTGGTCAGAAGCCTCTGTTGCTGGTGCGCTGGGTATTCGTCTTGGCGGCCCGAATGACTACTTTGGCGAGCGTGTTGAAAAACCCTGGATAGGCGACGCGCAGCGCGGCATTTCAGTAGATGACATTTCCCGAACGATTCGATTGATGTGGGTAGCCTCGACCCTGGCACTGGCGCTGTTTATCGCCGTACGGTGCCTGCTGGTTGGCGCAGCCTGAGGATAACAGACGATGCAATATATTCAGCAGCCCCAGGCGATTGAGGCCAAAAGTTTCGACATCATTGGCGAGATCATTCGCGAGACACGCCCGGAGTATCAGTTTGCCAGCCCGCTTCACGAAGCGATCATCAAGCGAGTGATTCACACCACCGCCGACTTTGACTGGCTGGATATTCTCTGGTTTTCCGATGACGCGCTGGAGCGACTCTGCGCGGCGCTGAGTCGCCCATCCATTATCTATACCGATACCACAATGGCGCTTTCCGGCATCAATAAAACATTGCTGGCGACGTTTGGCGGTGAATGCCGTTGCTATATCAGCGATCCGCGAGTCGTGGCGGAAGCAAAAGCGCAGGGAATTACCCGATCAATGGCGGCGGTGGATATCGCCGTGACGGAAGAGAGTGAAAAGGTGTTTGTGTTCGGCAATGCGCCGACGGCGCTGTTCCGGTTGCTTGAGCATGACGTTGCCGTGAGCGGCGTGGTAGGCGTACCGGTCGGGTTTGTCGGGGCGGCGGAGTCTAAAGATGCGCTGACGAAAAGCGCGTTGCCAGCTATCGCAGCGCTGGGGCGCAAAGGAGGAAGCAACGTCGCCGCCGCGATCGTAAACGCCATGCTCTATTACTTGCAGGGGGCGCGATGAGCGATCAATCCTTCGACGCGCCTGTCTGGCACAACGGCAAAGCGTTGCGAAAAGGGTATACCACCGGATCGTGCGCGACCGCTGCGGCAAAGGTCGCCGCGTTGATGGTGTTACGCCAGCATCTGATTCATCAGGTCTCCATCGTTACGCCGTCCGGGGTGACATTGTGCCTGAACGTCGAGTCGCCGCACATCGAAGGGCGGCAGGCGATTGCCGCGATCCGTAAAGACGGCGGCGATGATGTCGATGCCACGCACGGAATGCTGATTTTTGCCCGCGTAACGCTGAACGATAGCGGCGAGATTACGTTGCAGGGCGGAGAAGGCGTGGGAACCGTGACGCGTAAGGGAATTGGACTGCCGGTGGGCAGCGCGGCGATTAATCGTACTCCGCGCCATACCATTGAGTCTGTAGTACGCGAAGCGATAGGCCCGGCGCGGGGAGCGGATATTGAAATTTTTGCCCCGGAGGGGGAAGAACGGGCGCAGAAAACCTATAACGCGCGCCTCGGTATTCTGGGCGGTATTTCGATCATTGGAACCACCGGCATTGTCACCCCGATGTCGGAGGAGAGCTGGAAACGCTCGCTGTCGCTGGAGCTGGAAATCAAACGCGCCGCCGGTCTGGAACGCGTTGTGCTGGTGCCGGGAAACCACGGCGAGCGTTTTGTGCGCGAACAGATGGGGATCGACACGCAGGTTGTCGTCACCATGAGCAATTTCGTCGGCTACATGATTGAAGAAGCGGTACGTCTGGGATACCGCCATATCGTGTTGATCGGCCATCCCGGTAAGTTGATTAAAATAGCCGCGGGGATTTTCCACACTCACAGCCACATCGCAGATGCCCGCATGGAAACCCTGGTGGCGCATCTGGCGCTGCTTGGCGCGCCGCTTGAGTTACTGACTCGGGTCAGCGACTGCGATACCACCGAAGCGGCAATGGAGCACATTGAAGCATACGGTTTTCAACATATTTACAACCATCTTGCGCAACGCATCTGTATGCGTGTGATGCAGATGCTGCGCTTCACGAAAACGCCACCTACCTGCGACGCCATCATGTTCTCTTTTGATAACCAGATCCTCGGTAGCAATCGCCCGATCGAAGAGATTGTGGAGGAGATGCAATGCTAACGGTAGTGGGCATGGGGCCGGCAGGGCTGCATTTGATGACGCCAGCGGCACGCGAGGCCGTGGCGGATGCCGATGTGTTGGTGGGGGGAAAGCGTCATTTATTGCAGTTTCCTGCGTTCGCTGGCGAACAGTTTGTTCTGGGCGCCAATATTGCGGAATTGCTCAACTGGATTGCCGGGCAGCAGGACAAACGCATCGTGGTGCTGGCGTCCGGCGATCCGCTGTTTTACGGCATCGGGACGCGCATGGTGGCCCATTTTGGCATTGAGCGGGTGCGCATTATTCCCGGTATCAGCGCAGTGCAATATCTGTGCGCGCAATCGGGTATCGATATGAACGATATGTGGCTGACCAGCAGCCACGGTCGCAGCGTCTGTTTTGATGAGCTGGCGCGTCATCGCAAGGTCGCGATGGTGACGGATGCCCGCTGCGGGCCGCGAGAAATTGCGACGCAGTTAATGGCGCGCGACAAGGGGCATCGCTGGATGGTGATAGGCGAAAACCTGGCAATGGAAAACGAGCGGATTCACTGGCTGCGCGTCAGTGAAGTCAATGCCGACTATGACATGAACGCAGTGGTGATCCTTGATGAAAGATGAGCTTTTTCTACGTGGCGAGAACGTGCCTATGACCAAAGAAGCGGTTCGCGCGCTCGCGCTGTCAAAACTTGATTTGCACCGTGCCAGCCATCTGATTGACGTAGGCGCCGGGACCGGGAGTGTGTCGATAGAGGCGGCGTTACAGCACCCTTCGCTGCACGTTACGGCGATTGAACGTAACCCGGCAGCCCTGCGGTTGCTGGATGAAAACCGCCAGCATTTTGCCTGCGGCAATATCGACATTCTGCCGGGTGAAGCGCCGATGACGATGACTGAAAAAGCGGATGCGGTGTTTATGGGCGGGAGCGGCGGCCATCTGACGACGCTGATTGACTGGGCTATGCGGCAATTGCATCCCGGCGGCCGTCTGGTGATGACCTTTATCCTTCAGGAAAACCTGAATACTGCGCTGGAATATCTGACACAGATTGGCATCCATGAGGTGGATTGCCTGCAAGTGCAGGTGTCGTCACTCACTCCCCTCGGCAATGGCCACTATTTCAAACCGAATAATCCTGTTTTTGTTATCGCCTGTCAGAAGGAAGAGAACCATGTCTGAGACATTTGATCCCCGCTGCGTATGGTTTGTCGGCGCAGGTCCGGGCGATCGTGAACTGATCACGCTCAAAGGTTATCGCCTGTTGCAGCAGGCGCAGGTCGTTATTTATGCCGGATCGCTGATTAATACTGAGCTGCTGGACTATTGCCCGCCAGGCGCTGAGTGCCACGACAGCGCCGAACTGCATCTGGAGCAAATTCTGGACCTGATGGAAGCGGGCGTGAAGGCCGGAAAAACGGTCGTACGCCTGCAAACGGGCGATGTGTCGCTGTACGGCTCCGTGCGTGAGCAGGGCGAAGAACTTACCCGGCGCGGCATCGACTGGCAGGTGGTGCCGGGCGTCAGCGCGTTTCTCGGCGCTGCTGCGGAGCTGGGGGTGGAGTATACCGTCCCGGAAGTTTCGCAAAGCCTCATCATTACCCGCCTGGAAGGACGTACTCCGGTGCCGGAACGTGAACAACTGGAGTCCTTCGCCAGCCACCAGACGTCAATGGCGATTTATCTCTCCGTGCAGCGTATTCACCGGGTTGCCGAGCGGCTGATTGAAGGCGGCTATCCGACCACCACGCCGGTGGCGGTTATCTACAAAGCGACCTGGCCGGAAAGCCAGACCGTGCGCGGCACGCTGGCGGATATCGGCGACAAAGTACGTGAGGCGGGTATCCGTAAAACGGCGCTCATTCTGGTCGGGAATTTCCTGGGGGATGAGTATCACTACTCAAAACTCTATGCGGCGGACTTTAGCCATGAATACCGTAAAGCCTGAATCTATAGCCCTGTTTTGTCTGACGCCCGGCGGCGTACAGCTTGCGAAGCGGCTGGCGGCGATGCTGCCGTTAACCTGCTTTACCAGTGAGAAACTGCTGGAAGACGGATTTATGCCCTTCGAAGGCGGATTTGCACAATCGGCCCGCGATGCGTTTGCTAACTATTCGGCGCTGATTTTTATCGGTGCGACCGGCATCGCGGTACGCGTGCTGGCACCGCTGGTAAACGACAAATTCAGCGACCCGGCGGTGGTGGTGATCGACGAACGGGGCCAGCATGTGATCAGCCTGCTCTCTGGTCATGCGGGGGGCGCCAATGCGCTGACCCGCTATCTGGCGGGCATGCTCGGCGCCGATCCGGTTATCACGACGGCGACTGACGTTAACGATATGGCGGCGCTTGATACGCTGGCATTTCAGCTCAATGCCCGGATGACCGATTTCCGCTCGGCGGTAAAAATCGTCAACCAGATGCTGGTCAGCCACCAGCGCGTCGGGCTGTGGTGGGATGAGGAGCTGGCAGACGATGTCAGTCACTGCGATCGACGCGGGTTCATCACCGTGACCGACCTGCATCAACTTCCCGAGCTTGATGCGCTGGTTTGCATCACTTTGCGCAATGAATTGCCAGAAATACCCGTCCGGCACTGGAAACTGGTGCCGCAGCGGGTGGTCGCCGGAATCGGCTGTCGCCGCGACACGCCGTTCCCGCTGCTGGCAGCGCTGTTGGCGCGACAGCTGGAGGCGCAGAAATTTGATCCGCTGGCGTTGAAAGCGATTGGCAGCGTCTCGCTCAAAAAAGATGAGCAGGGATTAATCCAGCTTGCCTCCTGCTGTCGCGTTCCCTTTGAAACCTTTACCGCTGACGCGTTGCGTGAGCATGAACATCGCTTCCCGGCCTCCAGATTTGTGCGGCAAACCGTCGGTGTGGGCAGCGTATCCGGCCCGGCGGCCTGGCTGTTAAGTCACGGAAAACTGTCTGGCGAAACCCTGCGCGAACAGGGCGTCACTATTACTTTGGGAGTTTCACACTGATGTTAAGCGTAATTGGAATTGGCCCTGGCTCGCAGGCAATGATGACGATGGAAGCCGTAGAAGCCTTACAGGCGGCGGAAATTGTCGTTGGCTATAAAACGTACACCCATCTGGTAAAAGCCTTTACCGGCGACAAGCAGGTGATCAAAACCGGAATGTGCAAAGAGATCGAACGCTGTCAGGCGGCGATTGAACTGGCGCAGGCCGGACACAATGTGGCGCTGATCAGCAGCGGCGATGCGGGGATTTATGGCATGGCTGGGCTGGTGCTGGAACTTGTCAGCAAACAGAAGCTGGATGTTGAAGTGCGGCTGATCCCCGGCATGACCGCCAGTATCGCGGCGGCCTCCCTGCTGGGCGCGCCGTTGATGCACGATTTCTGTCATATCAGCCTGAGCGATCTCCTGACGCCGTGGCCGGTCATCGAAAAACGGATTATCGCCGCCGGAGAAGCAGACTTCGTGATCTGTTTCTATAACCCGCGCAGCCGTGGCCGTGAAGGTCATCTGGCGCGTGCTTTTGAACTGCTGTCCGCCAGCAAAAACGCGCAAACGCCGGTTGGCGTGGTGAAGTCGGCCGGGCGTAAAAAGCAGGAAAAATGGCTGACCACGCTCGGCGATATGGATTTTGAGCCTGTCGATATGACCAGCCTGGTGATTGTCGGCAACAAAGCCACTTACGTACAGGATGGTCTGATGATCACGCCGCGAGGTTACGTACTGTGAGTTACGGCGACGTGCTGGTTATGGGCGGCACCAGCGATGCCCGGATGCTGTGTCAGCAACTGGATGCGGCAAAGGTGGCATACACCCTGTCGGTTGCCACGCCGACAGGAAAGCAGCTGGCTGGCGACATTAAAGGTCAGATCCGTTGCGGGCGCCTGGAGCCAGAGGAGATGGTGGCCTGGCTGAAAGCGCACCGCACGCGTTGGGTCATTGATGCGTCGCACCCGTATGCCGAGGTCGTCAGCCGCAACATTATGCACGCCTGTGAAAGTGCGGGGGTGTTGCTGAGCCGCTACCAGCGCCCGGAACAGCTCAGCGAGCTTACGCACCCGCTGTTGCACCATGTCCACACGATTGCTGAGGCCTGCGATGTGGCGCAGCGCTTTGGCGAACGCGTTCTGTTAACGACCGGAAGTAAAGATCTGGCGACCTGGCGAGCCGGGTTGCCGCACAAAAAACTGCTGGCCCGCGTCTTACCTGTTCCTGAGGTCATTCAGCAATGTGCCGACCTGGGATTTGGCGTTGGTGAGATTTTTGCCCTGTGCGGGCCGTTCAGCGCTGAATTTAACGCGGCGTTTTATCGTCAGTGCCAGGCCGATGTCGTGGTGACAAAAGCATCGGGGGCGGAGGGCGGTTATCAGGAAAAAGTTCAACCCTGTCTGGATGCCGGTATCCCCTGCATCGTGATTACCCGCCCGGCAACGCTTGTAACGGGTGATGAGTTACTGGAAAGTCAGGCCGCATTTGCGCAGCGTTTGGCGCGCTGGCTGGCCGCTGCTTAAGGAGTAAGAGATGAAAAAAGCGCTTCTGGTGGTGAGTTTTGGCACCAGCTATCACGACACCTGTGAGAAGAACATTGTGGCCTGCGAACGCGATCTGGCAGCCAGCTGCCCGGATCGCGATCTGTTTCGCGCGTTCACCTCCGGGATGATTATCCGCAAGCTCAAACAGCGTGACGGCATTGAAATCGATACGCCGCTTCAGGCATTGCAGAAGCTTGCTGAACAGGGGTATCAGGATGTGGCGATTCAGTCCCTGCACATTATTAACGGCGACGAATACGAAAAAATTGTGCGTGAAGTTCAGACCCTGCGCCCGTTATTTACCCGTCTTACGCTCGGCGTGCCGCTGTTGAGCAGCCATGCCGATTACGCGCAGCTGATGCAGGCTTTACAGCAGCAGATGCCAACGCTTGGCGCGACGGAGAAAGTGGTGTTTATGGGGCACGGCGCCAGCCACCACGCGTTTGCGGCCTATGCGTGTCTGGACCATATGATGACGGCGCAGCGTTTTCCGGCGCGTGTGGGAGCGGTCGAGAGTTACCCGGAGGTGGATATTCTCATCGGGAGCTTACGTCAGGAAGGCGTAACGGCGGTGCATCTGATGCCGCTGATGCTTGTCGCCGGCGATCATGCCATCAACGATATGGCTTCCGATGAAGAGGACTCCTGGAAAACGCAGTTCAACGCCGCAGGCATCCCGGCGACGCCGTGGCTGAGCGGTCTGGGGGAGAATCCGGCGGTACGCGCCATGTTCGTGGCGCATCTGCAACAGGCGCTGAATACGGCCATGGAGGAAGCGGCATGAGTGGAAAGCTGTATGCGTTAAGCACCGGGCCGGGCGCAGCCGATCTGATCACCGTGCGCGCGGCGCGAATACTTGGCTCGCTCGATATCCTTTACGCTCCGGCAGGGCGCAAAGGCGGCGACAGTCTGGCGCTCTCTATTGTGCGTGAATATCTGGGTGAGCAGACGGAAGTCCGCTGCTGCCACTTTCCAATGAGCGCTGACAGCGCGGAAAAAGAAGCCGTCTGGAATGAGGTAGCCGCAGCGCTGGTTCAGGAAGTGGAGGCGGGTAAACAGGTGGGGTTCATCACCCTCGGCGATGCCATGCTGTTCAGCACCTGGGTCTTTTTACTCCAGCGGATCGGCAACCCGGCGTGGCTGGAAATCGTTCCTGGCGTCACCTCGTTTGCCGCCATTGCCGCCCGCGCAAAAACGCCGCTGGCGATGGAACAACAATCGCTGGCGGTGATCTCCTGCACCGCGGCGGAAGAGACAATTCAGCAGGCGTTAAGGCAGCATGACAGTCTGGTACTGATGAAAGTCTACGGTCGTTTCGCGCGTATTAAAGCATTGCTGCAACAGGAAGGTTTGCTGGAGTGCGCCCTGATGATGGCGGAAGCCACGCTGCCCGGTGAGCAGTGCTGGCGTCACCTGAATGAGGTCAGCGACGAGCAGCCGCTGCCCTATTTTTCGACCATTCTGGTCAACAAACAGTGGGAGTATGCAGAATGAAACTTGAACAACAGCTAAAACAGCTGTCTTTCAGCGGGTTAGCTGCGGCGTTATTGCTGATGGTTGTCCCGGAGCAGGCGTTCGCCATGCATATCATGGAGGGATTCCTGCCGCCGATGTGGGCGTTGGCCTGGTGGGTGCTGTTTTTACCGTGCCTGTGGTACGGACTGGTGCGCCTGCGCCGTATCGTGCAGGAAGATAACAACCAGAAGGTGCTGCTGGCATTGTGCGGGGCGTTTATCTTCGTGCTGTCGGCGCTGAAAATTCCTTCTGTTACAGGCAGTTGCTCGCACCCGACAGGGGTAGGGCTTGCGGTGATTTTATTTGGCCCAGGCGTTGTGGCGATCCTCGGGGCGATTGTGCTGCTGTTTCAGGCGCTGCTGCTGGCGCATGGCGGCCTGACCACGCTGGGTGCGAACGGGATGTCGATGGCGGTTATCGGCCCCGTTGTCGGGTATCTGGTATGGCAAATGGCCTGCCGCGCCGGGCTGCGCCGCGATGTTGGCGTCTTTCTTTGCGCCATGCTGGCGGATCTGGTGACGTACTTCGTGACGTCGGTGCAGCTTGGGGTGGCATTCCCGGACCCGCAGGCTGGGGCAATGGGTTCAGTGATTAAATTTATGGGGATTTTCTGCCTGACGCAGATCCCCATTGCGATCGCGGAGGGGCTGCTGACCGTCATGATTTACGACCAGTTGACCAAACGCCGGTTGATTACCGCACAAGGACATTAAGATGAAAAAGACGCTGATATTGTTAGCTATGGTGATTGCCCTGGTGATCCTGCCGTTTTTTATCGATCATGGCGGTGAGTTCGGTGGCTCTGACGGCGAAGCGGAAAGCCAGATCCAGGTGGTGGCGCCGCACTATGAACCGTGGTTCCAGCCATTGTATGAACCGGCCAGCGGTGAAATTGAAAGTCTGCTGTTTACGCTGCAAGGTTCGCTTGGCGCGGCGGTGATTTTCTATATTCTCGGTTACAGCAAAGGCAGACAGCGCCGTGATGACCGGGCTTGATCGACTCAGCTACCAGAGCCGCTGGCTTCATGTTACGCCGGTGCGTAAGTTTTTGCTCTGGTTGCTGATGATGATTCTGGCCTTTACCCTGCCTCCTTTGGGGCAGGGTATTGAACTGGCGCTCATCGCCGGGCTGAGCTGCTGGCTGCTGCGGATTTCGTTCTGGCGCTGGTGTCGCTGGATGGCGATACCGTTTGGTTTTTTAAGCGTGGGCGTGGTGACGATTTTATTCAGCGTGAGCCGCGATCCTCACTCGTTACTGGCAAGCGTTCCGGTTGGCGATTACTGGCTGGGGGTGACTTCGTCAGGGTTGAATACCGCCAATGAAACCTTCTGGCGCAGCCTGAGCGCACTGGCGGCGACGTTCTGGCTGGTGTTGAATCTGCCGTTTCCGCAACTGATTATTTTGCTTAAGCGCGCGCATGTGCCACGGCTGCTGACCGAGCAGATCCTGCTGACATGGCGCTTTATTTTTATCCTGTTAGATGAAGCGCTGGCCATTCATCGCGCGCAAACGCTGCGTTTTGGCTATCGTAGTTTGCCGAAAGGCTATCGTTCTCTGGCAATGCTGGTGGGTTTGCTGTTTACGCGTGTGCTTATCCGCTATCAGCAAATGACCACCGTGCTTGATATCAAACTGTATCAGGGTGATTTTCACCTGTAAGGATTCGTATGCTTGCCACCTCCGGTCTCTGGTTTCGCTATCAGGATGAGCAGGTGCTCAAGGGGCTAACGCTGGATTTCTCCCCCCATGCGGTTACCGGGCTGGTGGGCGCGAACGGCTGCGGAAAATCGACGCTATTTATGAACCTGAGCGGTTTACTGCGCCCGCAAAAAGGCGAGGTTTTGTGGCAGGGAAAAGCGCTGGATTACAGTAAGCGCGGGCTGCTGGCGCTGCGCCAACAGGTGGCAACCGTTTTTCAGGACCCCGATCAACAAATTTTTTATACCGATATCGACAGCGATATCGCTTTTAGTCTGCGAAATTTAGGCGTGGCTGAGGATGAGATAGCCCGCCGCGTGGACGATGCGTTGACTCTGGTTGATGCGCAGCATTTCCGTCATCAGCCGATCCAGTGTTTAAGTCACGGGCAAAAAAAACGCGTGGCGATTGCGGGCGCGATGGTGTTGCAGGCCCGCTACCTGCTGCTGGATGAACCCACTGCCGGGCTTGATCCTGCCGGGCGCACGCAGATGATCGCGATCATCAAGCGGATTGTGGCACAGGGGAATCATGTGGTTATTTCCAGCCATGATATTGATCTCATTTATGAAGTCAGCGATGCCGTTTACGTGCTGCGCCGTGGCGAGGTACTGGCATACGGTGAGCCGGGGGAGGTGTTTGCACGTACTGAACTGATCGAACAAGCGGGGCTGACGCAACCGTGGCTGGTCAAACTGCATGCGCAACTAGGGTTGCCGCTGTGTAAAACGGAAGAAGAATTTTTTGGGCGTATGCGAGAGAACGCGCTGAAGGAGGCGTCATGACGCAGGCAGTAATGTTGCAGGGAACGGCATCAGATGTAGGTAAAAGCGTGCTGGTGGCGGGGCTGTGCCGCATCTTTTATCAGGATGGCCTGCGCACGGCGCCGTTTAAGTCACAGAATATGGCGCTGAATTCCGGCATCACGCCGGACGGCAAAGAGATGGGACGCGCGCAGATTTTCCAGGCGGAAGCGGCGGGGATTGCGCCGGATGTGCGGATGAATCCGGTCCTGCTAAAACCGACCAGCGATCGGAAAGCGCAGGTGGTGTTGATGGGCAAAGTCGCCACCGATATGGACGCGGTTAGCTACCATGAATATAAGCCGCGTCTGCGTGAGCAGATCCTCACGGTTTACAATAGCCTGGCGCAAGAATATGACGTTCTGGTGCTGGAGGGCGCCGGTAGCCCGGCGGAAATAAACCTGCGTGACCGCGACATCGTCAATATGGGGATGGCGGAAATGGCGCAATGCCCGGTCATTCTGGTGGCGGATATCGATCGCGGCGGCGTTTTTGCCTCTATCTACGGTACGCTGGCGCTGCTGCATGATAGTGAACGCGCCAGAGTGAAAGGGGTGATCATCAATAAGTTTCGCGGCGACGTGACGCTGCTCTACTCCGGCATTGAGCAAATTGAAGCGTTGACCGGCGTGCCGGTTCTGGGCGTGATGCCCTGGCTGGAGGTCGATCTTGAAGATGAGGATGGCGTGGCGCTGCAAAAAGGCAAATACCTGCGTACCGATAAGCGTGATATCGACATTGCCGTTGTTCAGGTGCCGCACATCTCGAATTTCACCGATTTTAACGCGCTGGCGGCGCAGCCGGATGTTCGCGTGCGCTATGTGCGCCATCCTGAAGAACTGGCGGGCGCGGACCTGATAATTCTGCCGGGCAGCAAAAATACGCTTGGCGATCTGGTCTGGCTGCGTGAAAGCGCAATGGCGCATGGCGTGTTGCAGGCGCATCGTCAGGGCGTACCGGTGGCAGGCATCTGTGGCGGCTATCAGATGCTGGGCGACACTATTATTGATGAGGTGGAGTCCGGGCTGGGCACGCTTCCCGGTCTTGGTCTGCTTAATACCGTCACGCACTTCGCGCAGGATAAAACCACCACGCAGGTTGAAGGGCAGATGGCCTCTGCGCTGCCGGGATGGCTGGCGGCGGCGTCTGGCCTGGCGGTGCGCGGGTATGAAATTCATATGGGCGAGACGACACTGAATGCACAATGCCAGCCAGCCATGACGTTACGCAAAGGCGAAAACGCTATCGCTGACGGCGCGGTAACGGACGACGGACTGGTCTTTGGCACCTATCTTCATGGCTTGTTCGACAGCGATGCGTTCACGCGGGCGCTGGTCAATGGCTTGCGCGTGCGTAAGGGGCTGACGCCGCTGGATCACGCCTTCCATTACGCGCAATATAAATCGCAGCAGTTTGATCTGCTGGCGGATGCGATGCGACAACACATCGATATTGAGAAAATTTATACCATCATGCAGCAGCACCGGGAGCCCGTATGATGATTCTGGTGACCGGCGGCGCGCGCAGCGGGAAAAGCCGCCATGCGGAGACGTTAATCGCGGATTCGCCGCAGGTACTGTACATCGCCACGTCGCAGATTTTTGACGAGGAGATGGCGGCGCGAATTCAGCACCATCGGGATGGCAGACCGCCGCACTGGCGGACAGCGGAATGCTGGCGGCATCTTGATGCGCTGATTACGCCAGATAACGCCCCCGAAGAGGCCATTCTGCTGGAGTGTATCACGACCATGGTGACCAATTTATTGTTCGCGATGGGCGGTGATACGGACCCGGACAACTGGGATTACGCGGCGATGGAGCAGGCGATTGAAGACGAAATTCGCACGTTGATCGACGCCTGTCAGCGCTGTCCGGCTCAGGTGGTTCTGGTGACCAATGAGGTGGGTATGGGCATTGTCCCGGAAAATCGTCTGGCGCGACATTTTCGCGACATCGCCGGGCGCGTCAATCAGCGTCTGGCTGCGGCGGCGGATGAGGTCTGGCTGGTGGTATCGGGTATTGGAGTCAAAATTAAATGAGTAAGTTGTTCTGGGCGATGCTCGCTTTTATTTCGCGTTTGCCTGTTCCGACCCGTTGGTCTCAGGGGCTGGATTTTGAGGAGTATTCCCGCGGTATTGTGACATTCCCGCTAATCGGTATGCTGCTGGGCGCGATTGGCGGCCTGGTGTTTGTGGCGCTTCAGTCCTGGTGCGGCATTCCACTGGCGGCCCTGTTTTGCGTTTTGACGCTGGCGCTGCTGACCGGCGGTTTTCACCTCGACGGTCTGGCGGATACCTGTGACGGTATTTTTTCCGCCCGCCGCCGGGAGCGGATGCTGGAAATTATGCGTGACAGCCGCCTGGGCACCCACGGCGGGCTGGCGTTGATTTTTGTCCTGCTGGCGAAAGTGCTGGTGATTAGCGAACTGGCGCTGAGAGGCACGCCGATGCTGGCGGCGCTGGCGATGGCCTGCGCGGCGGGGCGCGGTGTCGCCGTATTGCTGATGTATCGTCATCGCTATGCCCGTGAAGAAGGGCTGGGCAACGTGTTTATCGGCAAAGTTACCGGGCGACAAACCTGCGTTACGCTGGGATTAACCGCTATTCTCGCGGCGATACTCATGCCGGGGATGCGCGGGGTCGCTGCGCTGGTGGTCACTCTGGCGGCAATTTTTATTCTTGGGCAATTATTAAAACGCACGTTGGGTGGGCAAACCGGCGATACGCTGGGTGCGGCGATTGAACTTGGCGAGTTGATCTTCCTGCTGGCTCTGCTGTGAGCCAGCCAACACGATGAGAACCCTTATGCAGACGTTAACCTCTTTACTCCGTGACATTCCCAAACCGGACAGCGACGCAATGGCGCACGCCCGGCAGCACATTGACGGCTTGCTCAAGCCGCCGGGCAGCCTCGGGCGCCTGGAAGCGCTGGCCGTACAGTTAGCGGGGATGCCCGGTCTCAACGGCACTCCGCATGTCGGTAAGAAGGCGATGCTGGTGATGTGCGCCGATCATGGCGTGTGGGATGAAGGGGTTGCGGTCTCGCCGAAAGTTGTCACCGCCATTCAGGCGGCCAACATGACGCAGGGAACAACCGGTGTTTGCGTACTGGCTGCTCAGGCCGGGGCAAAAGTCCATGTGATTGACGTCGGGATTGATGCCGACCCGATCCCCGGCGTGGTGAATATGCGCGTGGCGCGTGGGTGCGGGAATATCGCGACAGGCCCGGCGATGAGCCGCGTTCAGGCCGAAGAACTGCTGCTGGAAGTGATGCGCTACACCCGCGAACTGGCGCAAAGCGGCGTGACGCTGTTTGGCGTTGGCGAACTGGGAATGGCGAATACCACCCCTGCGGCGGCGATTGTGAGTGTACTGACCGGTAGCGATGCCGAAGATGTGGTGGGGATTGGCGCGAATCTTCCGCTCTCCAGAATTGGCAATAAAGTTGAGGTTGTGCGCCGCGCTATTGCGGTGAACCGGCCCGATCCGCGTGATGGCGTTGAGGTGTTGGCGAAGGTGGGCGGTTTTGACCTGGTCGGTATGGCGGGCGTGATGCTGGGCGCCGCATCATGTGGATTGCCGGTTGTGCTGGATGGTTTTCTCTCCTATTCTGCGGCGCTGGCGGCGTGTCAGGTTGCGCCGGAAATTAAACCGTATCTGATTCCGTCGCATTTCTCGGCAGAGAAGGGTGCGCGGATTGCGCTGGAGCACCTGGAGCTGGAGCCGTATCTGCATATGGGAATGCGTCTCGGCGAAGGCAGCGGCGCAGCGCTGGCAATGCCCATCGTTGAAGCCGCCTGCGCAATGTACCGCAACATGGGGCAACTGGCGGCAAGTAATATTGTCCTGCCGGATGGTAAATAAAGATAAGCTGTATCGTTTCCCTTCGGTGGCGCTCATTCGCTGTTAACGTCGGAAAGGCGATAAAAAAGCTATAATTAACCGACATCTGCTGCGATTTGAGGAAAGGGAAATGATGCCTCGTGTGAAATTGTTTTGTTCTTTTATTCTGCTGTTCGCAAGCCAGAGCGCGCTGGCGGTAAGTTATCCACTACCGCCAGAAGGGAGTCGTCTGGTCGGCAACCCGCTGACGATAACCGTCCCGGACAATAATACTCAACCGCTGGAAGCGTTTGCGGCGCAGTATGGACAAGGGCTGAGCAATATGCTCGAAGCGAATCCCGATGTGGATGTCTTTTTGCCGAAGTCCGGTTCGACGTTGGTGGTGCCGCAGCAGCTTATTTTGCCGGATACCGTGCGTGAAGGCATTGTGGTTAACGTGGCGGAAATGCGTCTTTACTACTATCCGAAAGGGGGCGATACCGTTGATGTCCTGCCGATTGGCATTGGCGAGGCGGGGCGAGAAACCCCACGTAACTGGGTGACTGCGGTAGAGCGTAAGCAGGAGGCGCCGAGCTGGACGCCGACGGCAAATACCCGACGTGAATATGCTAAACGAGGCGAAAGTCTGCCCGCGTTTGTCCCCGCCGGGCCGGATAACCCGATGGGGCTGTATGCAATTTATATCGGTAAGCTGTATGCCATTCATGGCACAAATGCGAACTTCGGTATTGGGCTGCGCGTGAGCCAGGGGTGCATCCGGTTGCGTAACGATGATATCAAATACCTGTTTGACAATGTGCCAGTGGGCACTCGCGTGCAGATTATCGATCAACCGCTGAAAACCACCGTCGAAGCGGACGGCAGTCGCTGGATTGAAGTGCATGAGCCGTTATCGCGTAATCGCACTGAATTTGAATCCGACAAAAAAGTACCGCTGCCGATCACGCCGGTGATGCGTACTTTTATGAAGGGCGACGGCGTTGACATTCATCGCGTCAACGAGGCGCTGGAGCGCCGCTCCGGGATGCCGACAAATATCAGCGCGGGTCTGACGGGGTTCTGACGTTTCTCCGCGCAATCTCCAGAAAAGCCTTTACCGCGCCGTTATTGTCGTTCTTTCTGCTGAGCAGCATCAGATTGGCCGATAATTCCGGCGCGTCGAGAGGGCGATAGACCAGGCCGGGAATGGCGATGTGCATCAGCGGCTCAGGCACCAGCGCCAGCCCTTGCCCGGCGGCGGCCAGAGCCAGTACGCTGAGCGTGCTGGAGGTGCAATGGGCGACGTGCGGAACATGACCCAGAATCTCTGTGAGCATCATATAAAGCGGCTCATCCGCACGGTGGGTGTCGTAGAAAATGAGGGGCTCTTCAGCCAGCATATCTACCGTCAAATGGGTTTCACAAGCCAGCGGATGATCGTCGGCGATGGCGACCATCCGGCCCCAGAGGCCTATTTTTTCAGCCGCTAATTCTGGCTGGCGTACGTTATGGTGATCGGGTGTGTAACCAATGTCGAGCTGGCCGCTCAGAATGGCATCCGCTTGTAGCAACGGCGCGATTTCACACACAACCAGTTCCGCATCGGGATAGGCCTGGCGAAAGGCGCGCAGATCTTCTGTCAATTTGCCGCTGAACACCGCGTTGCCAGCAAAGCCGACGCGCACAAGACCCGTTTCTCCGCGCATCGACCGTTGTACTGTCAGACGGGCATGTTCCGCCTGCTCAAGCGTGCGTTGCGCTTCGGTCTGCAACAATTTTCCCGCTTCGGTTAACTCAACTTTCCGGCTGGTACGAATAAACAGCGGGCCGCCTAACTCTTCTTCCAGCGCCTTGATCTGCATGCTCAGCGCGGGAGGAACGATATTGAGTTTTTCGGCGGCGCGGCCAAAGTGTCCTTCTTGTGCAACGGCAAGAAAATAGCGTAAGTGGCGCAGATCCATACGATGGCCTCATCATTCATCTAAACTGAATAATATGTAAGATTTATCTATTGGATTTTAACGTTAATGGCGAGGAAACTGAATCCACTTAACTGGCTGGAGTAAAAATTATGCACAATCACCTGGCGGATCGTCAGCAAATTACCGATCTTCTCACTGGCTGGATGCATCGCGATCTGGGCGAATGGGATCAACTTCGCGGGTTGTTTCACCCGGATGGCACCATTGAGATAACCTGGTTTGAAGGGCTGGCGAGCGATTTTGTTGACGGCTCAATGCGTATGGGGGCTTCTGACATCCGCACCAAACATTTGATTGGCACGCCGGTAGTGACCTTCAATAGCAGCGTCAACCGCGCCATTGTTGAAACCAATGCCATGATCATCGGCGAGAATGTGAAGCTGAATCTGGGGATGGTGACCCATAATCGCTTTTACGATATGGCGGAAAAACGTGATGGCGTGTGGAAACTCTTCAGACGCCAGAGCATTTATGACATGGGGAGTTTTACCTTCCCGCTGGGCGTGGTCGATATTGATCAAAGCGCGGTAGCAAAATACCCGCGAGAATACGCCGCGCTGGCATACCTGCTGGAAAAAAGCGGATTTCCGGTCACGCGTGTATTCGCAACGCGCGGTAGTGCGCTCGAACAGCAGATGAAAACCGAAGGGCAGCGCTGGCTGTCTGAGCCCGTTGTTTAAGCTTCATCAGCGACTGCGATCATCATGATTCTCAAAAGGATAAGAGAGATGCTCACCACTATACCAGGACGAAAATGTATTGCCGTTCTGTTTGCGATGCTAATGTTTCCCGGTGCGGCTTCGGCTGCGCAAACCCTAATCTACAGCGACCATGAACCGCTGGGTGGAATGCGCACTCGTTTTATCAATGACGTATTTTTCCCCGCAATCGAAAAAGAGTCGCATGGTCGCCTGAAGGTAGAGGCGCACTGGGGAGGTGAGCTAAGTGATGGTTATACGGCTCTGGCTCTGGCGGGAAAGGGGGACAAAGCGGATATGGCCGTTGTTGTACCTGAATATGCGGCTAAGGCATTACCATTGCAGCAAATCTTTAAAAGCTTCCCCGTCGGCCCTGCCGGGGAAAAGCAGGTTGCTTTCTTTCGCCGCGTTTATGCGGATATCCCGGATTTTTCGGCAGAACTCAAGAAAGAAAATGTGGTGAATGTTTTCATTGCGACCGGCTATCCGCTGGCTTTTTTTAGCACTACCGCGCTGAGTCATCCTGAAGGGCTTAAGGGGGGAACGTGGCGCTCCGCCAGTTTCTGGCACCAGGGGTTTCTGAAAAATGTCGGCGCTAAAGCCGTGACCATGCCCTGGGGAGATGAAACCTACAAGGCCTTACAAAGCGGAAGTCTCGACGGATTAATGTTGAATGTGGATAGCGGCTATGCGTTAAATGCTCAGCGATTCGCGCCTGATGTGCTGGTTTCGCGGGATCTCTGGCTTGGGCATGTTTACCTGCTGGTGATGAATAAAAACACCTGGGATAACCTTTCCCGCGACGATCGGGCGGCGATTCAACGGGCCGCTGACGTCGCTTATCAATCCCTGGGTTCCGTAATGGATAAAAGTTTCACCACACAAGTCGCCGATCTGGAAAAAAGCGGTGCGACGGTCAGGATTCTGCACTCTGAAGACGTTGCGCAATGGAAAGCCGCCACCCGATACCAGGAGATTCAGTCTGAGTGGGTGAAGGAGCAGGAAAAGAACGGGCTTACCGAGGCGGGAAGGGTGATGAACCAGGTCAGTAGCATTCTGGACGAGATGATGTCTCCGACCCCTTAAGCGAGAAGGCAAAACGTAACGCTCGGGAACGTATTACTACAGTTGCCTGATAAAAGGGCCGAA
>NZ_JAOWGA010000019.1:616774-1319340 GCF_030333395.1 Citrobacter sp. CK194
GCGCGTTTAATCATACTGCGTATTCTGTCTGAATCATTGATGCCCTTTTTGACATACCGGGCAATATATTGCAGAACGTATTTATCCTCATCACCGTGGGTGCGTAATGACAGGTTCTCTACGGTCTGCAATATCTGACTCGCCAGCGACTGACGCTGGCGGGAGTGGGCTCTTATATCCTTAAACGACGGCTGAATCATAAAACATTCCGTAGCGCTGACGTTGTTGAATCCACCGGAGGGCGAAAGAAAAGCATAATGACTGTTAAGGTCGGCCGCGAATTGGGATTAATTTAGCGGCCGTCATAATCTCCCTATTTAATTGGTGGTTGCAGCATGTTGCTTCGCTTTCTCAATGGCGTGCGCGTCAAATATGTAATGCTCATAACCGGCGGTAACATTCTTCACTCTGTATATTTTACACTTGCCGCCCTCTCTTTTTAGGTAGACTCCAATTTGATACGTCTGATTGTTTTGTCGACCCAACCAAACATCGACGTATTCACCACCAAAACAGTTTTTAGCTTTTCCAACTTTCAATAAGGGGATCCAATCTGCTGAATAATCTTGCGCATATGTATAGTAATCGGTGTCGATAATCTCCTGCTCATAAATATGAGAGATAGTATTTAGTTGGGCTAGTGTATCCTTCGAAATATATTCATCCATCTTTTCAGGCGCAGGCTTTATTTTCCCTTCACTATTTGCAAACACGTTTAGATAGTAAGTGTAGAAATCTGAAACACGCCGTTCTGCGTTATCGCGTCCTGAGCTGCACGCGGTAATTGCAAATATCATGAGAACAACATAAAGGGCTTTCATCAATCCTTCCTGTACATTTGATGCGCTGGCTTTGACGAACGGTATCCAGGACCGCCCCAAAAATCCCGCTGTTTAAAGTCTGAATACCAATCCTGGCCGTCGTAAATAGCCATGTGACCGGCGGCGTGTCCTCCCGCGTAAGGCTGAATCACTACCACGTCGCCAGCTCTGGGGGATTGCGTTGAAGATATTTTTATAAACCCCGCAGACTCCAGCATTGGGCCGTAATCTTTGGCGTTTTGCGTGTTTGTTACGGTCACGCCCCCTGCCTTTATGGCCTTGCGCACATACGATGCACAGTTATTCGTTGGCCCCGGTTCGGCGTGATGTTTTGCCCCGTTTCCGGCGCTTCTTGTGTCCCATCCCATGATTATCATCCATTTCAGTTAGAGAAATTGCTAATAGATACCCAATTAGTTAGGAGGGTTAATCATTTAGTGCCACAGAAAGCGTAACGTGATAAGCGAGGCAAGTGCGCTTGACGCTGAGAGCAGGCGGAATCAATAGCGAAGGGATTGCCTAAACGAATTCCGAAAATAAAAGAATGCGGGTATCGGAATATGAGCGGGAAACAGGTCAGTAGCATTCTGGACGAGATGGTGTCTCCGACCCCTTAAGCGAGAAGGCAAAACGTAACGCTCGGGAACGTATTACTACAGTTGCCTGATAAAAGGGCCGAATAACCATTTTCGGCCCTGGCGTGCATCATTTTTTATAATTCTTTGGTGCTGATAACAGCATTTTTCGCATACGTTCCATGACGGTATTTAAGTCCACCGCGCGTTTAATCATACTGCGTATTCTGTCTGAATCATTGATGCCCTTTTTGACATACCGGGCAATATATTGCAGAACGTACTTGTCCTCATCACTGTGGGTGCGTAATGACAGGTTCTCTACGGTCTGCAATATCTGACTCGCCAGCGACTGACGCTGCCTGGTTAACGTGTTGACGTAGCTGGCCTGTAAGCCATCGCGCCGGGCGTTAAAGATATTGTATTTTTCAATAGCATGATGTTTTTTGACGATATTCGTCCGGTTGGCTAACAGATACTGAGCCAGTATTTTGCTATAGCCTGTGAGCATTGCGGCATGAAATATTGTCAGCGGCATATCGCATATTCTGATTTCAATTGTGCCCAGAGCAGGCTGTGGCCTGACGTACCAGTAAATATCTTTGATACTTTTAATGATCCCGACATCGACCATCTCGTTATAAAATACGACGAACTCGTCCCAGTTATAGATGTTTTCAATCAGTTCACTGTTCAGAAAGGCGTTCTGCCCGGTAAAGCGGGAACTTGAAAAAGAGGTATCCACGCCATCCAGCCACGGCGAAGAGGCGCTGAGTGCAACTAAATGGGGCAGGTAGGGAATAAGCGCATGACACAGATAAATGGCGTCATCGCCATCCTGAACGCCAATATGAATATGCTGCCCAAATACGCAGGCCATTTTGGTGATGTAGCCATAGCGTACGGCCAGATTTTGATGACGTTGTAAATCGCTAATCACCTGTTCTCGCCAGTCGCCATCTAAATGGCGGCCGCCGCCGGTAACATCGCAGCCGTGTTTTCTGGCGACTTCCCTGACGTTACAGGCTAATAAAGATAATTCTTCATGCAGTTTAAACACCGAAGAGTGTACTGAGCTGTTCAGTTCAATCATTGACTTGGTTAGCTCATGCTTTATTTGCTGAGTGTGCGCCATATCGGCCAGCACGATATCCGCTTTATCCACCAGCCTGGTATCGTTTCTGTCGATTAACTGGAGTTCCAGCTCGGTGCCCGTCGTAAACCGCAGTGAGCGGGTAAAAGGTAGAGATACCATAATGTCCTCTGCACTGAGTTGTTGTGGTTGGCCTGAAATTCTATTGTTAAAAGTGTAGGTCAGACGGTCATGCCTGCCAGAGGTGAATCGCGGAACCCTGATTACGGTCATAAAACCATTTTATTAGTATGGTTAATTTTTTGCGATATGACGAGAGAGAGTATGCTGTAGCGCGAGGACTGCTCAGGTATTGCCGCAGCAGTGTGGCCTGTTTTTGTGGAACACTTTAACAGGAGTCATCTTATGAGCTTAGCTATTACTAAAGTCGATTATCCGGTCAGTCAGGTTCGCCGGTATTTAGAACCGGGCCCGGTTGTGTTGGTGTCATCCAAATGGAACGGGAAGACCAATATCATGACGCTGGGCTGGCATACCGTTCTGGAATTTTCTCCCTCGCTGGTCGGGCTGATGATTTCGGGCGGCAACCACAGTTTTGAGATGATCCGTCATAGCCGAGAATGCGTGATCAACGTTCCGTTGACGGATTTGGCCGAGACGGTCGTGCGAATCGGCAACTCGTCCGGCGCTGACATCGATAAGTTTGCCGAATTTAATCTTACGGCACAGGAAGCCGATGAGGTTGATGCCCCGCTGATCCAGCAATGTTATGCGAATTTTGAGTGCTGTTTGTATGATGATGTGCTGGTGGAACGCTACAATTTTTTCATTTTCGAGGTCGTGAAGGCGCATGTGGCCACATCACCGGAACACCCTGAGACGATTCACTATACAGGGAAGGGGGAGTTCATGGTGTCGGGCAAGACAATGAATCTGAGCGCGCTGTTCAGGCCGGAAATGCTTATCTGAGCGTTTGCGGTGGCGCTCGTCACGGATAAATGGCAGAAAGCCCGCTTTTTAGCGGGCTTTCTGCCAGGGATCGCCTTCGTCAGTATTTTATCGGGAAGTCCGTGAAATCAGGAACAGAAATACCGGAACCCCGAGTATCGCCGTCAGGATGCCGACGGGTAATTCACGGGGCGCAAACAGCGTTCGGGCAAGCGTATCAGCCAGAACGGTAAAAGTCGCGCCGCACAGCATGGATGCCGGCAGCAGCGATCGATGGCGATGACCAATGAATATGCGGGCGATATGAGGCACGGTCAGCCCAATAAAACCTATTGCTCCGCAACATGCCACAATGACCGCAGTCAATAAGGTCAATAAACAATACAGGGCGAGCCTGATTGCGCCAACGTCCACACCAAGCGATGCCGCCGTCACATTGCCGAACGTGAGCACATCCAGCTCTATTGCCCGCCACCAGCAGAACATAAATATCGGCAGCAGCACCAGTGCGCAAAGCAGTACCTGAAGCCAGGACGCCTGTGCAAAGCTTCCCAGCAGCCAGAACATCACCCCTCGCGTGGTGTCTGCATCCGTTTTCCAGAGTGTGGTTAATGATGTGGCGGCGGAGAGAAGCTGTGTCACGGCGACGCCGGTCAGGATAAAACGGCTGGACTGGCCGGATAGCGATTTCCGCGCCATGAAAAGCACCAGTGCGAAAGCCAGCATCGCGCCGCAGAACGCTCCGGCAGGTACAGCGGCCCAGCCCGCACTGAGACCAAGCGCAATGACCAGTACCGCGCCAAACCCTGCGCCGGATGAGATCCCCAACACCCAGGGGTCGGCAAGAGGATTACGTGTCAACGACTGGAGCACCGTTCCGGCCAGCGCTAATGCGGCACCCGCCAGCGCAGCAAGCAGGGTGCGCGGCATACGCAGAGACCATACGATCCGCTGATGAAGCGTTCCCGCTGTATCGCTATGCCAGTAGCCTGCCAGTATGGCATTTGCCACGTCCTTCATGGAAAAGGTCACCGGGCCATACATAATGGCAATGCAAAACGCCAGCATCAGGGCCGGAAACAGCATGGAAAGGCGAAAAACAGGAGAACGCAGCATGATTATTTCCAGCCAGCGATCACATAATCATCCAGGAATTGCCAGAGAGTACCCGTTTCGCTAAAACCCGCCTGGCGCAGAGCGGTGAGCTGGAATTCGACCGTGGTGGGCAGTGGTGTCGGGCGGTCTTTAAAGATAGCGGTGCGCGCGTCCATCAAATCAGCCAGCTCATGATGACGGGTGGCCGATGCAAACCAGCTATCCCAGTCCTGCACTCCCGCTGTCCAGGCTTTTTTCTGCGTATCTTCGTCATGAAGCTGGGCAATCCGTTTCTGGCATGGATTGCAACTATCAAATCGCTGATGATCGGCGTTCATGAATAAGCCATGTTCATCCAGCAGGTTAAAGATGTTGCGATAAAGCGCGACCTGCTGTTCCGGCAGCAGCCAGTGGATGGCCGTGCTGGAAACAACGGCCTGCGGTTTGTCGGTAATAGCGGCAAAGCAATCCGCTGTTGCAATATCGCCGCTGAAGAACTGAATACGGTCACTGTATTCAGATAAGGCTTCTTTGGCCAGCGTAAGCAGAAGCGGGTCGAGGTCAATAGCCGTTACTCTTATCGCCGGAAAGCGATTCAGAAGACGCATGCTGAATGAGCCTGGACCACAGGCCAGATCCACCACATGGAATTCTTCGCCATATAGCATTGCCAGAACATCCAGCGCGGCGTTATAGCGTTCTTCACGGTGAGCGATGTAGGCGCTTTGTTGTTCGTCCCAGTTTTTCAGTAATTCGCGGGCTGGAAAGGTCATGTTGTTCCTTAGCGTGTATTTGTGTGACTAGTCGGTGAAGGGCCAGAACTGAACGCGCAGATGCGTCCATGTCATAGCCAGGTAAAATGATGTAACGTTTTGCTTTAACCGCCTTCATGCCTGCGGTGAGGGGATTACGTTCAAGAAAATCGATTTTGCTCCGGGCGCTGTCGCCATCTCCCCCTCTTTGCAGATCGCCCAGGATCAGGTAGTCAGGGTCCCGTTCGGCAATGACCTCCCAGCTCATGGCGGGCCACAGTTCAGCACTGTTATCAAAGATGTTTTTACTGCCGATGGTTTTGGTTAACAGCTCAGAAGCGCCATAACCACCCGCCACATAAGGTGTTGCCGTGCCGGAATACCACCACATGAGCGTTCTGCGTGGCAGTTTTATGCGGCTGTCAGCAGCGACCTGTTGCTTCAGTTCATTGATAAGCGCCTCTGCGCGCGGCTCCACGCCATATATGCGCGCAATATTACGCAACTCGTCGTAGATGCTGTCGAAGGTTACAGGCGCAGGAGGGCCACTTTGCAGGCCATTGCACATCCCTTCAATGAGCCAGCTTCCAATTCCCCATTCAGCCATCCTTTCACGACCGGCGGTCTCCGGGCTGTTAAACCAGTAGTAGCTGCCAGAATAGATAAAATCTGGCCGGGAACTCAGCAAAGCCTCTCCCGACCAGGGCGAACTGTCGAGACGTGCTTTTAGCGGTTTGTACCAGGGGGAGGGCGCGGTATCTTCATCTGGCCGATAACCGACAGCACTGATCACGGAATCTCCCAGACGTAATGCGAGCATGTTTTCCATTGCGGTCGGCATATAGACGATTGCCCGCTGTGGTACATGCTCAAACGTCCAGGATCTTCCGCAATTCTGCAACGTAACGGGATGCGCAAAGCTGGCGAAGGTTGCCAGCAATGCGAGGGAGGCCAGGCGTTTCATCAGAAGCGCATGTTGACATAGGCTTCGTAAGTTCGACCTGGCGCAATCATTTCCTGCCCTGTATAAGTACGCTGCCAGGTGTAAAAGCGATCCGTCAGGTTACGCACGCGGGTGCCTACGGTAACGTCCTTAATCACTTCATAATCGGCGTTCAGGTCGACAGTCGTGTAATCGCCCATTTTGTTTTTGTTGGCATCATCGTTATAGCTACTGCCAACATAGTGGAGCTGCGCGCCCAGCCCCAGTTTGCTAATCGGCATATAACGGCCAGAAAGGTTAGCCGTCCACTCCGGGATATAGCGCGGCTGATTACCGGAAAGGTCCTGCGTACCTTGTTTGAAATTGTCAAAGCGCGCATGGGTATAAGCCACATTTCCCGCCAGCGCGACGCTATCCAGCGGTTTAATCAATCCGCTGAACTCGATGCCGCGCGAAGTCTGCTTGCCAACCGCATTCCATACACCGGCCTGGACAGCCGATTGCTGATAAAGATTTTTTTTCTGGAGATCGTAAACGGCCAGCTTCATTTCGCCGTGGTCGAATGTCCCTTTTACACCGGCTTCATATTGCTGAACTTCTGTAAGTGGCAGGGACGTTTGTTCAGGGCTGATAAAGAAGATATCGCTGCCGGGCTCTTTACCTGTGGAATAGTTGGCATACACCGTCCAGTTTTCGTTAATGGCCCAGCTCGGCCCAATACCAACACTCATAAAGCTATAGCTACGATTGATGGTTTTATTGTCCTGCTGGTAATTCCAGTGCATATCCAGGTTGGTATAGCGCAACTGGCTTAACAGGGCGACAGCATCAGTGATATTCAGATTGTCTTCCAGCAGCAAGGCATACTGGTTCTGAGTGATGTGACGAACAGGTGAGCGCATCTTGCCACCCGCACCGGTGCGAAAGTCATTGGAGGCGGGGTTGGTCAGCAGAACCTCTTCGCCCCCCGGGAAGCCGTTAGAATAGTACTGGAATTCGCGTTTTGAAAAATCGACACCCGCAGTCACGCGGTTGGCGAATGATGCAATCGGGTGATCCCAGGTGACCATAGTACGGTTGCCCGTCAGCTTGTCATCATGAGCAAGATCGCCATAAGAATCACGGGTAACATAGCCCGCTTTGTTTGACGGGTAATAGCGTTCAACGTTCTGCCATTCGCGGAAACCTTTGTAATAGTAGAACTGGTTATCAAAGGTTAAATCAGGCGTCGCATACCAGGACTGGGTCGACTGGAATGAGGTTGCCTGGCTGCGGATATGCGCATCCTGAATGTTGTTGTAGTTTACATGGCGCAAGTCGCGATCAACGTTGCCGTTGATGACAGGCGTCCCGAAATAGGGATTGCGCATATCCGTTAAGCTACGATCGATGTCAAAAGTGACCTGTGTGTTATCGGTCGGCGTCAGCAGGAGCTGTGCGCTGACGCGCTTCGGGCGACTGCGATCTTTATCAACCTGAGTGCCGGTATTTGATGCGCTTACATCCACGCGGCCAGCAGCTATACCCTCAACAAGCGTACCGCCCGCGCCGATGTGGGCGCGATGGCTGTTATAGCTTGACCAGCTATAGTCAGCTTCTACTGGCTGTCGACCAAAGGTTGCTTTACGTGATATCAGGTTGACGCTGCCACCGGCAGAACTCAGACCATTTAAAACGGAGCCTGTGCCATACAGGATGTCCACGTTTTCATAATGAACCGGGTCGGCGATTTGAATGGTGCTACCGGGTACAGCCACGCCGTTTAGCAGCCAGGAAACGCCGGAGAAGCCGCGCAGTGAAACGCTGTTTGAGAGCGTAGGTGAGCTGGTGCCGGACATGCCCGGGGCGGTCTCAACAACCTCGGTGAGCGTGCGTTTTCCCTTAGCCGTAATGGTTCTGGCGCTGATGGTTTCAGTATGGCGTGGCGTTTGCTTATCGGTCAGACCGAGACGTGAGGCTGAGCCGGATGAAAGACGTGCCGAGTCGGATTCGGCGGAATAGTCGGATACGTCACTGCCGGTGACGACGATGGTTTCATCTGCTGCATAGGCCAGAGGCGAAGTATTTACTGCTACTGCGAGAGCTATCAAAGAAGGCTTAAGTTTCATAGGTTGGCATTACATTATAATGGATATGTTATAACATAACATATCTCATAAAGAAAAAAAGTAGGCAAATGAGAACAAGTGGGAAGGGGGCAGGAGAGGTCTGTGGGGGTGTCCAAAAACGACAGGCATCAAAAAAACCGGCAATCCTTATCAGGACAACCGGTTCAATTTAACTGCTGCTTTTAAAACGCCTCAAGACTCACTGAGATATCTCGAGACTAAAATCTGGCTCCTCTGACTGGGATCGCCTTTGCCAATAACTGGCTAATATGTAAGCTAAACCTGAAAACTCTCCCTGTCAAGACCACCAGAATGACCACCAATCAAAACTGATTTGAGCAGTCTCATGCATTTGGAGAACGCTACTATTGTTACATCTACAATTCAATCGCCACGGGTTTAACAGACACCTCAGAGTCCATTAAGATGGCTTAAAGAGAGGTGCCCATGAGCGGTATGAGTCGCAATGTCTTCATGGGGAGGTGGATGCTTTTCCTGGACTGATCACTCTGTGCGCCTCTTATAAATATTTTTTCAGAATACTGGCTGTTGACAGTGGTAAATTGAGTGGGTTTCAGTTAGAAAATGTTATTAATAAAGTAACGGAGGGACAGGATGATAATCGCGCATGAGGCCAGCGCATCGACCGCTAGCTATCTGTATCAGGGTCGCTACGCGTTGCTAAAAAGACTGAAAGTTACTGTTAGCAGTATAACATGTTTTTTACATAATATGTTCTGCTATGCGAAACGTATCAGTCAATGGGTCGTGCAATGCAATGTTATGTAACATTTACAAACTCCCTCTCTTTAAGGATGCTGTCGGGTGTTGTTCGATATAGAGAAAATCAAAGAGCTACTTCGTGAGTTTCCTGGACTGACAGGTAAGCAAATAGCCAAAAAGCTTGGGTATCCTGATAAATCTGCCTTGAATTCATTTTTATACAGCAATCTAGAGGGCCTCAAACAGGTCGAATGGAAATGGTATGTAGAAGATGAATATGTGTTGGTTTTGGATGCTGACGTTTGGATCGATGAAGACATTTTTGAAGCTAACTTATCGGCTGCAGGCTGCCTATTGGGCGCTTCAGCAAACAGGTGCAGAATATGCTTCCCGGAGAATTGCCGGATTTTATTGGCAGCTGGTGCGAGAGTGATTGCTCTGTCAAATCAGGCTGCTTTTTTGGGGAAGGCGATCGAACTGGATTTCAGTAAATGTCCATCGACGAAAGACTTTTTGGATCGATTGGGCTTTTTTGACCATTTACATCCGGATGTAAGGGTCCAGCCAGAGAGGCCAACGGAATCTAGGGCAAAACGCTACCGGGGAAATAATGACAATCTGGTTGAGATAGCATCCATTAACTTGGATGATTTCGATGATTCAATTCCGGTGAAACTGACTAAACAATTCGCGCTCCATGCCGGCCAGGAATATTACATGGCTGTGTTTACAATTTTTTCTGAGCTCATTGGTAATGTACGAGATCATAGCGAGACTCCTATTCCTGGGTTCGCGGCGTTGCAGTTGTACAAGGGGAAGCGACGTCATATCCAGACTGTAATTTCAGATAGTGGTTTAGGCATAGCAACAACTTTGAAACGAAACCTTAAAACATATTACCCTGAAATTTTTAAGGAACTTGAATCTTTATCCGAAGATCCTGACATATTTTTGGTTAAGCATGCACTAAAAAAAGGTGGGTTGAGTCAGTTTGGCTCCGCGCCTGATGAGGCAGCTCGCGGACTGGGATTGAAACGGTCTCAAGAGTTGGCCGCCAGATATGATGCAGTTGTGCTGGTTCGACAGCCAAACTTCGAGTTGAGAATCATATATAAAGACGGTGAACTCACCGACATTATAGGGAAAAAAGGGTTGGCGTTGATCAAAGGTACCCAAGTTTGCTTTGATTTTTTTCTTAGGCTATGATTAATGTCATCTCCTTAAATTAACCATAAGAAGCAGGCTTGTATGAAAGTCAAACTGCTGGAACTCACTGAAAACAATGACCACCCATTTGGAAATGTTTTGGGACGGGAAGTGTTTAAGCGACTTCAAAGAGTTGTTGACTCACATCCTAGTTGCAAGGCATTTGAAATTTCTCTTGAAGGTATCATCGCTACCGATTCTTCCTTTCCGCGGGAAAGTATAATTGCACTTGCAAAACAGCTTTGTGGCGAAAAGTACTTCTTTATCACAGATGTCAGTTCTGTAGATCTCATTGATAACTGGGACTATGCGGCAATAGCAAAGCAGCAGTCTTTGATTGTGATGCTTGATAAGGAAGTGCGTATCATTGGTCCTGAAGCAAAAAGTTCGACAAAGGCATTGCTCGATGTCGTGTTAAGCCGGGATGGAGCCAGTACCGCCAATGTTGCTAAAGCCCTCAATATCACTGTACAGAATGCAAGTACAAGGCTCAAAAAGCTTGTAAGTGAAGGACTTATTATGCGTTCAGAGGTATCATCACCAACAGGTGGTATTGAGTTTATCTACACTGGCCCCGGAATTTCTGATTAAACAGGTTGATTTAACCAGGATGGGTGGTATATAGTCAATTTCATGGGCAATGATTTTTATTGCCCTCTGGTTAAACAGCTTTATTTAATGAGATTTGGCGGCAATGCCACTGTATAAAATACCGGAGGTACTTATGAACGACCTGCAATCACAACATCCCCACCATCGTATCATTGAGGTGGCGGACGAGAGCCTCGCTTACCGTCAGGTAATCGTGGATGATAACACGCCTACCGGCGCACAGATTTCAGCTGCATCAGGGTTTAAACCTGATCAGCTACCTGTAGTGCTGATGTTGCTTTCTGATGGCTCTCTGGAGGACATCCGTCCCGATGAAGTTGTGGATCTTGGCTCTGAGGTTCGCCGCTTTATCATTGTCGAGTCAGACCGCACCTATTTGTTTACTATTGATGGCACTCGTATGGAGTGGCCATGTCGTTTAATTACCGGCTATGTTGTCCGTAAACTTGGCAATGTTGATGATAATAAAAAACTGTTACTGGAGCGTGAAGACGAAGCTGATCTCGAAATCCAGAATGACCAGTTTATCGATCTGGATGGGGATGGTATTGAGCGCTTCATTAGCAGGAAGGCATCATGGAAACTGAATGTTCAGGGTAAGGAATTTATTTTTGATACCCCGACAATTGTAATCCGTGACGCCGTTATCCGTGCAGGGCTGAATCCCGGTCAGGCATGGCATATTTTCCTCAAAGTCGAAGGACAGCCTAAAGTTGAGAAGAATATTGATGACGTCATTGATTTGCGTACGCCTGGCATTGAGAAGCTGCGCCTTACGCCGAAAGATGTGAATAATGGCGAAGCATCCGGGGTAACCCGTCGTGAGTTCAGTTTGTTACCTGCAGATGAGCAATATCTTGATGGAATGGGATATTCCTGGGAAACCTACCTGAACGGCAATGCTCGCTGGCTGATTATCCACGATTATGAACTACCGGAAGGGTATAACCATCATAAGATTAAACTGGCTCTGTTGATTACCTCCGGTTATCCCGTAAACATGCTGGATATGTTTTACGTATATCCGCCACTGTCGCGGGTCAATGGCGTCAACATTCCAGCGACGGAAGCTACGGCGGTTATTGATAGTGTCGCGTATCAGCGATGGTCCCGCCATCGCTCATGGGATCCTGAAACAGATTCCGTCATCTCTCAACTGGCGATGGCGGATGGTTGCCTTCAAAAGGAGGCCGGACAATGAGCACCGGGAGTCGCCTGATATTGACGCAGGAGCTTCATGCCTCACTCCGGAAACATCTGTTCCCGGGAGACGGAAAAGAGGCTGCTGCAATTCTGGTCTGTAATCGTTACGACGGTACTCGTCTGAAGCTCCTGGCTAAGAAGCTCATTCTTGTTCCATATCAAGAGTGTAAATCCAGGGCGATCGATTTTATTTCTTGGCCGGGTAGCTATCTGGAGAAGGCCATTGATACTGCAGAAGAAGAATCGATGTCAATTATCCTCGTCCATTCGCATCCTGGTGGTTTCTTGGCTTTCTCTGATATGGATGATGCAAGTGATGTGCAGACTATGGCGTCACTTTTTCAGGGCGTTAATACCATTCATGGTTCGGCAATTATGATTCCTGACGGGAATATGCGTGCACGTTTCTACCGGGAGGGGAAGTACTCTGAGAATGTGGAACTGGTAACCGTCGCGGGTGATAATATTCACTACTGGTGGGACGGGCTCGCTGAGCCACGACCGCCTGCAATGGCTTTTACATCGGGGATGACGGACACTTTTAACAAGCTCACCGCAGCTGTCATTGGGGTATCCGGTACAGGGTCGATTGTGGCCGAGCAGGTAGCAAGGCTGGGCTTTGGCGAAATTCTTTTGATTGATCATGATCATATAGAAAAGAAAAATCTGAACCGGATCCTGAACTCGACCCTTGAAGATGCGATGCTCTGTCGACCAAAGGTAGACATGTTCGCGGAAGTTATTAAGCGTATTCGTGGGGGCGATATTGCCCGGCCCATTCACAATACTATTTTCTCGCGGGAGGCCGTTCTTGCTGCAGCAAACGCAGATATAATCTTTTGCTGCGTTGACACCTACCATGCCCGAATGATTGCAGATCGTATTGCTTCTGCTTTTTTAATCCCATTGCTTGATGTGGGGGTGAAAATTCCGACTCATGTTGATCCTGACGATGGGCGAAAAATTACGGACGTGACGGGCCGGATTGATTATGTAAAACCCGGTGGTTCTACTTTATCTGATCGTCATGTGTATACACCTGAGCTTATATACCGGGAAAACCTGAGCGCGAAGGATTATGAAGATCAGGTCGGGAGAGGCTACATCACGGGGGTTCAGGAAGAGGCACCATCAGTAATCACCCTGAATATGCGAGCGGCATCGGCTTGTGTGTCAGAATTTATCGCAAGGTGTTTCCCTTTTCGCGAATATCCTAATAAGAGATTTGCCCGTATTATGTTCAGTCTTTCAGGTGCCGAAGAAGACTATATCGATGAAAGTGATATAGAGAAGGCGCTGAATCCACGGCTTGCAGTCGGATGTGAAGAGCCTCTTTTGGGGATCCCGGAACTGGGAGGGAAATAATGTCTATTTTCGACAGGCTGTTCTACTATGTCTTATGTAAACTGGAACCGTGGCTTCCGCCACGGCGTCTGAAAATTATCAATGGAGACTCATTACCCACAAAGATGCCTTTACGTTCAATTATTCTTGCCAGAGATGGGGATGAAGACTGGTGCATCGGATTCAGGTGCCCTTGTGGATGTTGTCGTACTATTGAACTACTTGTTATAGATGAAGCCAGCCCTCGATGGGATTACTCTTTAGATAATAATAATTTACTCACGCTGCATCCGTCTGTATGGCTTAAAGACGGCTGTAAATCTCATTTTTGGCTAAAAAAAGGACGAGTATTTTGGGTGTAAATATAATGGTGAAGTATTAATTTATTTTGGCCTGAAATATAGATTGTGGCTGTTTATGACGCGGATAAAAAGATAGATATTTTGGATAATATTTTAATATGATGCGTAATTTATAATCACATTAAAGTGGAACTATGCCATGCCTATTTTTCTGCATTATTGTAGGTAGGGAATGATTTACCTCATCATCAGATACTTGGTTGGATCTTTTACTGTAGTGATATATTGTAATCAACCGATAGATGAAAGATTTTTGGTAAGCAGCGTTTGTATATTAAGTATTTTAATCCTCAGGGCGGCAACTTATGTTTGACAATATATTTAGCGTTGAATCCATTATTTCCTTAGCAGTAACTATTACGGTTAGCTTTGCTGTTACCTTTAAAGTCATAAAGTTAAATCTAACTATAAAAAACAAATCGCATACTATTAAAGGCGACGGGAATAGCATCGAGCATAACGAATTCAATATCGTTATGAAAGATGCTCAAGGTGAATTTAGGAATCTAAGTTTATGTCTTGGTGGGATTATTATTTTACTACTTCCATATTGCGGCTCTTTTGTCAATTATTTTTTGTATAATTTTTCACGTATTGCTCCTTACTTTTGTGTTGTTGGTATTGTTTTTACCCTATGGGCTAGAGGCTTTACTAATCGGTTTTTTGATTGTTTCTATATTGTACCGACGCTATTTAATGTTTATTTCGCATCACGCGCAGCTGAAAATTCATATTATTTTATGAGCCATTTTGATGGCTTATACGATAGAATTTTAAGCTCTTTTGGTTCTATTCTTTTTTCTGCGGGAAAGTTTGAATACTTTAGTAACTCAATTTTATATTTTTTAGAACAGATCGCTATTTTTTCATCCATTATAGGGTTTGTAACGGTGTCTGTAATGTTGTTGTATGCAACTTTTGGTTATATAAAACAACGCAGTTTCTCCAGTGCACTTACATTCGCTTTAAAAAATTGCATATGGGGTTTTACAGGTTATCTGGCTGCTTCTGGGATTGTATGGGGTTTGTTTTATGGACAAAATCAGTATATTGCAAGTATTTTCGAGCCTGCAATTCAGTTGATAACCGGTTTGTTTAACATCAGAACTCCACTTTATTAATTTTAAGTATATCTCATGGGAGGGGAAATGGGCGAACTCATCACGCTTGCTATTTGGTTTCTTGAGCAGAGAGTCGTATTTTAAATATAGGTTTTAATCTTCCGCTAGGTTGATAGTAATACTTTGAGTTAATAAATAAACTTCAATGCAATAGAATTATCGATGAAATTCATAACTTTACAACGGAAATGCTATTCGAGTTGGGGTTATTTATTATACACCTGGATAACACAGCATATATCAGTAACAAGAAAGTTTTTGATTCGATAATTAAGCCTTCTTTTCTGCTGTGCCAGCATAGTCACACTTTTAGCTTTTCAAATGTTATCTGTGTTTCGAGACGAACTACTGCTTTCGGCCTAAATCTTTCATAACTTGGTATCTGGCGAGGTGGCACGCAGCGCTCGCCATTGGTCGTATTGCGACATTTAGAGTTATATCAATTGTGTTCTCGCGGTCAAACCTATGCACTCATGGTCGGGGAATATGATACCCCGGTTACGGCACTGTGACCTGTTTCAAGAAGTTTCTCACCTCGGTCTGGGTGGTGGTAGATAAACTGTTCGCGGTGTTCAACAAGCAGACAGCTTTGGCTCGGTTGTGATTGATGCCGGAACGAGGCAATTTAAGAACAAACCGCCCCCGGTTAGCAGGATCGCCTCGCCCGGCAGGAAAACATGCTAGCATCAACAAGAACCTCCTGTTAATGCCAATTCCCGACTCATTACCACCAATCTATTTTCACCGCTGCGGAGTAAGGGCCGCTATGCCCGGCTATGCAGGGGCAGGTTTTTTCTCCCGTGCGCTTTCCGTTCTTCATATCTGCTTCCGGTTAATCGTTTCCCAACACAACCCGTCCTGCAAGGGTAAATGGCACGCATGCTGCGCCCTTGCAGGGCAGAACGATGCCGGGAAAGCGAACCGTCAGGCGATACGAAGACGAAAATCACACACTGACGGAGAAAAAACGATGACGATTTCCCTGCATACCACCCGGACAAGCGCCTCTAACACCGCAGCGGCGACCAGCGTATCCCCGCTGGAGCAGTCAGGCTCCTCAAAAACGAAATTTTCTAAAACCAGAACGGACATTTATCAGACCGTTACCGACAACATCATTGCAGCACTTAAAAGCGGTGTAAAACCGTGGTCCTGTCCGTGGCAACGTGCATCGGGCATGTCTGGTCTGCCATCTAATTACGCAACCGGAGCAGCCTACAGCGGTATTAATATCATGCTGTTATGGTGCAGCGCATCTAGACAGGGTTTCAGCAATTCTCGCTGGATGACCTACAAACAGGCACAGGCAGCAGGTGGACAGGTTCGCAGCGGTGAGCATGGAACAACAGCCATTTTCTACACCACGCTGGAGAAGGAAAACGAAGCCGGAGAAATTGAACATATCCCGATGCTGAAAACTTTCACCGTATTTAACGTTCAGCAAATCGACGGCCTGGCCCTGACAACTGAAACAGTCAGCCCGGAAGCAACCTTTGACCCGTTGCCGCAGGCTGAAAACCTGTTCAGGAAGAGCGGCGCAAACATCATCGAGAAAGGACAAAATGCTTTTTTCAGCCCATCAACAGATGAAGTCTGGCTACCGGAGCGCCATCTGTTTTCGGATGCGGCTAATTTCTACGCTACCGGCCTGCATGAGCTGGTTCACTGGAGTGGGGGTAAAAAACGCCTGAACCGTGAAATGAAAGGGAAGTTTGGCAGTGCGGATTATGCAGAGGAAGAACTTGTTGCGGAGCTGGGAAGTGCCTTTCTGATGGCGGATCTGGGGATTGATGGCGAAGTACAACATGAAAGCTACATTGCTTCCTGGCTGAAAGCGCTGAAAAACGACAGGCGCTATATTTTCAAAGCGGCCAGCGCCGCCTCTAAAGCGCATTGTTATCTGATGAATAAACTCTGAGTCCGGAGCCGGACAACCGCAAGGGAATGTGGTTACATGGTTTTTACCGGCAACGCTGCGAGGTGCAGACTGAGGCGGAACGCAGCACAGCGAGTACCGAACAGCCTACGCCTCGCAGTGGAATAAAAAAATATTCCGGCCTGGCGGTATCGCCGCCAGCCCGGTGAGGCCATCACGATGGCCTGAGTCAAAGCTTACGTATAACTGTCTAATGACAGGCGCTTCAGTTCATCAAGGGTATAAATGCGAAACACCCGGCGGTGACGTTCTTCCAGCGGGACGTGCTGATGGTTGATGATGACATGTTTGATGCTGTCAAACAGCAGTTCAAGTGCCCGTTTTTTCTGTGGGTCAGGCACAACATAAAAAACGTAAATCCACTGCTTGCGGGTACGGGCCAGCAGGTGGCTGGCAATAATCGACTGGTAGCGGGCTCGGGTTTTCAGGCGGCGCTCGGTTTCAATGGCAATAACGTTACCGTCGGGCAGCGTCAGTAATCCGTCCGGGCGATGTTTTACCTGATACTGGCTGAGAAAGGTGGCCCGGTCGCCGTTAATCCATCCCGAAGCGCCTTTCTTCTCCAGAATAAGCCTGGCGGCCTGATTATCAAGATGGTGCTCCAGCGTCCAGCCGGTGATTTTTGATGGTTCAAACCGCGCAGGAAAGATTTTATCATTCGGGGTTAACACCACCGCCAGCCCGTCGCTGGTGATCCCCCATAATGAAATCCTGATTGTCCGTGATTCAAGCATATGCTTCTGGATTAACCCCATTCGCTCCGTTTTTGCCAACAGCGAATAAAGCGACTTATGATCCCGGAAACCAAATAACAGCATCAGCGTTTTAAAATCACTGTAAGTTTCTTCTTTCAGGAAGTTCAGCAGTTGTTTTATTTTTTCGTTGTTACGCGTCTGGCGCTCGTGAAAGGACGAAATCAGCATAACCGCTCCTTAAAAATCCAGCGGGGACAGGTGTTCTTCATCATCAGGTTTCGGCTTTACCGGTTTTACTTCGCTTTCGTCGAAGAAAAGAGCCGGTTGTGTTGTCATCACATCCGTCATGGCGGGTTTATCATCCTCGCCAAAATCCAGCATGATCTTCACCGGGGCTGCCCCTGCGGCAATATCAGGGGAAACCGAAAAGATTTTTAGCTGACGCTTTTTGACCTTTATCGGCGAGATCAATGAAGCAGAAGGTAGCGTTTTTGTCGTAAAGATAAAGTTGACAAAATCGGGCAGGTTCAGGATCATATTGCTGTCAATAAAGAAACGTTCGGCCTGGCGGATTGTGCGCTCACTGTCGATGGTTTCCGTCAGCATATTATCCGTCTTAGCCTTACGGAGTTCGTCATCCACCAGGATCGTGCCTGACATTCTCGCTACCCATTCCGCTGTATCCGGGTCCATAACCCGGTAAACCAGTTTGAATTTGGCATTTTCAACGACCGCGCCGACTACGGCGTCGCCTTTCAAATCTGCCGGGCAGTCTTTTAAATCGGCAATCGACTGATGGTCCATAATAATATGCACGCCTTTATCGCGTGCAGCACCTAAACCTTCCAGCGCGGGTCTGGATAAATGGTATTTCAGTTCGGAAAGATAAACAGCAATGGGGAGGGGTACGTCTGTTACACGGTCGCGCCTTTCTGCTAACTGGTACAGGCGAACCAGTAACATGCGCTGGGCTGTAATAATTTTGCTGTTTCGCATGGAGCCAATAACATAGCAACAGCCGCCCTCATCAAATATGTGCTTAAGCGAAAAGCCTTCTGGTGAGTTAATGGCATTGAGTAATGCCAGCTCTTCAATCTTACCGAAAAATGCTTTGATTTTTTCGGCAATGCTCTGAACGTAGTCACCGTTATAAACATCACGGAGAGTTGCCGATGGGTTATCACTGACAAATTGTGCGGCCATACGTGCGGCTTTTCGGTCATCAATACGATAGAAGTCCGATTCCTGTCCTTTTTCCGCCAGGCTGAAACCGGCAACAAACAATTCTTCCAGTTCATCTGGCGTGATATCTTCAATCAGGTTTAACTGGTATTGCTGTTTCCGCAGGTCAATCAAAGCAAAAGGCTTGCCTGCATCCTCGCAGGCTTTGCGGTAAAGATGCGGTGCCCATTCATCATCCTTGGGGTCCATAACAAACACACCTTCACCGGCCAGAATGCTTTGATATAGCAATATGCCAGCGGCAACCCCTTTACCGGCTCCGGTTGTACCGATAATATCCGCGTGTTGTCTCTGCCAGTCTTTTAACGGGAGATACATTGGTTCGTTCTCCCTGTCCATGCCAGTAAAAATGCCTTTTTTCAGGTCGATATAATCCAGCGGGTTATAATGCAGAGTTTCCGGCAGAAGGGATTTTACGGTGCGGACATCAGTGCGCAATTCCCGTTCAAGGGTGGTCTTTTTAACAAGACGTTTCTTTATTTTGTCCAGTTCCGGTGTGAATACCCTGCGCAGCAGAATATGAAAAATAAAACCCGCTACAGTGAAAGCAATCCGTACTGACCACGCCAGTACCGTATTATCACTGGTGAGTCTGGTCTTATATAGCCACTGAAAGGATCCGATAATTATCGGAGCCAGTGTGCCAGAGAGAAAACACAGCAGGGAAAAAGCGATAATCAGCCTTTTCCAGAACGGGGCATTCTGCCGTTCATCGCTTTTCATCGACGCAAAAAACGGCATCGTCAGCCCCGCTAATAACGCCAGTATCAGTTGTTGCTGTTGCATAAAAGCGAGCAGCGCCAGCATCCCGTTCACTATCGGCGACAGTGAAGCGGCAAGCTTATTTAAAATCATGATGCCTCCTTCGTCAGCAGTTCGCCCCATGACATCGCCCCGTCAGTTCGCCCCACGGTGCCGGGCGAAAAGGCGGGGCGAGCGTATGGGGTAAAGAAGGTGGCCGCTGTGCGGCCATGTGCCGGAAAGCATGCTTCCCGGTACGAAACGGCGTGCGCCGGTACATGCGGGCTGGACGCCCTTATTGCCTGCCGCATGGGGGTAATGTCGTGGCTGAACGCCGCGCCAAAACCCCCAGGGTCAAAGGCGGCACACCGTCGCCCGCTACGCGCGACCACCCCCTTTAAGACGGTCGCTTTCGCCTTTTTCTTCCCTTTGCTCGTTCCTCGCAGCGGGAATAAAAGGGAATCTGACCTTTAAAGAGGGTGGTCGCGCCACGCTACCGGCTTTGGGCCGGAGACTTAGCGGCGACGGTGTGCGGGGCTGTGCCCCCCGGGTAAACCGCTGTCGTGGGCGACAGCTTTTCGCTCGCCGGGGCGGCGAAATTTATCCGGCTCCCCCCGGCCTGCAAAATCCGCGTGGGCGCGGCTGTTTGCAGGTGAGGCGCGGTGCCTGAATTATTTTCGCTCCTTAACCCGCGAAAATAATTCTGTCCGCTGCCTCATTTTTACGGCCCCTGTTTCTTCGCTCCTTAATCCGCGAAAAACAGAAGCCGTAAAAACCTGAAAACCGTCATGCTCTGTGCCCGTCTCGCCAGTATTAACCACGAACGCGGCCATATTTATTGATGATCTGAACGATAGTAGCCGGGTCTGCCGAATCACATTCACTCAAAAATGATTTTCTGGCATCGGCCGTATGGTCAGGAAGAAAGCCGTGTTTATTCTTTTTCACGATATTAAAGAATGCCCGTTCAGCGGAGTGACATTCACTGCCGCCGCTGTTTCCCGTTGTTTTACCGTACATGCATAAAACCACTTCGCATGCATCAGCGGCCATTGCGGATGTTGAACATGACGCCATAACGCCGAGAAATAATAAGGAGAGTATGACTTTCTTCATTTCAGTCACCAGTATGATTAATGAAAGGTTGCGTATTTAGGGTAATGTTATTTACCAGAGTTATTTTCTGAATGCCTCTTTCATGCCATTTAAATGAACTGGCTTAAAGTAAATATCATGCATCCGGCGAATATCGCCGTGTATATCAATACTGACGATGACATCAATGCTTTTTAGTACCTTGCGTAACAGCACATCAAAAGGAATATTCCGGCAGTCGGGGTTTTCATAGCAGCGGTCAATGATCCCTTCAATACATTCTTTCGGGCTGCCCGCATGCATGGAGGTGATTAATCCCTCATGCCCGGAACCAATAATTTTCAGCGCGTCCCATGCCTCTCGCCCGCGAATTTCCGCCAGCAATATCCGGTCAGGGTTCATGCGATAATTAGCACGGATCAGTCTGCCGGGCGTGACAATGGCGTTGTCCCCGGCATCCGCCGGGTAAAAAAGATGAACATAGTTGGCGTGGTGATAAAAACGGATTTCAGGATTATCCTCAATCGTTATCAACCGGAGATGCAGCGGAATATAATGCAGCAGCGTTTTCATATAGGTGGTTTTGCCGGAGCCGGTTTCACCCACAATAAAAATCGTTTTGCCGTATTCCACCGCCTTTTCCATAAAACGGGGAATACCCCCGGTGTGATATAACCGGACCAGTGCATTATCCTGGCTTTCCGTTTTCTCCTGACCGGCCACGCGCTGATAAAATCCCGCATCAATCCATGACTGATGTGTTTTCTGCTCAAACGAGGGCTTGCGCAGCGTAATGGATACCGTATTACGCTCACAGGCCGGAGGAATGATCGCCTGAATACGTTCGCCGGATTCGAGCGTGGCCGACAGTATCGGTGACGTATCGTCAATATTATCGTCCTGCCAGGAAGCCAGTGCTCTGGCAAAGGCGTAACATTGACGCAGCGTGACCGGGGATTGACGCTGCTGCCATGCCCCCTTTATTTTGGTGTGCAGTTCCCCTGGTCGGTTAATCGCGATTTCGGTCAGCCCTTCGACTGGCAGATAATCACCGAACAGCTGATTTTTCATAAAATCCAGTGACAGGTTTTCAGCGCTCATACCATTTTTTCAGCCGTAGTTGATAAACAGAGGAAAAATCAATATCCGTGCCGGTCATAATGCCGATCACATCACCCTGGTTCAGGTACATCGTGGGCGGGATACTGATGCTGTTTTCCAGCGTCGTTTTTGCCATTTCCGCCGTGGCGGCGCGGGTGTTTTCGGTATAGTCGGTATTACGGTCTTTACCCGGTGCAGCATCTGATGCCGCTGCCGCCACGTCCTGCACGGTACTCAGCATCAGGGCGTTGCCGAAACGTTCCCAGAAATGGCTGTCAATCCAGCCCGCGATCCCTGCCTCGCCGAGCGGGCCGGTGGCCTGCGTATCGGTGAGCGGGATTTGCAGGCTGCCGGGCTCCGGTGTGCGCAGTTCCGTCCACAGGACAAACATCCGGCTGCGCCCGTGTTGCAGTGCCCCGGTGCGGTAGACACCACGGGCGACTGTTCCTGCCGGGATCAGCTTCACATGGTTACTGGCGCTCCAGACGTTCTCACCGATCAGGCAGGAGATATGACCGCCAACATCGGATACGAAGCGCCGCATCATCGAACACGGAATATAGCGGTCCACCGGGATATAGAGATCGGGATCAAGGCCCAGCCGCCTGACACTGGTGACGCGGGCAACGCCCGGATTGTCGTTGTTATTGCTGCCTGCCGGTGCTGTCGTATCCGGGCAACGCAGGCGTCCATCTTCGCCACTGACCAGTACTGACTGACAGGATGTGTACGCCGTGGAGGCAGACGGGCTGCCCGACGTTCCCACGTTGCTGCGCGATCCGCTTCGGGACGTGCGTGTATCGTCGCCTGATCCTGTTCTGCCGCTGTTCAGCCCGTCTGCCAGCGCTGCCGCCTTGTTCAGGGTGGGCGGCCCAGGCGGCAGAACTGGAGTGGCCGGGGCGCTCTGATTGGCAGGGCCTGCGGTTTCCTGCCTCCCTGGCCCGAACAGGCCAAACGGGTTACTGTCCATGCCCAGATCCTTACGATCATGCTGCACCGCCCCGGAGGGGGGCGGCGGCGCGGTGTCGGATTCTTTCTCATCCCCCCTTTTCAGGGTGCTGAGAAGACGATCGCCACCGGATGCCAGCGCGATGACCAGGACCAGACTCAGCAGGCTGACGATCAGCGTGCGGCGACCAGAAGCTTTACGGAAACGGGTCACTTCCGGCTGACCGGGCGGCGTTTTCTGCTCCGACTCCTGATATGTCATTGCCGCGCGGGCGCGTTCACGGGCTTCCGCTTCCCGTTCTGCGGTGGTTTTTTCCGGTTCGTCCGGGAAAGATTTGTCGGTCATTTTGCCTCCAGCTTAACGGAGGGTGAAACGGTGTCACTGTTGGTCAGTGGGATACGCCCGAATCCGTCGTTTTCGATCCCCACCACCGAGGTGCCGTAACGCAGAACCAGTTGCGGCGATGCCGGAACCGCCATCACGGTGTAGTTGCCCTGTTTAATGGTTCGGGGCGTGACCGCCAGCTCCTGACCATTAACCAGCCGGAAGACAGAAGGCAGGGTTTTCGTGGGGGAAAAACCGATATACGTAAAACGGCCGTCATCCCAGGCAAAGTCCGGGGCGATAGTGGTTGATCCGGTGGCCACCCGTTTTGTATAGCGCCAGTTGCGCGGCGTGGTGGCCTGCCCGAATGCCGCCGCAATCCGCTGCCGGTCCAGTGCTTCCTGCTGATGTTGCTGACGGGCGGCGCTGGCGGCGGCAGACTTTTTCCGCAGTTCGTCGGGATAGCGGTAGCGGATAACGAAGGCCAGAGCGGGCGAGTCTTTATCCAGCACGTTCAGCTCCAGGCTGTAATCGCGCTTCGATGTCACCACGAACAGATTGGTTTTCCAGTCTTTTGCCGTCGGCAGAAACACCTGGCTGACGTTGTTGCCGCTGGCATCCGTGACCGGCTGGGTAATCGGGTTCGGGCTGACGCCCACCCGGTTATCGCTTTTCGTCACGGTCCAGCCTCTGGGAAAACCCGCCTGCGCATCGATAACGGTTTCATCATCGTCAAACACCAGAATGGTGACGTAGCCGGGGCGGGTACTGACGACCGTGGCGTTCTGGCTGTTGTACGTGACGTTCTGCATCCGGCTGTCATACGCGCTGCCGCGCGGTGTCGCCGCGCTCCATGCCACGCATGACGCCAGTAAACCCGTGAGGAGCAGAATGTGTTTCAGCATCATTCCCCCCTCAGCTCTTTGTCGCGCTGGTAGCTCGTGACGATAAAGCCCAGCGGGTTCACTTCGCGCTGGCTGTCGGTCAGTTGCCGGTGCGGGACGTAGCGGTAGGTGAGGCGGATATTCCAGACATCCGTTTTCACGGAATTATCAGCAATACGGCGGATAGTGCGCTTGATACGCAGTGTTGCCAGATTATCCGGCTCGGTGGCAGGCGCATGCACATTGGAAATAATGGCGATGTAAACGACATATTCAGCCTTGTTAAAAATCACGTCCGGTGCCTGGTCGCCGTTAAACCCGTCCAGATAGTCCCGGTTCACGCTGTCGCTGTTAAATAACTGTACGTCGTCATAATCACGCTGGAGGGAGAAATAATTATATCCCTCGCGGAGTCTGACATAGTGTGCTGCCAGTGAATGCGCCAGTGCCTTTTCAGACGAAATATCCCGCTCCTTCACGCGGGTCATATATTCATAGCGCCCGGTCTGTTTATCCACCGACCATAATTCAGTGTCGGTGGTTTTCAGCGGCAGCAGAATACTAATGGCCGCAATCGCCATTGCGGCCAGAATCAGTCCGGCAGCGGCCACCCGCCAGGCGGTTTTTCGGGAACGCTCTTCCTTTTCCAGCAGGATGGATTCAAAAGAACGGGAAACATTAACAATGTTCTGAATATCAGACATGGTGAGTCAGCTCCTGAATGATGGCGGGGGAGTTTACCGGCTCGGGTTCGCCGGATACCGGCGGAAGGTCGCCCTGATGCCGTGCGCAGCCGGTGAGCGCGCACAGCATCAGAAGGAAAATGCTGAATTTCATGGAAGTTCCTTATTACAGGGATGCAGGAATGCCGCACCGGCGGCGCAGGCCACGGCGTGACGGGGAAAGGAAATTAAAGGCAGGGAGGATTAACGGTGACGCTGCCGGTTCAGGCGTTTCATACTTTCGATGGCGGCGGCGCGTTTTTGCCAGGCGCTCACGGTTTTACCCGCGCCTGCGCCAGTGAGTCTGCCGGTCGCCGCTGCGACGGCCATGCCGCCTTTCGCAGCCAGGCGGGCACCACCCTTTACACCCGGACCGGTGAGGTCGGCGGATTTCTTTGCCAGTCCGCTCAGGCCACTCATGGCTGCACCCTGCAGCACCGCCTGTACGGCGGCCCCGCTGAGTGCGCTGGCGAGCTTCGCGGAGAACCAGACCACCACACCTGCCGCTATCCCGGCCAGCAGGCACTGCGCCGCCAGTGTTACCATATTGGTTTCAGCGGATGTTTTTGCTGCGGCATCCAGTATTTTATTCAGGTAATTAATGGCGATACGGATGGATAAGGCGGAAAACATGATCGTTAATATTGCCGCGAAAATCGTTTTCAGCCAGTTATCAAACATCGGCTTAAGAAAACCGTACAGCAGGCAGAAAATAAAGAGCGGCGCGGTGGTCGTCATTAACAGGATGGTGATTTCGGCGAGCAGGTTGACAAAGGTGGCTGCCATCAGCAGGACAATCGCGCCGCCCCATACCAGAACTTCGGCAAGGCCGCCATTCAGTTTGACGTAAGTTGAGGTGTCCATATTAAATAACTTTTGCCCCAGCGCCTGTGCCTTTTCCCAGACAGTATCGAGCAGCGCCCAGACGTTATCATCGCCGCTGATACCGTCTTTAAGTCCCTGGATAGCCGCTACCGCCATATCCAGCCAGCCATCAAGGTTTAACACAAAGGTGGTGATAAGCAGCATTCGCCCCACATCCCAGGCGATATCTTCAACCGGGGTCCGGAGTTTGCCAGCCAGCGTCTGATAACCGCGAAACAGTATAAATAAGGTAAAAGAGCTGACAATGATGACGCTGATCATCGTGCCGTAAGTGGAAGACTGGCCTTCCAGTACGGCATTCAGTCCATTCATGATGTTTTTGTCCATACCAACAAAAATACCACCGGACATGGTGCCTCACCTGATATATAAAGAAAGGAAATAAAAAACAGGGAGAATTCCCTGTTTTGCTGGAGGAAAAATTACTGTGTCACAGCATTTCGTTTTTCAGCTTCCTGCTGAAATATCGCCTCAAATTTCTCCTTAACCCCGGTCTGGCCTTCCTGTGCAAACATAAGTGCTGCCCGGTGGGCAAATTCGCAGTTATCGCTTGCCTCGCCATCCTTCAGGCATTGCGTATAAACCGCATAAGTTTCGTCAGGATGCTGCTTATACCAGGCTTCGGATTTGGTTTCCTTGCAGCCGGACAGTAATATCACGCCTGAGAGTGTGCATAAGGTGAATAAGGATCTGAGCACGGATAACCTCCTTATAAATTATTAAGGTCAGCAACAGGTGCCGTCAGCTGCTGCTGTTCAAAGGCTTTCTGTCTTTGCTGTTCCAGCAATGTCGTTCGCTGTTCAGCCTGTCTGACAGACATCTCCCACTGATTCGTCAGCGCATTTAACTGTACGCTTTTCGCCGCGATGGCGTTAGCCAGATCCTGAGACTCTTTCGAGTCCTGCGCATTCGATATACGGTCAGATAAGTCTGATATATCGCTGAGTGTGCTGTTGATCCTGTTTTCAACGTCAGTGGTATTCTCAATCGCCATTGCCTGATTGAGGATTATCTGTTTGCAACTGTCGGCCAGATCCTGAGATTTAATTCCTTCCTGTTCCGGGCTGCATACGCTGAACGATTTGTATTTATTGTAAAGGTTTTGCAGTTCAGCAGAATATGAACTGTTCTGCGTGGTCAGCAGATCATCCAGTGAAATACCGCTCTTACGGAGATTATCAATATCGGTTTTCAGGCTTCGGGCATCGCTGAGAAAGCCCTGAATATCCCGCACGCCGGTTGCGGTAGCCAGTTGCTTCTTATATGCATCAAGTTCACTTTTATAATGGGTAACTGTATCCTCCCATTGCTGTAGTTTTTGTATCCACTGATTAATGGATTCGGTATTCCGCACAGCGTCGAAAACCGGTATTCCGGCGCTGAATACCTGCGTCGGGAAAAATAACGATAATGCCAGAAGATGATCCCGGGTACGCATTGATATTACCTCCGGTTGGCTTTCAGATTGCCCGCTCAAGGAAAGCGTTTTTCCATTCATCAGGTCGCATACCGTCCTGATAAATGGCATCGAATATTTTCAGGTTGTCCTCACTGCCGCTGAGAAGCCGGGTGAGTTTACCCAGTCCGGACAGATCCATTTTCGCCATTGCCACAAACGGGCGGGTTTCCCCGGCCCGAAGCGGTGTTTTCAGGATGACCATATAATGCTCGCCTGGATCCAGATTCCTGACCGTCTCATAAACGCTGTCCGGCACTTTCATTTTCTCCACGTAATCCGTATGGCTGGCCTTCGGGTTGGCGAGGAAAATCTGGGTGCCGCACTGCTCAATAATCGCCGGGGCGATGGGGTGTCTGACGATTTCATCCGGTGACTGTGTTGCCGGGACGAAGATACCGTTCAGCTTGCGGATGACTTTCAGCATATTGAGGGAGAAGCGGGAAAATTCGACATCGGCCAGCCAGCGCCAGAACTCATCCATAAACATCACCAGGCGGCGACCGTCCAGAAGACTGGTCACACGGTACAGCAGGTAAAAGGTGATGGGGCCGCGAATATCGTCATCATCCAGAAATTCGGTGCCGTCGATACCAAAGTTATCGACATCGCTGATGGTGAAAGTATCGGCCTCGTTATCAAACACCCAGCCGAACTCGCCCCCCTGCGCCCACTGTTTCAGGCGAATGCGCAGCCCGTTTGTGCGGGCATCTGCAGTCGGCGGCTCTGGCAGCACTTCCAGCAGCCGGGTGATCCCGAACCGGCGGTACTCCGGCGGGTAGTCCAGCATGATGGTGTCCACGGCGGCGCTGATCCGCTCCTCATCGCGCGGATCGAGCGGCTTCCCGTTGCGGCGGCACAGCATGCGCACCAGCCGTTTGATGAAACTGATGTTCCGGCGGGTTGGCTCCAGCGCAAACGGGTTGAAGCCGGTGGGCTCGCCGGTACGGATGCGGAAATAACGCCCGCCCGCCTGGCGGATCGCCATCTCCGCCGCCCGGTCCTTATCGAAATACACCGTGGTCAGCCGTTTGAGGGTGGCAGAAGGCGCAAACGACGCCGGGTTACGGTATTTCTGCATCAGTTGTTGCATGACGGTCATCAGCAGGGTTTTGCCTGAGCCGGTTTTCCCGATAATCGCCGTATTCCCCGGCGTTTTCTCTCCGGTGTCATCCCGTCCGGCCTGGCTGTCGTGCAGGTTCAGGTAATACCCGCCCCCGCCGGGAGATGTGAAGATGGCGATGGCTTCCCCCCACGGATTGCCGCTGCGTTTGTGGGGATGGAAGTTATGCAGGCAGGCCATATCGGCGAAATTCTGGCTGCTGACGGCCACCAGTCGGGGACGCAGCATATAGACGCCCGGCAGTTGCGCCAGATATGCAGCTGGCAGTGACAGGGTGGAAAGCGTCGTCATAATACCCAAATCGGCGAAGGGCTGGGCCAGAACGTTAGTGTCCTTCACCACCTGTCCGGCACTGTCTGAGGAGATCAGCAGGGAAAAGTGGAATTTACCGCATGACACATGTCCGGACTGGAGCAGGTCGCGCAGGACAATCAGCTCTTCGCGTTGCGACAGCGCGTCGTCGTCCGTGGAGTTAAGTCGTTTTTCCGCCAGCCGGATATGATTCTGCGCCTCATCCCGTGCCATACAGGTAAAGGACTGCGTCAGAACATACTCGCTTTCGGCGTACAACAGCGCATCCAGCATACCGGTATGGGTTTCCGGGGAATAATCCTTAATCTCCAGACTGCGGAAGAAGCGGGAACCGCTGACCGTCTGGCATTCACCGGTGTCGGTGGTGAAAAACACGTCCGGCGTGCTTAACGTTTCATAAAACGGCGAGCGCGTTACAGCCACCTTCTGCCACTGGCCGGTAATCAGGCGGTGGAAGAAGGCCAGTTGCGAGGAATACACGCGACCGTTTTCTTCATATATCCCCAGCGGCGTTGCCGTATAGCGCGATAACGCTGACGCCAGCGCTTCGCGGTATTCCAGCATGACTTTGAGCGCCTCATCCAGCGCCGCCCGGCGTTTACCGGGCGACTGCGCTTTCAGGGTTTTCTTCTCAACCCGAGAGAACGGCGCATAGCAGACCGTGAAAAACAGCCGGTGCCGCCAGAGCGGTTTATCTTTTACCGGCTGGTAATACCGCCGGCTCACCTCATCGGAAAAGGGAATGCCGGAATTTGCCTCAAAGGCATCATGGTATTTTTCACGCATCCGGTGAATATAGAATGTCACCGGCAGACCTTCATACGAACGAATAATATTATTCAGGTGCGTCGCCATTAAGGTCAGGTGATGTTCGTCTTCACATTCAAAGACCGTACCGCCCAGCTCCCAGGTGGCAACCAGATCGCTGTGCCGGTTTCTGATGACGTGAGGGTGAATATGGGAGGAATACGGAATATATTTATCCAGCGTAATACGCTCGTTTAATTTCATCTTCTGAATAAACTCCGACACATCAACGTTATCGTACTGGTTCGCCAGAAGGGCATTCGCGCCAAAATGGGTGTTGGTGAAAAGTCGTCCACGGGTTTTAAACGCCAGCCAGAGCAGACTGAAATAATGAATGTCCTTTCGGGCTTTATTTTTCATTTCCGCCCAGGCCGGGATCAACAGCAGTGCCAGGTAATAGCTGACATAGACCGCCAGCAGGACGATGGCCCCGCTGACGAGAACGAACGGCACCAGAGGAATCCCTATAATAGCGGCAGGCCGCGTAAGTGCTTTATTCAGCGTAGCCATCGTTGCCTCTCTTATGACGCCCAGTAGGCACCGAAGCCGGATGCGCCGACAATCAGGATCGCGCCGATGATGACGTTACGCATGTCGTGAAGGCTCTTGCCGTCGAACAGCACCTTGTAGCCCACCCACATGGTCGCCAGTGTGATAGTGACAGCGGCCAGTCCCAGCAGGCCGGTCGAGGTGTTGCTCAGTGTCTCATTGGCCTTGTTAAATCCGCTGTCCGCCGCCAGCAGAGGGGCAGGCAGCAGCACGGAAGCAACAACAGAATAACGGCGTATACGCATGATCATTTCTCCTCATCAGGGATAACAGGGATAACGCCGCGAATGACGGCACCGGGATAATGCAGAGAAGTCAGGACCGGCGCAGTGGCACCGGCAGGCTCGGCGCGCAGCACAACGGCGGGATAACGGACAGAGGGCTGTACGTTCCGGTCAGGGGCACGCTGCCGATCTTCCCGCGTGGACGGGACGACATAGCCAATGCGCTGCACGTAGCTGGTCTGGTTAAAGGCGGATTCCGGTCGCTGGCCGGTTTTAAAGTTGCCGGAGTAGTAGCAACTGAGCGCACGTTTCAGGGTGCCGCCGCGCCGGTAACAGTCGGCGAGAATGTGCTCAAATACCGACAGATTGATGCAAGGGTTAAGCAGGTCGCTGGCCGTGACGCCGTAATGGCGGAAATTGGTGCTGGTGATTTGCATCAGGCCGACCGAATAGCGTCGCTCCTGTGTCGCAAGCTGTCTGGTGAGGCGGATCGCCTCCGGCAGGCTCGTGGGGAAATGTGAGATCACGCCCCGGCTGTCTGGCATAATTTCAGCAATGGCGTAAGGGTGGAAGCTTGATTCGACCCGTGCGACATCAAGTGACGTGGACGGGTGAATACTGGCGGCGCACTGCACCGCCAGTGCCAGAAAGGCAGTGGTGGAAAGCATACTAGCCTCGTAACAGAGAGACCGGCGGCTGATAGAAAAGTACGCAGCCGGGGGAGAAGAAGAGAAAATGGATTAAGCGGCAGCGGCATCCTGTGAAATGTCGCTTTCTTCTCTCGGTTCGAGCAGCACCAGCCTGCCGGAAACCGCAATACCGGGTATCAAAACGATATTCAGGCCGGGCTTGCCGTTATGCGCGAAGGCCACGCCAACTTTTGTCCAGTACGTGTTTTTTTCGCCCTGAGCATCGGGCTGGCTTTCCTGGGTAACAAAGACGTGATAAACGGGTTTTCTCATGGAATTTCCTTTAATAAAACAGCAATGGATGAAATAAACGAATCACATTCCGGTTCTGCATTCCGGTTTTAACGGGTCAGCGAGAACATTCAGCGGCACCCTGAATTGTGGTTACGTGACAGCCCGATCCATGTTGTTAAAGAGCAATACCCGGCCTGGACGAATTAACGTCCATCATGGCTACCATGCTGCAATGGCATTTTCAGACTCTGATATTTCGCGCCGAATTTAAACGATAAAGTCAAAACAAAAATAAGAGAGATAAATTGATGAGGATTATCAGATGAGAAATTAAGGGGAAGGATACGGAGGAGATAATAAAGAGGGGACTCTATTTCAAGGGAAACAGAAAGACGTGCAGTGAAATAATTTCTCCGCACGTCTTTACTGATATTATCAGGGCCTGCGACACTCAAGTTGTTCCTGACATTTGGTACATGTAGCTATGCCCGGCAGTGTTTGCCGTCGCTTTTCGGGAATGGGTTTACCGCATATCCGGCAGTGAAATAATGATGGAACGGGTCCTGGCTTAAAACGATTCTGTTCAATCATCTCCTCCAGTCGCTGTTCATTAAATTCCTGATCGCGGTCGATCTCATCCGGCATGTGGCCCCCTCCTGTCAGTGGCAGCGTCCTGTTCGCATTGTGCGATACGCTTCCAGACCGTGGTAAGTGACAGCCCTTTGGACTCTGGATGTAGGGCCTCTGTCAGCTGCATCATGGCAATCAGCGCGTCAGGCGACTCAAGGTTGTCTATCCGGCACTGTTGCCATTGCAGCCAGATAGCCGAATCCGTCTCTTCGTCCGGTTCAGGCGTCCGGCCATAAGGCACGCTGACCCCCAGCAATCGGCGGCGAAGGCAGACATCATTAGACGTCAGGCCAAAATAGTGGTTGAGTAGTGCAATCGAACCGCCCAGCCGGATAGCGCGGTTAATCTGCTGTTGTCGCTGGTATTCCTGTCGGGCCTGCGCCAGTAAATGATACAGAACGTCATGGCGGACACTGACTGAAACAAATGGAGCTGACGCCCGGCTGACCGTAAACAGTTCATCGAGTGATAACTGATTAAGAGCATTCATTTCGTCGAAAGTGAATCCGAGGGATTCACAGTGACGAATATCCCCAACTTTCAGTGCGTGCAATGCATCAGTTAAGATGGTGTAATTAATTAATGGAATCATTCTGTTATCTCCTCAATCTATATAGAAAAGTTGAGTAAGTAAACGGGCATTTTTGACTGTTCTAACGTCCGGCTAATTTTAGGTTGATCCATTCATCAATTTCCGACTCGAGCCAGGCCACACTGGCTGGACCAATTTTTATTGAACGTGGAAAGGTTCCATTTTTCATATACAGGTAAATCTGAGAGCGTTTCAGACCGGTTTTATTTTCAACCTGCTTCAGACGTAATAATTGATACTTTGTCATTACCTTCTCCTGTAGTGAAAATAAGTAAGACGTTCTCGGAGAGGACAAAAAAACACAACAAAAGAGAAAGGGGAAGTTGAGGGCACCGCATTAAGGGCTGATAGACCCTTAATACGGACTATTTGATAGGATGTATAAAAATGAGATCAGCGGGTAAAGGATGCAGAAGAAGGGGCGCCTCTTTCTAGTGCATTTTTTAGCGTATCGCCGCTGAAGTGTTCTGTAATACCTTCAACTGATGCCCATTGTTCAAAAATGGACAAAAGCTTATAGGGCTTACTAATTAGGGGGCTGATAATTGCATTGTTTTTGCATGCAAGCCAAAACATTCTTGACAGAGGAGTGGATATTCTTGATGAGGTTGATACACCTCCCTGTTGCGGGGATAGTATCTTAATCAACTTGTTCAATTCATGGTGCTTAATAACAAAACATGCATCACTTGGCAAAGTGTAAACAGGAGTGAAATATGCTAATAAATTTTCTTCACTACAGTGTGGATATATTAAACTATTAAGGCTATTATATAAACATGTTGATGTTGTTTTAAGTTTCGAAATTTTTGCATCCAATGATGGAAATTTTTTAAAAACCTGAAAATCAACTCCTCCAATATTAACCAATATGCCAATGTTAAAAGCGTATGTATCACGCGTTGGTGGAGAGATACGCAAAGAATGAGCCAATAAATTTTGAACTAATGAGGACTCACAACCTAGGAGTCTGGTATCTAGGATTGGACAAGGAGTAGCTAGAAATTTTCCTTTTGTACAGGCTGCAAAATAGTCATTCCTAATAGGATTACATGAGGTTGATAATTTTATTTTTCCTCGACAAAACATTACTTCCTTCAAAAAAACTGGAGATTGAAAGTAAATTGAAAGAAAAATATCATGAGATAAAGCATGACGATAGATATCGCTATCTTTGACTTTCATACCAGATTTTTTTCTGGCTAACTTCACTGCTTCATTGATGATAAGCCAATCAGATGGGATATAAGTTTGTTGTGCGAGATTGTTATTCTCTTGCATTTTTATCTCCATTTACACAAAATGCAAAGCTTAAAAATCAAACTATGCTAATGTCTTATAAAATGAGATTTGGTGAGTTTTAATTTGTTTTAAATTAAAAACTTCATTATAAAAATTAAAGTAAAATGAGAAGTGTCAATATATTTAACTGGGAGTGTACATCATGAATAAACCTGATTTACATGTCCGGAATTTAATATTGATCATAATAATTGTTTATATTCAAAACTTGTTTAACAGAACAGAGTTATATTTTATGTACTCCGCATATAGAAAATATGGGGGTAGGTGTTTCTAAAACCGATTTTTGGCCTAGGTTTTAAAACACACCCCCGATATAATTAATCATAAAACGATAAATTTATAATCTATGTTTTATTAAGTTGGCGTTCTTATTTCGATTGCATTTGATTGAATCCAATTAGGATAGGGAATGTATGTAGTGCTAACGTTATCTAGTTCCTCAATATCGTTTATTGATAGCGATAAATTAATTGCGGAAAGATTATCCATTAATTGGTCAGCGTTTCTCACACCAGTAATTATGCTACTAACAGTAGGTTTGCTGAGCAACCAGGATAAGGATACTTGAGCCACACTCACTTTATACTTTTTTGCAATTGAGCTTAGTACATCAATAATATTAAATGCCTTTTTCTTGTCAATAGGAGGAAAATCAAACTTGTCCCTTCTGGACTTATTTATAGTATCAGAGTCAGTATATTTTCCGGATAAAAACCCTGCGGCAAGGGGGCCCCAAACTAAAAGGCCAAGTTTTTGATCATTAATCAATGGCAGTAATTCATGCTCGACATCTCTACCTAGTAAAGAATAATATGCCTGAACGGAGGTAAATTTATTTAGATTCTTATGCTCAGATATTCCAAGAGCCTTCATAATCTGCCAGGCAGCAAGGTTGGAACATCCAATATAACGAACCTTCCCTTGTTTTACAACATCATCAAGAGCCCTCAAAACCTCATCAAAAGGTGTTAGTGGATCAAAATTATGAATTTGATAAAGATCAATGCGATCAGTATTCAAACGGTTTAAACTATCCTCAAGTGAGCGAATCATGTGATATCTTGATTGCCCACATCTATTTGGAGCACGATCCATTGGGGCATGAAACTTAGTTGCCAGAATAATATCGTTACGATAAGGTGAAATTGCTTTCCCAAGTAAAATTTCAGATTCCCCGTTGGAATATACATCCGCGGTATCAATAAAGTTAATTCCTTCGCGAACAGCAATATTAACAATTTCCTTTGTTTGCTTTAAATCCAACCCTCCAACTTCACCGTATATTGGCGTACCTCTGCCACCAAAAGTCATTCCACCTAAACCCATGCGAGAAATAAACAATCCAGTATTTCCTAATAGTGAATATTCCAAGGCGCTCTCCTGTATGGCATTAACATAGTCAAGACTCAATCAAACTGCATATATCCAGTTAAAATCCATTTTGACTATTTTTTTATAATAATCTATGCTGCAAAATCCAACATTTTATCGAGACAGTCCAATACAATGAAATATATGGAAAAAATCATTTCATTTCTCGAAGTTGAAGCTTCCGATACAGCAAAGTTTACTGCTGGTGGAAAATGGTCCGTAGGATTCCCAGCTGAAAATAACATTAAATTTGGTACTGCGTTACGTGGAGAGTATTGGTTGAAAATAGGTAACGAAAATCCACAGTTAATATCTATGGGTGATGCCTATCTACTTGTTAACTCACAGAGTTATGTGGTATCAAGTGAGCCAAATCTAAATCCTGTTGATGGAAAGGCTCTTTACAAAGAATCAGAAAATAATTGCGTATACTATGGTGGGGAGGATGTGATAATTATTGGTGTGGGTTATTCGATTAACAAACAAAGCGCTTCTCTATTGCTTGATATGCTGCCAAAAGTTATTTTAATGAAAGGTAATACATTCCCTTCATTAATATTCAAAGAAACCTTAAATATATTGGATAAAGAATTACAAACGAAAAATGTCGGTTCCTCAATGATCGCAAATCGTCTTGGTGAAGTATTGCTAATGCAAGTATTACGTGAATATATACAAAATGATCAGCCAGTAGAGTGGTTGAAAGGTTTGAATCATTCTGGAGTACGAATGGCACTAGAGTTGATGCATGGAAATATTTCGAAATCATGGACGGTAGATATGTTGGCAAAAAAAGCTGGAATGTCGAGGTCTAGTTTTGCAAAAAATTTTAAAGAGAAAGTTGGAGATACTCCGTTAGAATATCTTCTCCGCTGGAGAATGTTTCTTGCACGTGAAGCTCTAAAAGAAGGAAAACTAATTACTAATGTTGCTCAAAATTATGGATATTCTTCTGTAAGTGCATTTGGTCACGCTTTCAAAAGAATATTTGGTTATTCACCCGGAAAAGTTATAAAAAAACAATAAAGTAGTCAGTTAATTAAATCATTGCATTGTAGTAATATGTTGTGAAATTTTTTCTTACAATTTTGGGTGGTGGTTTTTCTTGACGTGTACACTAGTGTCAATGTTGTAACATTCGAACACGATTCGGGAGAAATAGTATGAGGCCTAGCGAGCTAGCGAGGATTACAGGAGTCAGTACGCGTGTACTGCGGCACTATGAGAAGAAGGGGCTGATCTCTTCAGAACGCTCACACAATGGTTATCGTGACTATAGCGCTAAGGAGATTGAGAGAGTGAAATGGATTGTATCTTTAATAAGATGCGGTTTCAGTACCAGACAGATTTCAGAGCTGGACAAATTTTCACAAGTTAGCGACTCAAACGATGACCGATTTATACAATGTCTCGCACAACATAAGGAAAAATTACGAGCTTTAGATACATTTATTGCTTTGCTCAATGAGCGAAGGAACGCACTGGCAGAGCGAATTCAATCCTTTGAATAATTATTGTCTCAATACTACTATATATTAAGAGGAAGATAATATGAACAAATTAGAAAACAAAATTGCTTTGATCACAGGCGGAAGCAGTGGGATCGGTCTCGCTACAGCAAAAAAATTTATTAGCGAGGGAGCAAGGGTTATAATAACTGGTAGAAATAAAGAAACTTTAGAACAGGCCATAGAGAAATTAGACAGACAATATGTCACAGCGATACAATCTGATATAAGCAATATCCATGAACAAGATAAGGTCTTCTCTATAATAAAAGCTAAATACGGGCGACTTGATATTTTATTCGCAAATGCGGGTATCATTATGCTTTCAGATATTCAAAACTCAACAGAAAAAGAGTTCGACAACCAATTTGATATTAATGTTAAAGGAACTTTTTTTACAGTTCAAAGATCGCTGCCGTTAATGCCTAGGGGGGGGGCTATTATTCTAACTTCTTCCATAGCTCATCATAAAGGCTTGGAAGGGCATAATATTTATGCAGCGACGAAAGCTGCTTTACGTTCTTTTGCGAGAAGTTGGACCACAGACCTCAAAGAACGAGGTATTAGAGTAAATTGTTTAAGTCCCGGTCCTGTTGAAACACCAATTATTGGGAAAATGGGAGTTGCCGAAGGCGAACGAAATTCTTTTGATATGAAAGTGTCAAGTAAAATTCCTATTGGACGTTTAGGAAAACCAGAGGAGGTTGCTGCAGCTGCTCTCTTCTTGGCATCTGATGACAGCAGTTTTATTTCTGGTATAGATCTGTCTGTTGATGGTGGGATGGGACAGATCTAAAATCTGTCTATCCGACCGTTGAATTGCAGCAATATTTATTAAAGAATATCAATTTTGATTGAGAAACATCTTCTCTGACCTGATAGCCTAAAGTTCATGACAAGTTCGTCATGCAATGTCTTTATAGGTAACTATATGAAAAAACGTATTATAGTAGCTGGAGCCGGCTTTGCTGGCATGTGGGCGGCAATTTCTGCCGCAAGACTAGTAAAACAAGAAAATGCTGAAGATAAAATTGATGTGTTCCTTGTTTCACCTGAGCCAAATTTGGTCATTAGACCAAGGCTTTATGAACCAGTTCTTGAAGATGTTGCACCATCAATTGTCAATGTCTTAAGCGCGGCAAATGTTAAGTATATAGCGGGGACTGTTAATCATATCGATGAAAAAAACAAACAAATTACTGTCGAAAAGAAAGACGGTGAAACTATTGCTAACTTTGACAGTTTTGTTTTAGCTACGGGAAGTCAAGTCTTTCATCCCGAATTAAAAGGCTTAAAAGAATATAGTTTTAACGTTAATTCATTAGAAAGTGCGAGAAAATTGGAAAAGCATTTATATGATTTGGCATTGAAACCAAATTCACATGAGCGTAATACTGTTGTTGTTGCAGGAGGTGGACTCACAGGGCTAGAAACTGTAACAGAAATGCCCTCGCGTCTAAGAGCAATTTTAGGTGATTCAGTCGAAACTAATGTTATTATCGTAGATAGCGCGCCTAAAATTGGACATGCAATGGGGGAGGAAGCATGTGAGGTAATTAACCAAGCATTACAAAGTAATGGTATTAAAGTTAGAACAAATGTTAGAGTGACTTCAATTGAAGAACATGGCGTCACGTTATCAAGTGGAGAGTTTATACCATCTGATACGATCGTCTGGACAGCAGGGATGAGGGCAAGCCCATTAACTAGTTTCATTAGTGGTGAACATGATCAGCTAGGGCGTGTAATAAGTAATTCATATTTACAATCACCGAATGTTAATGAGATATTTGTTACAGGTGATACAGTAAAAGTTCATACCGATAATGATGGAAACTATAATGTAATGTCATGTCAACATGCAATGAGCCTAGGACGTGTAGCTGGGCATAATGCAGCAGCAATAGTTCTTGATATTCCGCTGCATTCATATAGTCAGCCAAAATATGTTACTTGTTTAGATCTTGGAGAAGGTAACGCCGTATATACCGAGGGATGGGAACATACACTTATGTATAAAGGCACCGATGCTAAAAAGATTAAGCAGGAGATAAATACTCAATGGATCTATCCGCCTGAGCCGGAACAAGAAAAAATGTTTGCAATCGCTAACCCTGACTTTATTATTGTACCATGATATATTAATTAGTGATGTGGAGAAATTAAACTCTACATCACTAATAGATTACTCTCTGTTATATTCCTGTAGCCTCCATTGACTGGGTGTTAACCCAGTCATTTTTCTAAACGCATTTGTAAATGCCGTATGTGAGCTGTATCCGCTCTCTAATGCAATTTCGATGACTTTCTTACGAGGCTTTTTTAATTGTGTAAATGCTCTCTCCATAACTCTTTGTTTAAGCCAGCAATAAGGTGTCATTCCTGTGCTACCTTTAAATGCACGACAAAAATGTGCAGATGTCAAACCAAGTTCAGAAGCTAGTTTTTTAATGGTAACATCTCCTACGGGACAACTATCCAGTTTTTCTAAAGCGAGTTTAAGAGAACGAGGTGATAGAACACAATTTTCATACCTTGATATATGTGTGTGTGTGGAATGATTATTAATTAATTGAATAAAAAATGACAAAATCAGCTGTTCATAAAGAATAATGTTTACTTTGCTTTTGTTTTTAATCACTTCTGAAATTGAAAAAATAATATTTGATAATATGGTATCATAATGAGCTGTACGAATAACAAGCTCCAATGAAGGGCTTTCAACTTGTAATAATAAATCTTTGAACATTTCAGGAGAGATATAAAAATGGATTACATCAACATCACCATATAAATCCCAACGAGAACTACTTCCTTGAGGAATAGTAGTTATTGTTCTTTCCCGAGCCATAGCTTTTATTAATTTATTATCAGTAACCCTTTCAATTCTTTGCATTTTACCAAGATGAGCTATAATAACATGTTTATCCATGGGGGATATTACGTCATGTAAGGGGCCGTGCGGCCATCTAATGCAGTGTGCCACTGACGATTTTATATCACCGAGTGCTAACTCAGGTTCAATATCTAATACTCTAGTCATTTCTTTATATGTATCATAAGGATTTTCTTTAATGTTTTTCATTAGACATTTTTACCTTGATTCAAGTTTTTAACGGATATTACAGTGAAGTTTACGATATATTTGATCAGTAAGGTACATGGAATAGGTTCTTGAGTTAGACAAATATGGAAGTGTTTTAGTTATCAGTAACATCATTATGTGCATATGTAAGAATAATATTCTAGTACCTGGTGTATTTAGGGGGTAGATCCGTAAGGCTATGACACGTTATACCTTAGTATAGCTCTATAACTTCGAGCTTAACCACAAAAAATTGGACTTTCATTATACGGTAATATATTAAAATTCAGTCGGTTATGTACTATGGAAGAACATAGTATACTTACCCATAAACCTAGGATAAGCTTATCAGTACTTTATTGATACTCAAGTTTAGATCTTTATATTTTAAGGTGGAGACTACTTACAATGCCAGAATTAAAATCCGCAGGTGACGATAATATCGTGGCAATTGAAGCCGCAAAAATAGTAGAACGAGTGGTTGGAATTGCTTGGGCTACTGATAAATCTGGAAACTTTATTTACTTGAGTGAACCGCTACTCTCTACCAAAAACCTCTCTATAAATCAGCTAAATAAACCAGTAAAAAAATATTATAGTGGATGGGAATTTATTGTTCATCCTGACGATTGTGAGGCAATGGTGTCGATCTGGAGAGATGCTTTATTGAGGGGGGAATATTATTGTTCCGAACATCGGATTATTAGCTCTAGTGGTGCATATCGTTGGTGTCGTAATTCAGGTCACCCTCTATACGATCACAATAATAAAATATGTTCATGGTATGGGGCAATAATATACTCCGATATACGTTCTGTTTCAAATAAACAATTTGCAGCTATCGCAAATTGTTCTTTCGATAAAGAACAATCCTCCAGAAGCCAAGATCACATTGGTACCGTTCACCCTAATGATCTTACCACTGTACAGCACGCAGAGTCTCGTGCCTTTTGGACTGGCGTTCCTCAAGTCATTCGACACCGAAACTATTTGCAAAACGGAAGCATCCATTGGATGGAAACGCGTATAGAGCCAACGTTCAATACTAGCATAGATATTGATGAACTTGTGACTGAACATTATTGTTCATCGGATACGATAATTAATCCATCATGTACAAACGAAGTGGAGCCTAGACGTTCAGTAAGAATTGTTGAAAGTATATTTGGTAACGGGTGGACCTTAGACGCGAAAGGACGCTGGACTTACATTCATCCATTTGCACTTAGTTCCCTGGGAGTTACGTTGGAATATCTAAATGTCGCTATCGATGAGGGGCATACCGCATGGAAAAAATTATTACATCCAGATGATTATAAATCAATTGATGAAAAATGGCGAAGATGTTTGATATCCGGTGAAGATTTTAATGTTGAATTCCGTTTTCGTAGGGCAAATGGAGTTTATGTCTGGGCTAGAACATCTGCTCGTGCGGTGAGAAATCATGTAGGTAATATCGTAGGATGGTATGGTATTGCTTTAGACAATGACGTCTATAATAAAACGGTCTTAGCATTACGAGAACAGGGGAAAAACCTACAACAATTAATAGATACAATCCCTGCACTTGTTTGGACAACGTCATCAAAGGGAACGCCAACGTATGTTAATAAGAGGTTCACCGAAGTTACAGGAGCTAGCCTCGAAGATATTATATCACCTGATAAAACTCCCAATTTAAGTGTTATTCATCCTGAAGATGTTGAAAAAGCTCGGGAAGCTATATTTCACTCATTTTTAACTCTGACTCCATATGTTCAGCGATATCGTCAACTACGCGCAAATGGTGAGTATAGATGGACAGAAACAAGAGCCGAACCTCTAATTGATGACTCTGGTAACGTTATTCAATGGTATGGCGTATGTGTCGATATTGATGAGTTAGTTACTACCCAGAAATCGTTATCAGATCGAGAGCGTGAACTCTCTATGCTAGTCGATACAGTACCAAGTTTCCTTTGGAGACTTAATCCTAACGGTGAACCTAATTTTTTCAATAAGCGACTAATTGATTTTTTAGGCATCGATGAGATGTTACAGAGAAGAGAAAGTCCCACCGGACTATCTGAAATATTACAAAAAGCAGTTCACCCTAACGATGTTAATAGGGTCTCACGAGAGCTGAATAATAGCATAGTTTCTGGAAGAAGATTTTCTATGCGATATCGATGGCGCCGCTCTGATGGCATTTATCGCTGGGTTTCCTCTCAAGCGGATCCATTAAGAGATGAGACCGGAAATATAATCCAGTGGTTCGGTGTCTCAACAGACATTGATGATCAAGTTAAAGCCGAGGATGCTTTAAAACATAGCGAGCGTCGTTATAGAGATTTATTTCAATATATGCCTATCGGTCTAACTCAAGTAGATGCCAGTAAATTAGTTAATTTATTCAACAAGCTGAGAGACCAAGGTGTTCAAGATATTCGGGGTTATATTGACGAACATCCTGATTTTTTAAACCAAGCTCTAGAAGCATTAGAGGTTGAAGAAGCAAACCAGTACATTCTTGATATGTTTGGGGCTAAAAATTTAGATGAAATGAGAGGTTCTATAAAAAAATATTGGCAACCGGGTATGGAAACCATTCGTCGCTCTATCGAAGCGCGGTATCGAGGAGAAGAAGTATTTCAAGAAGAAACAAAAGTCTTACGTTTGGATGGGCGAGTCATTGATGTACTTTTTACCACTGCAAGGCCAGATGCCGTTGCTGACAAAAGTTTAGTTGGTTTCATTGATATAACTCAACGGAAAAAGGCGGAAGAGGCACTTAGAGAAAGAGAACGTAGACTTTGGAAACTTGTTGAAGCCCTGCCAGTGATGATAGATTGTGCCGATTCAAAAGGAGAACCAATTTACCGTAGTGAACGTCTCAGTCATTTTTTGGGCTATGATTTAAGCAAACTCGGAGAAAATGGTAGACTCGATGCCACATTAGATGCTGGGGTTCATCCCGACGACTTGCCTGGTGTTAAGGAGCAGTATGCCTACTCGCTTTCCACGGGAAAGCCCTATGCGCGAAGGCATCGTTTGCGCCGAGCAGACGGAGAATTTCGTTGGGTTGAGACTAGGGCGGAAGCTATGAGTGATGAACACGGCAATATCATTCAATGGAACGTCATTTGCCTTGATATTGATCGCGAGGTTCGTGCTCAAGAAGAGCTTCGTTTTACTCATGAGAGACTTGCAAGAGCTAGCCAAGCTTCTAGTATGGCTGAACTTTCAGCATCAATTGCACATGAAGTAAATCAACCTTTGGCCGCGATTGTTGCTAATTCTCATGCCTGCAGGCGCTGGCTTGTTGCTGACCCCCCGAATACCAGCCGTGCACTTAAAACGGTAGAACGTATTACTCGCGATGCGACGTCAGCTGCTGATGTAGTAAGCCGAATAAGAGCTCTTTTTAGACACTCTTCTGAAGAGAAAATATTAATTGACCTAAATAGTGTAATATCAGAGGTTCTGGGGCTAATGACAGAAGAACTCGTCAGATGGAATGTATTAACAGAACTAATGCTAGAACCTAAACTGCCTTATACAATGGCAGACCGCATTCAAATTCAACAAGTTCTTCTAAATCTAATACGGAATGCGGTTGAAGCAATGGAAAACGTCACACATCAGCGTATTTTAAGTATCAAGACAACACACAAAAACAATGTTATTGAAACAAATATCAGTGATCTTGGTGGTGGAATGGCATCTCTGGAACAAATGTTTGAACCATTTATTACAACTAAGAAACAAGGAATGGGGATGGGGTTAGCTATATCTCGTTCAATTATCGAGTCACACGGAGGACGGCTTTGGGCTGAGGATCATTTGCCATATGGGACTTCACTAATTTTTACTATCCCAGTGGAGGTGGCGGTCAACAATGAATAAAACACAAATAGTCTATATTGTCGATGATGATAAGAGAGTTAGGGACGCTATCGATGAATTACTTACATCATATGGAATATATAGTATATCATTTGCCTCCGCTGTAGAATATATTGAAGCGGAGAAACTTGATATTCCATCTTGTCTCGTTCTGGATATAGAGTTGCCGGACATAAATGGATTGGAACTACAAGAACAAATCTACAATAGCCAACACCCTTCTATTGTTTTTATCACTGGGCATGGTGACATTTCTCGTTCTGTAAAAGCCATGAAATATGGAGCTATTGATTTTCTCACCAAACCGTTTAACGAAGATAAATTTATGTCAGCTATTGACACTGCACTTGCCAAAGATCGCCATCGTCGCCTGAAACAAGCAGAACTTAATGAATTACAACGACGCTATTGCAGCCTAACATTACGAGAGCAGCAAGTGTTACCATTAGTGGTCAGTGGTTTATTAAACAAACAGGCTGCAGCGGAGTTGGGTATACGTGAAGTTACTTTGCAGCTCCATAGACGAAACATTATGAGGAAAATGTCAGCAACAACATTCGCAGATTTGGTTCGTATCTCCGAAAAATTAAATATACCAATCAAACACATTCGATCGATATCTGGGAAGCGATCATGATTAAAAACCATTTTATAATTGCGATTGTAGATGACGATATTCGACTTTTGGAGTCCATGGAGGATTTGTTGGAATCGACTGGGTATAATGTTTGTTGTTATCACTCAGCTGTTTCTTTATTAAGAAAGGGCATGTCAGATATTGATCTTATAATTACAGATATTAGTATGCCTGAAATGGATGGTTTCGAATTGATGAAAATAGTGAGAAGAATTTCACCAAAAACTCCTGTTTTTCTGATTACTGGACGTCATGAAATTGCGGATCAACGACGAGCCCAAGAAGTATCCTATCTTTTCCGCAAGCCTTTCGATGAAAAAGAATTGCTTACTGCTATTGGAAAAGCTTTACATGAACATTTGGAGGAGGATTGATATGAACACAAATGAATCGTTAAGGAATTTGATGTCTGATTCCCATGCTAAGGGCGAAGTGTATATTGATCAGCCTATAGTAGCAATCGTTGATGATGACGTATCTATTCGTGAAGCGCTTTATGAACTGATTCTATCGTCAGGCATGAGGCCAATGGTCTTTTCTTCTACACATGAATTACTAAACTCAGACATACTAGATACACCAGGTTGTCTTATTCTTGATGTTCGTATGCCTGGTGTTAACGGGTTAGAGTTACAGCGCCAGCTTGCTCAACGTGGAAATGTTAAGCCGATTATATTTCTAACAGGATATGGCGATATTCCGATGACTGTCGAGGCAATGAAAGCAGGGGCTGTTGATTTTTTAACCAAACCAGTCCGTGAGCAAACTCTGCTCGATGCGATATCGGAAGCAATCAAGTTAGATGAACAAAGACGTCACAGAGAAAAAATCGTTAATCATAATATTGAATGCTATTCTGCGTTAACTCCTCGAGAAAGAGATGTTTTCCGTGAAGTTGCCCGAGGGAGATTAAACAAGCAGATTGCATATGACTTGGGTATCAGCGAGGTTACGGTTAAACTACATAGAGGGAATGTTATGCGGAAAATGGAAGCATCTACTATTGGCGAACTAATTAGAAGTTGGGAGACTTTACGTTCTAGTCTTAACATATTAAAATCAATGGATTAAGCTATGCTGCACGTAATGGAACGGTTTAATATTGAATTTTTGTTAAACTAGATATATGCAAAATAAAAACTGGGCCTTATTATTAAATAATAGCGACCCAGTTCTTCATCTAATTAAATAAAATGTTAATAATCCCAGAATATAGGAACCCAACGGAATGCATCCTCTTCTACTGCAATTTTACCTATTGATGGAAACGGTAAATGAGTTGCTACAAGATACTCTTTCGTTTTGGATAGTTCAGTTAATAAATTAACCCTTACACGTGCGGCTTCTTCTGGGTCATGTTCGAAACCGTTAAACCAGTTTGGGTGTTCAAAACCAACAGCAAAAATAGCATCCCCAGCGAATGTCAATCGCTCGCCTTTTGATACTAACCGAACAATGCTATGTCCTGGAGTATGCCCCCCCGTACGACATGCTGTGATTCCTGGGGCGATTTCATGGATATCGTCAAAGAGTTGAAGTTGGTTACGATACAATGAAGTAAATTTACACGCGGTTTGACGTAAGGCATCTGGAAATCCCTGTGGCATATGAGCATGTGTGAAATCAGGTGATTCCCAAAATTTAACTTCATACGTTGAAACATGAATACGTAAATCTGGGCGTAATCTTTCTTTTACACCATCAATAAGGAGTCCGCCGATATGATCCATGTGCATATGAGTAATTACAATATCGGTTATCGATAGAGGTGTTATGCCTACTGCTTCTAAGCGTTTAAAAAGTTGTCCGGCACGAGGTAAATTTAAATTAGGGTCTAATCCAAGTCCCGCGTCTACAAGAATAACTTTCTCTCCACTTTTTATAACGATAACATTTAAAGACCAGTCAAACGCATCTGGTGGAAGAAACATTCGTTCAAACCATGCAGCACGTTCCTCTGGTTTTACATTATGTCCTAACATCTCAGTTGGTAGTGGTAATACTCCATCACTAATAACTATAACGTCTATATCGCCCACTGATAGAGCATAACGTGATGGGACGAGTTCATCTACTGTGGAATCATAGGAAAACCTGATATCTGTTTTCTTATTCATAAGTTACCTCCGGCTATAAGTTTTCTAATGGTATATACCTTATGCAGAAAAAAGCATAAGTTACGAGAGCAAGAGCAAGAGCAAGAGCAAGAGCAAGAGCGGAATATGGTATTGGGAGAATAGTTGTGCCCTTAAATGCTAATATACAGTGATAGATATGATTCGCCTACTGTGTCTTAGTCGTTTGCATACACAATATATATATTGTGTATCTTATGCTATTGAATAGGCTAAGCCTACTCCTTCGTATCAAATCACTTCGTCTATGGACTATTTTTTTTATGATTTGGCTCTTTATGAAACGTGCATATAATTTAATTTTAGCAAAAGCTATATTTTTGTTTTTTTAACCTATATTTTTGATTAGCTCCATATAACCATTGGGATAGTATTGTTTATGGTATTTTTGAGCATAATAGTATTTGTAAGTTGTTTGTATTTTGTTTCTTAACCAATGGTTATTAATTTGTATTAGGAGCCAAAAAATGGAAAAATTTTCACCCAATGACATTAATAATGCGATTAACTCTGATATTTTTGGACTGACATCTCCAGGGGCATCTTTAGATGTCAATCATGCTAAAGAGCTTGCCAAAGCCCGGGGGGGTTTAGCTTCGAGTAACTACTTAACAACCAAAGATGGTGTTCAAATCTTCTACAAGGATTGGGGCCCTAAAGAAGCTCAGCCGATAGTCTTCCATCATGGATGGCCCCTTAGTAGTGATGAGTGGGACTCTCAGATGCTTTTTTTCTTAAAAGAGGGATTTCGAGTGATCGCACACGACCGTAGAGGTCATGGTCGTTCATCTCAAGTCTGTTCTGGTCATGACATGGATCATTACGCAGCTGATATTGCTGAAGTGATTACACACCTTGGGTTAGAAAATGCAATTCATATTGGTCACTCAACTGGTGGTGGAGAAGCTGTCCGTTATACGGCTCTATATGGACAAGAGGTAGTTTCTAAGCTCGTATTGATTGGTGCAGTTCCCCCACTTATGTTAAGAACATCATCTAACCCTGATGGCCTGCCGATTGATATTTTTGATGGGTTCAGGAGTGCGTTAGCTTCTAATCGCGCACAATTTTATCGAGACGTAGCTAGTGGCCCGTTTTATGGTTTTAATCGACAAGGTGTCGATTTTTCTGAGGTACTTGTTCAGAACTGGTGGCGACAAGGTATGAGTGGAGCCGCAAATGCACACTATTTAGGGATAAAGGCATTTTCGGAAACCGACTTCACCGAGGACTTAAAAATCATTACCGTACCCACACTTGTGCTACATGGTGATGATGATCAAGTTGTTCCTTATAAAAACTCGGCGCTTCTTTCCGCTAAACTACTTAAAAATGCTGAGTTGAAAATATATCATGACCTTTCTCATGGCATGGCAACTACTCATGCAAATATAATCAATAAAGATATTTTGGATTTTATTAAAAAATAACGGATGAGGTTTGTGTCCCTATCCAGCACCATGGTTAGGGATACTTTTCATAGGGTGCTGGTATGTTTATTTTTATAATCAAATTTCTTGGTGGCATAAAAACATATAATTAGGGAGGAGTTCCTATGTCAACAATGATAGAGAATAGATGCTCAATTTGGGACAGAAAAATATGAACAGAAAGAAAATTATTATAACTTTTTTTTTATTGGTGTTGTTGGTTTTTCTCTACTTCGTTTTGTCAGTTTTTATTTCTAATAAAACAGTGTCTACGGATAATGCCTACACGGCTGCTGAATTGGCAGAAATAACCCCTCTTATCGAAGGACCAATTAAAAAAGTTAAGGTGATAAATACCCAATTTGTGCATGTTGGTGATGTTTTGGTTGTGATCGATGATACTGATGCCAGAATTGCATTCATGCAAGCGGAATCTAATTTGGAAACTGCACGTAGAAAAGTGATGCAGATTATGGCTAATGATATCGCTTTGAATGGTAACCTGAGGTCACGCGAAGCAAACATTCTTGAATCAGTACATCAAGTGAATCGTGCACAGGCCCATTTTGATAAAGTTGCTCTAGACGTGAAGCGTCGTAAAAATCTTATAAAAACAGGTGCCATCTCTGAACAGGATTTTACAAACGCTAAAACTGAGCTACGTGAAGCTAGCGCAATGCTGGAGTCTGCTAAGTCTGCTCTAAAAGCTGCCCAGGCTGATGCTATAGAAGCTGAAGGTACTAGGAAAGCAAATGAGACATTATTTCTAGACACAACGATTGATAATAATCCTATTGTTTTAGCTGCAAAAACTCGCCTTGAGCAAGCTAGAACTAATCTTGATCGAACAATCATCCGAGCTCCGGTCTCTGGAATTATCACTCAACGTACTGCAGAGATTGGAAGATTTGCTAAAGCAGGAGAACGGTTAATGAGAATTGTTCCCCTTGAAGGTATTTACGTCAATGCGAATTTTAAAGAAAACCAACTTAAAAATGTTAGGGTTGGACAAAAAGTTGAACTAATTTCGGACCTTTATGGAAACAGTATTATCTATCATGGGAAAATTGTAGGTTTTGATGGCGGTACTGGCTCAGCGCTGTCCTTGATTCCAGCTCAAAATGCGACAGGGAATTGGATAAAAGTTATACAGAGATTACCGGTTCGTATTCACTTAACGAAGAAAGAGTTACTTAATAATCCACTGCGTGTGGGATTATCGATGGTTGCGACTGTAGACCTCACTTCAGATGATGTCAACGAAGGAGAATAATCAATGTCTAGAATTACTTTTCCTCACTTGACAGGTGTAAAACTTATTGTTGCTGCAATTGCGCTTTCCCTTGGGAATTTTATGGTCGTACTTGATACAACTATTACTAATGTTGCAATGCCGACAATTTCTGGATATCTCGGCGTTTCAACAACAGAAGGTATATGGATCATCACTGCCTATGCTGTTGCAGAAGCAATAACAGTACCTCTTACAGGTTGGATAGCATCTCAGTTTGGCCAAGTACGTACTTTTCTCTTGGCCATTATTGCATTTGTTTTATTTTCCGTTTGTTGTGGGTTATCGTGGTCGTTAACCAGTCTTACTATTTTTAGGGTGTTACAAGGATTAGCTGGAGGACCGTTAATTCCTCTTTCTGCTACGTTGCTTATTGCAGTTTTTCCGAAAAGTAAATCAAATATAGCTGTCGCTCTATGGGGAATGATGACTGTCATCGCACCAATATTCGGACCTATTCTTGGTGGGGTTATTTCTGATAATTGGAGTTGGCAATGGGTGTTTTATATCAACATTGCTTTTGGTTTTATCGTTGGATGTGGGGCATGGTGGGTCTTGAAAGATAGAGAAACACTCATTAAACGTTCCCGTTTAGATAGAGTTGGTTTGAGCCTTCTAATTCTATTTGTTTCCACATTTCAAATTACTTTAGATAAAGGCCGAGAGTTAGACTGGTTTTCCTCAAGTTTTATTATTATATGTTCTTTAATTTCTTTAATTTCTTTAATTCTATTAATTATTTGGGTGCTCAACTCTGATGCCCCCATCATTGATCTCCGTGTGTTTAAGTCTCGAAATTGGCTAGTGTCGACGATAGCACTATGTATGATGTTTGGTATCTTTTTTGGGAACATAGTATTAACACCTTTATGGTTGCAACAATGGATGGGCTATACCGCAACTTGGGCTGGTTATGCAACTAGCCCTATGGGGATCCTTGCCGTTCTTAGCTCACCTATTATTGGTCGTATGCTACCAAAGTTCGATCCTCGTCTATTAGTAAGTTATGGCATGGGAATGTTGGCTGTTTCCTTTGTTATGCGTTCGTTTCTGACTACACAGGCTGATTTTATGTCAGTTGCATTACCGATGGTCATATTAGGTGCTGGAGTCCCTGCTTGCCTTATTACGTTAACATCGCTAGGAGTATCTCAACTGCCGACCGATCAAGTTGCAGCTGGAGCTGGGCTCCAGAATTTCCTTCGTGTAATGAGTATGGCGATAGGCTCATCTTTGACTCAGACATACTGGGAACATATGTCTAAATTTAACCGTTCAACATTGGTATCCTCTATGCAACCAGATGTGATGACAAACTTAAATGCTCTTGCAGCTCAAAATAGAATCCCTCTGAACTCATCTACTTTATTACTATCTAAAATGGTTGATGAACAAGCTGTAATGTTGGCTACAAATAATTTCTACCAGTTAGCAACACTTCTTATGCTATGTTCGATTAGCATTATTTGGTTCATAAAAAAAACTGAGCATCCACTTCATAAAAATATAGGGCATTAAGTTTTTACTCATGTTATTTTTGATTTATATTCGCTATTTTGGAGGCGGAAAAATAATGGCAGAAAACTCAAAAAAAATTTATAAGGTAGTTGTAAGAGATGTAATTGAATGGATAAATGAAAACTTAGAGGAGCAGTTGCATATTGAAAGGATTTCAGCAAAGTCCGGATATTCTAAATGGCATTTTCAACGCATTTTTAAAGAGGAAACTGGCATTAGCTTAGGTAAATATATTCGAGAAAGAAAACTGTCACATGCTTATCAACTTTTGGTAAATACGGATATGTCAGTTATTGATATTTCAACTTCCCTCGGGTTCACGAGCCAGCAGGTTTTTTCTAGAACGGTAAAGAAAGAACTTCGACAATCACCGAGAGATATACGAAAAAACGGAGCTATTCAACCTAGTTGAATTGGTGCGATGTTATGTATCTCACTAATCTGGAATTAATACGTTTTGATATTGTTCATTTCCTAATTATGCTTCAATTCTCAGTACTGATCTTTTGAAATATAGTTGTCGTATGCTTTAAGTTTTATTATAAAGTAATAAAGATAAAATGATAATGTTTTGTTGTACGATGAGACTTTTAGAGGAAAATACATTATGATAAGCAAAACTGTGTTGCGTTTCTATCCTCGTAAATATTTTTGTGACTATTTCATAGAGAGCTATATAAGTTAGTCATATCCTTTTATGCTAAATCATATATTACGTTTGTTAAACTCTACCGAGACGTGTACGGTGAATTTGTTACTATACTCAGCCTGGATAGCACGACACTTTCGGCGGTATCACTACAAATACACCTTCCTAAAAAAGTGTATGTTCGTAAGAAATTTTACGGGAGTATCTTCTATGGATGTGCTATGCAGGCATTTTACTACTATAAAAAAACAGGCTTTGCTATTATAAGGCCTGTTTTTAAATGTTGTTATTTTTCGGAAGCTATTTTAAATTTGCGTAAATATAAGGCGCTACATACTTCTCATAATTTTTATCCAAATAATTTGACCACCACTGCATCATAGCCTTGCGGGCTTCTAGATGTTCCGCCTTATGAAGGTAAGCCAGACGCACAGAATTGCGCTCCTGATGACTCATCTGGCGCTCCACCGCATCCTGCGACCATAAACCGGACTCCATTAGAGCGCAGCACGCCATTGCCCGGAAGCCATGACCACAGATATCCCGTTTCGTGTCGTATCCCATCAGACGCAGTGCCTTGTTGATTGTATTTTCACACATCGGTTTGTACGGGTTATGGTCGCCGGGGAACACCAGTACATACTCACCAGATATGTCCTGAATCCTTTTCAGAATGGCGATAGCCTGTACTGAAAGGGGGACAATATGCGGGTTGCGCATTTTTGCACCTCGCCCAGAATAACGTACGCCTGCAATGGATTCACGTGAGGCAGGTATCGTCCAGATTTTATTTCTTAAATCAATCTCTGGCCAGCGGGCAAAGCGCAGCTCACTGGAGCGAATGAACAGATGCAGCGTCAGCAGGACGGCAAGCTGGGTCAGTTCGCGCCCCCGATGATAACCGTCAATGCGTTCAAGCAATTCTGGTAGGCGCTCCAGCGGCAGGGCGGGATAATGCCGTCTAACGGGAGGTGCCGTCACGCCTTCAAGATTTGCCGCCGGGTTGGTGCTGATTAATCCCTGATGAACCGCATGGCGCATGATGCTGCAAAGGTGTTGCCGAGTACGGGATGCGACTTCCAGCAAACCTTTTCCCTCAATCCTTTTTAACAAGTCAATGAAATGACGAGGATTTAGTTCTGAGATTGACAGATGTCCGATAACCGGAAATACATGGTTGCTCAAGCTGGCAAGCATACGATCAGCGGTATTCTTCGACCATTTTCTGTTACTTTTATGCCACGCCAGTGCCACGTTTTTAAAAATTTTCTCCGGTATTTGTGAACTACGTTCAGCAGTACGTTGTTGTGCCGGATTGATGTTCAGTGCCAGCAGTTTACGGATACCTTCACGCTGTTGTCGGGCATCAGACAGGGAGACAGCAGGATAGGCTCCCAGTGCAATACGGGATTCTTTACCGTTAATTCGGTACTTGAGATACCAGTGACGGGAACCGTGTGGTTTTACCAACAAATACAGACCGTGAGAATCGGAGACTTTAAAGGGTTTATCAGAAGGCTTGAGAGTGCGGATTTTCGCGTCGGTAAGGGACATATGGGGGTCACTCCATTATCGAACTAACCTGACCCCAGATTTGACCACCAATTTTTCCCGATGCGGAGGGTAAAATCAAAATGCACCGGGAAGAGTTTTCACGCTAACCTCTTGAATCAACATCAGATAAGGATTCGCAAAGATGCATGAAAACAGGAAATTGGCTCCTCTGACTGGACTCGAACCAGTGACATACGGATTAACAGTCCGCCGTTCTACCGACTGAACTACAGAGGAATCGTTGTGGAGGCTTATCTTAGCGGCGAAAAATCTTTTGTCAAACCTCATTTCCCTGGTGACGGTTCAATTGCTGCTTCTCTCAACAGTTTGTTGCAATTGCAGACATTTTACAGGGAAAAAACTTTGCAGCTTTTTGGATTCTCCCTCATTATTTGAAATGAGGTTTCAACTTTCTTCATTAAGGTCCACTTTGAACGTCTCCGCAGCCTTACGCCAGGCCGTCTCTCGTACGCCCTGGTATGCCAAACGTAAGAGTTATAAGGTTCTTTTCTGGCGTGAAATCACCCCGCTTGCCGTGCCTATCTTTCTGGAAAATACCTGCGTACTGCTAATGGGGGTGCTGAGCACCTTTCTGGTCAGTTGGTTGGGTAAAGAGGCGATGGCCGGGGTAGGGCTTGCCGATAGCTTCAACATGGTCATTATGGCGTTTTTTGCTGCTATCGATCTGGGGACGACCGTGGTTGTGGCGTTTAGCCTGGGAAAACGCGATCGTCGTCGCGCCAGGGCCGCCGCGAGACAGTCACTGGTGATCATGACGCTTTTTGCCATCGTGCTGGCGGCGGTTATTCACTATTTTGGCGAACAGATTATTGATGTCGTGGCCGGGGAGGCGTCTTCCGAGGTGAAGGCTCTGGCGCTGACATACCTGGAACTGACGGTGATCAGCTATCCCGCTGCGGCCATCGCCCTGATTGGCAGTGGTGCATTGCGTGGAGCCGGAAATACCAAAATTCCGCTGTTGATCAATGGCGGTATGAATATTCTTAACATCATGATCAGCAGCGTCCTGATTTATGGCGTTTTTTCCTGGCAGGGGCTGGGTTTTGTCGGGGCGGGACTCGGGCTGACCATCTCTCGCTATATCGGAGCCGTCGCCATTATCTGGGTGTTGATGATTGGTTTTAACCCGGCATTGCGCATTACGTTGAAGAGCTATTTTAAGCCGCTGAACTTCACCATTATCTGGGAAGTGATGGGAATTGGTATCCCTGCGAGTATCGAATCTGTTTTGTTCAACGGTGGGAAATTGTTAACGCAGATGTTTGTGGCGGGGATGGGGACCAGCGTTATTGCCGGTAACTTCATCGCTTTTTCAATTGCCGCGCTGATCAACCTGCCCGGAAACGCGTTGGGTTCTGCATCGACAATCATCACTGGCCGACGGCTGGGGAATGGTCAGATTTCCCAGGCAGAGGTTCAGCTTCGTCATGTGTTTTGGCTATCTACCATTGGACTGACCGCGATTGCATGGTTAAGCGCGCCGTTTGCGGGACTGATGGCCTCGTTTTATACCCACGATCAGGATGTAAAAGATGTTGTCGTGGTTCTGATTTGGCTGAACGCGGCGTTTATGCCGATTTGGTCTGCGTCCTGGGTGTTGCCCTCAGGGTTTAAAGGGGCGCGGGACGCACGTTTTGCAATGTGGGTTTCGATGCTGGGGATGTGGGGCTGCCGCGTGGTTGCGGGTTACACGTTGGGGATCGTGCTTGGCTGGGGCGTTGTCGGGGTCTGGCTGGGGATGTTCTTTGACTGGGCGGTGCGCGCTGCACTGTTTTACTGGCGTATGGTCAGCGGTCGTTGGCTATGGAAATACCCACGTCCTGAGCGTGAAGAGCGCATAAAATCGCCCGTTCAGCCTGAATCTCCAACGAAATGAAGAATATTTCGGCAAACGAACGTGTTTGTGCATTCAGGCTTTGACAATGATCGTGAGCGTCGTTAATATGCGCCCCGTTCACACGATTCCTCTGTAGTTCAGTCGGTAGAACGGCGGACTGTTAATCCGTATGTCACTGGTTCGAGTCCAGTCAGAGGAGCCAAATTCAGAAAAGCCCGCTTTTTAGCGGGCTTTTTGCTTTCCGTCATCGGCATTCAGTTCTTTCAGTGCCCGGCACGCCGGACGCTGATCGACAAACGTTGATTACCACATCAAATCATCAGGCACTTTAAAATCAGCATACGGATCTTCTTCGTCCTGCTCTTCCTGACTAAGCGCACTATTTAGGACGATACTGTTAGCATCTCGCTGTGCAATTTTATCGGCTACGCTTGCGGGGATAATCGCGTATTCACATTCCCCACCGTTATCAACAACTAAACGCGCAATGGCGAGGCGACCATTAATCAACTGGGCTTGCGTCGCCTTATCCACATCTATTTTTTTAATTAAGTTATTATCTGTGAAGTTAAAACCAATATCGCCTTTTGAAATGCTGATTCTATTCATTTCAATAAGTTGCTTCACCTGCGCTTTATATTCTTTAGATAAAGCCGCTTGTTTTTGTTGCTCGCTTAGCTGTTTATCACGCTCAAGTTGCGCTTTTTTATTTTCTTCCACAGCCTCTCTTGCTTCACGCGCCTGAACTCGTGATTTTTTAGCCGTTCTCTGGACTTTGGCCATTTTTTTACTGGTTACTAATCCCGCTTTTAGCATCTGCTCTTGTAAGGTGAGTTTTGTCATCTTCGCTTCTGAAACCGTTGAATAATGTATGTGATTATACCCGTAATTTTTGCGTCTGTACCTGGCGCACGCGAGCCGGAATTCTGTTTATGAATGGCGCAGGATTCCGGCACGGGATTCAGATGAATTACTTGAGCAGTTTCACCGTGGCCTCTATGTCTATCTCATCTTCCGAGAAGATTAATGTCGTTCCCTGGAAGGTGGTGATTGCCAGTTTTCTCAGCGAGCGCATTTCACCGGGCTTTGCGGCTGATTTGGGTCTGATACTACTCATCAGCACGCCCACAGACAGCACCGCGTTTTCTTTATCAATTCGGGTATCGGCTGGCACTTCTTCGCTGTAAACCAGATAAGACTTGATTGACGTGAGCTTCAGGCGCTCGCCCGCGATATAGATGTATTTGCTTTCCGGGATGACTTTCACAGCATAAGCGGATAAGCCTTTGTTATTGGTGGTGGGTTCAAAAGTCACCGCCGCGTCTTTCTTAATCAGCTCAGGGTTGGCAACCTTAATCACATGAAAATAGCGATTATCACCATTTTCATCTTTGATAAATCCAAAACCTTTATCTTTAAACCACGTTGTGATTGTTCCGTTCATCGCCTTACCGCCTGGTTAATCGTTTATCTACTCAGTTTTTACAGCGCGCAGTGTAAAGCACAATGCCCACGCAGACCATGTCTTTGGCTTAAGTTTGGGTGATAAATGTCCATCAGACCAGGGGGGCGTTGGGGGAGGGGAAGTCGCGATTGCATTTGGCCGATGGTCAGGGATGGAGAGAACGTCTACTTCACAACCCAGTTCACTGTTCAATACATTCCATTAATGCAATTGAGTGCCATTCTCATCTATCATGATCTGCGACTCACACGATCTATGGCTACTGCAACAAGGGAGGTCGTCAGTGCTACTGGCTATCAGGTACGTCTTTGCGTCATGCCCACTTCGTATTACCGCACTTATCGTCGTTGTATTGCTTCAGGGGCTGATACCGGCCCTTAACATCTTTATGACCGGCCAAATAATCAACACGCTGCATGCAGTGCAAACCACCGACGGCGATCTGATGCTGAGCGTTGCGGTCTGGTGTGTTTCACTCCTTGGCATGCAGCTTATGCAGCCCCTGGTCAATCTTGTTCAGGGGGATGCCACGGAGATTTCGACCAATCACTTCAGCGCTAAGATTATGTGCCGTATGAACGACTCCTTTTCCCTGAGCCTGTTTGATAATAAGGAGCGTTACGAGCAGCTGGAATATTTGAAAAAAGAAGCGGCGTATCGACCGCTTAATTTCATCATCTGTATCATTTACGTTATCCGGGCAATCGTCATGGCCGGCAGTCTGCTGCTGGTTCTGATCAACTATTCAGGAGCAGGGGCGGCCATTTGCGCGCTTTCCGCCATACCGATGATTGCCATCAATATGCGTATCCAGCAGAGATACGTGCGGGATTTATTCTTCACGTCTAAAGATGCGATTGCGATGCGCTACGTATATGGCGTCAGTATGGACAAGAGTTTTTTGCAGGAGATCCGGCTTTACGGTCTTGGTAAATATCTGCTGACTAAATTCAATGCGTCCGCTCGCAATACCTATAATCGCATGCACAAACAGCGCATCCGCGCGCTAATCACGCCTGTGCCGGCCATGATGCTGAGCCTGACTATGCTGTTCGTCGGGGTAACTCTTTTTTTAAACAACTTACGCACCAGTGATATTGCCGTGAGCGCGCTGGTGATGGTGTTTCAGTCCATTGTGATGATGAAATCGCACCTCGACGAGATAGCCAATTATGGTTCGAATCTCGTCAGCATGAGCAGTTTTTTCACCCGCTACCATGCGTTTATGACGGATAAGATTGAACCGGTGAAAAACGGGCACCTTACCTTACCCGCCGAAACACCTTTTGCCCTCAGCATTCACAAACTCCGGTTTCAGTATGAGGGGCGTAATCGTCCAGCCCTGAATGGGGTTAACCTTGAAATTGCCCCCGGTGAAAAGGTCGCTATTCTCGGTGAGAACGGCAGCGGAAAAACAACTCTGATTAAAATGATCCTGCGCATGTACGCCTTCAGTGAGGGGGCTGTGTCTGTGTCAGGCGTGCCGCTCGACAGGTTGGATATTGAAAGTTACCGGAACCAGATAGCCACCGTGTTTCAGGATTACGGAAAATACGAGTTCACGGTGGGCGAAAACATTGCCCTGAATAATTATGATGCAGAAACCCCGTCGTCAGCGGTTGATGAATTACTGAAAAAAGTAGGATTTCCGTATGACCAGCACACCCGGCTGGGCAAGCAGTTCGGCGGCGATGAACTCTCCATAGGGCAGTGGCAGCGGCTCGCGATTGCACGGGCGCTATACCGAAAGGCCAATCTGTTTATTTTTGATGAGTTCTCTTCATCACTCGATCCTGAAACTGAGCACCGGCTGTTTAATGATATTCTGGCCCTGAACACAACCGTGATCGCAGTGACGCACAGGCTAGGATTATCGTGATGTCTGCTGGAGAGGTCATCGAAAATGGGGACTTCACTGCGTTGATAAGCCGTCGGGGAAAATTTTACGACATGTGGCATGCGCAGTTTAAATCGGTGATGACTCAGGCAGTTTAATACTATGGGAATGGTACGCAGGTATTTGCACGTCATTCCAGATGTAACCCATCCAAATATATCGTCATTGCCCCGGTGTACGCCGGACAAGAGGCTCTGCATAACCATGTCCGATTTGAGCGAAAACCGGATATCAGTGATTTTCGCTCACGACAAAAAGGCTCCAGTGACAACTAATCTTCGCGTTTTTCCGCCCATTTCAGCATTGCATCAAGGGCCGGGCACAGTTCTTGCCCCCACTCGGTCAGGCGATATTCCACTTTCGGCGGCACCTGAGGGTACACCGTGCGTGATACTATGCCGTCGGCTTCCAGTTGTCGCAGTTGCTGAGCCAGCATCTTCTGTGAAATACCCGGGATCAGTTTTTCAAAATCAGAATAGCGCTGTACCTTTCCATCGAACAGATGAAAAAGAATAATTAATTTCCAGCGACCTTCCAGCAGTCGCAGCACATGCTCCACGCCGCTTGCGGCAGATTCTGGAGTGTATAACTTACTCATAATTCAGTTGCTCACTTTTTCGTGCGTACTTGTCAATTTCACAGTCTATGTTGAAAATTCCTGTACTGTAAACAACGGGAGTAAAGCGCCATGTCATTAGCCCTACCGCACGCTATTTCTGACTATTTTGCGATCAGCAACGGAGCAGATATTGCCAACGTTAAGCACTGTTTTACCGCCGATGCTGTCGTGACAGACGAAGGTAAAACGCATAAGGGACACGCAGCGATCGAGGCATGGCAACGTGCCGCACAGGCCGCGTTTGACTACAGCGTTGAGCCGGTTCAGTTCCTCACCGAAGGCCACCGGGTGACGGTCACCTCAAACGTCGTCGGTAATTTTCCCGGCAGCCCGGTCGTGCTTAAACATGCTTTCGGCCTGGTCGGCGACAAGATCAACACACTGGAGATTATCTGATGTCGTTAGATCTTGATTTTCAGGACAAACGCATACTGGTTACTGCCGGCACCAAAGGCGTCGGCAAAGCGGTCGTTGGATTATTAAAGCAACTGGGAGCCAGGGTGTTAACCACCGCGCGTCATACGCCCACAGAATGTATCGCCGACGCCTTCGTGGCGGCGGACCTGACCACGGTCAACGGGTGTGCTTCAGTAGCTGAAGCCGTTCAGATGCATCTGGGAGGTGTCGACGTCATCATCCATGTTGCGGGCGGTTCTACCTCACCTGGTGGTGGCTTTGCAGCACTGGGCGAAACGGAGTGGCAGCAGGAACTCAACCTTAATCTGCTGCCAGCGGTACGCTTAGATCGCGCGCTGTTGCCAGGGATGCTGGCACAGGGCAGCGGGGTTATCATTCACGTCACCTCTATCCAGCGTGAACTGCCGTTACCGGAATCGACCACCGGTTATGCGGCGGCAAAAGCTGCGCTGTCGGCGTACAGCAAGAGCCTGTCGAAAGAGGTATCCCCGAAGGGGGTCCGTGTGGTTCGTGTTGCGCCCGGCTGGATCGAAACCGAAGCTTCGGTAGCTATGGCAGAGCGACTGGCGAAGCAGGCGGGAACGGATTACGAAGGCGGTAAGCAAATCATCATGAATGCACTCGGGGGTATTCCTCTTGGTCGTCCGTCAAAGCCCATTGAGGTGGCGAAGCTCATTGCTTTCCTCGCGTCGTCTCATGCTGCCGCCATCACCGGCACCGAATATGTGATAGATGGCGGCACCATCCCGACGGTGTAATTATGTATCTTAATCGGCCCGAATTATGAGCCGATTAAGATCGCCAGAGGCAGAAAATGGTTAATCGTGGCGTCCGTTTTGACGCAAAACAGTCTGACGTAAGTGAACAGTCTGCTATAAGCGAGGTGCAGACGTTGATTAAAACACAGGACAGCTACATTCACATGGAGAATAATCAGGTGAGCTTACGGCGATCGCCAGTGAGTGGTCGCCGCTGTTCCCGCGCTATCTTGCAGGGCGATTGACTGTGCATCAAAAAGTGTTAAACGCTGGCGACAACAGATATAACCATTACTCCTGCTTATTAAAACGCATCTCGTCATACCTTATCCATCGACTGCGAGTGGTTATCTTATAGCCCGTCCATAACACCAGAAATATCGGAATACCGATATAGGTGGACGCCACTCCGTACCAGTCGATTTTGTCATGCAAAAACGCTTGATAGTTCTGGCCTGGTGTTACTACCAGGTAGAGTAAGAAGGCAAAGATAGTCCCCGTAGGGAAAAACGCTGAACGATAAGGCAGGATGTCAACGTTATGGCCCTGCTGTACATATCCACGTCGAAAACGGTAGTGTGGCTGACGGCAATCCCTAACCAGGCAATAAAGCCAGTCATTCCCGTCATGTTCAGTAACCACATATAGACAGATGCGTTATCAAACATCGACGATAAAAAACACAGTGCCGACACCATGGCAGTTGCCAGCAAAGCAAGCAGCGGCACGCCGTTACGTGTCAGATGGGTAAAAATGCAGGAGCCTTTCCTTCACGCGCCAGGTTAAAGAGCATGCGGGTTGAAGCGTATAGCCCAGAGTTACCGGCTGAGACCACGGAGGTGAGGATAACCGCATTCATGATCGCCGCGGCGGATAATAACCCTGCATTCTGGAATACCAGTGTAAACGGACTCATGCTGACGTTATCTACATCGGATTGCAGCAGGTGCGGATCGGTATAAGGCACAATCAGGCTGATCACCAGAATCGCAAAAACGTAGAACAGCAAAATTCGCCAGAAAACCTGGCGCATGGCGCGCGGAATGGCTTTCTCTGGCTCTTGAGCCTCACCTGCGGCAATACCTATCAGTTCAGTCCCCTGGAAAGAAACACCAACAACCATCGCCACGCCGATCATACTGAAGATATTGCCTGCAAATGGCCCTGAACCTGTTTGCCAGTTATGCAACCCGGCGTCAGGTGCCCCACGCAGGATACCGGTAATCATCAGTAATCCCAGCACAATGAAAATTACTGCCGTAGCGACCTTATAGAACCACCAATAGCGATCATCGAAAGGTGGCGTGTACGCAGGGTACGCTTAAGCGTCTGCGGAGTAGTTTGAGTATTTTGCATAAAAAAAATCAGGTGAGGAGGCGCTGACAACCACAGCAAACTGTCAGCGCAAACCGGAGATTAACAGAAAAAGAGTCGTGTCTGGATCGTTAAATCAGAGTGTCATCATCATTTCATGCCAGGCCATACCACCGTGGTCTGACTCTGACGGTTTTATATACTGGTAACCGAAATGAGCATACAGATCGACGTGGCGATCTTTACACAACAGGTGAATAGTTTTTTTGTTCATTGCTTTCATTTGCGCCACGAATTCACGCATCAGCAACGACGAGTATCCTTTGCCCTGATAATCCGGGTGAACCACGACAGACATAATCACGGCATTGGGTGCATCCGGATCGTGTCCAACAAGTTCTTTAAACTCTTCATCAGACATCACGACTTCCCATGCGCAGCCTGCATTGATGAAACCAATAACGTCGCCGTTCAGCTCCATACACAGGAAACCTTCCGGATAGCGGTTAATACGGGTGGCAATTTTCTCGCGCGTTGCGGCTTCATCCCCTTCGTAGGATGTGATTTCAATATCATAGCAACGATCGACATCGGCGGCAGTGGCCTGACGGAATACAGGGGTAGACATAGTTTTGCCTCTTCAGAATCATTTTGTTGGAAATATACTATCTTTTTTTAATCATGCTTTCGCTGCATTTTATGCAACAATAAAATGTATAATATTCATTAATCGCTGTTTTCAAATTTGCCCCGGAAAAAAGAACCATGATGTCGACGTTGCGCAAGACCGATCTGAATTTATTGCTTATCTTCGATTCTCTTTATCGGCATGGGAGCGTAACGGAAGCAGCTAACGAAATGGCGCTAAGTCCATCGGCGCTGAGCCATGCGCTCAATCGTTTACGTGCCTCACTGGATGATCCCTTATTTGTGCGCACCGGCGGACGCATGGTGCCAACGTCAAAAGCAGAGAGCATTGCCGCCAACGTTTCCGCCGCTCTGAGCAGTCTCTCGACTTGCCTGCATGAGCCTGAACACTTTGAGCCGGAAAAAAGCCGGGAGACGTTTACTTTTGCCGCCACGGACTACACTGCCGCTGTGATTCTGCCTGGCCTGATCGCGAGAGTTAACAGCCTCGCGCCGGGCATTACCATTAAGCTTATCTACTCACGCGATTTTAACGCCGATGAAGATCTGCTTTCGGGTAAAGTCGATTTTGCCCTTGGTTTTGAAGAAGAGCAGAAAAACCCCCGACGAGGTATTGAGTCCATTACCTGCTTTACTGATGATTACGTGGTTGCTGTACGACGTGGTCATCCTGAAATTCATGATTCCCTTACCCATGAGCGCTATCTTAGCGCCGGACACGTGGTAGTACGCCCATGGCTGGAATCCCGTGGTGCTATCGACCGTTATCTGGAAAGTCAGCAGGTACGCCGCCGAATTGTTGTTGAATTGCCAAGTCTGATGATTGCCCCGCTCATTGTTTCAAATACTGATCTGGTCATCACGCTTCCCAAGCGGGGCATCTCATCTGTTTTTGATATGAAAAATCTTGTGGTGTTTGCTCCTCCATTCCCGACACCCCAGTATATTCTGAAGGTTTATTACAGCCCACAGCTCAGTAACTCACCTGGACATTTATGGATGAAAGAGCAAATTTTGCAGGTTTGCGAGCCGCAAAACCCGATTACGTCAATGAATGCAGCCGATTAAGCCCCTGACGCAGATCGATGATCAGGTCATCCGGATCTTCCAGGCCAATCTGGAGCCGGAGGGTTTCTCCCTTCTTGTTCCAGGTTGTCGCAGTTCGATATTCCCGGCAGTCGAAAGGAATAATCAGGCTTTCAAAACCGCCCCAGGAATACCCCATTCCGAACAGCTGCATGTCATTCAGCATGCGTGTTACCGCCTGTTTGCTGAATACGGGATCAAGCACCACAGAGAACAGCCCTGACGATCCCGTAAAGTCTCGCTTCCATATTTCATGTCCCGGACAATCCGGCATTGCGGGGTGGAGTACAGTTTTGACTTCAGGTTGTTCTGCAAGCCAGTGAGCAATTGCCAGTGCCCGTGCTTCCGCTTCTTTCAGGCGAATATGCAACGTTCTCAAACCACGTAAGGCAAGGAAACAGTCTTCTGCACCCGGTAACATGGCCATACTGTCATAGGTGGCACGTAGCGCAGGCCAGGTCTCGGCATTAGCGCTCACCATCCCCATCAGCAAGTCAGAATGTCCACTAAGGTATTTGGTCCCGGCTTCCACAGAGATATCGCAGCCGTGTTGATGTGCCTGGAAGAACAGCGGCGTTGCCCAGGTGTTATCGATGATAGTCTTAATATTCCGGCTACGTGCAATGCGGGTAAGCAGCGGGACGTCCTGAATCTCAAAGGTTTGCGAACCGGGAGACTCCAGAAATAGCGTGCTGGTTTCAGGGCGGATCAGTGCGCAGATATCTTCTCCCACCATCGGGTCGTAATAAGTGGTTGTGACGCCAAATTTTTGCAGAGTGAGATCGCAAAAATTACGCGTTGGGCGGTATACGGAGTCCGGCATCAGGAGATGATCTCCTGCCTTGAGTGTCGTCATTAGCGCCAGGGCCACGGCGCCCAGTCCAGAAGGTGACATCACTGTGCCAGCAGCCCCTGCAAGCTCCGTCCATGCATCTTCCAGATTTTTAATAGTTGGCGTGCCCAGCGTACCGTAAGCAAAGGCCGCTCGATTGTTTTCGAGATCTTCCACAGTTTCAAATACAACGGTTGAACCGCGATACACCGGGCTGTTCACAAAACCGTGCTGTTCGCGAGTATCCCGCCCCATTTGTGTTAAGCGGGTTGATAATTTCAGGAATTGATTATTCATATACACATCCATAATTTATGACCAGGTCTGTTGGTCAATTTTATTCAACAAATTTTAAAAAGGGCGAGATGCAAAGAAGAACGCCATAAAATGCAACATAATAATTTTTACCGGCTCGCAGGTTGTCCAGCGCCGAGACTCTTTTCACCAGATAGAATGGTATTAAACAGGCTACCAGTCCAAATACTGGGCCAGAAATTTGCATGAGCAGCATCACTGAAAAATCAAAACTGACCCAAACCCAGAGAAATACGACAATCGCTACGGCAATAATGATTGAAAGCAACCTGCGGTTAATGTTTTCGCTGCCTGAGATGCGGGATATCATATTAACCGTTAGTCCCATAATGGCTTCTTTGAACCCCAGATAAATACTGAAGAATGCCGTTAATATTGCAAAGATATTCAGTGTTACTGAAAGTATGCTCACTAAATTTCCCGGCATGATTTGTGATGCCAGCGCCAGAGCAGAGATATTTTGTTCAAGGGCTGACGCTGCCTCCTCTTTGGTAATAGAAAAACTAAAGGAGAAGGCGAAGAACAGCACGCTGACGACAAGTACGATGTAGGCAATGCGCGTAGCACGGATCGCTCGTAGCGAAGCAATAACCGGGTCGGACTCCAGTTTGCGATACGCGATGTTCATTGGGTTGAGGATCTGAACAAACAAAATTGAAAACAACGTAAATGGCAGCGTTAGCAAAACATCCCGTAGAAAGCTCATGACAGGAGGAAAAGCAGAGATATTGCTGATACTCCAGTACGGGGTCATTACCGCGCCAAGAAAGACAATCACGGCAAGTTTAAAGAAAATCATCGGTCCGGAGATACGAAACAACCATCTTTCACCCTGGTTAGCAATCAACACCATCACACCTAATAAAATCAGGGGATACCATGCTGTTTTGGATAAAAAATCGTCGGTAATGTGGTAGCTATGCAAATACGCAGCGCTGTCGTTTACCAGACTCATGGCATAATTCAAAATACCCATTAGCAACATTAAAAAGTAAGCGACGCCTAATAATCCTCCCCAGTTTTTACCAAGATACTGGGTTATAATTTCTGCATAGCTGTCACAGGCTGGGGTCTGGGTTAAGGTTTTAAGGTACAAGTCCTGAAGCCAGTAGATTGCTGGATAGCTTAATGAAATAGAGGCAACAAATACCCATATTCCCTTTACACCAGCCTGAATCGGCATGTAGATAATACCTGCGCCTATCGCCATGCCGATGCACAATACTACCCATCCGAGATCGTAGGTGGTGAATGGGATTCTATGTTTAATCACTGCATCTTCACTGTTTACCATCATTTTCAACCTCTTAAAAGAGACTTATATTTTCTGGCTTTCTGTCGAACCATAAATATGTGTGTAGGGTTTTAGTCATTACAGAATCTATTTCTGTAAGATCATCTTTTAACGAAGGTGTTGGTAAAACAATATTGTCCCGATGACAGCATCGCTGAATTGTGATTCGCAGTGATATATAACAATAACTGTGAATGTTATTCACAGATAGTGTCGTCAATGATCAACGCGCCATCACATTTTTTCCCGTAATGCAGTCTTCAGAAAGTCCAGGAAATGAATAATAGTTTTGTCCTCCTGTACTGAAGGCGAGACAATGGCCTGCAAACGATGTGTGACGCCAGGATCGTGAGCTGGCAGCACACGTATTAACTTCCCGGAATCCAGATAATGGCTCACCAGATAATCCGGCAGACAGGCAACCCCACCATGGGCTAACGCTCTTTGCAGCAATAGCAGGCTGGAATTACACGAAAAATAGGGCATTACTTTTACCGTTTCACTCTTGACTCCGTGGTGAAATGTCCATCGTCCCTCGCTGGTCATTTGCGGGTAGACCAGACACTGATGAAAACGTAAATCGGCGGGGGTGTAAATCGGCGGATGACACTTCAGGTATTCCGGAGAGGCACAGTAGAACCAGCTGATATCCATCAGGCACGTATCATCGTCTTCATATTGTGCCGCTTCCGAAGAGATCCTTAAGGCGATATCAAACTCATCGCGCGCCAGATTAATCAGACGGTCGTCAAGTGTGACGTTAATGCACACACCAGGGTGTAACTGCTGAAAGGCATTTGAAATATGCGGAATGTGGGTGCAACCAAACGCCACTGAACAGTTGATACGCAGTGTTTCAGTTTCTACGCTGGCAGCCAGTCCTTCAATGTCAGCAATCACCCGTCGTGCCACCTGAAGTATTCGTCTCCCGCTTGCCGTTAACTGAATTGGACGCGACTCGCGAGAAATCAGCGCATTGCCAACAACCCCCTCAAGTTGGGTAAGGCTCTTGCTGACAGCTGAAGGGGTCAATCCCAGTTCTCTGGCTGCCCTTGATTGATTACCTGTTTCTGCCACTTTGATAAGCACCTGAAACTGGTTGAGATAGCCTGAAAGTTTGGGTGTATTCATCTCTTTTCCAGCTTCCAGTCTATAGATTTAAGCAATGGCCATGACGCCAGTTCCAGTATCGAAAATAAACAAAAGGAAAACGCGCCCATGACTAACGCTGAACTCAGGAGATGAAACAAAAATATCGAGCAGAGAAAAGGAGGGTTATCGTGAATAGTTTTCACTACTACAAGTGCAGTAAACAAAAAGACAAAGATATTTAACAAACGCATGGTAAGTCCTGAGATCAGGCCGATGACTGGTATGTGTTCAGTTTACTTGCGCTATCATTTGCCTGCGCTGCATTTAATTCATTATTAAAGTGTACAATTTTCATTTCTTATCTTAGTTTTCAGAGCAACGGAGGCAGGTAGGGAGAACACGTTGATGTAACGATGAAGTTCGCAGAGTTGCTAAGGAACTGAAAACGAGATACTAAAAATACCAACGTCCCCTCCTGGCACAAACCCGCCCCTCTACCCAAAAAGCCCACTTTTAGCGGGCTTTTGGTTTTCAGCATACAGGGTTAATTTGCGCGCACCCGTATGGGAGCGGTAGCGGCGAACAGCCACGGGCGGGCGTTGCTTTCTACGCGAGGGGATAATGTTTCTCTTACCTGCTGATGGTACTCATCAATCCACAGTTTTTCTGCCTCGCTAAGCAGATGCAATTCCACGAGACTTAAGTCGATCGGCACCAGCGTCAGTGTGGAGAATTTGCAGAAACCAGGGCGGCTTTCGACAATTTCGACCTGATTTTCAATGCGGATACCGTATTGTCCGGCGAGGTAATAGCCCGGCTCTATCGTAATGATGTTGCCTGCCACCAGCGGCCAGGGGTTCACTTTTTTGGCGATACGGTGCGGTTGCTCATGAATCAATAGCTGATGACCTACGCCGTGTCCCGCTCCGTGATCGTAATCCAGACCAAGATCCCAAAGCGCCCGGCGGGTAAAGGCGTCAAGCTGGTGTCCCTGAGTTCCGCTGGGGAATTGCAGGGTAATCAGCGACAAAAAGCCCTTCAACACAGCGGTGTAGTGTAACCGACGCTGCGGCTCCTGCGGCCCAAATGCGAGGGTACGGGTCGTGTCTGTCGTACCGTTCTGATATTGACCGCCCGAATCGTTCAGGTACATCTCCTGGGTTGTGACTGGCGCGTTTGTTTTCTCGCTTGAATGATAGTGGCACATGGCGGCATTGCCTGCCGATGCAGAAATGGTGTTAAAGCTCTGCTCAAGAAATCCCGGTTGTTGCTGGCGATAAGCCAGCTGTTTTTCCTGGGCTTCCAGCTCCGTTATTGGATTGCCTGCGGCTTCACGCAGCGGCACTTCGTGCGCCAGCCAGGCGAGGAAATTAACCCAGGCGGCGCCGTCCTGCTCATGGCATTCGCGGTATCCTGCCAGCTCGGTTTCGTTCTTGTGCGCTTTCATCAGCGTAATCGGATCTGCTGACCAGATGACGTCACCGCCATGCTGCTCAATAGCGAAGCGCAGGGCGACCGGGGCGAAATCTTTATCAACCAGGAAACGCTTTCCGGCCGCGCGTTGCTGACAGCGTGCAAGGAACTCACCCGGCGGGGAAATGGTCAGCGTGCTGAGCAAACTTGCAGGTAACGGCTGAGTTTTCTTTTCATCAACGAACCATTCCAGTTCGCCCGTGCGGTGCAATAACGCAAACGAGAAGGGAACAGGCACCATGTTGAGGTCGCTGCCGCGTACGTTCAGCGTCCAGGCGATATTATCCGGCAGGGTGATCGGCAGGTAATCCGCCTGCTGTTTTGCCAGTTCGTCGAGAATGCGCGCGCGTTTCTGCGCGCTGCTTTCACCGCTGATTTCAACGGGCATTTCCCGGATGATGCCGCAGGGGGCAGCGGGGCGGTTTTGCCATACAACGTCGAACGGATCGCTGTCTAACGCCACCAGTTCGCAGTGGGTGGCTGAGAGTGTCTCAAACTGGCTGTTGACCATCAGCAGAGGTTCGAAGGCAATACGTGCGCCGGAGGCAACCTGTTCCTGCAAATACTCCGCAAGCGGCTCGTTATGCAGGTGATGAATTTCAAAATCATTACGATCGACTTCGGCGCGGGCCTGAACCTGGTAGCGGCCATCCACAAACAGCAATGCGCGGTCGCGAAGCACTAACGCCTGTCCGGCAGAACCGCTAAAGCCCGTTAACCAGGCCAGTTTATTATCGTGTGGCGTGCAGTCCTCGCTTTGATGAGCATCGGCGCGAGGAACGATCATGCCATCCAGCCCCTGTGCAATCAGGAGATTACGCAGGGCGGAAAGGGGAGTTGGGTTGCTCATAGACACCTTCATGCCTTAACGGAACGGCGGTTCGTTGAATGTGCGCAGTTTACGTGAGTGCAGGCGATCGCCTTCTGCGCGTAACAGATCAATGGCGCGAATGCCGATTTGCAGGTGCTCCGAAATCGCACCTTCATAAAAACGGTTAGCCTGGCCGGGAAGTTTAATCTCACCGTGCAACGGTTTGTCGGAGACGCACAATAGCGTGCCGTAAGGTACGCGGAAGCGATAGCCCTGGGCGGCAATTGTGGCGCTTTCCATATCAATGGCGACGGCGCGGCTCAGGTTGAAACGCAATGCGGAGGCAGAGTAGCGCAACTCCCAGTTACGATCATCGGTGGTGACGACCGTGCCGGTACGCAGCCGCTGCTTAACCTCTTCGCCAGGCATACCGCTCACCATTTTCGTGGCGTCATACAGCGCGCGCTGAACTTCTGCGATGCTGGGGATGGGAATATCGGGCGGCAGTACGGCATCGAGCACATGATCGTCACGTAAGTAGGCGTGCGCCAGCACATAGTCGCCAATCGCCTGACTTTCACGCAGGCCGCCGCAGTGACCAATCATCAGCCAGACGTCCGGGCGCAGTACCGCCAGGTGATCGCAAATAGTCTTGGCGTTTGACGGCCCGACGCCAATATTCACCAGCGTAATCCCCTGGCCGTCAGCCGTAATCAGGTGCCAGGCTGGCATCTGGTGTTTTTTCCACGCCAGATCGGAGATGGCTTCTTCGGGAGCCTCGGTTTCTGCGGTGATCCAGATCCCGCCAGCACAGGAAAGTGCGATATAGGGACTGTCCGGGTCCAGAATCTGGCTGCATCCCCAGCGCACAAATTCGTCTACATAGCGGGTGTAGTTGGTAAACAGAACAAAGGGCTGAAAATGTTCAACTGGCGTCCCCGTGTAGTGACGCAGTCGCGCCAGCGAGAAATCGACACGGCGCGCGTCGAAGTGAGAGAGCGGATAAAACTCACCGGGGTGGAACAAACCGTCTGCGGTCTCGTCGCCAATCTGCGCCAGTTCAGTGGTGGGGAAAAAGCGCGTCAATCCGGCGCTCATGGAGCGGTCAAGCGACAGCTCGGAACCGTCAATGACATAAGGATACGGAATTTCATGATGGGACGGTTCAACCGCAATATGCGCGTCATAATCCTGATACAGCAGCGTTAATTGCTCTTCAAGGTAAGGGCGAAACAGCGCAGGACGGGTGATGGTTGTGGTGTAGCAGCCAGCATGGGTAAAGCGGCCATAGGCGCGGGTCTTGGGGGGATTCGTCGCATTGCCGCTCCAGGAGACGGAAAGCGATGGGTAAACAAAAAGGCCATTATTTCGGGCTGTAATGTCTGGAAGCTCCCCGTTTTCAACATACTTGCCAATTGCGTTACGCAGAGCCTGAACCGATTGCTCGTAGAGTTCGTCCAGTTTATCCAGCGCCTGAGACGGGGTCAGGCCGGCGCCCTTATTATTCATGTCTGTCTCCTTGTTCCACAGGTGTACTGCTCTCCCGATAGTATGTCACAGGAATGTGAAACAAAAGTCAGACATTGCGTAAGAACAGACGGAGGCCAGACGGCCCCCGTACAGGGATTAGACGTGTGGTTTATTTTTCATCAACAGCGCCGTAACGGCAGAGATCAGGCAGCCTGCCAGCAGGTAAATGGCAACGCTGTGCCAGTTCCCATCGGAGAAGGTGACCAGTGCGGCGGCGATAAAGGGAGTGAACCCGCCGCCCACGACGCTGGCGACCTGGTAACCGACTCCGGCACCGCTGTAGCGATAACCTGCACCGAACATGCCGGTAAACATCGGCTGCTGTACGCAGACCACCATATCATGAGCAATATTGGCCAGCATGATGGAGAAGAACACAATCCAGAAGATTGACTGGGCTTCAAGCGCCATAAAAAACGGGAATGCGCTGAGCGTACCGATTAAGGCACCTGTAATATAGACGCGCCGACGACCGAAGCGGTCCGCAAGCCAGGCAAAGCAGGGGATCGTCAGGCAGCTTAGTCCCCCCACCAGCAGACCGATATTCAGAAAAAGCTCACGCGGAAGGCCCAGATTTTGGGTGGAGTAGTTCAGGGCGAACGCGGTGACGATATACATCGTCAGCAGCTCGCACAGGCGCAGGCCGATGATTTTCAGAAATGCGCCAGGGTGGCGGCTCAACGCCTCCATAACCGGCAAGCGTTTTTTCGCCGGTGGTGTTTCCTGCTTCTGCTGTTCAAATTCGGCGGACTCTTCCATGCCATTGCGCACCCATAAGGCGCCAAGCACCAGAATAATGCTGAACAAGAATGGGATGCGCCAGCCCCAACTCAGAAACTGCTCATCGGTCGTCAGCGTGCTGATCAGCGAGACCAGACCGGTCGAGAGCAGCAGCCCTACGCCATAACCCACCTGAACGCCGCTGCTGTAAAACGCTTTTTTGTTCTCCGGCGCGCTTTCAACCGACAGCAATGCCGCGCCACCCCATTCGCCACCGACGGCAAAACCCTGAACAGCCCGTAATATCACCAGTAATACCGGCGCCCACCAGCCTATAGTGGCGAAAGAAGGGAGGATGCCAATCAGTGCGGTAGCGATACCCATCATCCATACGGTCAGCATCAGCATACGCTTACGGCCCAGACGATCGCCGAAGTGGCCGAAGATCACACCCCCCAGCGGGCGAAACAGAAAGCCAACGCCGAAGGTGGCAAACGCCGCGAGTGTACCCATCGCCGGGCTGATTTGCGGGAAGAATTCACGATTAAACACCAGGGCAGCGGTGATGCCATAGAGCAGAAAATCGTACCAGTCGACGACTGCGCCAGCGAAGCTTCCTAATGCGGCGCGGCGCGCGCGATTAAGCGAAGGCGTCTCATCCTGGGGACGCGTGGAGGTGAGGGTGGAATCCATAGTTATCCTGTCTGTGCTGTTTTTTTAGTTATTAGTATGGAGAAATGATGACTCATATTGCTGCCGACATATTAACGGCCTTTATGAGACTACCGCGACAGACGGAAAGAGAAAATGATTTTATCCGTCACGCGCGGGCAAGATGAAAAATAGTACGGAGCCCGGTTGAAATCGCCTTGTATCTCAGGGTTGTTAACGTTAATTGTTATGATATAACATATCTATTTAATGGTTCGATCATGGAAGAGGTTAAGTATTGTGCAATTCGTCGCATCCAGTGATCACCCGGCGAGTGCTCTGAGCGTCAATATTGCGTCGCTACAGCGGCCCGGAGGCGGAGAACTGCTTTGTGCAATTCGCTTTGAGGTTGAGGAAGGGAAATGCCTGGCCGTTATTGGGCCTAACGGCAGCGGTAAAACGTCTTTACTGAAGGCAATAAGTCAGGAACTCCCCCTTCAGAAGGGCAATATTCAGCTACTGGGCCGGTCTGTTTCGGCGCTGTCGCGGCAGCAGCGGGCAAAGCAGATCGCCGTTCTGGCGCAAAATGATACGCCCGATCTGAGGCTGGCTCTTGAGGATTATGTGGCGCTGGGGCGTATCCCGCACGCCCGGGATGCACCACGCGACAGGCATGATGCCATCGTGACGAAGGCCATTAAAGAGACGGGATTACTGGCGTTGCGAAAGCGGTCGCTGTCTGCGCTTTCTGGCGGAGAAAGGCAGCGGGCGGCGCTGGCGCGGGTGTTAGCTCAGATGCCGAGCCTGGTGCTGCTTGATGAGCCAACCAACCATCTGGATCCCTCCGGTCGGGTGGAACTGCTTTCGTTGGTGAAAAACAAGGGGATAACGGTGGTGGCGGTATTGCACGATCTGTCGCTGATTGAATCTTTTGCTGACCGCGTTCTTCTTCTGTCGCAGGGAAGAATGGTGCTCTGCGACACACCGGAGCGTGTGCTGGTGTCTGAAAACCTTTATCCCGTTTTTGGGTTGACCTGCTTTACCGTACCACACCCTGATACGGGGAAAGCGCTACGTATTTTTGAAGTTCCTGGCTATGCATAATAAATATCTGAGGATTGTGATGAAAAAATTGCTTGCAGGCATGGTTGCTATTTTGTCGGTATCGGCAGTAGAGGCTGCGGATTTTCCTGTCACCATAGAGAGTTGTGGAACACCCGTGACGTTCACGGAACCGCCAAAGCGAGCGATTATTAATGACCTTAATATGTCTGAAATGGCGTTCGCTCTGAATTTACAGGATCGTATCGTCGGTCTGACCGGTATCAGCGGGTGGTACAAAATGACGCCGGAATTTAAAAAAGCAATGGGGTCGATCCCTGAACTGGCACCAAAATATCCCTCTCTGGAAACATTGCTGGCGGTTAATCCAGATTTCTTTTTCGCAGGCTGGAATTATGGCATGAAAGTAGGGGGTGAAGTGACGCCTTCTTCACTCAATAAATATGGCATCAAGACTTTTGTTCTGAGCGAAAGTTGCGTCTTTACTGCCGCGCATAAGCGTAAAGCCAGTATGGATCTACTTTATAATGACGTACTGACGCTGGGGAAGATTTTTGGTAAGCAAGATGACGCTCGGGCGCTGGTTAATCGCTGGAAAAAGACGCTGGAGGCGCTGCCCAAACCGCCGAAAGGAACCCGACCATTAAACGTGTTTGTTTATGATTCGGGAGAGGATAAACCTTTTACCAGCGGGAAATACGCGATGCCTGACGCCATTATTGAAGCGGCTGGTGGTAAAAATGCGATGGAGGCGCTGGATATCAGTTGGGGTACAACTTCCTGGGAAAGTGTGGCTGCCACTGAGCCGGACTTTATCATTCTGCTGGATTATCAAACGGGAAGTGGGGCTGATGAGCTTCGTCACTTCCTGGAAAATCACCCGTTGATGAAACTCACGCCAGCGGTGAAACACCAACGTTATCTGAAGCTGCAATATGCTGAACTGACGCCAGGCCCTGCGAATGTCAAAGCAGTAGAAAAACTGGCTCGGGCCATGTATCAGACGGCTGCACAATGAGTTTCACTTCGTACCGTTACTATTGGGCGATGTGGAGCGCGGTGGTGGTACTGGCAGGATTAATGTTACTCAGTATTGCCAAAGGCGCTGTTTCGTTATCGCTGTTGCAGGTGCTGGGGGCGATAGGGATTGCAGATGTGCCGGTATCGGATATGGTCAGCAGAATTGTGATTGATTTACGCGTGCCGAGGACGCTCCTCTCTGTACTTACAGGGGCAGGACTGGCGATAGTGGGCGCGTTGTTGCAGACCACCACACGTAATGATCTTGCCGATCCATTTTTATTTGGGCTGTCATCGGGTGCATCGGCGGGCGCGGTACTGGTCATTACCCGATTCGGCAATCAGCTTGGCACGCTGACGCTCCCCGTATCGGCATTTGTTGGTGGGATCTGCTCCGCTATGGCGGTGATGTTACTGTTCCACTTCAAAAAGCAACGCGGGGCTGAGCAGTTAATTATCAGTGGGCTTGCTATCTCCTTTCTGTTTGGCGCGTTAACCAGCTATTTCATTTTTTCTGGCGATCAACGTGCCGCCAGTTCCGTGCTGTTCTGGTCACTGGGCGGCCTGGGATTAGCCAGTTGGGGCAATCTGCCTTTCGCCTTACTGAGCCTGATATTACTGAGCGCTTTTATTCTGCTGCGATGGCATGCGCTGGATGGCATGCTGGCCGGTGAGCAGACGGCGTTATCGCTGGGGATTAACGTCAGCCGCCTGCGGATGGAAATTTTCCTGTGCTGCGCGCTGGCGACCTCTTTCTTAGTGGCACTGACGGGAGTGATCGGCTTTGTTGGGCTGATGGTGCCACATCTGTGTCGGTACTTTTCTGGCGTTAAGCATCTGCTGTTGCTGCCTCTTTGTGGTGTCTGGGGGGCTGTGCTGTTGTGCGGCGGCGATATTGTCAGCCGAACGTTGCTGACTTCGCAGGAACTGCCTGTCGGCATTATTACGGCGGGTATTGGCGGTTTGTTTATTATTGTGTTGCTCGCCAGAACGTCGTCAATATGACGGCCAGAAACGGTAAGCGGCTGGAACGTATACCTGATTGTGGTTGTTCGGAGTACAGAAAAGCAAAAAGCCCGCTAAAAAGCGGGCTTTTCTAAATTTGGCTCCTCTGACTGGACTCGAACCAGTGACATACGGATTAACAGTCCGCCGTTCTACCGACTGAACTACAGAGGAATCGTGTGAACGGGGCGCATATTAACGACGCCCACGATCATTGTCAAAGGGTGAAATGCGATTGCGCGTTCGTTTGCTGACAAAATCAACAAAGCGATGATCTTTCATTCGGCCGCTATTTTGCGCCATTCTGGTGCAAACGTACCTCTTATGGGGCAGATCGGAAACTGTTGTTAACATTAAAAACGTTGTCTTGTAATCACATTCTCTTATTTGACAGCAGGTTAGCATAAAAATTAGCGTCGGCCAGAAACTGGCAAGCCTTTTGCAAAATCCTCCATAACATGACAGCCAGTATCATGACTGGTATTCCTGACAGGAGGCAAAATGAACTTCAGACGACTGAAATACTTTGTGAAAATCGTCGACATCGGTAGCCTGACGCAGGCCGCGGAAGTATTACACATTGCGCAACCCGCACTCAGCCAGCAGGTCGCTACGCTGGAAGGGGAACTGGATCAGCAATTATTGATTCGGACAAAGCGCGGCGTGACGCCGACTGAAGCAGGAAAAATCCTGTATACCCATGCGCGAACGATTTTGCGTCAGTGTGAACAGGCACAGCTGGCGGTTAATAACGTCGGGCAAACGCTGAGGGGGCAGGTGTCGATCGGTCTGGCGCCGGGAACGGCTGCCTCGTCGGTGACGATGCCGCTGCTACAGGCCGTGCGGGCGGAATTGCCAGAGGTGTTGGTCTACCTGCATGAAAACAGCGGGGTGGTGCTGAATGATAAATTACTCAGCGGCCAACTTGATATGGCGGTTCTTTACGAGCGTTCTCCGGTGGCCGGTATTACCAGCCAGCCGCTGCTGAAAGAAGATCTTTTTCTGGTGGGAACCCGGGATTGCCCTGGGCCGAGCGTGGATTTAACGGCGGTTGCGGAGATGAACCTTTTCCTTCCTCGCGACTATAGCGCCGTTCGTTCGCGCGTGGATGAAGCCTTTTCCTTACGCCGATTGACCGCAAAAGTGATTGGCGAAATAGAATCCATCGCGACATTAACAGCGGCTATCGCCAGTGGGATGGGGGTGACGGTGTTACCGGAGTCGGCAGCCCGATCGTTAAGCGGTGCGGCAAATGGCTGGATGGCGCGTATCACCACGCCGTCGATGAGTTTACCGCTGTCGCTGAATATGTCGGCGAGGGGGAGCCTGACGCCGCAGGCACAGGCAGTGAAAGAGATCCTGATGTCGCTGGTGAGCCGCCCTATGCTGGAAAACCGTGAACTTCTGCTGGTGAGCTAAGCGTTATTCCATCGCGGTATAAGATGCAGGTTTTTATTATTTGTTATGCCGGGCTTCAGACTTTAACAATAGCGTCATGTCTGATGTCTTCGGAGCGAAGCGTGAATTTCCAGCAACTTAAAATCATCCGCGAGGCGGCTCGTCAGGATTACAACCTGACTGAAGTCGCCAATATGCTTTATACCTCTCAGTCAGGAGTGAGTCGGCATATTCGCGAGCTTGAAGATGAGCTCGGTATTGAAATTTTTATCCGGCGCGGCAAGCGTCTGCTCGGGATGACAGAACCGGGTAAGGCGCTGCTGGTCATCGCCGAGCGCATTCTGAATGAGGCCAGCAATGTTCGCAGACTGGCCGACCTGTTCACCAATGATACATCTGGCGTACTGACCATTGCCACGACGCACACCCAGGCGCGATATAGCTTGCCGGAAGTGATCAAAGCCTTTCGCGAGATTTTCCCGGAAGTTCGACTGGAGCTTATTCAGGGCACGCCGCAGGAGATAGAGGGGCTGTTGCAAAACGGTGGCGCGGATATTGGCATTGCCAGTGAGCGTCTGAGTAATGATCCGTTGCTGGTGGCCTTTCCCTGGTTTCGCTGGCACCACAGTTTATTAGTACCTCGCGATCATCCCCTGGTGCAGACCTCGCCACTGACGCTGGAAGCGATCGCGCACTGGCCGCTAATCACTTATCGTCAGGGCATTACAGGGCGCTCCCGTATTGATGAAGCCTTCTCCCGCAAAGGGTTGTTGCCGGATATTGTTCTGAGCGCTCAGGACTCTGATGTGATCAAAACGTACGTTGCTCTGGGGCTGGGGATTGGATTGGTCGCCGAGCAATCCAGCGGCGAGCAGGAAGAGGGGGCGCTGACGCGTCTTGATACCCGACATTTATTTGATGCCAATACCGTCTGGCTGGGGCTGAAGCGCGGACAGTTACAGCGCAACTACGTCTGGCGGTTTATTGAGTTGTGTAATGCGGGGCTGTCTGTCGAAGATATTAAGCGGCAGGTGATGGAGTCGGATGAGGCGGTCATTGATTATCAGATATAAAGCAAGAAGCCCGCTAAAAAGCGGGCTTCTTTAAATTTGGCTCCTCTGACTGGACTCGAACCAGTGACATACGGATTAACAGTCCGCCGTTCTACCGACTGAACTACAGAGGAATCGTGTGAACGAGGCGAATAATACTGACCGCTCTGTAACGTGTCAACAGTAAAATTCGCACGTCATTTCAATTGGTTAATTAATCTTCAAAACCGCGATTTAATGGACGTGTGATGTCGGTATATTGTCCTCTTCTGGGTTATCACGCAGTCGCAGTAAGGGGTCCTGGCGATAAAACTGACAAAAACGTTGCCACAATGCCGGGAAACGCGGGGCGAACAGTTCCGGGGCGCTGAAGAAGTATTCTGACAGAACCGCAAAGCATTCAGCAGGGTCGGTTGCTGCGTAAGCATCAATGCTGGATGCGGTTTCACCCACAAGATCAATTTCATCCTGAATATTGTTCATGGCCGCGTGGAGATCGTGCTCCCAACTGGCCACTTCGCGCAGAGGAATCAACGGGATGCCGCTGGCCCGGTCGCCATTGCGCATATCAAGTTTATGCGCCACTTCATGGATAATCAGATTGAAGCCGGACGCATCAAAGGAGTCCTGGATATCAAGCCAGTTCAGAATTATTGGGCCTTGCTGCCAGCTTTGCCCGGACTGGACAACGCGCTGGTTATGCACCAGACCAATATCATCTTCCCATTCATCATCCACAACAAAAGGCACAGGGTAGATCAGCACTTCATGGAAGCCATCAAGCCATTCGATGCCCAACTCCAGAACCGGGAGACAAAAAAGCAGCGCAATACGCGCGCTTTTCAACGCATCCAGTTCAAATCCCTGAAGAGCGACCAACCTTTTTTGCTGTAAAAAACGCTCGGCCAGCGCAATTAATCTGGCTTGCTCTTGCGCGGTCAGGTTGACCAGAAGGGGAATTGCCAGGGCGTCATCCCACGGCAAGGCCGCATTCTGGTCTGTTTCGTGTACTTTCCAGGGCCACTTAATCATCGTTTTGCTCGCAAACTCGTCACTTGAACAAAATTGCAGGAACAGGGTCTGTTAAAATGCCAAATTACCTGGCATCATGGCAACCACCAGAACGGAGAGATGCCGGAGCGGCTGAACGGACCGGTCTCGAAAACCGGAGTAGGGGCAACTCTACCGGGGGTTCAAATCCCCCTCTCTCCGCCACTATTCAAGCACTTAGTTCACTCCCTTTCAACGACCCCCGTCACACTTGGTATAGTGTTGGTATATTCACCGGGTATGCTTCTCGCCATCATCCTCCTCCGATTTTTCCAGAACAGGACAATTCAGCGTCGGGGAACACTTGCGCTTTGCGATCGGCAACAAACCTCTGGCTTTCCGTTTTATGACCGGAGAATTACGGCTTCTCTTTGCCGGGTTCGCCGCGAATTTAACCGGTTATCTTATTTGGCAATATTGGTGAAGCACTGACAGGCAGTACAGAGAGAAATTGTAGAAGTTTTAAGATAGCAATATGCCATTGAGTGGATTTTTCTATTTTTCAGGTGAGGATTAATAGGTGTAATCCTGTTAAACGGCCTCAATCAAGATATGAAAAAATGTATATTTGACTCCGAAATAGCATTCTTTGACGCCGACAGCATCAACGAGTTTTTATCAAGTTCGTTTTTGATACCTTAAATATAGCAGCTTCCGGTCAGTCGAAGTTTCTATTAACAGTCGCACAAGTAAGAATCGCATATCGCTTCTGATTTTTGTGTGAACTCACTGTTTGCTCATTGATACTTAATTCACTCTGACAAGGAAATGGCAATGAAAAAGGTTCTTCTCTCTGCTGCAATCGCGACTGCATTTTTTGGCATGGCTGTGGCAAATGCTGCTGATACTAATGTCGGCGGCGGTCAGGTTAATTTCTTCGGTAAAGTTACCGACGTATCTTGTACTGTTTCCGTAAACGGCCAGGGCAGCGATGCTAATGTTTATCTGTCTCCGGTAACGTTAACGGAAGTTAAAGCTGCGACTGCGGATACCTATCTGAAACCAAAATCTTTCACCATCGATGTTTCTAACTGCCAGGCGACGAATGGTGATCCACAAGATGACGTGAGCAAACTGGGTGTGAACTGGACCGGCGGCAACCTGCTGGCGGGCGCTTCCGACAAACAACAGGGCTACCTGGCCAATACGGAAGCGGCTGGCGCGAAGAATATCCAGCTGGTTCTGTCTACCGACAACGCCACCGCGCTGACCAAGAAAATCATCCCAGGTGACGCAGCTCAACCGAAAGCGACTGGCGACGCGACTGCCGTTCAGGATGGCGCGCGTTTCACTTACTATGTTGGTTATGCCACCAGCACGCCTGATAGCGTGACAACCGGTGTGGTCAATAGCTATGCGACTTACGAAATTACCTACCAGTAATATCGGCTGAGAGATAAAACCGCCTCGCGCCGGGGCGGTATAAAACAATAATAAAGCGGCCGCTGCTACCGCTTATTTTTTATTCAGAGGTCAGCATGAAGCTTATTGCCCTTTTTTTCTGTTTCATTTTTAGTTTTGCGGCTAATGCTAATAACATTATTGTTAATGGCACCCGCTTTATTTATCCAGGAAATGAAAAAGAAATAACGGTGCAGCTCTCTAATACCGCAGATCGTCCGGCACTGGCACAAGCCTGGCTGGATAACGGTAATGCCGATGCGACGCCGGATACGATTACTACGCCATTTATTATTACACCACCTATTTCCCGCGTTGACGCTAAAAGCGGTCAGACTCTGCGTATTAAGCTCGGCAGCAATGCAGGGCTCGCTAAAGATAAAGAGACATTATGGTGGCTGAACCTTCTGGAAATTCCGCCTGTAGAGGCTAACCAGAAAAATGAAGGGCAGAATATTCTGCAACTGGCGATTCGTTCTCGCTTTAAGTTTATCTATCGTCCGAATGGATTAGGCAACCGTGATGCGGCGGCGGAAAAGTTGGTGCTTTCCGCCAACGGCAGCAGCCTGTCCGTCAACAATCCCACGCCTTTTTATATCACCGTAAGCCGTATCTCTCGTGACGGCGGCAAAGCGCTGAACAGCAAAACGGTGATGTTTGCCCCACAGTCCAGTCAGACTATCGCGCTTTCCTCGACAGTGAACAAAGGCGAGACCCTGACTGTTAACAACATTAATGACTATGGCGCAGATGTCGCAGTGAAAGTTGCCGTTAAATAAGGGAAACGATCATGAAGCAGAGGTCAATCCGCCCGGAAAGATTAAGTACGGCAATTGCGATTGCACTGTACTGCTTTCCGCCATTTTCAAGCGGCCAGGAAAACCCAGGAACGGTTTATCAGTTTAACGATGGCTTTATTGTCGGCAGTCGCGAAAAGGTCGATCTGTCGCGCTTTTCCACGAGCGCTATCTCCGAGGGTGTTTACTCACTTGATGTGTATACCAATGGTGAGTGGAAAGGCCGCTACGACCTGAATATCACCCGTGGAAAAGACGGCAAAATGGGCGTCTGCTACACCAAAGCGATGCTGATGCAATACGGTATCTCGCCAGAAAAATTTAACCCACAGCTTAGCGCGAAAGAGGGCTATTGCGGACGACTGCAAGAGTGGCGTAACGAAGAAAATGTCAGCGACAACCTGATTCAGTCCTCTCTGAGGCTGGATATTTCCGTACCGCAAATCTACGAAGATCAGCGCCTTAAGAATTTTGTCAGCCCGGAGTTCTGGGATAAAGGCGTTGCGGCGCTGAATTTAGGCTGGATGGCTAACGCCTGGAACAGCCACACGTCATCGGCCAACGGGTCAGATAACAGCAGCGCCTATCTTGGCGTTAACGCAGGTCTTTCCTGGGACGGCTGGCTGCTCAAACACATTGGTAACCTGAACTGGCAACAGCAGCAGGGGAAGGCGCACTGGAACAGTAACCAGACCTACCTGCAACGTCCGATTCCGCAAATTAACTCGATTGTCAGCGGTGGGCAGATTTTTACCAACGGTGAGTTTTTCGACACTATCGGCCTGCGAGGGGTAAATCTGGCGACCGATGACAATATGTTCCCGGACGGTATGCGTTCCTATGCCCCGGAAATTCGCGGCGTGGCGCAAAGTAACGCGCTGGTGACGGTACGTCAGGGCAACAATATTATCTATCAGACCACCGTGCCGCCGGGGCCGTTTACGTTGCAGGATGTTTACCCCTCCGGCTATGGCAGCGACCTTGAGGTTTCAGTAAAAGAAGCCGATGGCTCGGTACAGGTGTTCAGCGTGCCTTATGCCTCGGTAGCGCAATTACTGCGTCCGGGGATGACCCGCTATGCGCTCTCTGCCGGTAAGGTTGATGATAGTTCGCTGCGCAATAAGCCGATGCTCTACCAGGCGACCTGGCAACAGGGCTTAAATAACCTGTTCACCGGCTATGCTGGCGTGACCGGTTTTGATGACTATCAGGCATTCCTGCTGGGAACCGGGATGAATACCGGCGTCGGCGCCTTGTCATTCGATGTCACCCATTCGCGGTTGAAGAGCGATACCCTTGACGAGCATGGTCAGAGCTACCGCGCCACCTTTAACCGCATGTTCACCGAAACGCAGACCAGTATTGTCCTGGCGGCGTATCGTTACTCCACCAAAGGCTACTACAACCTGAACGACGCGCTGTACGCCGTCGATCAGGAAAAGAACCACAACAGCAACTACACCGTGTGGCGACAGAAAAACAGCATGACCTTTACCGTAAACCAGAACCTGCCGGACGGCTGGGGCGGTTTCTACTTAAGCGGTCGGGTGTCGGATTACTGGAACCGTTCAGGCACGGAGAAGCAGTATCAGCTCAGCTATAACAATATGTTCGGTCGTCTCTCATGGTCGGTCAGCGCCCAGCGCGTCTATACGCCGGACAGCTCCGGTCATCGTCGCGACGATCGCGTTTCGCTCAACTTTAGCTACCCGCTGTGGTTCGGCGAGAATCGCACTGCGAATCTGACGTCAAATACCTCGTTCAACAACTCGCACTTCGCCAGCTCGCAAATTGGCGTCAATGGCTCGCTGGACAGTGAAAACAACCTCAACTACGGCGTATCGACCACCACCGCGACCGGAGGCCAGCACGATGTGGCGCTGAACGGCAGCTATCGTACCCCGTGGACTACGCTGAACGGCAGTTATAGCCAGGGTGAAGGGTATCGTCAGAGCGGCGTTGGCGCCAGCGGGACGCTGATTGCCCATCAGCACGGCGTGGTGTTCTCGCCGGAAAGCGGCACCACGATGGCGCTGATCGAAGCGAAAGATGCCGCAGGCGCCATGTTGCCAGGTTCGCCGGGGACCCGCATTGACAGCAACGGCTACGCCATTCTGCCGTATCTGCGGCCTTACCGGATTAACGCCGTGGAAATTGACCCGAAAGGCAGTAATGACGATATCGCTTTCGATCGTACCGTGGCGCAGGTTGTGCCGTGGGAGGGGAGCGTAGTTAAAGTTGCTTTCAATACCACGGTGCAAAACAACATCACGGTGCAGGCGCGCCAGGCGAATGGCCTGCCGTTACCGTTCGCCGCCACGATTTTTGACCCGAGCGGAAAAGAGATCGGTGTTGTGGGGCAGGGCAGCATGATGTTTATCAGCGACGCCAGCGCGTCAAAGGCCACGGTTAAGTGGAATGGCGGGCAATGTACGGTGGATCTGAGTCAGGCAAAAACAAAGGAAACGCTATGTCGCTGAGTAAAAGACTGACGCTTTTTATTGGATTAATGGCGCTGGGGACAACGTCGGCATGGGCTTTCTGCTCGCGCCTTTCACAGCCGACGGTGACATTAGACATGGCCATCGGGCGAGTGGTTGTTCCGCCGGATCTACCGGTGGGCTCAGTGATTGTGTCCCGTGACTGGACAATGTCGGCGTCGGGTGGCGCAAGCTATAGCTGTTCAGCCGGTACTAACCGTTTTGCGGCGAAAATTGTCGTGCCCGGAGCCACCGACCTGGGGAATAAAATTTATTCGACAAACGTAGACGGCATCGGCTTGCGTTTTAGTCGCGGTGGCGCAACGGTCAATATTGTCTACCCGGATGTCTACTCCTCCTATGTCAACAGGCAGACCAGTTATTCACTGGAAGGCTCCCGCTTTACGCTGGAAGTGATTAAAACTGCGAACGTGACCGGCAGTGGCACCCTGGCGGCGGGGAAATATACCTCTTATGACTGGGAAAACGGCAGTAACCCGATCCTTGAAACGTTCCTCAGCGCCAATGCCATCACCGTCGTCTCGCCCTCCTGTACCGTGTTAAGCGGTAAGAATATGAACGTTGATATCGGTACGATTAAGCGCAGCGATCTGAATGGCGTTGGCACCACGGCGGGAGGCAAAGATTTTAATATCCAGTTGCAGTGCAGCGGCGGCGTAAGTGAATCCGGTTTCGCCAATATCCATACGACTTTTTCCGGCAACCTGGCGACAAACACCACTGCCGCTCAGGGCGTGCTCATCAACGAAAAAAGCGGAAACGCTGCGGCGAAAGGGATTGGCGTCCAGGTACTGAAAGATGGCACCCCGCTGGAATTTAGCAAGAAATATAATATCGGCACCTTGCAGACCCAGGAAACCCGTTACATTACATTGCCTTATCGTGCACGCTTCTATCAATACGCATCGACCACAAGTACCGGTGAGGTGGAGTCGCACATGATCTTTAACCTGACGTACGATTAATTCGGGAGGTGGGTATGCGTGATTCAGCACAGTATAAAAATATCAGACGACTCACTCAGTTGACCCTGATAAGCGGAATGCTTGTCGCCTCTTCAGCGTGGGGATTTGAAACCAATTACGATAGCGGACGGGTGGACTTCGCAGGGCGAGTGACGGATATCTCCTGTAGCGTGGCGCTCAACGGGGGCAACAATGCGGGCAGCGGTAGCGTCTGGCTGGCTCCGGTAAGCCTGGCGGAAGTACATGCCCGTGGCGCGGGCGCATTTATGAAACCGCAATCCTTCACCCTGGAATTGTCGAACTGTCAGTTACGTCATGATGGTGGCGCTGCGAATAACGATGAGATCAGCACGGTAAGTGTGCGCTGGATTGATGGATTCACGGTCAATACCGTCGGCAACGAAAATGCCGGTTATCTGGCGAATACACGAGCGGATGGGGCCAGCCATATTTTTCTGGCGCTGTCGACCAACGACAATAATACGCTGGATAAAAGCAATAAAATTGTTCCGGCTGACCCGCAGCAAAACCGGGTGCCTTTGGTGGAAAAAGCGGTAAGCGGCGGTGTGTTTACTTATTACATCGGTTACGTTACGCCAGCGCCGGAGAAAGCGACCAGTGGCCCGTTGACCAGTTGGGCAACCTGGGAGTTAGTGTATAACTGATTTCTTGCGTGTGAAGGTTGGTTTTGATGCCGGAGTCTTCCGGCATTTTTTTCTCTTTTTTAAACCGTAACCTCTTCTTTGACCAGTTGTTCAATACTGACTTCTTTCCAGTAATGCCCCTGAATGGCAAACCACTCCATACCCTGCAACCATTTCTTATGCGCTTCGCTTTCGACGCCTTCAATAATCACATTATGTTGGTTACGGGAAAGGAAAGTGACCAGCGCATCCATTAATGGCCGACCAGACTCTTTCTGCATTAAATGCCAGAAGAAGTTTCTGTCGATTTTGACATAGTCAAAATGATAGCCACGAATCGCGTTAATTCCCGCGTAGCCAGCGCCAAAGTCATCGAGCCAGAGTAAGGAGCTGTGGGAATCACACCAGGCGGCGAGAGAGTTATTCAACAGTTCGTTAGAGTTTTCCGTGAGTTCAAAGTGAACGCAGCCCAGTGCTTTGACTTTCGCTTTCACTTCTGGCCGTAGCAGGACGCTGAGTATATGGTCGTCAACGTTAATCGTGGCAGAAACATTGTTTTTTATAAACCACGCTTTATGTTTTTCTATTAACGCCAGTTGTTCCATAAAGATACTTTCCCGTAAGTCCGCATTGGCATAACGAAATAACTCTTCTGGAGAAACAGGGATATGGTCAAAGCGGCTCAGGCACTCAACGGCGACAAGCGCCCCGAGAGGTGAAAACATTTTTTGGAAGACATATCGAACGGATATATCGCTACGTGACAAATTATGATTGAAAAACATAAGTGCGTCCATTATATCTCGTCAGAAATCAGGTCAACGGTGGGAGGAGGTGGTATTAATATAAGTGATATTTTTGTCGGTGAAAATGATTGACAGGGGGTTGGTTAACAATTAATTATTGGTTTTTGATTGGTCATCTGCACATTTAATATGTTTAGCATCGAAACATATTGACGATTCTTTTGTTCATCATTTGCGAGTTATTCATGCCTAACTTTCTCATAATACTCGCTCTGTGAGTGTGGGCTGTTTTATAGTCAATGTTGAGAAGCTCTGCTATATGTTTATTGTTATGGCTGGCAATCATTAGCGCCAGCACCTGCTGCTCCCTGGTAGTGAGTTTTCGCCGGGTGTATAAGCGCTGATATTCGCGGGCCGTTAAAGGATGTTTGAAGATGGCCGAGAGATCGGAGCAAGACGCGTTTTCCGTCAGAATCAATACATTTTCAAGATCGAGAAGTTCACGGCATAAGCTGGCGAGGTCGCTTTTTACAATCAGAACGAGCAGCGTGCAGTGCGTGAGATACATTCGTAATCTATTGAGCAAGGCGACCGTTCTGGCCGCAGAGATATCCTTATGAATAACATTGATAATAATCGTACCCGACTGAGGGGCACAGGTTCTCCCGGCGATCTCCTGATAGCCCAGCGTGGTAATATTTATCTCATTGTCTACCATGTAATGCAGGATTGATTGCCCAATGAGATTATCATCCGTGTAAAATAATAAATTACTCAATGTTTTCCCAGTCCGTTAAACTAAAAAAATCTTATTTTTAATTTTATTGTCAATAATTAACTTAACGATAACATTCTCTATGTAATGTTTATAATCGTCACTTTTATGCTGAAACATACAAGAGATGCGGAAATCTGCTTCTTCATACGATTTTTCGCTATGGAGTTCTGTTACGCTGATAATTTTTAAGTTAGTCATTACGCTGCCATATTCACCAAAGCTCATCTTAACATTTTCTAACACATTATCTTTACGCATAAATTTAAGTTGAGATTGGGTGGATATGAAAGAACACCCGCCGTCAGAGACATCATTTAACGTATGTTTAAAAGTAACGCCATTTTTATAACGACCAGAACAACAGAATTGATAACTCTCTCTTGTCTTAAGTCGGGGGGACGATCGCCGTTGCAGTATGTTTATGCTCTCAGGAATGGCAAAGCGGAAAATATTATCCGGGCTATTGTGCTCAGTATTTATCTGCGCGGTGGCAAACTCAATCCTGCCAAGTTTACTGTGGATCTGAAAACAGACATCACCGTTTTCAGATAACGAAGGCTGAAAAGAGGGAGGGAGATCGATATAAAAAGATGAACTGTCAACTTTTCGTAAATCTGATTGCCAGCTCAGATCGTTAAAACTAAAATCCAGTTTAGACTTAACCCTGAACTCTTCTCTCAGGATAGCAATAATTTCATATCTGGATTTTTTCGAAACTCCTTCTGACATACCATCTCTCTAAAATACAATGTCCTTTCAGATTATTATCCCATGTTGCGATCGCCTGTTTATTAAAAATAAAAGGATACGGCCTATTGTTGAATTTTCAAAAATAGTTCAATGCTATTGATTGCGTATTGACATTCGGTGAATTTGCCCGGCATGTGCCGGGCAAGGAGGGCGGTTTAGAACAGAACTGAGTAGTTCAGACCAAAGGTGCGGCCGCGGCCTTTGTAATCATACAGGGAAGCGGGGCCGTAACCTGGGCTGTAGTACAGCGGCGCGCGCTGCCCCCAGACGGTGGTGTAGTCACGGTCGAAGAGGTTCTCAACGCTGAAGCTGAGTTTACCCACCGGAAGCTGATAGCTGCCGAGCAAATCGACGGTGGTATAGCCATCAATGCTGTAGCCTTCTGCATCGCTCACATCGAAGGAGGTGGTGCTCTGTACGCGCAGGCTCCACGGGTCCGGCGCCCAGCCGATGTAGGCTGTCGCTTTCGATGGGCTTGCCACCTTCACGTCATATTTCTGCCAGCTACCGTTCACTTTCGACTCGGTTTTCAGCACGTTGAAGTTCGCACCGGTACTCCAGTCGGTATCTGGAATCAGGTAGTCCACCGCGCCTTCCACGCCGTAAATGCGGCGTTTGTCGTCCACCACGCTGATGGTCAGATCTTTATTCGCCACCACGCTCTTATCGGAAATCGAGTAGTAGGCCGCGATTTGGGTGCGCAGGTTGTCGCCGGTAAAGCGCCAGCCCAGCTCATAAGAATCGACCTTCACGCCTTCCAGCTTGCTGTCGCCGACGTTCACGCTGTTGGTCAGAGGAAGGTGACCGTTCACCGCTGCGCCATAGGTGCCGCGACCGTAGTATTTACCCGGGTCCGGCAGCTCCACGCCCTGGGAGAAGTTGAGCCATGCCTGCTGGCGTTCGGTGATGTGCATCAGCAGACCGGCGTTGAACAGGAAGTTGTCGTAATCGACCGAGCCGCCTGGAATGGCGTCGGCGGATGTCGCCTTCCCGGCGGCAATCTGCTGTTGCTGCGCGTAGCCGATGAAATCATCAATCTTGTTCTCAGTGTACTGATAGCGTACGCCGCCGCTGAGGGTAAAGATATCATTGATGTCATAGCTCGATTGCAGGAAGGCCGCCAGGTTGGTGATGTCATACGACGGATAACGCCCGGTGGTGTAAATCTTCTGGTTGTTCAGCCCCCCGGAAGCGCTTGCCTGAGCCAGATCGAAGAACATCTGGTTGGAGGTAAAGCGCTCGTGGTCGGCATCCAGCCCGTAGGTGATTTGCCAGCCGTCCAGCGGTTTGCTGTTCAGGGTCAGTTTCATGCCGTACTGGTCGGTGTCCTGCTGTGACGAGGAGAAAGCCGTCGCCTGTTTGTTCGCATTTACGGTCGGGAACGGGTAGAACAGCAGCGACTCATCGCGGTAGTAAACCTGACCGACCAGCTCCTGACCAAAGAAATCGCTGTTGGAGTACTGTAGGCTGATCAGATGACGCTCGGTGCCGGGAATACGGTCGGAATTCAGCCCCTTACTGACGTATGGCGTGCTGGCCCCGCTAATGGCGGAGAAATCTTTCCCAAGATTCAGCCCGTAATCGTCGTCGCCCTGGCTTTTATAGTACTGCGTGATCAGCTGAAGCTGCTGGGTTTCATCGATGTTCAGCGTACCGGTGCCCATGATGTCCAGGCGATCGGAATACTGTAGGCCGGTCTGGGTGTTATCGAGCAGGGTGGCATCGCCGTTACCGTCAAACCAGCCGCCAAACTTCTGGTACGCCACTGAAACACGCCCGGAGATATGGTCATTGCCGCCGGAGATGGCGCTGGCAATGCGCTCATCGTGATCTTTACTGCTGTTAAAGCCGCTTTTGGTGCCAGCCTCAAACTCCATCTGGGTTTCCGGCTGGCCTTTTTTGGTCACGATGTTGATCAGACCACCGGTACTGCCGCCGCCGTACAGGGCCGTCGCGCCGGAGATCACTTCAATATGGTCGATATTGAAAGGATCGATAGAGTCCAGCTGTCGGCTGTCGGTGCGTGAAGAGTTGAGACGCACGCCGTCAACCAGCACGACCAGCGGGCGGCCACGCACGTTCATACCGTAGTTGGTGCGGCTCTGGCTGCTGACGTCAAGGCCAGGGATCAGCTGAGCCAGCGCGTCTTTCAGCTCTTTGCCGCCCTGAATCTGCTGTTCCAGTTCGGCGTTTTCGATAACCCAGGTGGTTTGCGCCATCTCCGCTACGGTGCGATTGCTGCGGTTGGCAGACACCACGAGCGTTTCATCATCGGTTTGTTGAGCGACTGCTGGCGCCATCATGGCGAGAAGCAGTGGGTTGAGAGCCCAAAGCGTATACTTTTTGCTTATCATCATTATTCCTTCACACGGGCGGAAAAAATCAGCCCAAAGATGCTGTGTAGCGAGTTAAAGAAGCAGCCTCCGGCTGCGGTTTTTCCCGGCTGCCGCTGCGCCATTGAATCAGGGCGGGCGGCATACTGAGATCGAATAAATCACGCCCCAGCGCGCGATTAAGAATACGGGCGGAGCGCCAGGCCATCAGGCTGAGCTGTGGTTCGGCGATGCCGTGGGTTTGCATACTGGCGTTGACCGCGAAGATGTTGTTCTCTTTCGGGCCGTTCCACTCCAGGGTGAAGTCGTCGCGTACTTTGAAATTGCACTCATCGCGCATGGCGATTCGCGACATCAGCGGTGAAAGTATCTGCGGCAGCGCGGGACGGTAGCCGGTGGCGAAAATCACCACGTCGCTTTCCAGAGTGTCATAGCCGTTATCCAGATGATGCTCCAGCAGCAGTTGCCAGCTCTGGCCGCGACTTTCCAGCCCGGTGACCGAGCGGCTTGGCAGCAGACGGGCGTTACGCGGTTGCCTCAGTACCTCGAAGCGGTGATACAACTCGCGATAAATGGTCAGTAGCGAGTCGGCCGTGATGCCGTCGGAGGTCATTTTCTGCTCGTCGAGCATCTTCTGGCGCGCGCTTTCATTCAGACCGACGAAGCCTGAAACGTACTCAGGCGTGAAGTATTCGTTGGCGAACGCCGCCTCATCCAGCGCGTTAAAGTTATTGCGGCGCGAGACCCAACTGATCTCTGCAACGTCGCCCCATTCTCCGCGCAGCGCATTGAGGAACAGGTCGGCGCCGCTTTGCCCGCCGCCAACCACGGTGACTCGCTTGCCGCCGAGGTCTGGCTGGCGCAGGCTCATTTCACTGGCGTGGAAGCAGGTTTGCGTCGCCGTTTTTACGCAAGGCGGCAGGTGCGGTTGCTTGCCAATGCCAAGGCAGATATTGCGGGCAACGCTTTCGCCCTGGCTGGTCTGCACCACAAACCGCTGGCGTCTCTCGTCGAAATCAATACTCTCAACGGTATGATTGAAATGCAGATTGTTCATCCCTTCGGCGGCCCAGCGCAGGTAGTCGGAAAACTCATCGCGGGACACGGTACGCAGTTCGGTGGTCAGGAAGCGGTAGAATTTTTTGCGCTTCACCAGATAGTTAACAAAGCTGTACGGGCTTGTGGGAGCCACAGCGCTAACCAGATCTTTCAGGAACATGGTCTGCATATGGCAGTCCGGCACCAGCATGCCGGGATGCCAGGCAAAATGCGGGCGGCCGTCAAAGAAGCGGCTGCTTAATCCTTCGGCCTGATGAGACAGCGCCGCGATGCTCAGGTTGAACGGGCCGATGCCTACGCCAATAAAATCTACAGTGTTTGTCATGATTCAGTCCCTGGTTGCCAGCCACAGCGGGTTTTGCAGATCCTCAAGGTAATTCGGCAACATGCGGCTGCCGCCATCCTGGTCGGGCCAGGTCAGTTTTACCGGGTTCAGCACTACGCGAATAATTTGTGGCTTGAAGAGTGAGAAAAGCGCAAAGCGCGCTGACATTTGTGGATGTTCCTGCATGTAATCACTCAACACTGCTGCCAGCAGTTGATAAAAACGCCTCTCCGGTACGCCAAGGCGAGCCATCAGCGGCGAAACAAAGCGCAGAACCGTCACGAAGTGGCCGGTCTGCAAATCATGAATTAAGTAGTCGGCGCTCAGGCGAGCGGTGACGTCACGCACCTCCTGAGGCAGGGAGTCCATCTCCGGGAACGCATCTTTCACCAGCCGCATATCGCCCTGGAAATCTTTCAACAGCACGCGCTGCGGTACGCCCTCTTTCATGGCAAGCGTTATATTTTGTCCGTGGGCGATAAGCGCAACGCCGTAGCGGCAAAGCAGGTGATACAGCGGAACCACTACCACCCGGAACAGCTGCGTAAGCCAGGTTTCAGCGTCCAGCCCGGAGCGGTCGATATATGCGCCTATCAGCGGCTGATTGTTTTCATCGCACTCCATCAGTGTCGCCATCAGAATCGGACTTTCGTCCGGCTTCAGCCAGCGACACGGATTCTCACGCCAGATAACGCCGAGCATCTCCTGGTAGCGGTAGGGTGCCTGGGCAAGCGCGGCATAGCCTTCATGGGACACATAGCCCGCCGCCGGTTCACCGAGGATCACCGCGCCGCTTTGCTTAAGCGTGGCGTCGGTCGCAAAAACCTGTTGCAGCCAGCGTGAGGCCAGCGGCCCGGCAGCGATGTATTTGCCCGGAATCCCCCGATAGCAGGAGGTGTTGTAGATGGTTAGCGGCAGCTTGATATCCAGCCCGCCCTGGCGACTGGCGTTGGTCAGGGTGCGCAGCGACTGCTGCGCGAGCCACAAGTCGCCAAACTCGCCGAGCGAAACCATCCTGCCTTCGGCAAGATCGGCGATGAAGTCGAGGGCGATTTTTTGCTGCCACTGCCACGGATGTACCGGCAGTGGCAGCCAGTCGTTATCCAGCCCGTTTTCCTGCCAGACCTGATTGAAGCGGGCAAACTCCTGCGGGTCCATCGCGGCCGTCAACAACTGCTGAATATCCAGCTCGCTGTCGCAGCGCCAGACCATATGCTCACGTTTTACCGCCAGCCAGTGCAGTCTGAAGGTGTTGGCGTACTCTGGCGCATATCGCTCCAGCGCCTCTTTGCCCCAGCCCCGACGTCCTTTATTAAAAGCGAATTTAGGATGGCCGCTTAGCAGGCATTGCAGGCGGTCGGCATCAAGATCAATCAGGTCACTGGCGCTCAGCCCGCGCCGTGCCTTCAGCAGTTGCAGGTCGCCCAGCAGCGTGGCATACAAATCCTGCATATGCTCAGCAACGGTGGCATCGCTCATCGACAGCACCGGCTTTAGCTGCATCAGTAGCGTTTGCGCCAGAACGGGCTCGTCCGCGCAGCGCAGCGTTTGAGCATCAATCCACAGCCAGCCCCAGATGCCGCGTTCAGCGCTGAAGCGCCATTGCGCACCCGGCAGGTTAATGCAGTAGCGGCCATCGCCCTGAGATTCCGCGTGGAAAACCTGCTCATACTCCAGCTCGGCCAGCATTTTTGCCACCAGCTGGCGGTTAACAAAATCCCAATCCTTGTGATTCATTACAGACCGACCTCCGTGAAGAAGTTATGGCGATCCGCCATCACCATGCGCGAGCGCTTGTGTGGGAAGTCGAACTCTTTAATTGTCCGGTATCCCGCAGGCTCAAGGTGGCGGAACAGGCGCTGGTTATCGGCGCGTGGCTCAAGTACGGTGCGCTGCGTGCGGGACTCATCCAGCAGCAGGTAATGCGTCAGCCCGCGCAGCCAGCTTTGCACGTAGTGGGCTCCGCGCCATTGCTGTTCACCAACCAGCAGATGCAGGCCACGGTCAAAGGGTTGCCATGAATAGTGGCGGCCAATGCGGTCTTCCGCCGCCCAGTAGATTTCGAAATAGCTAAACGGCCGATCGTCGAAGCAGCCGATCAGCGGGAACGCATGTTTACCGGTGAGCTGGCGCTCCAGATAGGCGGTCTGTACCTCCAGCGAGCCGCTTTGCTCCCAGAAATACTCAACGCGCGGATCGTTCATCCAGCGGGTGAAACGTTCTGCATCAAGAACGGGATCGGCAACGCGGAAACTCAGCGTCTTGCGAACGCGTGGATCGTAACGGCGATAAACCTCGCCCTGCGGACGGGGCGGGCGCTGCGGGAAATAAATCTCACGCTCTGCATCAAAAACCATTTCGCCGGAGGCCCGGTTTGCCGGAGAACTCAGCCATAGCGGTAACTGCCAGAAGGCGGCGCGATGGATGATGTCGCTTTTTACCTGCCCGAAAAGCGTCAGCGCCTGTGGCTCCTCACGCCATTCGGCCCAGGGGAGAACCACCGCTGAAAGTTGCGGTGCGGCGATAAATATCTGATCCAGCGCGTCGCGCAGCCACCCTGTCGGCAGCGGCCCCGGCCAGCGCAGCACCGCGCTATTGTCCAGCCCCCAGCTAAGATTCAGAGGCTTGTCGAGTTTTTCACAGCGCAGTCCATATCCGCTGTGAACGATATTTGCCTTAGACATTTAGCCCTCCTGAGCCAGCAGCGGGTTGGCGAAATCGAAGTAGATCACCGAGGGATCGACGATGGTGTTCTCGTTGTGGTCGTTCAGATAACAGAAAAAGTTACCTTTTACGTTCCAGTACGGATTTTCCAGCACGTAGTTGAGACAGGTTTTATGAGTCACCTGATCACGCACTTCAGCCAGCAACGTTCGTACGCGAGCCATCAGATTCGCTTCACTGTCCAGCCCGGCGGCGCCCAGCGCGGCGGTCACGGCAAAAGTGGAGTTAACCAGCAGGTAATAAGGGAAGTAGCGCAGTAACTGCTCACGGGTGAAGACGTTTTCCGCCTGCGCTTCGCCAATGGTGTCGAGCCAGCCTGCCGCGTGAGGCATAAACGCGCTGCCCTGGCAGTCACGGTAGATAAGCCCGACCGGCAGATCCCCAAGCATCTGAACCAGAATATTTTGCTGATGCGCCAGCAGCACCAGGCCGTAATCCGCTTCAGCCGTAAACAGCGGCTTCAGCACCTGCTGACAGTAAGCATCGACCCATGCGTGGGCGGCCTGTTGCGCAGTGATGCCGAGGCGATCGCTCAGGCGTTTTACCGCCGCAACCAGCAGCGAATCACCGCCATCCGGTGCGGCCTGGGTCAGGGAGACCAGTACGTTAGTCTGGCTTTGCGGCTGATCCACCAGCAGGTTTTCACGCAGGGCAAACAGGCTTTCCTGCATGATGTTGCCGTGGAGATCGCGCAGCCCGGCCCAGCCGTCTTCCTGCATCACCCGGAAAGTCGGGAAGCGAGCCTGTAGCGTCTGCCAGTCGTCGGTTTGCGCCAGGCGCGCCAGGCGCATTCCACGCTTCACTTCTTTCACTGACAGGGTACGGACGGAGTTGGTCAGGCGCACGCTCAGGGAGAATTTGATCATGTCGCGGCTGGTGGCGCAGTAGAGCGAGCGGGAAGAGGTGGTCGGTAGCCACGGCGCGCCGGCTTCGCCTAAATCTTTAATCAGCCCTTTAGCGACAAGCTCCTGGCACCACTCCTGCTGCAACAGAGACTCCCCCTGCCACGGGTGCAGCGGGAATAGCCATTGATTGTCGCTTAATTCGTTGAGTAACTGCGGCGCATTCTCTGCGGCAAATCGCGTCAACCGCTGTTGCAGGTTGAGATGCAGGCTTTCACCGGCGATCTGCGTTTTGTCCACCGCAAACCACCGCAGCGGGAAGTGGGGCGCGAAGTCCGGCAGGTAGCGTTCGGCCTCCTGCTGGTTAAACGGTTCATGAGACTTAGGCGCCGGGTGGAAGGCGTGCCCGACCAGCAGGGCTTGCTCCGCCTCGCCAAAGTTCAACGCTTTTTCACGCAGGGCTGCCCAGTCATGGCGGGCATCAATCGCCTGCTGCGTATGGGCGTGGCTTTCCATCACGCGCTGGTGGAAGGTTTCGCAACTGGTCGCGGGCAGCAAGAGTTGGTGCTGGAGCTTATCAACAATAAGCCGGGAGAGGGTGGCGAAATCGACGGGGTGACTGCCGGATGCCGTGACCAGACGCGCCGGAAATTCAAAGCGGTGATGCTGGGTTGGGGAAAAATAAGCCACTCTGAAATGGAGCGCCTGCTGTTCGCCCAGCGGGATGATCAATTCGGTTGGCTGGTATTCCGTCAGCCGCCAGTCTTTGGTTTCACGAACCAGGGAATTCAGGAAGCACTGCGCAGCCACATCCAGGGCTGACGTTTTAGTTGGCAAAGTCATAATCAAACAGATCCCACTCGTTATGATAATGCGAATTTTGCCGATAAGGTTTCTCATTATCAATAACAATTGTTAGAATCGGTAAAATTAATTTTACAAATAAACACAATTAATACATGGAATTGCAACATCGTGACGTCTCTTGAGAGCGCGGAAACGCCGCAAAAACCATTGTCCTGCTGGCCGCTTGCGTTCAGCGCGGGGTTACTCGGTGTCGGGCAAAACGGCCTGCTGGTCGCGATCCCTGTACTGGTGATTCAGACAAACCTGAGCCTGTCGATTTGGGCGGCTTTGCTGATGCTTGGCTCAATGCTGTTCCTGCCGTCTTCCCCGTGGTGGGGAAAGCAAATTGCCCGTGTGGGCAGTAAGCCTGTGGTGCTGTGGGCACTGGGGGGATACGGCGCAAGCTTTACTCTGCTTGGGCTGGGAAGCATGCTGATGGCGACCGGCGCCGTAACAACAGCGGTGGGGCTGGGAATATTAATCATCGCGCGGATCGCCTACGGGCTTACCGTGTCGGCGATGGTGCCAGCCTGTCAGGTTTGGGCATTGCAGAGAGCGGGGGAAGGGAATCGCATGGTCGCTCTGGCAACCATTAGCTCCGGCTTGAGCTGCGGCAGACTATTCGGGCCGTTGTGCGCGGCGGCGATGCTGGCAATTCACCCTCTGGCGCCGATGGGGCTGCTGATGGCAGCGCCATTGCTGGCGCTGGTGATGCTGCTGCGGTTGCCTGGCACGCCACCGCAGCCCGCAGCGGAGCGCAAGAGCGCCAGTCTGAGGCTGGATTGCCTGCCTTATCTGCTTTGCGCGCTGTTATTAGCTGCGGCGGTGAGCATGATGCAGCTTGGTCTTTCGCCCGCCCTTACTCGCCAGTTCGCCACGGATACCGCCGCTATTAGCCATCAGGTGGCGTGGCTGTTGGGGCTGGCCGCAGTCGCCGCGCTTATCGCACAGTTCGGGGTGCTCCGCCCGCAGCGCCTGACGCCGATGGCGCTGCTTTTGAGTGCCGGAGCGCTGATGATTTGTGGCCTGGCGATAATGCTCGCCGAACAGCTATGGTTGTTTTACCTCGGCTGTGCGGTGCTGTCGTTTGGGGCTGCTCTGGCAACACCCGCTTATCAGCTTTTACTGAATGATAAGCTGACAGACGGCGCGGGCGCGGGCTGGATCGCGACCAGCCACACGCTTGGCTATGGGCTTTGCGCATTGCTGGTGCCGCTGGTGTCAAAAACCGGCGCCGCAGCGGCGCTGATTGTGGCGGCTTTTTTCGTCGCTGTGTTATTTACCGTGGTGTCTGGCTTTATCTGGCGCAGCCGCTACCGTTCACGTCATTCCGCGATTTAAGCGTAAGGAAAAGTTATGGCTGGAGTTCAGGGCTACCGCCTGTTCAACGTTCAACTGGCGCGTAAGACGGAGGTTTCCCCTTCGCTGCTGAGCCTGGTTTTCAGCGGGCAGGAGGTGGCGCAGATGAAATGCGACTCGCCGGATCAGCGCATTAAGATGTTGTTTCCGTCTGAAGACGGGACGCCGCCGTCGTTGCCTGCCGAAGGGCACTGGTATCAGCTTGTACTGGGGATGCCAAAAGAGAAGCGCCCGGTTATCCGTACCTATACGCTGCGACATGTCGATCCTGCTCGCCAGGAGGTCACCGTGGAATTTATCAATCATGGTACAGAAGGACCGGCTTCGGCATGGGCGATTAACGCCAGACCCGGCGACGCCATTCAGATGGTGGCGCCTGACGCGGCGTATGCTGAAGACAGCGGCGGCTATGAATGGACGCCTCCCCAGGGACTGCGGAATGCGTTAATCATTGCTGATGAGACGGCGCTCCCCGCCGCGCGCGGCATCCTTGAGATGCTGGCGAGACAGACTAATCCGCCACAGGTTCAGGCGTTCTTTGAAGTTCCTGAACAGGGCGACTGCGCGAATTTAAGCGAGTTTAAGTTCGCCGACATTTTTTGGTTGCCGCGTAACCCCGCAGCGGCGAAGCACGGTGAATGCCTGATTCAGGCCGTGAAAACGCATGCCAGAGTACCCGAAAGTCGCCATCCCGATACGGTGGATACGGTGAAAGAAGAAGCCGAAGGGGAGCTTCTCTGGGATAAGGCCACGACCAGCAGCACGGCGTTTTATGGATGGGTGGCCGCAGAGTCCACCGTCGTCAAACTGCTGCGCCGCCATTTAATTGGCGAGCGTGGCGTTGAGCACAAAGCGATTAACTTTATGGCATATTGGTCTAAAGGGCGCGCGTGATAATAAAAAGCCCGCATCATGAAATTATTCCATTATGCGGGCTTAGTGCAGTATCTAATGAATATTAGAACTGGTAAACCAGACCGACGGCTACGATATCATCGGTTGCGATACCGTTGTCTGCGTAGAAGCTATCGTCTTCATCCAGCAGGTTGATTTTATAATCAACATAGGTGGACATATTTTTGTTGAAGTAATAGGTCATACCTACATCAACATATTTCACCAGATCTTTATCGGTGTAACGCCAGTTGCCGTGTCTTACTTCCTGACCACCTAAGTCTTTGCCTTTAGATTGCAGGTAGGCAATAGACGGGCGCAGACCGAAATCAAACTGATACTGTGCAACAACTTCAAAGTTCTGCGTTTTGTTGGCGATACCGCCATTAAGTTCGCTGTCGCCATTGCCATAGTAAGTCATATTACGGGTTTCAGCGTACATGGCGGCGAGATAAACATTGTAGGCGTCGTATTTAGCACCAACGGTCCAGGCTTCAGCTTTATCGCCACCAGCATAGTTATTACGCTGGTTCATGCCGTCACCGTAACCACGAGCAACCTGAGCATCGGTACGATCGGAATTGGCGTATGCCGCACCCAGGCTTAAACCGAAGTCGAAGTCGTAGGAGGTGGACATACCGAAGCCGTCGCCGTTTTCTTTGGCCAGCTTGCGACCTGCGCTATTGCCGGAACCTTCCTGACCAAAACCGGTGCCTTCATTATTACCCTGATACTGGAGCGCAAAGTTCAGACCATCAACCAGACCAAAGAAGCCGTTATTACGGTAGGTTGCTACGCCGTTAGTACGGCCTAACATATAAACGTCAGTCTGAGTGTAAGTATCGCCGCCGAATTCTGGCAGCATATCGGTCCAGGCTTCTACGTCGTAAACCACGCCGTAGTTACGACCGTAATCGAAAGTACCGTTTTGACCAAAACCTAAACCAGCGAAGCCGAGACGAGTCCAGGCGTCACCTTTATCACCTTCAGTACCGTTGGCCTGAATGTTGTATTCCCACTGACCGTAACCGGTTAACTGCTCGGCAATTTGCGTTTCGCCTTTAAAACCCAGACGGGCATAGGACATGTCGCCGTCGCTGCCTGCATCGTCAGAGAAATAACGCAGGCCATCAACTTTACCGTACAGATCCAGTTTATTGCCGTCTTTATTATACACTTCAGCCGCATTTGCAGCGCCTGCAATTAATAGAGCAGGGACAAGCATCGCCAGAACTTTTCTTTTCATTATGTATTCCCTATAATAATAATTGATATGAATAAGTGATCGAATCCTGAAGATCACTGTTGAATACTATTCCAGGAAGTTCATTCTTTTTTAAATATTACATGTAACAAATGTATTTAAAATATTTCTAATTGTTTCTTTGGGTGTGATTATAAATAATTTAATATGTATTTATTGCTTTATATTTAACTGTGTTATGTTTTTCTTTTAATAAATTATGATTTGCGTTTTTGGAATTTATTTTGTGAATGTTTTATCGTGATTAGCGCTATTTTAACGTCGTTCGGATTTTCTTTTTATTCCATTTATTGCTTTCGTCAACCTGTCTGATACCTCCTCCCGTAATCATTGAGCGTGAAGACTAGGCGGAATATTGCTAATGTTGCTTTCTGATTCAGAGGAGGCAGCGTGGATTTACACTACTGGCAATCGCAGTTCGAAGCGTGGTTGGGCAAAAATCACCACGAGCAGGATAGCGCCCATGACATTTTTCATTTTCGTCGCGTCTGGGGAACGGCACAAAAGCTGTCTACGGATGAGGATGTTGACTGGCTTATTGTGCTGACCGCGTGTTATTTCCACGATATCGTCAGCCTGCCGAAAAATCATCCCGATCGCCATCGTTCATCCGTGCTGGCCGCTGACGCGGCTCGTCGCATATTAATGAATGATTTCCCTGCGTATCCTGAAGAGAAATTAGCGGCAGTCAGTCATGCGATTGAGGCGCACAGTTTTAGCGCCCACATTGCGCCAATGACCAGCGAGGCGAAGATTGTGCAGGATGCCGACCGGCTTGAAGCACTGGGCGCAATCGGTCTGGCGCGCGTGTTTGCCGTTTCCGGCGGGCTGGGCGTTTCGCTATTTGATGCTGAAGATCCCTTCGCGCAACGTCGCCCGCTTAACGATAAGCAATTCGCCCTCGACCATTTTCAGACAAAACTTCTGACCTTGCCGCAAACCATGCAAACCGCGCGGGGAAAGCTGCTGGCAGAGCATAACGCCGACTTCCTGGTGACCTGGATGGCGAAGCTAAGCGCGGAGCTAAGAGGGGAGTACGACTCGTTGGATCAGACGGTAATTCAGGCTTTTAGCCGCGATAAGTAGCGACCATACCCAAAACGTAAACGCGTTCATTTTGTGTTAACCTGTCGAATATCAATTTCGCCGGTTAAATGTATGCAGGAAAATCTTTCAGTAACAGGTTTCCAGGATCTGATGACGGACAATGCCGGGGCTGCCGTACAGGCGCTGCTGGGCAAACTGCTGGAAATCTATGATGTGAAAACGCTGGTGGCGCATCTGAATGGCGTTGGGGAGAACCACTGGAGCCCGGCTATTTTTAAACGCGTCGTGGCGAACGCAACGGCGTGGCATCGTCTGAGCGAGAGCGAATATACGCACCTCAGGACATTGTTGCCAACGCCTCCGGCACACCATCCGCATTATGCCTTTCGTTTTGTCGATCTCTTCGCCGGGATCGGCGGAATTCGCCGTGGCTTTGAAGCGATAGGCGGGCAGTGCGTGTTTACCAGCGAATGGAATAAACACGCGGTACGCACCTATAAAGCCAATTATTACTGCGATCCGCAACGGCATCATTTCAATGAAGATATTCGCGATATTACGCTGAGCCACCGCGACGGCGTGAGCGATAGCGAAGCGGCGGAGCATATTCGCCAGCACATACCGGAGCACGATGTTCTACTGGCCGGTTTTCCCTGCCAGCCATTCTCTCTGGCAGGCGTATCAAAGAAAAATGCGATGGGACGGGCGCATGGTTTCGCCTGCGATACGCAGGGGACGCTCTTTTTCGATGTCGTGCGGGTTATTGACGCCCGACGCCCGGCGATTTTTGTGCTCGAAAACGTCAAAAACCTGAAAAGCCACGACCAGGGAAAAACGTTTCGCATCATTATGCAAACGCTTGACGAACTGGGGTATGACGTCGCTGATGCTGCGGATAACGGGCCGGACGACCCGAAAATTATTGATGGCCGCCATTTTTTACCCCAGCATCGGGAGAGGATTGTGCTGGTGGGGTTCCGCCGCGATCTTAATCTGAAAACCGATTTTACGCTGCGGGATATTGCCACCCGCTATCCGCAGCAGCGCATCACGCTGGCGGAGCTGCTTGAACCGGCGGTTGAAGCGAAATATGTGCTGACGCCGGTATTGTGGAAGTATTTGTACCGCTACGCGAAAAAGCATCAGGCCCGGGGTAACGGTTTCGGCTATGGGATGGTCTATCCTGCGAATCCCGGCAGCGTAACGCGCACATTGTCGGCGCGTTACTATAAAGATGGCGCGGAGATACTGATTGACCGTGGCTGGGATATGGCCGCAGGAGAGGCGAATTTCGACGATCCGGTGAATCAGCAGCACCGTCCACGCCGGTTAACGCCCAGAGAGTGCGCGCGGTTAATGGGATTTGAATCGCCGCAGGGATATCAGTTCCGCATTCCCGTTTCAGACACCCAGGCCTACCGTCAGTTTGGTAACTCCGTCGTGGTTCCGGCATTTGCCGCAGTAGCAAAACTGCTGGAGTCGAGAATTAAACAGGCCGTTACATTGCGCCAGAAAGAGAGCCAGCATGGCGGACGTACACGATAAGGCGACGCGCAGCAAGAATATGCGGGCGATAGCCACGCGCGATACGGCGATAGAAAAACGCCTTGCCGGTCTGTTGCAGGAGCAGGGGATGGCGTTTCATGTGCAGGACGCCACGTTGCCCGGACGCCCGGATTTTGTCGTGGATGAGTATCGCTGCGTTATCTTCACGCACGGCTGTTTCTGGCATCATCATGACTGCTACCTGTTCAAAGTTCCCGCCACGCGTACCGAGTTCTGGCTAAACAAAATCGGTAAAAATGTGGAGCGCGATCGGCGAGACATGCTGAGGCTTCGCGAGCTTGGCTGGCGTGTGCTGATTGTCTGGGAGTGTGCTTTGCGTGGCCGGTTGAAACTCAGCGACGCCGCACTGGCGGAACGGCTTGAGGAGTGGATCTGCGGCGGTGGCCCCACCGCGCAGATCGACACGCAGGGTATTCATTTACTGGAGTGATTTCTCCGATTCGCTCACTGCGGTCGCGGGTCTGGCGGGAAACAAATATTTCCCGAGCGTCACCAGGACGACAGCGAAAACAATTACCCCTAATGCCAGCCACTCGACGGAAGAAAGGCTTTCTCCCCCCAGACCTGTTCCCAGTAACACCGCCACTACCGGGTTGACGTAAGCGTAACTGGTCGCCAGCGCCGGGCTGACATTACGGATCAAATACATATAGGCGTTAATGGCGATAATGGAACCGAATAGCGCCAGATAACCTACCGCCATGAAGCCGGAGAGCGTCGGCATCGTCGTCAGCTTTTCCCCGGCGATAAAGGAAGCGAACATTAGCACAACACCGGCAGCCAGCATTTCAATCGCTCCGGCCATCATGCCTGTCGGCAACGCGATGCGGGCGCCGAACACGGAGCCGAATGCCCAGCTCATCGAGCCAATCAGGATCAACAGCGCGCCCCAGGGGTTGCCGCTCAAATTTCCGCCGCTATTGAGCATGATGATCCCCGCCAGGCCGATGGCGATGCCTGTCCACTCCAGTTTTCGCGTTTTAATGCCAAAGAAATGGCTGAAGCACAGCGTGAAGAGTGGGACCGTCGCGACCACCACGGCGGCGATGCCGGACGGTACATCCTGATGTTCCGCTACGGTAACCAGACCGTTCCCCACCGCCAGCAGCAGAATGCCAATCAGCGCGGCATTGAGTAATTGACGCAAAGGGGGCAGTTTATGCCCGCGAAGAAGTAAGAATGTTGTTAACAAAATCCCCGCAGACAGAAAACGGACGCCCGCCATCATCAGCGGCGGCCAACTCTCAACGCCAATACGAATAACGAAGTACGTGGAACCCCAAATGATATACAGCGCGAAGAGCGCGCTAAAAAGTGGTAGTAACTGCCTGAAACGCATAATCCCTCACGGCGGAAATAAAAAGGTGCAACATAGTAAACGTCAAAACTATCGCGCTGGCGAGCGTTATAATTGCACTCTTTTGTTAAATTTTTGTTGACGATTGCTACCCGTTTCGGCATTACGTTTTTTACTTCATACTTACCTCTTCAAAAGAAAAATATTGAGGGATTTATTTTGGCAGGAAGTAGTTTGCTGACGTTGCTCGATGATATCGCCACGCTGTTGGATGATATCTCGATGATGGGAAAACTGGCCGCGAAAAAAACGGCAGGCGTATTGGGTGATGACCTGTCGCTAAACGCGCAGCAAGTGACGGGCGTGCGGGCGAACCGCGAACTGCCGGTCGTCTGGAGCGTGGCGAAAGGGTCGTTGATCAACAAGGTCATCCTGGTGCCTCTGGCGCTGCTGATCAGCGCTTTTATCCCGTGGGCGATTACCCCGTTGTTGATGATTGGGGGCGCTTTTCTCTGTTTTGAAGGCGTAGAGAAAGTTTTACACACGCTTGAGGCCCGAAAGCACAAAGAGAGCCCGGAGGCGCGTCAGCAGCGTCTGGCCGCGATCGCCGCACAAGATCCTCTCACGTTTGAGAAGGAGAAAGTGAAAGGGGCTGTGCGCACCGACTTTATCCTTTCTGCGGAGATCGTCGCGATTACGCTGGGAATTGTCGCGGACGCGCCGTTGCTCAATCAGGTTCTGGTGTTGTCCGGTATCGCGTTGGTGGTGACGATTGGCGTTTATGGTCTGGTGGGACTCATCGTAAAACTGGACGACATGGGGTACTGGCTGGCGGAAAAACGCAGCGTACTGGCTCAGGCGGTGGGCAAAGGGCTACTGGTTACGGCGCCCTGGCTTATGAAGGCGCTGTCCATTGTCGGCACACTCGCGATGTTCCTGGTGGGGGGCGGGATCGTGGTGCACGGCATCGCGCCATTACACCACGCGATCGACCATTTTGCTCAGCAGCAGAATGGTCTTATTGCGCTCACGCTTCCCATGTTGATTAATCTGGTGCTCGGTTTCATCATCGGCAGCGTGGTGGTAGGACTGGTAAAAACTGTTGCCAACGTTCGCGGTGGTTCGCACTAATTTATGCCTCGCCGGATTATGCAAAAAAGGCCATCGTCGTCTAAGGTGAAAAAGTTTCACTGGATACAGGAGGCAGGTATGGTCTTTTTTGTCAGTGAGGAAGTTATCGCAAAAGAAGGTGGTCCACGCATGATCGTAACCGGTTATTCCAGCGGCATGGTGGAGTGCCGTTGGTATGACGGTTTTGGCGTCAAACGGGAAGCATTCCACGAGAATGAACTTATGCCCGGTGATGGCAGGCGGTTGCGGGAAGATGTCTGATAAAGGAACGCCCGGTTAATGCCGGGCGTTTTGTTACCCCAGAAAATAGCCGTTGAGTCGCGACACATAGTTCAGGAATAAAAGTAGGGAGCCGTCAGGTGCCGCATGAAACAACGCCAGGAAACTGGAGCTGGCTGAGAACGTTAGCACGACGCTTTGGGCCAGGCCATGTCGTAAATATCTGTTTTCTGGTTGTGATGATTTGTTCAACATTGCTGACCTGGCGTGAAGTGGTCGTGCTGGAGTCGGCATACCGGGCCAGTCAACGTAACCATCTGGAAAACGTCGCTAATGTGCTGGACAGACAGCTGCAATTCAGCGTGGATAAACTCTTGTTTCTGCGCAACGGTATGTACGAAGCGCTGGTCACGCCGCTCGATTTTTCCGACCTGCACGATGCGGTGGCGCAATTTGCGCAACTGCGCGGCAAAAGTTTCTGGCAACTGGAGCTAGACAGACGGCGAACGTTACCGCTTAACGGCGTCTCTGACGCGTTTGTTAACCGTACAACGCTTCTCACGCGGGATAACGATGCGCTGGCAAACGAGTTAAGCGCCGCGCTGGAACTGGGGTATTTGTTACGGCTGGCGCATTCTTCTACCATGCTGGCGCAGCGGACAATGTATGTTTCGCGTTCAGGCTTTTATGTCTCAACTGAACCCACAACCAATGGCGGCGACATTATGTCCCGCTATTACCAGTATGTGATCCAACCCTGGTTCAGCGGGCAATCCCAACGACAAAATTCAGCGCGCGGCGTGCGCTGGTTTAGCTCGCCGGTGCCGGGCGGTGAAGTGCAACAAAAAGTCACCGTGAGCCTGTCGCTGGATAACGAAAGACACTGGTATGGCGTGCTGGCAATGGATATTCCGGTGTCATCCATGAAGCGTTTCCTGGAGGATGCGGTCGAAAAAGATTCCGAAGGGGAGTACCAGCTCTACGACTATCAGCTCAGGCTACTGGCGACCTCAACGCCGGAAAAGCGTCAGGTTAATACCTTTGATGACCTTGAACTGGCGTTGCTCGCGAATGACATCGAACATGATACGCATGGCGGTATCCGTATGGGCAGCCGCTATATCAGTTGGGAAAGGCTGGATCATTTCGATGGCGTGCTTTTGCGTGTTCATACCCTGAGAGAAGGCGTGCAGGGGGCTTTTGGCAGTATCAGTATTGCGCTTGGTCTCCTGTGGGCGCTTTTCACGATGATGTTGCTCATCTCATGGGTTGTTATCCGCAAGATGGTCAGCAATATGTTTGTGCTGCAAAGTTCCCTGCAATGGCAGGCCTGGCACGATCCTTTGACGCGGCTGTATAACCGTGGCGCATTGTTTGAGAGGGCGCGCGTACTGATACAGCGCTGCCACGAGCAGCGACAGCCGTTTTCCGTTATTCAGATCGATTTGGATCACTTTAAGAGCGTCAATGACCGTTTCGGCCATCAGGCGGGAGATCGGGTGCTCTCCCATGCCGCCGGGCTTATTAGCGGCACAATACGTTCGCATGACCTTGCCGGGCGCGTAGGCGGCGAAGAGTTCTGTATTGTCTTACCGGGGACGACGCTGGTGCAGGCAGCACAGATCGCAGAGCGGATACGCCAGCGCGTGAACGACAAAGAAATCCTGATCGCAAAAGGCACGACTCTGCGCATTAGTGCATCGCTGGGCGTAAGCGGGGCGCAGGAGAACGGAGACTACGATTTTGAACAGTTGCAGTCGCTGGCGGATCGCCGGTTGTATCTGGCAAAACAGGCCGGGCGCAATCAGGTTTGTGTCCGTGACGACCATCCCGCGCCGTCGCCTGATACACGCTGAACCATTAGCTGTATTAATCATTTCTGCGAGAAATATTTGCTTGTCATACAAAAAAATTGCAGATAAGGTAAAACGCACATCAGATTTTCTGGTGTAACGAATTTTCAAGTGCTTCTTGCATAAGCAAGTTTGATCCCGGCTCTGCGAGCCGGGATTTTTTTCACCCCAGATCAGCGATTGATTTCCGTGACGCTAAAATCATGAATATCGAGTTCAAACGCATCCGCTAATTCATGCCATGTATGATAATCGCGGCCATCCACACTGACTTTCTCAGGATCATCAGCGCTGCGATGAATTTCGCTCTCGCTGATTTCATTGATCGCCGCGAGCAGGGCGTCAACATCAACGCTGACTTCGCGCTTGGCCGTTTCGCTGTACTCTTTCGCGGTTTTCATCTTCAGTACCTCATTTAACCGTGGCATCTGTAAGTATAGACCGTTGAGAAAACCAGCAATCACGCGCGGCAGACGCTGCCAGAAAAAGGAATTTGTTCTACACTGGCACAAAGCCACAGGAGGATAATTGATGAAGGTGAATGATCGGGTAACAGTCAAAACAGACGGCGGCCCTCGTCGGCCAGGCGTGGTATTGGCGGTTGAAGAGTTTAGTGAAGGTACGATGTACCTGGTTTCGCTGGAAGACTACCCGCTCGGTATCTGGTTCTTCAATGAGTCAGGCCATCAGGATGGGATCTTTGTGGAAAAAACAGAGTAATGTGATTTTCGTCGCTTTTACCCTGACTGGTGGAATATCCACCAGTCAGGGGGCCTCATCGCATGTTAACAAAAATTCCGTTTGTCACGTTATCCGTCAGCCGCACGACATGATAGATAACCTGTTTATTATGCGTTTTTATCTTCCGTTTAATATTCCCTTTGTGGGATGACACCGTCTTTGCCTTGATATTCATTTGATCTGAAATCTGTATTGTTCCCTGTCCATCCATCCACATTCGCAACATACTGGATTCAGTACGGCTTAAAGATAACGTAGGTAAATTTACTACTCCTACAATATCCGTCTCTTTTTTCAGAATATCGCCAAGAATATCATCCAGAGAATCGGGCTTAATTGATTTTGAACTAATCAATAAGTTTTTTCTTACTAATAAGTATTCATCAAAATGCACATTAGCAATTGCCATAAAAACAATAAATAACGTGTTGGGATGCTGATTAATGATCTGCTTTATTTGCTGACTGTTAGATGGATCATGGATGAAACAGTCCTCATTAATAAACACCACAGAAGGCTGCTGTGAGTCACAAGCGATGGCGAGTTCGTCAACGGTCTCAATGTCGTTGATTTCCCTTTTTTTCACCCCTCTGCTTACCAGATACCCGGTCAAACCTAGCCGGGTGTAACTGCATAAATCCATAATAATCGTTGACATGGCATACCCTCACTCAATGCGTAACGATAATTCCCCTTACCTGAATATCTCATCACAACCCAACGGAACAATAATAGTGACCTAAGATGACGCTTTCGCTGTTTTCAGGCGAACTTACTATCCCGTAAAGTTACGTATAATTTGCCAGGAATCTTCTCAAAGTAAAGTAAATGTTATGTTATGTGAGTAAGGTAAAAACAAATAAAGCGCAGCAGATATATCCTGGTAGATGTTTTTAGATTTTAAATTTAGGAAAATCCTTAGTAAGACAGGATAAAAATTATGGGTTATTGGTTGTCGGCATTTCGCTAACGATATCAGCAAGCAAATTGAAAATTTCACCGAATAAGTGTTCACAAAAAGGGGCAATTAATGGCATGAGCGCGGTTATTAACAAAATGCCGACGGATAAGGTTAGCGGGAAGCCAATAACAAATACGGATAACTGCGGAGCCATACGGTTTAATAGCCCGAGCGACAGGTTGAGTGTGAGCAGTAACGTAATGACCGGCAAGGCTAACATGAGTCCGTTGAGGAAGATCAGTCCGCCTGCCCGGGCAAGCGCCAGAAACGCATTGCTGTTGACCGGGTCGCCGCCGATAGGCAGCGTATGGAAGGTGTCTACCAGCAGCGAGATCAGCCACAGATGGCCGTTAAACGTAAGAAACAGCAGCATGGCGAGCATGTCGAGGATTCTGGCGAGTACCGGCATATTGAGGCGGCTGCCCGGGTCAACAAACGTGGCGAAAGAGAGACCCATTTGCAGACCGATGAATTCCCCCGCCGTACGCACCGCAGCAAAGGCAAACTGCATGGTAAACCCTAGCGCAATGCCGATCATGATTTGCTGCATGGCGAGCCATAAGGCTTCGGTGGAAAAAACAGGCACATTATTCGCCGGGAGTGAAGGGGCGATAATGAGAGTGATCATAAACCCCAGCCCCAGCTTTACCCGTTTGGGAACCGTGCGTTCACTGAGGATCGGCGCGGTAGAGATCAGCGCCAGTACACGTAACAGCGGCCAGAAGTAGAGGTTAAGCCAGTATAACCATTGATCGCTTGTGACCTGCAACATCGCGTCTTATCCGATGATATACGGCAAGTTACTGAACAGCGTACGCACGTAATCCAGCAGCAGGTTAAGCATCCAGGGGCCCGCCACAATAATCGCCGTAAATACCGCCACAATTTTCGGGATAAATGACAGCGTCATTTCGTTGATCTGGGTGGCGGCCTGTAAAATACTGATGATAAGGCCGGTAAACAGCGCAACCAGCAGCAGAGGCGCGGCAAGCGCAAGCGCGACCTTCATTGCCTCCGTGCCTATCATCATGACCGATTCGGGTGTCATTTCGCGCCTCTAACTGTAAAAACTTTGGGCAAGAGAGCCAACGAGCAACTGCCAGCCGTCGACCAGGACAAAAAGCATAAGCTTAAACGGCAGCGCAATGGTGGCCGGCGGCACCATCATCATCCCGAGCGCCATCAACACGCTGGCGATAACCAGATCGATAATCAGGAAGGGGATGAAAATCGTAAAACCGATCTGAAAAGCGGTTTTTAACTCGCTGGTGACGTAGGCCGGGAGCAAAATTCGCATCGGCACGGCTTCCGGCCCCTGTAGCGGACCGCTGTTTGCCAGACGCGCGAACAGGCCCAGGTCAGCCTCACGGGTTTGCCGCAGCATAAACTCCCGCAGCGGCTGAGCGCCTTTTTCCAGCGCTTCCTGCATGGAAATCTTCTCTTCGCTGAAAGGCTGCCAGGCATCCACGTAAATTTTGTCGATAACCGGCGACATAATAAAAAACGTCAAGAACAGCGCCAGTCCGAGAAGCACCTGGTTTGGCGGCGCAGAGGGCGTTCCCAGCGCGTTTCGCAGCAAGCCGAAGACGATAATGATGCGGGTAAAGCTGGTCATCATCAGCAAAATGGCGGGCAGGAACGTCAGTGACGTAATAAAGACCAGCGTCTGTACCGGCAGGGACCAGCTTTGCCCGCCGCCGGGTAGCGGTTGGCTGACCAGTCCGGGTAATTGTGCGAACGCGGCAGGGCTGATAAACCACAAAGCCATCAGCGTGAGGGATAACAAACGGCGCATCAGGATCTCCCGGAACGCTTCAACAAACTCTTCATCATGGCCTGGAAATCCGCAGGGGCGGCCGGTTTTTCTTCTGCAACGACAGGCGCAGGGGGGAGGGTATGCAACACATTGACTTGCGTGGCCGTGACGCCCAGTACCAGCCGAGCGTCTTCAACATCGACAATGACCACGCGCTCACGCGGGCCCAGCGAGGTGCTGGCTGACACTTTCAACCCTCGCGTACCGGCGCCTTTGGGCGCAAACCCCAGGCGTTTAATGACCCAGGCTGCGACCAGAATCAACACGATGATCCCAAACAGCGCGCCGCTCACCTGAACTAACGGCGAGCCTGATACGGCAGAGGGCTGTGAAACGGTAGCCTGGGTTTTCATGCTTAACGGCTCAGACGACGCATACGTTCAGACGGCGTGATGATATCCGTGATGCGCACGCCGTATTTATCGGCGACCACCACGACTTCACCCTGGGCAATCAGGTAGCCGTTAATCAGAATATCCAACGGCTCGCCTGCCAGTCCGTCCAGCGCGACCACCGACCCCTGCGTCAGTCGCAGCAGCTCTTTGATGGTCATGCGCGTACGACCCAGCTCCACGGTCAGCTTGACCGGAATATCCATGATTAAATCGATATCCTGTAGGTTTCCACTGACGTCGCCGCCGCCCAACTGCTGGAAGACGGCATCGGCTGCGCTTTTGCTGGTCGTTGTTTTTTGCTCGTTTAACGCGTCAGCCCACAGATCGTCCAATGCGCCGGTATTCTCATCGGACGGATTATTCATGTCACTCATTTGGGCTGTTCCTCATTCAGCGAATTCAAAATCGGGTTGATCAAATGCTCTACGCGCAACGCATACTGACCGTTCACGGTGCCATACTGGCTGGTCAGTACAGGTACGCCGTCCACATGAGCAATAATGCGGTCGGGTTTTTCAATCGGCAGCACGTCGCCGGGTTTCAGCTTTAATATCTGGGAAAGGCGCAGCGGGATGTCAGCAAAGTTCGCCACCAGCTCCAGCTCTGAATGCTGAACCTGACGCACCAGATTGTCGCGCCAGTTCTGATCTTCATGACGCGAGTTTTCCAGCGGCGGGTTCACCAACAGCTCCCGCAGCGGCTCAATCATGCTGAAAGGCAGGCAGATGTTGAACTCGCCTGTCAGGTTGCCAATTTCGACGTGGAACGGCGTGTTCACCACAATGTCGTTCGGAGAGGTGGTGATATTGGTGAATTTCACCTGCATCTCAGAGCGAACGTACTCCACTTCCAGCGGGTTGATCGCTTTCCACGCGTCGCTGTAGCTTTCAAGCGCCAGCTTCAGCATGCGGTTGATAACGCGCTGTTCGGTATGCGTAAACTCACGACCTTCCACTTTGGTCGGAAAACGCCCGTCGCCGCCAAACAGGTTATCCACGGCGATAAACACCAGACTCGGCGAGAACACCACCAGACCCGTACCGCGCAGCGGCTTCAGATGGATCAGGTTCAGGTTGGTCGGTACGGGTAAATTACGCGCAAATTCGTGATATGGCTGAATGCGGATCGCGCCCACGGTAATATCCGGGCTGCGACGCAGCAGGTTAAACAGCCCCATACGGAATTGACGCGCGAAACGTTCGTTAATGATCTCCAGCGCCTGTAGGCGCTCGCGCACCACGCGACGCTGTGTATTGGGATCATAAGGACGAATATCATTGTCGCCCACGCCGCCAGGGGTGGGTTCGTCTTTGGCCTCGCTGTCGCCGTTGAGCAGCGCATCGATTTCAGCCTGAGAAAGAATACTATCGCCCATGTCTTTACCGCAGAATGAAAGCTGTATAAAGAACGTCGGTGACTTCCTGTTTCGGTTGTCCAGCAACGAGCGGAGTAGAGAGCGTTTCTTTGATTGCCGCGATCAGCGTCTGCTTCCCGGCTTCCGTCGAAAGCGCAGTGGCATCCTGACGCGAAAACAGCAGTAACAGACGGCTGCGCACTTCTGGCAGATATTCGCTCAGACGCGCGCGCGTCACTTCGTCCTTCAGGCGCAGCGTAATCCCGATATACAGCACGCGATCGGCATCGCCCAGATTGACGGTAAACGTATCCAGCGCGAAAAATACGGGCGCTGGCGGCGGTGGCGGGGCCGCGGTAGCGCTGGCGGTCGGGTGCTCCTGCATCCGCCAGTAGCTATAGCCGGCGGTTGCGCAGGCGGCAAGAGTAATCAACACCAGCAAAGGGATCCAAATTGAGCGTTTGCTCTTTCTGTTAATCGCGGAGTCAGTCATCAGATACGGGCTTCCTGTTTCGGTACAGCTTATTGGCTGATTATCCCGTGTCCTGTCCACGGCAAAGCGTGGAAAAGACGCGGATAATCATGCTACCTCTGGCGTTAGGCGAAGATATCCACCGCGCCATCGCCGCGAGCGGCAGCCTGGAGCGAGCCCGGCGTCGTCAGTGCGATGTCATCTTCGGCGGCAAAAGCCTCTTGTCCCTGTGCGCGGGAAGCGTGCTGCTGCTGGGATGACGACTGCTGCTGTCCGGCGAAACTTTCACTGCTGATACTGCTTTGTCCCAGCTGGATGCCGTTTTCCGCCAGTTGGGTACGCAGTACGGGTAACGCGGCTTCCAGCGCGGCGCGAACGTGGCTATGCGCTGACACCATTTGCAGTTGCGCCTGGTTATCATCCATTTTGAGGGAGATTTGAATCTGCCCCAGTTCCTCCGGGTGCAGACGCAGTTCCGCGCTCTGCTGCCCCTGGCGGGTAAACAGCGTCACATGCTGGCTTAATGACTGCTGCCACTCATGGCTGCCCAGCGGCGCGCTGAGCACCGGGGCGGCTGCGACAGGCGCGGGTTGCGTCTGCGTCGTCATACCGCCAGGCGTGGTCATGGCGCCAATGGTCGTGACCGGAGAAGGCGTGCTTTCCATGTCGGCTTTAGCGGCAGCGGCGGCGACCAGCGGCGTTACCGGCTGGTTGCTTGCTGAGTTTGCGGTGACGTCAGGCGCGGCATCGACTTTCCCTTTTTTCAGCTCGCCCGTCGTCAGCCCGGCAACCGCATCCTGCATAGCGGCGCGCGTATCGCCACGCAGTGATGCCGGGGCGGAGAGTGCGCCTTCAGCCGACGCGGTTCGCGTGGTTGGCGTCAGCGCCGACTGGCCCGGTAACATGGCGAAGAGCGCGCTCAGATTCGCGAGGTCTTCATCGCTCAGCGCCGGTGCGTTGTCGTCCTGCCGGGCAGTCTTACTTAACGCGTTCAGGGCGTTGCTTTTCAGCGAAGGCGTCAGCGTGGATAGCAACTGCTGTGCCTCGGTCAGGTCTGCTGTGGCGTCATCCGTCAGCAGATCCTGGCGCGCCAGAAGATCGGCCAGCGCTGTCGTCTGCGGCGTATCGCCATTTTTTTGCAGCAATCCTTTTTGCAGTTTGCCGCCTGCCGCCTGGAGATCGGCAAGCGAAAGCGGGGCATCTTTACCCTGCGCGTCGCCTGCGCCCAAAGCACCGGCTAACAGCGCCAGAAAATCCTGGGCTGAATCGGCTGTTTTACCGGCCTGAAGGCCTGTCGTTACGTCTGTGTCGGTCGTGATCAGTTGGGGCAAGGTGATCATTCGGTTTTCCTCATTGCAGCACGCTGAGCAAATTCATCCATTTTTTTCTGATCCAGGCGGTTTTCAGCCAATAACGCTGCCGCACTTTGTCTGTCCTGTAAGGTCTGCCAGGCCTGAAGCCGTTGTTTCTTTTCACGCCAGCTGTTCAGCGCCACGTCCACTTTTTGTGTCCACTGCGTCAGCTGCTGGCGATGCTGCTCAATGGCCTTCTCCAGCGTCTGAATAAATTGCTGATAGTTAATCCAGCGGTTGCTGGCAATCCCCTGGCCCATATCGGCATTGAGATTGTTGCGATACTCATGCTGATAATCGATCAGCATTTTCAGTTGTTCTTCCGCCTGCTGGAATCCGCGTCGCATTTCCCCTAATAAGAGAGCGGCATCATCCACTTCTTTCTCGGCCAGATCTTTTAATGTTGCCAGCGCACCATGTTGTGCCATGACCTATGCCCTCCTGCTTCATCACACCGTCGGGAAAATCAGTTCCAGCGCCTGGAGAGAATCTTCCCAGTCGGCTCGTTCGAAAATACCTTGTTGCAAAAACGCCTCCAGCTGCGGCCACAGCGCGATGGCTTTATCCAGCATGGGATCGCTGCCTTTGGCATACGCGCCGACGCTCACCAAATCGCGGTTACGCTGGAAACTGGACAGCAACTGTTTGAAATTCCGTACGCGTGCATAGTGTTGCTCGGTGATCAGCGACGTCATCGCACGGCTGATCGACGCTTCAATATCAATGGCCGGGTAGTGACCGGCTTCGGCCAGACGACGGGATAACACAATGTGTCCATCCAGGATCGCACGCGCTGAGTCGGCGATTGGGTCCTGCTGATCGTCGCCTTCGGTCAAGACCGTGTAAAACGCGGTGATGGAGCCGCCGCCGTGAATGCCGTTCCCCGCACGTTCCACCAGCGCAGGTAATTTTGCGAAGACCGAAGGCGGATACCCTTTGGTTGCAGGCGGTTCGCCGATCGCCAGCGCAATCTCACGCTGCGCCATCGCGTAGCGGGTCAGGGAGTCCATGATCAGCAGTACATGCTGCCCGCGGTCGCGGAAATCCTCGGCAATACGCGTGGCATAGGCCGCTCCCTGCATTCGCAGCAGTGGCGAGACATCCGCAGGCGCGGCAATCACCACCGAACGCGCGCGCCCGTCAGCGCCCAGAATGTTTTCGATAAAATCTTTAACTTCGCGGCCACGTTCGCCAATCAGCCCGACGACGATAACGTCCGCGCGGGTATAGCGCGCCATCATGCCGAGCAGAACGCTTTTACCCACGCCGGAACCGGCAAACAGCCCCATACGCTGTCCGCGTCCGACGGTGAGCAGCGCGTTGATGGGGCGAACGCCGGTATCCAGCACATGCTCAATGGGCGTTCGCTGCAAGGGGTTGAATGGCTGAGTGATTAACGCGCCGGTTTCCGTGGTGTCTGGCGCGGGAAGACCATCCAGCGGCTTGCCGCCGCCGTCCAGCACGCGCCCCAGCAGGGCAGGGCCGAGCGGCAGCTGTTTTCCGCTTTGCAGACCTTCCCCGGCAATATTTTTTGCGTAAACGCGTGCGCCGGGAAGAATGCCTTCGACCTCTTCCAGCGGCATTAAAAACAGCCGCTGGCCATTAAAGCCGACGACTTCGCTTTCCACTTCGCGTGTTTCCGTCCCGTCCTGCCGTTCAATGACGCAGGTCGCGCCGAGCGGCAGCTGCAAACCGGTGGCTTCCAGCACCAGACCGGTGGCGCGGGTCAGTCGCCCGTAGCGACGTACCGCCGGGAGCTGCGCCATTTTGGCTTCGAAGTTATCCAGCGTATTCAGCCAGCGGGTCAGGCGCGTAGTCATCAGACGACTCCGGGAGCCGCCAGGCGGCAGAGTTCTTGCCAACGAGTGGCGACGCTGGCGTCCAGATCGCCTTCATCGGCGGACACTTTACAGCCGCCATGATGCAGCGTGGGATCGCCGCGCAAACGCCAGCCGTGCAGGCTGAGCGTGGCCCCGAGCATCTCTTCGACGCGCTGTAAATCATCCGGGTGAACGCGTAATTGCGGTTTCCCGCTGAACAACGGCTCCTGTTGCAACAATTGCTGGATCTGTTTAATGAGCGCGGAGTTGTCCACCGCTGGCGTCTGGCCGATCACCTGGCGAGCGGCTTCCAGCGCCATTTGCATCAGGCGCGAGGCAATCACGCTGTCCAGCGCGTCCAGCGTATTCTGAAACTCGCTGACCAGTTGCTGCATTCGGGCATTCAGCGGCGCCTGTTGAGCGCGCGCCTGCGTCTGGCCTTGCTCCAGCCCTTGCGCTAATCCTTCCTGATAGCCCTGTTCGTGGCCTTTCTGGCGACCTTCGGCGAGGCCCGCATTATACCCTTGCTCGTGCGCCTGCATTTTCAGCTGCGCCAGTTGCTGTTCAAGCTGCTGTTCGGCACTCAGCTCCGGTTCGTCATCGATGGCTATCGGTTCGTCGCGGTGCTCCATTGGCACAAACTCGGCCAGGGGAGGGACGAGATCGTCCGGTGTCCAGACCTGCCACGGCAATTCGTTAGACATAGGTATCCTCGCCGCTGCCGATTACCATTTCGCCGGTTTCCGCCAGACGACGCACAATAAGCAGAATGGCTTTCTGTTCGTTCTCCACCTGAGACAGACGTACCGGGCCACGGTTGGCGAGGTCGTCGCGTAGAATATCGGCAGCACGCTGCGACATGTTGCGCAGGAATTTCTCGCGCAGCGGCGGCTCGGCGCCTTTCAGGGCGATCAGCAACGACTCGGAATCCACTTCCTGCAACAGACGCTGGATGCTGCGATCGTCGACTTCCACCAGATTTTCGAACAGGAACATTTCGTCGATAATTTTCTGCGCCAGCTCGCCGTCGAATTCGCGTACGGCGCTGATAACCGCCTCTTCCTGCTGGGTTTTCATCAGGTTGATGATTTCTGCCGCGGTTCTCACGCCGCCCATTTTGCTGCGCTTGAGGTTCTGACCGTCGAGCAGACCATTCAACACTTCGGTCAGTTCCGCCAGTGCGGCTGGCTGTACGCCGCCGAAGGTCGCGATACGCAGCATGACATCGTGGCGCAGACGTTCGTCGAACAGCGCCAGAATATCGGCGGCCTGGCCGCGTTTGAGATGCACCAGGATGGTGGCGATAATCTGCGGGTGTTCGTCGCGGATAAGGTCGGCGGCGCTTTGCGGCTCCATAAAGTTGAGCGTTTCAATGCCGCTGGCGGTATCCCGCGTTTCGAGGATATCTTCCAGCAGACTGGCGGCACGTTCTTCACCCAGCGCTTTAACCAGCACGGAACGCAGGTATTCGTTGGCGTTGATGTTGAGTGCGGCAAACTGTTCGGCTTCTTGCTCAAATTCCGCCAGCACATCGGTCAGCTGTTTGTTGGAAATCTGGCGCACGTTCGCCATTGCCGAACTCAGGGTTTGCACTTCGCGCGTGGAGAGGTGCTTAAACACCTCTGCCGCACGGTCTTCGCCAATGGTCATCAGCAGGATGACGCTTTTATCGGTGCCGGTAAGTTTATTGCTCATGATCGTTATTCATCCACTGGCGAATGACCAGCGCCACGACGCGCGGATCGTTATCTGACATTTCGCGAATACGCTGGCTCATCACTTCTGCGCCCAGACGCTGGTTCGCCCGGCGCTGCTGGGTCTGTTCGTCTTTGCTGAGGCGAACTTCTACCGCTTCTTCGGTTTCCTGACGAACCTGCGCCTGTTCCTGCGCGACTTTCGTCTCTTCAGCGCGGCGAGCAAGCTGCGGTCGAACCGCTTTGCGCCACAGAATCCAGGCAACCAGCAGAACCAGGAGCCAGCGACCTGCGGAGATCAACTGCTCAATAAAGGCTTGCTGTTTCCAGAATGGCAGCTCGCCGCCCAGGTCGTCCGTTGCGGTAAACGGTGAGTTCACCACGTTAAGGGTATCGCCGCGTTTGTCGGAGAAGCCCATTGCTTCGCGGGTCAGATCTTCGATCTGCTTCATCTGTTCCGTGGTTAACGGCAGCGGTTTGCCGTCCGGCAGGGCGCGGTAGTTCACCACGACCGCCACGGAGAGTCGCTGCACATCGCCCACGTTCAGTTTGGTGTGGCGAATGGTGCGATCCACTTCATAGTTACTGGTTTCGTTGCGCTGCGTATTGCGCGGCACATTGCTGTTCGCATTGTTGGTCGTCTGCGTGTTCTGCGCGTTTTGCTGATTAGCAGGCGGTGTGCTGATCGGCGCAGCATTCGCCGGCGCAGGCTGATTCGACAGCGCACCCGGTACGCCGCCCGGATAGCCGGAGCCGATTTGCTCGCTTTCATTAAGCTGGCGTGAGCGCAGCACGGCCTGCGATGCGTCGCCGTTCGGACGGTATTGCTCTTCCGTTTGCTCTTTGTTGGCAAAATCCAGCTGCGCAGTAACCTGAGCATGGACGTTGCCGTTGCCGACGATTGGCGAAAGAATCGATTCGATACGGCGCTGAATGCGTCCTTCCACATCGCTGGCGTATTTCAACTGCGCGTCGTTCAGATCGCGGCTGCTGGTATTGGACTGAGTCAACAGATGACCGCCCTGATCGACCAGCGTGACGTTACCTGGCGGCAGACCTGCAACGGCGCTGGATACCAGATGCACCACCGCGCTGATTTGCCCTTCATCCAGCGCGCGGCCTGGTTCAAGATTGACCGTCACGGAAGCGGAAGGGGATTTCTGCTCGCGCACGAACAGAGAAGGTTTCGGCATCGCCAGGTGGACACGGGCGCGTTTTACCGGCCCCAGGGTTTCGATAGTGCGGGCCAGTTCGCCTTCCAGCGCGCGCTGATAATTGACCTGCTCGCTGAACTGGCTGATGCCGAATTTTTCCTGGTCTAACAGCTCGAAGCCGACAGCGCCGCCTTTTGGCAATCCCTGTTGCGCCAGGCGCAAGCGAAGCTCATGCACTTTATCGGCAGGCACTTCAATCGCACCGCTTCCTTCGGTGAAGCGGTAAGGGATGTTCATCTGGGTCAGCTGCGTGACAATGGCCCCGCCATCCTGATCGGAAAGGTTGCTGAACAGCGTGCGATAATCTGGCGCTTTCGCCCACAAAACCATAGCAACGATGATGGCAACGGCGGCTGATCCCGCCACAATCAGAGGAATTCTGGGATTCGCGCGCAGGCGATTAAGCCACTCGAGAGGTTTAGGTTGGGTTGCAGTCGATGCAGTCGCACTCATCTCGCACCTCGTGACTGATCGTGGACGGCGTTTTTTGCAAAGTGGAACAAGACTCACTCCCGGGTCAGCAAACTCGAAAAATTGACGGTCTCATTATTTGCGGTTTCGAATTTTTCTATGCGCCAAAAACCGAGGTTTTTTATCGCTATTTAGCGCCTTTATCTTATTGACAAACTGGTAATCTCTGCTGTGTAAAAAATCATCCAGGGGATTAGCATGTCAGCAATACAGGGGATTGAAGGGGTCATCAGCCAGCTACAGGCAACGGCGATGTCCGCACGGGCGCAAGACGCGCTGCCGCAACCAACCGTAAGTTTTGCCGGTCAACTGCATGCGGCACTGAATCGCATCAGTGACACGCAAACCACCGCGCGCGTACAGGCAGAAAAATTTACTCTGGGTGAGCCAGGCATTGCGCTTAATGATGTGATGACCGATATGCAAAAAGCGTCTGTCTCAATGCAGATGGGTATTCAGGTACGCAACAAACTGATGTCGGCGTACCAGGAAGTGATGTCGATGCAGGTGTAGCCAGACCTGCTGAATGCATCATACAGGCCGGATAAGGCGCTTGCGCCGTCATCCGGCAAATGATTACTTCTGAATCAGATAGCGAATTGTTGGGCCATCCTGCTGAATATCCAGCACCGTATAGCCGTGATTGCGCGCATCCAGCGGAATATTATTGATGGATTGCGGGCAGTCGCTCACCACTTCCAGAATTTCTCCCTTTTTTAACTGCGGCATCGCTTCCAGCGTGGCGACGGCCGGGTAAGGGCAGGGCTCACCAACCATATCAAGACGGTAATCAGGAACGATATTTTTCATGCGGATTCCTTAGCAGGGGTTAACCCGGAGCGACGGAAGAAACGTTTTTCCCAACCGATTATCAGCATCAGCGCGGCAAACAGCAGCAGATAAGTGACCAGCAGGCCGCCCAGCGGGCCGAAGGTGTCGAGCAGATTCACTTTGTCCCAACGGGTTGCCAGCGCCGGGGCAAAATCATCCCAGTAATATGCCAGAATAGTGGAGCCGATAACGTTGCCGAGGCCCACCCACCAGTAGTGCACCTGACCTTCCACGGCGCGGTACATCCAGCCGGTTTCACACCCGCCCGCCAGCACGATGCCAAAACCAAACAGCAGACCGCCGATAACGGCGTTCGGGCCAGCCCACATAATCTTCGCTTCCACGCCTAACTGCACGTAGCTGAAAATTCCGATAGCGCTCACCGCCATCCCGAAGATGATGGCTTTCGCCATATGGGTGCGACCGGTGATCCACAGGTCACGGAAGGCCGAGGTGAAACAAATTTGCGCACGTTCAATCAGCAGACCAAAACCCACGCCGAACAGCATGGCCAGCCCCAGTTTTGGCTGGTTCATCGCCGTCAGCAGCGCCCAGCCGATCATGCCGATAAAGACCAGCATCCCCAGACGGAAACGGCGGCGCGCCTGATCTGGCTTCTGCGTCAGCGGCGAGGCAGCGGAGACTTTCTGCATTTTGACCGGGATACGGAATATGGGCAGTAGCGTGAAGCGTGCGCCGAACCAGGAGCCGATGGCGGTTGCCAGCGCAAAGAACCAGGCATGAAGAGAAAACTGCGGAATACCGGTGAAGAAGGCTGCCAGATTGCAGCCCATCGCCATGCGCGCGCCAAAACCGGCAATCATCCCGCCGATAATCGCCTGCATAATGCGGATACGGCTGCGCGGCATACGTAATTTAACGTTGTTGGCCCACAGTGCCGCGGCAAAGCAGCCGCCGAACATGCCGAGGATCATCATCCCGTCGATGCGGGTAAGAGGGGAACCTTCCAGATGGATCAGCTTGTAGTAACCCCACTCTTCAGCATGAACGCCAAACAGCTGGAGGATTTGTCCACCCCAGCGGGTGAATTCGCCTGTAACAGCCCAGAACGTACCGGTGATACCGAAATAATAAGTGGAGAGAATACCTGCTGCGATGACCGCAGGGACAGGCGCCCAGAATTTAACTAACCAGGCTTGTTTGAATTGTTGCCATGACATGCTTTCTTAGCCTCTGAACTCAGAAGGAGAATAAAAGAAGAGCGGATAGTACACCGATCAGATTTTTTGCCTACTACTAATAAGAAGTAATATCGACTGGATCAATATTACTTGTTGGCCCTGAAAGGCTGGCGACATCAGGGCTTTAATGCCACAATCCTGTTTTCTTCGCATGCAGGATGAATGATGAAAAAAATAGCGATCGTTGGCGCATTTCTGGTCCTTACCGGGTGTGCAGAGGTACAGAATTATAACGATGTGGTGAAGACGCCAGCGCCAGCCGGACTGGAAGGATACTGGCAGTCAAAAGGCCCTCAGCGCAAACTGGTAAGCCCCGAGGCGATAGCCAGTCTGGTGGTGACCAAAGAAGGAGATACCCTGGATTGCCGTCAGTGGCAGCGGGTGATTGCCCTGCCGGGTAAACTGACGCTGCTTTCCGGTGATTTAACCAACGTTACGGTGAAGCGCGAACTCTATGAGATTGAGCGTGAAGGGAACACGCTGGAATATGATGGTATGACGCTGCAACGCGTGGACCGACCCACGACCGAATGCGCCGACTATTTATCGAAACATCCGCTCGCGAGTCAGTTACCGTAAACATTTTCGGTAAACGCTGGCGGTAATCATGTTGATGCCGGGGGCGCTAGCGCTTACCCGGCCGATGTTCTCTCCTGAACTTACAGCACATCTTCAATGACCCATACGCTGACGCAGCCACCGTTGCAGGTAAACGTGGCCTCACCCTGTTCATCGGTGGTTACGCGCTCTTCCCGATTACCTAAAAAATCACGCCAGGTCTTGTTGGCGTAATTTTCACCTAGCGTAATGGTCTTTTCGCCGTCATCGCCGTTGGAAAGTACGACCACGCAGCCAGGATCGTCGTCTGTACCGCTACGGCTAAAGGCAACGCAGTTGGGGTGGTCGAAAAAGAGCGTCTGGATGCCGTGGGCAAAACGCTGGCGCGCGAGAATCAGTTGATCGAGCTGTTCGATAACGGGCATATCAATGGTGTAGGTTTCACCGTCGCCGCCCGTATCCTCGTAGTGTGCGCCGTAGAGATCAGGGTAGAACACTGACGGTACGCCGTTCTCCCGCAACAGGATCAACGCATAGGCCAGCGGCTTAAACCAGGCTTCAACGGGCGCTTCAAGTGCCTGTAACGGTTGGGTATCGTGATTTGCCACGAGCGTTACGGCATGGAAAGGATCGGCTTCCACCAGCGTGTCGGTGAAAATCTGGCTCATATCGTAATCACGCCCCTGACGAGAGGCTTCGTGGAAGTTCATCTGTAGCGGCGCGTCGAACAGCATGGTTTTTCCATCCACCTGATCGATATAGGCTTGTAGCTTGTCCACTTCATGAGACCAGTACTCCGCCACAATGAACAGCGGCTTTGGCGCAACCTCCTGGACGTGTTCTATCCACTCTTTATAAAACCAGGCCGGAATGTGTTTGACCGCATCCAGGCGGAAGCCGTCGCAATGGGTTTGCGCCATTACCCAACGCGCCCAGTATTTGATCTCCTCGGTGACCGCATGGTTGCGAAAGTCGATGTTTTCGCCCATCAGATAGTCGAAATTACCCATCTCATCATCGACCTGGTCGTTCCAGCCGTCGCCAGTGTAGTCGTTGACGATCTTAAAGATGCCGTCTTCGTCCGGGTTTTCGATGTGATCAATACCGCTGAAACATTTGAAATCCCAGATAAACTGCGAATATTGACCGGCGCGGGCAGGGAAGGTGTAACGCGTCCAGCCTTCACATTCGATGATCTCGTCATCGATTTGCGTGCGATCATCTTCATTGACCCGCTGTACGCGAATGGCCTCTTTTTCATCCGCGCCCATTTTGTGGTTGACGACCACGTCGAGCAAAACCGCAATGTCATTTTGCTTTAGCGCCTCAATGGCGGCCAGCAGCTGCGCTTTGTCGCCATATTTCGTGGCGACAGATCCTTTCTGATCAAACTCACCCAGATCAAACAGGTCATACGAGTCATAACCTACGGAATACCCGCCGGACGCGCCTTTATAGGCGGGCGGTAACCAGACCATATTAATGCCGATATCATTGAGGCCGCCAGCGCGCTCAGCCAGTTCTGGCCAGAGCTTGCCGCCGTCAGGGTAATACCAGTGGAAGTACTGCAATAGCGTGGGGTTTTTCATCTTCCGTGCTCCAGAAGCCGTCAGGCCAACTTCTGGAGTATGGATGATTTTTCACAGGTGGATAAAAATTATTGCGGGGCGGTAGGGACGTCAGGAACCAGCAACATACCGGATAGCCGACCATAGGCGTTATTCAGTGACTTCTGCCGCGTCGACTGACCAATCAAATTGCTGAGTTCGTTCAGCCGATTTTGTAGCAACTCGCGTAAAAGCTGTTCATTATCCAGCGTCTGTTTGATATACCCCGCAACCCTATCCTGAAGGCTTTGCGTAATGCCCGGTGGAGTTTGTGTTTCCATAACCGTTTCAATACTTTGCAGGTAGGTGACTTCCTGTTCCAGTAACAGGTCCCATTCTCCTCGCTGCGCAAGTTCCAGTAACGATTGGCTAAGCAGCGCAATACGCTGCCAACGGTTGATAAACTCCACGGCTGAGGTCATTAACGAGACTCCTGGGAAGATACTTTCGGTGAAATCTGCTTCCAGGCTTCCGCAATGTTGCCGAGTAACCCTTCCACTTCTTCAATAGCCTGACTGTCATTACGCAAGTTTGCCTGTAGCAAACGGCGGATCATATAGTCGTATAAGTCTGAAAGATGGGCGGCAATTTCACCGCCTTTTTCCTGATCTAAACCCGCTTTAAGGCCATTATCGATAATGTTAATGGCTTTACTTAATGCTTCGCCTTTAGCGACGATGTCGCCTTGTTCTAAAAACAGGCGAGCGCGCACCAGGGCGCTATTCGCGCCGTCAAACAACATCTCTATCAACTGGTGCGGACTGGCGCTCATTACGGCGCTTTCCACGCTGACTTGAGCATAAGCTTTGGTACCGCTCGCGGTGTACATGGTTACCTCGTGTTATCAGGAATTGCTCATTGCAGCAAATTGCTGGCTCAGATAAGAACTGGTGTTATTGAGCTTGCTCATCATGGTATCCAGTTGGGTAAACTGGGCTTTATAACGGGCGACGGTTTCATCAATACTATTACTGACTGATAAATATTGTTTGGTCAGGTTCTTAAGAGTGGCGTTGATGTTGTCCTGGGCATTATCAATAATGCCGTCATCAGCCAGGTAACTTTTTACTTCGGTGGCGATCTTCGTCGTAATTCCAGTTTCTTTACCGTCGCCAACCAGTAATTCACGGGTTGATGCTGTATTCTCTTTTAGTGCTTTTGCGAGTTTTTCTTCATCAATTTTGAGTTTTCCGGTAGTACCATCTTGGGTGATACCAATTTCTGCTATCGTTTTGAAAGACGAATCACTACCGCTGTTTGCAAATGGCGAACGAATACCTGTTTGAATCGTCCGTAAAACGCTGTCGCCCAATAGTGCGCCATTTTTGTCGCTTGCTTCTTCACCAGGTTCTACTTCTGTGTATTTCGTTAAAGTGCTGAATGTGTCGACCAGTGAGTTATAAGCATCTACCCAGGCTTTTATCGCCTCTGTTGCTTTGGAATCGTCTTTTGTCACTGTGACTGTCACGTCATTAACGGTTTTCGTCAGGTTCAATGTCAGGCCTTGTGGCGCATCGGTGACGGTGTTGCTCTGACGAACAATGTCGATACCATTAACATTAAGTTCTGCGTTTTGTGCTTTAACCAGCTCTTTCATATTTCCAGTGCCGGTAGTGCTATCGTAGGCTAGCAGTTCGTTGAGCTTGGTATCCCCTTCGACAGAAATCTTCATTGTGTTGTCTGTACCGCTGTCTGCGGTGAGGACTAACTGATATTTGTCCTCAGATACCTTGACGATACTTGCAGAAATACCGCTGTCTGCATCGTTGATTGCATCTCGAACGGCCTCCATTGAGGTATCGCCTTTGTCGAGCTTAATTTCCAGCGGCTCTTTACGTCCTGGTTGCTCAATCTTGATGGTGCGTGAAGAGACAGAGGTATCACCTAACTGTTCTTTTGTCGTGGCGAAAGTCGCATCGGTTGCCAGCGATTGTGCTGCGGCAAGTTGGGTTACATTTATTTTATATGTACCTGGCGCAGCACCTGCTGTAGTGCTGACTTTAAGATCTTCGGAGGTACTGGAAGCGGTTGTTGTTTTAAATAAGTCTGCTTTATTTAATGCGGTATTTGCTGTCTGGAATTTTTCCAACGCGCTTTTCAGGGTGCCGTAGGCCGTCAACTTAGCTGTATTGGCGCTCTGTTGCTTGGTGATTGGCGTTAAACGTCCTTTTTCGGCGGTGGTCAGATTCGTCAGCAAAGTATCCAACGGCAAGTTTGAACCGACGCCCAGTGATGAGATTGAAGCCATGCCTTATTCCTTGTGATTGCAAACAGTAGATAAGCGCGTTATCGGCAATCTGGAGGCAAAGTTTAATAATAATTTTGTGAAAATGATGCGCAGAATAATGGCCTATAAAGCGGGTATTTCGTGGACTAAGAAAAAGTGATGCGGAAACAAAAAATTTTCTAAAGTTCGAATTTAAGGTGCCGATACAAGGGTTACGGTGAGAAACCGTGGGCAACGGCCCAATAACATCAAGATGTAAATTGATAAGGAAAAGATCATGGCACAAGTCATCAATACAAACAGCCTGTCGCTGTTGACCCAGAATAACCTGAATAAATCTCAGTCCTCCCTGAGTTCCGCTATTGAGCGTCTGTCTTCCGGTCTGCGTATCAACAGCGCGAAAGATGATGCTGCAGGCCAGGCGATTGCAAACCGTTTTACTTCTAACATTAAAGGCCTGACTCAGGCTTCCCGTAACGCTAACGACGGTATCTCTATCGCACAGACCACCGAAGGTGCGCTGAACGAAATCAACAACAACCTGCAGCGTGTTCGTGAGCTGGCAGTGCAGTCCGCCAACGGCACTAACTCCCAGTCAGACCTGGACTCCATCCAGGCCGAAATTACCCAACGTCTGAATGAAATTGACCGTGTATCTGGTCAAACTCAGTTCAACGGCGTGAAAGTGCTGGCAAAAGAAGGCACTCTGACTATTCAGGTTGGTGCTGACGATGGCGAAACCATTGATATTAACCTGAAAGAAATTAATTCCAAAACGCTGGGCCTTGATAGCCTGAGCGTACAGGATGCCTACAAGCAAGTAGATACTGCAGTTAACGCAACGGGTTATCACGATGGTACACAGGCTATTACTGCACCGACTGCTGGTGAACTAGAAGCTGCAGCGGGGACTGCTGCGGGTGATGGTGGTACTGGAACTATTCAGTTCAAAGATGGCAACTATTACGTCAATATTACAGGTTCTACCGGTGGTACGAATGGTGATGGTCTGTATAAAGCAACCGTAGATGCTGGTACGGGTGCCATTACTATCGGCGCTAAAGAAACTACCGTGACTCTGGCCGAAACAACTGGCGTAGGCAATGTGCAAGAAGCCAACACCATCGATACCACTGATGCGGCAGCCGATCTGGTGGCTGCGGGCGTGACTGGTGCGACTGCCGCTAACACCTCCCTGGTGAAAATGTCCTTTGAAGACAAAAACGGCAAATCTATTGACGGCGGTTATGCGTTGAAAGTAGATGGTAAGTTCTATGCGGCGGATTATGACGAGAAAACAGGCAAAATCACCGCTAAAACCGTTGATTACACTGATGATGCCGGTGCTTCTGCGAAAGCGGCTGTCCAGTTTGGCGGAGTGAACGGTAAAACAGAAGTGGTTACTGTTGACGACAAACAGTACCTTGCAGCGAATGTTAAAGGTCATAACTTCCAGTCAGGTACTGAACTGAACGAAGTGGCTGCAACCAAAACTGAAAGTCCGCTGGCGAAAATTGATGCCGCCCTGGCGCAAGTTGCTGATTTACGTTCCGATCTGGGTGCGGTACAAAACCGTTTCAATTCTGCTATCACCAACCTGGGCAACACCGTAAATAACCTGTCTGAAGCTCGTAGCCGTATTGAAGATGCAGATTACGCGACTGAAGTATCCAACATGTCTCGTGCAAACATTTTGCAACAGGCGGGTACCTCTGTTCTGGCGCAGGCCAACCAGGTTCCTCAGAACGTGCTGTCCCTGCTGCGTTAATTCATATTTATCGCGCAAACCCCGCTTCGGCGGGGTTTTTTCTATCTGGCTTTTACGGGTAACCCCCAAATAACCCCTCATTTCACCCACTATTCACCCGATTAAAACCCCTCCAGAATCGGATAATCATGCCGATAACTCAACTAACGCAGGGCTGTTTATCGTGAATTCACTGTATACCGCTGAAGGTGTAATGGATAAACACTCGCTGTGGCAGCGTTATGTACCGCTGGTGCGTCACGAAGCATTGCGCCTGCAGGTGCGTTTGCCGGCGAGCGTGGAACTGGACGATCTGCTACAAGCGGGCGGTATCGGGTTATTGAATGCAGTTGACCGATATGACGCTCTGCAAGGAACGGCATTTACCACTTACGCAGTGCAGCGTATTCGTGGAGCGATGCTGGATGAACTACGCAGCCGTGACTGGGTGCCGCGTAGCGTCCGGCGCAATGCTCGCGAAGTGGCGCAGGCGATGGGGCAGCTGGAGCAGGAATTAGGGCGCAACGCGACGGAAACTGAGGTGGCGGAGCGGCTGGCGATTCCTGTGGAAGAGTATCGTCAGATGTTGCTTGATACCAATAACAGCCAACTCTTCTCTTATGACGAGTGGCGGGAAGAGCATGGCGATAGCATTGAGCTGGTGACGGAAGAACACCAGCAGGAAAACCCGTTACAACAGCTCCTTGAGAGCAATTTACGCCAGCGTGTGATGGATGCGATTGAATCGTTGCCAGAACGCGAACAGCTGGTGTTGACGCTGTATTACCAGGAAGAGCTCAATCTGAAGGAGATTGGCGCGGTGCTGGAAGTCGGCGAGTCACGGGTAAGCCAGTTGCACAGCCAGGCCATCAAGCGTCTACGCACCAAGCTGGGTAAGTTATAAAGGGCGATCGTCGTCGCCCCTTAATAGTGCCGCACAACGTATTGACTACCAGGAGTTCTCATGACGGTGCAGCAATCTAAAAGACGGCCACTAAGCCGCTACCTCAAAGACTTTAAACACAGCCAGACGCATTGCGCTCATTGCCATAAATTGCTCGACAGGATCACGTTGGTTCGCCGGGGGCAGATTGTCAATAAAATCGCGATTTCCCGCCTGGATACGCTGATGGACGACGCACAATGGCAGGAGGAGCAGAAGGAGTGGTCGGCGCTGTGCCGTTTCTGCGGCGATCTGCACTGCAAAGAGCAGAGTGACTTCTTTGACATCATCGGTTTTAAACAATTCTTGTTTGAGCAAACCGAAATGAGCCACGGCACCGTGCGTGAATATGTCGTACGCCTGCGTCGCCTGGGCAACCATCTCACCGAACAGAACATCTCTCACGACCTGCTACAGGAAGGTTTTCTTGATGAAAACCTGGCCCCGTGGTTACCCGAAACCAGCACCAATAACTATCGGATCGCGCTGCGTAAGTACGAACAGTATAAAACGCATACGCATGCCGGACAGATGCAGAAATCATCCCGGATGGCTACTTCTGATATATATTAAAAATGAATAACATGTAGCGGAGTCGTGTTTGTGATTAGCAGCAAACCCTCTACACTACGGTCATTAATGACAACATTCGGGGTAACTATGAAATTAGCACTTCTGGGACGTCAGGCTCTGATGGGTGTGATGGCAGTTGCACTTGTCGCCGGGATGAGCGTGAAGAGTTATGCAGATGAAGGTCTGTTAAACAAAGTAAAAGAGCGCGGCACGCTGCTGGTAGGCCTGGAAGGGACTTACCCGCCGTTCAGTTTTCAGGGTGATGATGGCAAACTGACCGGGTTTGAAGTGGAGTTCGCAGAAGAACTGGCGAAACACCTCGGCGTAAAAGCCTCGCTGAAACCGACCAAATGGGACGGTATGCTGGCGTCGCTGGATTCCAAACGTATTGATGTGGTTATCAACCAGGTCACCATCTCTGACGAACGTAAGAAAAAATACGACTTCTCAACACCTTATACTATTTCTGGTATTCAGGCGCTGGTGAAAAAAGGCAATGAAGGCAGCATCAACACGGCGGCTGACCTGAAAGGTAAGAAGGTCGGCGTTGGTCTGGGAACAAACTACGAAGAGTGGTTGCGCCAGAACGTACAGGGTGTAGACATTCGCACCTATGATGACGATCCGACGAAATACCAGGATCTGCGCGTAGGCCGTATTGACGCTATTCTGGTGGATCGCCTGGCCGCATTGGATCTGGTGAAGAAAACCAAAGACACGCTGGCCGTTACCGGCGAAGCGTTCTCCCGTCAGGAAGCCGGTGTGGCGCTGCGTAAAGGCAATGAAGATCTGCTGAAAGCGGTAGATGGCGCCATTGCCGATATGCAGAAAGACGGCACGCTGAAAGCGCTGTCTGAGAAATGGTTTGGCGCAGATGTGACTAAATAATCGTCATAATTGCAAAAAAAGGCGCTTTAATACGGCGCCTTTTTTATTTCATCCGTTTGAACGTGCATAATAAAAAGAACATCACAACAATGAATACCGGAGGCTTTATGCCACTGCATAATTTAACGCGGTTCCCACGCCTGGAATTTATTGGCGCACCAACGCCACTCGAATACCTGCCGCGTTTATCTGATTATCTGGGTCGCGACATTTTCATTAAACGCGATGACGTAACGCCGATGGCGATGGGCGGGAATAAACTGCGTAAGCTTGAATTTCTGGCTGCCGATGCGCTGCGTGAAGGCGCGGATACGCTGATTACGGCGGGCGCCATCCAGTCGAACCACGTTCGCCAGACGGCGGCGGTAGCGGCAAAACTGGGATTACACTGCGTTGCGTTACTGGAAAATCCCATCGGTACGACGGCGGAAAACTACCTGACCAACGGCAATCGTCTGCTGCTGGATCTTTTTAACACGCAAATTGAGATGTGCGACGCGCTGACCGATCCTGACACCCAGTTACAGGAACTGGCGACCCGTATTGAGGCGCAGGGGTTCAGGCCGTATGTGATTCCGGTCGGCGGCTCCAGCCCATTAGGCGCGATGGGATACGTGGAAAGCGCGCTGGAAATCGCCCAGCAGTGCGAGGGCGCGGTACAGCTGTCCTCCGTGGTGGTGGCGTCGGGAAGCGCCGGTACGCACGCCGGGCTGGCGGTAGGTCTGGAACAACTGATGCCAGATGTTGAGTTGATCGGCGTGACCGTGTCGCGCAAGGTTATCGATCAGAAGCCCAAAGTGGTCACGCTGCAACAAGCGATTGCTAAAGAGCTGGAACTGACCGCCTCGGCGGACATCCTGCTGTGGGACGACTATTTCGCGCCGGGATACGGAACGCCGAATGAAGAGGGGATGGAGGCCGTGAAGCTGCTGGCGCGCCTGGAAGGCATTCTGCTTGACCCGGTCTATACGGGGAAAGCGATGGCGGGCCTGATCGATGGCATCAGCCAGAAGCGCTTCAAAGATGAAGGCCCGATTCTCTTTATTCATACCGGTGGGGCGCCAGCGCTGTTTGCCTACCATCCTCACGTGTAACTTCCGGGTAGAAAAACACTCATGCAAGAAAGTATCCAACTGGTGATTGACTCGCTGCCGTATCTGCTTAAAGGTGCGGTGTTTACGCTACAGCTGAGTATTGGCGGGATGTTTTTCGGCCTGCTGCTGGGCTTCATTCTCGCGCTGATGCGCATGTCGCCCCTGCTGCCTGTCCGCTGGCTGGCGCGTTTTTATATCTCCATTTTCCGCGGTACGCCGCTGATTGCCCAGCTTTTTATGATCTACTACGGCCTGCCGCAGTTTGGTATTGAGCTGGACCCGATCCCGGCGGCGATGATTGGCCTGTCGCTGAATACCGCAGCCTACACTTCGGAAACGCTGCGTGCGGCGATCTCTTCTATCGACAAAGGTCAGTGGGAAGCCGCGGCAAGTATCGGTATGACGCCGTGGCAAACGCTGCGTCGTGCGATTTTGCCGCAGGCCGCCCGCGTGGCGTTGCCGCCGCTGAGCAACAGTTTCATCAGCCTGGTGAAAGATACCTCCCTGGCCGCGACGATTCAGGTGCCGGAACTGTTCCGTCAGGCGCAGCTGATTACCTCGCGTACGCTGGAAGTCTTCACCATGTATCTGGCGGCATCGCTGATCTACTGGGTGATGGCGACGGTACTTTCCGCGCTGCAAAACTATTTTGAAGAGCAGCTTAACCGCCAGGAGAGAGATCCAAAATGAGTGCGATTGAAGTTAAAAACCTGGTGAAAAAGTTCCACGGTCAGACGGTGTTGCACGGCATCGACCTGGAGGTAAAACCTGGTGAGGTGGTGGCGATTATCGGCCCCAGCGGTTCCGGTAAAACAACGCTGCTGCGCAGCATTAATTTGCTGGAGCAGCCTGAGGCGGGCACCATCAAAGTGGGCGACATTACCATTGATACCGCAAGCTCGTTAAGCAAGCAAAAAGGGCTAATTCGCCAGTTGCGTCAGCATGTGGGGTTCGTATTCCAGAACTTTAATCTGTTTCCGCACCGTACCGTGCTGGAGAACATCATTGAAGGGCCGGTGATTGTGAAAGGCGAGCCCAAAGCCGAAGCAACGGCATTAGCGCGGGAACTGCTGGCGAAGGTAGGACTGGCCGGGAAAGAGACCAGCTATCCGCGTCGCCTGTCCGGCGGGCAGCAGCAGCGTGTGGCGATTGCCCGCGCGCTGGCGATGCGCCCGGAGGTGATTTTGTTTGATGAACCGACTTCCGCGCTCGACCCTGAGCTGGTGGGGGAGGTGCTCAGTACGATACGCCAGCTGGCGCAGGAAAAGCGCACGATGGTCATTGTGACGCATGAAATGAGCTTTGCGCGCGACGTGGCTGACCGGGTGATATTTATGGATCAGGGGCGCATTGTGGAGCAGGGCGCGGCCAAACCGTTATTTGCCAATCCTCAGCAACCACGCACGCGTCAGTTTCTTGAGAAGTTCCTGATGCAATAAATGTTTTCGCGCACTCGCCTGAAATAATCTCGTTTCAGGCGAGTGCATTTGAATAAATATCAATAATACCCGCCTGATTATAGCCGTAATCCCTTTGTGTTCTCCCGCCGGGTGAAACACACCTCAAGTAATTCGCCATCTGACCGATATTTTCTACATATAAACTTCATTTATGTGTTAGCTTGTTTTAAACATTATAATGATTATCAATCTCAGGGGTGTTACCGTTTAGTATGCAGGAAAATGATTTCTTCACCTGGCGACGGAGTATGCTGGTACGCTTTCAGGAAATGGCGACGGCAGAAGATGTCTACACTGAATTACAACATCAGACACAGCAGCTTGAATATGATTATTATGCGCTGTGCGTTCGCCATCCCGTCCCGTTTACGCGGCCAAAAATCTCCGTTCACACTACGTACCCGCAAGCGTGGGTGGCGCATTATCAGTCTGAAAACTATTTCTCTATTGATCCGGTATTAAAGCCGGAAAATTTCCGCCAGGGGCATCTGGCATGGAATGATGCCTTATTTAGCGAAGCGCAGTCGCTATGGGACGCGGCGCGCGCTTACGGTCTACGCCGGGGGGCGACGCAATGCCTGATGCTGCCGAATCGGGCGCTGGGCTTCCTCTCTGTCTCCCGGGCGAACGCCCGCCATGCGCCGTTTGCACATGATGAAATTGAACTCCGGTTGCAACTGCTGGTGCGTGAGAGCCTGTCGGCGCTGACGCGGCTGGAGGATGAAATGGTGATGACGCCAGAAATGCGCTTCAGTAAGCGAGAGAAAGAGATCCTGAAGTGGACGGCGGAAGGAAAGACGTCATCAGAGATCGCGATGATTCTGTCAATCTCAGAGAACACCGTTAACTTTCATCAGAAAAACATGCAGAAAAAGTTTAACGCACCGAATAAAACGCAGATTGCCTGCTATGCGGCCGCGACGGGCCTGATCTGAAAAAACGAATGTTCTGCGTGCCAGACGCAAAACCGGCTGAAAGTTTCACTCTCAGCCGGTTTCCTGTTACTGGCGGTAAGCTTGTTTAATTTGCTTAACAGTGCTGGAAAATACCGCGGCCTGCGTTTCATCTTCAATCTGCGCGATCTGTTTTTCCATCTTAAGAATCACGCGCCCTGCGTCGGCTTGCCCCATTGCCTGTAGCATCAGGGTCAACATGGCTTTCAGGCAGGTGACTTCATTGGCCAGTTCTTGATTATTCTCGGCAGTGGAAAAATCAGGCGTACTCATTTATTTTCCTCGTTATGTTTCAGTGAAAAAGTGCGATGGCAAATGTTAAGGCGGCGGAGTATACCATAAGCTGCGCCAAAAATAGCAGTGGTTGTTTTTTGATCGCAAATCAAACCAGCGCCATTAAAATAAACAACGCCTTGCGAGGCATATATTTTCCTCATTTTTTTGTTTACCTCGCGTATTTCGCGCGTTAATTATTGTTACAAAGTTGCTTGCCTATTTAGCATTTCGACGGAAGTGAGTGAATTTTTTGTCACTATTCTGAAACTATTATGCAGAAATAGAGGGTAAAAAAAGGCCGTTAGCTGTGGGAGTTTCCACGAAGCGTACAATCTAATTTCCAAAAACGAGAGCAAAATCGAATGCCCCACGTTTTTTACGTTTCAAAGTTGAGATAAAACCCGCTAATATAGGGTCGATTAACTATCAGTAGCGTTATCCCTATTCTGGAGATATTCCTTTGATCAACGTTCTTCTTGTTGATGACCACGAACTGGTGCGCGCAGGGATACGACGCATTCTGGAAGATATAAAGGGCATAAAGGTTGTCGGTGAAGCCTGTTGTGGCGAGGACGCCGTAAAGTGGTGCCGCGCGAACGCCGTCGACGTTGTGCTGATGGACATGAACATGCCCGGAATCGGCGGTCTTGAGGCGACGCGCAAAATTGCCCGCTCAAGCGCTGATATTAAAGTGATCATGCTGACGATCCATACGGAAAACCCGCTACCGGCGAAAGTCATGCAGGCCGGAGCCGCAGGGTATCTGAGTAAAGGCGCTGCGCCTCAGGAAGTGGTCAGCGCGATTCGTTCGGTTTTTTCCGGGCAGCGTTATATTGCTTCAGATATCGCTCAACAGATGGCGCTGAGCCAGATTGAGCCTGAGAAAACAGAAACGCCTTTTGCCAGTTTGTCTGAACGCGAGTTGCAGATTATGCTGATGATCACCAGGGGCCAGAAGGTTAATGAGATCTCGGAACAACTGAATCTCAGTCCTAAAACGGTGAACAGCTATCGCTACAGAATGTTCAGTAAACTAAACATTCATGGTGATGTTGAGTTGACTCACCTGGCAATTCGCCACGGCCTGTGTAATGCGGAGACGTTAACAAGCTAGTGAGTGTTCTGTTTGATGCGAAAGCATTTTTAAAAACCGTGACCAGCCAACCCGGCGTTTATCGTATGTATGATGCCGGTGGTACGGTTATTTATGTCGGTAAAGCGAAAGACCTGAAAAAACGGCTTTCCAGCTATTTCCGCAGCAACCTTGCTTCGCGAAAAACCGAAGCATTGGTTGCGCAAATCCAGCAAATTGATGTCACGGTGACGCACACCGAGACCGAAGCGCTATTGCTCGAACACAACTACATCAAATTGTATCAACCGCGCTATAACGTGTTATTGCGCGATGATAAATCCTATCCTTTCATCTTTCTCAGCGGTGACACTCATCCACGCCTGGCAATGCATCGCGGGGCGAAACATGCCAAAGGTGAATACTTTGGCCCGTTCCCGAACGGGTATGCCGTGCGTGAAACCCTGGCCCTGCTGCAAAAAGTCTTTCCCATTCGTCAGTGCGAAAACAGCGTCTACCGCAACCGCTCGCGTCCTTGTCTGCAATATCAGATTGGCCGCTGCCTCGGGCCGTGCGTAGAAGGACTGGTGAGTGAAGACGAGTATGCGCAGCAGGTGGAGTACGTTCGGCTGTTTTTATCCGGGAAAGACGATCAGGTTCTGACCCAATTGATCGCCCGAATGGAAAAAGCCAGCCAGAATCTGGAATTTGAAGAGGCGGCGCGCATACGCGACCAAATTCAGGCTGTGCGCCGCGTTACTGAGAAACAGTTTGTCTCCAATACCGGCGACGATCTGGACGTTATCGGCGTGGCGTTCGATGCGGGTATGGCCTGCGTGCATGTGCTTTTTATCCGCCAGGGCAAGGTGCTGGGCAGCCGTAGCTATTTCCCGAAAGTGCCGAACGGGACGGAACTGGGTGAAGTGGTGGAAACGTTCGTCGGCCAGTTCTATCTGCAAGGCAGCCAGATGCGCACGCTGCCAGGAGAGATCCTGCTGGATTTCAACCTGAGCGATAAAACGCTGCTGGCGGACTCCTTGTCCGAACTGGCCGGGCGGCGCATTAATGTGCAGACCAAACCGCGCGGCGATCGCGCTCGTTACCTGAAGCTGGCGCGAACCAATGCCGCGACGGCGCTGATCAGCAAACTGTCGCAGCAATCGACGATCACACAGCGTCTGACCGCGCTGGCAAGCGTGCTGAAGCTGCCTGCGGTGAAGCGGATGGAGTGTTTTGACATCAGCCACACGATGGGAGAACAGACGGTGGCCTCCTGCGTGGTTTTTGACGCTAACGGGCCGCTGCGTGCGGAGTATCGTCGCTACAACATTACCGGAATTACGCCGGGCGATGATTATGCGGCGATGAATCAGGTTCTGCGCCGACGCTATGGCAAGGCGATTGAAGAAAGTAAGATTCCTGACGTTATTCTGATTGATGGCGGTAAAGGCCAGCTTGGTCAGGCGAAGACCGTTTTTGCAGAACTGGATGTGCCGTGGGATAAAAGTCATCCTTTATTGTTGGGCGTTGCTAAAGGCGCCGATCGTAAAGCCGGTCTGGAGACGTTGTTCTTTGAACCCGAAGGGGAGGGCTTTAGCCTGCCGCCGGACTCGCCTGCGCTGCACGTTATTCAGCATATCCGCGATGAATCGCACGATCACGCCATCAGCGGGCACCGCAAAAAACGGGCGAAGGTGAAAAACACCAGCACGCTGGAAACTATCGAAGGCGTCGGGCCAAAACGTCGACAAATGCTGTTGAAATATATGGGCGGTTTGCAAGGACTACGTAACGCGAGTGTTGAGGAAATTGCAAAAGTGCCGGGTATTTCGCAAGGTCTGGCAGAAAAGATCTTCTACTCGTTGAAACATTGAGGTCTCTGTAGCAACATAGGGGTAATTTCTCTGACAACAGATAGTTACCCGTCACTATGCAATTTAATATCCCTACGTTGCTCACGCTGTTTCGCGTCATTCTGATCCCATTCTTTGTATTGGTGTTTTATCTGCCATTTACATGGGCTCCCTTCGTTACCGCGCTAATCTTCTGTATCGCCGCCGTGACCGACTGGTTCGACGGTTTTCTGGCGCGTCGCTGGAACCAGAGTACGCGTTTTGGCGCGTTCCTTGATCCGGTGGCGGATAAGGTGCTGGTGGCGATCGCCATGGTGCTGGTGACGGAGCATTATCACAGCTGGTGGGTGACGCTGCCTGCCGCGACCATGATTGCGCGTGAAATTATTATTTCCGCGCTGCGTGAATGGATGGCCGAGCTGGGCAAACGCAGCAGCGTGGCGGTCTCCTGGATCGGCAAAGTGAAAACCACCTCGCAAATGGCGGCGCTGGCGTGGCTGCTGTGGCGTCCAAACATTTGGGTGGAATATGCCGGGATCGCGCTTTTCTTCGTTGCTGCCGTGCTGACGCTGTGGTCTATGTTCCAGTATTTGAGCGCTGCACGCGGGGATTTGCTTGATCAGTGATCGTTTCGCCGCAAATTTCAGCAAACGATCGTGGGTGGCGAAAAATATCGTTGACTCGTTGCGTCAGGTAAGTAGAATGCAACGCATCGAACGGCGGCGCAGGTTGCCAGACGATAACAAAATCAAGTGATTAACAAAGTTACTTGATGATGCGGGAATAGCTCAGTTGGTAGAGCACGACCTTGCCAAGGTCGGGGTCGCGAGTTCGAGTCTCGTTTCCCGCTCCAGTTTAAAGACATCGGCAATAGCGGGTGTCTGGCTGAAAAGCCTGAAGAATATGGCGCGTTAGCAAAGCGGTTATGTAGCGGATTGCAAATCCGTCTAGTCCGGTTCGACTCCGGAACGCGCCTCCACTTTCTTCCCGAGCCCGGATGGTGGAATCGGTAGACACAAGGGATTTAAAATCCCTCGGCGTTCGCGCTGTGTGGGTTCAAGTCCCACTCCGGGTACCATGGGAAAGACAAGAATAATCAAAGCAATAAGCAGTGTCGTAAAACCACCTCCGGGTGGTTTTTTTGTGTCTGTCATCTGTTCGCTGATGTTCTTGTCGGCCATTCCTTCCCCAATAAGTATCCCTTACTTCGCCAGCCATGTAAGATAATTGCGGGCGAGAGTATTTCACTGAGGAAAAGCGTTATGAAAACAGGACCGTTAAACGAAAGCGAGCTGGAATGGCTGGATGATGTACTGACAAAGTACAATACCGATCACGCGATTCTGGATGTGTCAGAGTTGGATGGTTTACTGACGGCTGTACTCAGTTCGCCGTATGAGATTGAGCCAGAGCAATGGCTGGTCGCGGTATGGGGTGGGGCGCAATATGTTCCGCGCTGGTCCTCTGAAAAGGAGATGACGCGTTTTATGGAACTGGCGTTTCAGCATATGGCGGATACGGCAGACAGACTTAATGAGTTCCCGGAACAGTTTGAACCGCTGTTCGGTCTGCGTGAAGTCGAAGGTCATGAGCTGACCATCGTGGAAGAGTGGTGCTTTGGCTATATGCGCGGGGTCGCGCTCTCTGACTGGTCCACCTTACCGGATACGCTACAACCCGCGCTGAAAGCCATTGCGCTGCACGGTACGGAAGAGAACTTCGCCGTGGTTGAAAAAATGTCACCAGAGGCGTTTGAAGAGAGCGTTAACGCGATTCGTCTGGCGGCCCTGGATTTACACGCGTACTGGATGGCGCACCCGCAGGAAACGCCGGTGCAGGTGCCGGTAAGAGCGGAAGTAAAGGTGGGGCGCAACGATCCTTGCCCCTGCGGCAGCGGTAAAAAATATAAACAGTGCTGTCTGCACTAAACACAAAAAAGGGGCTTAGCGCCCCTTTTGTTTTATCCCACTTCAGGCAGCAGCCCGGCGGCGATACAGAACTGTACGCCGATCACCACTATCCCACAGGTAAAGACGAGGGCTAATGCCGGAACGCCGCCCGCGACGCGATACGTTGCCTGCGGATTATGCTTCCTGCTTTGCCACGCGAGCAGGGAAGGGATCAGCAACGCCAGTACCGCCAGCGCGACGCCAGCGTATCCCAGCGCCATCACAAAGCCGCGCGGGTAAAAGAGTGCGAACGCCAGTGGCGGCAGGAAGGTAATTGCGCCGGTTTGCAGACGCCCGGCGACGGTGTTGCGTCGCTGGAACAGATCTGCCAGATAATCAAATAATCCCAGCGCCACACCCAAAAACGATGTCGCCAGCGCCAGGTCGGCAAACAGATGCACCGCCAGTTCAACGTGCGGCGAGGCAACCACCTCACGCAAGGCCTGCAACAGGCCATTTAACCCGGCATGATCGGCCAGCAAGCCCATAAAGGTAGAGGAGTTGATACTGCCGAGCGTGGCAAGCTGCCAGAAAATGTATGCCACCAGCGGGATTGCGCTACCGGTGATAAATACCCATCGCAGTTTGCGAATATTACCGTTCATATAGCTGACGATGCTGGGTACGCTGCCGTGAAAACCGAATGACGTAAAAATGACCGGAATTGCTGATAACGCCAGACCCTGTTGCAGCGGCAGCGTAAGCAGATTCACTTTATGAATATGCGGCATCAGCAGCGCCAGCATAGCGATCAGGAAGATAATTTTGGCGCTGAAGAGAAAGCGGTTGAACAGATCGACCAGCGAGGTTCCGACGCACACGACGCCACCGGCAACCACGGTGAACAGCAAAACGCCCATCGCCGGAGACATATCGGCGCCCGTCCAGTCGCTGATGCTTGAGGCCAGCAGTTCGCCAGCCCCGCTGATATAGGCCGCTGTGAGCGCATACATCAGAAACATCATGCTAAAGCCGGTGATCCATTGCCCATAACGTCCGAGGTAGCATTTTGCCAACGTTCCTAACCCGGTATCTGCCGGAACGTGCTGATATACTTCCAGAAGCAACAGCGCGGTGTAGCACATCAATGCCCATAACCCAATCAATAACGCCAGTGTGACGCTGAAACCAACGCCAGCGGCGGCCAACGGCATCGCCAGCATACCGGCGCCGATAGTGGTGCCCGCCACGATAAAAACACTACCCAGAGTTCTATTTTTCACGCTTTCCTCTGTCCCAGAGATAATCAACGGTTATATCTGCGGCGCAGGGTAAGGCATAACATTATTTTCGTCAAATGACCGTTACAACATGTGTATACCATTGTTTACGAAAACTGGCGTGAAGGCGTGCGCCACCACGATTGCATCGGCTGTGCATGTAAACCTGCGTTAGCGCAAAGCGCTATTCACCGGCTCCCGGTAGGCTACAGGTTTTATTGAGGAGGATGTATGGATTCTATTCACGGCCACGAAGTGCTGAATATGATGATTGAGTCAGGCGAGCAGTATTCGAATGCCAGCCTGGAAGCGGCGATTACGGCGCGTTTTGGTGAACAGGCGCGTTTTCATACCTGTTCGGCTACTGATATGACGGCGGCGGAGCTGGTGGCGTTTCTGGCGGCGAAGGGTAAGTTTATTGCGAAGGATGACGGCTTCTCTACGCACGAAAGCAAGATCTGCCGCCATTGAGCCTAAACGGTGAGGGGCCTCACCGTTTAATTTTAGTTTTGGGTATCAAGCGTAGACAGTTCTTTATCGATGAAGTACAGACCTTCACCGCTTTTCCCTGCCAGCGTTAATTTATCAATAATAGATTTAAATAACTTCTCTTCTTCATGCTGTTCAGCGACATACCATTGCAGGAAGTTGAATGTCGGATAATCCTGGTTGGTCATCGCGGCATGCGCCAGTTCATTAATTTTCTGCGTAATTAATTGTTCGTGTTCGTAGGTGGCGCGGAACAGTTCATCCAGTGAAGCATATTCGGCAGCAGGCGAAGAGATCGTATTGATGCACGGTAAGCTACCGGTATCGGTCAGATAATCGAACAGGCGCTGCATATGCGTCATCTCTTCCTGCGCGTGACGACGCAGGAACGCTGCCGCCCCTTCAAAGCTATGGTAGCTGCACCATGCGCTCATCTGTTGGTAGAGCAGAGAAGAATATAATTCAAGGTTCATTTGCTCATTCAGTTTGTCGATCATTTCTGTTTTCAGCATGGTTCCGCTCCACAAAGAATCATTATACGTTGATGTGGCGTCACTATAATTTGTTATTTAATTATTTGCAAAAGGTAAAATAATAAATTTAATTATTAAAAATGCGAATGGGAATAAAACGCATTAACGCTATTAAATATAAAATATACAATGAGAATAATTAAAGCCAGCAGCGTCATGCTGGCTAAAGATATTAATACCCGCCAACGGATATTGGCTGGATGGCTACGCCCTGACACTGATAAGACAGCGTGATTCTGGTGTTCATGCACAGCGAACCGGCATAAACGCTACAGGTTGACACTGGCTGACCGAATGCGATGGCGTTGGCGTATCCCATCTGCTGACATTCGCGTGTCGCCGTACCGTGCGCAACATAATCATCCGCGCGCGCCGTTTGCATCATCGCCTGGTTATAACTGAGGCGGACAATCCCGCTTGTCGGGTTGGTTTCACTGACCTGCGCTTGTTTGGTGAGGGTACATCCCGTCAGGGCTATGAGTGAGAGGCCAAGGATAAAGGTTTTCATAATATCGCTCTGAGAATCCGGTGACAGCACATCCTATCTTGAACAGTAGACATTCAATGGCCTGAATAGCTTAAGAATTGCCCATGATTAATCCCAACGACACCGGCTCTTTGTGCGATACGGGAAAAGTGTGAGCACATCTTAATTTTTTAAAACCATTTTTCACTAAATTTGAAAGTATGTTTGCGAGATAGTAATGTGACGTATACGTCAACGACTCACGGCGGGATTTCCCGCGACGCATTCAGGAGAAGACAGAATGAAAATTGCACTGATGATGGAAAACAGCCAGGCAGCTAAAAATGCCACCATTCATCGCGAGCTTAAAGCGGTAGCGGATGAAAAGGGATTCCCTGTTTTCAACGTCGGGATGAGCGATGAAAACGACCATCATCTGACTTATATCCACCTTGGTATTATGGCCAGCATTCTGCTTAACGCCAAAGCGGTGGATTTTGTTGTGACGGGTTGCGGCACCGGGCAGGGCGCGCTGATGTCGCTGAATATTCATCCGGGCGTGGTGTGCGGCTACTGCATCGACCCGGCGGATGCGTTCCTGTTTGCGCAGATTAACAACGGTAATGCGCTTTCTCTGCCATTCGCAAAAGGCTTTGGCTGGGGTGCGGAGTTGAATGTGCGTTTCATCTTTGAAAAAGCATTCACCGGCCGTAACGGGGAAGGGTATCCACCAGAACGTAAAGAACCGCAGGTGCGTAACGCGGGCATTCTGAACCAGGTGAAAGCGGCGGTGGTGAAAGAAAACTATCTGGATACGCTGCGCGCCATCGATCCTGAACTGGTGAAAACGGCGGTCTCCGGCCCACGTTTCCAGCAGTGTTTCTTTGACAATTGCCAGGATAAAGAGATCGAAGCGTTCGTTCGCGACATTCTCGGTTAATGTGTCATGCCAGCCGGATAACGCGGCGTTTATCCGGCTTACCGCGTTTGCTTTGCTACCGTTTCTTCTCCTGAATGGGTACTATGGCGGCCTTTCTATAAGGAGCTTACTATGTCCCAACCACTGAACGCCGATCAGGAACTGGTCTCTGACGTTGTTGCCTGCCAGTTAGTTATCAAACAGATTCTGGATGTTATTGACGTTATTGCCCCGGTTGAAGTTCGGGAAAAGATGTCCAGCCAGTTGAAAAACATCGATTTTACCAGCCACCCTGCCGCTGCGGACCCGGTTACTATGCGGGCCATTCAAAAGGCGATTGCGTTGATTGAGCTGAAATTCACGCCGCAGGACGAAGCGCACTAAAGTAAAGCGACTGCGTAACAGCCTCCCGGCACGGGAGGCGTAACGCCGTGGCAATATAGCGGTTAGTGGTGTTGATAGTTGACGACGTTGAGTAAGTGTTTGTCCGTTTGCACCATACACAATCCCGCGCGTTTTGCGCTGCGAACTTCATCGAGAATCGTCTGTAACAGAACGCCATCCTGCTGCTGATCTTTTTCCAGGTCGTGGAGAAAGTTGAGCGTTGGCGCGTCATTCATTGCTTTGGCTTCGTCGGTTAAGCGTGAGAGCGTGCTGGCGCGTTGCTGATACTCATCCAGCGTTTTTTGAAATAACTCTTCAAGACAGGTTAACTCTTCGCCGGGAACATCAATGGCTCTCACGATGGGGTTGGCGCCTGCGTTCTTCATAAAATTGAACATGCGCATCATCTGGGTCACGTTTCCCTGCGCCTGGGTACGAAGAAAGGTCGCCGTGCCGGTCAGACTGTGGTCAAAACACCAGTCGCTCAGGTGGAGGTAGAGGTTGGATGCGTAAAACTCAAGGTTCATTTGGGTGTTGAGCTTATGAACCATTCCAGCTGTCGCCATATCAATATCCTTATTTCCAGAAAGGGTGATGCGCGTTACTCATGTATGCGCAATGAATACTGTTAGCAGAATAAATCCGTTCTGCCGGTCCTTTATGTGATCAAAAAGCTGATTCCGTTGCCGATCGAAAATAAGCATAGCGCCAGTACGGCTATAAGAAAATCCTTAAATCCCAATGTTTATATTTTTTTACAGTTTGCTGAAGGTATATCGCTGACGGAGAATGTAAAAATATAACGAGTGTTGATATATATGATTGATTTTACGTGATTTTAAGTTGATATTTATTTTTGAAATGATGTTTCATATCACAAAAGAAAATACACCGGCGTGTTAGTATCGAATAATTAGCGGGCGAAACAGTTCTGGCCGAAATTATCGACAACGTTTTTTGCGCCAGATCATTTTTGCCCATTTTTTAAATATAACCGAATGAACAATTCGTCATTTCGGTGTGATTAACACGAGTAAAGCGAGGAGTCGTAAATGAAAAAGGTCGCTGTCCTGCTGGCGCCAGGATTCGAAGAAGCAGAAGCCGTGGTCACTATTGATATTCTGCGTCGCCTGAATATTGATGTTGAAACGCTGGCCTGCGCGGAATCTCGCGCGGTAGTGAGTTATCACGATATTCCAATGGTTGCGGACAACACCCTCGCCGGGCGTCTGGACACGTTGTATGACGCCATCGTCTTGCCCGGCGGCCCGCAGGGGAGCGCTAATCTGGCCGCCAGCGCGCAGGTGATCGACTTCGTTTCCCGCCATGACGCTGCGGGTAAATTGATCTGTCCGGTCTGCTCCGCCGCAGCGCGTGTGCTGGGGGGCAATGGTCTGCTGAAAGGGCGCCGTTACGTCTGCTCTGGCGACCTATGGGAAAATGTGACTGACGGTGAATATGTTGATGCGCCGGTCGTGGAAGATGGCAATCTCTTGAGCGGCAAAGGGTTAGGGCATATTTTTGATTTTGCGCTGACGCTGGCTGCTCGTCTGTCAGGGGATGACGCTTCTGTTCGCGATCATGCCGATCATATTTACTATACCTGGTAAAGCATATTTCCCCGGATGCGCCTGCATTCGGGGACAAGGATTTGCTGGCTGATGTTATGGACTAATCTGCTACCCCTTTTTTATTTGTCTGACAAAACCTTCTTTTTTTATGTCATTTTCCGCTGAATTTATGTACGCAATTACTGTAATTCTGCGGTGTGATGCCGCTCTCCTATGGAGAATCAATTTCCCGCTACAACTAACACCAGCACGGGTATCAATCCTTGGCTTTTAAGGTAATATCTTGTTTTACGGCTAAATTACAAAGAATCGTTCGATTTTACCCTACATAAAAGAACGCTAAAGCTGGAGTTAACCATGCACAAATTTACTAAAGCGCTGGCAGCCATCGGTCTGGCTGCCGTTATGTCACAATCCGCTATCGCGGAAACCATGAAGCTCGGTTTTCTGGTGAAACAACCGGAGGAACCCTGGTTCCAGACAGAATGGAAATTTGCCGATAAAGCCGGGAAAGATCTGGGTTTTGAGGTCATTAAAATTGCGGTGCCGGACGGTGAGAAAACCCTGAACGCCATCGACAGCCTGGCGGCGAGTGGGGCAAAAGGCTTCGTTATTTGTACCCCGGACCCGAAACTGGGTTCAGCGATCGTTGCAAAAGCGCGTGGGTATGACATGAAGGTAATCGCCGTGGACGATCAGTTCGTCAACGCGAAAGGTAAGCCAATGGACACCGTACCGCTGGTGATGATGGCGGCCACGAAAATTGGCGAGCGCCAGGGGCAGGAGCTGTATAAGGAGATGCAAAACCGCGGCTGGGATGTGAAGGAAACGGCGGTGATGGCGATTACCGCTAATGAACTGGATACCGCGCGTCGCCGCACATCCGGCTCGATGGAAGCGCTGAAAGCTGCGGGCTTCCCGGAAAAACAGATCTATCAGGTTCCAACGAAATCCAATGATATTCCCGGCGCATTCGATGCCGCTAACTCTATGCTGGTTCAACACCCTGAAGTGAAACACTGGCTGATTGTCGGCATGAATGACAACACCGTGCTGGGCGGCGTGCGCGCCACCGAAGGTCAGGGCTTTAAGGCGGCGGACGTTATCGGCATCGGCATTAACGGTGTGGATGCGATCAGCGAACTGTCAAAAGCGCAGGCGACAGGATTCTACGGCTCGTTGCTGCCCAGCCCGGACGTACACGGCTATAAATCCAGTGAAATGCTCTACAACTGGGTAACCAAGGATGCGGAACCGCCAAAATTCACTGAAGTGACCGACGTGGTGCTGATCACCCGTGACAACTTCAAAGAAGAACTGGCGAAAAAAGGTTTAGGCGGCAAGTAACACAAATGCCGGATGGCGACGCGAAAACGGCTTATCCGGCCTGCGAATTGCGTATTCAGTAGGCCGGATAAGGCAACGCCGTCATCCGGCAAAATCCTGACTCACGGAGACGTTATGCAACAGCCCACCCCATATCTCTCATTTCGCGGCATCGGGAAAACGTTCCCTGGCGTTAAGGCGCTGACGGATATCAGTTTTGACTGTTATGCCGGTCAGGTGCATGCGCTGATGGGCGAAAATGGCGCCGGGAAGTCCACACTCTTAAAAATTCTCAGCGGCAACTATGCGCCAACCACGGGATCGCTGGCGATCCGTGGGCAAGAGATGACCTTTGCCGACACCACGGCTGCACTGAATGCTGGTGTCGCCATTATTTACCAGGAACTGCACCTCGTGCCGGAAATGACCGTTGCGGAGAATATATATCTCGGCCAGCTCCCGCATAAAGGGGGGATTGTTAACCGGACGCTGCTCAACTACGAAGCCGGTCTTCAGTTACAACATCTGGGGATGGATATCTCCCCGGATACCCCGCTGAAATACCTCTCGATTGGCCAGTGGCAAATGGTGGAGATTGCGAAAGCGTTAGCGCGTAACGCCAAAATTATCGCTTTCGATGAACCGACCAGCTCGCTCTCCGCCAGGGAGATCGAGAACCTGTTCCGGGTAATTCGCGAACTGCGCAAAGAAGGGCGCGTCATTCTGTATGTGTCGCACCGTATGGAAGAGATCTTTGCACTGAGCGATGCCATTACTGTGTTTAAAGATGGCCGCTACGTTAAAACATTTACCGATATGCAGCAGGTTAACCATGACGCGCTGGTTCAGGCGATGGTTGGGCGCGATCTCGGCGATATCTACGGCTGGCAGCCTCGCGCCTGTGGCGCAGAGCGGCTGCGGCTGCAAGAGGTGAAAGCGCCGGGCGTTCGCGCGCCTGTCAGCTTATCCGTACGCAGCGGCGAAATTGTCGGCCTGTTTGGTCTGGTTGGCGCCGGGCGCAGTGAATTAATGAAAGGGCTGTTCGGCGGAACGCGCATCACCGGAGGGCAGGTGTTCATTGATGAGCAGCCCATTGATATCCGCAAACCGGCGCACGCGATTGCGGCGGGCATGATGCTGTGCCCGGAAGATCGCAAAGCGGAGGGGATCATTCCTGTGCATTCGGTTCGCGACAATATCAACATCAGCGCCCGACGTAAGCATGTGCTGGGCGGGTGCCTGATCAATAACGGTTGGGAAGAGAGCAATGCCGAACACCATATTCACTCCCTCAATATAAAAACGCCAGGTGCTGAACAACTCATTATGAATCTCTCCGGGGGGAATCAACAGAAGGCGATTCTGGGACGCTGGTTATCGGAAGAGATGAAGGTCATTTTGCTTGATGAGCCGACGCGCGGTATCGATGTCGGCGCAAAACACGAGATCTACAACGTTATTTACGCGCTGGCGGCGCGCGGTGTGGCCGTGCTGTTTGCCTCCAGCGATCTGCCGGAAGTTCTTGGTGTTGCCGACCGTATTGTGGTGATGCGTGAAGGTGAGATCGCCGGTGAATTACTTCACGAACAGGCGGATGAACGGCAGGCCCTGAGCCTTGCTATGCCTAAAGTCAGCCAGGCTGTCGCCTGAGTAAAGGAGAGTAAGATGTCTTCTGTAACTACATCCGGTTCTGGCGCACCTAAGTCGCCGTTTAGCTTCGGGCGTATCTGGGATCAATACGGCATGCTGGTGGTGTTCGCCGTCCTGTTCCTGGCGTGTGCGATCTTTGTGCCTAACTTTGCCACATTCATCAACATGAAGGGGCTGGGGCTGGCGATTTCGATGTCGGGTATGGTGGCGTGCGGGATGCTGTTTTGTCTGGCGTCCGGCGATTTTGACCTCTCCGTCGCCTCGGTAATTGCCTGTGCCGGCGTCACCACCGCCGTGGTTATCAATATGACCGAAAGCCTGTGGATTGGCGTGGCGGCCGGGCTGTTGCTGGGCATACTCTGCGGACTGGTGAACGGTTTTGTTATCGCGCGTTTAAAGATCAACGCCCTGATTACCACGCTCGCCACGATGCAGATTGTCCGTGGTCTGGCCTATATCATCTCTGACGGTAAAGCGGTAGGGATTGAAGATGAGCGCTTCTTCACCCTCGGGTATGCCAACTGGTTTGGGCTGCCTGCGCCGATCTGGTTAACGGTAGGGTGCCTGGTTATCTTTGGTTTATTGCTGAATAAAACCACGTTTGGCCGCAATACGCTGGCGATTGGCGGGAATGAAGAAGCGGCGCGTCTGGCCGGGGTGCCGGTAGTACGCACGAAGATCATTATCTTCGTTCTCTCCGGGCTGGTGTCGGCGGCGGCGGGGATTATCCTGGCGTCGCGTATGACCAGCGGCCAGCCAATGACCTCCATTGGTTATGAACTGATTGTGATTTCAGCCTGCGTATTAGGCGGTGTCTCCCTCAAGGGCGGCATCGGAAAAATCTCATATGTGGTCGCGGGGGTGTTGATCCTGGGGACGGTGGAAAACGCCATGAACCTGCTGAACATTTCCCCCTTTGCACAGTACGTCGTGCGCGGCTTAATCCTGCTGGCAGCGGTAATCTTCGACCGTTACAAACAAAAGGCGAAGCGCACCGTTTAATGAAATAAACCGTAACTATTTAGTTTAGCTCCTCCCGATAGCCAGCCGCTACCCCGGCTGGCTATTGTCTTTCTAAATGGCGAGCAGCGTCACACTGTCTATACTTACATGGCTAATGGGGCCGATCCGCGCGCCTCAAAAACGATGATTAAGGAGGAGAACAGGGTGGCAGAACCGTTAACCGTATCCCCCGAACTGTCCGCAAACTATGCTTATTTTTTCGATCTTGATGGGACGCTGGCGGAGATTAAACCACACCCGGATCAGGTGGTGGTGCCGCACAATATTCTCCAGCTGTTACACCGCCTCTCGACGCATAACGCAGGGGCGCTGGCATTGATTTCAGGGCGCTCAATGGCTGAACTTGATGCGCTCTCAGCCCCCTTTCGCTTTCCCCTTGCCGGGGTGCATGGGGCGGAACGCCGTGACATCAATGGTAATACCCATATCGTGCGCCTTCCGCAGGCGATAGCACGCGATGTCAGCACGCAGCTGCACGCCGCGCTGGGAAATCTTCCAGGGGCGGAACTGGAAGCGAAAGGCATGGCCTTTGCGCTGCATTACCGGCAGGCGCCGCAGCATGAGGCGACGTTGCTGGCGCTGGCGCAGCACATTACGCAGAAATGGCCGCAGCTTGCGCTTCAGCCGGGTAAATGCGTGGTGGAGATTAAACCGAAAGGCGCGAACAAAGGGGAGGCCATTGCCGCGTTTATGCAAGAAGCGCCATTTGCAGGGCGTATCCCTGTCTTTGTGGGCGATGACTTGACGGATGAGGCGGGCTTTGACGTCGTCAATAATTTGGGAGGGATTTCAGTCAAAGTGGGTGCCGGGGCGACCCGGGCAACAGGACGTCTGGCAGGCGTTCCTGAGGTCTGGCGCTGGCTGGAAGAAATTAACAATCCACAACAAGAAAAAAAATTAATGAATGACAGGAGAGATGGCTATGGGTCGTTTAGTCGTAGTATCTAATCGAATTGCTCCCCCGGATAATAAAGGCGGCGCGGGTGGCCTGGCAGTTGGCGTACTGGGCGCATTGAAAGCGGCGGGCGGATTGTGGTTCGGCTGGAGTGGCGAGACGGGCAACGAGGATAAGCCGTTAAAAAAGGTCACACGAGGCAATATGACCTGGGCGTCTTTTAATCTGAGCGAGCAGGACTACGAGGAATATTATTGCCAGTTTTCGAATGCGGTCTTATGGCCTGCCTTCCATTATCGACTCGATCTGGTGCAGTTCCAGCGCCCCGCGTGGGAAGGGTATTCACGGGTGAATGCGCTGCTGGCGGATAAGCTGCTGCCCTTACTGAAAGATGACGATATTATCTGGGTTCATGACTATCATTTATTGCCGTTTGCCAGTGAATTGCGCAAGCGGGGCGTGAATAATCGCATCGGCTTTTTCTTGCATATTCCTTTCCCGACGCCGGAAATTTTCAATGCCTTGCCGCCGCACGATACGCTGCTGGAACAACTGTGTGATTTTGACTTACTGGGATTCCAGACGGAAAACGACCGCCTGGCGTTTCTGGACAGTCTGTCAAGCCAGACCAGAGTAACCACGCGCGGCAGTAAGAGCCACTCGGCATGGGGGAAATCCTTCCGCACTGAGGTCTATCCTATTGGCATTGAACCTGACGAGATCGCACAACAGGCTTCCGGGCCGTTGCCGCCGAAACTGGCGCAGCTAAAAGCGGAGCTGAAAAATGTGCAAAACATTTTTTCCGTCGAGCGTCTGGATTACTCCAAAGGATTACCGGAGCGTTTCCAGGCGTATGAAGCGCTGCTGGAGAAATACCCCCAGCACCACGGGAAAATTCGCTATACGCAAATAGCGCCGACCTCGCGTGGTGAAGTGCAGGCTTATCAGGATATCCGCCACCAACTGGAGACGGAAGCAGGGCGTATCAACGGTAAATATGGACAGCTTGGCTGGACGCCGCTCTACTATCTTAACCAGCACTTTGATCGCAAGCTGCTGATGAAGGTGTTCCGCTACTCGGATGTCGGGTTAGTGACCCCGCTGCGGGATGGTATGAATCTGGTCGCGAAAGAGTTTGTCGCCGCGCAGGACCCGGCAAATCCCGGCGTTCTCGTTTTGTCACAGTTTGCCGGTGCGGCGAATGAGTTGACGTCCGCGCTCATTGTTAACCCTTATGATCGGGATGATGTGGCCGTGGCGCTCCACCGCGCGTTGACCATGCCGCTTGCCGAACGCATTTCACGCCACGCGGAAATGCTTGAGACGATTATTAAAAATGATATTAATCACTGGCAGCAACGGTTTATTCGCGACCTAAAGGATGTCGCGCCACGTAGCGCTGAAACGCTGCATCGCAATAAGGTCGCCACCTTCCCAAAGCTTGCCTGACGCCCGCTAATCACCGGCAAGCGGGACCAGCAATACATCAACTTCACTGGCGCTAACGACACTTTTCGCTGAGCAGGACGCTCGCGAAAAGAAGCTGTGATTATGATTGCCGCAAATGACCAAATCCACCTGCTGCTTACGACACACATCCAGAATATGCGCGCTTAACTCCCCGTAAGTAATGAACGTTTGTTCAATCGGGTAGTCTGCCTTCGCACTCAGTTTGTCGAGAAAATCCTGCGTCTCTTCATGCATCACCTCCCGCAAATCTTCCAGCATGGGGGCGGCGAATTGATTATACAGCTCGGGATCAGAGGCAAGGGTAATCAGGCTAATGCGGGCATTGACGGGACGAGCAATGGAGACAGCTTTCGCTAACAGCTGCTGACTTTCGGGGGTAATGGCGACGGCGACAAGAATATGCGTATAGCTCATAACTCGCTCCTTATTGCAAGAATATGAGGTTTCTTCTTCAGCTTTACTCTGTTTAGTCGAATTCTGCAATGTTTTCCTGTGACGATAGTGTGAAGGTTATCATAATAATTCATTAATTATTCTTATAAATGGAATAGTGGCATAACGCACATTGTAAACGTTATTGCGCGCTTTAACTTAAATCGACCAATTATGAAAACAAAATGTTAATTACGATGTAACAAAAATTAACTTGTTATGCATCATAGATACCGTCTATTGGTTAACCCTGCTTAATATTTAAGTGGTTGTTTAGAAACGATTAAATTATTTTATGTCCCCGACAGGAATATTCAGGAAGGGGGATATTTTCAGATGTTATTTTAACGGTTCTAAACATAACGCATGAGTGATTATTTACGCACATATTCGTGTATCTGGAATAGAAAAACTGAACGAAAGGCTAAAAAATAATCAAAATAAAAGTTCAACTGATGGATTTATGTTAAGTATTTGGATGATTTATGTGATCTGGATCACATATTTCTCAAATTCGCAGCCCGGCTCCGTTGTATGTGTTCGTGCTGACGAGTAGAGTTGCGTCGAATTAGGAAAAATCTTAGGCATTTTGTAATAAATCATGTAAACGTGTAAAAACCTGACACCCCATTAAGGGGGGTTTTACTGTATGCATCGGTGCCTGGGCGTGGCTATGCATTTGACCTTTTTGCTTTTTTTACCGGGGATTCCCGGCGACATCACGGGGTGCGGTTACACCGCATAAAAATAAAGTTGGTTATTCTGGATGGGAACAATGCATACATCCGAGTTGCTGAAACACATTTATGACATCAATCTGTCATATTTACTCCTTGCACAGCGTCTGATCGTTCAGGACAAAGCATCCGCGATGTTCCGCCTTGGTATCAGTGAAGAGATGGCGAACACGTTGGGTACTCTGACTCTTCCACAAATGGTTAAACTGGCCGAAACGAACCAGCTGGTATGTCATTTCCGTTTTGACAACCACCAGACAGTTACCCAGCTGACCCAGGATTCTCGCGTTGACGATCTTCAGCAAATTCATACCGGTATCATGCTTTCAACACGCCTGTTACACGATGTGAATCAGGCCGATGATGCGGCGCGTAAGAAAAGGGCTTGATGATGAGTGAAAAAAGCATTGTTCAGGAAGCTCGCGATATCCAGTTAGCGATGGAATTGATCTCTTTGGGCGCCCGTTTGCAAATGCTGGAAAGCGAAACGCAGTTAAGTCGTGGTCGCCTCATCAAATTATACAAAGAGTTACGCGGCAGTCCTCCGCCAAAAGGTATGCTTCCTTTTTCAACGGACTGGTTTATGACATGGGAGCAAAACATTCATGCCTCCATGTTTTGCAACGCCTGGCAGTTCTTACTCAAAACCGGTCTGTGCAGCGGTGTGGATGCGGTCATTAAAGCGTACCGTCTGTATCTGGAACAGTGCCCGCAGGCGGAAGACGGGCCATTGTTGGCGTTAACGCGCGCATGGACGCTGGTGCGTTTCGTGGAAAGCGGGTTGCTTGAATTATCGACCTGTAATTGCTGTGGCGGGAATTTTATTACCCATGCGCATCAGCCTGCGGGAAGTTTTGCCTGTAGTTTGTGCCAGCCGCCGTCCCGCGCAGTAAAAAGACGTAAACTTTCCCAAAATGCTGCCGATATTATTCCACAACTGCTGGATGAACAGATCGAACAGGCTGTTTAACCGATACGGTGTGGACAAACACTCCAGCAGCGGTAAGTGATTACCGCTGCTTTTTTTTGCCTTGCCGACGTGTTATTCGCCCGACTGTACATCCTGTTTTAGTCAACAGCGGAAGGATGATGTCGTGCTTATCTTATTAGGTTACCTGGTAGTTCTCGGTACAGTTTTCGGTGGTTACATGATGACCGGCGGACACCTTGGAGCACTCTATCAACCGGCTGAATTCGTCATCATCGGTGGTGCGGGGATCGGGGCATTCATTGTCGGTAACAACGGCAAAGCGATCAAAGGGACGTTAAAGGCGATCCCGTTACTGTTTCGTCGTTCGAAATACACAAAAGCGATGTACATGGATTTGCTGGCGTTGCTCTATCGCCTGATGGCCAAATCGCGCCAGCAGGGGATGTTCTCGCTGGAACGTGACATTGAAAACCCGAAAGAGAGTGAAATTTTTGCCAGCTATCCGCGTATTCTGGCCGACGCGGTCATGCTTGATTTTATCGTCGATTATCTGCGCCTGATCATCAGCGGCAACATGAATACCTTTGAAATTGAGGCGCTGATGGATGAGGAAATTGAAACCCACGAAAGCGAGGCGGAAGTTCCTGCCAACAGCCTGGCGCTGATGGGCGATTCATTACCGGCATTTGGTATCGTTGCGGCGGTCATGGGGGTTGTCCATGCGCTGGCTTCCGCCGATCGTCCGGCGGCTGAACTGGGGGCGCTGATCGCCCATGCGATGGTGGGGACATTCCTCGGGATTTTATTGGCCTATGGGTTTATCTCGCCACTCGCCAGCGTGCTGCGTCAAAAGAGCGCTGAAACCACCAAAATGATGCAGTGCGTAAAAATCACACTGCTTTCTAACCTGAACGGTTATGCGCCGCCGATCGCCGTCGAATTTGGTCGTAAAACATTGTATTCCAGCGAACGACCTTCGTTCATTGAGCTGGAAGAGCACGTACGTGCAGTGAGAAACCCGAACCAGCAGCAGACGACGACCGAGGAAGCATGAAGAATCAGCCCCATCCAATTATCGTCGTAAAACGGCGGAAACATAAGGGTCACGGCGGGGCGCATGGCTCCTGGAAAATTGCTTACGCCGACTTTATGACGGCGATGATGGCTTTTTTCCTCGTCATGTGGCTGATTTCTATCTCCAGTCCTAAAGAATTGATTCAAATTGCCGAATATTTCCGTACGCCGCTGGCAACAGCGATAACGGGCGGACATCGCATCGCGAACAGTGAAAGTCCGATCCCCGGCGGCGGCGAGGACTACACCCAGCAGCAGGGTGAAGTGAACAAGCAACCCAATATTGATGAACTGAAAAGGCGTATGGAGCAGAGCCGTCTGAGCAAATTGCGCGGCGACCTGGATCAGCTGATTGAGTCCGATCCCAAACTGCGCGCATTGCGGCCGCACCTGAAGATTGACCTGGTTCAGGAAGGGCTGCGCATTCAGATTATCGACAGCCAGAATCGCCCGATGTTTAAGACGGGCAGCGCGGAGGTTGAACCTTACATGCGTGACATTCTGCGTGGTATTGCGCCGGTGTTGAACGGTATTCCTAACCGCATCAGCCTTTCCGGTCATACGGATGATTTCCCGTACGCCAGCGGCGAACGGGGATACAGCAACTGGGAATTGTCGGCCGACCGCGCCAATGCTTCGCGTCGCGAACTGGTGGTTGGCGGTCTGGATGATGGAAAAGTATTACGGGTGGTAGGCATGGCCGCCACGATGCGTCTGAGCGATCGCGGTCCTGATGACGCCATCAACCGCCGTATAAGTCTGCTGGTGTTGAACAAGCAGGCAGAAGAGGCCATTTTGCATGAAAACGCTGAAAGCCAGAATGAGCCGGTAAGTGTCTTACAACAGCCAGCGGCACTCCCGCCGGTAAGCGTTCCCACATCGCCACCAGCCAATCCGAGGTGATAGCGTGAGCATGGATATTAGCGATTTTTATCAGACATTTTTTGATGAAGCTGACGAGCTGTTGGCTGACATGGAGCAGCACCTGCTTGATTTGGCGCCTGAAGCCCCGGACTCTGAGCAACTGAATGCCATTTTTCGTGCGGCGCACTCCATTAAAGGCGGCGCAGGTACTTTCGGCTTTACCGTTTTGCAGGAAACAACCCACTTGATGGAAAACCTGCTGGATGAAGCCCGGCGCGGTGAGATGCAGCTCAATACCGACATTATCAACCTGTTTTTGGAAACGAAAGATATTATGCAGGAACAGCTCGACGCCTATAAAAGCTCGGAAGAGCCGGATGCCGCAAGCTTCGAATATATCTGCAACGCGTTACGTCAGTTAGCGCTCGAGGCGAAAGGGGAAACCGCTCCGGCGGTGGTTAACGCTGCCAAACTGAGCGTCGTCGACGGTACGGCGATACAGGAAGAGGCAGTCGCACAGGAAAACAGCGCGGAAGAGAGCAAACTGCGCGTGGTTCTTTCGCGCCTGAAAGCCAATGAAGTCGATCTGCTTGAAGAAGAGTTGGGCAACCTGGCCACCTTAACGGATGTGGTGAAAGGCGAGGATTCGCTGTCCGCGACCCTCGACGGCACGATTGCGGAAGATGACATCATTGCGGTGCTCTGCTTTGTGATTGAAGCCGATCAGATAGCCTTTGAGACGGTCTCCTCAGCCCCGGTCGCGCAGGTCGAAGAGCCTGTTGCCGTGGCAACTACGCCGCAACCGACCGCAGTGGTACCTGTTGCCAAAGCCGCCGCCAGCGAACCGCAGTCCGGGCGCGCCGAGCGTGAAAAGCCGGCCCGTGAGCGAGAGTCAACCAGTATTCGCGTGGCGGTTGAGAAAGTAGACCAGTTGATCAACCTGGTCGGCGAACTGGTGATTACTCAGTCAATGCTGGCCCAGCGTTCTAATGAACTGGACCCGGTTAATCATGGCGATCTCATCACCAGCATGGGTCAGTTACAACGTAACGCCCGCGATCTGCAAGAGTCGGTGATGTCGATTCGTATGATGCCGATGGAGTACGTCTTCAGCCGCTTCCCGCGTCTGGTGCGCGACCTGGCGGGTAAACTGGGCAAACAGGTCGAACTGACCCTCGTCGGCAGCTCGACGGAACTGGATAAAAGTCTAATTGAACGCATTATCGATCCATTAACCCACCTGGTGCGCAACAGCCTCGATCACGGTATCGAGATGCCGGAAACACGCCTTGAAGCCGGGAAGAATGCGATCGGTAATCTGATCCTCTCCGCTGAACACCAGGGCGGCAATATCTGCATTGAAGTGACCGATGACGGCGCGGGGCTGAATCGCGAGCGCATTCTGGCGAAAGCTGTCTCTCAGGGGATGGCGGTCAACGAAAATATGACCGATGAAGAAGTGGGCATGTTGATTTTTGCGCCGGGCTTCTCCACCGCCGAGCAGGTGACGGATGTTTCCGGTCGCGGTGTGGGCATGGACGTGGTGAAACGTAACATCCAGGAGATGGGCGGCCACGTTGAAATCCAGTCGAAGCAGGGGACGGGCACCACCATTCGCATTCTGCTGCCGCTGACGTTGGCTATTCTGGACGGGATGTCCGTCCGCGTGGCGGGCGAAGTGTTCATTCTGCCGCTGAATGCGGTAATGGAATCGCTGCAACCGCGTGAAGACGATCTGCACCCGCTGGCCGGAGGCGAGCGCGTACTGGAAGTGCGCGGCGAGTATCTGCCGCTGGTGGAACTGTGGAAAGTCTTTGATGTCGTTGGCGCCAAAACTGAAGCCACGCAGGGCATTGTGGTGATCCTGCAAAGCGGCGGTCGCCGTTACGCACTGCTGGTTGATCAGCTTATTGGACAGCACCAGGTGGTAGTGAAAAACCTGGAAAGCAACTATCGCAAGGTGCCTGGCATTTCTGCGGCGACGATTCTGGGCGACGGCAGCGTGGCGCTGATCGTTGATGTCTCCGCATTGCAGGGTTTAAACCGTGAACAACGTATGGCGATCACAGCCGCCTGATTGAGTGAGAAAGGTAATTATATGACCGGTATGAGTAATGTAACCAAACTGGCCGGCGAGCCGTCAGGTCAGGAATTCCTGGTATTTACACTGGGAGATGAAGAGTACGGTATCGACATCCTGAAAGTGCAGGAGATCCGTGGCTACGATCAGGTCACGCGCATCGCCAACACGCCTTCTTTTATTAAAGGGGTGACGAACCTGCGCGGCGTGATTGTGCCGATTGTCGATCTGCGCGTGAAGTTTTGCCAGGGCGACGTTGAGTATAACGATAACACGGTGGTCATCGTGTTGAATCTGGGACAACGCGTGGTAGGGATTGTGGTGGACGGCGTGTCTGACGTGCTGTCGCTGACGGCGGAGCAAATTCGCCCGGCGCCGGAGTTTGCCGTTACCCTGTCTACGGAATATCTGACCGGTCTGGGCGCGCTTGGCGAACGTATGTTGATCCTGGTGAACATTGAGAAACTGCTGAACAGCGATGAGATGGCGCTGCTTGATATCGCCGCTTCCCACGTTGCATAACCGTTGACTGCCCGTGCCGGATGGCGGTGTAAACACCTTATCCGGCCTACATACGGCGATGAGTCATGTGTAGGCCGGATAAGCGAAGCGCCATCCGGCAAATAAATTACCCCACTAACTGCTGCGGAACGCGTTCTTCCGCGTCCTCTTCCAGCAAACCTTCATTCTGCGCCAGCATCGCGGTGGCAATCCCGTTTCCTAACACGTTAATGGCGGAACGTCCCATATCAAGAAAATGGTCAATCCCCATCAGCAATAAAATGCCCGCCACCGGAATATTGAAGCTCGGAATCGTGGCGGCCAGCACCACCAGCGCAGAACGCGGCACGCCTGCAATTCCTTTTGACGCCAGCATCAGCGTCAGCATCAGCACCGTAATTTCCGCAAAAGAGAGATGAATATTATAAGCCTGCGCGATAAACATCGACGCGAAAGAGCAGTACACCATTGAGCCGACGAGGTTAAAGGAGTAACCAATAGGCAGCACAAACGACACGATGTTACGTGAGCAGCCAAACTTCGTCAGTTGTTCCAGCGTTTTCGGGTAAGCGGCTTCAGAGCTGCTGGTAGTAAAGGCGACCAGCACCGGATCTTTCAACATGCTGACTAACCGGAACACCTCTTTTTTCAGCACTATATAGCCCACGGCCAGCAGCACCAGGCAGGTCAGCAGAATCGCCACATAGTAGCCGCCGATAAACGACGCGTAGTTAAGCAGAATCCCCAACCCCTGGGTGGCGATCACCGAGGAGATCGCGGCAAAAATGGCCAGCGGCGCAACGTACATCACGTAGCCGGTCACTTTCAGCATAATATGTGAAACCACATCCAGGGCGGCGACCAGCGGCGCGTTGAATTTCTCGCCAAGCGACGCGCCGCCAATACCGAAGAACATGGAAAACACGACGATCTGCAAAATTTCGTTATTGGCCATCGCTCCGGCAATGCTGGTCGGAATGGTGTGCGACAGGAATCCTTTTAAGCTCATACCGCCCACCGCAAGCCCGGTGTCGACCGATTCTGCCGGAATTGCCAGATTCAAACCGCTGCCCGGATGCTCAATCGTCACGATAAACAGCCCCACCAGAATGGACAACACGGAAGAACTGATAAACCAGACCATCGCTTTACCGCCAACGCGGCCGATAGTGGCGGTTTCGCCCAGACGCATGATGCCCACGGTCAGCGTGCTGAAGACCAGCGGGGCAATCACCATTTTAATGAGCCGTAAGAAAATATCGGTGAGGAGCGTGATGTTATCGGACCAGGCGGCGATCGCCTCCTGTGACGCGTAAGAGTGAATCACCGCGCCTGACAGGATGCCTGCCAGCATGAAGATCACGATAAATAACGTGAGTTTGTTTGCACTTGCCACTGAAAAGCCCTCTGGCTGGATTTAACATGTTGTTGTCAGTAACGCTTTTGTTTTATTTATTGAGTCGCACTGAAATATTCATCATATAAATTGAATTAAAGCGCAGGGGGATACAACTATTTTTTATTATTTATTCATTTTGTTGTGTTCTGACGGTTGTGCTTATGTGATCAGAGTCACATAAGAATCGTTTTTGTCGGCAAAATGCAAACTGTCCAGGAAGGTGATGAATGTTAATATAATGATAATAATGATGTTTTTCTGTCAATGTCTGGTTGCCGCCCCAAAACCGCCAGCCGCGATCCGCCAATCGGCGCTTCCTGCTTCTATTTCCTTTTCGCAAATGTAAAGTTCTCTTCTCTGGTGCCGATAACGTTGATAACTCGTTTTCAGGAAGGTGCCTTATGTTTAACCGTATCCGCGTTGTCACAATGCTGATGATGGTGCTGGGGGTTTTCGCACTGCTACAGCTTGTTTCCGGTGGTCTGTTGTTTTCGTCATTACAGCAGAACCAGCAAAGTTTTGTTATTTCAAATGATTTACGCCAGCAGCAGAGCGAACTGACCTCGACATGGGATCTCATGCTGCAAACGCGTATTAACCTGAGCCGTTCTTCGGCCCGCATGATGATGGATGCTTCTAATCAGCAGAGCAGCGCGAAAAACGACCTGCTGAAAAACGCCAAAAGCACGCTGGAGCAGGCGGCAACGCATTATGCTAACTTCAAAAATATCAATCCGCTGCCGGAGATGGCGGAAGCCAGCGGCAATGTGGATGAAAAATACCAGCAATACCATGCGGCGCTGGCGGAACTGGTTCAGTTCCTCGAAAACGGCAACATGGATGCCTACTTCGCGCAGCCAACCCAAGGGATGCAGAACGCACTTGGCGAAGCGCTGGGCAAATACGCTGGCGTGAGCGAAAAACTGTACAGCAAGGCGTTTGATGAGAGCGCGCGTGACTACCATTTTGCCCAGTGGCAATTGGGTATTCTGGCCGTTGTCCTGGTGCTGATTCTGGTTGTGGTGTGGTACGGCATTCGTCATACCTTGCTGAATCCGCTGGCGCGAGTGATTGCCCATATTCGTGATATCGCCAGCGGCAACTTGACCAATACGCTGACCGTCTCCGGGCGCAATGAGATCGGCGAACTGGCGGGAACTGTTGATCATATGCAGCGTTCGCTGATTGAGACGGTGACTCAGGTACGTGAAGGGTCTGACGCCATCTATTCCGGCACCAGCGAAATCGCTACGGGCAACACCGATCTCTCCTCCCGCACCGAGCAGCAGGCGTCGGCGCTGGAAGAAACGGCTGCCAGCATGGAACAGCTCACCGCGACGGTGAAACAGAACGCCGACAACGCCCGTCAGGCGTCGCACCTGGCGCAAAGCGCCTCCGACACCGCGCAACACGGCGGGAAAGTGGTGGATGGCGTGGTCAACACCATGCATGAAATTGCCGACAGCTCGAAGAAGATCGCCGACATCATCAGCGTTATCGACGGCATTGCATTCCAGACCAATATTCTGGCGCTGAACGCTGCGGTTGAAGCCGCGCGCGCCGGGGAGCAAGGGCGCGGGTTTGCGGTGGTGGCAGGGGAAGTGCGTAACCTGGCAAGCCGCAGCGCGCAGGCGGCGAAAGAGATCAAAGCGCTCATTGAAGATTCCGTTTCGCGGGTGGATACCGGCTCCGTGCTGGTGGAAAGCGCCGGTGAAACGATGAGAGACATTGTCAACGCCGTGACCCGCGTGACGGACATCATGGGTGAAATCGCGTCGGCTTCCGATGAGCAAAGCCGCGGAATCGATCAGGTGGCGCTGGCCGTCTCTGAGATGGATCGCGTCACGCAGCAGAACGCCTCGCTGGTGCAGGAGTCGGCGGCCGCAGCGGCCGCGCTTGAAGAGCAGGCCAGCCGTTTAACGATGGCGGTATCCGCGTTTCGTCTGGCATCTCGTCCATTAACCGTAAAAACAGACCTGAATACAACCGCAGCGGCGCCGAGTACAGCGCAACCGCGCCAGCTTGCAACTGAACAAGATACTCACTGGGAAACATTTTGATCGTCTTTTAATCGTGGCCTTTGCCGCCTAATGGGAGCGTTGATGTTTAATCGTATTCGAATCTCGACCACGCTGTTTTTAATCTTGATCCTCTGCGGTGTTTTGCAGATTGGCAGTAATGGCTTGTCCTTTTGGGCATTTCGCGATGGTTTTCAGAGTCTGAACCAGGTCGAGCAGAGTAATCAGCAACGCGCAGCATTGGCGCAAACACGCGCCGTTTTATTACAGGCCAGTACCGCGCTGAATAAAGCCGGGACGTTAACCGCGCTGAGCTATCCGCCCGAGGATATCAAACAGCTGATGACCACCGCCCGGGAAAGCCTGGCGCAGTCCGGCGTTGTGTTTAAAGGTTTTATGGTGACAGAGGCGAGTACGGAAGAGGGGAAAGCGTTACAGGCCGCCACGAAAAAGAGTTATACGCAGTGGTATAGCGATCTGGAGCATCAGGCCACCTGGCTTGAAAGCAACCAACTGTCGGATTTTCTGACCGCGCCGGTACAGGCATCGCAGGACGCCTTTGACGCCAACGTCACTACCTGGCAGCAGAATATCAACCATGTTCTGGAGACGGCCAGCGAACAGGGGAAAGACAATTATCACCGCTCGGCGATCATTTTTATCACGATGGTGGTCGTCGCCGCGTTGTTAACCACCGGGGCGCTGTTCTGGTCACGCAAAATGATTGTTCAGCCGTTGGCGATTATCGGCAGCCATTTTGACAGCATTGCGGACGGAAACCTGGCGCGGCCGATCGCCGTGTATGGGCGCAACGAGATTTCCGCTATTTTCGCCAGCCTGAAGGCCATGCAGCAGGCGCTGCGCGAAACGGTCAGCGACGTGCGGCAGGGCAGTTTAGCGATGCATACTGGCATTTCGGAAATCGCGATGGGCAATAACGATCTGTCGTCACGTACCGAACAGCAGGCGGCGTCGCTGGCGCAAACCGCAGCCAGTATGGAGCAGCTAACGGCAACGGTCGGGCAGAACGCCGATAACGCCCGTCAGGCCTCCGGTCTGGCGAAAAGCGCGGCGGATACCGCGAAAAAAGGCGGCGACCAGGCTTCGCGTATGGCCAGCACAATGCAGGATATTGCCGCCAGTTCGCAGAAAATTGGCGACATCATCGGGGTTATCGACAGCATTGCGTTTCAGACCAATATTCTGGCGCTGAATGCGGCGGTCGAAGCGGCGCGGGCCGGTGAGCAGGGGCGCGGTTTTGCCGTTGTCGCAGGCGAAGTGCGTAACCTGGCGAGCCGCAGCGCGCAGGCGGCCAAAGAGATTAAAGGGTTGATTGAGGAGTCCGTAAACCGTGTGCATCAGGGATCGCAACTGGTGGACACCGCCGCGAATACCATGACGGAGATCGTCAGCTCGGTAACCCAGGTGAACGACATCATGGGCGAAATCGCTTCGGCCTCCGATGAACAGCGCCGAGGAATTGAGCAGGTGGCGCAAGCCGTCAGCCAGATGGATCAGGTGACGCAACAAAACGCCGCGCTTGTCGAAGAAGCCGCCGCCGCCACCGATCAGTTAGCGAACCAGGCAGACCATCTCTCTGCCCGTGTCGCGGTATTTAAGCTTGAAGAGCAAGTCGTAACACAACAAGAGTCGGCGCCGCCGCAAGCGGTACCCGTTGTATCCTGAATGTGATTGAGAAGGCGCTATGACATCATCGCTGCCCACCGGGCAAACGTCATTATTGTTACAGATGACACAGCGCCTCGCGCTGTCTGACGCGCATTTTCGTCGGATATGTCAATTAATCTACCAGCGCGCGGGAATCGTGCTGGCGGACCACAAGCGGGATATGGTTTACAACCGCCTGGTCCGTCGCCTGAGAACGCTGGGGCTGGATGATTTCGGCCGTTATCTCAGCATGCTGGAAGCCAACCAGAACAGCGCTGAGTGGCAGGCTTTTATTAACTCATTGACCACTAACCTGACGGCCTTCTTCCGTGAAGCGCATCACTTCCCGGTACTGGCGGATCACGCGCGTCGCCGCAACGGGGAATACCGTGTGTGGAGCGCGGCGGCCTCTACCGGAGAGGAACCCTACAGCATCGCCATTACGCTGGCGGATGCCTTAGGGATGGCGCCGGGGCGCTGGAAAGTTTTCGCCAGCGATATCGACACCGAAGTGCTGGAAAAGGCGAGAAGCGGGATTTACCGTCAGGACGAGTTGAAAACGCTGTCGCCACAACAGTTGCAGCGTTATTTCATGCGCGGTACAGGCCCGCATGAAGGGCTGGTGCGCGTGCGACAGGAACTGGCTAATTACGTTGAGTTTTCCACCCTTAACCTGCTGGATAAACAGTACAACGTTCCCGGGCCATTCGACGCGATATTTTGCCGTAACGTCATGATCTATTTTGATAAAACAACGCAGCAGGACATTCTGCGTCGTTTTGTTCCACTCCTTAAGCCTGACGGACTGCTGTTTGCGGGTCACTCAGAAAACTTTAGCAACCTCGTGCGCGACTTTAGCCTGCGCGGACAGACGGTGTATGCGCTAAGTAAGGACAAAGCATGAGTAAAATCAGGGTGTTGTCGGTTGACGATTCAGCGCTGATGCGCCAAATCATGACCGAAATTATTAACAGCCATAGCGATATGGAAATGGTGGCGACGGCGCCCGATCCGCTGGTTGCCAGGGATTTAATCAAAAAATATAACCCCGATGTGCTGACGCTGGATGTGGAAATGCCGCGCATGGACGGTCTCGATTTTCTTGAGAAACTGATGCGCCTGCGTCCGATGCCGGTGGTTATGGTCTCCTCTCTGACCGGGAAAGGTTCAGAGGTGACGCTGCGCGCGCTGGAACTGGGGGCGATTGATTTTGTCACCAAGCCCCAGTTGGGCATTCGCGAAGGGATGCTGGCGTACAGCGAGATGATCGCAGAGAAAGTCCGCACCGCGTCACGCGCTCGCCTGGCGGCGCATAAGCCGATGGCTGCGCCTGTGACGCTAAAAGCGGGGCCGCTGCTCAGTTCTGAAAAACTGATCGCGATTGGCGCCTCGACGGGGGGAACTGAGGCCATACGTCATGTGCTGCAACCGCTGCCGCTTTCCAGTCCGGCGGTGATCATCACCCAGCATATGCCGCCCGGTTTTACCCGTTCGTTTGCCGAGCGGTTAAATAAGCTCTGCCAGATTAGCGTGAAAGAGGCGGAAGACGGCGAACGCGTGTTGCCAGGCCATGCCTACATCGCCCCCGGCGACAAGCATATGGAGCTGACGCGCAGCGGGGCGAACTATCAAATCAAAATTCATGACGGGCCGCCGGTTAACCGCCATCGCCCGTCAGTGGATGTGCTGTTTCATTCGGTCGCAAAACATGCGGGGCGCAATGCGGTAGGGGTCATCCTTACCGGCATGGGCAACGATGGCGCGGCCGGAATGTTAGCGATGCACCAGGCTGGCGCCTGGACTATCGCGCAAAATGAAGCAAGTTGTGTGGTGTTCGGCATGCCGCGCGAGGCCATCAATATGGGTGGCGTGAGCGAAGTGGTCGATCTTAGCCAGGTAAGCCAGCAGATGCTGGCGAAAATCAGTGCCGGACAGGCAATACGTATTTAATGAGGAGTATTTTTTTATGGCGGACAAAGAGCTCAGATTTCTGGTTGTGGATGACTTTTCCACCATGCGTCGCATCGTGCGCAACCTGCTAAAAGAGCTGGGTTTCAATAACGTCGAAGAGGCCGAAGATGGCGTTGACGCACTGAACAAATTGCAGGCAAGCGGCTTTGACTTCGTAATTTCTGACTGGAACATGCCCAACATGGACGGTCTGGAACTGCTGAAAACGATTCGCGCTGATGGCGCAATGGCGTCATTGCCGGTGCTGATGGTGACCGCAGAAGCGAAGAAAGAGAACATTATCGCGGCTGCGCAGGCGGGCGCCAGCGGCTATGTGGTGAAACCGTTCACTGCGGCGACGCTGGAAGAGAAACTCAACAAAATCTTTGAGAAACTGGGCATGTGAGGGTCTGAGTATGATGCAACCACAAATTAAACCTGTTGATGAGCATTCAGCAGGGGACATCATTGCGCGCATCGGCAGTCTGACCCGAATGCTGCGTGACAGCCTGCGTGAACTGGGGCTGGATCAGGCGATAGCAGAAGCGGCGGAAGCGATTCCTGACGCGCGCGATCGTCTGGACTATGTTGTACAGATGACGGCGCAGGCGGCGGAACGTGCGCTGAACAGCGTTGAAGCCTCTCAGCCACACCAGGATGAAATGGAGAAGGGCGCAAAAGCGCTGACCAAACGCTGGGATGAGTGGTTCGAAAACCCGATTGAACTCGCCGACGCCCGCGAACTGGTTACGGATACGCGTAAATTCCTCGGTGATGTGCCGGGGCATACCAGCTTCACCAATGCGCAACTGCTGGACATCATGATGGCGCAAGATTTCCAGGATCTCACCGGTCAGGTTATCAAGCGCATGATGGATGTGATCCAGGAGATCGAACGCCAGCTGCTGATGGTATTGCTGGAAAACATCCCTGAGCAAAATTCACGTCCGAAACGCGAGAATGAAAGCCTGCTCAATGGCCCACAGGTCGACACCACCAAAGCCGGCGTTGTCGCCAGCCAGGATCAGGTGGATGACCTGCTGGATAGCCTCGGGTTCTGATGCGGTAAGGTATCCTCAGGTTGTGCCGACAACCTGAGGAACGTTTAGCGCAGATCCATTTTTACCGTCACATTGCCCTCAAATTCGCCGGGTGCTGGCGTTGCGCTGGTCGTGCTCACCGGTGCGGCTTTGATGCGTACCGCGCCGTTACCTTGCTCATCCATCGTCACCGGAAATTCAAAGGTGCCGTCCAGCGCAACATTTTGGTTGTCCTCACTAAAAATTCTCACTCCCAGGTCGTCTCTGCCGAGCATTTTGGCTATCAGGGGATCGCTGCTGTCTACAACCCCCTGGTCGGCGCTGAGCGTTAGCTTGATTCTGTCGGTATTTCCTACGGCGTTGCCGTCGCAGTGGTAAGAGATATCAACGTTTTTCAGGGCGTAGCCTTCAGGAGGCTGACCCCTGGTGACAAACTGTTTACTCACAATTTTCCCCAGATCAACCTCAATGGTGCTTCCGGCATTAATCGTACAGCTCAGCGGGGCAGAGAGTGAGCCACTCAGCCAGATATTTGATACGTGCTGTGCGCTGCCAGCGTCGCAGCTTCCTGAGTCAAAATAGAGACAGGCGTAGTTTTGCACGAGTATCGTTGGGGGAATGACTTCGATACCGAGAATGGGCTTTTTGATATAAAACGTGGCGGCGATAACATTCCATCTGAACGTTCGCTTCGCGGGGGCGGGCGTGCCAGGATGGGTGCTGTCGCTACAGACGCTGGCGGAACCTTCGGTGGGTTTCATTGACTCGATCACTTTCCCCATCGACGACACCGGCGTCGGATACTGGTTAATGCTGATCTGAATCAGGCCGGTACCGTCCAGAGAATTAACGGCATCGCTATAACCTGCAACATCAATATCTATGTTTTCAGTCAGATAACCGTACCCGGCGATACCGGCATTAAGCGGGCTTCCGGCCAGCGTCAATTCCATTATTGCCGTTGATTCAAACACATTGCCAGGGCATGTGCAGTTTGCCTCCATTTCAACGCCGTTCCCGACAATATGCTCATCAAATTTAACAATATTGTTGGCCGTGTTGTCGTTTGCGTTGATTTCGTTGCTGAACGTGACGCTGTAATACTGTGGCGCGGTAAAGCAGTCACGCAGAATGGTCGCGGCCTGGGCTGTTGCGGACGCCATCAGGCAAAGACCTGCTGCGGACAATGAAAGACGTGCGTATTTTCCCATTTTACTTAACATTTTGCGGTTCCTGCTGACAAGTCGCGCTGAGGTAATGGATGCCGGTCGGGCTGACCGTGTGGTGTTCGCTATTCAGCGTGATGTGGGCTGTGCATTGTTGATCCTGTGAATTTCCCCATTTGACGCTTAACTGAACGTCGTCGGCGACCCCGGCCAGGTAGAGCGTGCCCGTATCATCCACGATGCCGCTGATGGCGAGGGCGTCGACCGTCGCCATCGCGCCAAAAGGCACCGTCATGCCATTCGGGCGGGTTAATTTTATGAGCGTGCGATAACCGACATGCGCATCAAAAGCGGCGGAAACGGCGGCATTGCGCGAAGGAATCACCGTCACGGCGGTTTCACTGGTATCAACGTCCTCCGGCAGGCTGCTGGTGTCGACGCGAATCCGGTTTTCCTGATAGGGGCTTAATGACGGGATGATGGCGTTGCCTTGCCAGTCAGTCTGAATGCCGCGCTGGTTTTGGAAGCGTACGCCCGATGCGCCGTTGGCGTTGACGATAGCAAACTGACTGCCTAAAGGCTGAGCCAGCGTGACGCCGTGTGGATGGGCGACAATCGCACCGCTGACGCCGTAACTCAAGCGCTGCGTATCGTCAGAGGAGGTGTAGTAACCCGCATTGAGGTTGGCGTATTGTGAGCGATAGCTACCGTATACGCTGCTGGTGTCTGCGCCGTCATGGTTGGAATGGCTCTGCTGGAAGGCGTAATTCAGGCGTTCATCGTCCAGCAGCGTACCGTTTAACCCGATATTTTGCTGGGTGTAGCCATGCTTGTTATTGCTGATGTTATAGCTGCTCCAGGCCCCCGGTAGCCACTGACTTAACGGCACGCTGAAGCCGAAGGCGATCATCTGGTCGCTCTCTTCGCCGTTGCTTTTGCTGTAGGTATAAGCAAGGTGGATGCTGATATTTTTAATCGTGGTATTCAGGCCCGCCGAAATACTGCGCTCTTTGTAGGCGGTGCCCCAGTAATCCTGCTGATAACCGTTCAGGTAAAGGCTGGCGCCGGACACGTTCTGGCTTATGCTGGCCTGAATCCGGTTGCGTTTGTTAAAGCGAAACAGCAGATCATCTTCATGATCGTCGTACTTTTGATTCGCGTCGGCGAAACTGTAATAACCACGGGTAGAGTAGCGATAGCTGGCCAGCGTAAAGTTCGTCTCCGTGGTGTCAATTTTCCCGGAGTAGAGCAGGCGATAAGACTGGCCGGTGTGCTGAGTGTCATCATCAAGCCGGGTTTTCGCCAGCGTCACATCAGCGGAAAGCGACCCGACGATGCCAAGGGAGAGGCCAGCTCCGCTGTTCATCGCCTGATAATCCTGCGCGGCAGTCACGCCGCCGAACAGCGTGACGCTATTGTTCAGGCCATAAATGAGGCTACCCTGCACGAAGTCCGGTTCATTTTGTTCGCTCCCGCTGTCTGCGCGATAACGACCCGCAGTAACTTCATATTTCATATGCCCAGGACGCTGCATCACGGCGACGCTGGAATAAGGCTGGGTAAAGTGGCGCTCTGTGCCATCGGCCTCTTTTACCGTGACTTCCAGATCGCCGCTGTTGGTCGTGGAATAAAGGTCGTTAATTTCAAATGCGCCCGGCGCGACGTTTTGCTGATAGATGAGATAACCGTTCTGACGTACCGACACTTCGGCGTTGGAGCTGGCGATGCCGCGAATCACCGGCGCGTAGCCGCGCTGGCTGTAAGGCAGCATCTCTTCATCAGAGGCGATATTGACGCCACGGTATTGCAGACTGTCAAAAACGTCGCCCCGGGTGTTGCTTTCTCCCCCGGTAAACTGCGCTTTCAGGGCGTCAATATCGTGCTGCAAATAGGTGTTGATGGTTTCCCAGTGATGGCTGCCGTCAGTGTCGCTCCAGGTGGCGTAATTGCGCAGCCGCCAGCCGCCGATATTGGTGCCGCTGCGCATATTCAGGTACTGGTTAGTGGTGTTGTTTTGCGTGTCGTCCTGGTTTTGTGAACCGGAAAAGGCGTAGTCGACAAAGGCCACGGGGACGCCGTCATCCCAGCGTGACGGATCAATATAGCCTTTACCCGTGCCGGCAATGGCGGCCTGCGGGATGCTAAGGCGCAGCGTCATAACGGAGAAATCAAGCGTTGCCAGCGCCTGTGGGATATACGCGCTCAGCGGTTCAGGCAGTGGCTTCGCCGCATTGAGTGCGGCTAATTCAGGATATTTATCGACCGCCACGCCCCATTTTCTTAGCATATCCGGCGTGAGCTGCGGCGTCAGTTCGCCGCCAGGTGTGCCGAGGTAGGTGATATCCGCATCATCCAGGCGCACATCGTTAATCATGACCCGGGAAGCGTAGACGCCGGGCAATTGCGCACTGGATTTAGAAAATAAGGAAAGATCGATATCCTGCTGCGTCAGCATATTCCCCTCCAGCGCAGAAGGCGAAAAGCGATACTCGCGCGCGTTCGCGACACAGGAAGAGACCAGCAACATACCGCCAAGGCAACGCACCAGCGGGGTGAGTCGCTGACGTAAAAGAGGTGGGCCAAAAGCCATAAGGTGGTTTAATCCCGAGCCAGAGTGACGGTATATTTGTCAGAGGCGTTGCCGTAATCCGTAATACAACGCCAGCTAACGGTGTTTCCCGAGGCGCTTTTCGGCACCGGGATTTGCACGCTGGACCTGGGAGTGACCATATCGGCTTTCTCAAGTCTGGTGTTGCCGAGCAGCAGACTGTCAAAGATGCTGTGAAACGCGCCTTCATTGACCACCGTTAACATTTCGCCGCGACGAACAAAATGCAGGTTCTTGCAGGTCTCGGTGGGCGTACCTTGCAAGCCCTTCGGACGCCAGAACAATTTCAGACGCGTTTTGTAAATCAGACGCAACACGTTTTTATCATCGTCTTCTTTGGCCGTGCCGGGAATTGTGCGCACATTCATGTAGAACAGGGATTCCCGGTCTGTGGGAAGCGCGGTTCCATTCCAGGCAATACGCAGGCTTTGTTCTTTCTGCGGGTCAAGACGGAACAGTGGCGGCGTGACAATAAAAGGTCCACGCGTTTTACCGTCGCCGGTATCGGACCATGACTGGATCAGCCACGGCAGTTCCTTCTCTTTATTGACCAGCGGAAGGGCGACCTCTTTTTTCCCTGCGTCATAAATAATGCGCGTGCGGCCAACCTGAATTCCAGCGGCATGGCTAAATGATGTTAATATTACAGGGAGGCATAATAAAACCTGAGATACAGTACGCATAACCTTAACTTATATTAAGTGGACATATAAAAGCGGGGGAGATAATAGTCCGGGTCCATTTTCGGACTATTATCAGATTCGCCTTCCTGAAATAAATCTGTTAATGCCAGAAGATGCTATGGATTTTATCAATGAGTAAAGTCAGGTTATTAACGATAAAGTATATTTACGGTCATGTCCGCATCGGCCGGGCCCGCAGTGACGGTTTGCGCGAATGATTTATAACGGGCATTGAAATTCGCCTGAACAGAGTCGCCCGTCAGAGTGGGTAATTCGATAAACACCTGTCCTTCTCCACCATCCATTGTAATGAGTTGCGTGTCTTTGTTTTCCGGGCTAACGGCAATACCGACCCCTGTTGCCGCCGTATCTCCGGCGGTAGTGATTTTACTGACATCCAGTAATGTCGAAGAACCTGTCAGGGCGGTTGTCCCGTTAAACGTTAACTGAACGGCGGGCAGACCATCGCTTTTAAGTGGGCAATCCACTAATACAATGGAAAAGGGGGCAAGCGTTGATTCAGTTCCTGGAGTGGAAAAAAGCGAGGTGGGGTAAGTACCTAATGGCACGGTGCTGTTCGTTCCATCATCGCCCTGAATCTCACAACTGGGTTCGATAATTTGTCCTGTGAAGTGAATCGTACCGGCATTCAGTTCGGCGGCGAAGGTTCCCGTTGACGCCAGTGCCAGCAGTGCGCCTGATATAATATGTCCTCTTGCGTTCATAACTGTAGTTCCTTAACGGTGATATCCATGATATGAAATTGTTCAGTTTCAGATGGGGTGAATTTATTGCAAATAGAAAACGGGGTCAATATTAAATTATATCTATATGTGTGAATTTAAAATATATTCTGTGAATCAATGAAGGCTATTATACCGTCAGTGTCGCCTGCTTTCTGTGCATAAATATTGTAATAAAGTATTTTTTCTCTGGTGAAAAGATAAATTGAAGAAATGAAAACCAGGTAATATATTTTAAAGACTTCTTTAATCTTGATGGCAGAAGGCGAAATTAACCTCCGTAATACAGGTTTATATAAATGCTCATTGTATTTTATGTCAATGAAATGTGATCCCACTTCCCTTATTCCGAAAATAAGACGCCTGACTGGCAGAGAAAATCCGCTTGCTGACAAACAAGACAAAAAGAGGGCGTTATGGGGGCTATTCCGCCTATTGACTGCGGCGTGTTCTGGCATGATCGATGCAACGTAATGGCAGCAGGCGTATGCAGTGGCAGAAGAGAGCGACGACGACAAAACAGAAGCCCCCACACCCCACCGACTTGAAAAAGCGCGGGAGGAAGGGCAAGTCCCCCGATCGAAGGAGTTGACCTCACTGCTGATTTTGCTGGTGGGCGTTTGCATTATCTGGATCGGCGGTGAGTCGCTGGCGCGTCGCCTGGCGGGGATGTTGTCGGCTGGGCTGCGTTTCGATCACCGCATGGTGAACGACCCCAATTTGATCCTCGGGCAGATTATTTTGCTGATTAAAGAGGCGATGATTGCGTTGCTGCCGCTCATCACCGGCGTTGTGCTGGTCGCGCTGATCTCGCCGGTCATGCTCGGCGGCCTGATTTTCAGCGGTAAATCACTGCAACCCAAATTTTCAAAACTGAATCCGCTATCGGGGATTAAACGCATGTTCTCCGCTCAGACCGGCGCGGAACTGCTGAAAGCAATTCTGAAATCGACGCTGGTGGGAAGCGTGGCGGGATTTTATCTCTGGCATCACTGGCCGGAGATGATGCGCCTGATGGCGGAATCTCCGGTTACGGCGATGGGCAACGCGCTTGATTTAGTCGGGCTGTGCGCGCTTCTGGTTGTGCTGGGCGTGATTCCGATGGTGGCGTTTGACGTCGTCTTCCAGATCTTCAGCCACCTGAAGAAACTGCGGATGTCGCGTAAAGATATTCGCGATGAATTTAAAGAGAGTGAAGGCGATCCGCACATCAAAGGGAAAATTCGCCAGATGCAGCGTGCGGCTGCGCAGCGGCGCATGATGGAAGATGTGCCCAAAGCGGATGTCATCGTGACTAACCCGACGCATTACTCGGTTGCGTTGCAGTACGACGAAAACAAAATGAGTGCGCCAAAAGTGGTCGCCAAAGGCGCGGGACTGGTGGCGCTGCGCATTCGCGAAATCGGCGCGGAACATCGGGTGCCGACCTTAGAAGCGCCCCCGCTGGCGCGCGCCTTGTATCGGCATGCTGAAATTGGTCAGCAAATCCCCGGCCAGCTCTATGCCGCAGTGGCAGAAGTGCTGGCATGGGTATGGCAGCTCAAACGCTGGCGTCTTGCCGGCGGACAACGTCCTCCACAACCTGAAAATCTTCCTGTGCCTGAAGCACTGGATTTTATGAACGAGAAGAATACTGATGGCTAATCTGGTCGCGATGCTGCGCCTGCCCAGCAACCTGAAATCCACGCAATGGCAAATTCTTGCCGGGCCGATCCTTATCCTGCTGATTTTGTCGATGATGGTGCTGCCGCTGCCCGCCTTCATCCTCGACCTGCTGTTCACCTTTAATATCGCGCTGTCGATCATGGTGCTGTTGGTGGCGATGTTCACCCAGCGCACGCTGGAATTTGCCGCATTCCCGACAATATTGCTTTTCACCACGCTGTTGCGCCTGGCGCTGAACGTGGCGTCAACCCGTATCATCCTGATGGAAGGGCATACCGGCGCAGCGGCGGCGGGGAAGGTGGTCGAGGCGTTTGGTCACTTCCTGGTCGGCGGCAACTTTGCGATCGGTATCGTGGTGTTCGTCATTCTCGTCATCATCAACTTTATGGTTATCACCAAGGGCGCCGGGCGTATCGCGGAAGTGGGCGCGCGTTTTGTGCTGGACGGGATGCCCGGTAAACAGATGGCGATCGACGCCGACCTGAACGCTGGTCTGATTGGCGAAGATGAAGCGAAAAAACGTCGTGCTGAAGTGACGCAGGAAGCGGATTTCTACGGGTCAATGGACGGTGCGAGTAAGTTTGTGCGCGGGGATGCCATCGCCGGTATCTTAATCATGGTCATTAACATCGTGGGCGGCCTGCTGGTGGGGGTTCTGCAACACGGGATGGACATGGGGCACGCGGCGGAAAGTTACACCCTGCTGACGATCGGCGACGGCCTGGTGGCGCAAATCCCGGCGCTGGTGATCTCTACGGCGGCGGGCGTTATCGTCACCCGCGTGAGCACCGACCAGGATGTGGGCGAACAGATGGTGGGGCAACTGTTCAGCAACCCGAGCGTGATGCTGCTCAGCGCATCGGTTCTCGGCCTGCTTGGTCTGGTGCCGGGGATGCCAAACCTGGTGTTCCTGATGTTTACGGCGGCGCTATTGGGCCTTGCCTGGTGGCTGCGCGGGCGTGAACAAAAACCACCGGCAGAGCCGCAGGCCGTCAAGATGCCGGAAAATAATTCAGTAGTTGAAGCCACCTGGAACGATGTACAACTTGAAGATTCGCTGGGCATGGAGGTGGGCTACCGCCTGATCCCGATGGTGGATTTCCAGCAGGACGGCGAACTGCTCGGGCGAATCCGCAGTATTCGTAAAAAGTTTGCCCAGGATATGGGCTTCCTGCCGCCGGTGGTACACATTCGCGACAATATGGACTTACAGCCAGCGCGCTATCGCATTCTGATGAAAGGGGTAGAAATTGGCAGCGGCGACGCCTATCCGGGGCGCTGGCTGGCGATTAACCCTGGCACGGCGGCGGGAACGCTGCCGGGCGAACAGACGGTTGATCCCGCTTTTGGCCTGGACGCCATCTGGATCGAAAGCGCGCTGAAAGAGCAGGCGCAGATTCAGGGCTTCACCGTGGTGGAAGCCAGTACCGTCGTGGCGACGCATCTTAACCACTTGATTGGTCAGTTTGCCGCAGAGTTGTTTGGTCGCCAGGAGGCGCAGCAACTGCTGGATCGCGTATCACAAGAGATGCCAAAGCTGACGGAAGATTTGGTGCCTGGCGTTGTAACGCTCACGACCCTGCATAAAGTGTTGCAGAACCTGCTGGATGAAAAAGTGCCGATCCGTGATATGCGCACAATTCTGGAAACGCTGGCGGAACATGCGCCGTTGCAGAGCGATCCGCATGAATTAACCGCCGTGGTGCGTGTGGCGCTGGGCAGGGCGATTACGCAGCAGTGGTTCCCGGGCAATGACGAAGTGCAGGTGATTGGGCTGGATACTCCGCTGGAGCGCCTGCTGTTGCAGGCGTTACAGGGTGGTGGCGGCCTTGAACCGGGGCTGGCCGATCGCTTGCTGGCGCAAACCCAGGAGGCGCTGTCCCGTCAGGAAATGCTGGGCGCGCCGCCGGTTCTGCTGGTGAACCACGCGCTACGCCCACTGCTGTCGCGCTTTTTACGCCGGAGTTTGCCGCAGCTGGTGGTGTTGTCGAACATGGAGCTTTCTGATAATCGCAACATCCGTATGACGGCGACAATTGGAGGGAAATAATGCGTAAGTTACTCGGTTTATTGTTATTTCCGCTGGCGGTACAGGCCGCCGGAGAAGGGGCATGGCAGGCCAGCAGTATCGGCATTACCCTGAACCATCGTGGGGTGTCGGCGTCGTCTGCTCCATTGTCGTCAGGCCAGCCGGTGTCCGGTTTAATGACGCTGGTCGCCTGGCGCTATGAACTGAATGGCCCGACGCCGGCGGGGCTTCGGGTGCGTTTGTGTTCACAGTCCCGTTGCGTGGAGCTGGACGGACAGAGCGGAACCACCCACGGGTTCGCGAATGTGCCTGCCGCTGAACCGTTGCGCTTCGTGTGGGAGGTGCCGGGCGGCGGGCGACTGATTCCCGCATTAAAAGTGCAGCGTAATCAGGTGATTGTAAACTATCGTTAACTCCCCGCGCCAACAGCAGCCAGCAGACAACGTGCTGGCTGTCTCACAATTTTGACCCCATCTTTTGATTCAATAGAAACGCTGTTTTATAAATCGGTGACGCGCGTTGCCAGACTCTTTGTATTTTTGCCATCTCGTCTGATGGCGTGGCAAAAATGAAAAGGTTTCACTTCCTGTTAGCTTTTACTGTGGCCGTGTAAAAACTCCCTTTGGCGAAGCCAATATGCCGGGGGGCTCCCAACAATTTGCAGGGTTAACGGCATGAAAACACGTAAAATTGGATTGGCGAATTATTTAGCCTATGGTTCGGGCGATTTTCTGGGCGCAGGAACCACTGCATTAACCGCCGCATGGTTACTCTATTTCTACACGACCTTCTGTGGCCTTACGCCGATTGAGGCGACATTCATTTTCGCTGCCGCGAGGGTTCTGGATGCGGTCGTCAGCCCGCTGATGGGCTTTCTGACCGATAACTTCGGTTCGACCTGGTTCGGCAGACGCTTTGGCCGTCGTAAGTTCTTTATTCTGCTTGGTATTCCATGCGTCTTTAGTTACTCGCTCATGTGGGTTGGCGATATGGGATTCTGGTACTACCTGCTGACTTATCTGCTGTTCGACATTGTCTACACCATGATTCTTGTCCCTTACGAGACGCTGGTGCCGGAAATGACCGATGACTTCAAACAGAAGACCCGGTTCTCCGGGGCGCGTATCTCAATGGCGCAGATGTCTGCGATTCTGGCCTCGTTCCTGCCGGGTATCCTGCTGACTGCCTTTGGTAAAGACAACCCCGTTTCTTTTTTCTATGCCAGCCTGGTGTTCTCGGTGCTGTGCGCGCTGATGCTGACTTTTGTGTGGTTCTTTACTTGGGAGCGCCCGCGCGAAGAGTGGACGGAGGCAGCGCTGCGTGCGGAAGAAGAGAAGAAAAGCCTGACGTTCAGCCAGAGTATGAGCCGTTTGTTTGTTGAGCTGAGCTCGACGCTGCGCATCAAGATTTTCCGCCAGCATCTGGGGATGTATCTTGGGGGATATATCGCACAGGACGTCTTTAACGCCGTCTTTACCTGGTATGTTGTTTTTGTCCTGATGCAGGAAGCCTCACTGGCGTCGAATCTGCTCGGTACGATGGCTATCTTCCAGTTCATTGCGGTGATTGCCATGATCCCGCTGTGCATTCGCTTCGGGCCTGCGCCGTCATACCGGATGGTCGTGGTGCTCTTTGGTCTGAGTTCTCTCTCTTATGCCGTTCTTTATTATGCGGGCTTAAGCGATGTTTATTCGCTGCTGCTGCTGATCTCAGCGCTGGCGGGGCTTGGTCGCGGCGGGATCAACTATGTGCCGTGGAATACCTACACCTATATTGCCGATGTTGATGAGGTGATTACCGGTCAACGGCGGGAAGGGATCTTCGCGGGCATCATGACGCTGACCCGTAAAGCCTCTCAGGCCGGGGCCGTCATGCTGGTCGGGATTGTGATGCAGATGTCTGGTTTTGTCTCAGGGCAGAGCATACAGCCTGAAGCGGTCAGTCATACCATTCTGCTGATTCTGAGCTGCGGCACGCTGTCCGTGCTGGCCTTTGGTTTCCTGGTTTCTTTGCGTTTCAAACTGAATTTGCAAACGCACGGCACCCTGCGTGAAGAGACCGCCAAAATGCGTGAGTCGGGCCGGGTGATGCCGGAAGCCATCACGCCGCAGGCGCGTGCGACCGTCGAGATGCTCTCCGGTATGCCGTATGAATCACTGTGGGGTAACAACAATATTGGTTATCTGAACCGTAATAAACCTGCGGCGCCTTCGCTTCAACAGGGCGCTGCGCTGAATTCGACATTGAACAGAGGTTAAGGATATGAAAGTTTGGCCCGTCAAACACAGCCCATTATTACGTCAGCCGGCGCGATTTATCTCCCGGGAAGCGCTGCAAGCCTTGATTCAGACGGTGACGAACAATCTGGTCAATATCAGGGATGAGAGCGGACAATTTCTGCTGCGCCTGGACGATGGCCGGGTGATTGATACCAAAGGCTGGGCAGGATGGGAGTGGACGCATGGCGTCGGTCTGTACGGTATGCATCAGTATTATCAACAGACCGGTGATGAGAAAATGCGCGACATTATCGACAACTGGTTTGCCGAGCGTTTCGCCGAAGGCGCGACCACCAAAAACGTTAACACGATGGCGCCGTTTTTGACGCTGGCGTATCGCTATGAAGAGACGCGTAACCCGGCGTATCTGCCCTGGCTTGAGTCCTGGGCGGAGTGGGCGATGAATGAGATGCCGCGCACCGATCATGGTGGTATGCAGCACATGACGCTGGCGGAAGAAAACCATCAGCAGATGTGGGATGACACGCTGATGATGACGGTGATGCCGCTGGCGAAGATTGGCAAACTGCTCAACCGCCCGGAGTATGTGGAAGAGGCGATTTATCAGTTCCTGCTGCACGTACAGAATCTGATGGATAAAGAGACCGGTCTGTGGTTCCACGGCTGGAGCTATGATGGTCATCATAACTTTGCCAGGGCTCGCTGGGCGCGGGGTAACAGTTGGCTTACCATCGTGATTCCAGATTTCCTGGAACTGGTCGATTTGCCGGAGAAGAACGCGGTTCGCCGCTATCTGATTCAGGTTCTGAACGCGCAGATCGTCGCGCTGGCAAATTGTCAGGATGAGAGTGGGCTATGGCATACCCTGCTGGACGATCCTGATTCCTATCTGGAGGCCTCGGCAACGGCGGGGTTCGCCTACGGCATTCTGAAAGCGGTGCGTAAACGCTATGTTGGGGCGGAATATGCGCAGACGGCTGAAAACGCGATTCGCGGTATCGTGAAACACATTTCGCCGGAAGGCGAGCTGCTGCAAACGTCCTTTGGCACGGGAATGGGGCACGATCTGGATTTCTATCGCGACATTCCGCTGACATCGATGCCGTACGGGCAGGCGATGGCGATACTGTGTCTGACAGAGTATTTGCGTAAGTATTTTTGAGGGGGACGCCCGATGGCGCTGCGCTTATCGGGCCTACGGTTCGACGCAGTTTGTAGGCCGGATAAGGCGTTACGCCGCCATCCGGCATGTTGGCCGGTATATTCACCGTAGGCCGGATAAGGCGTTTACGCCGCCATCCGGCATGTGCTGTTATTGCGGCGCAAAAAGGTGATCCATGATTTGCCGCATCACCGGCGCGGCGGTCACGCCGTCGCTGCCGCCGTTTTCCAGAATCAACGCCACCGCGACTTTCGGGTTTTTATACGGCGCGAAAGCGGTGTAAAACACATGGTCGCGCAGACGGATGGGGATCATTTTCGCATTATAGGTCTGGTTCTCTTTCAGACTGAACACTTGCGAAGTGCCGCTTTTGGCCGCAATACCGTAGGGTGCGGTGTGGAAGAATTTATAACCGGTGCCGTTCGGCGCATTCGCCATACCAAACATCGCCTGTCGCACCAGCCCCCAATAAGGCGAGGCGGCATCGGCAATCTGCGTTTCCGTCTGAGGTGCCAGCCAGGGCATGACGGTCTTGCCGGACACTTCACTCTGAAGCAGGTGAGGGGCGATCACTTTCCCGTTGTTGATCAGCGCTACCATCGCTTTCACCATCTGGATCGGCGTGGCAATCCAGTACCCCTGGCCGATACCGACTGAAATCGTATCCCCCTGATACCAGGCTTTTTTATGTACTCTCTCTTTCCACTCGCGGCTGGGCAGCAGGCCGTTATACTCTTCATCCAGATCGATACCGGTGGGCTTACCGTAACCAAATTGACCGAGCATGGTGTTAATGCGATCGATTCCCATCATCCAGGCAACCTGATAGAAAAAGGTGTCGGCGGATTCTTCAATCGCTTTGGTGACATCCAGCATACCGTGGCCGGTTTTTTTCCAGTCGCGGTAATGGCGTTGCGTGCCGGGGAGCGTCCAGGTCGGCGCGCCGAAGAAGGTGGTTTGCGGCGTGATAACGCCGTTTAACAGCGCAGACATCGCGATATAAGGTTTCACCGTGGAGGCGGGCGGGTACAGCCCCTGGGTGACGCGGTTAATCAACGGCAGATCTTTATCATGCAGTAACCTGCCGTAATCCTGATGGCTGATGCCCTTCACAAACGGGTTTGGGTCATAGCTGGGCGTGGAGACCATCGCCAGCACTGAACCGTCGTGGGGATCTTCGACCAGCACTGCTGCGCGCTGACCGGCAAGCAGGCTTTCTATATATTCCTGTAGATGTAAATCCAGCGTCAGGTGGATGTCTTTGCCGGCAACGGGCGGGACATTTTTTAACAGGCGCACGATGCGTCCGTGGTTATCCACTTCGACCTCCCGGTAGCCCGTTTTGCCGTGCAGATCATTTTCGTAATAGCGTTCAATGCCCTGCTTACCGATGTTGTGATCGGCGGCATAGTTTTCAGCCAGACCTTTTTCATCCAGCGCTTTCAGGTCGCTGTCGTTAATCTTCGACACGTAACCGAGCACATGCGCCAGCTCCGCGCCGTAGGGGTACTGACGGTCTTCATAACTGTTGATCGTCACGCCGTTGAAATGGAACTGGTTAACGGAAAAGCGGGCAATTTCGACGTCCGACAGCGCGTTTTTCAATACCACCGGGCGATAGCGGCTGCCTGATTTCAACGCATGGTGAAAGGCCGCAATATCATCAGGCGTGAGATCCACGAGAGGGGTAAGCTGACGTAACAGCGCGTCCATGTCGGCAATTTTGTATGGGGTGACGGAAATATCATACCAGGTGATATTACGCACCAGCGGAATACCGTTGCGATCGTAGATGATGCCGCGCGTCGGGGCGACGGGCAGCATTTTGATATCATTTTCGTTTGAACGGGTTGTGTAATACTGATGCTGACGGATTTGTAAATCGTAGAGATTGACAATCAGGACGCCAAAGCAGACAACCACCAGACCAAAGGCCACTATCACGCGTCTCAGAAAGAGTTTTTCTTCCGCAGCAAAATCTTTAAACGTCATTGTCCACACCCGATAAATTCGCCGCCTAATAATACGGAGGCGTCACCGGCATGACAGACAAAAGATGTTCCATCTCTCTACGGAAATGTGTCATTCCTTGTGAGTCGTTACAAATTACAGTTAACGTAGCCGTTTCTCGTAGGCTGGATAAGGCGTTTACGCCGCCATCCGGCAAGGTGCGCCTTACCGCCTGATGGCACTTCGCTTATCAGGCCTACGAGGGCGGTCATTCGGGAAAATAAAAAACCCGCGACATAGCGCGGGTTTTCACATCACTCGATGTGATTACATCCGTTCTACGGTCTCAATACCCAGCGTATCCAGACCCAGTTTTAGCGTTTTCGCGGTCAGTTGCGCCAGTTTCAGACGGCTGTTACGAACCTCTTCGTTTTCCGCGCTGAGGATCGGGCAGTGCTCGTAGAAGCCAGAGAACAAACCGGCAACGTCATACAGGTAGGCGCACATCACATGCGGCGTACCTTCACGCGCGACCACGGTCAGCGTTTCTTCGAACTGCAACAGGCGCGCAGCCAGCTGGGCTTCGCGATCTTCACGGATAACGACCGGCGCGCTGGACAGGGCGCTCTCGTCAATCTCCGCTTTACGGAACACGGACAGCACGCGGGTATAGGCATACTGCATATATGGCGCGGTGTTGCCTTCGAACGCCAGCATGTTGTCCCAGTCGAAGATGTAGTCAGTAGTGCGGTTTTTGGAGAGATCCGCATATTTCACCGCGCCGATACCAACCGCGTTGGCCAGTTTTTCCAGCTCGTCGGCAGGCATATCCGGGTTCTTCCCGGCCACCAGACGGCGTGCGCGTTCCAGCGCTTCATCCAGCAGATCGGCCAGCTTCACCGTACCGCCCGCGCGGGTTTTGAACGGCTTGCCGTCTTTACCGAGCATCATGCCGAACATATGGTGTTCCAGCGGCACGGAATCCGGCACGTAACCGGCTTTGCGTACGATGGTCCATGCCTGCATCAGGTGCTGATGCTGGCGGGAGTCGATGTAGTACAGCACGCGATCCGCATGCAGCGTTTCATAGCGGTATTTCGCGCAGGCGATGTCGGTGGTGGTGTAGAGATAGCCGCCATCTTTCTTCTGAATGATCACGCCCATCGGTTCGCCTTCCTTGTTTTTATATTCATCAAGGAAAACAACGGTTGCGCCTTCGCTTTCAACCGCCAGACCCTGAGCTTTCAGGTCGGCGACGATGCCAGGCAGCATCGGGTTATACAGGCTTTCACCCATCACATCGTCACGGGTTAACGTAACGTTCAGTCGATTGTAGGTGATCTGGTTCTGCGTCATGGTGATGTCGACCAGCTTGCGCCACATGTCGAGGAAGTACGGGTCGCCGCCCTGTAGTTTCACCACGTAGTTACGCGCGCGTTCGGCGAACGCTTCGTCTTCATCGTAATGTTTTTTCGCATCACGGTAGAAACCTTCGAGGTCGGCCAGCGCCATTTCACCTGCGTTTTCCTGCTGCTGTTTTTCCAGCCAGGCGATAAGCATACCGAACTGTGTTCCCCAGTCGCCGACGTGGTTCGCGCGGATAACGTGATGGCCGAGGAACTCCAGCGTGCGCACGGCGGCATCGCCGATGATGGTGGAGCGCAGGTGGCCGACATGCATCTCTTTCGCGACGTTAGGCGCGGAGTAGTCGATAACCACGGTCTGTTTCGCAGGCTTAGCCACGCCCAGACGCTCAGAAGCCAGCGCCTGTTGAACATGTTCAGCAAGAAATGCCGGGTCGAGGAAAATATTGATAAAGCCAGGACCTGCGATTTCAACCTTGCTGGCGATGCCGTTGAGATCCAGATGAGTCAGCACCTGCTCTGCAAGTTGTCGCGGCGCCATACCCAGTTTTTTAGCAACTGCCATCATGCCGTTGGCCTGATAGTCGCCGAACTGTACTTTTGCTGACTGACGAACCTGCGGTTCGCAATTTGCAGGCGCGCCTGCTGCAATCATGGCCTGACTAACTTTTTCTGAGAGAAGAGCCTGAATATTCACCGGAATACCTTACGTGTAAGACGCGGATTAACTGAGTCCGCGCCAGTTTAAGAATTTAGGGCGGGAGTATACTGCAAATGCCCGTTGGCGTCAGCATTGCGCGCGCGCCGTATCGCTGGAAATATGCGCAATAAAATTATGCATAAGCATTCATTTTATATTCAAAGAAATCAGCGGTTGGTTGGCGATGCACAACAGAGTAAATTAGCGACTTTGTACACCGATAAGAGTTTTGATTATGGCGAACTGGCAGACTATTGACGAACTGCATGATATTTCCGCAGATTTACCGCGATTCACTCTGGCGTTCAGAGAACTTTCCACTCGCCTCGGTCTGGATTTCGCACCGCTTGAAGCCGATCACATTTCTTTGCGCTGCCACCAGAATGCGACCGCTGAGCGCTGGCGTCGCGGATTTGAACAGTGTGGCGCGCTGTTGTCGGAAAATATCATCAACGGCAGGCCGATTTGCCTGTTTAAATTACATGAGCCTGTTTGTGTCGAACACTGGCGGTTTTCGATTGTTGAATTGCCGTGGCCGGGTGAAAAACGCTACCCGCATGAAGGCTGGGAGCATATCGAAATTGTCCTCCCGGGTGAGCCGGAGAGCCTGAACGCGCGGGCGCTGGCGCTGTTGTCCGACGAGGGGCTGAGCCAGCCGGGCATTGTCGTGAAAACCAGTTCGCCGAAAGGGGCGGGCGAGCGTCTGCCGAACCCGACGCTGGCCGTGACCGACGGCAAGGTGACCATTAAATTTCATCCCTGGTCAATTGAGGCTATTGTGGCAAGCGAACAGTCAGCCGACTGACGTGACGCGCGAAAACGCTAAAAAGGAGTGAACATGGCGTTACTGGAGATCTGTTGTTACAGCATGGAATGTGCGCTCACCGCGCAGCAAAATGGCGCGGATCGCATTGAATTGTGCGCGGCGCCGAAAGAGGGGGGACTGACGCCATCGTTGGGCGTGCTGCGCACGGTTCGCCAGCATGTCGCGATTGCGGTGCATCCCATTATTCGTCCTCGCGGCGGCGACTTCTGTTATACCGATGGTGAATTTGCCGCAATGCTTGAGGATGTGCGTACCGTCAGAGAACTGGGATTTCCCGGTCTGGTTACTGGCGTGCTGGATGTCGATGGCAATGTGGATCTCGCGCGAATGGAGAAAATAATGGCCGCCGCCGGGCCGCTGGCCGTCACTTTTCATCGCGCGTTTGATATGTGCGCTAATCCATTCAATGCACTGAAGAATCTCGCGGATTTGGGTGTCGCCAGAGTGCTCACTTCAGGGCAAAAATCAGATGCGGTGCACGGTTTGCCAATAATTATGGAACTTATTGCGCAGGGCGATGCTCCAATCATTATGGCCGGAGCAGGGGTTCGTTCAGAGAATCTGCAACGTTTCCTTGATGCCGGGGTGCAGGAAGTGCACAGCTCCGCAGGAGCGTGGCAAGCCTCACCAATGCGTTATCGCAATCATGGATTGTCCATGTCAACTGACGCACAAGCGGACGAGTATTCGCGCTATGCGGTAGACGGGGCGGCGGTTGCTGAAATGAAAGGAGTCATTGTGCGCCATCAGGCCAATTGATTTTTACCGTTGCATCATGTCGCCCAATATGATGCTTGCTCGTACCAGGCCCCTGCCATTTCAACAGGGGCCTTTTTTTCTCCTTCATATTTCAAGCCGCAGCGGCGTTGGCTGCCTCGCTCGCCCCGGTCACGTAGTTATCTACGCTCCCGGGGACTTACTGCGTTGCCGCCTTGCTGCAACTTGAACTATTTTGGAGAAAATATGCTTTCTGGCAAAAAGACTACGGCTTGCGTGCAATCAGCACCGCGCGCAGCGGGGCAGGATAACCTTCGACGGTTTTACTGTGGTCATTCGGATCGAGGAAATCAGCCAGCGACTCGGTGACCATCCACCCGGTGCGACGCTGCTCCTCGGTGGAGGTCACGCAGACATCGGCAATCCGCACATCGACAAAACCACATTTCTCCAGCCAGTTTTTCAGCGCCAGCGCGGAAGGGATAAAGTAGACGTTGCGCATCTGCGCATAGCGGTCGCCTGGCACCAGCACGGTGTTTTCATCGCCTTCCACCACCAGGGTTTCCAGCACCAGTTCGCCGTCTTTCACCAGTTGATCTTTCAACTGCCAGAGATGTTCCAGCGGAGAACGACGGTGGTAAAGCACGCCCATTGAAAAGACGGTATCAAACGCATTCAGCGCCGGAAGCTGCTCAATGCCCAGCGGCAACAGATGCGCGCGCTGGTCGTTGCCCAGCAATTTTCGTACCGCTTCAAACTGACACAGGAACAACTGCGTCGGGTCGATTCCCACGGCAAGATGCGCGCCCGCGCCAATCATGCGCCACATGTGATATCCGCTGCCGCAGCCGACATCCAGAATGGTGCGGCCGGTCAGATCGGACAGGTGCGGCAAAACGCGATCCCATTTCCAGTCGGAGCGCCATTCGGTATCAATATTGACGCCATACAGAGAGAACGGGCCTTTACGCCACGGCATCAGGTTTCGCAGCAGGGTGTCGATACGCTTAAGCTGGCCTTCGCTCAACGGCGTTTCGCTTTCGGCAGTGACGCTGTGCAATAAATCCAGACGGTACGGCGTTAATTCCGGCAGGAACTCCACCGCGTTCGACCACTGCTTAAACAGACCATGCTGATCGCGCTGCCAGGTCGCGATTTGCGCAGGCAGGGTTTCCAGCCAGTGAGAAAGCGGGCTTTTGGCAATCAGCTGATAAAAGCTACCGAACTCGATCATGCGGGCCCCCCGGACTTCAGCGCCACCAGCGAACCAAAGTTGAAGCACTGGAACCACAGTTCGCTATGCTCGAAACCGGCCTGATGCAGACGCGCTTTGTGGGTTTCAACCGAGTCGGTCAGCATGACGTTTTCCAGCATACTGCGCTTCTGGCTGATCTCCAGTTCGCTGTAGCCGTTGGCGCGTTTAAAGTCATGGTGCATATTGAACAGCAATTCGCCAACCGTTGTGTCTTCAAAGCTGAACTTTTCCGACAGCACCAGCGCGCCGCCCGGATTCAGACCCTGATAAATCTTATCCAGCAAGGCCTGGCGCTCAAGCGGCTCAAGGAATTGCAGGGTAAAATTCAGCACCACCATTGAGGCATTCTCGATGCTGATGTCGCGAATATCGCCTTCCACAATCTCAACCGGGGTCGGGGCTTTGTAAGCGTCGATATGACGGCGGCAGCGTTCAATCATCGCCGGGGAGTTGTCGACGGCGATGATTTTACAGTTAGCATGATGAATATTACGACGCACCGAGAGCGTCGCAGCGCCCAGTGAACAGCCTAAATCGTAGACCTGTGTATTGGGTTGTACGAAGCGTTCGGCCAGCATGCCAATCATGGAGATGATATTGGAGTAGCCGGGAACAGAGCGCTGGATCATATCCGGGAAGACTTCAGCTACCCGTTCATCAAAGGTCCAGTCGCCCAGACTGGCGATAGGCGCAGAAAAAAGCGTGTCGCGGTGAGACATAACGTAAAAATCCGGGAAAAATAAAGTGGCGTATTGTGCGCTAATGCAAGGAGAAAACCAACTCCCAGGGCATATACCAAAGATTCGCCAGCACCATCAGCAACAAGGCGCACCAGGTCGCACTCATCCCGGAGCGCCGCCAGCGAAACAGACGGTGGTGGAAACCGTAATAATGCATCAGCCGACCAGCGATTAAAATAATCCCGCAGATATGCACCATCCATGTTTCGGCGCCGTTCATTTCCATAAACAGCAGCAGCGCGACAGCGATAGGAATATATTCCACCGCATTACCGTGAATGCGGATGGCGCTTTGCAGTTCGCTAAAACCGCCGTCGCCGTAGGCAACGCGATACAGCATCCTTAGTCGGACAACATCAAAAGAGAACTTCATCAACAACAACGCACCTAATACGGTATATAGCGCGCTTACCATACAAACTCCCTTTAAAATGCCTGATGGCACTGTCTATGATAGGTGGCAATTTCAGAAAAGAGAAGATTGCTGTGGAATAGACGGTGCGGTTCCAATGCCGGGCAAGGCCGCGCGTAAATCTTCCCATAATGTATTCACTAACTCGGGAGCCTGCGCGATATCTGGCGTGTGTAGAAAAAGATACGGCGTAGAGGTCGTTTCCCACAGCGGGAGTTTCGCCAGCCAGTCGGCAAAAAATGTCTGATTTTGCACCATATTGTCGCTGCCGATGAACCTGATCAACGGATGCTTCGCGGTCACGATGGCATGGACCGGCACTTTAGGTTTTTTGCGTTGCGCTTCGCGAATGGCCTGGTTATGAGGATGCGCGGCGTGTACCGGGCGGCTGTCGAGGATCACCCGATTCACCCCGCGTTCAACCAGGCCGCGATTGAGCTGTTGTTCTTCCTCGCCTTTGGCGAAAAACACGGGATGGCGCACTTCGACGCCATAGGTGAATGCCTTTGGCAACGCGTCAAGAAAGCGCCAGAGCGCAGGGAGGTCGCGCGGTGAAAACGTCGCGGGAAGTTGCAGCCAGTACTGACCAATTCTTGCCTCCAGCGGCGACATGCGGGTAAAAAACTCCTGCACAAGATCGTCGCAGTTACGCAGCGCGGCCTGATGCGAAATCGTCGCGGGGAACTTAAAGCAGAAGCGAAAATCGTCCGTTGTTTGCGCATGCCAGCGTTCGACAATTTCTGCTTTCGGCAGCGCATACAGGGTGGTGTTGCCCTCCACACAGTTAAAGTGGCGGGCATACTCTTCAAGACTGGTGATACCCAGACGCACCCATTTAGGATGCGACCATTGCGGTAATCCGATGTAGATCATAACGCGTTAAGGATCTCCTCCACGCTGCGCACTCTGGCGATACGCGGGAAAATATGTGTCATGCTGCTTTGATGCTGTTCCGTGCTGGCGGCGCTACAGGCATCTTCGGCGATCACCAGACCAAAACCCAGCTCCCAGGCGTTACGCGCGGTGGATTCTACGCCGATATTGGTGGAGATGCCGCACAGCACGATGGTGTCGACTCCCCGGCGGCGTAATTGTAACTCAAGATCGGTGCCATAGAACGCGCCCCATTGACGCTTGGTGACTTCCAGGTCACTGTCGCCTTTACCGAGCGCCGCCGGATAACGCCACCAGTTTTCCGGCAGCGCGTTGGCTGGCGCCCGGGCATCGACGGGTTGCTTTAACGCGTCGGCATAATCGTCGGACCAGCCGACGCGAACCATCACCACCGGCGAGCCGTTTGCCCGACATTTTGCGGCCAGTTTCGCTGCGCGGGCGACAACATCGCTTGCCGCATGGGGGCCGCCAGCGAAAGGTAAGATCCCTTCCTGTAAATCAATAACGACCAGGGCAGTGGTTGCGGCGTTCAGTTCCAGCATGATGACTCCTGTAAAATAGATGATTCCGCTACACCTTAAGCGCGTTCCCGAAGGAAAGTGACGACAAATATTGTTAATTTTTGTGAGAATACGCAATAACCGCGTAGCAAACACGCGTACAGTCAGTATCGGACTTATCGTGCGGCAGAATTTCCAGTATAATAGCCGCCTTTTTTCATTCAGTTGTGACATTCAGCTAAAGCTGCGACAACGTCGCCTGTAAAGCAGGCAACAATCCGCCAGCGGCTAAGTTAAGGGATATCTCATGCGTACAGAATATTGCGGACAGCTACGTCTGTCCCACGTGGGGCAGCAGGTGACTCTGTGTGGTTGGGTCAACCGTCGTCGTGATCTTGGTAGCCTGATCTTTATCGATATGCGCGACCGCGAAGGTATCGTACAGGTCTTCTTTGATCCGGATCGTGCGGATGCGTTAAAGCTGGCTTCTGAACTGCGTAATGAGTTCTGCATCCAGGTGACCGGCACCGTGCGTGCGCGTGACGAGAAAAACGTCAACGCCGACATGGCGACGGGCGAAATCGAAGTGCTGGCGTCCGATTTGACGATCATCAACCGTGCAGATTCTCTGCCGCTTGACTCTAATCACGTCAATACCGAAGAAGCGCGTCTGAAATACCGTTATCTGGATCTGCGTCGCCCGGAAATGGCTCAACGCCTGAAAACCCGTGCCAAAATCACCAGCCTGGTGCGTCGTTTTATGGACGACCACGGCTTCCTCGACATCGAAACCCCGATGTTGACCAAAGCGACGCCGGAAGGCGCGCGTGACTACCTGGTGCCTTCGCGCGTCCATAAAGGTAAATTCTACGCGCTGCCGCAGTCTCCGCAGTTGTTCAAACAGCTGCTGATGATGTCCGGTTTTGACCGCTACTATCAGATCGTAAAATGCTTCCGTGATGAAGATTTACGTGCTGACCGTCAGCCTGAATTTACCCAGATCGACGTCGAGACCTCTTTCATGACTGCGCCGCAGGTGCGTGAAGTGATGGAAGCGCTGGTACGCCATCTGTGGCAGGAAGTGAAAGGCGTGGATCTGGGCGACTTCCCTATCATGACCTTCGCCGAAGCCGAGCGCTGTTACGGTTCCGATAAACCGGACCTGCGTAACCCGATGGAACTGGTGGACGTTGCCGACCTGCTGAAATCTGTAGAATTCGCCGTCTTTGCCGGCCCGGCTAACGATCCGAAAGGTCGCGTAGCGGCTCTGCGCGTGCCGGGTGGCGCAAGCTTAAGCCGTAAGCAGATCGACGACTACGGCAATTTCATTAAGATCTACGGCGCGAAAGGGCTGGCTTATATTAAAGTCACCGAACGTGCGAAAGGTCTGGAAGGCATCAACAGTCCGGTGGCGAAGTTCCTGAATGCGGAAATCGTGGAAGCGATTCTGGATCGTACCGCTGCACAAGACGGCGATATGATTTTCTTCGGCGCCGACAACAAAAAAGTGGTTGCCGATGCGCTGGGCGCGCTGCGTCTGAAAGTGGGTAAAGATCTGAACCTGACCGACGAAGCCAAATGGGCGCCGCTGTGGGTTATCGACTTCCCGATGTTTGAAGATGACGGCGAAGGCGGCCTGACGGCGATGCACCATCCGTTCACCTCACCGAAAGACCTGACCGCCGCCGAGCTGAAAGCCGCACCGGAAAACGCGGTTGCTAACGCCTACGATATGGTGATTAACGGTTATGAAGTCGGTGGTGGTTCCGTGCGTATCCACAGTGGCGACATGCAGCAGACCGTGTTTGGTATTCTGGGTATTAATGAACAGGAACAGCGCGAGAAATTCGGCTTCCTGTTGGATGCGCTGAAATACGGTACGCCGCCGCATGCGGGTCTGGCGTTTGGTCTGGACCGTCTGACTATGCTGCTGACCGGCACCGACAATATCCGTGACGTTATCGCCTTCCCGAAAACGACTGCCGCTGCCTGTCTGATGACCGAAGCGCCAAGTTTCGCGAACCCGGCAGCGCTGGCTGAGCTGGGTATTGATGTCGTTAAGAAGGCCGAGAATAACTGATATGGCATACAAACAGCCTGTCTCGGTGTTAGTCGTGATTTATGCAAAGGACACCGGGAGAGTGCTGATGTTACAGCGACGCGACGATCCTGATTTCTGGCAGTCGGTTACTGGCAGTCTGGAAGAGGGCGAAACCGCGTCGCAAGCCGCTATGCGCGAAGTAAAGGAAGAGGTCACAATAGATGTTGCAGCAGAGCAACTGACCTTAATTGACTGTCAGCGCACGGTGGAATTTGAGATTTTTTCACATTTACGTCATCGCTACGCGCCGGGAATTGAGCGTAATACTGAATCCTGGTTTTGCCTGGCACTTCCCTCTGAACGAGAGATCGTGTTCACCGAACATCTGACCTATCGTTGGGTTAATGCGGATGAAGCCGCGCAGTTAACCAAGTCGTGGAGTAACCGGCAGGCGATTGAAGAGTTTGTAATTAACGTCGCCTGAGAAGGCGCGCTTTTTGGAGATATTATTTATGGCAGGTCATAGTAAATGGGCCAACACCAGACACCGTAAAGCAGCGCAGGATGCTAAACGCGGTAAAATTTTCACCAAAATCATTCGTGAGCTGGTGACGGCGGCCAAACTGGGCGGCGGCGACCCGGACGCTAACCCGCGTCTGCGTGCGGCAGTCGATAAAGCGTTGTCGAACAACATGACCCGCGATACGCTGAATCGTGCGATTGCGCGTGGCGTCGGCGGCGATGATGATGCGAACATGGAAACCATCATCTATGAAGGTTACGGTCCTGGCGGCACGGCTGTGATGGTTGAGTGCCTGTCTGACAACCGTAACCGTACCGTTGCGGAAGTGCGTCACGCTTTCAGCAAATGCGGCGGCAACCTGGGTACTGACGGTTCCGTGGCTTACCTGTTCAGCAAAAAAGGGGTGATCTCCTTCGAACAGGGTGACGAAGACACCATCATGGAAGCCGCGCTGGAAGCCGGTGCGGAAGACGTTGTGACCTTTGATGACGGTGCGATTGACGTCTACACCGCATGGGAAGAGATGGGCAAAGTGCGCGACGCGCTGGAAGCTGCGGGTCTGAAAGCGGACAACGCTGAAGTGTCCATGATCCCGTCCACCAAAGCGGATATGGATGCGGAAACCGCGCCGAAACTGATGCGTCTGATCGATATGCTGGAAGACTGCGACGACGTGCAGGAAGTTTACCATAACGGTGAGATCTCTGATGAGGTTGCGGCTACGTTATAATGACGTGGTTTAATTCCGTTCTAATCGGAGGCGCGTGATGTCTATTATTCTCGGTATCGACCCGGGTTCACGCGTCACGGGTTATGGCGTGATTCGTCAGGTGGGCAGGCAACTGACTTACCTGGGCAGCGGGTGTATCCGCACGAAAGTGGATGATTTACCGTCTCGTCTGAAGCTGATTTATGCGGGCGTGACGGAAATCATCACCCAGTTCCAGCCGGACTATTTCGCGATTGAACAGGTGTTTATGGCGAAGAACGCGGACTCCGCGCTTAAGCTGGGTCAGGCGCGCGGCGTGGCGATTGTCGCGGCGGTAAACCAGGATCTTCCGGTGTTTGAGTATGCCGCCCGTCAGGTGAAGCAAACCGTTGTCGGGATCGGCAGCGCCGAGAAAAGCCAGGTACAGCACATGGTGCGCACGTTGCTGAAACTCCCGGCAAATCCCCAGGCGGATGCGGCGGATGCGCTGGCTATCGCCATCACCCACTGCCACGTTAGCCAGAACGCGATGCAAATGAGTGACTCGCGGCTCAATCTGGCGCGTGGGCGGCTACGATAATGACAAATGAGGCTGGATATCTATCCAGCCTTTTTTTATGATACCACTTTACTTTTTCGGCCCCAACGCAGGAGCGCAATGTGATAGGCAGACTCAGAGGCATTATTCTGGAAAAACAACCCCCGCTGGTATTACTTGAGGTGGGCGGCGTAGGCTATGAAGTCCATATGCCGATGACCTGTTTTTATGAGCTCCCGGAATCTGGAAAAGAAGCGACCGTATTCACCCATTTTGTGGTGCGTGAAGATGCGCAATTGCTGTATGGGTTTAACAATAAACAGGAGCGAACCCTGTTTAAAGAACTGATCAAAACGAACGGCGTCGGGCCGAAACTCGCGCTGGCGATCCTCTCCGGGATGTCGGCTCAGCAGTTTGTGAATGCCGTTGAGCGCGAGGAACCCGCCGCGTTGGTGAAACTGCCGGGTATCGGTAAAAAAACCGCAGAACGCCTGATCGTTGAAATGAAAGATCGCTTCAAAGGCCTGCACGGTGACCTCTTTACGCCGGCCGCCGACCTGGTGCTGACCTCTCCGGCAAGTCCGGCAACGGATGATGCGGAGCAAGAAGCGGTTGCTGCGCTGGTGGCGCTGGGCTATAAACCACAGGAAGCCAGCCGCATGGTGAGCAAAATTGCCCGCCCTGACGCCAGCAGTGAAACATTGATTCGCGAAGCACTCCGCGCCGCGTTATGAGGTAAAGGATGATAGAAGCAGATCGCCTGATTTCAGCAGGTGGAACCCAGGTGGAAGAGGTTGCCGATCGCGCCATTCGCCCGAAGTTGCTGGAAGAGTACATTGGTCAGCCTCAGGTGCGTTCGCAAATGGAGATCTTTATCCAGGCGGCAAAGCTGCGCGGCGACGCGCTCGATCACCTGCTGATCTTTGGCCCGCCGGGGCTGGGGAAAACGACGCTGGCTAACATTGTCGCCAATGAAATGGGCGTGAACCTGCGTACCACGTCTGGCCCGGTGCTGGAAAAGGCGGGCGATCTGGCGGCGATGCTGACCAACCTTGAACCTCATGATGTGCTGTTTATCGATGAGATCCACCGTTTATCACCGGTGGTGGAAGAGGTGTTGTATCCGGCGATGGAAGATTATCAGCTGGACATTATGATTGGCGAAGGGCCTGCTGCGCGTTCGATAAAAATCGATCTGCCGCCTTTTACGCTGATTGGCGCCACCACGCGAGCCGGGTCATTGACGTCTCCGCTGCGTGACCGTTTCGGCATTGTTCAGCGGCTGGAGTTCTATCAGGTGCCTGACCTGCAACACATCGTCGGGCGCAGCGCGCGGTTTATGGGGCTGGAAATGAGCGATGAAGGTGCGCTGGAGGTTGCCCGCCGCGCTCGCGGTACGCCGCGTATCGCCAACCGCCTGTTGCGTCGCGTACGTGATTTTGCCGAAGTGAAACATAACGGCGCCATCTCTGCGGATATCGCCGCTCAGGCGCTGGATATGCTGAATGTCGATGCGGAAGGGTTTGACTATATGGACCGCAAGCTGCTGCTGGCCGTAATTGATAAATTCTTTGGCGGCCCCGTCGGTCTCGATAACCTGGCCGCAGCCATTGGCGAAGAGCGTGAAACGATTGAGGACGTACTGGAACCGTATTTGATTCAGCAGGGCTTTTTGCAACGAACCCCGCGCGGGCGAATGGCGACGGTGCGGGCGTGGAATCATTTTGGAATAACGCCGCCGGAAATGCCTTAATTTATGTGCGTTAGGCCGGATGACGGTTGCGCCTTATCCGGCCTGCCTGTGAACGTAGGCCCGGTAAGCGGAGCGCCACCGGGAAACACACGCTTAGCTCGCCTGCTTCTTCATCATGCTGAAAATAAACAGCAGCGCGGCACACAGCACCACTGACGGGCCTGCCGGCGTGTCGTAAAACGCAGAAAACGTCAGACCGCCTGTAACCGCTATCATACCCATTCCTACTGCGACACCCGCCATCTGCTCCGGGGTGCGGGCAAAGCGACGCGCCGTGGCGGCAGGAATAATCAGCAATGAGGTGATAATCAGCGCCCCGACAAATTTCATCGCCACGCCGATAGTCAATGCGGTGACCAGCATCAGCAGGAGCTTAACGCGCTGTAACTTCACGCCATCGACAAAAGCCAGATCCGGGCTAATGGTCATCGACAGCAGATTACGCCACTGCCAGAAGAGGATCGCCAGCACGATAACCACGCCGATGGCGATGAAAATCAGGTCTTCCGGCGTCACGGCCAGCAGGTCGCCAAACAGATAAGCCATCAAGTCCACGCGAATGTTGGACATCAGGCTGACGACCACAAGACCTAACGACAGGGCACTGTGCGCCATAATGCCGAGAAGCGTGTCGATAGCGAGGTGAGGGCGTTTCTCCAGCCACACCAGACCGGCTGCCAGCATCAGCGTAACGGCAATCACCGCATAGAACGGGTTGATGTCCAGCAGCAACCCAAAAGCGACTCCCAGCAGCGAGGCGTGCGCCAGCGTATCGCCAAAATAGGACATTCGACGCCAGACCACGAACGAGCCCAGCGGGCCAGCGGCGCAGGCCAGCATGATCCCGGCTAACCAGCCAGGCAATAACAGTTCAATCATGAGTGTCCATTTCCCCGGCGCAGTACGATACGGCCTTGTAAATCGTGGCGATGATTATGATGATGACGGTAAATCCCCAACTGTTCTGCGCCGCGCGGCCCGAACATAGAGATGAATTCAGGATGCATGGAAACGATTTCAGGGGTGCCGGAGCAACAGATATGGTGATTCAGACACAGCACCTCATCCGTTTTCGCCATCACCAGGTGCAGGTCGTGCGAGACCATCAGCACCGCGCAATCCAGCTCGCGCCGCAACTGGTCAATGAGATCGTACAGGGCGACCTGACCATTGACATCCACGCCCTGAGTCGGCTCATCCAGCACCAGCAACTGTGGTTGATTCAGCAGCGCGCGGGCTAACAAAACGCGCTGGGTTTCACCGCCGGACAGCTTTTGCATGGGGGCGTCAATGAGGTGTCCGGCCTGAACGCGTTTCAGGGCCGGAAGAATGTCGGTTTTTTGCGTACCAGGGCGTAAGCGTAAAAAGCGGCTTACCGTCAGCGGCAGCGTGGTGTCGAGATACAGTTTTTGCGGGACGTAGCCAATACGCAACTGCCCGTTGCGCTTGATCAGCCCTTCATCAGGCGCTACCAGCCCTAATACTACGCGTACCAGCGTAGACTTCCCGGCGCCGTTTGGGCCGAGAAGCGTCAAAATTTTTCCTGGTCTGAGTTCAAGCGACACGTCAGAAAGGACGCGGCGTTGACCGAAAGAGACCGAAACATTTTCCAGTGAAACCAAAGTCGTCATGTCAATTTTAGGCTTGCAGAAGTCATAGAATGTTATAATATCACATTTCTCACATTCATTACGATGATTAGTCGCATTATGTTACATAAAAATACGCTTCTTTTCGCAGCATTATCCGCTGCGCTGTGGGGTGGTGCAACACAAGCCGCAAATGCCGCCGTTGTCGCCTCTCTCAAGCCCTTAGGTTTCATCGCTTCCGCCATTGCCGATGGCGTCACGGACACCCAGGTTTTATTGCCGGATGGGGCGTCTGAGCATGATTATTCATTGCGTCCGTCTGACGTAAAACGCTTACAGGGCGCGGACTTAGTTGTCTGGATCGGCCCTGAGATGGAAGCGTTCATGGAAAAGTCAGTAAAGAACATTCCTGACGGAAAACAGGTAACGATTGCGCAGCTCGCCGACGTGAAACCGCTACTCATGAAAGGCGCTGATGACGACGATGACGATCACGATCACGGGCATGCGCACGGTGAAAAAGGTGACGCACATCACCATCATGGTGATTACAACATGCATCTTTGGCTTTCCCCAGAGATAGCGCGGGCTTCAGCGGTTGCAATCCATGAAAAATTAGTGGAACTTATGCCGCAAAGTCGAGCCAAACTTGACGCCAACCTGAAGGATTTTGAGGCACAATTAGCCGCAACCGATAAGCAGGTAGGTAACGAGCTCGCACCGCTCAAGGGGAAAGGGTACTTCGTTTTTCATGATGCCTACGGCTACTACGAAAAACATTATGGGCTAACTCCGCTTGGTCACTTTACCGTGAACCCTGAGATTCAACCTGGTGCGCAGCGTTTACATGAAATAAGAACACAGTTGGTTGAGCAAAAAGCAACCTGCGTTTTTGCTGAGCCACAGTTCAGGCCAGCGGTCGTTGAAGCCGTTGCGAGAGGGACATCCGTTCGAATGGGAACGTTGGATCCCCTCGGAACGAACATTAAACTGGGTAAAACAAGCTATTCAGCGTTTCTGAATCAATTAGCCAACCAGTATGCGAGCTGCCTGAAAGGAGATTAATGAGGAAGTGAATACGTGCAACAGATAGCCCGCTCTGTCGCCCTGGCATTTAATAATCTGCCCCGACCCCACCGCGTTATGCTGGGGTCGCTTACTGTTCTGACACTGGCCGTCGCGGTATGGCGGCCTTACGTTTACCACCCTGACTCTGCGCCCATCGTCAAAACCATCGAACTGGAAAAGAGTGAAATTCGTTCGCTGCTGCCTGAGGCCAGCGAACCGATTGATCAGGCGGCGCAGGAAGATGAAGCGATCCCACAGGATGAGCTGGACGACAAAACGTCTGGCGAAGTGGGCGTGCATGAATATGTTGTCTCCACCGGCGATACGCTGAGCAGCATTTTGAATCAGTATGGCATTGATATGGGCGATATCAGCCGACTGGCCGCTGCGGATAAGGAACTCCGTAATCTGAAAATCGGCCAGCAGATCTCCTGGACGTTGACGCCGGACGGCGATTTGCAACGCCTGACCTGGGAAGTCTCACGCCGCGAAACGCGTACCTACGATCGTAGCGGAACGGGTTTCAAAATGAGCAGCGAAATGCAGCAGGGCGACTGGGTCAATAGCCTGATGAAAGGCACGGTTGGCGGAAGCTTTGTCGCCAGTGCGAAAGACGCCGGTTTGACCAGCGCAGAAGTCAGCTCCGTCATTAAAGCGATGCAGTGGCAGATGGACTTCCGTAAGTTGAAAAAAGGCGATGAGTTCTCTGTGTTGATGTCGCGTGAAATGCTGGATGGCAAACGTGAACAGAGTCAGCTTCTGGGCGTACGTCTGCGTTCAGATGGAAAAGATTATTACGCGATTCGCGCGGAAGACGGTAAGTTCTATGACCGAAACGGCACAGGGCTTGCGAAAGGATTCCTGCGCTTCCCGACGGCGAAGCAGTTCCGCATTTCGTCAAACTTTAATCCGCGTCGTCTGAACCCGGTGACCGGTCGCGTTGCGCCGCATAAAGGCGTCGATTTTGCGATGCCGCAAGGTACGCCCGTGCTGTCGGTTGGTGACGGCGAGGTCGTGGTAGCGAAACGCAGCGGCGCGGCAGGTTATTATGTCGCTATCCGTCACGGCCGTACTTACACCACGCGTTATATGCACCTGCGTAAGCTGCTGGTGAAACCTGGGCAAAAAGTGAAACGTGGCGATCGTATCGCGCTGTCAGGCAATACCGGGCGTTCTACCGGGCCGCATCTGCACTATGAAGTCTGGATTAACCAGCAGGCTGTTAACCCGCTGACGGCAAAACTGCCGCGTACCGAAGGGCTGACAGGTTCTGATCGCCGTGCTTATCTGGCGCAGGTCAAAGAAGTCCTGCCGCAGTTGCGCTTCGATTAATAAATATGCTTATGGAGCCGGTACGCGATGCGTACCGGCTTTTTTATTTTGTGTGGCGCACAGCGCGCCGCTACACTATCAACAGATTTACTTTTCGTGGCATCAAACACTGGAAAAGCATGGAAACGAAAAAAAATAACATTGAGTACATCCCTGAGTTTGAGAAATCTTTTCGTCATCCACGCTATTGGGGTGCCTGGCTGGGCGTGGCCGCAATGGCGGGTATTGCATTAACGCCCGCGTCGTTTCGCGATCCTTTACTGGCGAAGCTGGGACGTTTTGCCGGACGTCTGGGGAAAAGCGCCCGGCGTCGCGCGCTGATCAACTTATCTCTGTGTTTTCCTGAGTACAGCGAAGCAGAGCGTGAAGCTATTGTCGACAGAATGTTTGCGACCGCGCCACAGGCGATGACCATGATGGCTGAGCTGGCGATTCGTGGGCCTGAAAAACTGCAAAAGCGCGTCGACTGGCAGGGGCTGGAGATCATTGATGAGCTGCGGCGGAATAATGAAAAGGTGATCTTTCTGGTGCCGCACGGGTGGGGCGTGGATATTCCCGCGATGCTGATGGCGTCCCAGGGGCAGAAAATGGCGGCGATGTTCCATAACCAGGGCAACCCGGTATTTGACTATGTCTGGAACACGGTTCGTCGTCGTTTTGGCGGTCGTCTGCATGCGCGCAATGATGGCATCAAGCCGTTTATCCAGTCTGTCCGTCAGGGCTACTGGGGATACTATCTGCCGGATCAGGATCATGGCCCGGAACACAGTGAGTTTGTTGATTTCTTCGCAACCTACAAAGCGACGCTGCCAGCCATTGGTCGGTTAATGAAGGTGTGTCGTGCTCGCGTGGTGCCGCTTTTCCCGGTTTATGATGGTAAAACGCACCGTCTGACCATCCTGGTGCGACCGCCGATGGACGATCTTCTGACTGCGGATGACCACACTATCGCCAGACGGATGAACGAAGAGGTGGAGATTTTTGTCAGACCGCATCCTGAGCAATATACCTGGATTCTGAAACTGCTCAAAACCCGCAAACCGGGTGAAATTCAGCCGTATAAGCGCAAAGAGTGGTATCCCATCAAATAAAAAAAGCCTCTCGTCAGAGAGGCTTTTTTGTTACCCGGCCTGTAAGCCTGATAAGCGAAGCGCCATCAGGCTTATCACCAACGATTACTCGACGGTCAGGATACGCGTGGTATTGGTGGAGCCGATGGTGCTCATCACGTCGCCCTGGGTCACGATAACCAGATCGCCCGAAACCAGATAGCCTTTATCGCGCAGCAGGTTAACCGCTTCGCTTGCCGCAACAACGCCGTCCGCCGCGCTGTCAAAGTGAACCGGCGTAACGCCACGGTAAAGAGAGGTCAGGTTGAGCGTGCGTTCATGGCGGGACATGGCGAAAATCGGCAGGCCGGAACTGATACGCGAAGTCATCAGCGCCGTACGACCGGATTCGGTCATGGAGATAATCGCCGTTACCCCTTTCAGGTGGTTCGCCGCATACATGGCGGACATTGCGATCGCTTCTTCAACGTTGTCGAACTGGACATCCAGGCGGTGTTTAGAGACATTGATGCTCGGGATCTTTTCTGCGCCCAGGCAAACGCGCGCCATTGCCGCAACGGTTTCTGCCGGGTATTGTCCTGCCGCCGTTTCTGCCGACAGCATGACGGCGTCGGTGCCGTCCAGCACGGCGTTCGCCACGTCCATCACTTCCGCGCGGGTCGGCATTGGGTTGGTGATCATCGATTCCATCATCTGCGTGGCGGTAATCACCGCACGATTCAACTGACGAGCGCGGCGAATCAGCGCTTTTTGAATCCCGACCAGTTCAGGATCGCCAATCTCAACGCCGAGGTCGCCACGCGCAACCATCACCACGTCTGATGCAAGAATAATGTCGTCCATTGCGTTCTGGTCGCAGACGGCTTCCGCGCGTTCTACTTTCGCGACGATTTTGGCGTCGCAACCTGCATCGCGCGCCAGGCGACGCGCATAATTCAGATCTTCGCCGCAGCGCGGGAAGGAGACAGCCAGATAATCCACGCCGATCTGCGCTGCGGTAACGATATCCGCTTTATCTTTCTCGGTCAGCGCTTCGGCGGAGAGACCGCCGCCCAGCTTGTTGATCCCTTTATTGTTAGAGAGCGGGCCGCCGACGGTCACTTCGGTGAAGACTTTCATGCCCTGAACTTCCAGCACTTTTAGCTGTACGCGACCATCATCAAGCAGCAGGATGTCGCCAGGCACGACGTCAGCAGGCAGGCCTTTATAATCAATACCGACTTTATCTTTGTCGCCTTCGCCTTTGCCCAGGTTGGCATCAAGAAGGAATTTATCGCCGATATTGAGGAAAACTTTGCCTTCTTTAAAGGTGGATACACGAATTTTTGGCCCCTGGAGGTCACCCAGAATCGCCACATGACGCCCCAGTTTGGCGGCAATCTCACGAACTTTATCCGCGCGCACTTTGTGATCTTCCGGCGTGCCGTGAGAGAAGTTCATACGTACGACGTTCGCGCCAGCAGCGATAATCTTTTCAAGGTTGTTATCGCGGTCAGTTGCCGGGCCTAACGTGGTAACGATTTTGGTTCTGCGAAGCCTTCTGGACATGTAATACTCCGTTGACTGAAACAACTTGGTGTTGCGTGAACATTGATCCGGTCGTTCTGAGACCTTAACGGTTAAGAATGAACGTATCCGAATGACGAAAAGGATAGAACATTGTTATTGCTTTTAGCTGTCATTACTCTTGATGAGTAATTCTTTATCAAAACGCGATTCCTTGAGCGCTTCCTTGACACGCTTCAAGTTATCTCTGAATTTTGCCCCACGACGCAAAGTAAATCCTGTTGCCAGCACATCTATCACGGTCAGTTGAGCAAGTCGAGAGATCATGGGCATATAAATGTCAGTATCTTCCGGCACATCAAGGGTAATTGCCAGCGTTGCTTCTCGTGCCAGCGGCGTTCCGGCAGAGGTTAGCGCAATCACCATCGCATCGTTTTCGCGCGCCAGCTGCGCCAATTCCACCAGACTTTTGGTTCGGCCGGTGTGGGAAATGAGCACGACCACGTCATCATCGCTACAATTCATACAACTCATACGTTGCAGGACAATGTCGTCGGAGTAGATCACCGGCACGTTGAAGCGAAAAAACTTGTTCATGGCGTCGTGCGCCACGGCCGCAGAGGAACCCAGGCCAAAAAAGGCGATTTTCTTCGCCTGGGTGAGCAAATCGACGGCACGGTTTATCGCAGATTTATCCAGCGACTGGCGAACGTGGTCCAGACTGGCCATCGCAGACTCGAAGATTTTCCCCGTATAGGACTCAACGCTGTCATCTTCATCCACATTGCGATTAACATAAGGGGTACCATTCGCCAGACTTTGTGCCAGATGCAGTTTAAAATCAGGGAAGCCGCGCGTATCCATGCTGCGGCAAAAACGGTTCACGGTAGGCTCACTGACGTTCGCTTCCTGGGCCAGCGTAGCAATACTTGAATGAATCGCGCGGTCGGGGGAGGCAACGATAACATCGGCTACTTTACGTTCTGACTTGCTCAAATGTTCCAGTTGAGACTGGATTTTTTCTAGCATATTCATGATGTAGAAAAGCTCACAGTTAATAACGATTTCAATGGTGTGAGAAATCGAGATGCGATTTTGTTAGATATTACCCCTGAGCATCCGGGAAGGGGGCAAAATGGATAGAATAGTTGTTGTTTTTTTTCATTACATGATCGGTGTCTGATTTTAGCTGTCTGTCACATGTACGAAAACGACAATTTTTTTATCTGTTTTACGGCTATTTACCGCGGGAAAACCGAAGATCGCCCGAATCGCACGGGTGGATAAGCGTTTACAGTTTCGGGATTCACGTAAAAGCAGTACAGTGCATTGTAATAAAATTACAACTATACCCTGGCAAAAGCACCGGGATATTTAACTGAGGAGAATGACATGGCGGTAACGCAAACAGCCCAGGCATGTGACCTGGTCATTTTCGGCGCGAAAGGCGACCTGGCGCGCCGAAAATTGCTGCCTTCCCTGTATCAACTGGAGAAAGCCGGTCAGATTAACCCGGATACCCGTATTATCGGGGTGGGTCGCGCGGACTGGGACAAAGATGCCTATACCAAAGTGGTTCGCGAAGCGCTCGAAACCTTCATGAAAGAAAAGATTGATGAAGGCTTGTGGGATACCCTGAGCGGCCGTCTGGATTTTTGCAATCTGGACGTTAACGACACTGAGGCGTTCGGTCGCCTGGGGGCCATGCTGGATCAAAAATCGCGCACCACCATTAACTATTTTGCGATGCCGCCGAGCACCTTTGGCGCCATCTGTAAAGGTCTGGGTGAAGCGAAGCTGAACGCTAAACCGGCTCGCGTGGTAATGGAAAAACCGCTGGGCACCTCGCTGGCGACCTCGCGTGAAATCAACGATCAGGTAGGCGAGTACTTTGAAGAGTGCCAGGTTTACCGTATCGACCACTATCTGGGCAAAGAGACCGTTCTTAACCTGCTGGCGCTGCGTTTTGCCAACTCGCTGTTCGTGAATAACTGGGACAACCGCACGATTGATCATGTGGAAATTACCGTTGCGGAAGAGGTGGGTATTGAAGGTCGCTGGGGCTACTTCGACCAGGCGGGCCAGATGCGCGACATGATCCAGAACCACCTGCTGCAAATTCTGTGCATGATTGCGATGTCGCCGCCGTCCGATCTGACGGCCGACAGCATTCGCGATGAGAAAGTGAAAGTGCTGAAGTCGCTGCGCCGCATCGATCGCTCGAACGTGCGCGAGAAAACGGTTCGCGGGCAATACACCACCGGTTTTGCTCAGGGCAAAAAAGTGCCGGGCTACCTCGAAGAAGAGGGAGCGAACAAGAGCAGCAACACCGAGACCTTTGTGGCGATTCGCGTGGACATCGACAACTGGCGCTGGGCGGGCGTACCGTTCTACCTGCGCACCGGTAAACGTTTGCCGACCAAATGCTCTGAGGTTGTCGTCTACTTCAAGACGCCTGAGCTGAACCTGTTCAAAGAATCCTGGCAGGATCTGCCGCAGAACAAGCTGACCATCCGTCTGCAACCTGATGAAGGTGTGGATATCCAGGTGCTTAACAAAGTGCCGGGTCTGGATCACAAACACAATTTGCAGATCACCAAGCTGGATCTGAGCTACTCCGAAACCTTCAATCAAACGCATCTGGCGGATGCTTACGAGCGTCTGTTGCTGGAAACCATGCGCGGTATTCAGGCGCTGTTCGTGCGTCGTGATGAAGTTGAAGAGGCCTGGAAGTGGGTGGACTCCATCACTGAAGCCTGGGAAATGGATAATGATGCGCCAAAACCGTATCAGGCGGGGACCTGGGGGCCGGTCGCTTCGGTGGCGATGATCACCCGTGATGGCCGTTCCTGGAATGAGTTTGAGTAAAATTCCATCTAGCCCATAGGTGTTATTTTACCGGTAACATGATCTAACACAGATTGTAGAACAATTTTTGCACTTTTAAGCCTCGCGTGGATTCACCCGCGGGGCTTTTTTTATTACACTGCCGGAAGTGATTTTGCCCCAGTGCGCCATATAACAAGCGATTCAGCAATATTTAACCTTACTGAAACTCTTTGTTAATCGGCAGCATAGACAAATAAATTTCAGGAGCCTCTATGAATCCAGATTTGTTACGCGTAACAAAACGCATTGTCGAACGCTCGCGTGAGACACGTTCTGCCTACCTCGCCCGTATTGAACAAGCGAGAACATCCACTGTTCATCGCTCGCAGCTGGCATGCGGTAACCTGGCGCACGGCTTTGCCGCCTGCCAGCCTGACGACAAAGCGTCACTGAAGAGCATGTTGCGTAACAATATCGGGATCATCACCTCTTACAACGACATGCTTTCCGCTCATCAGCCGTATGAGCACTATCCCGAGATCATCCGCAAAGCGCTGCATTCTGCGAATGCGGTAGGCCAGGTCGCCGGCGGCGTTCCTGCGATGTGTGATGGCGTGACGCAGGGGCAGGACGGTATGGAGCTTTCTCTGCTGAGCCGCGAAGTGATCGCAATGTCGGCGGCGGTGGGGCTGTCTCATAATATGTTTGATGGCGCGCTGTTCCTTGGCGTGTGTGACAAAATCGTCCCCGGTCTGGCGATGGCGGCGCTGTCATTTGGCCACCTGCCGTCTGTTTTCGTGCCTTCCGGCCCGATGGCAAGCGGTCTGCCTAATAAAGAAAAAGTGCGTATCCGCCAGTTATATGCGGAAGGGAAGGTCGATCGCATGGCGCTGCTGGAATCTGAGGCGGCCTCTTACCACGCGCCAGGCACCTGTACGTTCTACGGCACCGCCAACACCAACCAGATGGTGGTGGAGTTCATGGGGATGCAGTTGCCCGGCTCATCCTTTGTTCACCCGGACGCGCCGTTGCGTGAAGCGCTGACCGCTGCCGCCGCGCGCCAGGTGACGCGCCTGACCGGTAACGGCAACGAATGGATGCCGATCGGTAAGATGATTGATGAAAAAGTGGTCGTGAACGGCATTGTGGCGCTGCTGGCAACCGGCGGTTCAACCAATCACACCATACACCTCGTCGCGATGGCGCGGGCGGCAGGCATCCTGATTAACTGGGATGACTTCTCCGATCTGTCGGAAATCGTACCGTTGATGGCGCGTCTGTATCCGAATGGCCCGGCAGATATTAACCACTTCCAGGCGGCAGGCGGCGTACCGGCACTGATGCGTGAACTGCTGAATGCGGGACTGTTGCATGAAGATGTGAATACCGTGGCGGGTTTTGGTCTGTCTCGCTATACCTTCGAACCGTGGCTGAACAACGGCGAGCTGGACTGGCGCGAAGGGGTGGCGAAATCCCTGGACAGCAATGTGATTGCCACCTTTGATAAACCGTTCTCCCACCATGGCGGAACGAAAGTGCTGAGCGGCAACCTTGGCCGCGCGGTCATGAAAACGTCTGCGGTGCCGGTTGAAAATCAAATTATTGAAGCGCCAGCGGTTGTTTTTGAAAGTCAGCATGATGTTTTACCGGCTTTTGAAGCGGGTCTGCTTGACCGCGATTGCGTGGTGGTTGTGCGCCATCAGGGACCAAAAGCGAACGGAATGCCAGAATTACATAAACTCATGCCGCCACTTGGTGTATTATTGGACCGTTGTTTCAAAATTGCGTTAGTTACCGATGGACGGCTTTCCGGTGCTTCAGGTAAAGTGCCTTCAGCAATCCATGTAACCCCGGAAGCCTATGATGGCGGGCTGCTGGCGAAAGTACGCGATGGCGATATTATTCGTGTGAATGGACAGACAGGCGAACTGACGCTGCTGGTTGATGATGCGGAACTTGCCGCTCGCCAGCCTCACATTCCTGACCTGAGCGCATCGCGCATCGGTACAGGCCGTGAGATGTTCAGCGCGTTGCGTGAAAAACTGTCCGGCGCCGAGCAGGGCGCAACCTGTATGACGTTTTAAGACGACAAATTTTGTACTCAGGCGAGAGAAAACTCTGATGAAAAACTGGAAAACAAGTGCAGAAGCAATCCTGACCACAGGCCCGGTTGTACCGGTGATCGTGGTGAACAAACTGGAACACGCGGTGCCGATGGCAAAAGCGCTGGTTGCAGGCGGTGTGCGCGTTCTGGAAGTGACTTTACGTACCGCGTGTGCGATGGATGCCATCCGCGCTATCGCGAAAGAAGTGCCGGAAGCGATCATCGGTGCGGGTACGGTTCTGAACGCGCAACAGCTGGCGGAAGTGACGGAAGCGGGCGCGCAGTTTGCTATCAGCCCGGGCCTGACGGAGCCTCTGCTGAAAGCGGCGACCGAAGGCACCATTCCGCTGATTCCAGGTATCAGCACTGTTTCCGAACTGATGCTGGGTATGGACTACGGCCTGAAAGAGTTCAAATTCTTCCCGGCGGAAGCTAACGGCGGCACCAAAGCGTTGCAGGCGATCGCAGGTCCGTTCTCTCAGGTACGCTTCTGCCCGACTGGCGGTATCTCTCCGGCGAACTACCGTGACTACCTGGCGCTGAAAAGCGTTCTGTGTATCGGGGGTTCCTGGCTGGTTCCGGCTGACGCGCTGGAAGCGGGGGACTATGATCGCATCACGAAACTGGCTCGCGAAGCGGTAGAAGGCGCGAAACAGTAAGCCCAAATGCCCGGTGGCGCCGACGCTTACCGGGCCTACGTTTTATAGGGTTGTAGGCCGGATAAGCGCAGCGCCATCCGGCATTTTTTTACCCCGCGACTTTCACCTGCGCCGCCGCGTATTTTGCACGCTCAACGGCCTCTTCGACGCGTTCCGCTGTCGCCAGCGCGACGCCTAACCGACGAGTTCCGTCGATGTCCGGCTTGCCGAAGAACCGCACCTGTAAACCCGCTCCGACGGCCGCTTGTACATTATCAAACGTTACATTCTGACTGGTGAGCGTCGGTAAAATAACGGCGGACGCGGCAGGGCCATACTGACGAATTTCGCCCACGGGCAGGCCGAGGAAAGCGCGAACGTGCAGGGCAAACTCTGACAGATCTTGCGAAATCAACGTCACCATGCCGGTATCATGCGGTCGCGGGGAGACTTCGCTAAAGACCACCTCATCGCCGCAGACAAAAAGCTCGACGCCAAATAACCCATAGCCGCCTAACGCCAGAACAACCTTGCGGGCGATCTCCTGCGCGCGCGCCAGCGCCAGATCGCTCATCTGCTGCGGTTGCCAGGATTCACGATAATCGCCGTCTTCCTGACGATGGCCGACAGGGGCGCAAAAATGGACGCCGTCTATGGCGCTGACGGTCAGCAGAGTGATTTCAAAATCGAATTTAACCACGCCTTCGACAATCACGCGCCCTGCGCCAGCGCGGCCGCCCTGCTGGGCATATTCCCATGCCTGCGACAGTTGGTCGGCGCTACGGATGAAACTCTGTCCTTTACCGGAAGAGCTCATCACCGGCTTCACAATGCAGGGAAAACCGATCTCCGCCACCGCCTCGCGAAAACGTTCTTCGCTGTCGGCAAAACGGAAAGAAGAGGTCGGCAACGCCAGCTCTTCTGCCGCCAGACGACGGATGCCTTCACGGTTCATCGTCAGTTGCGTCGCCCGGGCGCAAGGCACCACATTCAGTCCTTCCTGCTCCAGTTCTACCAGCATGTCCGTCGCGATAGCTTCAATTTCCGGCACAATGAAATGCGGCTTTTCGCGTTCAACCACGCGGCGCAGCGCTTCGCCATCCAGCATATTGATGACGTGTGAACGGTGGGCGACGTGCATCGCTGGCGCATCCGGGTAACGATCCACCGCGATAACTTCCACACCCAGGCGTTGGCATTCGATCGCCACTTCTTTTCCCAGTTCGCCTGAACCCAATAACATTACGCGCGTAGCCGCCGGACGCAGCGCGGTGCCTAATAACGTCATAAAATATATCCCCTGATTTAACTGGGCGCAGTATATACGAAAACGTTTGCGTCTGTCTTTATTGCCAGGTTGATTTCATTACTGAAAAGTAATATACTGTACATAATTACAGGTAATTGAGAGGCTGCAAAAATGGCGGTTGAAGTTAAATACGTGGTCATTCGGGAAGGTGAGGAAAAAATGTCGTTTACCAGCAAAAAGGACGCCGATGCGTATGACAAAATGCTTGATACGGCAGACCTGCTCGACACATGGCTTGAGCAGTCTCCGGTAGCGATGGAAGACGAACAGCGCGAAGCGCTTTCTCTGTGGCTGGCTGAACAAAAAGACGTATTGAGCACGATCCTGAAAACCGGCAAATTGCCGTCGCCGCAGGTGGTTAAAAGCGATGCGACGACGGAGGATGACACGCAAGCGGCCTGAGTCTGACTTGCGCTCCTGACGTTTTGTACCATGCTTTTTCCTGAATCATTGTGCTATGCCCGTGGATTTCGCGTTGCAAACATGCAGCCTGAAAGACGAAGGAGATATAAGGAGAAAAAGTATGAATAAAAAAAGAGGAGCGCTGTTGAGCCTGCTGTTGTTGTCCGCCAGCGTATCGGTCTTCGCTGCCGATACGGCCAGCAAATCGGTGAAATTCCCGACCTGTGAAGGGCTGAACGCTGATGGGATCGCCGCCAGCGTGAAGCGCGATTATCAGCAAAACCGTATCGTACGTTGGGCTGATGACCAAAAAAAGGTCGGACAGGCGAATCCGGTAGTGTGGGTCAACACTCAGGATATTACCGGCAAAGAGGGTAACTGGACGGTTCCTCTGACTGTTCGCGGGAAAAGTGCCGATCTTCATTATCTGGTAAAGGTTGATTGCAAAGCCGGAACCGCGGAATACCAGCCCCGCTAATGGCAAATTTGCGCATCTTTTGCTGAATTAGACACTTCCTGACATCCCCTCAAGTACGCTTTGACGATTCATCGTTTGTATTTGAGGGGTAAAATGGCTAACTGGCTAAACCAATTACAATCTCTTCTCGGGCAAAACGGAGCCTCTGCATCTTCTTCAGGCGAACAAGGGCTGAGTAAACTGCTGGTTCCCGGCGCGTTAGGCGGTCTGGCCGGTTTACTGGTCGCCAATAAATCTTCCCGTAAGTTACTGACTAAATATGGCACCAGCGCCCTGTTGGTTGGCGGAGGCGCGGTGGCAGGCACCGTCTTATGGAACAAATACAAAGAGAGGGTACGTGCTGCGCATCAGGATGAGCCGCAATTCGGCGCGCAGAGTTCGCCGCTAGACCAACGAACCGAGCGGTTGATCCTCGCCCTGGTGTTTGCGGCGAAAAGCGACGGGCATATTGATAGCCAGGAGCGTGCAGCCATCGAACGCCAGTTGCGCGAAGCTGGGGTGGAAGAGCAGGGACGTGTGCTTATCGAACAGGCGATTGAACAGCCGCTCGATCCGCAGCGTCTGGCGCAAGGTATCCGTAATGAGGAAGAGGCGCTGGAAATCTACTTCCTGAGCTGTGCCGCCATTGATATCGACCATTTTATGGAGCGCAGTTATCTGAATGCGTTGGGCGATGCGCTGAAAATTCCTCAGGATGTGCGGGACGGCATCGAGCAGGATCTGCAACAGCAAAAGCAGGCTCTGCCAGGCTAACGTAACCCCTGCGTAGCATGTTTCGCTTGCATCGTGCGTGACTTTTGCCACCCTTATAGGGTGTTTAAAGACAAAAGAACAAAGACATGCTACCAAAAGCCACCCGTATTCCGCACACCATGACGTTGCATGGCGACACCCGTGTCGATAACTATTATTGGCTGCGAGACGACTCCCGCTCGCAGCCTGATGTCCTTGACTATCTGCATCAGGAAAACGCCTATGGACATCAGGTCATGGCGTCACAGCAGGCGTTACAGGATCGCGTGCTGAAAGAGATTATCGATCGCATTCCGCCCAGAGATGTTTCCGCACCTTACGTCAAAAATGGTTATCGCTACCGGCAGATTTATGAGCCAGGGTGTGAATATGCTATTTACCAACGCCAGCCGGCGCGAAGTGAAGAGTCGGATGCGTGGGATTTATTGCTGGATGCGAATCAGCGAGCGGCCCACAGCGAGTTTTATACCCTCGGTGGAATGGCCATTACGCCGGACAACACCATCATGGCGCTGGCGGAAGATTATCTTTCCCGTCGTCAGTATGGGCTGCGTTTTCGTAATCTTGAAAGCGGTAACTGGTACCCGGAACTGCTGGATAACGTAGCGCCAGAGTTTGTCTGGGCGAATGATTCGCTGACGCTTTACTACGTGCGTAAACACAGCACCACGTTGCTGCCTTACCAGGTATGGCGCCATACCGTGGGCACGCCGGCCACGCAGGATCAACTGGTCTATGAAGAAAAGGACGACGCTTTTTACGTCAGTTTGCACAAAACCACCTCTCAGCATTATGTGGTGATCCATCTTGCCAGTGCGACCACCAGTGAAGTGCTGTTGCTGGATGCTGAACTGGCCGATGCGGAACCCTTCTCGTTTTTACCACGGCGTAAAGATCATGAATACAGTCTCGATCATTACCAGCATAAGTTTTATCTGCGTTCCAATCGCCACGGAAAAAACTTTGGTCTGTATCGTAGCCGGGTACGTGATGAAAATGCCTGGGAAGAGCTGATTGCGCCGCGCGAGAGCATCATGCTGGAAGGGTTTACCCTTTTTACCGACTGGCTGGTGGTGGAAGAACGCCAGCGTGGTTTGACCAGCCTGCGGCAGATTAACCGTAAAACGCGTGAAGTTACGGGGATTGCGTTCGACGATCCGGCCTACGTCACCTGGCTTGCCTATAACCCTGAACCGGAAACGTCCCGCTTACGTTATGGTTATTCATCGATGACGACGCCGGACACCTTGTTTGAGCTGGATATGGATACCGGCGAGCGGCGCGTGCTCAAACAAACGGATGTGCCGGGATTTGACGCTGCGAATTATCAGAGCGAGCACCTGTGGATTGTCGCCCGGGATGGCGTAGAGGTTCCGGTTTCGCTGGTTTACCATCGAAAACATTTCCGCAAGGGGCAAAATCCGCTGCTTGTCTACGGCTACGGTTCCTATGGCGCCAGCATGGATGCCGATTTCAGCAGCAGTCGGTTAAGTTTGCTGGATCGCGGGTTTGTTTACGCCATCGTGCATGTTCGCGGCGGCGGTGAGTTAGGTCATCAGTGGTATGAAGACGGTAAGTTTCTGAAAAAGAAAAATACGTTTAATGACTATCTTGATGCCTGCGACGCGTTGCTGAAACTGGGCTACGGCTCGCCTTCATTTTGCTATGGCATGGGCGGCAGCGCGGGCGGCATGTTGATGGGCGTCGCGATTAACGAACGTCCTGAACTTTTTCATGGCGTCATCGCGCAGGTGCCGTTTGTTGACGTCCTGACGACAATGCTTGATGAATCTATCCCTTTAACCACGGGAGAGTTCGAAGAGTGGGGAAATCCGCAGGATGTGGAATACTACGCGTATATGAAAAGCTACAGTCCGTACGACAACGTCACCGCGCAGGACTATCCGCATCTTCTGGTTACCACCGGGTTACATGATTCGCAGGTGCAATACTGGGAACCCGCCAAATGGGTCGCTAAACTGCGCGAACTGAAAACGGATGACCACCTGCTGTTGCTGTGTACGGATATGGATTCCGGGCATGGCGGGAAGTCCGGGCGTTTTAAAGCGTATGAGGGAGTGGCGCTGGAATTCGCTTTTCTGATTGGTCTCGCTCAGGGCACGTTGCCAGGGCAGGCAGGCGCTCAGGCGTCGCTCAGATAGTGTTTAAGCGTTAAACGTAGCTCCGGGCTCATGTTGTCAAGGTTATTAAACAACCAGCGCAGATAGCCCGGATCGCGCTCGGCGACTTCAGAAACGGCTTTGCCGCGATATTTGCCAAACGTAAATGTCGTTAACAGGGCCGGGCGTCCGGTAATGTCGACCATTTGTTCCGCCGTCCAGCCTGACGTGTTCATAATATCGATCAGCAATGCCGCCGTGATATAGCAGTCATACAATGCGCGGTGATGATGAAGGCCGGGCGGTGTTTGCACGCTTAGCTTACGGGATTTGTAGAGCGCCATGTTGCTGTATTTGATCCCCGGCCATAACCGGCGGGACAGCTTCATGGTACAAATCCACTCTCCCGGCATCTCTGGCAGCACACGCCGGTCGAAACTGGCGTTATGCGCGACATACCATTCGCTTCCGTGATAGAGCGGAATGATATCTTCGATCCAGGGTTTATCGGCAACCATCGATTCACTGATACGGTGAATCGCCATCGCCTGTGGGCTGATGGGGCGGTCGGGACGAACCAGATGGCTCATTGGATTGACAATTCTCCCCGCCACCACATCGACAGAGGCAATCTCAACAATCCCGCCCTGTAGTCCGCAGGTTTCCGTATCTATAACTCGCAACATGGGGTGCTCCCGACCGAAAACACCTAGCGTAATGGAATGATATCGCCTTGCCAACCCCGTGTCGTATGCTGACCTGTTAACAACAGAGAACCGCTGTCCGCGCGGACAATGAGCTGGCCGCTTTCATCCCATAGCGCGCTGCTGCCTCCGGCGTTTGCCATCAACACGGCAATGGCGAAGCGATGCGAAAAACGTTGCAGCCGGGAGGTGGAGGTAAATAAATCATGTTCGCTGACGCACTGGCTGGTGGTGAATAACGAAAAGGCGGGATCGATATCAATGCCTTCCGGCTGCTCATCCATCACGCTTATCGTTTTCCGGTGGCGGGCCACGCAGGCGCCGTGGCTTTGATGAAAGATCAGCGGCGATGTCACCCAGGGGGCGAAAATGGCAATGCCTCTGACTAACTGGCCGTTATGCTCAACCGGCAGCCCGGCAATAATCGTCATGCGGTACGCGGATGCCGCATAAGCAAGCGGCTGTAATAAGGACTCATCGGGCGGGACAGGGAGCGCCTGCGCCGTATCGTTGCATCCGGTTAACGACAGGGAAGGGAATACCAGGAGTTCGCATTGCTGGCTGGCAGCAATCTCAACAAATTGCAGATGGTGCGCGACATGTTCTGCCAGCGTGGCGCGAGGTGGTTCATACTGCGCCGCCGCGATTTTCCAGTGTGACATAATGATTTCCTTTTCATAGTGTCTACAATCATCCTTAAATCTTAGTTTAAGAATGTACTTATACTGTAGCAACTCATGTGTAAGGAAGTGTAACGCTATATAAGTTTATTTAACTTTCGGTTCGTAAGGTAAGCGTGACAGGGAAACCGACGCCAGACGGTGGGCAATCAGACGTTCACGAAACCATTCGCGCAGGTGTTCTGGCTGTTCACGCTCAACGACTTCTGCCACGACGGGCATATTGTAACGCTCTTTAAACGCCACACCGGCTGCGGCCAGGTCAACGTTGATCTTATCCATGTCAGCTTGTTCAAGTTGAGCCAGGTTCGTTTGCATACGCTTCTCCTTATCATCAATGGCGCGCAAAAGTTACTAAGAGTGCGCCTCAATGGCAAGCCGGAAATGATGATTCTCGACTCGACCATTATAGAAGGTTATTCTCTGTAAATCAGACATAACAAAAAGGAATAATTGATATGGCTTCTACTGCACCTTCTTTGCGCTATGCTCTCCTTTTCCTCGCCTCAACGCTGGCGGCGCCTGCGGCCTGGGCACATGCGCATCTGACGCATCAATACCCGGCGGCTGACGCTGAGGTGACTGCCGCGCCGCAGGCATTGACGCTGAATTTCTCCGAAGGCATTGAGCCTGGCTTCAGCGGGGCGACGCTGACCGGGCCAAAGCAGGAAAGCATCAAAACGCGGCCTGCGAAGCGCAATGAGCAGGATGCGAAACAGCTCATTATTCCTCTGGATCAGACGCTTAATCCCGGAACCTATACGGTTAACTGGCATGTGGTGTCGGTTGACGGTCATAAGACAAAAGGGCAATACACCTTTAGCGTGAAGTAATCATGCTGACGTTTACCTGGGTAGCGCTTCGCTTTATCCATTTTAGCGCCATGATGCTGGTGTTTGGCTGCGCGTTATATGGCGCGTGGCTGGCGCCGGTTTCTGTTCGTCGCCTGATGACGCGCCGCTTTCTGCGCCTGCAACAGCACGCTGCCGTGTGGAGCTTTGTCAGCGCGACGCTGATGCTGGCGATCCAGGGTGGACTAATGGGGGCGGGCTGGCAGGACGTGATCTCGGTTTCGATATGGGGCGCAGTTTTACAGACCCAATTTGGCGGCGTATGGCTGTGGCAGATTATTCTCGCGCTTGTCACGTTGGCCATGACGCTGGTTGTGCCGAGAAATTTACCGCGTCTGCTGCTCATCCTGATGGTTGCCCAGTTTATGTTGCTGGCAGGCGTTGGCCACGCCACGCTGAATGATGGCGTGGTGGGCGCGGTACAGCAGATTAACCATGCGACTCATCTGGTGTGCGCTGCGGCCTGGTTTGGCGGCCTGCTGCCGGTTATCTACTGTATGCGCATGGCGCAAGGTCGCTGGCGACAACAGGCCATCGAAACAATGATGCGTTTCTCCCGCTATGGTCATCTGTTTGTCGCGGGCGTATTGTGCACCGGCATCGCAAATGTGCTTTTTATTACGGGGTTTTCCGCCCCCTGGCATACCGCGTACGGGCAGTTTCTTTTGTTAAAATGTGTCCTTGTCCTGCTAATGGTGGCAATTGCGCTAACGAACCGGTATGTTCTCGTACCACGTATGCGGCAGGAAAATCGCCGCGCGAATCTCTGGTTTATCTGGATGACTCAGATTGAATGGGGAATTGGAGCCGTTGTGCTGGCGATTGTCAGCCTGTTCGCAACCCTGGAACCCTTCTGATGGACTGGCAAAACTCATGAAAAAAATGATTCTCTCTCTGCTATTGTTGGCAAGTTCAGGCGCTGCGCTGGCGGCGCCTCAGGTTATCACCGTGAGCCGCTTTGAAGTGGGTAAAGACAAGTGGGCGTTTAACCGCGAAGAGGTGATGCTGACCTGCCGACCGGGCCATGCCCTGTATGTCATCAACCCGAGCACGCTGGTGCAATACCCGCTGAACGATGTTGCAGAGCAGCAAGTTGCAAGCGGCAAAACCAACGCGCAGGCTATCACCGTCATTCAGATTGACGATCCGGCAAAACCGGGTGAAAAAATGAGCCTGGCGCCGTTTATTGAACGCGCGGAAAAGCTCTGCTAATTACCAGAAGTATCTTTCTGATTTCCAATAAAAAACCGCAAGCCTCATGCAGAGGAACTTGCGGTTTTTTCGTTGTTGCGGCTGACAACGGTCGTTTTTTACCGGCCACTTTCGTCGTGGACTGGAAAACCTGGCGTCGTCATCTATTCTTAAAGGGCAAGGCGACTTAGCCTGCATTAATGCCAACTTTTAGCGCACGGCTCTCTCCCAAGAGCCATTTCCCTGGACCGAATACAGGAATCGTATTCGGTCTCTTTTTATTTTCCTTTTAAATCAGCGAGTTAAAAGGTTAGATCCGAAATTTTCCGAAATTTTTCCGAATTTCTATATTCCGGTCTTTTTCCGTTATACCACAACAAAACCTGACTTAACATTTTTTAAACAGAAAATCAGAGCATCATGTATGCTTTTTCATCACGCTCATCAAGGTACATCTTCGTAGTGGCTTCTGAAGTATGACCCAGAAGCTTCTGTGCAAACTCCTCGCCGTACGCGTCTTTATACAGCCTTCCAGATAAACTGCGGATTTCGTGAAAAGTGGGGGGATTGTCACTGAACTCCACGCCAGCCAGTTTTCTGGCGGCTACAAATTTCTTGGTTAGTCCGTCCGGGTGAATCCTTCCGTCCTGACTGTCCTTCCTGACCCCGGCGCTGATGAGGAAGTCAGTGGTTAATGAAAATGACGGGTTTACGGAGATGCTGTAAACTTCAGAAAACGATCATCATAAGTAGGATTCTGAGGCCTTTCTGGATGCGGATTCACACCATTGACTACATGAGGGGACTGATGGCTCTCTCAATTTTATTTTATCATCTTACTGCGTGGACAATAGGAACACCGCCATCTGAGACTCTTCTCGGCAAATTAGGTGTTTATGGTGTGTCTGTATTTTTTGTGATTAGTGGGATGTCGATGTATATTTCTTACAAATCAACTAAATGGACAACAACATCAATACTGTCATTCTTTGTACGTCGTTTTGGTCGATTGGCTCCAGTGTACTGGATAGCCCTCGCTCTGACGTTTTGTTATGCTGCATATGAAAACCGACCTCTCAAATTTACCAATACTGAAATTTGGCATAACATATTTTTAACTTTTGGTATTGCTGATTTTTCTAAATATATTGTTACAGGTGGTTGGTCTATTGGTAATGAGGTCGTATTTTACTTGTTCTTTCCTGCATTAATTGTTATTGCGCCATTTAAAAAGTTCTTTCTATTAGCTAATGCAGTGATAATGTATGTGTATATTTATTATTGCTTCGTTGTCATCTCTCCATATCATACACTTGGCGCTCAGTGGGTAGCTTATATTCATCCGTTTAATCAGGCATTTCTCTTTTCGTCTGGCATAGTTTTGGCCTGGCTTACGTACACATTCGGTTTCAGTAAGAATCAAAAACTGATGTGGGCTTTACTGCTTATCTCCTGCATTGCCTTCATTCTGTACCCTGTTCGCGGAGATCAAATAACAATTATCAGCGAATGGAATCGACTCTGTATCACTGGACTCATTCTTGCTACATGTTATGCATTGCTGAATTTGCGGGTCAACACACAAAACAGCATCACAAAATTACTTAGTTTCCTTGGGGATGTTTCATATCCTGTTTACCTTCTTCATGGGATATTTTTTATCATAGTAAACAAATATATCTGGGCTTTGTTAAATATTTCATCTAAAGAAATTGGGTTCGCCTTTTTTGTATTTGTCTTTACTCCTGTTTTGCTTGCATTATCATGGCTCGTGTTTGTATACATTGAGAAACCAGCAATTAACATAGTAAAACGCCTCACGTTTATTGAAAGGAAACAGTCAGTAACATTTCCGTCAGACATCCAGTAGTTAATCATTGTTAGAAAGAATAGATTATCTGTCCTATTGGTTTTATAGTGAAATGTTTTTTTGTTTAGTAATTAATGTGTTAGGTTTTAAATGAAAAAACATCACTGTTTTTATCTCAAGTAATTGATGTATATCAACCATAGTTAATGTTTTAACTATTAAATTATATTATTGATAGGATGTAAAGAATCAGGATCCCTTGTTTTATGTTTACTGGTGCACATATCGATATCTGTTTTTCCCTCTGGTTGAGGAATATTAAGAGGGTTTTATGATGGTTACCAGAGTAACGTCAAGGTTTACTCTTCTTATTTTGGAATATTACTTGCTGATTAAGATATATTGAAATGAAGTGAGTTGTTGCTGTGACCACTCGGTTCTGGGGGGCAGAAGCCCCCCTGTTACATTATTTTACATATCTTACTCGTAATTTAAGGAATGGTTTTTCTACATAAGCATATGTTATTGCAGATACCATAATTGTTACAGGTATCACTACCAAAATCACCTTAACTAAATGCATTGTTATATTAGTATCCATTGGTATTAGCTTTCTTTGCAGAATATAATAAATTGGTAGGTGCAATAGATACATTGAGAAACTAAGTCCACCGAGGTAAGCTAAAGTTGCATCAATACGCTGATTAATGCTGAATGTGGCGGTACAATAAGAATAGATAACAAGCGACCATAATATTGCTTCAATAGTTAGACTAAACGTTACAAAATCAGGGATAGCCTGTTTATTTAGATAAAGAACAATGGTTAATCCGGCTAGTGCTATAACCAGAATGACAGCAGCCAGTGATAGACTAGTGTTTTGTTTTTTTAAGTAGATAAAACCAGCGATCATTCCTATTAAAAATTGGTCCATTCTGCCGATGATAGTGTGATAAAAAATACCGTATATAGGAGCACCTTTAAAGGTAACAAGTGAATATTTAATCATGAGCATGACGGCGATCATGCCTAACAATGTTTTTATTCCATCATTCTTCATAAAAATAGCAATGAATGGAAACAACAAATAAAACTGGAATTCAACTGCGATTGTCCAAATTTGCCCAATTGGATAGTATTGCTGACCCCATCCGGTTGTCGCATGTCCAGTATTTAATTGCAGGGTAAGGATTCGCAGTATATCCATTGGATCTGAGTTTACGCGATTAACACTTATAGCGATAAAGCATAATAGTACAGTCATTGGTGCTATGCGTAATACTCTATTTTTAAGGAAACTACCATAAGATATGTTTTTGTTTCCAGCGTTTGATATTACACAAAAAAGAAAGCCTGATAACACAAGAAATAGGCTAACGCCACTATTCCCTCCTGTGATCCACAGTTTCACTAAATCAACAAATCCTGATAATTCATTATTGAATTTTAGAAACCCTCTACAATGATAAATTATAACTAATGCTGCTGCGAAAAAACGTAAATGATCTAATCGCGAAAGATAATTGTTATTCAGTGTTTTCATTCCATAATCCAAAAAATAGCTCAAATAATGTACTAATTTTAATGTGTATGATAAGAATATCATTTTTCTTGTGGACAGAAAGAGAGTTATTTCTCCTTAGTGAAAAAAACAGACGAAGGAAGCGAGATACAGCATAGCGAGTCAATCTCCCAACTTACAAAAGACTACCAACCGACGTTGCGTAAGGGGGGGGAATTCCGAAACTGTTCATATATTAGCCTCTTCAAACATTTTCCCTAATGAAGGGCATAACACTGCTGGTAGCCTCTTCAGGTTAGAGGTGAATTTTCCAGAGTATATCTGAAAAAGCTGGCATATGCTTGATTTGCAGGGGGGATGAATTTCCTGATTATTTGTACCGAGTGCGTCCAGGGTTTTTTGATTGGTATGTTAATTTTTGTGCGTCAGAGTGCCGTGTGAAGCCAGGTTTACATGGATGAACGTTTATGAATCATGCTCGATGAGTTACTCATGCTGTGCACAGAAGGCGCGCAGGATGAGGATGACGGGGGTAAAAATCAGAGCGACATAAAACAGTATGATCAGCACCGCGTCTAATGCGTGATAATTCAAAATGAAATAGATAACATTCCCAATAGATATCAGGATAAAGGTGTATTTACTAATAAATAAGCATCTTTTCATTTTGGTCGTAGCTATAAAGAGTTAATTTTTGTTTCTATTTACGTCTTTGGGCGTACTGGAATTCAGGGCTTTTTCACGACATGCTTCTTTTACCCATGCAGAAAAATTGCTGGTTTTTTCCTTCGCCATCACTTGCTCTATTTGTTTCAGCAAACTGTATGAAAAACGGATGTTTTTTATCACTGTTTTGCCTGTAAAGTTCTTTATCGACATAAGGTGCTTCTCGCAACTAATTCACATCACTGTTACTTTCGCGTAACTACGCATGAAGGGAATTGATTTACATCAATGAAATCAACGGTGATGATGGCGAGGTTTCCTGGTTGTGAATTGCGTCGCAACAAAGAATGCCTTAGCGATACCACATTGAAGAGTGGGGTTGTTCAGTGACTATTCTCTATTTTTTAATGCCTGGAATCTTTTCAAGATGTGCGATAATGATAATCAGATTGATTTTATTGGGTAATTCATATTGTGAGGGTAGATATTTATTAATTAATATCCGTGTGTTTTTGGGCTGTTTATACTCACAAAAAGATAAGCAAGCGCCGCATACGGAGTGTATGGACGCTTGCTGTATTATTAGAACTGATAGTTTAAAGACATCCAGTAGTTGCGACCTGGAATAACGTATCCGGTCGTTGACTGCGCTGTCTGGAAATAATCACCGGCATAGGTGCTGGAACGGCCAGATTGATATAATTTGACGTCGCTAAAGTCTTTATCCAGTACGTTATTGACGGCGGTATTCAGGGTTAAATCTTTAGTCAGTTTATAAGATAACCCCATATCCAGCACTGTCCATGCTTTTAGATTTGCGCCTTTGTCATCATACACTTTCTGCTGTACCGCACTGAGATTGTCATAGGTTTGAGTAAAGCGGGGCGCTTTACCGCGATAGCGGGCGCTAAGCCAGGCATTTAAATCATCTGTCGCCTGCCAGTTAACGCGGGCATTTGCCATATGTTTTGGTGTATAGCTGAGTGGTGCGCCTTTATTATCTCCATCTTTCTGTTTGCTCTGAGTATAGGTATAGTTGAGCGACAGGCTCAAATTATCCAACCAGAGCGGGAACGATGTTGCAAATTCGACACCATCGGTACGCGCTTTTCCGCTATTGGTATAGCTACTGGTATTGTCATCAATCGAATAAGAAACAATTTTATTGCGATATTCAGTGTAGAATCCGGTTATATTGGCATTGAACCCATTGCCATTATCGTAATAAAGTCCGGTTTCATAACTGGTGCTTTCTTCAGGTTTTAAATCTGGATTACCGACGGTATTGATTGTTCCCTGACCAGAAACACCGCTGATGCCGTTATGTAACTGGCTAAGAGAAGGCGCTTTATAACCGGTTGTGATTCCCCCTTTGAGCGTCCATTCATCTGTCATATCCCAGACCAGATAGCCACGAGGACTGAAATGACCGCCGAATACGTCGTTATGTTCATAGCGACTCCCTACGGTAAACGCCAGAGAATCCAGGATATGCCACTCATCTTCAAGGTAAGTCGCCCAGCTTTTTTGATGGAACTTTTCACCTGAACTGGCCAGAACGACGCCATCTTTCATTCGTGCGTCCCAGTATTCGCCACCCACCGTCAGTAAATGTGATTCTCCCAGCGGTGTGAGAAGCACCGAGTTGAGAATAACATTGGTATTTTTCAGTTCACGATCGTCACCCGCTCTCCAGGCTTGATCGGGCGTCAGAGCGGAGGAAACCAGCTGCCGTCCTTTGTTTTCTGTCTCATTCCAGTTAAGAGACGATTTCCATGTACCAAACGTTAAGGCGGTGTCATGTCCTAACGTCACTTTATTGCGCTCATAGCGGAGCGTTTTATCATATCCGCCCGTGAGGCTACCAAGCTGACCGTCGCTGTTATCATAACGCTGTCGGGATGTGTCGAGATCCATCCATAGCGTATTGTTTGCGCTGGCTTTCCAGTCAAATCTCGCGCCGATGTTGTAGTTTTGCGACTCAGTGGGATAAGGAACGCGTGTTTCTGCGGTGTCGCTCAGTGATGTAATGCTGGAGCCTTGTCGCTGGGTTGTGCTTCCACGAACCTGCATATCCAGCGAGCCAGGCACCAGGGGACCGCTTGACCAGAAATTTGCGGTTGTGCTGTTTCCCCATTTATTACTTTCCTGTAGGTTCACTCCCGTATTAATGGCCGTGCTCCACTTATCGGTGCTTTTTTTGGTAATAATATTCACCACGCCGCCAATGGCGTCTGACCCATAAAGTGTAGACATGGGCCCGCGTATAACCTCTATACGTTCAATGGCTGAAAGTGGAGGCATAAAACTGGTATTCATTGCAGAAAAGCCATTCGGTGTTACATCTGATGTTCCATTCTGACGAATACCGTCAATAAGAATAAGGGTATAACTGGCAGGCATCCCACGAATACTTATTTCAAGCCCCCCTGTTTTTCCGGTACTGCTTTCAACGTCCACTCCCTCAACGGCCCTGAGAGCATCGCCAAGATCATTATATTTATTGGTCTGTAATTCTTGTTGTGAAATAACAGAAACACTGGCTGCCGCATTGGTGATCTTTTTCTCGTATCCCGATGCGGTGACGACCATGACATCTTCTGCAAAAACATTAAAACTTGTGGCGCCCAGACAAGATAAGACAAGTGAAGCGAGAGGTTTAATACGCATTATCGAACTTCCTTTGTTAAAAAAAGCAAAGTCAATAAGATAATGCATGAAAATGATAATAAAAATAATTATCATTACACTTTTACATAAGTTGGCATTTATATGATTTTATTGAAATCAACAAGAATTATTGCAGGTTAAATTATTGCTATAAAAATGATTAATGGTCTCAGGAGGGGTGGCCTGCGACTGAAGATTTCCTGCTATGGTTAAGTATGTCAGGTTCATTTTTACTGATGGTGAACCAATGAAACAGCCGGAAAACGTCTATCAGAAAATTGAGGGGAGTCAGTGGCGGCATGTCTGGATTGTCGGCGACCTCCACGGCTGTTTTTCGCAGTTGATGGAGAAACTACGACAGTGTCGGTTTGATCCGTGGCAGGATCTGCTGGTGTCGGTGGGGGATGTGATCGACCGTGGGCCTGACAGCTTGCGGTGTCTGGAACTTCTGCACAAACGGTGGGTGGTTGCCGTCAGAGGGAATCACGAGCAGATGGCGTTAGACGCGCTGGCCGCCTCGCAGTTGTCGTTATGGTTTATGAACGGCGGCGACTGGTTTGCCGCATTGTCGGCAAACCAGCAGCGCCTGGCAAGAAAAGCGCTCGACGACTGTCAGCGTTTACCCTGGATTCTGGAATTGCACTGCCAGAACGGCATGCATGTTGTGGCGCATGCTGATTATCCGCATCAGGTCTATGCCTGGCAAAAAGAGGTGGATTTACACCAGGTGCTATGGCGTCGTTCCCGGTTGAGCGAGCGGCATGCGGGTCAGGGAAACGGCATTGCCGGGGCCGATCATTTCTGGTTTGGTCATACGCCGCTGCGTCATCGCGTTGATATCGATAATTTGCACTATATTGATACCGGCGCGGTATTTGGCGGGGAACTGACGTTGGTTCAACTTCAGTAATTAAAAATCACTGTACTGGCGAGCAGGTAGCCAGAAGCCGTCAATAAAGTCTTCGACCGGAAAACAGCCGCCGTGACGAATCCGCTGGTCGTCCATCGAATACAGGCACTGCTGTTCAGTATTGTAGATATCCACCACAATGTCCTCACAGCCGCCGTCCAGGTAGCAAACAAAAAGTACCAGTGCGAACATTCCATCCTCAAATTGTCCTGCCGTATCGATAGTGTAGGAGAGGTTGTCGCAAGGGGGAAAGGGTGAAATAAATAACCCGTCTGGCGACGGGTTCTTTTTGAGTCAGGCAAGACGCATGACCCAGGCATCGGACTTACGATCGTAACGGGTGCGGAATAGAACAGAGTGCTCTCCGTTTAAAATGGCGGGAATGCTGGTTTCATCATCCCAGGCATCCAGTTGCATACATAAATCTGGGTCGGATTTACAGGGAATGCTTAACGTTCGGTCCCCCGGCGATTCGCCATGTAACTCGGCATCGTCGATTTCAAAAGCGCCAATGCGCACACTGGTTTTCATCATCGTGCTCTCCGTTAGTTCGCTGATTGTGGTACGACCAGTTTGATCGCCCAAATTTCAGCGTAGCCAACTTCAGCAAAAGCGCCAGTAAAAAAGTGCGCTATTTTTGACCGCTTTCAGTCGTTACCGGTAAAGAGTTTGCCATCGCGAACCAGTTCGCGTGGGTAACTGTTCTTCAACCGGGAACCAATCCGTTTCGCCAGACCAATGGGCTGATGCTGGAACGTGACCAGCACATCATCGGCAGACGGCGCGGTTTGCGGGTAGACATCCCGCCCCCGATACCACTCTTCCGCCTCCTGATGAGACAGCTCGAATGCGTTGGCATGATGTGGATCGGCGAGGGCGATCACCGCTTCATGCTGCCAGCGATAACCTTTATTATGGCTTTCCGCCAGTTTTATGCCCAGGCGGGAAAAGCGGACTTTTCCGATCAGCGCTTCAATCTCTGCCGGGAATAACCACACCTCTTTATCTCGCTGCCAGAGGTGCAGGTTTTCTCCCCACTGAAGTCCACTGGCGTTAGCCGCCTGAGTGATTTGCGTCGCCTCACGCCCCTTCATCGGCGCGAACGGAAACTTGCCGACCTTATAGCCAGGCGCGGGAAGCGGGGGAATGGCTGCGGTTTTACGCAAACGGGCGACAAAGAAACCTTCGCAGTCGTAAATCTGCGGGAAAACGTGTAAAAACCCCTCTGCCGTCAGCGCGCGCTCCGCCTCCGGGAACAGATCGCCTAAAGGCAGAAATTCAACCGCTTCCGGGTAGGTCTCTTTCAGCCACAAACAGACGGACTCATTCTCCTCGCGATTTAGCGTGCAGGTGGAGTAGACCAGCGTACCGCCAGGGCGCAGAGCGTGAAATGCGCTGTCGATAAGTTCCCGCTGTGTGGCGGCAATATCCAGGTTGCTTTCGACAGACCAGTTTTTAAGCGCATCGGGATCTTTGCGCACCACGCCTTCACCTGAACAGGGCGCGTCCAGCAAGATAGCGTCGAATGTCTCCGGGAGCGCGGCGCCGAAGACGCGGCCATCAAAATGGGTCAGGGCAACATTACTGATCCCACAGCGGCTGATGTTGGCGTGCAGCACTTTGACCCGGCTGGCGGAGAATTCATTCGCCAGAATGGCGCCCTGATTATTCATCCGCGCGGCAATCTGGGTGGTTTTCGAACCCGGCGCGGCAGCAACATCCATAATGCGTTCCGGCGTATTCCCTTCAGCAAACAGCGCGGCGACCGGCAACATTGAGCTGGCTTCCTGAATATAAAACAGGCCGCTCAGATGTTCGGCGGTGCTGCCCAGCGGCAACGATTCTTCATCATCGCGTTCGATCCAGAAACCTTCCTCGCACCAGGGAACAGGCGTCAGCGACCAGCCATAGGGCGCCGTCAGGGCAAGAAAGTCGGTCACAGAAATTTTTAGCGTATTCACGCGAATGCTGCGACGTAACGGGCGCTGGCAGGCGGCGAGGAAATCGTCAAAAGAGAGTGTCGAAGGCATTGCTTCGCGCATTTGCGTCAGAAAGGCATCAGGGAAATAAACAGCGTGTTGAGCCACTTGGGTACCACCGGCAATAAAACAGGCGCGCAGTGTAGCATAAATGCTCCGGCGCGAGCACGCCGGAGCGGGGGAGTTAACGTGGCAGGGCGGTGCCCCATTCGCGCCACTCTTTCGGTTCGCTTTCCAGCAGCAGGAAGTGTTTACCCGCCTGTGCTTTCGGCGCCAGCGGCGTCCCTGGCGGGGTTGCAAACGCGATGCCGCCGCGAATGAATTGATTGAAGGTGCCGGTTTTCACCACGCCGCCGGTCAGGCCAAAGTCCAGACTGTAGCCGGAGGCCAGCCAGAAGACGGAGTTATTACGCACCAGATGCTGATAACGCTGGCTGATGCGCATGGCAATCATCACGCGGTCAGACAGCGAACCCAGCGTCATGCCCGTTACCGTGCCCACTTCGATACCTCTGAACAGCACTGGCGTGCCGATGTTCAGCGAACCTGCCTCAGGAGCTTCCACGACGATGCTCAGACCATCGAGATAGCGCGAGTCGGAAATGGTTGCTTCCTGCAATTCGAAATCACGACGCGGATTGCCGCGTCCGGGCTCCACGTTAATGTAGGGCTGCAAAATCGTATCGAGATGCTCCACGCCTGCAGCGGAGATTTGCGGCGTGATCACCGAGAAACGCGTACCGCTTCGGGCAAAAGTCTGGACATACTCCGGGTAGAGCACCGCTTTCGCCTGAACCTCATTGCGCGCGGTAATCAGCTCCAGCGTCTGGATCTGGCCGATGTCGATGCCGAGATAACGAATCGGCATACCCGCCGCGAGTTTACCGGCGTCAAAAGCGTGCAGGGTGATTTGCCCACCCACCGCGCGGGCGGCGGTTTCCGAGGCGTAGAGTATTCGTTTGTCGCCTTTACGCTGGCTGGCGCTTGCGCCGCTCAGGTTATCGAAACTGATAGCGCCTTTCAGCGCACGCGACAGGGGAGAGGCCTGTACGGTCAGGCCGCTGCCGTTAAGCTGTACCTTCGCCCCGCCTTCCGCCCAGAATACGCTGTTGCTGGTTAACAGGTTGCGGTATTCCGGTTTGATATGCAGATCGATATCAAAGGCGTTAGCGCGTGGGCGCACGGTGATTACTTCACCTACCTCAAACTTACGGTACAGCACCACTGACCCCGTTTGTACATCCGGGAGCGTTTCAGCAGTGAGGCTCACCGTGGTCGTGGGGAGGTCGCTGAGGCTGTTTTCCACGGCCTTTTCCAGATTGGCGTACAGCGGGTAGCTGGATTTCATTTCGCCTTTTGTGCCGGGCAAAATACGAATGCCGCCGCTCACCCACTCGCTGGCGCTGGCGCCGAGAAACTCCACGCCGTCGAGACCGACTTTGATATCCACGCGACTGTTGACGACAAATTTGCTGTCACCCTGAATCAAGGCGCGATGTTGCGGATCGATAGCCACCGTGAACGCAACGCCTTTACTGGATAACTTACGTTCAATGACCTGGCCTACCTGCACGCCATGCAGAACCAGCGGTTGACCGGCGTCGATACCGTAGCTTTCCGGGGCGGTCAGGGTTAACGTCAGCGCATTTGGTTCATGGAGCAGGGCTTCTTCGCCAGGCACCACGACGAATTCACTGCGCGGTTCGCCTTCGCCTGGCACCAGTTCAAACGTTTTGCCGGTCAAAAGCGAACTGATACTGGCATCGCTCAGCGACAGCTTTGGACCGCGCAGCTCAATACGCGTCTTATCACGCAGGAGTGTTACCACGCTGGGGTCAACCGTCATTTCGCCCGTGACTTTCCCGCCGGGGTTGAGCGTTAATTTGGTGAGCTCGCCCACTTCAAGCCCCTGATACATCAGCGGCGTGGAGTCGGCTTTCAGGCCGTCGCCGCCGGGAAGTTCAAGTTTGACGATGACGCCGCGCTGGCTATGGGCTAAATCTTCGTAGAGGCCAAATGCGTCATCTGCGGTTGCAGGCTGCGAATCGTCGGGCGAGTCAAACGCGATTGCGCCATTTACCAGCGCCGCCAGGCTCTCCAGCTTCACCTTCGCGCCGCTAAGGCTGACATCCGCATTGACGCCGGAGACATTCCAGAAACGGCTGCCTTTTTTCACCAGGCTGGTGAAGCGACGCTCAATCAGTACGTCAATGGTGACGCCCTGTTTGTTGGGATTGATGGCATAGTCATATACCCGACCCACCGGAATTTTGCGGAAATAGACCAGCGACCCGCTGTTAAGAGAGCCGAGGTCAGGCGCGTGAAGATGGATCATCAGGTCGCCGTTGTCCAGACGGTATTTCGGCTGGGTATCAAGCGCGACAAAGTGATCTTTCTCGGCCCCTTTGCCGGGCATCATGCCGATATAGTTCCCGCCGACCAGCGCGTCCAGACCCGAAACGCCCGCCAGCGACGCTTTTGGCGTCACCAGCCAGAACTGGGTCTCCTCGCGCAAGGCATCTTTCATGTTTGACTTAATACTGACGCGCACTTCTATCTTGCGCAGGTCTTTACTCAGGCTGATGTCCTGCACCGTACCCACTTCAACGCCCTGGTAGCGCACAGGCGTCCGCCCCGGAACAATGCCATCCGCCGACATAAAGTCGATCGTCACGGTGTTGCCGCGATCTTCATAACTTCCCCAAATCAGCCAGCCTGCGATCATCAACGCGATAAACGGCAGCAGCCAGAAAGGGGAAATACGACGTTTTGTTTTTATCTGCGCTTCAGTCGGCGAAGCAGGCGTTTCCTGACTCATGTGCATCCCAAAGTAAGCGGCTATCCAGCCATTCCACTGCAAGAATAGTCAATATTACCGCTGCGCCGAAATAAAACGCAGCCGGTCCCATAGTAAAAGCGAGTATCTGATCGCGATTAATCAGCGACATCGTTAACGAAATAACAAAGAGATCCAGCATGGACCAACGGCCGATCCAGGTCACCATCCGCAGTAACAGGATGCGCGTACGCAACCCTTGCTCACATTTGAAATGGATGCTGAGCAGCAGTGTAAACATCACAATAACTTTGGTAAATGGCACCAGAATACTGGCGATAAAGACCACGGCCGCCACGGCGATATTGCTGTTCGCCAGCGACATAATGCCCGATAAAATCGTGTCCTCCTGACGCCCGCCATTCACGTAAATAATGGATATCGGCATCAGGTTTGCGGGCAGCAGCAGGACGACAGAGGCCAGCAGCGCCGCCCAGCATTTCTGTATGCTCTGATTTCTGCGCAGGCGTAGCGGGATATGGCAACGGGGGCAACGTCCCCGTGAGTCAGGATAACCGGTGAAGTGGCATCCGAGACAGACGCGAAGTTTTTCGTCCGGGCGTCGGGCGGGGCGTTGTGGGTAAAAGCGCTCCCAGAGTTGCTCCACATTGAGATGCGACAGCGTCAGAATACTGAGGATCACCAGCGCCACAAAGGCGTAAAGCCCCAGGGCGGGTTGCAGGAAGGCGTAATCCTGCACTTTGATCGAGGCGACCCCGATACCGACCAGATAAATGTCGAGCATCACCCACTCTTTGAGCCTCTCCAGCATCAGCAATACCGGACGCAGATTCATGCCGAGAATATTACCGAACCATAGATAAGCAATGGCGGTGACCAGAATTAACGGCGCGCCCGCCACGCAAAAGAGCACCATGGCGGCCGTAAGCGGATCGCCTTGCCTGGTCATCTGCCAGATGCCCTGCATCACGTTGGCGTCAATACGCACCCCTAACAGCCAGATACGCAATAGCGGTTCGCCCCAGGCAAAGGGCATCAGCAGCAGCATCGTAACGGCCAGCGCCGCCAGACGCGTCAGTGACCAGTCACGTCCATCGCGAATTTTGGCCTGGCAACGCGGGCAATATGCGCTCTGGTGCGATTGCATTTTCGGCAGGCTAAACAGCATGTCGCATTGGGGACAGCGCTGATAATGGGCGCGGGGCAACGCTTCACTGATAGACCAGACCGTTATTCTCTTTGTTGGCGTGAGTCGCGGGGTGTTCAGGGCCATGTATCGTGAATCAAAGTGTTAGATTAATGTAATCTTAACTCATGACGGGAATGATCTTGAGCATTAACGCATTTAATGCTTATTTTAATAGGCTGTAGTTTTAGAGTAAGACAACTAAGTGACTATATAATGAGCAAAACAGAGCTATACGCGGATCTTAACCGCGACTTTCAGGCAGTAATGGCAGGTGAAACCAGTTTTCTCGCTACCCTGGCAAATACCAGCGCGCTGCTGTTTGAGCGCCTTTCGGGCGTCAACTGGGCGGGGTTCTATCTGCTGGAAAACGACACGCTGGTGCTGGGGCCGTTCCAGGGGAAACTCGCCTGTGTGCGGATCCCGGTTGGACGCGGCGTCTGTGGTACGGCGGTCGCGCAGAACCAGGTGCAGCGCATCGAGGACGTTCATGCGTTTGACGGACACATCGCCTGCGATAGCGCCAGCAATGCTGAAATTGTGCTGCCTCTGACGGTAGACAATCAGATAATCGGCGTGCTGGACATTGATAGCACGGTATTTGGCCGCTTTACCGAAGAGGATGAGCAAGGCCTGCGTGAGCTTGTCGCGCGGCTTGAAACCGTGCTTGCAACGACGGATTACAAAAAATTCTTTGCGACCGTTGCAGGATAATCAACGGATAACGTAGCAATTACTGATGGCGTCATTATAATGACGCCTGTTCATGCCTGCGGCTTGTTGGCTACGTCCGTTGTAATCAGGAAATTTCATGGAAAATCAACCTAAGTTGAATAGCAGTAAAGAAGTTATCGCGTTTCTGGCCGAACGTTTTCCACAGTGTTTTAGTGCGGAAGGCGAAGCGCGCCCGCTGAAAATTGGCATTTTTCAGGATCTGGTAGAGCGTGTTGAGGGCGAAATGAACCTCAGCAAGACACAACTTCGTTCCGCTTTACGTCTTTATACTTCAAGCTGGCGTTACCTGTACGGCGTTAAGCCGGGCGCAACGCGTGTCGATCTCGACGGCAACCCTTGCGGTGAGCTGGATGAGCAGCACGTTGAACATGCGCGTAAGCAGCTTGAAGAAGCGAAAGCACGCGTCCAGGCGCAACGTGCGGAACAGCAGGCGAAAAAACGCGAAGCTGCCGCTGCGGCAGGCGAAAAAGAAGACGCTCCGCGCCGTGAGCGTAAACCGCGTCCTGCGCCACGTCGTAAAGAGACGACTCCGCGTACTCCTCGCGCTGAAAAACCGGCGGCTAAAGCACCACGCGCACCACGCGAAGAACAGCATACCCCGGTGTCTGATATTTCAGCGCTGACGGTAGGGCAGTCACTGAAGGTGAAAGCAGGCAACAATGCGATGGATGCCACCGTATTAGAAGTCACCAAAGATGGCGTCCGTGTGCAGCTGAATTCGGGTATGTCTTTGATTGTACGCGCAGAACACCTGGTGTTCTGAAACGGAGGCCAGGCCTGGCATGAACACTTTTTTTAGGCTTACCGCGTTAGCTGGCTTGCTTGCAATAGCAGGCCAGTCCTTCGCCGTCGATGACATTACGCGCGCCGATCAAATTCCCGTTCTGAAGGAAGAAACGCAGCATGCGACCGTGAGTGAGCGCGTGACTTCGCGCTTTACACGTTCCCACTATCGTCAGTTCAACCTGGATCAGGCGTTTTCGGCAAAGATTTTCGATCGCTATCTTAATCTGCTCGACTACAGCCACAATGTGCTGCTGGCGAGTGATGTGGAGCAGTTTGCGAAAAGCAAAACTGTCCTCGGCGATGAGCTGCGTACAGGAAAACTGGATGTTTTCTATGACCTCTATAACCTGGCGCAAAAACGCCGTTTCGAACGTTATCAGTACGCGTTAAGCGTGCTGGAACGCCCGATGGATTTCACCGGTAACGACACGTTTAACCTTGACCGCAGCAAAGCGCCCTGGCCGAAAAATGAGGCTGAGCTGAACGCGTTGTGGGATGGCAAGGTGAAATTCGACGAACTTAGCCTGAAGCTGACGGGCAAGAACGATAAAGAAATTCGCGAAACGCTGACGCGTCGTTACAAATCTGCGATTCGCCGTCTGGCGCAAACCAACAGTGAAGACGTGTTCTCACTGGCGATGACCGCATTTGCGCGCGAAATCGACCCGCATACCAACTACCTTTCTCCGCGAAATACCGAACAGTTCAATACTGAAATGAGCCTGTCTCTGGAAGGTATTGGCGCGGTTCTGCAAATGGACGATGACTACACGGTCATCAACTCGATGGTTGCCGGCGGCCCGGCGGCAAAAAGCAAGGCGATAAGCGTAGGCGATCGCATTGTAGGCGTAGGCCAGACGGGGAAAGGAATGGTTGATGTGATCGGCTGGCGTCTTGATGACGTGGTGGCGCTGATCAAAGGGCCGAAAGGCAGCAAAGTTCGTCTTGAAATTCTGCCTGCCGGTAAGGGCACGAAAACGCGAACCATTACGCTGACGCGCGAACGCATTCGTCTTGAAGACCGCGCCGTTAAAATGACGGTGAAAACGGTCGGTAAAGAGAAAGTCGGCGTGCTGGATATTCCGGGGTTCTATGTGGGGCTGACGGATGACGTCAAAGTCCAGCTACAGAAACTGGAAAAACAGAACGTGAGCAGCATTGTTATCGATCTGCGCACCAACGGCGGCGGCGCGCTGACCGAAGCGGTTTCGCTGTCCGGTCTGTTTATCCCGTCTGGCCCGGTTGTTCAGGTTCGTGACAACAACGGTAAAGTGCGTGAAGACGCCGATACCGATGGCGTGGTGTATTACAAAGGCCCGCTGGTGGTACTGGTCGATCGCTTCAGCGCATCCGCATCGGAGATTTTTGCCGCGGCGATGCAGGATTATGGGCGCGCATTGATTGTCGGTGAACCGACTTTCGGTAAAGGCACCGTACAGCAGTACCGCTCTCTGAACCGTATTTATGATCAGATGCTGCGTCCTGAATGGCCTGCGCTGGGCTCCGTGCAGTACACCATTCAGAAATTCTACCGTGTTAACGGCGGCAGCACGCAGCGTAAAGGCGTCACGCCGGATATCGTCATGCCGACGGGGAATGAAGAGACGGAAACCGGCGAGAAGTTTGAAGACAACGCCTTGCCGTGGGACAGCATTGATGCGGCAACGTACGTGAAGTCAGATGATTTAACGCCGTTTGGCCCGGAACTGCTGAAAGAGCATAACGCGCGCATCGCGAACGATCCTGAGTTCCAGTACATCCTGAAGGACATTGCCCGTTTTAACGCGATGAAAGATAAGCGCAATATCGCTTCTCTCAATTTCGCCCAGCGCGAAAAAGAGAATAACGAAGACGATGCTCTGCGTCTGGCGCGTATCAACGATCGGTTTAAACGTGAAGGCAAGCCGCTTCTGAAGAAACTGGACGATCTGCCGAAGGATTATAAAGAGCCGGATCCGTATCTGGATGAAACGGTACGGATAGCGCTGGATCTGGCGCATCTTGAGAAAGAGAAGCCCGCGGAGCAACCCGCAACCAGCAAATAGCGTCAAGCAGGCACAAGAAATTGTGCCTGTTTTTTTAACAAGCGCATGAAGCCGTCAGTCTTATGCAACAAAATGTAAAGTTGTGTCTTTCTGGTGACGTACCGCCCGCAGATGCTTGAAAATAGCCACAAGACCCATACGATGTGGGTATCGCATAGTGCGTTTTGTTAAGTTGAGGTTAAAAGAAAATTATGATGCGAATCGCGCTCTTCCTGCTGACGAACCTGGCCGTGATGGTCGTTTTCGGGCTGGTGCTGAGCCTGACAGGGATACAGTCAAGCAGCGTACAAGGCTTGCTGATTATGGCGCTGCTGTTTGGTTTTGGTGGTTCCTTCATTTCGCTGCTGATGTCCAAATGGATGGCGTTAAAGTCCGTGGGTGGGGAAGTCATTGAGCAACCGCGTAATGAAAGAGAACGCTGGCTGATGAACACGGTGGCGACGCAGGCGCGTCAGGCCGGAATCGCTATGCCGCAGGTGGCTATCTATCATGCGCCGGATATCAACGCGTTTGCGACCGGCGCGCGCCGTGATGCGTCGCTGGTTGCGGTGAGCACCGGCTTGCTGCAAAACATGAGCCCGGATGAAGCCGAAGCCGTTATCGCGCATGAGATCAGCCACATCGCTAATGGCGATATGGTCACCATGACGCTGATTCAGGGGGTTGTGAACACCTTTGTGATCTTCATCTCGCGTATTATCGCGCAGATCGCCGCGGGCTTCCTCGGTGGAAACCGTGATGAGGGTGAAAGCAGCAACGGCAACCCAATGATCTATTTCGCGGTGGCGATGGTTCTTGAACTGGTGTTCGGGATACTGGCAAGCATTATCACCATGTGGTTCTCACGTCACCGTGAATTCCATGCGGACGCCGGTTCTGCGAAGCTTGTCGGCCGTGAAAAGATGATTGCCGCGTTGCAGCGCCTGAAAACCAGCTATGAGCCGCAGGAAGCCAACAGCATGATGGCGTTCTGCATCAACGGCAAGTCGAAGTCACTGAGCGAGTTGTTCATGACTCACCCGCCGCTGGATAAGCGTATTGAAGCGCTGCGTAGCGGCGAGTACCTGAAGTAAGGCGGTATGCCTGGCATTCTAAAAAAGCGCATCAGATGATGCGCTTTTTTTTACGCTACGGAACGGGGTTGAGTGATGCGTAAACCGCTGATAATGGCGGCTACGGTCGCCAGGATGCCCGCCGTCATCAGGGAAATATGCGTACCGTTGTCCGCAAACTGATTCAACATGAGCGCAACCAGCGCCGCGCCGGTACTCTGGCCCAGAAGACGCGCCGTGCCCAGCATCCCGCTGGCCCCTCCGCTGCGATCGCGTGGCGCAGAGGTGATAATCGTGTGGTTATTGGGCGACTGGAATAAGCCAAAACCGGCTCCGCAAAGGATCATCGGCCAGATGATACTGATATCTGACGGCGAGGCTGGCAGCAGCATCAGCGCAAAAAGTCCTGTGGCCATAATTATCAGTCCTGACGCGCCCAGCAGCCCGGCATGAACCCGTTCAATTAAATAGCCCGCCAGCGGCGCCATCACCATTGTCGCCAGCGGCCAGGGCGTCAGCAATAACCCGGTCTCGACTTCGCTACGCCCCAATACCGTTTGCAGATAAAAGGGAAGGGAAACCATCGCCAGCATCTGCGCGCAGAAAGAGCAAATACTGGTGCAGATCGACAGAGAAAAGAGCGGAATACGCAGTAAGTCAATCGGTAACAAAGGCACCGGGAGTGAGAGCTGGCGGCGAATGAAGAAGAAACCGACGACAAGCATAACCGCCAGTTCTGCGCCAATCAGCGTTAAAGGTTGCCCCTGTGCAAATCCGCTGAGAGCGGTGATCAGCAAGCCGAAGGTTAAGGCGTTCATCACCGCGCTGGGCAAGTCGAATCGTGGTTTGGCGCTGCGAGCGCTGTTTGGGGGTAAGAAACGCATAGCCAGCAGCAATGCGATAATGCCTAACGGAACGTTAATCAGGAACAACCATTTCCATGACGCTATCGACAGGATTGCTGCCGCAATGGTCGGCCCCGCAGCCGAAGACACCGCGACGATGAAGGAGTTGATGCCCATTCCGCGCCCAAGGTGGCGTTGCGGATAGATAAGCCGGATCAGCGCCGTGTTCACGCTCATCAGCGCGGCGCCGCCAAACCCCTGCGCGACGCGCGCAAGCGTCAGCATTTCCAGGGAGTCCGACAGCGCGCAGAACAGTGACGAAAACAGGAAAATGACCAGGCCGTATTTATAGATGCGTCGATAGCCGAACATGTCTCCCAGAAATGAGAGCGATAAGAGAGAAACCACGATCGCGATTTGGTAGGCGTTAACAACCCAGATCGATCGGGCGGCGGACGCCTGGAGATCGGTTGCAATGGTAGGGAGCGCGACATTCGCGATTGCGCCATCCAGCACGGCCATCGAGATACCAATAATGATGGTTAAAATGGCGCCGTAACGCTGGGGTAATGGCAGGCCATCGGCCTGGATTTTGTCCATAGAGAGTCAATGTCTTTCGTGGGATTATGATCAGAGTAATGATTTTAGCATTGATATCGCGGGGTTATGTCGCAGATTTGTAACTAAGTAAGCAAAGATGGATTGCGACCGCCATGACGTGAAATTATAATAAAAACCGGTTCTGATTTTTATAAAACACTCGCAATGAGGTGATAAATGGCTATCGCAGATCTGGATAAACAACCTGATTCTGTTTCTTCTGTGCTGAAGGTTTTTGGCATTCTGCAAGCGCTGGGTGAAGAGCGCGAAATAGGGATCACCGAGCTGTCGCAACGTGTCATGATGTCAAAAAGCACCGTTTATCGCTTTTTACAAACGATGAAAACGCTGGGTTATGTCGCGCAGGAAGGTGAATCTGAAAAATATTCGCTGACCCTGAAATTGTTTGAGCTGGGCGCCCGTGCGCTGCAAAACGTTGATCTGATCCGTAGCGCTGATATTCAGATGCGTGAAATTTCTCGTCTGACCAAAGAGACAATTCACCTCGGTGCGCTGGATGAAGACAGCATTGTCTACATTCATAAAATCGACTCCATGTACAATTTGCGCATGTATTCCCGCATTGGCCGCCGTAACCCGCTGTACAGCACCGCAATTGGTAAAGTGCTGCTGGCATGGCGCGACCGTGATGAAGTCAAACAGATACTGGATGGCGTGGAGTACAAGCGTAGCACCGCGCGCACGATTACCAGCACCGAGGCGTTACTGCCGATGCTGGATCAGGTGCGCGAGCAGGGGTACGGCGAAGATAACGAAGAGCAGGAAGAAGGCCTGCGCTGTATTGGCGTGCCGGTGTTCGACCGTTTTGGCGTGGTGATCGCCGGTCTGAGCATTTCGTTCCCGACGCTGCGTTTCTCCGAAGAACGTCTGCATGAGTATGTCGCTATGCTGCACACGGCAGCGCGTAAAATTTCTGAGCAGATGGGTTACAACGACTATCCATTCTGAGGTGAGCGCGCCCTGAGCCGTTCAGAAGCCAGCCGGTAGAAGATACCTGCTGGCTTTTTTATTGCCCTGAAAGGGGGCAGGAGAGTGGTTTCTCCCGCCAGAAAACGCATTAAAAAGGCATAACCACGTTATGCCTGATATTTATGCAGATGAATGGATGTGATGCCAGATTAGCCGTTATCGACCACCACGGCGCTTTTTCTGAATACAGGACAGTCTGACAGACCAATGATGCCGCTGTCAGTATGGACATATTGCGCTGTACTGGTGCCGCGAGCAGTCAGATATTGACATTGCAGACCCAGACCGGCGGCGTTCTCCTTGCTGCCAATCAGAACCCCATAGCCACTGAGCAATAAACCAATCCATACCAGAGCAATCAAAACAATCGCGCGAATGATCAAACGCATTACTACCTCTTTTCTTTTTTTGGTTAGAATAAGGGTAGCCTGAACGCCCACTGAAACAAGTGTATCATTCCTAAAAGTATATAATGTCGCTCCAGTTAGTTCCGGTTTAGATAACGCGTGGTAATTTGATGGCATAAGATGTGGATGCGGAGAGCGGAGTGAAAAAGTTTCGGTGGGTAATCCTGATTATTGTTGCGTTGGTATGTCTGCTGCTGTGGGCGCAGGTGTTCAACATAATGTGCGATCAGGATGTACAATTTTTCAACGGAATTTGTGCCATCAATAAATTTATCCCCTGGTGATAGCATTTTTACAACAGTTGATTACCTTCCCGTGTAGCAGTGGTAAAATACGGCGTCTACATTGAGGTGGTAACATGAACGAAGTTCTGAATTCTGGCGTACTGACTTTTACGTCTTTGATTGTATCGGTGGTGGTTCTGATTGTCGGGCTGGTCCTGTGGTTTTTTGTGAACCGGGCAAGTTCAAGAACAAATGAGCAGATTGAGCTGCTTGAAGCGCTGCTGGATCAGCAAAAGCGGCAAAATGCCTTGCTACGCCGTCTGTGCGAAGCTAACGAGCCTGAAAAAGTCGCTGAGGCCGAGTCTGAAGCGAAACCTCAGGAAGAGGATGACGATATCATCCGTCTGGTCGCTGAACGGTAACGACAAGCAGAGACAGGATGCGCGTCTGCCAGCCATTCCTTCAGGCAGGCCCATCCTGTTTTCATTAATGTAACCCTGTGTATACCGGGTCTGTTATTTCATTGATCATTTAATGCTTTAACTTAATCTCTCCTTAAATATATTTATCCATACGCTAATAATGTGATTATGTCGCTTTTGTGATAGCGATCGTTTTTATTAATAGCGAAACGTTTCTCTCACTTTTTTTGTGCATTGTCATCATTCTTTCATTATTTTGGTGCACAACCAAAGCACGTATTGGCTATCAGTGAAACGGATGAAAAATGGTCGAATACTTCGCATTTTTAAACAATATTGGTTTTTTTGCGTTGTGACAATTTATGCATTACAAAGCATAAAAAGTGATATCTGTTTACCGTATCGATAAGATCAACGCATGACCTGGAACAACCGAAGTTATTGAGCTATGGTAGAAAAGCCGCTGTACGGGCGTAAGCCTGTCGAAAGGCGCCTGGAGAAGCGAGAATATATCGTCGGGAACTGTGCCGCATAACTGTGCAGTTGATCTTTGATATCTCTCTGGATTTGTGCGACTGATCGAGACACGTTTAAAAATGGCTTGCCATAATTAACGTTGTATGTGATAACACGTTTTGGGTTAAACGAGGTACAGTTCTGTTTATGTGTGGCATTTTCAGTAAAGAAGTCCTGAGTAAACACGTTGACGTTGAATACCGCTTCTCTGCCGAACCTTATATTAGTGCCTCAAGCAGTAATGTCTCAGTTTTATCTATGTTATGCCTGCGGGCGAAGAAAACACTCTAAGGAATTTTGCAAATGGCAAAGATTAAAGGTCAAGTTAAGTGGTTCAACGAGTCTAAAGGTTTTGGCTTCATTACTCCGGCTGATGGCAGCAAAGATGTGTTCGTACACTTCTCCGCTATCCAGGGTAACGGCTTCAAAACCTTGGCTGAAGGCCAGAACGTTGAGTTCGAAATTCAGGACGGCCAGAAAGGTCCGGCTGCTGTTAACGTAACAGCTATCTGATCGACACCACTGATTTGAAGCGCCAAGGCGCATCAACCTCAGATATAAAGCCTCGCCAGTGCGGGGCTTTTTAATTCAGGTTCCTTCAAAATATTTCTGAATACACTTCTGTTAGCGCTTTGTTGCAAAGCCGCGATGTTCGTAGCATTGTTTTTCCCGCTTTCCCTCGTCAATTCCCGTTAAATCAATCACCTGAAAAACGACCTTGCTGGAGACCAGGTGAAAAAGAAAAGCGACGGCGCCGTGCGTAATTTTGCTCCCATCCGTTTTGTACTGCTGTGCGTGGCGATTTTGCTGAGCATGGGGTTATTGCTGGGACGCGTGGCGTGGTTACAGATCATCACGCCGACAAATCTGGTTAAACAAGAGGACAGGCGTTCGTTACGTGAGGTCACCACGGCGTCGCCACGCGGCATGATTACCGACAGAGAAGGGCGTCCGTTAGCCGTTAGCGTGCCGGTCAATGCGGTCTGGGCCGACCCGAAGACGATCGTCAGTAAAGGCGGCGTGGGGTATAACCAACGCTGGCAGGCGCTGGCGCAGACGCTGCATCTTTCACTGGCTACGCTGGCTGAGCGGGTAAACAGTAATCCAGCCGGGCGGTTTATCTATCTGGCGCGCCAGATTTCGCCGCAGCAGGCCGAATGGATCGATAAGCTCAATCTTCCTGGCATTAATCTGCGTGAAGAGTCCCGGCGTTTTTATCCGGCAGGGCATGTGGCGGCTAACCTGATTGGCTTTACCAACATTGACGGGCAGGGGATTGAGGGGATTGAGAAAAGTTTTAATGCCCAACTGACGGGGAAACCCGGTTCCCGCCTTGTTCGCAAAGATAAGTTTGGTCATGTCATCGAGAACATAACCGAAACAAATCCTGTGCCGGCGCATGAGCTTCAGCTCAGTATTGATGAACGCCTACAGACAGTGACGGAGGATGCGCTGGATAACGCCGTCACCTGGAACAAAGCGGAGTCCGGCGCGGCGGTACTGGTCAACATCGCGACGGGGGAAATTCTGTCGATGGCGAGCTTCCCGGACTTTAATCCGAATAACCGGGAAGGCGCCGTGCTGGATGATTTTCGTAACCGTGCCATCAGCGATACCTTTGAACCGGGTTCCACGGTCAAGCCGCTGGTGATCATGACGGCGCTTCAGCAGGGCATTGTCCAGCCCGACAGCGTGATTGATACGCATCCGTTTAATCTTGACGGCCACCGGATTCGTGACGTGGGGTATTACCCGGAGCTGAGTTTGACCGGAATCCTGCAAAAATCGAGTGATACCGGCGTGTCGCGTCTCTCGCTCGCTATGCCGGTTCAACGACTGCTGGATACGTATAAAGGCTTTGGCTTTGGGCAGTCTACGGGACTGGGGCTCACCGGGGAGAGCAGCGGCTTACTGCCGCAGCGTCGTTACTGGAGCGATCTGGATCGGGCGACGTTTGCCTTCGGGTACGGTCTGATGGTGACGCCGCTCCAGCTGGCGCACGTATATGCCACCATCGGCAGTTTTGGTATCTACCGACCGCTTTCCATTACGCGTATCGATCCGCCCGTTGTGGGGACGCGTGTGATGCCCGCCGAACTGGTGCATCAGGTTGAGCATATGATGGAGAGCGTCGCGCTCCCCGGCGGGGGAGGAACCAAAGCCGCAGTCAGAGATTATCGCGTGGCGGTAAAAACCGGTACGGCGAAGAAAATCGGCGATGACGGTAAGTATGTCGATAAATACGTGGCCTATACGGCGGGCGTGGCTCCGGCCAGCGATCCGCAGTTTGCGCTGGTGGTTGTGATTAACAATCCGCAAAACGGATCTTACTATGGCGGCGCGGTGTCGGCGCCGGTGTTCAGCCAGATTATGGGCGATGTTCTGCGCCTGGAAAACGTTAAACCGGACGGTATGCCTGCTGACTCCGATCACCTGTTAGTGATGCACGGCAACCGCCTGTCGTCCCCCTCGCTGTAAGTTATTTTCCCGGGGCGCAATTCGCGTTACACTTGCGCCCTAAAATTATCGGCCGGAGTTGTCATGTCGTTTTCTTGTCCCCTTTGTCATCAGCCACTTGCGCAGGTGAAAAACAGTTTTATCTGCCCACAACGGCATCAGTTTGATGTGGCGAAAGAGGGATACGTCAACCTGTTGCCCGTGCAGCATAAACGGTCACGGGACCCGGGCGACAGCGCCGAAATGATGCAGGCGCGCCGGGCATTCCTTGATGCCGGGCATTATCAGCCGTTGCGCGATGCCATCGTCAGGATACTTGCCGAACGGCTGGACGAGAATGCAACGTCGATTCTGGATATCGGCTGCGGTGAAGGGTATTACACGCATGCCTTCGCCGAAACGCTGGCGTCAGGCACCACATTTGGTCTGGATGTCGCGAAAGTCGCCATTAAAGCGGCGGCGAAACGTTATCCGCAGGTGACGTTTTGTGTGGCGTCAAGCCATCGTCTGCCTTTCGCCGACGCCTCTATGGATGCGATTGTCAGGATTTATGCCCCCTGTAAGGCTGAAGAGTTAGCGCGAGTGGTAAAACCGGGTGGTTGGGTAATCACCGCTACGCCGGGGCCGCGCCATCTGATGGCGCTAAAAGGGCTGATTTATGATGAAGTGCGTTTACATGCCCCACATACTGAGCAGCTTGAAGGGTTTACGTTGCAGCAAAGCATGGCGTTAGGGTATGAGATGCGGTTGCGCGGTAATGAGGCCGTTGCGTTGCTCCAGATGACGCCTTTCGCCTGGCGTGCAAAACCTGACGTATGGGAGCGGCTGGCGGCTTGCCAGCAGTTTGATTGCCAGACGGATTTCAGCCTTCACATCTGGCAACGTGAGCGTTAACCGTGGAAGTGTGTCCAGAGGATCTGGGCGCCGATACCGATAAGTACAGCCCCGCCAAGAATTTCCGCCCGTTTGCCGAGCAGCGGGCCGATAAAGCGCCCCACCATGATGCCCAGCGTGGACATGATTAACGTGGCACAGCCGATAGCCAGCGCGGTCGCAATAATGTTCACCTGCAAGAATGCCAGACCGACGCCAACGGCCATTGCATCCAGGCTGGTGGCGATAGCGGTAGTGACCAGCAGCCAAAAACTGTGGCGGCGTAACGGCTCGTCATCTTCGTCATTACCGCCACGAACGCCTTCGATAATCATACGAATCCCCAGAAACACCAGCAGGATGAACGCAACCCAGTGATTCCATTCCAGTACGAATTTACTGGCCAGCATACCCAGCCCCCAGCCGATCAGCGGGGTGATCGTTTCAACCGCGCCGAAAATAAGGCCGGTGCGCAGGGCTTCGGAGAATTTAGGTTTGTGTAGCGTGGCGCCTTTACCAATCGATGCCGCGAAAGCATCCATTGACATGCCGAAAGCGAGAAGAACAGTTGCGGTGATATTCATAACAGCGTCCTGACCGGGGTTCCATAAAACACATCACTGCCCCCAGCGAACATGCATACCTGAACATGGCGTTCATAAGCTATGCATAGCAGTTGATGTGCATATGGTCTCGCCTGACTGAAACTAGAGTGATATCAGTCCGTACGCGCCACGTTTTTCAACGAGTATGTTGACACGTACATTTCCTGAGTCTGGAAATCGGCTACTCCCCAAATGACGGCGCAACATTAACATATTTTGAGAATATAAAACAACAATGGAGAAATATTATTTGACTTCTAATTGAAAACGATTTTCATTTAGATTTAATTATCAATAAAACGTTAAAATAAATAACAAATCAGGCGGGATGAATATAGCCTTAGCTATGTTTTTTTGATCGCGAATATACTTAAAACATAGTTCAGGCTATATCTGTAACTCATTGAGATGAAACAAGAAGCTTATATATTCTTTCCAGATCGTCGATATTTCGTACGCGAATAAGCAGGCGCCGTTGTTCTAATTGCATCACCAGTACGCCATCTTCCGATAAATTCATCTCTTTAATACGGTTATATTCTATCCAGACATTGGCGAAGAAAAAACCTTTCTGTTTGAAGATGATCCTGGGGGCGCGAACCCAAAAAATATAAAACCCCATCAGCGCCAGTGCACATAATAACCATGTGGTAATTTGCGCGCCGTGACTGGTAACGTTGTTGTAGATAAGAATGGCGACCAGGCCGACGAAGATAACGCTATCAACACGACCACGACGCAGCAGAGGCACTGCAAGCAGAGTGGGGCCGTTACGGCGGGGCATGATGAACTGATCGTAGATGGCGTAAGCCAGTAACGCGACAATAAAAAGAACCAGCACCAGGTCCGTGACAGTCATTAATCCTCCAGATAAAAAAACCGGGGCCAAAGGGCCCCGGTAGTGTACAACAGAATTACAGACCCAGCAGGCCGCAAGCGTAACCGGCGATACCGATGACGAAGAAGCCAACGATGATCCACAGCGGGTTTACTTTCTTACGCAACAGCCACATACAGGCGAAGGTCAGCAGCAGCGGAACCAGACCCGGCATCAACTGATCGAGAATGGTCTGCACGGTGGTGACGTTTTCTTTACCCGTCTGGTCAGTGATGCGTGATACCACCAGCGGAATATTGACGTGCGTCCACTTGTTAACCAGCGCTCCCATGACAAACAGGCCGAGGATTGACGCCCCCTCAGTCAGTTTTTGCAGGAAGCCGCCGCCCATATCCTTAACGATATCGACGCCTTTACGGTAGCCGTAAGCCACGCCGTAGTAACGGGTCGCCAGACGCACCAGGTTAAACAGAATAAAGAACAGCAACGGCCCCAGCAGGCTGCCGCTCATCGCGATACCCGCGCCCAGCGCGGCGAATACCGGACGAACCGTACCCCAGAAGATCGGGTCGCCCACGCCTGCCAGTGGCCCCATCAGACCAACTTTGATACCGTTGATGGCACCATCGTCGATCTCCGCGCCGTTGGCGCGCTGTTCTTCCATCGCCAGCGTAACGCCCAGTACCGGAGCAGCAACGTAAGGATGGGTGTTGAAGAACTCCAGGTGACGTCTGATCGCCTGTTTACGCGCGTCGTTGTTTTCCGGGTACAGGCGTTTGATCGCCGGCACCATGGAGAAGCAGAAGCCCAGCGCCTGCATACGTTCGAAGTTCCATGACCCCTGGAACAGGTTAGAACGGATGAACACGCCACGAATATCACTCGGAGTGAGTTTTTTCTCAGTGGTAGTTTTAGTCATATCAACCATTTCGTTCACCTGTTAGTCCAGTTCGTTATCGAGATCGTTGTTACCAGCAGCCTGAGCTGGCGCACCGGCTACGCGGTTATATTTCGGGCTCAGCTGGATGTAGAGGATGGCCATTACCGCGCCAATTACGCCCAGAGCAACCAGGTTGAAGTTAGTGAATGCCGCAGTGACGAAGCCGAGGTAGAAGAACGGCATCAGATAGCCCGCGCGCATCATGTTGATGACCATTGCGTAACCGACAACCACGATCATGCCGCCGGCGATGTTCAGACCGCTGGTCACGACTTCCGGGATCGCATTCAGCATGCCCTGAACTTCACTGGTGCCGACAGAAATCGCCACGATAACCGCCGGAATCGCGATACGCATTGCCTGCAGGAACAGGGAGGATACGTGGATCCAGGACAGCGCCGTCAGGTTGCCGCTATCGGCCGCTTTATCCGCCGCGTGCTGGAATGCCACGGTGATGGTACGTACGATGATGGTCAGCACCTGACCTGCGGCCGCCAGTGGAATCGCCAGCGCGATACCTGCGCCAATGCCTTGATGACCGGCGATAACCAGTACGGTTGAAATAATGGAAGCCAGCGCGGCATCAGGCGCAACGGCAGCACCGATGTTCATCCAGCCAAGCGCGATCATTTCCAGGGTACCACCGATGATAATACCGGTTTTCATGTCCCCAAGAACGGCACCGATTAGCGTACAGGCCACCAATGGACGGTGGAACTGAAATTCATCAAGTACCGACTCCATACCCGCGATACATGCGACGATGAACACCAGCACAATCTGAAGAGTGGTAATCTCCATTGTACTTCTCCTATTGCTATACAGACTTAAGTGTGAATGCTAATTAAATGCCGGGTGGTTATTTCGCCACTTTGGCAATCAAATCCATCATTTTCAGTTTCTGATCGGTGGAAACTTTACGAACCTCAAGCTCGATACCGCGTTCGTTGAGCTTTTTAAAGGCGTCGATATCGGTCTCGTCGACGGAAACGGCGTTATTAACCTGCGTTTTACCCTGACGGAAAGCCATACCGCCAATGTTTACGGAAGTCACTTTCACGCCGCCTTCAACGATACGTTCCACATCGGTAGGGTTGGTGAACAGCAGCATCACACGTTCGCCTGCGTATTTCGGGTTGTTGTAGACACGAATCATCTTGGCAACGTCTACCACATGCGCCGTTACGCCCGGAGGTGCCACCTGTGTTAACAGCGTTTTACGTACGGTGTCCGCCGCCACTTCATCACTCACGACGATGATGCGGGTGACGTTGGTCTCTTTGGTCCAGCGGGTGGCGACCTGGCCGTGAATCAAACGGTCATCAATACGGGCGAGACCGATTACCATGTAATCGTTGGGTCCCATTGGTTTAGCGGGCGCCGCCGCTTTTGGCGCAGCAACCGGCGCCGGAGCGGCTTTTTCAACCGGTTTCGCTTTCAGCGCTTTCACGCCTTCACGACCGGTTTCTACCGCCAGAGCGACTAATTCGTCAAAGCTCGGATTGTCATCGCGGGCCATGAACGTTTCCACCAGCATCGGAATATTGACGCCAGCAATGACTTCATAGTGCTCTTTGTCGACGACAATACGGCTGGCAGCATTAAATGGACTGCCTCCCCATGTATCAACGAGAAACAGCACGCCTTTGCTGGTATCGAGTTTTGCCAACTGAGCGTTGTACTTTTCAATCAGCGTTTCGGCATTTTCGCCTGGAACGAAATCGATCCAGCCGACGTTTTCCTGCTCGCCTAACAGCATTTCTGCTGTTTTAAGTAACTGCTCTGCAGCCCAACCATGTGTGCCTATAACAATAGCAATGGTCACTTGCTACCTCCTTTATTATCGTTAACACATCAACGTGACAGATGTATTTTGAATCGCCGTCCGCACTCGAATCGATTCAGATAAGGGTTATAATGAAAAAACAGTTATTTCCGGGAATTATTTTAGATAGCGAAAAAAATATTTTATGTGATGAAGATCCGCAATTTAGCTTTCACATCAGAGAAATTTCGTAGTGTAAAATATCCCTGTAACATCTCATTGCAAAGGAAGGTAAATCTTTGCCAAAAAGACATTGTCTCTGTTATGTTTAGCTTCCGTTTAATTAGTAAGGAGTATAGGGCAGTAGCCCGCCGTATGGATCGTCACCGACGTCATTTCACTTTAAGGCCGTATCAGGCCTGTCTGTCTGGCTCTTTTGGCCGCAACCTTAATTCGCATATTGCTTTCTCGCCTGTTCGCTATTCCTTAAGCAGGAGCTTGTCATGGAATTCTTAATGGACCCCTCAATCTGGGCGGGTTTGCTCACGCTTGTTATCCTCGAAATTGTTCTGGGTATTGATAACCTGGTCTTTATCGCGATTCTGGCTGACAAGCTGCCGCCAAAGCAGCGTGATAAGGCGCGTCTTATCGGTTTGTCGCTGGCGCTGGTGATGCGCCTGGTCCTGCTGTCCATCATTTCGTGGATGGTGACTTTAACGAAACCGCTCTTCACCGTCTGGGATCTCACCTTCTCAGGGCGCGATCTGATCATGCTCATCGGGGGTCTCTTCCTCCTGTTTAAGGCCACGACGGAGCTGCATGAGCGCCTGGAAAACCGCGAGCATGACTCGGGGCACGGCAAAGGCTATGCGAGTTTCTGGGTCGTGGTAACGCAGATCGTTATCCTTGATGCCGTCTTCTCCCTTGACGCGGTAATTACCGCCGTGGGTATGGTTAACCATCTGCCGGTGATGATGGCTGCCGTGGTGATTGCGATGGCGGTGATGCTGCTGGCGTCTAAGCCGCTTACCCGTTTCGTCAACCAGCATCCGACGGTTGTAGTGCTCTGTCTGAGCTTCCTGTTGATGATCGGTCTGAGCCTGGTGGCGGAAGGTTTTGGCTTCCATATTCCGAAAGGGTATCTGTACGCTGCTATCGGTTTCTCAATCGTCATCGAATTGTTCAACCAGATTGCGCGTCGTAACTTTATTCGCCATCAGTCAACGTTACCGCTACGTGCACGCACCGCAGACGCCATCCTGCGACTGATGGGCGGTAAACGTCAGGCGAGCGCGCAGCACGAGTCTGACAGCCCGGCGACGGTGCCTGTACCTGAAGGCGCGTTTGCTGAAGAAGAGCGTTATATGATCAACGGCGTGCTGACCCTGGCGTCCCGTTCGCTGCGCGGCATCATGACGCCTCGCGGTGAAATCAGCTGGGTGGATGCTGACCTGAGCGTGGATGAAATCCGCGAACAGTTACTCTCTTCTCCGCACAGCCTGTTCCCGGTGTGTCGCGGCGAACTGGATGAGATCATCGGTATTGTTCGCGCGAAAGAACTGCTGGTGGCGCTGGAAGAGGGCGTGGATGTGGCCGCGATTGCTTCGGAATCACCAGCGATTGTCGTCCCGGAAACGCTGGACCCGATTAATCTGCTGGGCGTCCTGCGTCGCGCTCGCGGCAGCTTCGTCATCGTCACCAACGAGTTTGGCGTCGTGCAGGGGCTGGTTACGCCGCTGGACGTGCTGGAAGCGATTGCCGGTGAGTTCCCTGATGCCGACGAAACGCCTGAGATCATTACCGAAGCGGGCGGCTGGCTGGTGAAGGGGGGGACGGATCTGCATGCCCTGCAACAGGCGCTGGATGTCGATAACCTGGTGAACGACGAGGAAGACATCGCCACCGTCGCAGGATTGGTTATCGCCGTAAACGGTCATATCCCGCAGGTGGGCGATGTTATCGACGTTGCGCCGCTTCATATCACGATTGTCGAAGCGAACGACTACCGTGTTGATTTGGTTCGTATTGTTAAAGAACAACCTGCTCACCACGAAGACGAATAAGCGCCGTTCCCCGGTAAAACCGGGATCTAACGAAACGGCATAACGGGCGTCATGTGTCCGTTATGCCGGGCGGGCGGCGGTGCGCTACCCGCCAGCCACTGAGGAAAATCGTGAAGCGGCATAGGCCTTGCGAACAGAAATCCCTGCAACGCTTGAACGCCGTGTCCCCGCAAATATTGCGCCTGCTCTCGCGTTTCAACGCCTTCCGCCACCAGTTCAATATTCAGCCTTTGCCCCAGCGCGATGATGATATCGGTCACCGTGGAGTTCACCGCATCAGTACCGATCGCCGCGGTAAATGATTTGTCGATCTTCAGCACGTCCGGGCGCAATTTCTCCAGCCATGACAGCGAGCTGTTGCCGGTGCCAAAGTCATCAATGGCGAGCTTCACCCCTTTACGGTGGAGTTCACGCATCAGCCGATAATCGACGTCCAGTAAGGCGTCCCGTTCCGTCAGCTCAAGCACAAGTTGCTGAACAGGATGGGCGCTGAACCAGTAATGATTGAGATCTTTTAATAGCATGCCATGACGAAAATGGCTGGCCGCAACGTTGATGCCGATATGGAACTGGCTGTTCATCGGGAAGAAATGCCGCTGCCGAATGGTTTCCGCAATGACATAGCGGGTAAGGGGGGCGATCAGGTTGTGTTCTTCAGCGATAGGGATAAAAACATCGGGAGAAATCCATCCCTGTCGCGGGTTATTCCAGCGCAGCAGGATCTCAACCCCCACGCATTGCTGCGTACGGGCATTTAACAGCGGCTGGCAAAACAGTTCAAATTCACGGGCGGCAAGGGCGAGATTGATCTCCCATGAAAAACTCATTCTGCTGGCCGTTGCCAGCCAGGCAAGGTATCCCACCAGTAAACTCAGCATCACCGCCAGCGGCAGCTGCGTCGGCAGGTGGCGTAGCGCCAGCTCGCCAGCGCCGGGCCCCGTCACGCTGATGGTGAAGGGGAAGTGCTGGGATGCGCGCTGATAACGTTTTTCACCGTTCAGGGCGGGTAGCGCCTCCACCACCCCCTGACCATAGAGCAAGTGGCGGTTGCCGACCGTCAGGCTTGCGCTGGCGATCTGCGGCTGTTGCGGTTCAAGCAGCATCATCGCCAGAAGATCAATATTGACGATCTCAAAGAGCCCGTTTTTGCCATCAGGCGATGACGGATACCACTGAATCAGAATCGGGCTGTCTTTGAGCAGGGACTGATCGGTAGACAGCAGCAACAGGTTGTTCGGCGCGGGCAGATCGGGTTGTAGCTGGTGAATCGGCACGTCGCGTGAGCCAAAGATACTGGAGCAGTAGAGAATACCGTTCTGAACCAGACCAATGGAACGCACGGTTTGCAGTCTGGCGACCTGTTTACGCAGGGGAAAATGCGCGGTCGGGCAGGGTTGTCCTACCAGGGGCAGCAGGAGATCGCGCCCGGCCTGTAGAGGGCGGAGCACTTCATCCAGCGTCTCTACGGCGTGAGCGGCGAACGTTTCGGTGCGGTGCTGATTTATATTTCGCTCCGAAATAAATCGGATACTCAATGTGAGGATAAGCGTGATCAGCGCACAGACCGTACAGACGATGAAACGATTGCGGCGATAATTTTTAATGATCCGTTGTGCTGTTTGCATGCGGGCCGCCTGATAAACCGTTGGTCACAAAAGCCAATTGCAACACAGCAAGTGTAGTGGGGAAATTTACCGCAGACGAGATTGATGAGAAAAATTCGCCCATCAGTGGGAGATGGGCGAAGTGGCAGGCTATGTTTTGTTAATCACACTGGACTTTAATCGCCAGTCCGCCGCGTGATGTTTCGCGGTATTTCGCGTTCATGTCCTTGCCGGTTTCGTACATGGTCTCAATGACTTTATCCAGCGAGACGCGCGGGGCGCTGGTACGGCGCATTGCCATACGCGCTGCGTTGATCGCTTTTACCGAAGCAATCGCGTTACGCTCGATACACGGCACCTGAACCTGACCGGCAACCGGGTCACAGGTCAGCCCCAGGTTGTGCTCCATGCCGATTTCCGCGGCGACGCACACCTGCTCCGGGCTGGCCCCAAGCAGCTCCGCCAGTCCTGCCGCCGCCATTGAGCAGGCGACGCCGACTTCCCCCTGGCAGCCGACTTCGGCGCCGGAAATCGAGGCGTTCATCTTGTACAGCGCGCCGATAGCGCCAGCGGCCAGGAAGTAACGGGTGTAGATATCCGGGCTGACGGGTTCAATGAAGTGGTCATAGTAAGCCAGCACCGCAGGCACGATCCCGCAAGCGCCGTTGGTCGGCGCCGTAACGACACGCCCGCCCGCGGCGTTTTCTTCGTTTACCGCCAGCGCAAACATGTTGACCCAGTCAATGACGTTCATCGGGTCGCTGGACAGTTTGTCGCTGGAAACCAGCATGCGACGCAGTGCGGAAGCACGACGCGGAACGCGCAGCGGCCCCGGCAGAACCCCTTCGGTATTCATCCCGCGATCGATACACGCCTGCATGGTCTGCCAGACGTTGGCGAAATACTCTTCGATTTCCTTTTTGCTGTGCAGCGCCAGTTCGTTCTGCATCACCATCCCGGAGAGCGACAGACCGGTGCTGTTGCAATATTCCAGCATTTCGGTCGCCGATTTAAACGGATAAGGGACGCTGACCTCATTGGCGGCGTCCTGACCAAAATGCTCTTCATCGACAATAAAGCCGCCGCCGATGGAATAATACGTTTTGCTATAAATGACGGTTTCGCCATTGTACGCGTGGATCTGCATTCCATTTTCATGCAATGGCAGGTTGCCATTGTGAAAACGCATCCCGTTATCCTGGGGAAAATCCACTTCGTGCTGGCCCTGCGCCAGTAACAGGCGACCGCGCGCTTCAACGTCGCGAATAAAACCAGGGATGCTGTCAATATCCACGGTGGCAGGTTCGTTACCCGCCAGACCCATAATAATGGCGATATCGGTGTGGTGACCTTTACCCGTGAGCGACAGTGAACCATACACGTCGACGGCGACACGAGTAACGCTATCCAGTAATCCTTTTTCGACCAGGTCATCGACGAACTGTTTACCCGCCTTCATAGGCCCTACAGTATGGGAGGATGAGGGACCAATCCCCACCTTAAACATGTCGAATAGACTAATCACGATAATACTCCTGACAGGGTGACCGGGCTTCCCGGTTACGATGTAATAACTGCGCATAGTGTAAGAGGGAACGCGGCGATCGGCTTAACTATTCACATGAATTAAACTAATGGATAACCACGTATTTACTAATGTTGGGACGGGAATCTCAAGTTGTGTTCTGCGCGTGTAAAGATAAGTATAGTCAGGGTCTCACGCCAATTTGCAGCGCCAGCTCACGAATTATTCCGGCGGTCATTCCCCAGACGAAATAATGCTCATACCACGAAAGCCATACGCGATGTGAATCGCCGCGTCGATAAATATCCAGCGGATGATAACGCCCCAGACGCAGAGCTTCTGAAAGCGGCATCTCAAAGACAGAGGCCACCTCATCTTCGCTGGCGTGATAATGCAGATTCGGGGGAATAATGCCGACCACCGGCGTAACCTGAAAACCCGTGACGCTGTCTACGGGCGGCAGCACGCCAATCACTTCGACGGATTCCGGCGGGATTGCCACCTCTTCCTGCGCTTCACGCAGCGCAGCGGCAATCAGCGACGCATCGCTGCTGTCAACGGCGCCGCCGGGGAACGCGACCTGACCGGCGTGTTTGCGCAGGCGCGCTGAACGCTGAGTCAGCAATAGACCCGGCCGGGCGCGGCGAACCACCGGGATCAGCACGGCAGCCTGACGACGGTTTAACGTCTCACCATTCACCTGCGGGCGCAAAAGTTGAAAGCGTGATAAAAAATCATCAAGGGTCAGGCTGCTGTTTTCCACGACTCAGTTCTCCAGTTGCTGCAAAATTCGATTCACTTTATCAAACGTCTCCTGATATTCCGCGTCCTCCTGGCTGTCCGCTACGATGCCGCCGCCCGCAGAGCAATAGAGATGCCCGTCTACAGCGGTAAGCGTGCGGATCGTGATGCTGGTGTCCATGTTGCCGCAAAAACTCAGGTAGCCGATGCTGCCGCACCAGGCGTTGCGTCTGTGCGGCTCCAGCGCGTCAATGATCTCCATCGCCCGGACTTTTGGCGCGCCGGTAATTGAACCGCCGGGAAAAGCGGCGCGCAGCAAATCGGTGGCATGTAAATTATCGGGCAAACGGGCGGTAATGGTACTGACAAGATGATGTACTGCCGGGAAGGGTTCAACCACAAACAGCTCGGGAACCTTGACCGACCCCGGAACGGCAACGCGGCCGACGTCGTTACGCATCAAATCGACAATCATCAGGTTTTCTGCGCGGTCTTTTGCCGACATCGCGAGCGTTAGCGCCTGCTGGCGATCCGCCTGCGGGTCGTCCAGCCGGGGAAGGGTGCCTTTGATTGGGCGAGTCTGAATGTGCCCCTCTTCGGACTGAATAAAGCGCTCGGGAGAAAGGCTCAGAATCGCACCGTCCTCCAGGCGCAAAAACGCGCTGAACGGGGCGCGGTTAGCGTGATTAAGCCGCACGAAGGCCAGCCATTCGTCTCCCTGATAGTCAGCCTGAAAACGCTGGGCGAGGTTAACCTGATAACAGTCGCCGCTGTGCAGCCAGCTCTGCACCTGGCGGAATTTTTCACCGTACTGTGCGCGGGTCATGTTTGATTGCCATGCGGAGGTCAACGCGAAGGGTTTTCGCACCGGCGTCTGCTGACGCGCCAGCCACTCAAGGCGAGCGTGAACGTCGGTATGGCTCAACAGAGAGACGGTCTGTCTGCGATGATCGACGACTAAGGCCCAGTCGTAAATGCCGATCGCCATATCCGGCAGGGTGATATCGCGCTGTGCGAGCGTGGGCAGGGATTCAAAACGGCGGCCAAGGTCGTAACCTAACAGCCCCAGCGCGCCGCCCTGAAACGGCAGATTGGGGTCATATGGCGGCTGGATGCCCGCAGATGCCAGCGCCGCCTGCAACACGGTCATGGGATCGTCGGCGGTCGTGGTTGTGCCATGCTTATCGCGCACGCGGGTCTCTTCGCCGTGTGTCGACAGCGTTGCCACGGGGTCGGCCACCAGAATATCAAAACGATTATGCGGATGTTCAGCATGGCCGGAATGCAGCAGCATGGCCCAGGGCTGATGGCTCAGCGGGGCAAAATAGTACTCGGCGGCGTCCGGGCGCCACGGTAAAATAATAACAGCGGGTGATAATGTCTTCATCGGTCCTGGTCTACTGGCTATGTGCCGGGTAGCATGAAATAATTAGCGCAGACAATTTAGCAGGAGTTAACAATGTTTGCAGGTTTACCTTCACTCAGCCACGAGCAGCAACAAAAAGCGGTAGAGCGCATTCAGGAACTGATGTCGCAAGGAATGAGCAGCGGACAGGCAATCGCGCAGGTGGCGGATGAACTGCGCGCCACCCATACCGGCGAGCGGATCGTGGCGCGTTTTGAGGATGAGGACGAATAACGTCGCATTACACTGCGGCGATAATCTTGATCTCAACTCTGTATTTCGGGTTCATCAGCCCGGCCTGCACCGTGCAACGTACTGGCGCGTGACCGGCAACGACCCACGCGTCCCAGGCTTTATTCATGGCGGCAAAATCGCTTTTATCGGCCAGGAAAATAGTGGCATCAAGAATACGTGACTTACGGGTGCCCTGTTTTTCCAGCGCCGCATCAATTTGCGCCAGCGTGTTGGCGGTCTGTTCAAACGCATCGGCGTCGAGGTTTTCCGGCACACCGGTGTAATAAAGCGTGTTGTTATGGATTACTACATCAGACCAACGATCTTCGGCATCAATACGTATGATAGTCATAAATCATTCCTCGTTAACTTTCCGTTCGACGCGGCAAGACTGCCATAATGTTGCGTTGCCGTCACCTCTTCAACTGGCGTAAGCGACGGCGTCCTGACATAATCCCTGTTCAAATCAACAGGGGGTAGTGTGACGGACGATTTTGCAGCAGACGGTCAGTTGGCTAAAGCGATACCGGGATTTAAACCGCGCGAACCACAGCGGCAGATGGCCGTTGCCGTCACGCATGCTATTGAAAAATCACAACCGCTTGTTGTCGAAGCCGGGACGGGAACAGGCAAAACTTATGCCTACCTCGCGCCGGCGTTACGCGCCGGAAAAAAAGTGATCATCTCGACGGGATCGAAAGCGTTGCAGGATCAGCTCTACAGTCGCGATCTTCCCACCGTCTCAAACGCCCTCAAATTCACCGGTAAACTGGCGCTGTTGAAAGGGCGCTCTAACTATCTTTGTCTGGAACGTCTCGAACAGCAAGCGCTGGCGGGCGGCGATTTGCCGGTACAAATTTTAAGCGATGTGATTTTGCTGCGGTCGTGGTCGAATCAAACCGAAGACGGCGACATCAGTACCTGCGTCAGCGTAGCGGAAGACTCGCAGGCGTGGCCGCTGGTCACCAGCACCAATGACAACTGTCTGGGCAGCGACTGCCCGCTGTATAAAGACTGTTTTGTGGTTAAAGCGCGTAAAAAGGCGATGGATGCCGATGTGGTTGTCGTCAACCACCATCTTTTCCTCGCGGATATGGTGGTCAAAGAGAGTGGGTTTGGCGAACTGATCCCGGAGGCGGAGGTGATGATCTTCGATGAGGCCCACCAGCTTCCTGATATCGCCAGCCAGTATTTCGGCCAGTCGCTCTCCAGCCGACAGCTCCTCGACCTGGCGAAAGATTTTACCATCGCCTACCGCACGGAATTGAAAGACACCCAGCAGTTGCAGAAATGCGCCGACCGACTGGCGCAGAGCGCGCAGGATTTTCGCCTGCAACTGGGCGAGCCGGGCTATCGCGGAAATTTACGTGAGCTGCTGGCCGACCCACGGGTACAGCGCGCGCTATTGCTGCTCGACGATACGCTTGAGCTTTGCTACGACGTGGCAAAACTCTCTCTGGGGCGTTCCGCATTGTTGGATGCCGCTTTCGAGCGTGCGACCTTGTATCGTGCGCGGCTGAAACGCTTAAAAGAGATCAACCAGCCAGGGTACAGCTACTGGTACGAATGCACGTCGCGCCATTTCACGCTGGCGCTCACTCCGCTTACGGTCGCGGATAAATTCAAAGAGGTGATGGCGCAGAAACCCGGCAGCTGGATTTTTACCTCTGCCACGCTGTCGGTGAACGACGATCTCCATCACTTTACGGCGCGGCTGGGCATTGAACAGGCCGAATCGATGCTGTTGCCCAGTCCGTTCGACTATACCCGCCAGGCGCTGTTGTGCGTGCCGCGTAACCTGCCGCAAACTAACCAGCCGGGCTCTGCCCGACAGCTGGCGGCAATGTTAAGACCGATCATCGAAGCTAACAATGGCCGCTGCTTTATGCTGTGTACGTCGCATGCCATGATGCGCGATCTGGCGGAACAGTTCCGCGCCACCATGACGCTGCCCGTCCTGTTGCAGGGCGAAACCAGCAAAGGTCAACTGCTGCAACAGTTCGTCAGCGCCGGTAATGCGCTACTGGTCGCAACCAGCAGCTTCTGGGAAGGGGTGGATGTGCGCGGCGATACGCTGTCGCTGGTGATTATCGATAAATTACCTTTTACCTCTCCTGACGATCCCTTGCTGAAAGCGCGGATGGAGGATTGTCGTCTGCGCGGCGGCGATCCGTTTGATGAAGTGCAGCTACCCGACGCGGTCATCACGCTGAAACAGGGGGTGGGGCGTCTGATTCGCGATTCCGACGATCGTGGGGTGTTGGTGATTTGTGATAACCGGCTGGTGATGCGACCGTACGGTGCTACCTTCCTGGCGAGTCTGCCGCCCACGCCGCGCACCCGGGACATCGCCCGCGCCGTCAGATTTCTCGCCATACCAACGGCCGAGTAATTTGTTACGGAGTATGGTAAGATGCGCGCCATTTTATTGATTTAAGCACGAAGACCCATGCGAATTCTGGCTATCGATACCGCCACAGAAGCGTGTTCCGTTGCCCTGTGGAATGACGGTAATATCAACGCTCATTTTGAGCTTTGCCCACGAGAACATACCCAACGTATTTTGCCGATGGTGCAGGATATCCTGGCCGCCAACAGCATTACGCTTACCGATATCGACGCGTTGGCGTTTGGTCGCGGCCCCGGCAGTTTTACCGGCGTGCGTATTGGCATTGGCATTGCGCAGGGGCTGGCGCTGGGCGCGAACCTGCCGATGACTGGCGTTTCAACGCTGGCGACAATGGCGCAGGGCGCCTGGCGTAAAAGCGGCGCGACGCGCGTGCTGGCGGCGATTGACGCACGTATGGGCGAAGTCTACTGGGCGGAATACCAGCGTGATGAAAATGGCGTCTGGCACGGGGAAGAGACCGAGGCCGTGTTAAATCCCGGGCTGGTTAGCGAACGGTTGAAGCAGCTTTCCGGGGAGTGGGCTACTGTTGGCACAGGCTGGCCTGCATGGCCTGATCTGGGTAAAGACAGCGGTCTGGCTTTGCGCGATGGCGACGTTCTGCTTCCGGCGGCGGAGGATATGCTGCCTCTCGCCAGTCAGATGCTGGCAGCGGGGAAAACCGTCGCGGTTGAACAGGCCGAACCGGTTTATTTACGTAACAACGTCGCGTGGAAGAAACTTCCGGGCAAAGAATGAATCTCAGTATTATCACCCTGAATAATTTGAACGTAGCTGTTACACACAGGCAGTTTGAAGTATGACGAGAATATGTGCTGAGAAAAAAGGAGTCGCACTATGGCGGTTCAACAACAGGTAATGAAAGGAATTCTGGCGGGAGTGGTCGCGTTAACGCTGAGTGGCTGCGTTACCGTCCCGGATGCCATCAAAGGTTCCAGTCCCACGCCGCAGCAGGATCTGGTGCGGGTTATGAATGCGCCGCAGCTGTACGTCGGCCAGGAAGCGCGTTTTGGCGGTAAAGTGGTGGATGTGCAAAACCAGCAGGGAAAAACGCGGCTGGAAATCGCCAGCGTGCCGCTTGATAACGGCGCGCGTCCGATCCTCGGTGAGGCTTCGCGAGGGCGGATTTATGCCGACGTGAACGGCTTCCTTGACCCGGTAGACTTCCGTGGGCAACTGGTGACGGTCGTCGGGCCGATTACCGGCACGGTGGACGGTAAGGTCGGCAGTACGCCGTATAAGTTTATGCTGATGCAGGCAACGGGCTATAAACGCTGGCACCTTACTCAGCAGATCGTCATGCCGCCGCAGCCGATCGATCCCTGGTTCTACGGTGGACGAGGCTGGCCGTACGGCTATGGCGGTTGGGGATGGTATAACCCAGGCCCCGCACAGGTTCAAACGATCGTAACTGAATAACCCCTTGTTTTATCAATAAAAGAGACAGCGGCTGGTCCGCTGTTTCTGCATTAATACGGACATAAGAAAAATAAATAGTGACGCGCTTCGCAACCTTTTCGTTGAGTGATTAATAAACTGGTACGCTGAGTTAATATTATGTTAACGACTTGTTTATTAACTGGGGTTGCGATGACGACGAACACTCATTTTAGAGGTGATGCTTTGAAGAAGGTTTGGCTTAACCGATATCCCGCTGATGTCCCGGCGGAGATCAATCCTGACCGTTATCAATCCCTGGTTGAATTATTTGAACATGCCGTTGTGCGTTACGCCGACCAGCCTGCGTTCGTCAATATGGGGGAGGTGATGACCTTCCGCAAACTGGAAGAGCGCAGCCGGGCATTCGCGGCCTATTTGCAGGAAGGACTAGGCCTCAAAAAAGGCGACCGCGTCGCGCTAATGATGCCGAATCTGCTGCAATACCCGGTCGCGCTGTTTGGTATTTTGCGCGCCGGGATGATCGTCGTGAATGTCAACCCGCTGTATACGCCGCGTGAGCTTGAGCATCAGCTCAATGACAGCGGGGCGGCGGCTATCGTGATCGTCTCTAACTTTGCCCACACGCTGGAAAAAGTGGTCGATAAAACGTCCGTACAGCACGTAATTCTGACGCGCATGGGCGACCAGCTTTCTACTGCGAAAGGTACGCTGGTTAACTTTGTCGTGAAATACATTAAGCGTCTGGTGCCGAAATATCACCTGCCGGATGCGATCTCTTTTCGCCGCGCGCTACACGCAGGTTATCGGATGCAGTACGTGAAGCCTGAGCTGGTCACCGAAGATCTGGCGTTCCTGCAATACACGGGCGGTACAACCGGCGTAGCGAAAGGCGCGATGCTGACGCACCGCAACATGCTGGCAAACCTGGAGCAGGTAAAAGGCACCTACGGGCCGTTGCTGCATGAGGGGAAAGAGCTGGTGGTGACGGCGTTGCCGCTGTATCACATTTTCGCGTTGACCATGAACTGCCTGCTGTTTATTGAACTGGGCGGGCAAAACCTGCTCATCACTAACCCGCGCGACATTCCGGGCATGGTGAAAGAGCTGGCGAAATATCCGTTTACCGCGATGACCGGCGTTAACACCCTGTTTAACGCCTTGCTGAACAACAAAGAATTCCAGCAACTGGACTTCTCTACGCTGCACCTTTCTGCTGGCGGCGGTATGCCGGTACAGCATGCGGTTGCAGAACGTTGGGTGAAACTGACCGGACAATATTTGCTTGAAGGCTACGGTCTGACCGAGTGCGCGCCGTTGGTCAGCGTGAACCCGCATGATATCGATTATCACAGCGGCAGTATCGGGCTGCCCGTTCCCTCTACCGATGTAAAACTGGTGGATGACGAAGGCAACGAGGTGCCGACAGGCGAGCCTGGCGAACTGTGTGTGAAGGGGCCGCAGGTGATGCTGGGATACTGGCAGCGCCCGGACGCGACGGATGAAATCGTCAAAGACGGCTGGCTTTACACGGGGGATATCGCGGTGATTGATGACGAAGGGTTCCTGCGCATCGTCGATCGCAAAAAAGATATGATTCTGGTTTCCGGCTTTAACGTCTATCCTAATGAAATTGAAGACGTGGTGATGCAGCATCCTGGCGTTCAGGAAGTGGCGGCAGTCGGCGTACCTTCGGGCAGCAGCGGTGAAAGCGTGAAAATCTTTGTCGTGAAGAAAGACCCGGCGTTGACCGACGAGGCATTGATTACCTTCTGCCGTCGCCAGTTGACGGGGTATAAAGTGCCGAAGCTGGTGGAGTTTCGCGACGAACTGCCTAAATCGAACGTCGGAAAAATTTTACGACGAGAATTACGTGACGAAGCGCGTGGCAAAGTAGACAATAAAGCCTGAGCTTTAAGCAAGTCGCCAGACGCCGGTTAAGCCGGCGTTTTTTTTGGCGCAAACTAAAGAGAATATGATTTGAATTACCAAATGATCACTACGGACGACGCGCTGGCGACGTTATGTGAAGCGGTTCGGGCATTTCCGGCGATTGCTCTTGATACGGAGTTTGTCCGTACGCGCACCTATTACCCGCAACTTGGGCTTATCCAGCTGTTTGATGGCGAGCATGTCGCCCTGATTGATCCTCACGGCATTACCGACTGGTCGCCTCTGCGCGCCGTGTTGCGTGATACCGCGATAACCAAATTTTTGCATGCGGGCAGCGAAGATCTGGAGGTTTTTCTCAACACCTTCGGGGAGCTACCGCAACCGCTGATCGACACGCAGATCCTTGCCGCATTTTGTGGCCGCCCCTTGTCCTGGGGTTTTGCCGCGATGGTCGAGGAGTTTACGGGCGTCGCGCTGGATAAAAGCGAGTCCCGTACCGACTGGCTGGCAAGACCGTTAACCGAACGTCAGTGCGAGTATGCGGCGGCGGACGTCTGGTATTTGTTACCGATCACCAAAAAACTGATGGTCGAAACCGAAGCATCCGGCTGGCTGCCTGCGGCGCTGGATGAATGCCGTCTGATGCAGCAGCGTCGTCAGGAAATTCTGGCGCCGGAAGAGGCCTGGCGTGACATCACCAATGCGTGGCAGTTGCGTACCCGTCAACTGGCCTGCCTGCAACTGTTGGCCGACTGGCGGCTGCGCAAGGCGCGTGAGCGCGATCTGGCGGTCAACTTTGTGGTGCGCGAAGAGCACCTGTGGGCGGTGGCGCGCTATATGCCGGGGAGTCTGGGCGAACTGGACAGCCTGGGGCTTTCTGGCAGCGAAATTCGTTTTCACGGTAAGACGCTGATCGCGTTAGTGGAGAAGGCGCAGGCGCTGCCGGAAGAGACGCTGCCGGAACCCTTGCTGAACCTGATGGATATGCCAGGCTATCGCAAGGCGTTTAAAGCCATCAAAGCGCTGGTGGCGGACGTTAGCGCGACGCACAACGTCAGTGCGGAATTGCTGGCATCGCGTCGGCAAATCAACCAGTTGCTTAACTGGCACTGGAAGTTAAAACCGCAGGCCACGCAGCCGGAACTCATCTCCGGCTGGCGTGCGGAACTGATGGCGGAAAAACTGCGGAATCTGTTGCAGGAATATCCGCTGTAATACGGATGATGGCCGCTATCCGGCCGCTCCGTCATTAGCGCAGCGCCTGACAGATCGCCTCCGCCATCTGCCGGGTGGAGGCGGCGCCTTTCAGATCCGGTGTTTTCGGGCCGTTAGCGATAACTTGCTCAATGGCCGCGAGAATACCGTCATGTGCCTCCCGGTAGCGCGTATCGCCATTGCCGAGGAAATCCAGCATCATGGCGCCCGCCCAGATGGTGGCAACAGGGTTGGCGATATTCTTGCCGTATATATCCGGCGCAGAGCCGTGTACCGGTTCAAACAGCGACGGGAATGTGCGTTCCGGGTTCAGGTTTGCGGAAGGCGCAATGCCGATGGTGCCGGTACAGGCCGGGCCAAGATCGGACAGAATATCGCCAAACAGATTTGAGGCGACAACCACGTCAAAGCGCTCCGGCTGCATGACAAAGCGGGCGCACAGAATGTCGATATGCTGCTTATCCCAACGAATCTCCGGGTAGTGCTGCGCCATTGCTTCAACGCGTTCATCCCAGAAAGGCATACTGATAGCCAGGCCGTTGGATTTGGTGGCGGACGTCAGCGTTTTGCGCGGTCGGCTTTGCGCCAGCTCAAAGGCGTAGCGCAGAATGCGATCCACTCCACGCCGGGTAAATACCGACTCCTGAATCACCACTTCGTGCTCGGTTCCGGCATTGACGCGCCCGCCCAGCGAGGAGTATTCCCCTTCGGTGTTCTCGCGCACGACGTAGAAATCAATATCTCCCGCTTTTTTTCCGGCCAGCGGGCAGGGAACGCCGGGAAACAGACGTACCGGACGCAGGTTAACGTACTGGTCAAATTCGCGGCGGAATTTCAGCAGCGATCCCCACAATGAAACATGGTCCGGGACGGTATCCGGCCAGCCGACGGCGCCGAAATAGATCGCATCAAACGATTTTAGCTGCGCATGCCAGTCGTCAGGCATCATCGCACCGTGATGCGCATAATATTCGCAGCTGGCCCACTCAATCGGCTCAAAGCTGAGCGAGAGATCCCAGCGTTCGGCGGCGGTCTGCAATACGCGAATACCTTCAGGCAGGACTTCTTTACCAATACCGTCTCCGGGAATAGCGGCAATACGACAGGTTTTCTTCATACCAGCTCTCACTTATCAGTAGTCAAAATTGACTTACCCCTTATCCTATAATTGACTGATTGAGAGTTAATCCTTCCAACTGGTGAAACATAAAACACAGATCATGAATAATCTGCCTCTCCTGAATGATTTACGCGTCTTTATGCGGGTTGCCCGGCGTGCGGGTTTTAGCGCGGTTGCGGAGGAACTGGGCGTTTCGCCGGCGTTTATCAGCAAACGGGTGGCGTTGCTGGAGCAGACGCTGAACGTGGTGCTGCTCCACCGAACGACCCGGCGGGTGACGATCACGGAAGAGGGCGAGCGTATTTACGAATGGGCGCAGCGCATTTTGCAGGATGTGGATCAGATGATGGATGAGCTGTCTGACGTGCGGCAAGTCCCACAAGGTATGCTGCGTATTATCAGCAGTTTTGGCTTCGGTCGGCGGATTGTTGCGCCCGCGCTGTCGGCGCTGGCGAAGCAGTATCCACAGCTGGAGTTGCGGTTTGACGTTGAGGACCGGCTGGTGGATCTGGTGAATGAAGGGGTCGATCTTGATATTCGTATTGGTGATGAGATTGCCTCTAATTTAATCGCGCATAAGCTTGGAACCAATTACCGTATTTTATGCGCATCACCGGCGTTTCTGGCGCAGCACGGCACGCCGAAGCAGCTCAGCGATCTGGCAGCCTTTCCGTGTCTGGTGATTAAAGAGCGTGACCATCCCTTTGGAATCTGGCAGTTACGCACAAAAGAACGGGAATATTCGATTAAAGTGACAGGGTCACTGTCCTCCAACCACGGTGAGATTGTGCATCAATGGTGTCTGGACGGGCAGGGCATTGCGTTGCGGTCGTGGTGGGATGTCTGCGATAACATTGCCAGCGGTCATCTGGTGCAGGTTCTGCCGGAATATTATCAGCCTGCCAATATCTGGGCGGTCTCTGCTTCCCGTCTTTCCTCGTCGGCAAAAATTCGTATTACGGTTGAATTTCTGCGCCGCTATTTTCAGGAGCGTTACCCGAAGTTCAGCCTGGAATAAGCGCCGCCGCGTTACTGTTTATGGCACAGCAGCAAATAAAAGGCAGAATACTCTGCCTTTTTATCGCGTTGCGTTATCCGAAAAGAGATTATCTGGACTCTTCGGCTTCCGGTAATGTCACGTTAAGCTCGAGAATTGAAATATCGCCGTCTTTTTGCTCAAGCTGTACGGTGACCATTTCTGGATCAATTTGCACATACTTGCAGATGACTTCGAGAATATCTTTTCTCAACTGCGGTAAATAATGCGGCTCGGCGTCGCTGCGACGGCGCTCCGCAACAATGATTTGCAGTCGCTCTTTAGCGATGTTGGCTGTACTCTTTTTCCGCGAGAGAAAAAAATCCAGTAATGCCATAACTTATCCTCCGAACAGGCGTTTGAGGAAACCTTTCTTCTCTTCTTCAATGAAGCGGAAAGGACGTTCTTCTCCCAACAGACGTTCTACGGTATCTGCATAGGCTTTACCCGCATCAGCAGTGATGTCGAGAATAACCGGCTCTCCCTGGTTGGATGCGCGCAGGACTGACTGATCTTCCGGGATAACCCCCACGAGTTTGATGCGCAGGATTTCCAGCACGTCTTCCATACTGAGCATATCGCCTCTGTTAACGCGGCCTGGGTTGTAACGCGTCAGCAGCAGATGCTCTTTAATCGGGTCTTCGCCGTTTTCAGCACGACGGGATTTTGACGCCAGAATGCCCAGAATACGGTCAGAGTCACGTACTGAGGAGACTTCCGGGTTAGTGGTGATAATCGCTTCATCGGCAAAATAGAGCGCCATCAGCGCGCCGGTTTCAATGCCTGCCGGAGAGTCGCAGACGATAAAGTCGAAATCCATTGTCTTCAGGTCATCGAGAACTTTTGCTACGCCCTCACGGGTCAGCGCGTCTTTATCGCGGGTTTGCGATGCCGGAAGAATAAAGAGATTCTCAGTGCGCTTATCTTTGATTAACGCCTGGTTTAGCGTCGCATCGCCCTGAATCACGTTCACGAAATCGTAAACGACACGACGCTCACATCCCATGATCAGGTCGAGGTTACGCAGACCGATATCGAAATCGATAACGACAGTTTTCTTTCCCTTCTGGGCCAAACCAGTAGCGATGGCCGCGCTGGAGGTGGTCTTGCCAACGCCCCCTTTACCCGAAGTAACTACAATAATGCGTGCCATAGAAATTCCTTGTTAAAAAGGGATCAATTCAACGGTTGAACTGCCAAAGCGTTATCTGCTAACCGCAGACGCGCCGCTTTGCCATAAAATTCTGCCGGGATTTTATCACTCAGCCAATAAACACCTGCGATAGACACCAGTTCTGCCGTCAGATGGGTACAAAAAATTTGCGCTTCCCGATCGCCGCTGGCGCCTGCCAGCGCGCGGCCCCGCATCATGCCATAAACGTGGATATTACCGTCTGCGATTAACTCTGCGCCAGCGCTGACGTGACTTGTAACAATTAGATCACATTGTGGAGCATAAATGCGCTGACCGGAACGAACCGGTACGTCAATTAATCGCGTTTTTGTGATGGGGGTAACATTTTGCGGCGGCGCGCTCGGTGCCGGGGCTTCGACCGGGGCGGAACGAGCGACTTTCTCTTTACCTTCAGTCAGTAAAGGAAGACCCATCTCGTCAATTTCCGCTTTTAGCGCCGCGTCTTTGCAGCCGCTAACGCCGATAATACGCAGACCGGTAGACGTCACCACCTCTTGCAGCGCAGGCCAGTTTACTGGACTTTCAAGGCCGCTGACGTTAATGACCACGGGAGCATGTTTTAAAAAAGCAGGTGCCTGAGCGATTTTGTCTTCCAACGCCTGACGAATAACCTTGGGTTCAGCTTCGTGCAAATGAACCACTGATAAGGTGAAGCTACTGCCTTTAAGCTCGATTGGCGTGTTTGACATCCTGGCCTTACTCAATTTGCTATTTATCATCCCCAATGCGGGGCGATATTCCGAAGACTAGAAGGCATGTTATAGTCAGTATTATATTGAGGCAAGTCACCATCCCGTTAATTCAGAGTAAAAGTATGTTTTGTGTGATCTATCGAAGTAGCAAACGCGACCAGACCTATTTATACGTCGAAAAAAAAGACGATTTCTCACGGGTTCCTGAAGATCTGATGAAGGGATTCGGGCAGCCAACGCTGGCAATGATTCTGCCGTTGGATGGGCGTAAGAAATTAGTGAATGCCGACCTGGAGAAAGTAAAACAAGCGTTAACCGACCAGGGGTATTATTTACAACTGCCGCCACCGCCGGAAGATTTACTCAAACAACATCTTTCTGCGCCGGGCGAAAATAAACCAGACGCTAAAAGTTAAACTGTATCCGGCAACGCGAATGCCCTGCCGATGCAGTTCCTGAAATCCACGATTACGTTAGGGGAAAATAATGTATCAACATCACAACTGGCAAGGTGCTCTGCTTGATTACCCGGTAAGTAAAGTGGTTTGTGTAGGCAGTAACTACGCAAAGCATATTAAGGAGATGGGTAGCGCAACGCCGGATGAACCCGTTCTTTTTATTAAACCGGAAACGGCGCTGTGCGATCTGCGCCAGCCGCTGGCGATTCCGACGGACATGGGCGCCGTTCACCATGAAGTCGAACTGGCGATATTGATTGGCTCGACTCTGCGCCAGGCGACGGAAGACCATGTCCGCAAGGCGATTGCCGGTTATGGCGTGGCGCTCGATCTGACGCTGCGGGATATTCAGGGCAAAATGAAAAAAGCCGGTCAGCCCTGGGAAAAAGCAAAAGGGTTTGATAATTCCTGCCCGCTGTCAGGTTTTATTCCGGTTTCGGAGTTTCATGGCGATCCGCAAAATACCGCGCTCGGGTTGAAAGTGAATGGCGAAATCCGTCAGCAAGGCTCGACGGCGGAGATGATCCACCACATCGTGCCGCTCGTCGCCTATATGAGCCGTTTCTTCACGCTCAAGGCGGGAGACGTGATCCTGACCGGCACACCGGAAGGCGTTGGCCCGTTGCAAAGCGGCGACGAGCTGGAAGTCAGTTTTAACGGTCAAACGCTGACGACGCGCGTCCTGTAATCTCTGCTTGCCGCCTTTTCGGGCGGCAAAACTTGCATCAGCGTGCCAGACTGGTTATAAGGTGCAGCTTTACAGCAATGGCGGATACCCTGATGAGCGACATACCTTTCTGGCAAAGTAAAACCCTGGATGACATGACCGATGCCGAGTGGGAGTCGTTGTGTGATGGATGCGGCCAGTGTTGCCTGCACAAACTGATGGATGAAGACACCGACGAAATCTATTTCACCAACGTGGCGTGTCGCCAGTTGAATATTAAAACCTGCCAGTGTCGTAACTATGAACGTCGGTTCGAGTACGAGCCAGACTGCATTAAACTCACCCGCGATAATCTGCCAACCTTTGAATGGTTGCCGATGACCTGCGCCTATCGCTTGTTAGCGGAAGGAAAGGGGCTGCCGGGCTGGCATCCGTTGTTGACCGGGTCGAAAGCGGCGATGCACGGCGAGCGTATTTCTGTGCGCCATATTGCGGTGAAAGAATCTGAAGTGCGGGACTGGCAGGATCACATCTTAAACAAACCTTCATGGGCGGACTGAACCGCCCATTGTTCAGCAAGCGTTAATTACGCTTTTTTCGCCTGATACATTTCATCGCCGTGGTTGTCGTCTTCAACCCAGAAATTGATATTGAATTGCGCATCGTCGCTTAATTCGATGCGGTGCCAGTATTGCGGCGGGCTGGTCGCAAACTGACCGGCGTTAATGACCACTTTGAGTTCAGGTTCTTTGGCGTCTTCGTTAGCGAAACCGTAGTAAGTGACCGTGCCTTCCATCACGCAGAGTTGCCCAAATACACCCGCAGCGGTGTTATGGTGGGAGAGCAGTGCGGCTGGCACATTCTCTTTGGTGAAGAAGGGAGTGGAACGTTTAATTTTCCAGTTTGCCGGGATGCGTAAATGGGACATAAGGCGTCTCCTTGTGGGGGCATCTATAAGATGTATTTAATATACATCTTATAGATGCCCGGAAGCAACGCCGTCAGGCGAAAAAAAACGCTCCCGAAGGAGCGTTCTGTTATCGACTAAAGAGATCGCGTCTTTTCGGCTTAAACGGTTGAGCAATCAACACCAGGATCGCGATCGCCAGATACGCCGCAAAAATCCCCAACAGCCACTGCGGCATCTCCAGGGTTAAAAACGACCACTGACGCTCGGCGCAGTCGCCGGAAGCCAGGAAGACCTGCGGCAGCCATTTATCCAGCGGCAGCCACGTCGGGAAGCGCGCAGCAAAATCACAGGTCATGAACGGCGAAGGATGAAGCTGGATCATCGTGTGTTCATAAGCCAACTGCAACCCACGCCAGGCGCTGTAAATCCAGATCGCTATCGCCACATAACGCAGCGGCGTTTTAGGGGCGACAGCGCCAACCAGACCCGCGCCCATCACGCCGAATAACGCGCTACGTTCGTAAATACATAGCACGCAAGGTTTGAGCAGCATGACGTGCTGGAACCACAGCGCTACCATTTCGAGCGCAAAGGCAGTTAACGCCATCAGTAACCACGCGCCCCGACCCCGTGAGCACTGGTTTAAAAATCGCAACATAATTATTTCCCTGCAACATGCGTAGACACCGCAGTGTAAACCAATTCAATTTATGCGCCAGTAGTGGGAAATGAAATAAAGTATAATCGGATAATTATCATGCAAAAAGTCAAACCGGGCAGTGATTTGCCCGGTTTGATGTTATGAGAATGTAGCTAACCAGCCAGATTGCGTCATCCACTCCGTGATGGGGGTGAGGGTAAACTCGACGCAGAGTAAACCAACGAGGGTGAGCACCAGCGTGTATGGCAACGCCATCCAGACCATACGGCCATAAGAGAGACGAATCAGCGGCGCCAGCGCAGAGGTGAGCAGGAACAAAAATGCCGCCTGGCCGTTTGGCGTCGCCACGGACGGCAAATTGGTGCCGGTGTTGATCGCTACCGCCAGTAGTTCGTACTGTTTCATGCTGATTGCGCCGCTTTCCATAGCCGCTTTGGCCTCATTGATGTAAATCGTCCCGACGAACACGTTATCGGAAATGGACGACAGCAGGCCATTGAAGAGGTAGAACAGCGTTAACTGCGCATGTTCGGAAGCCTGTAAAACGAACTGGATGATCGGGGCGAAAAGATGCTGATCGATAATGACCGCCACGATGGAGAAGAAAACCGTCAACAGCGCGGTAAACGGCAAGGACTCAGTAAATGCTTTGCCAATCGCGTGTTCATCGGTGACGCCAGTGAGTGACGTGGCCAGAATAATGACCGACAGGCCAATCAAGCCCACTTCCGCCAGATGCAGCGCCAGCGCCGTCACCAGCCAGACGCCGATAATCGCCTGCACAAACAGATTGAGTTTGTCCTGGCGTGTACGACGTTGACGGCTTTGATCGTCGAACTCCTGCAAAATATGACGCACTTTCTCCGGCAGCGTTTCACCATAGCCAAACCAGCGCAGTTTCTCGACCAGCACGCAGGTGAGCAGCCCGCAAATTAGCACCGGAACCGTCACCGGCGACATGCGCAGGAAGAAATCGCCGAAATGCCAGCCCGCCGCTTTGGCGATAATCAGGTTCTGCGGTTCACCGACCATCGTCATGACGCCGCCCAGCGCGGTGCCTACGCCCGCATGCATCATCAGGCTGCGCAAGAAACCGCGAAACTGTTCCAGCACCGCTTTACTGTTCTGGTCGAGGTGGTCGTCATCCTGGAGATCGTTCTCTTCGCCGCGCGCAGAGGCGACGCGATGATAAATGCCATAAAAGCCGACCGCGACGCTGATGACCACCGCGACAACGGTCAGGGCATCAAGGAAAGCGGACAGGAAGGCGGCAGCCATACAAAATGCGAGCGACAGCAGCATCTTGGAACGAATGCTAAGCAGCAGGCGGGTAAAAATGAACAGCAGCAACTGCTTCATAAAGTAGATGCCTGCGACCATGAACATCAGCAGCAGCAGCACTTCGAGGTTGGCGGCAACCTCTTCGCGCACATGCGCTGCGCTGGTCATCCCAATGATGACCGCTTCAATCGCCAGTAATCCGCCGGGCAGCAGGGGATAGCACTTCAGCGCCATCGCCAGCGTGAAAATAAATTCAGCGACCAGCAGCCAGCCCGCTACAAATGGGTTGATGAAGAAAATCAGTGGATTAGCAATTAAAAAAGCGATTAATGCAAGTTTATACCAGTCAGGCGACTGGCCCAGAAAGTTGCGCCAGAATGCGCGACCCCAGGAGAGCTCCATGGCAGTTTCCCTTACCTGTAAATGTGAGAATCATGTTTTTATGTTTAGGCGCAAAGCTTAGCGGCCAGGGTAAAAGCAGGCAAGTCCTTAACGTGATGGCGCGGCGTTATCCAGAAAATGAAGCCTTGATCCCCTTTTTCTTCATCCTGTCCGCTATCAGCCATGAAACCCGTCTGGTATGATGAGTGTAACTATGTTTTGCTGTGTAATGGAAATCTCACTATGGTCATTAAGGCGCAGAGCCCGGCGGGTTTCGCGGAAGAGTACATCATTGAAAGTATCTGGAATAACCGCTTCCCACCTGGCACTATTTTGCCTGCCGAACGTGAACTCTCCGAACTTATCGGAGTGACGCGCACCACGTTACGCGAAGTATTGCAGCGCCTGGCGCGAGACGGCTGGTTGACGATTCAACACGGCAAACCGACAAAGGTGAACAATTTCTGGGAAACGTCCGGGCTGAATATTCTTGAAACGCTCGCGCGTCTTGATCATGAAAGCGTGCCGCAGCTGATTGATAATCTGCTGTCGGTGCGAACCAATATCTCCACGATTTTTATCCGCACCGCGTTTCGTCAGCATCCTGATAAGGCGCAGGAGGTACTGGCGACGGCGAATGAAGTGGCCGACTACGCCGATGCGTTCGCGGAGCTGGATTACAACATTTTCCGCGGTCTGGCGTTTGCCTCCGGTAATCCGATTTACGGTCTGATCCTGAACGGGATGAAAGGGCTGTATACCCGCATTGGCCGTCACTATTTCGCCAACCCGGAAGCCCGGAGCCTGGCGCTCGGTTTCTACCATAAGCTGTCATCGCTTTGCGAGCAGGGCGCGCATGACCAGGTGTACGAAACGGTACGCCGTTACGGTCATGACAGCGGTGAGATTTGGCATCGTATGCAGAAGAATTTGCCAGGCGATTTGGCCATTCAGGGCCGCTAAGCGTTATACGCCGGATGGCGCTTCGCTTATCCGGCCTACGGTGATGTGCTGTTTGTAGGCCGGATAAGGTGTTTACACCGCCATCCGGCAATTAAACTACAGGCTGTTCATTCTCGGCGGGCAGCGTTCCAGCAGCTCAACGCTGCCATCCTCATTCTGCTGCTCCAGCATGACATCAAACCCCCACAGGCGATGCACATGTTTCAGCACCTCTTTACGTCCCTTGTCCAGCGGTGCGCGGTTGTGAGGAATATAGCGTAGCGTCAAAGAGCGATCGCCGCGTAAATCCACATTCCAGATCTGAATATTCGGCTCCAGATTGCTCAGGTTGTACTGCGACGAAAGCCGATTACGGATCTCGCGATAACCTTCCTCATTGTGAATGGCTGAAATTTCCAGATAGTTGTGCCGGTCGTCGTCCAGCACGGTAAAGAAACGGAAATCACGCATCACTTTCGGTGACAGGAACTGGCTGATAAAGCTCTCGTCTTTAAAATCACGCATCGCGAAATGCAGGGTTTCCAGCCAGTCTGAACCGGCGATATCCGGGAACCAGTATTTATCTTCTTCCGTTGGCGACTGGCAAATGCGTTTGATGTCCTGGAACATCGCGAAGCCAAGCGCATAAGGGTTAATTCCGCTATACCACGGGCTGTTGTACGGCGGCTGGAACACCACATTGGTGTGGCTGTGTAAAAACTCCAGCATAAAGCGCTCGGTCACTTTACCTTCATCGTAAAGATGATTCAGGATGGTGTAGTGCCAGAACGTCGCCCAGCCTTCGTTCATCACCTGCGTCTGTTTTTGCGGATAGAAATACTGGCTGACCTTGCGCACGATGCGCAGGATCTCGCGCTGCCATGACTCCAGCAACGGCGCGTTCTTTTCCATAAAGTAGAGCAGGTTTTCCTGCGGTTCAGACGGGTAACGCCGCGTTTCGGCGACGGCTTTCTCTTCCTCTTTCTTCGGCAGAGTACGCCACAGCATATTCACCTGGCTTTGCAGATACTCTTCGCGACTTTTCTGCCGGGCTTTCTCCTCCTGCAACGAAATTTTTTGCGGGCGTTTGTAGCGATCGACGCCATAGTTCATCAGCGCATGGCAGGAATCCAGCAGCTTTTCAACTTCGTCCACGCCATAGCGTTCTTCGCATTCGGTAATGTAATTACGGGCAAAGATCAGGTAATCGACAATCGAACTGGCGTCGGTCCAGCTGCGGAACAGGTAGTTATTCTTGAAGAAAGAGTTATGCCCATAGCACGCGTGCGCCATCACCAGCGCCTGCATAGTAATGGTGTTCTCTTCCATCAGATAAGCGATACACGGGTTGGAGTTAATGACGATTTCATAGGCCAGCCCTTGCTGACCGTGCTTATACAGGCGCTCGGTTTCAATGAATTTTTTGCCAAACGACCAGTGAGGATAGTTGATCGGCATCCCGACGCTGGAGTAGGCATCCATCATCTGCTCAGAGGTGATCACCTCGATTTGGTGCGGATAGGTATCCAGTTTGTAGAGTTTCGCGACGCGGTCAATCTCCGCCAGATAGACATCCAGCAGATCAAACGTCCAGTCGGGTCCATCGCTCAAACGTGTGCTGTCCTTGTTCATGGAATCAATCGTAGCCATTCGCGCACCCTCATTGTTGGCGGCACTCTCTGTCTGGAGCACCTCATTTCAAGCATAGAACACCGTGTTAAAAAACGTGCTGATGAAGAAAATTTTTCTTTGCGATTTCGCAGCGCTGGCACGCCAGAAAATGGTGTGGATGCAATATTTTATGCTGGATAAAAATGACGCACAGCAGGAGATGCCAAAGCAGAGAGATCCCTGACAACAGAGGCAGATGTGAGGTGCGTCACCATAAAAAAGCCATATGTTGAATAATATTTTCAACTGAGTTATCAAGATGTAATTAGAAGATTGTTCTTTTACTGTTAACGGAGTGGCTATGCGAGTTGTCATACTGGGAAGTGGCGTCGTTGGCGTAACCAGCGCCTGGTATCTGTGTCAGGCTGGGCATGACGTCACCGTCATCGATCGTGAACCTGGCCCGGCGCTGGAAACCAGCGCGGCGAACGCCGGACAAATTTCTCCGGGCTATGCCGCGCCGTGGGCGGCGCCGGGTGTGCCGCTGAAGGCCATCAAGTGGATGTTCCAGCGCCATGCGCCGCTGGCTGTTCGCCTGGACGGGACGCAGTTTCAGTTGAAGTGGATGTGGCAAATGTTGCGTAACTGCGACACCCGCCATTACATGGAGAACAAAGGGCGCATGGTGCGTCTGGCGGAGTACAGCCGTGATTGCCTGAAAGCGCTGCGCGCCTCAACCGGCATTCAGTATGAAGGGCGTCAGGGCGGAACATTGCAGTTATTCCGTACCGCGCAACAGTATGAGAACGCCACCCGCGATATCGCCGTTCTGGAAGATGCCGGCGTACCGTATCAGCTACTGGAATCCAGCCGTCTGGCGGAGGTTGAACCTGCGCTGGCGGAAGTGGCGCACAAACTGACCGGCGGCCTGCGTCTACCCAATGATGAAACCGGAGATTGCCAGCTGTTCACTCAGCGCCTGGCGCAGATGGCGGAACAGGCGGGCGTGACGTTTCGCTTCAACACGCCGGTGGAAAAACTGCTGTACGAAGGTGAACAAATTTACGGCGTGAAGTGCGGGGATGACATCATCAAAGCCGATGCTTACGTGATGGCGTTTGGCTCTTACTCTACGGCGATGCTCAAAGGGATCGTCGATATTCCGGTCTATCCGCTTAAAGGTTATTCGCTGACGATTCCGGTCGCACAGGACGATGGCGCGCCAGTTTCGACTATCCTTGATGAAACCTACAAAATCGCCATTACCCGTTTTGATAAGCGCATTCGCGTGGGGGGAATGGCGGAAATTGTCGGCTTTAACACTGAATTATTACAACCGCGTCGTGAAACGCTGGAGATGGTCGTACGCGATCTCTTCCCGCGCGGAGGGCATGTGGAACAAGCCACGTTCTGGACCGGGCTGCGGCCAATGACCCCGGATGGTACGCCGGTGATCGGACGGACGCGCTTCAAAAACCTGTGGCTGAATACCGGGCATGGGACGCTGGGCTGGACAATGGCCTGCGGTTCAGGGCAATTACTGAGCGATATTCTTTCAGGTCGTACACCTGCTATTCCTTATGACGACCTGAGCGTAGCGCGGTACAGCCCTGGCTTTACGCCGTCACGACCCCGGCATCTTCATGGCGCGCATAACTAATAAGGAAGCGAGATGACCCGCCCTATACTGGCCAGCCTTGACCTGCAGGCGATGAAACAAAATCTTGGCATTGTGCGCCAGGCCGCCCCGGACGCTCGCGTCTGGTCGGTGGTGAAAGCCAATGCCTACGGACATGGTATCGAGCGTATCTGGACGGCGTTGGGGGCGACCGACGGCTTTGCCATGCTCAATCTCGAAGAGGCGATTACGTTGCGAGAGCGGGGATGGAAAGGGCCGATCTTAATGCTGGAAGGGTTCTTCCATGCCGACGAGCTGGCCATATATGACACATACCGTCTGACGACCTGCATACACAGCAACTGGCAGCTCAAAGTGTTGCAAAACGCGCGCCTGAACGCACCGCTGGATGTTTATCTCAAAGTGAATAGCGGCATGAACCGGCTGGGTTTTTTACCCGAGCGGGTACAGACCGTCTGGCAGCAACTGCGGGCGCTGCCGAATGTGGGCGAAATGACGTTAATGTCGCACTTTGCCGATGCTGAGCACCCGGAAGGGATCGACCAGGCGATGACGAAAATCGCCCATGCGACGGAAGGGCTTGAATGCCGTCGCTCGCTGTCGAATTCAGCGGCTACGCTGTGGCATCCTGAAGCCCATTTTGACTGGGTGCGCCCCGGAATTATTCTGTATGGCGCATCGCCGTCAGGGCAGTGGCGGGATATCGCCAATACCGGGCTGAAACCGGTTATGACCCTGAGCAGCCAGATTATTGGCGTACAGACGCTGAAAGCGGGCGATCGGGTCGGGTATGGCGGACGCTATACCGCGACCCAGGAGCAGCGCATCGGGATTGTGGCGGCGGGCTACGCGGATGGTTATCCCCGTCATGCGCCAAACGGCACGCCAGTGCTGGTGGACGGTGTGCGTACCGGAACGGTTGGCACCGTGTCGATGGATATGCTGGCGGTGGATCTGACGCCGTGCCCGCAGGCGGGTATCGGTACGTCTGTGGAACTGTGGGGGAAAGAGATCAAGATTGATGATGTCGCCTCTGCGGCGGGAACGGTGGGGTATGAACTGATGTGCGCGCTGGCGCCGCGAGTTCCGGTTGTGACGGCGTAACTTTTTTGTGGCGCCGTAGGATGGCGCCTGTGCTTATCCGGCCTACAGAAGACAGAGTGTAGGCCGGATAAGGCGTGTCAACGCCGCCATCCGGCAGCGTCTCCATTATTCCATTTCATCCCCCGCGACGCGAACCCCGACCTTACGCACGGCGTTGTCTTCTTTCTCTGCGACCGTCCAGATCATGCCGGCAAACTCCACCTGGTCGCCCACAACCGGCGCGGCACCCAGCAACTGCTGTACGATTTCCCCCAGCGTCTGCTGTTTATCGCGATATTCCGTTCCTTCGTCCAGACCGTAAATCAGGGCGACGTCAGCAAACTTCGCATTGGCTTCGAGAATAAAATCGCCGAAAAAACGCTGATCCAGCGCGACCGGCGGCGACTGGCTGAACAGTTTGCCCAGCGCCGGAAGGTCGCGCTCACGTCCAATAACGCACAGAACGTCGCCTTCGCGTAAACGGGTGCTTCCGGTCGGGTGGAACAGCACGTTGTCGCGAAACAGGGCGGCGATGCGGGTCTCCTGCGGCATGTGCAGATCGCGCAGCGCGGCGCCGACGCACCACTTATCTTCACTCAACTGGTAGACAAACTGCTCCCAGGGGTTTTCCGGGTGAATATCCAGCCCGATACGCGAAACCGGCCAGCCGACGGGAGGCACCACCACTTTGGCTTTTTTGGCCGCCCAGGTCAGGGACGTTCCCTGGAACAGCAGCGATATCAGCACCACAAAGAATGCGACATTAAAAAACAGTCGGGCATTCTCCAGCCCGGCCATCATCGGGAAAACCGCCAGGATGATAGGCACGGCGCCACGCAGCCCCACCCAGCTGATGAAGATCCGCTCACGCAGATTAAAGCCCCGAAACGGCAGCAGGCCCGCGAAAACGGAGAGTGGGCGAGCCACCAGAATCATCCAGACCGACAGCACCAGCGCCGGAACGGCGATAGGCAGCAGATCGGATGGCGTAACGAGCAGTCCGAGCACGAGGAACATGGCGATTTGCGCCAGCCAGGCCAGGCCGTCAAAGTTTTGCAGGATGCCAAACCGGTTGCGGATAGGGCGGTTGCCCAGCAGGAATCCACACAGGTAAACGGCCAGAATGCCGCTGCCTTCCAGCGCGGTGGTCACGGCGAAAACGAGAATTCCCCCGCTCAGCGCCAGCAGCGGATATAACCCGGTGGGCAAGGCAATCCGGTTAATCATTTGCTGAAGCAGATATCCGCCGCCTAACCCCAGCATGATCCCCAGTCCAAACTGCTGGATGATATCGAGCACGAAAAGCCAGCTCAGGCCGGTCTCATGTTTCTGAATCATCTCTATCAGCGTGATGGTCAGGAAAACCGCCATCGGGTCGTTACTCCCGGATTCGATTTCCAGCGTCGAACCGACGCGTTCGTTAAGCCCTTTACCGCCCAGCAGAGAAAAAACGGCAGCCGCATCCGTTGAACCGACAATGGCGCCAATCAGCAACCCTTCGATGAGATTCAAATGAAAGAGCCAGGCGGCCATCATGCCGGTGAGACCGGAGGTAATCAGTACCCCTACCGTCGCGAGCGAGAGCGCCGGGCCCAGGGCGACGCGAAAGGAGCTGGCCTGGGTACGCATCCCGCCATCCAGCAGAATAATTGCCAGCGCGAGGTTACTCACCATGTACGCGAAAGGATAATTATCAAACGGGATACCGCCAACGCCATCAACACCCGCGAGCATGCCAATCGCGAGAAAGATAACCAGAATAGGGATGCCAAGACGAGATGAGAATGAACTTAATAAGATACTACAGGTTACGAGGACTGAACCCAAAATGAAAAGACTAATAATGGCTGCGGCATCCAACGTTATGTTACTCCTGAATTACGCTGTTTCTAATAATAAACCCTAACATAATAACGACAGAAACAGCGTTTTACTTAGCCCAGGCGACGGCTTTTTTTATGATTTGAGGACAGGATGGCCGGAGAGTGTGAGTTGGCTGCCATTTTCGCTATTTTTTAGCACCGCGTGGGCACCGAGCGGCAGCGTAACGGTACGTTGCTCATGACCGAAATCCAGACCGGTCACGACGGGGATGGAGAGACGGGAACGCAGAAACGCGTAAACCGCGTCAAGATCGTAACCGGCATCGTAATCATTCGGCGCGCTACCGCTGAAACTGCCCAATATCAGCGCGTTCTGCCGGGCCAGAATCCCCGCGTGATACAGTTGCAGAAGCATTCGCTCAACGCGGAAAGGATGCTCGTTAATATCCTCCAGCACCAGTACGCCATTTTCAATGGCGGGCATCCACGGGGTGCCGATAAGGGAAATAAGCATGGCCAGATTGCCGCCCCACAGCGTACCTTCCGTTTCACATGTCGGGCCGTTACCTTGCCACTCCACCGTGAACTGCGCGTTGCACAAGGCCCGCCAGAAATGGCGCTCGGTGAAAGTGTTCATCTCCTCCGCGCCGAAATTCGCCGCCAGCATGGGGCCGCTAAACGTTATCACCTTGCCCAGCGCCAGCAGAGCGGACTGAATCACCGTAAAATCGCTGTGGCCGCAGATCAGCAGCGGGTTCGCCTGTTGCCGTGTGATGAGCGCCTGCCAGTCAATGCTCTCCAGCAGACGACTGGCGCCGTAACCGCCGCGAACCGGCATCACAATGGTATCGGGCGTCATCAGGCGGGCGAGGCCGTTAACATCCGCCAGACGCTCGGCGTCTGAACCGGCAAAACGCTGGTCACGGCGGCCAATGACGGCGGCGTTATCCACCTGGTGGCCAGATTCGATCAGCCGTTGTACGCCGCGTAAAGCCGCTTGCTGATTGATGCAGTAACCCGATGGGGCGATTAAGTGAAACAGGGACATGGCAATTCCTTGCTGACATCTAAAACCAAATGTATATCATGCCGATTGAGCATGTCGTTGTCACTCGCAGCGGCGAATTCCGGCTATAAGGATAGATGACGTGAAATTGAGATGGTTTGCTTTTTTGGTTGTATTGCTGGCGGGCTGTAGTTCAAAGCAGGATTACAAGAATCCGCCCTGGAACGCCGAAGTCCCGGTTAAACGGGCAATGCAGTGGATGCCGATAAGTGAAAAAGCCGGGGAAGCCTGGGGCGTCAGCCCGCGTCTGATTACCGCGATCATCGCGATTGAATCGGGCGGTAATCCGACGGTGGTCAGTAAATCCGGGGCGGTTGGGTTAATGCAACTGAAGGCCTCGACGTCCGGGCGCGATGTTTATCGTCATATGGGCTGGAGCGGCGAACCGTCGACCAGCGAACTGAAAAACCCGGAGCGGAATATCTCGATGGGGACGGCGTACCTGAGTATTCTGGAACACGGGTCGCTGGCCGGTATTAACGATCCGCAGGTGATGCAGTACGCGCTGGTGGTCTCTTATGCCAATGGCGCGGGCGCGCTGCTGCGCACGTTCTCTTCCGATCGCAAAAAAGCGATTGAGAAAATCAACGATCTGAGCGCGGATGAGTTTTTCGAGCACGTTGCCAAAAATCATCCTGCGCCACAGGCGCCGCGTTATATCTGGAAACTCCAGCAAGCGCTGGATGCGATGTAACCCGCACGGGGGTTATTCACGCACCTTATTGGATTTTTCCCGCGCTTCCCGTTCAAGAGAGAAAATAATCCGCTGTAATTCCCGCTCCACCGCCGGGCTGACGTTGAGAAAACGAAAGCTCAGGCGGGGAGTGGTAATCGTCTCATTTTTACCGTCAATCACTCTGCGTTCGCTGATGGAAATAAGCTGGGCGTCAAAGTGGAAAACGCCCCATTGCCCCATGTTCAGCTCAATTTGCGAAAAGCGCATGCCTTCGGTTAATCCGGCGGGTTTTGTCGCTTCCAGCAATGCGCCCATGCCGCCCAGCGAGAGATCGAACAAGCGAAAACGTAGCGTGTTGTCGTCCGGCATTTTCGCCTGGCAGTAGTAGGGGGGATGCAAAGGCGCGGAAATACGGAAATACTCCCGGCGCTGAACGAACCACAGCTCGGGCGGCAGCGCGGTAATAAATGCCGGAAGCTGCTGGTATTCGCCGCGGGTGAGCTGATCCAGCGTGAACTCCACTTTCGCGCCCTGCGTTTCTGCGGTAATGGTTATCTGTCTGGCGCGCTGAACGGCGATGTTTTCATAGTCCTGGCTGCCGAAATCCATCACCAGTTTTTCCGCGTTAACGTCCAGAATCTTACTGATGAACTGCCCCCCGGCCCAGGAGATGCGTAGCGGCACCTGGCTCTTGTTTAAATCTTTGAGTACGCCTAATACCGCCAACGGGTTTTGCTTCAGGAACTGCTCACTGTAGTGACTCACGCGTAATGACTCCTGGATGCCTGACAGATTATCGTTTGGTTATCGGCATGGCATGACGGAACTTAAGACAAATGGGTGAAATTTTTATCAACGCCAGCGCATAACGTTGCAGGATGAAAAGCACGACCGGTTGATTTGCCTATACTTAAGGGACTGGCGCAAGAACGTCTTGCGCATGCTTTCACTGGAAAGAGGGCCTGAATATGGGAATTATTGCCTGGATTATTTTTGGTCTGATTGCAGGTGTTATCGCTAAGCTGATTATGCCGGGTCGCGATGGCGGTGGTTTTATACTGACCTGTATTCTCGGTATCGTTGGTGCGGTTGTCGGCGGCTGGCTGGCAACTATGTTTGGTATCGGCGGCAGCATCAGCGGGTTCAATCTTCACAGTTTCCTGGTGGCCGTCGTCGGGGCGATTGTTGTGCTCGGCGTTTTTCGCCTTCTGCGGCGCAATTAAATGAACAGAGCGGATGTGGGGATGAGGGCGTAAATCGGCGACATGCTACCCTGGCATGTTTTTCGTTCACTTGATGCCCATTATCGCTCTGGCGCATTATCAGTCGTGAACGTGTCAGGGGAGGCGTCTTCCCGGCACGTTTACGGGGATTCAACAGACGTCAGAACAATCTGTATTCCTGAGCAACGCCTGGCCGGATTAACGGCGAAAGCTGGCTTGATTTGTGAATAAAAATGAGAATAATTGTCATTCCATTTCACATATAATAATTTGCTCATGAAAACAACTCATCGTTTCACATTACGCGCGCTCTCTGGATGTATCACCTTAGCCCTGACGGTCCCGTCTTATGCTGAAGAGGCAAAAGAGTCGACCATTGTGGTCACCGCCGCCGGGCAGGAGAGCCTTCTTCCGGCCTGGACCAACAGCGCGACCAAATCCGCCGTGCCGGAAAGCAAAACGCCGCAGGTGATCAACACCATCGACAGGCAGGAGATTGAGCAACGCCACGCCAACTCGGTGAATGAAATTCTGCGCTACGCGCCGGGCGTGTCAACGGAAGTTCGCGGTAATACCTCCTATATGAGCGAATATAAGATTCGCGGTTTTACGGTGGATCAGGAGTATTACAACGGTCTGCAACTGCCGTACAACGTGACCGGGAATACCAAAGCGCGTATTGATCCGCTGCTGATTGAAAGCGTGGATATTCTGAAAGGCCCGGCCTCGGTGCTGTACGGCAATGGCTCGCCGGGTGGACTGGTAAACATCCAGAGTAAAAAACCGCAGGCGGAACAGAAAACGGAAGTGGGCTTCAACACCGGCACCCGTAATCTGAAAGAGGGTTATCTGGATTCAACCGGGCAAATCAGCGACAGCGACTGGAACTACCGTTTACTCGGCAAAGCGACGGAAGGGGATGATCAACCGCATACCTCCCGCTATGAAAACTATCTGGTTGCCCCGTCCGTTACCTGGCAACCGGACAACAAAACGCGTCTGACGATTGATGCGCTGGCGCAGAATACACCGTCGCTGTCGCCTTCCAACCCGCTGCCCATTTCTTATCTGCGTTCAGAGTATGCGGGGCGTCGTGATTTTGCCGGAGATGAGTGGAGCGGCTTTAAGCAGCGTCAATGGATGCTGGGTTACAGCTTTGAACACCAGTTTGACAGCGGCTGGGGCTTCAATCAGAAAGCGCGCTACTTTGATGTGGATACCCACCAGCGCAGCGTCTACTCCACCGGAAATACGGGGAATCCGGTCTGGGAGTTGAACCGGTTTGCCTACACGACCGATGAAGACCTGAAAAGTTTTAACATCGACAACCAGGTTACGAAAACGGTAGTGTCAGGCGACTGGCAGCACCATCTGCTGGCAGGCTTCGATTACCAGAAGCTCGACAGCCATTACTTCTACCGCTATGCCAGCAGCACGCCGGGGATCGACATGCGCCACCCGAACTATCGTCAGATTCATACCGACGATTTAGGGCTGAGTACTGCGCAGAATAACCGTCTCTCTTATCAGCAGAATGGTTATTATCTTCAGGATCAGATTGCGTTTGGCGGCCTGAACCTGCTGGCGAGCGTGCGTTACGATGACTATCGTTCCGCCACGACCGACTATCTGCAAAACGGCGATAAAACCTGGATTTCACAGGATCGCGTCACCAAACGTTTCGGTGCGTTATATGCGTTTGAAAATGGGATCTCTCCATTTATCAGCTATTCCGAAGGCTTTAAGCCGATCTCGCCGCAAGGGACTCTGACCTCGAAAGAGGTGAAGCCGACCACCAGCAAGCAGGTTGAGGGCGGGGTGAAATACCTGCTGGCGGAATACGCGACCACCTTTACCGCATCGGTGTTTAATATCCGCCAGAAAAATGTGCTTTCCGCCACGCCGACCTGGGATTACCGTCAGACCGGCGAGATTGAGTCAAAAGGGGCCGAACTGTCGATTGTCAGCCGTCCGGCGGATAACGTCACGCTGATCGCCAACTATGCCTATACCCATGCGATCAACACGGAAGATGAAACGTATGAAGGCAAACGTCCGACTCAGGTGCCGGAAAACGCGTTTAACCTGTGGGGCGATTACACCTTTGATAATACGCCGCTGCGCGGGCTGAACGTTGGTGCGGGCGTCCGTTATACCGGGCCGATGGAGATCTCGCCAGCTAACGACAAAGGCAAACTCGGCGGCACGACGCAGTATGATATGGCCGTTTCTTACCGTCTGGGAGAGGCGATCCCATCGTTGAGCGGGGTGACGCTGAAGGCCAGCGCGCAGAATATTACCAACAAAGAGACGTTTAGCTGTTACGACGACAACAACTGCTGGATTGGTCGCGACCGCACCGTTCAGGTTGGCGCCAGCTACAGCTTCTGATAGCAACCCGGCCTGCAATTGCGCAGGCCGGGTTCGTTTTCATTCGGCGGAACAATCAGAACTTATATTCCACCCCGGCCCAGAAATTACGGCCTTCCTCGATAAACCCTTCGCTGTAGGCATACTTCGTATCGAACAGGTTGTTCACGGACGCGTTGACGCTAAAACCGTAGCCCAACGCATAATCCGCGCGGATATGGGTAATGGCAAATCCGCCCGCTTTCTGTGAACCGTCTGAATTGCTGTAGCTGGAGGAACGCGCCTCTTCTGACAGCGTAATACTCAGCGGTTCCCACGGCTTGAGCGTCATCCATGCGGTGAGCGTCTGCGTTGGCAAATCGGTGATTTCACCGATTTCATCACGCTTGACGTCCGCGTGGATCAGCCCGTAGCTCAGCCCGACATCCAGCATTTCAGACACATTGCCTTTGATTCCGGCATCCAGACCGGTGTAATCCACCCGGCCGCTATTGCGGTTCTGGATCGTATCGGCATCAATATTGTGCGACAGGATTGCGTCGGTCACGCGGTTATAGTACACGCTGACCTCGAATCCCCAGTCGCGGGTCAGCGAACCGTTCCAGGTCAGATCCACGCTGCGGGCGCGTTCGGGTTTTAACTGCGGGTTGACGATAGCCACCTGGTTATACGCCGGTTTCGACGTGGTATACCGCTCTTTGAGCGTCGGGAAACGCGTCCGGTCAGAGTAAGAGAGCGCCAGCGTGTCCTCGTTTGCGAAGTGGTATTTGGTCATGACCTGCCAGTTAAACGCCGACTGGTTGTTGTCGTCGTAGTGGGTTACGCTGCCATCTTTTTCGTGCTTCATCCCTTCCAGACTGTCACGCCAGTCATAGCTAATACCGGCCACGACATCCACATTATCGGCGGCGGCCCACTGGTATTCGCTGGCTAACGACCAGGTGCGATCTTCATAGCGATCGTATGCCGCATGCGGCGCGCCTTTTTCACGGTGGACGTCATCTTTCCAGTTAACGGCGAACGAGAGCAGATCGTTTTCACGCATTTCGGCGGCGAGTTGTAACCCTGCGCCATCGCTGTAATCAGAATAGTGGCTATAGCTGCCTTTCTTGTTTTTCAGGTCGGCAAGGGAGTTGTACATCATCAGCGTGTTTTCAAAGGTGTCGCGATAAAGCCGGCTTTTCAGCGTGAAGCGATCGCCCAGATGCGTGGTGCCCTGATAGTAATAACTCTCTTTATCGTATTGCGGCCACTGCCAGTAGCGCGACTTCTGGCTGCTGGTGCCTGCGTATGGCGGGTTGTCCTTTTCTCCGTCCTGGTTGATATAGGTCAGGGTGTACTCGTCATTTTCGCGCGGCGTGAAGCCCAACTTAACAATGCCCCGTTTATCATCTGCCGACGAGTTGATCATCTTCCCGTTGCTGCCTGCAATGGCGTTGTCCACCCCGTGCGGCAGACCCAGGAAATCCTGCTTCAACTGGCTACCGCTGACTTGCAGATAACCCAGCTCATTACTGGCGCCAAACGAGGCGTGCATATCGTGGGCGTTATCTTTGCTCCGGCTCCATCCCTGGCGATAACCGATGCTCCCTTCGAGAGGTTTTGTCGGTTTTTTGGTGGTGATGTTGATCGCGCCGCCCATCTGGTTAGGGCCTTGCAACAGCGATGAGTAGCCTTTGGACACCTCAACGGAGGCAATGTCCGAGGTGAGGAAGCGCCCTAAGTCGAGGTTGCCGTCGTAAGGGATGTAAACCGGCACACCGTCGAAAAAGATCGGAACCTGGCGGCTGTCAAAACCGCGAACTTTGACCTGCTGTTCGTTGCGGTTGCCTGATTTTTGCAACGCCACGCCGGGGATGACGCTTAATGCCTGCGCCACATTCTGCTTATCCAGATCCTGCATGGTTTGTTGACCAAGCACCGTGGTGGTCGCCGCAGAGGCGGGGCTCGACCAGACGGTCATGGTGTCGCTTTCTTGCCCAGCAAACGCATTATGCGCAAAAGCTACCGATAATGCCGTGTAAAGACAACTCTGAGTGAATTTCATTGTTTTTATTCCATTTATCAATGTTATATGTCACTTTCGTCCGGGTTCAGGATGACGTTGATATCCATCGGTGGTGCGTAGTACGGTGCGGATGTAATAAAGAGCCTGATACCACAGTCGAGATAACTCGCCAGAGTGGCGAGGTTGATGCCGCCAGTCAGCGCCAGCGTGCAATGGGGGGCCAGTGAAGGCGCCGCCCGGGCCACCTCCGCCGCCTGATGTGGGGTAAATTTGTCGAGTTGCAAAACGTCGGGGCCTGCGCGGAGCGCTTCAAGGGCTTCCTCTGGGGTGTCTGCTTCGACGACGATCTTTTTTTCCGGGGCATGACGGCGCAACTGCGAAATGGCCCCGGCCCAGTCGTTACCGGGGGCGAGAAAGCGGCGGTGATTTGCAAACAGCAGCACAGTTTCCGCGCACCCGGCGCGGTGAATGATTCCGCCTGCGGCGAGCACCGCCTGTGCGGCTAACAGCCGGGTGCCGGGAATGGCTTTACGCGTGCAGGCTATTTGCCCGTCGGGGTAACGGCTATGCAGGATGTGAAGCATGCTGTCGAGATAGTGTGAAACGCCGCAGCTCCACTCCAGTACGTTTTGTATGGCCTTCCAGCCCTAGTGCAGCGCCGCCGCATTCCCGCTGACGCTGATCAATTGTTGACCGGCTGCGGCGCGCTCGCCGTCGTTCATCTGCTCCAGGACGGTCAGCCCCAGCGACTGCAACATTTGTCTGGCCACGGCAATGCCGCTCACGCAGCCGCCCTGGCGATGGCGGAAGGTCATGCGGCCTGGCAGATTGCCGATGCCCAGAGCGCGCGTGGTCAGGTCGCCTCCCTGAATATCCTCCAGCAGCAATGCGTCCGTTTGTGCGTGTGAGAAGTAGATCATTTCAGCGCCTTTTGTGGAATGCTGTCCCACCAGATCAGCGCCCAGTCCCGGCTGGCCGGGGCAAGGGCGCTGGCATCCTGCTGTTGATACCAGCGGTACAGACGTTCACGCTCTTCATCGCTGATGTCGCCCATGCTCCAGCGAACGTTTTCAGCAAAGCGTTCCCAGGTGCTGTTGTCCTGCTGGCAGTTCTGCCCACGGATAAAATCGACATGGGCGCAGATCCCCATCTGGTACAGGACATTGAGGGCATAAATATAGTTAGGCAGCTCGATAACCTCGCGACCCAACGCGCGCTGGATAGTGGGGGAAACAAAAGAGGAACTGACCAGGTGCGTGGTATAGACGCGCAGCCGCGCCTGGTTGTTGAGCTTTGTCATCGCCTGGCGCATATCCGCAACGAGCGTTGAGCGGGAGGCAACGGCGATATCGCAGCGCGGGAGATCGCTCCAGTCCTCTTCCCAGGCGCGTTGCACCCAGTGAACATGGGTTGCCCGTTGCTCTGTCGCGCGACGGGCGGCAACGCGCAGCATTCCGGGGCTGTAATCCACGCCGCAGATATGCGGTATTTTGCCCGCTAACGCCAGCGAGACGGTGCCCGGGCCGCAGCCCATATCAAACAGCGAGTTCACGCCCTGCAAATCCATTTTTTCCATCAGCTGTTGCAGGTAGGTGTCCGTCGGCGACGCGCAGTTTTCTGCCATTTTCTCTGCCCGTTTATCCCAATGGTCGGGCGTTTTTTCCGTTCGTTTCGCCTGCAACAGCTGCTGGCGGTAGAGGTCTGCAAAATCAATGTCATCAATGAGCATGGCTGTCCCTTATTGCTGATCGCCAAAAAGATGGCGGTGGATTTGTGTGGGCGAGACCCGATAAAGCGCGGCCAGATTGTCGGCAGCGAGCTGGCGCTCTGGCGCGCCTTGCGATACCTGGCCGTCGGACTCCACGCGCACGACGCTGTCGGCTATCGCCCTGGCATGGAGCGGATGATGGGTTGACATCAGTAGCGCCATCCCCGTTTTTTTCAGTGTCACCAGCGTGTCGAGCAGGCGGATCTGGTGACCAAAGTCGAGGCTGGAGGCGGGTTCATCCAGCAGTAGCAGGCGAGGGCGTTGCGCCAGGGCGCGGGCGATCAGCACCAGTTGACGCTCTCCGCCGCTCAGGGTGTTCCAGCGTCGGTGCGCCAGATGGACGATTTCAAGCGCGGCGAGCTGCTGGTGGGCAATCTCTCGCTCCCTGGCGCCGGGAACGGCGAATGCCGCCATTTTCGGCGTCAGCCCCATCATCACCATATCCAGAGCGGTGAAGGCGAACGCGCCGTCGTGCGCCTGTGGCACCCAGGCAATGGCGCTGGCGCGCTCCCGGTCTGAAAAACGCTGCACCGCCACGCCATCAAGCAGGATGTCGCCGCTGATCAAGGGGAGAACGCCAAGAATGGTGCGCATCAGCGTGGTCTTGCCGCTGCCGTTTGCGCCGAGTAAACAGCAAATTTCTCCCGCCGGTACGGTAAAAGAGACGTCGCGCAAAACCGGGCGTCGGGCGTATCCCAGGTTGGCGTGGCGAACCGTCAGTCGTGTCATTGGCGTCCTCCGCGCAGCAGAAGCAGCAAAAAGAAAGGGGCGCCGATAAATGCGGTGAGGATACCGAGTGGAATCTCCGTACTGCTGATTGCGCGCGCGAGCGTGTCGGTCAGCAGCAGTAAAATGGCGCCGGCGCCCATTGAGACAGGAAGCAACTGCTGGTGGTTATTGCCGGTGAGCAACCTGCCGATATGCGGCACGACTAAGCCTATCCAGCCGATAATCCCGGCAATCGCCACCGTGCTGGCGGTGATGAGCGTCGCGCAGACAATCAGCGCGAGCCGAAGGCGGGTAACGTTGATGCCCAGGGAACGGGCTTCATCATCTGAAAGCGTCAGTAAATTCATACGCCAGCGCAGTAGCAGCAAAGGGATGGCACCGAACAGAATCAGCGGTGCCGAGAAGCAAAGATCATGCAGCGTGATGGTAGAGAGCCCGCCGAGTAACCAGAAGGTGATGGAAGGCAACTGGGTATAGGGATCGGCCAGCGTTTTTATCAGGGAAATTCCCGCTCCGCACAGCGTACCGAGCGCGATACCCACCAGCACAAGGGTTAATACGGGGTCGTGACGCGTCACCCGACGGGTAATCAGCCAGACGCCAGCAACCACCAGCAGACCGCCGCCGAACGCGTAGAGCTGGATAAACAAAATCGGCAGGCCCAGCAAAATTGCCGTACATGCGCCTAAACCCGCTCCGGCGGCAACGCCGAGAATATCCGGGGAGACCAGCGGATTGCGAAACATCCCCTGATACGTCGTGCCCGCGCCCGCCAGCGCAGCGCCCAGCAGCAGCGCGGCGAGAATGCGGGGGAGGCGGATCTGCCAGAACACGATTTGATCCTGTGTCGGCACCGTGTCATGGCTGAAGATCATCGCCAGCACCTGCCGGGCATCGAGGTGATAAGCGCCCGATACAGTGGCAAAGGCAATACAAAGAAGGGCAATCCCCAGCATCAGGACAGAAAGAGTGGTCGTTCTCATCAGATGATCGCCCACTGTTGATACTGTTCGTCAGTCAGCGACGTATGCCAGAACAGGCGCGCATAACGCACCATATCGTCTTTAAAATGTTGATTAACGTTCGGGTCCAGCCAGGCATGCAACCGGCGCAGCCCGAGTAAACGGTTAATGCCCGGCGGCGCATCCAGCCAGCCAAACGGCAGGCCGCTCAGGAAAAGAATGCGCTTGTCCGCAACCGCCTTAACGCCTTGCCAGACGGGGTCGTGACGCAGGTAGTGCGCCGTGGCGGCATCCTGTACCAGAATGATGTCGGGCTGCCAGGTGAGTAAGTTTTCCATAGAGACCTGGGCCAGTCCGCTTCGTCCGGGGATTCGCGCTACGTTGTGTAATCCCAGCAACTCTGCCGCTTCCGTATGCAGCGATCCCTGTAATCCCGTCTCCAGACCTCGGGCGCCCCGCGCCGCATAAAAACGAATACCGGCAGCAGGCGTGTGGGAAAACGCGAGCGCTTGCGCAATGAAGCGCTGAGCCAGCGCCGCCTGAGCGGCAGTACGCGCCTCCATTCCCAGCGCTTGTCCTGCGGCTTGCAGTTGTTCCGGCGTTTGCCGCAGTTCACCGTTAATCAGCAGCCACGGAATCCGGGTCTGAGCGCTGACCTGGCGCGCCTGCGAAAGCCAGGTTTCATCGGCGTTGCCGCAATCCACTACCAGATCGGGATGCAGGGCCAGTAGCCCTTCCAGAGACAACGTGCTGGCGCGCCCCGCCAGCCTGCCCAGTTTGGGCAACGCCCGAATGGACTCGGGGAAGGGAATCGCCGCCTGTCGCGAGAAATCAAAAGAGGAGAAACCCACCAGCTTTTCCGGCGCGACGGCCAGCAGTAACACATCGGCGGGCGCACCGGCGCTCACCACGCGGCGAATAATATTGCCTTCCGGCGGGCGGCCAATAGCAAACGTCAGCGGTGTCTGCGCAATGCCAGGGAGGTGGCGAAACAGCAGCGCAGAGGCCATTGCCTGAGCGAATCTCCGTCTTGTGAGCGGCATTGTTTTCATCCTGAAATGGTTAAAAAATCGCTATATGTTTACATATATAACGTTAAAAAACTTGTTCAGTATCAAATTCTCACCGATGAAAAGGGGGTCTAACCCTTAAGAGCTATGAGGGGCAGAGATGAACGCGCGGCATTGCCAGGAAGAAAAATCCGCGACGGCGCGCGGATTTTTGTCAGCATGATGGTCGGGTCACATTACGGCGTGGTTTCAACCTGTTTTTGCGGCGCAGGCTGGGAAGCGCCTGGCGCTGCGGGGCGAGTGGCCGGTACGCTGTCGCACGGTTTCTCTTTTGGACAGATCAGGTCGAGCATTTTTAACGTCACGCCGTTGGTCCAGCCGAAACCATCCTGAAGAGGATATTCTCCACCGCCGCCGCCGGTTCCCGTACTGCTGACGTCATATTTCTCAACCAGCTTTTGTTCGCGGTCGTAGGTATGCTGAACGTTAGTGAGGAAGCGCCAGGTGACATCCATCGCGATGTTGTCCTGCCCGTAATTCTGCAACCCTTCGGTCGCCACCCACTGTAACGGCGCCCAGCCATTGGGGGCGTCCCATTGCTGCCCGCTTTTCACCGAGGTGGTGGACAGTCCGCCAGGCTGCAACAGGTGCGCCTGGGTCGCGGCAGCCACTTTGCTGGCGCGATCTTTCGCCGCCGCGTTGACATACAGCGGGAACAGCGTGGCCGCCGTCAGTTGGTTACGCACCTTTTTGCTCTTCAGATCGTAGTCGGCATACCAGCCTTCCTGATTGTTCCACAGGTGCGTTTCAATGCCTTTCTGACGGGCGCTGGCGAGCGCTTCATACTGGTTCGCGTTGGCGTCATCGCCTGCCGCTTTGCTGGCGCGCGCCAGCATTTTCTCCAGTTTATACAGCAGGGCGTTGAGATCGACAGGGACGATGCTGGTGGTGCGAATGGTGCTCAGCTGATTCGGATCGTCCATCCAGCGCGAGCTGAAATCCCAGCCCGATGCGGCGGCAGATCGCAGGTCGCGATAAATCTCGGTTGCCGGGCGGTTCGGGTTGCTTTTCGCGGTGGTGATATCTTCCATCCACGACTCCGGTCGCGGCGTGTCCCGGTCATCCCAGTAGCGGTTCAGGACGGTGCCGTCATCCAGTTTCACCACGCGCTTATTCTGCTCGCCGGGCTGGAGATTCTCCACGCCCTCCATCCAGTAGGCATACTCTTTTTGCAGCTGCGGCAGGTATTTTTTCAGGGCGTCGTCGCCCTCATGCTGCGCCAGCAATTCCACCATAAATGCGAAGAAAGGCGGCTGCGAGCGGCTCAGATAGTAGGTACGGTTGCCGTTGGGGATATGCCCCCAGGAGTCCAGTTCATAGCCGAAATTCGCCACCATATCGGCGACCTTATCCCAGTGATCGCTTTCGGCAAGTCCCAGCATGGTAAAATAGCTATCCCAATAATAGACTTCCCGGAAACGTCCGCCAGGCACCACATACGGTTCCGGCAGCGGCAATAACGAATCCCATTTTCCGGCGCTCTCCGTTGTGCGGGTCAACACGGGCCACAGGCCGTCAATATGTTCACGCAGCGACTGTCCTTCCGGCGGAACGTATTTTTCCCCTTCTTTGGGCAGCGTAAAGTTCACATCAACAAAGTGACGCAAATCGAAGCCTGACTGGTTTCGTTGCATCCGGTAATCCGCGAGGATCATCAGCGGATCGCTGTTAGGCACGGCATCGGCGAACGTTTTCTGATCGGGGAACAGTTTGGCGCTCTGCACGTCATTAAACAGCGGCCCCAGCAGAATATCCGGGGGCTGCGGAGGACTGGCCGGCTGTTCCTCAGCATGCGTCGAGAGCGACGCGAATGTCAGCAGGGTGCCTGCAACGGTCAGTTTTATGGCGAAAGAGAGCGTGCCGGAATGGCGAAGCGCAGGTGTTATCATCAATATTCTCCTTAACGGCGTGCCGCAGTCAGCGGCATGAACCATGACAAAACCTTAGTCCAGGATTGTCATGTGCGCGTGATCGAACCGCTATTTTGGGAACTGGTAAACATTTCCCGTTATCGCCGGTTGAAGCGTGGGGATGAGCGCGGTGATGCGACAGCGCGCCCTCAGAAGAGGACGCGCGATGGGAGAGAGGTCAGTCAGAAAAGAGAATGCGCTGTGCCGCGAGATCCAGCGTAATCGACTCGCCGGTGCTCAGGGCATATACCGCTTCCCCTTGCTGACAAAGCCAGCCGATCCCCATTTCACGGGCGATGATTGCCGAATGTGATTCATTGCTGCCTGCGCTCAGGCAGATCCCTTTAACCGTCTGTGGGTCGAACTGCAACACGGTGGACGGGAAGATATTTTCCGCCGCCACGATAGTCGGGCGCGTGAATACCGGCAAGCGCGCGTTTATTCCGCTCAGGTGCCTCAGCGTCCGATGGAGAATATCGTCGATATCGATATAGCGGGCTTGTAAATAGGCGTCGTCGAGCTGTCGGTACTGATCGCGGAGATCGTCCAGCACGCTGCGCCACGCCGTTTCCGCCCGACACGGTTTATCACGCATCACCTCACACGCCATCTCGTACAGCTCGGGGTCATCCAGCAGCGTGTGATGCCCGGAAAAAATCGCCGCCAGATCGGCGGAGTATTTATCTTCCGCCAGCGTGGTCAGCGCGTTGAGATCGTCCAGCGTCTGACGAATCGCCGTTTGCAGGCGCTGCTGCTCTTCCGGCAAATTGACGGTCGTCGGATTCGCGACGTCCGGTGCAGCGGGGGAATAGCAGAACACCACGCCGGAGACCTGCGCGGGGAGCTGACGCGCCGCGATGCTGGCAGGCGTCTCTTCCACGGACTCGCCAAAGTTTTCCGCCGCCAGCTGTTTGAATGCCGCCAGCGCCTCGTCGGCCTGTTCTCCTTTGGCGATCAGGCGCAGAGTATCGTTGCAGCGCACCTGTAATAACGCTATCTGATTCAGGCTGTCCGGCGTCACGCATTTGCCATTTTTCTCCAGCAGCATGTCGGCCCGAAACCCCGACAACGTGGAGACCAGCCGCGATGCCGGACGAACATGCAGCCCGTTTGGATTTTTCACCACAACAGAAATGGAGTGGGCGTCGTTATCCTGAAATGCTGGTTTTGTGGCGACGCCCCCGGTTTGAGTGGGTGACGGTAAACCCAGTTGTTCACGCTTGGCGTCCAGCGCGCTCATGGCGTCATTGATGACTTTATCAATACCGGCGCCCATTGCCGCGCTGACCGTCGCCGCCAGCGTGCCTTCTACCAGCGGCGCCGCGCATAAGCGGACTTTCGCCGCAATCGCCGGGTCGAGCAAATCCAGGGCGGTTTCGGCGCTCAATAATGCGCTGCCCATATCCATCATGACCAGGATATGGTCCGCATCAGCCACGGATTCGATGGCTTCCATCACCTTGAGCGGATCGGTGCCAATCGGATTTTGTGGGTCGTCGATACCGGCTGTAATCGCGAGTTTACAACCATCGCCGATTAACATCTGCCGGGCTAACTGCCCGACGCCTTCACCCAGCAGAGCGCTGTGCGAAACAATGACCAGGTTTACCATCGCGTTATCCTTACTCTTTTGCCGCTGCCGCCAGCATTTGCATCATGAACATCACGGAGGTTGCGCCCGGGTCCTGATGGCCGATGCTGCGCTCGCCAAGATAGCTGGCGCGCCCTTTGCGGGCCTGCATGGTGATGGTGCTCTGCGCCGCCGCTTCGGCCTGGGCGCTGGCGGCATCCAGCGCCGCCTGCACCGACAGGTGCTGTTCGCATGACTGGCGCAGCGACTCCACAACCGGCCCCCAGACGTCACACATGGTTTTATCGCCAGGCTCTGCTTTACCACGGCTGGTTACGCCTTCCGCGCCTTCCCGCATCATCTGGTACAGCTCGTCGAGCGTCAGGCTCTGGTGCGCCTGTGTCACCTGGGCGGCGCGAATGAAGAACGTGCCGAACAGCGGGCCACTGGCGCCGCCGACGCTGGAGAGCAGCACCATCCCTGTGTTCTTCAGGATGAAGCCGATGTCTTTATCCGCAATCGCGGGTAATTTTTCGACGACTTTACTGAAGCCGCGATGCATATTCAGCCCGTGGTCGGCGTCGCCAATCTCTCTGTCCAGACCCGTCAGATAATCACTCTCTTTGGTGAAAATCTCACCGCAGCGGTAGAGCCAGTTAACAATGTGTGTTCTGTTGAGTGACATACATAATCTCCTTATTTGCCCCAGTTGAGCGCAGGCGTGTGAACCGGCGCATCCCAGAGCGCGAGCGTTTCATCGTCCACTTTTAGCAGGGTGATGGAAAAGCCGGTCATATCCAGAGAGGTGCAGTAAGAGCCGATCAGGTTGCGTTCAATGGTAATGCCGGTTTCCTGACAGCGGCTTTCAAGCCGGTTATAGATGCCGAACAGTTCAGACAGCGGCGTGGCGCCGAGGTTGTTGACCAGCGCAATGACGCGATCGCCACGCTGCAACGGCTGTTTGCTCTGCTTATCTTCCTGCCAGCTTCCCTGATGATGATCCCAGTGACGCAGCGTGCGGCTGTATGCGCCGTTTTCCAGCAGCGTGTCAAACATTTCATCGACAGTTTGATCGAGAGAAGAGAAGGGGCGACGGTCAATGCCTGGTTCGCCGTGAATTCCCACGCCAAACTCCATTTCGTTATCCTGCAATGTGAAGGACGGTTTGCCCGCCGCAGGCACGGTACAGGCATTGAGCGCGATGCCGATTGAATGCCCCTGATTATTCAGCTTACGGCCAAGCTCCGCGCAGGCTTCCAGCGTGTCACCGCGTTCTGCGGCCGCGCCCACCAGTTTTTCAATTAATACCGTATTGGCGACGCCGCGACGACCGGCGGTATAAAGGCTGTCTTTGACCGCTACATCATCATCCACCACGACGGTGGTGACTTTTACGCCGCTGTCGTGCAGCAGTTCCGTGGCGGTTTCAAAATTCAGGATGTCGCCGGTGTAATTTTTAATGATCAGTAAGACGCCTTCGCCGCCGTCAATGTGCATGGCGCACTCAAACATTTTGTCTGGCGTCGGCGAGGTAAAAATTTCGCCCGGGCAGGCGCCGGAGAGCATGCCTGGCCCAATATAGCCGCAGTGCATGGGCTCATGCCCGCTGCCGCCGCCGGAAAGCAGCGCCACTTTTCCTGCCACTGGCGCATCTGACCGGGTAACGTAGACCGGGTCCTGATGCAGCGTCAGCGTCGGGTACGCTTTTGCCAGACCAGCGAGTTGTTCGTTCAGTACCTCTTCTACACGGTTAATCAGCTTTTTCATTATTTTGCTCCGCATCTTCTGCTGTAGGGGTATCGGTTGTGTACCATGACACGGCTACCACTCACTGCCGATAACCTTATTGTGCAACAGTGAGCGGAAAAGAAAATTCGGCCATAACATGTTTCATCAACGGAACATTTATGCTTAATCATGTTTCATTATGGAACGCAAAGGCGAGGTAATCGTCAGAATTGCGATCCCGACCAACGAATGCCGCCGCTTTAAGCGTAAAAAACGGGGGGTTAGAAACGAGAAGGGAGGTGATTAATTGCGATTAATTTGCCCTGTTCCAGTTCGATATAGCCGCCTTTTTTTAGCGCTGACAGCATCTTCATCACGCTGCTGCGCGAAAGGCGGGTACGTTCAAGAATATACTGGTAGGCCGCCATCTGAGAGCGGATGCTTTCCGGCTCCTGGCTTAGCGCCTGCAACTGGTAGCACAGCAGGTCGTAAGCAGTCGGCGCTGTCGCCATTTCATTCTGGATAAACAATTTATTGGTGACGATGATCATATGCTTTGCCATGATCTCCCACAGGTGCTTGCGCTCAATGGTTTCCATCACGTCATCGAGGGGAATTGTCGCCGCTTCGCACTCTTCGAGCGCGCGAATCAGCAGTTTATCCGACAGGGCGCTGGTGAACCCCAGGGATACCGGGGCAGAAGCTATCCCCAGCAACAGACTATTTTCGATGTTCTCAATGCTTACAACGCCCGTGCGGAAAAACAGGCACTGGTGCTCGCCCCCCTGAACGAAGACAAAGCGACTTCCGCGAGGATACCGTTTGAAATCCTGTTCTGACGTGAGTGCGTTGAGCAGCGCAATTGCGTAGGGCGAAGGCTGCTTCAGTTGATTAAAGGAAGAATCCAGGGGCATGGTAGGTGTTATCCGGTCACTGTCGTTGTCATTCTATTTTAGTGGCTCTGCGTTAATGCGTGTTGAGCATAGCTAGTATTTCAGGGGAATATTCTGCTGAATTTGCTTCAGAACACCACGATCGGTCACGATGTAGCCGCCTTTTTTTAAATCGGCCAGTATCTTCATCACGCTGCTGCGCGACAGGAATGTTCTTGACTGAATATAATTTGCGGCAGTTATATTTTGTCTGAATTCATTAGACTCACGCATTAATTCATACAGCTGAGCGCGAATAATATCATAGGATGTCGGCGCTGAAATGCGCGTACAGTGGTCGTACACCCGACCGGCGGTGTAGATAAGCACCTTCGCCAGACTTTCCCAAAGATTCTCATTTGCTATAACGTCGTTAACTTTCTCCAGCGGAATAAAGGCGATCTCAGAGCACTCCTCACTGCGCATCAGCAAATATTCAGCATCAACCAGTTGATTGCTGAGGCCAAAAATAAAGGGGGCGACTTCTGAGTTAAGCATGAAGCCGTCCCGAGCTCTGAAAACCCCGATGGTTCCCTTCAGCAATAAATAACATTGATGTGGTCTATTATTTTCGTTGTTAATAATTTGTCTGCATTTTGTTTCTCGTGTGTTTGCGTGTGGCTTCAGGTGCGCAATCAGTTTTTCTACATGTTCAATTGGCTTCAGAGGCAGAGCCTTATACATACTTGATTCAATAGCTATTTTGGTTTCAGGCATGATCTGTCCTCCCATATAATAGTCTCTGTAATAGCGTAACGTCTTGCTTGAGCTAATAATTATGGTGACAGACTAAAAATAAGTGAATCCAGAACAAGGTGTAAAATTACACCAAAAAATCACTTGAGCAAATATGTGCATTTATATGAAAATTTAAATTAAGGAGAACTTAATTGACATCGCGCCTTGATTCAGGATTCAAACCGCTGACGTGATGCGGCCCGGAATGCTGAAGGGGAAATCGCATGTTATTTATCTCCTTGTCTTTACGATGATAGCCAAAAATAAGCGTTTCCCGGCAGCCCATTTCCAGAGCAGAAAATGTATGGACATTATGTCGTAACGCGATAAATAAACAGGTGTTAAGGATAGCGATGATGAAAAAAAATATGATAGCGATGGCGCTTTCCGCTGCGGCCATTTTGTCAATATCACATGCGATAGCGTATGACGGCACGGTCAAATTTGTGGGTCAGGTTCTTGATACCGCCTGTACCGTAGATATTGGCGCCAATAATACGATGACCGTTGATATGGGAAGTGTCTATAAAACAGCGTTTACCAACGCAGGGGATGAAGCGTCAACGACCAAATTTACCTTGCGTCTGATTAACTGCCCCTCTTCCGTCACGTCCGCGCGGGTGAAATTTGATGGCGTTAATCATTCGGGTAATACCGATCTGTTGGCGCTGTCCGCCGATCCTGGTTCGGCAAGTGGGGTGGCCATTCGACTGATGACGGCAGACAGAGCGCCTTTAGGCCTTAATCAGATCAATGGCTATTCCTATTCACTGTTAGATATGGTTGACAACCAACTGGATTTCTACGCCGCCTATGTCGCCACCAGCGTGCCTGTTGTGCCGGGCGTCGTAAATGCCGTAGCGAACTTCACCGTTAACTATAACTGACGAGCATATGTTGTTTGGGGGCCGATAACCGGCCCTCTCAGAGGTTTACCATGAGAGTATTACGTGTTTGCGCCACCGCGTTGGCGCTGTTTGTTACCGGCGTTTCCAGTGTGAATGCTGGCGTTTCCATTGGCGGAACACGGGTTATTTACGATGGCGGTAAAAAAGAAACGTCATTAAGCGTCAGTAATCCCGATAATATTCCGTATTTAATTCAGTCGTGGATCGAAACGCAAAATGACGGTAAGGGCAAAGCCCCTTTTATTATTACACCGCCGCTTTACCGGCTTGATAACGGGCAGCAAAACGTAATGCGTATTATTCGGGCAGGAAATCTGCCTGAGGATAAAGAGTCCCTGTTTTGGCTGAATATTAAATCGATACCGTCGGCCCAACGTAAAGATAATACGTTACAGATTGCGGTTAAAACACGAATAAAACTGATTTATCGGCCTGTGTTGCTAAGCAAGTCAACGCCTGAAGCGCAGCTCGGAAAGTTAAGCTGGAGCCGGAACGGGGCGTTTATTCAGGTAAATAATCCCACGCCTTATTACGTTAATTTCAATGAAATTAACGTATCCGGTAAGAAAGTTGACAATGTGACGTTTGTGGCGCCGGGGAGTACCGCCCGTTTTGCACTGCCTTCGGGCGGAAATGGCGGAAGCGTGAAATTCAGGATTATTAATGATTACGGTGGAATCAGCGAGGAGTACAGCGGTTCTGTTTAAGTAGCGACGGGTCGGAATTACGTTAATGATGATAGCCAAATATATAATTAATCCGTATCCGGCCAGGCTTGTATTGCTTATCTCCCTGGGAATATTCAGCGTGCTGAATGAGGTTCTGGGTCGGGATTACTTTAATCCGGCGCTACTGGAGCATATATCATCCGGTAGCGAGAATATCGATCTTTCTGGTTTTGAAATGGGAGGGCAGGCACAGGGCACTTACCATGTCGATATTATCCTCAACGGACAGTTTCTGGACACGCAGGATATCGCATTCAATAAAACACCAACGCCTTCAGGTGAGGATGCGCTTGAGCCCTGCCTGTCGGGGGAAATGTTGCAACGCTATGGCGTTAACATCGCGCAGTATCCGGGTGTGCAGGGCAAAGGGGATTGCGCCGATCTGTCCGCTATTCCACAGGCTTCAAGTGAGTTCCAGTTTTCGACGCAAAAACTGTTGTTAAGTATTCCGCAGGCGGCGTTATCTGCCAGGGCGCGGGGGGATGTCGCGCCGGAACTCTGGGATGAGGGCATTACCGCCGCGATGCTTAACTACAGTCTGAGCGGTGATAACAGTAATAGTCAGTACGCTAATTTGCGCCCCGGAATAAATATCGGCCCGTGGCGTTTGCGCAATTACACCACCTGGCGGCGTAGCGGTCAGGGCGATGAGGACTGGGATTCGATTTATACCTATGTCCAGCGCAATATCGTCCCGCTGAAAGCGCAACTGGTGCTGGGAGACAGCGCCTCTCCTGCGGATGTTTTTGACAGCATACCGTTTCGTGGCGGCCAGCTTGCGTCAGATGACGACATGCTGCCCGATTCGCTGAAGGGATATGCGCCCGTGGTGCGCGGTATTGCCCGCACCAATGCGCAGATCGTCATCCGGCAAAATGGCTACCAAATCTACCAAAGTTACGTGGCCCCAGGTGCGTTTGACATTACCGACATGTTCCCCACGGGAGGCGCCGGCGATCTGGAGGTTACGGTTAAAGAGGCGGATGGCAGTGAGCAGCACTTCACCGTCCCGTTCGCATCATTACCGGTGTTACAGCGTGAAGGCCGGTTCAAATATGCGTTAACCGGCGGGCGCTATCGCTCCAGCGACAGTCGTGTGGAACAAACCGATTTCGGCCAGGGAACCGCGATTTATGGTTTGCCGGGCGGTTTCACGCTTTATGGCGGCGTCCAGACTTCCCGTAACTATCGGGCGATAGCGTCCGGCGTCGGTAAAAATCTGGGAACGATTGGCGCGCTTTCTGCCGACGTAATCCAGTCATGGGCGCAACCCGCTGATGGCAGCAAGACTCAGGGGCAATCCTGGCGTGTGCGCTATAGCAAAAATAGCGTCGCGACAGGAACAAACTTTTCGATTGCGGGTTACCGATATTCAACGCGCGGTTACTACGGTATGCAGGACACTTTCGATACGTATGGCGGTAGTTCCGGGCAGATAACGAAACGACGTAACCGTATGGAAGCCAACGTCAACCAGTCCCTGGGCGCAGGCGGCGGATCGTTGGCGTTAAGCGCGGTACAGGAGGACTACTGGCATACCGGAAAACCGATGCAGTCGTGGAGCGTGGGGTATCACAATGCCTGGAGCGGCGTGAGCTATAGCGTCGCCTGGACGCTGAGTAAAAACGGCAGCGGCGATCGTTATGATAAAGACCAACAGCTGGCGCTGAATATCAGCATTCCGCTGGATCGCTTTATGAGCAATACCTGGGCCAGTTATGGCATGAATGCCAGCAGCGGGAAGGGCGCGACTCATAGCACAGGGCTGAGTGGAACGGCGCTGGCTGGCAACGCGCTGAACTGGAATATTCAGCAAGGTTACGGCACGGATGACGTGGGGTATACCGGTAGTCTGAGCGCGGATTATAAGGGTACTTACGCCGATGTTAGCGGGGGGTATCGTTACGATCGCCACTCGCAGCGCGTGAATTACGCTCTCGCGGGGGGCGTGCTGGCATATGCCGATGGCGTAACGTTCTCTCAGCCTCTGGGGGAAACCAACGTGCTGATTGGCGCGCCTGGCACATCGGGGGTCGGGATTAAAAACCAGAGCGGCGTACGAACTGATTTTCGTGGCTACACCGTTTCCGCCAATGTTTCACCGTATCGCAAAAATGATATTGGCCTGGATACGGCATCCGTTGCGGACGATGTTGAACTGGCGCTCACCAACAAAACCGTTGTGCCGACCCGTGGCGCGGTCGTGAGGGCGGACTATGTCGCTAATGTTGGGCTGCGCGTGCTGTTGACGTTGACCAGGCCCCACGGTTCGACGGTGCCGTTTGGGGCGATGGTGACATTAAAAGGCGCGCAAGAACAACAAGTTATTGTCGGTGACGAGGGGCAGGTTTATTTAAGCGGCATGCCGCCGGAAGGGACGTTGAATGTGGTCTGGGGACGTGACGGCGAGCAGCGCTGCACGGCAAATTATTCATTAACCGCAGCAGAGAACTACAGCGGCGTTAGCGTGACCGGCTCTCTTTGCCGCTAAGTGGGCTGACCTCGCGTGAGAATCTGACAATGAAACGAACTTATCTCTTATTCAGTTTACTGATGCTTTTTTCAGGGCTCAGCGTTGCCGATGACTGTACCGTGAATACGACATTATTTAATACCGTCTCAATGGGGAATATTGTCGTGCAGCGAGATGCGCCGGTAGGGGCAGAAATCGCCCGCGCCAGGGTCTCCGGGTATGCCAAACTGTTGGTCACGGCGCCTGGCGGTGCCGTCTATTGCAACGGTGCTTATGCGATCAATTACCTGTCAGCGACGCCTTCGCCGATAAATCATGTTTACAACACCAATCTGAAGGGGGTGGGAATCAGGCTATCCATTCCCGCAGGGGATTTTGTGCTGCCGTCAAATGGCGCCAGCTATATCTATAACCTCGGTAACTATGACGTGATGCTGATTAAAACAGCAACGATCCAATCGGGATATTTGACGCCGGGAGTGGTTGCACAGGGATGGTTTGGTACGCCGGATCATTCTTTTATGCAGATTTCAATGGGCGCCGATACCCAGGTGACGGCGCTCGCATGTTCGTTTTCCAGCCAGATTCTTAATTTTCAGCTCGGTGATATTAATGCCGCCGAGTTCACCGGCCAGCCCGGAGCCGTGCTGTCGCACAGCAATACGCAAAATCTGGGGCTGAACTGCGATCCGGGGGCGAATATCAATGTTGAACTGGCGGGAACGCAAAACCCTGACGCACCGGCTGACACCAGCGTTCTGGCGCTGACCGGGCAGGGTAGCTCCGAAACGGCAGACGGCGTGGGAGTCCAGATAGTTTATAACGATGTGCCGCTGCAACTGAATAACCGCATCGTATTGAAAAAATCCGCAGGCGGGCAGGAGACATTTCCGCTGGTGGCGCGTTATTACCAGACGAAAAGCCAGGTGAAGCCGGGCAGCGCGAATGCCACCGCCACGTTGAATATTACCTACCAATAACCCAAGGAAAAAGTATGCCTGGAAGAAAACGCTGGCTGCTGACCCTGATGCTGCTTAGTGGTCAGGTATGGGGTCAGGGCGATCCGATCGCATTAAACATCAAAGGGAATGTGAAAGCCGCGCCGTGTCAGGTGAGCAGCGACAGCATCACTAAAACCGTTGATTTAACGGCGGGGAGTCCGGTAACGGCTTCATCAATGTATACCGCAGGGTCAACGACGCCGTGGGTCAGTTTTGATTTCAGCATTGAACATTGCCCGGAAGGCACAACCGGCGTGATGATTCAGTTTAACGGCAACGCTGATGACATGCATCGCGATGATATGTATCGCAATCTGGGAACCGCTACCCCTGTCGCAATACAGTTGCAGGCGGCGGACGGTCGACCGCTGGGCGACGGTCAGGTTCTGACCAGTGAAATTGTCGCACAGCGTTACACCTGGAATTTACGCGCCCGGCTCTACAGTGAACAAGGGCAGGTCTCACCGGGAACCATTGATTCGGTTGTGACGGTTTCATTGAGCTATCAGTAATTATTACCCGGAGCCGCGTATACATGAATATTGTCATCAGATGTCAGGATCGTTTTTATCAATACGGATTGCGCGCGTTATTGTGCGAAATATTTCCACCGAACCTGAATCGGACCACGCTCACCTTTAACGACTATGACCACGCAAACGCCGCCTGTGCCGATATCTTAATTCTGATGCTGCACCCCGGTGAACAGTATATTTGTCATGCTGAAATGCGATTTCGTGCGCCACGCCTGATGATTGGCCTGGTGGATAAAAAACATATTCCCGCGCGAGGAGAAATTCCCTCCTGTATAGGAAACATCGTGTTTATTCCGCTCAATGCGAACGTCAGTAAGATCAGTAAAGTGATTAAGCAGCATTGGTTTTCTTTACAGCAGGCAAAAACGCCCCATGCCGTACACCACTGCGGACATTGCCCACATAAGACGTTTACCGGGCAACAAAACCAGCTCGCTGCCTTTCTTTATGCGGGGATGACGTCAAAGCAGATTGCCTACAAAATGGCGATCGGTCAGAAAACGGTGCTGGCGCATCGAAACGCGTTAATGACGAAATTCCGCTTAAGAACCGATCGTGAATTATTACTGTTTTTAAATGCGGTAAAGGAAAAAAACCGGCACAGAAACGGCATGTGCGAATCCTGCAATGATGACGATGGATGGCTTGTGTAAGCAATCCACGCAAAGGCGCGGATTGCGGGTATTACGAATGCTGTGGGTTGTGGGCGGCGTAGATGTCGCGCGCGTCCGTAAAGCAGCGCAGCGCGAGCGAGGAAACCGGCGCTTGCTTACGCATGATCAGGCCGACAGGGGCTTCAATGTTGGAATTGACGACCGGCGTAATATGGAAATTACTGTTTAAATTCTCCAGCCCATTATTGAGCGGCATAATGGCGCAACATATGCCACGCTGCACGGCCTGAATAATCTGGAATGTCGAATCGCTTTCGAAAATATGCTTAGGCGAGATTCCGGCTGATTTAAAACTCATATCCATGTGCTCTCTGTAATGCATACCTTTGGTCAGAAAACCCAGCGGGAAATTAATGAGATCGTTCCAGGAGAGGCTCTCATTTTCTATTTTAAAATGGCGCGTGTCGTGCAGCAGACCCATCCGGGTTTTCGCTAACGGGATAACATCAAACGGACTGACATCAATGTTATTCAGATAACATATTCCCAGCTCCAGCTGGTTGCTGTTTACGCCTTCGGCAATTTGCTCCGAGGTCATGGAATAGAGACTAAATTGCAGTTCCGGGTATTTGGGGGTTAATTCGCGAATAAACAGCATAGGATCGACGCTGGCGAGCGGCACCATACCCAGACGGAGCACGCCGACAACCTGTCCTTTGCAGAGCGCGGCCTCGGCCTGTAAGCCATCGTGCGCGGCCAGCAGGGATTTTGCCCATGCCAGAATACGTTCGCCTTCCGGGGTAAAGCCTTCAAAGCGTTGCCCGCGAACGATAAGCACCAGACCAAGTTCCTCCTCCAGATTGCGAATGCGCATGGAGAGGGTGGGTTGCGTGATATTACACTGCGATGCGGCCTTACCAAAGTGACGGGTCTGATCCAGCGCGATTAAATATTTGAGTTGTTTTATGTCCATCATTCATCTCTTCGGCAGACGGTCTGTTGGGGGCAAAGAAGAGGCTCCGGCAGCCGTTTGCGCTACGACATGGGTTCACATTATTGCATGAATGTATAAATTTTGTAACCGAATTGCGGCGTAACAATACCGTTTCTGCGCGTCAGTGGCTGAAAAATAAATCCCCTTATTCAGCAGAACGCCATGAATAAGGGGCGAATTTTACAGCGCGCGAATTTCTTTTGAACGCAAGGTGATATTTACCGGTACGGATTTATAAGAAGGCGTACCGCTCTCTTTATCAATATAATTGAGCGGAACCAGAACATTGGCCTCAGGATAATAGGCGCCGACAGAACCTGCCGCAATGCTGTAGGCCACGACGGTGATATCTTCCAGGCAGAGATCGCTGTCAGGCAGGGCCGTTCGGATATCGACGCGATCGCCATGTTCAAGCCCTAACTGCTCCATATCGCCTTCGTTCATAAAGATAATGTCACGACGGCCAAATACGCCGCGATAACGATCGTCCATCGCGTAAATGGTGGTGTTGTACTGATCGTGACTTCGCAGGGTAATCAGACGCAGCGTATTTTCACCTTCGCCGGTCACGTTCTCGTTAACGCCGTGGAATACGGAGAACATGGCTTTGCCCGTCGATGTCGGCCAGACGCGTTCGGTCGGCGGCAGCGGCATACGGAAACCGCCAGGCACCCGGATACGATCGTTGTAATTGTCGAAACCGGGAATGGTTTGTTCAATCAGTTCGCGGATGAGATCGTAATCAGCAACCAGCTCCATCCAGCCGATTTTGCTGTTTGTCAGCGTGGCTTTCGCCATTCCGGCAATAATGGCTGGTTCCGAACGCAATAACGGCGACGCCGGTTTCAGTTTGCCGGAGGAGGCATGCACCATCGACATAGAATCTTCTACCGTGATGGATTGTCTGCCGGTGCGCTGAATATCCAGTTCGGTGCGTCCGAGGCAGGGGAAGATGAACGTCTCTTTCCCGACCAGCAGATGCGTTCGGTTCAATTTGGTGCCGATGTGGACGCTCAAGTCCAGCCCGTGCATTGCCGGGAACCCCTGTTCGTGATCGGGCATTGCCACGGCAAAGTTACCGCCCAGGCAGATCAGCGCCCTGGCGCGCCCGTCGATCATGGCCTGCGTCGCCTGTACGGCGTCGTGTCCGTGTTTCGACGGGGGAACAAACCCGAAAACGTCGCTCAACCGTTCGAGGAATTCTGGCGCCGGTTTCTCGGTAATGCCGACGGTGCGGTTCCCCTGAACGTTGGAGTGTCCGCGAAGCGGGCAAATACCTGCGCCGGGTTTGCCAATATTGCCGCGCATTAACAGCAGGTCGGCAATCAGACGCACGTTCGCCGTCCCTTTGTTATGCTGGGTAATGCCCATGCCGTAGGTGATGATGGTGGCGTTGGACCTGGCGTAGGCTTCCGCGACTTTTTCCAGTTGCTCACGGTTTAAACCTGATTCGCGCTCAATGGATTCCCAGGAGGTTGCGGCAATATCTGCGGCAAAATCGTCAAAGCCCAGCGTATGGGCGGCGATAAACTCGCGATCCAGAACATCGCCACGCTCGGCTTCCAGCTGCAACACATGTTTGGCAATGCCTTTCAGCGCGGCGGCATCGCCGCCAGCCCTGACCTGGAAATAGGTTGAGGCGATGTCGGTTGAGCTGTAGGTCGCCATTTCGATGATGCTCTGCGGGTCGGCAAAGCGTTCCAGCGCTCTTTCACGCAGCGGGTTAAAGACGATAATCGGCACGTCGCGGCGTGCAAGCTCGTGCAGCGTCCCCATCATACGGGGATGGTTTGTCCCTGGGTTATGGCCGATAGCGATCACCAGTTCCGTCTTTTCAAAATCATCCAGCGATACGGTTCCTTTACCGATGCCAATTGAACGAGGCAGGCCTACGCTGGTGGCTTCGTGGCACATATTGGAACAGTCGGGAAAATTGTTGCTGCCGTATTCGCGCGCAAAAAGCTGGAACAGATATGCCGCTTCGTTGGAGGCGCGACCGGACGTGTAAAATTCCACCTGTTCAGGGGAGAGACCGCGAAGCACTTCGCCGATGCGGGCAAAGGCCTGTTCCCATTCGACAGGGCGAAATGTGTCGCTTTCTTTGTGATAGGCCAGCGGATGAGTCAGGCGACCATACCCTTCAAGTTCGAAATCTGTTTTCTTCAGCAGCGCGCTGACGGTATTTTTGGCCAGAAACGCCGGTGTGACGCGCTTGCTTGTCGCTTCCCACGTTACGGCCTTCGCACCGTTTTCGCAAAACTGAAACGTTGATTTATGTTCTTTATCCGGCCATGCGCATCCTGGGCAGTCAAAGCCGTCTGGCTGATTTGTGCGTAACAGGGTAACGGGTGCTTCAAGCGCGTCCATTTGTGTACGAACGGCAATGGCCGTTGCTTTTAACGCGCCCCAGCCGCCAGCAGGACCGTCATAGTGTCTGACTCCGGGAACTGAACGTCTTTTCTTATTCATATGAACTCCTGACTATTCTGGTCACATTGGCATCCTGAAATAGCTACATAACAGGTAGGGTTATTCCAGTGTATTTAACAATTACGTTTAGCGGCTGCGCGTTATATAAATAAAAGCCAGCCGGACAAATATCCATTTGAAAAGCCATTAACCTTATTTAAAAAATGGGTAATGGTGATGGTTAATAAATACAAACAGTTGTCTCTACACGGGAGATAACAGCAACATCTTTTATTATTCGTTATATAAAATTTTATATAACAGATGGTAGAGCCCAGTTAATTCGCGGGGTTTGCCCGGATTATGCGGCGTCTGTGCTGTCGATTTAAAGAAATTATAACAGGATTTTATCATTACCATAATAAATGTTATCTATCACTTATTAAATTTAACCTATTTGAACTTTTTGAATAATTGTTTGAGACTAATTAAACACGCCGAAAATTATTAGATTCACCTGCTCTGAAATATTCAGAAAATCGCTATTAATCAAAGAAAAAGGCTGGAAATGAAAGCGTTGTACAAAATAAATCAGTCAATGTCGACTCCGTGGGGGGAATTATGTTTGGAATAGATGCTTTTCACCTTGCGAGGATACAATTTGCCTTTACCGTATCTTTTCACATTCTTTTTCCCGCAATAACAATTGGCCTGGCAAGTTTTCTCGCCGTCCTTGAAGGGCTATGGCTCAAAACCAAAAATGAAACGTATCGCGACCTTTATCACTTTTGGTCAAAGATCTTTGCCGTCAATTTTGGGATGGGGGTGGTCTCAGGCCTGGTCATGGCTTACCAGTTCGGGACTAACTGGAGCGGCTTTTCACAATTTGCCGGAAGTATCACCGGTCCGTTGCTGACGTATGAAGTTCTGACGGCATTCTTCCTTGAAGCGGGCTTTCTGGGCGTGATGCTGTTCGGCTGGAAGCGCGTTGGGCCGGGGCTGCATTTCTTCGCGACCTGTATGGTTGCGCTGGGAACCTTGTTTTCAACGTTCTGGATCCTCTCTTCCAATAGCTGGATGCAAACGCCGCAGGGTTACGCGATTGAGAACGGCGTTGTCGTGCCGGTGGACTGGATGGCCATCGTCTTTAACCCGTCGTTCCCGTACCGTTTATTGCATATGTCCACGGCGGCGTTTCTGGCGAGCGCGTTCTTCGTCGGCGCCTCGGCAGCCTGGCATTTGCTGAAAGGAAACGACACGCCCGCGATCAGAAAGATGTTTTCGATGGCGTTGTGGATGGCGCTGTTTGTCGCACCGGTTCAGGCGGTGATCGGCGATGCGCACGGTCTCAATACGCTGGAACATCAGCCGGCGAAAATTGCGGCGATTGAAGGGCACTGGGAAAACCCACCAGACGAAGCCACGCCGTTGGTTCTGTTTGGCGTGCCGGATATGGATGCGGAAAAAACGAAGTACAGCCTTGAAATCCCTTATCTGGGAAGCCTGATTCTGACGCACAGCCTCGACAAACAAGTGCCCGCGCTGAAGTCGTTCCCGAAAGAGGATCGCCCGAACTCAACCATCATTTTCTGGTCGTTCAGGATAATGGCGGGGCTGGGGATGCTGATGATCCTGACCGGCGTGGCGAGCGCGTGGCTGCGCTGGCGTGGCCGGTTGTATCAGTGTCGTCCTTTCCTGTGGTTCGTATTCTGCATGGGGCCATCAGGATTAATCGCTATTCTGGCGGGCTGGTTTACCACCGAGATTGGCCGCCAGCCGTGGGTAGTCTACGGTTTGCAGCGCACGCGTGATGCTGTTTCCGCACACGGCGACATGCACATGTCCGTCAGCCTGCTGGCGTTCATCCTCGTCTATTCGTCCGTCTTTGGGGTGGGCTACCTCTACCTGGTGCGGCTGATCAAAAAGGGGCCAGTGCGCGAACATGCGCATGATATCGCTCAGGGGGGTACGCCAGCGCGTCCGTTATCGGCGGTGAGCGAACCCATGAACACACGCAGGGGAGAATAAAATGGGCATCGACCTGTCAATAATCTGGTTCGTCATCATTGTTTTCGCAACGTTGATGTACATCGTGATGGACGGCTTTGATCTGGGGATCGGCATTCTTTTTCCGTTCAATAAGAACGAGAAAGAGCGCGACATGATGATGAATACCGTGGCTCCCGTCTGGGATGGCAATGAAACCTGGATGGTGCTGGGCGGCGCGGCGTTATATGGCGCGTTTCCGTTAGCTTATGCGGTGATTGTCGATGCGCTCAGCGTGCCGTTAACCGCCATGCTGCTGGGGCTGATTTTCCGGGGCGTGGCGTTTGAATTTCGCTTTAAAGCGACGCCGGAACACCGTCCGCTTTGGGATAAAGCCTTTATCGGCGGTTCTGTGCTGGCAACCTTCAGCCAGGGCGTCGCCGTGGGAACGCTGGTTAACGGCTTGCAGGTAACCGGACGGGCGTTCAGCGGCTCGACGATGGACTGGCTGGCGCCTTTCCCGTTGTTCTGCGGCGTGGGGCTGGTGGTGGCCTATGCGTTACTGGGCTGCACCTGGCTTATTATGAAAACGGAAGGCCCGCTGCACCGAAGCATGTCGGAGAAGGCGATTATCCTGACGCTACTGCTGCTGGCGATCATCGTCATTATCAGCCTGTGGACGCCGTTGACGCATCCGGCGATTGCTCAACGCTGGTTCAGCCTGCCAGAGATCATCTGGTTTGCGCCTGTCCCGCTGTTAGTGCTGGTTTGCTGCTGGGGAATTGTGCGTTCCGCCTATAACCGCAAAGCGAGCTATGGGCCGTTTATGCTGACCCTTGGACTGATTTTCCTGGGATTCAGCGGGCTGGGCATCAGCATCTGGCCCAATATCATTCCGCCGTCGATCTCTATCTGGCAGGCCGCGTCACCGCCGCAAAGCCAGGGCTTTATGCTGGTGGGCGGACTACTGATTATCCCGGTGATTCTGATGTACACCTGCTGGAGTTACTACGTCTTTCGCGGAAAAATTAATCCTGATGAGGGGTATCATTAATGGCTTCACTATCAGACACAGAGCACGCTAAACCTGCGGATACCGCCCCACGCGCCTGGTGGAAAAGGGTGGGCTGGATGGTCATCATCTGGGCGGCAAGCGTTATGGCGCTGGCCGTCGTCGCATCCGGGTTTAAGCTGCTGATGCTGGCGGCGGGGATGAAAACCCACTAACAACACGTCTTACTTCCTGTCTCAGGCCACATCAGCGTGATGTGGCCTGCCTGTTCGTTGTCTCCCGAGGTTATCTATGCAACCGCTTATGGACTCATGGCAGCGTAAATTCACCTATTTACGTCTGTCCGTTACCGATGTGTGCAATTTTCGTTGTACCTACTGTCTGCCGGACGGGTACAAACCCGGCGGCGTGAGCAACAAGTCATTCTTGTCGGTGGATGAAGTTCGCCGCGTCACCCGCGCGTTCTCCGCGCTGGGTACGGAAAAAGTCCGTCTTACCGGCGGGGAACCCTCCTTACGCCGCGACTTTATCGATATTATCGCGGCGGTGCGTGAAAATGCGGCGATTCGCCAGATTGCGATAACGACCAATGGCTATCGCCTGGCGCGTGACGTCGCACGCTGGCGTGAGGCCGGATTAACCGCCATCAACGTCAGCGTGGACAGTCTGGACGCTCGCCAGTTTTATGCCATCACCGGGCAGGATAAATTTCAGGACGTGATGAACGGTATTGATGCGGCGTTTGCCGCCGGTTTTGAAAAGGTCAAGGTGAATACGGTTCTGATGCGCGATGTGAATCATCATCAACTGGACACGTTTCTGGCCTGGATTAAGCCTCGCCGCATTCAGTTGCGCTTTATCGAACTGATGGAAACGGGTGAGGGCAGCGAGCTGTTTCAACGCCATCATATTTCGGGCGCGGTGCTGCGTGATGAACTGCTGCGACGCGGCTGGGTGCGCCAGATTCGCCAGCGCAGTGATGGCCCGGCACAGGTCTTTTGCCACCCGGACTTTGCAGGCGAAATTGGCCTGATCATGCCCTATGAAAAAACGTTCTGCGCCAGTTGCAACCGGCTGCGCGTCTCTTCCATCGGCAAACTGCATTTATGTCTTTTTGGTGATGGCGGGGTCGATTTACGAGACATGCTGCAAGACGATACGCAGCAGGATGCCCTTAAGATGCGTATTGCCGATGCGCTGACGCATAAAAAACAGACGCATTTTTTACATCAGGGGAACACCGGCATTACGCAAAACCTGTCGTACATTGGTGGATAGCGGGCAATGGACTCAGGTCAGATTGAAGTAGCGATCGGGCTGATGCGGCTCCGGCAGGGGCTGTTGCCCGGTCATCTCTTTCAGATTGCGCTCAATAGTGTTGCAAATCGCGTTGAGCGGTAAATCGTTAGCCGATGTGCCAAAGGGATCTTCAAGTTCTTCCGCCAGGGAATCCCAGGATAAAAAGGTATAGGAAATAAAAACGGACACGAATGGCGTCATGTAATGCAGGTCGCCAACCAGCGCAAAAGGAAGAAGGGTACAAAAAAGATAAACGGTTCGCTGGAGTATTAATGTATAAGCAAACGGTACCGGGGTATTTGCAATTCGTTCACAGCCGCCAATAACGTGGGCGATTTCATCTATTTTATTATCGATGAGGCCAAATGTAATATCGCTCAGCTTGCCTTGTTCACGCAATGCTGCCATTTCATCGCCGATCAATAATAATATCCGGTTGGTTTTCATCGGGCTGAACATGACCTGGGTAAGAATATGTCGGGGCAGAATTCGGTACATATCATATCCGGCGTCGGTTTTACGTAATTCATGTTTCAGGCTCCAGCAAAGGGCAATCAGATAACCTGAAATTCTTTTATGTAGCTCAACGTCATTCGGCAACAAATTTTTTAACTGACGGATGATGGAACGCTCGGCAATCAGTAAGGTTCCCCACAGTCCCCGTGCCTCAACGAAACGGCTGTAGCTGGCGCTGTTGCGAAAGCCGAGAAAGATAGCGATTGCGATCCCCAGCAGGCTAAAAGGGGCAACGGTTAAGTGGATGCCCAGTTGCTCATACCATTGATAAATGATAATTGCGATAGCTGACATGACAAGGTTTAAAAATAACCGAAATGTTATTTTTGACAATACCGAGCCATGCCAATCAAATAATCGAAAAAACCAATGTTGCTCTGGTCTGATAATCATGACTGACGATTTCTCTGAAGATGTAATGAGAAGGATTCAACGAAGGGTGAATGCGATAGAAACTATTTTAATCGTTATCTTGCCGTCTGACAATCAATGACGAATAAAAATAAGGCGGAATAAAAGTAATGGTATTGGCTTTATCATTCGCTGGTGAATTTAATCATTACGTTATGCCTCCTGGCTCAGATTTGAACTGTCACCGTTATGGCACAACCAATGTACATGCAACGTGAAGTATGACGGGTATATTGACCTTGAAGTTAACTTTAAGGTTATGCTGTGACGTAAGCCGGGCAATTTATTTATTAAAGGGGTTAATGCAATGAATGAGCAACATTCCCATCCAGAATTTCCGCGCTGGATGATCTATGGCGCGAACGGTTACACCGGAGAAATGATTGCCCGTGAGGCCGTACGGCGAGGATTCAGGCCAGTTCTGGCGGGGCGCAGGCAAGAAACGGTAGACTCTTTGGCTCGCAATCTCGGGCTTGAGGCTCACGCCTTCGCCCTTGATAACCCGGCTGAACTGCTCAGACAGCTTGAAGGGTGTGCTCTGGTATTAAATTGTGCGGGGCCGTTCTCCGCCACTGCGGCGCCTTTGATGGAGGCCTGCCTGCAAACCCGAACTCATTATCTTGATATTACAGGGGAGATAGACGTGTTCGAGGCGGCACAACTGCTGAATACCCGTGCCCGGGATGCCGGTGTTGTATTGTGCCCCGGCGTCGGGTTTGACGTTATTCCTACGGACTGCGTGGCGGCCGCCCTGAAGGAGGCCCTGCCGGATGCGATCCGCCTTAACCTGGGATTCGATTCACGCTCTGTTTTTTCTCCGGGTACGGCGAAAACGGCGATCGAGGGGCTGGCGCAGGGCGGAAAAATTCGGCGAGGAGGGAAGATCATTACCGTGCCGCTTGCTTATGAAGTTCGCCGTATTGACTTCGGCGATGGCGAGAAGGACGCGATGACAATCCCCTGGGGGGACGTGTCCACGGCGTATTACACGACAGGTATTCCAGACATTCAGGTCTTTGTGCCGGGTTCGACGCGCATGATTTCCCAGGCCCGGAGAGCAAACTACATCAGACCATTGCTGCGACTGGCATGGGTGCAGAAGCTCCTCAAGGCTTATATATCCCGAACGGTGAAAGGTCCCGGAGAAATGAAACGTGAACAGACGCCCTCTTTTGTGTGGGGAGAGGCCATCAACGCCCGTGGCGACAAAAAAACTGCCCGTATCCGTACACCGAATGGTTATACCCTGACCATTATGGGGTCGTTAGCGGTGGTTGAGCACCTGATGATGAACCGGATTGCAGGAGGGGCCTACACGCCGGCAACGTTAATGGGCGCAAATCTGATAACCCGGTTACCAGGGGCTGGCCCGCTGAGGATTGTATAATTGTGCAGGGCGGGACAGGGGATGCTCCCGCCCTTTGCGCTTATTCAAGGGTAAGGATAACTTTACCGATATGAGTTCCGGCATCCAGTAATGTATGTGCCTGACGGACATCCTCAAATTTAACTGTCTGGTGAATGACGGGTTTACACTTTCCGGCTTCGATTAAAGGCCATACTTTTTGTATGAGCTGTTGGGCGATTTCTTCCTTTTCAGCAGCGTCCCGGCTCCTCATCGTTGAACCGGTTACCACCGCTCTTTTAAGGATCAGTTCCTGGATATCGAATTCCTTAACCATCCTGCCCCCCATAAATCCAATCAGTACGAGCCGACCATCCTTTTTAAGAAGGCGAAGGTTCTTGTTAAAATAAGCGGCGCCGACAATATCAAGAATAACATCAACGCCTTTTCCGTCGGTTCTGCTGCGGATTTCTTCTTCAAAATCATGGGTTTTGTAGTTAATGATTTCCCCATATTGTTGCAGGAACGGAATTTTATCGTCACTTCCGACGGTGCTGAACGCTTTAATATTCATGGCATTACACAACGCCAGCGCGGTCGTCCCTATGCCGCTTGCGCCACCGTGGATCAAAACAACATCCTCTTTTCTCACTTTTCCCAACGAAAAAAGATTGGCCCATACCGTAAAGAATGTTTCCGGAAGCGCTGCTGCTTCTGTAAAACTTAAATTTTGTGGGACAGGCAATACCTGACCTGCCGGAACGGCGCAAAATTCTGCATATCCCCCGCCATTGGTGAGCGCACAGACGCGATCGCCAACTGAAAAGTGAGCAACGTTTTTCCCGATTGAGTGTACGATACCCGCGACTTCCAGCCCGGGAACCGGCGTAACACCCTCTGGCATGGGATATTTTCCCTCTCTCTGCATAATATCCGGGCGATTCACGCCGGCCGCTTTAACTGAGATCAGGACATCGTTCTCGCCACATTCCGGCATTTTTCCCTGGCTTACCTTCAGAACTTCAGGGCCGCCAGCTTCTGTTATCTCAATGAGTTTCATCTGATTCTACCTGTTTAATGTCAGGGGTTGATTAGCGATACCACCTGCGTGGTTGTTTATTTGTCTTTCTTTACGGTGAGCGACGCTTTCCATTCACGGTAAAGGGTTTCCAGTCCCTGACGGTACGTTGTTATCTGAAAGTCCGGGAATCGCCGCTTAAATTTTGATGAATCAAACAGGTTATCATGTTGATAGCGGGGCAGGAGCTCCCGGAGTTCCCGTGGGCCTTTGGAAAAGATACCGGCGGCGAACAAGGCGAATTTGCTCAGGACAGACCATGACGTTTCTTTCCCGAACACGTTACAGGCCAGAGAAACGAACTGCGCATAGGTGAGCCGTTCATCGCAACAGGGCAGGTGCCACGTCTGACCGAAGGCATCAGGGGTGTTGCCAAGACACGCTAAAGCCCGACTGGCATCGGGGGTCCATATGAGCGTACGTAATGTGTCGTCACGTAATGGCACGCGTGGTTTTTTCCCTGCTTTAAGTCTGTCTAAAATTAAGGCATTGGTAAAACTCTGGGTTTTTCCCGGCCCATAAAACTCGGGCGCGCGCCCGATAAGCACAGGGATGTCGCCCCGGCGCATCTCCTCCAGCACCCTGTTTGCCATCAGGGCCCGAACCCGTCCTTTGCGCCCTGACGGCAGGAACGGCGTTTCCTCGGTCTGCAATCTGCTGTCCTGTGGGTACATATAAGTATTGTCAAAATAAACAAAACTTGCCCCCACTGTCCGACACGCGTTCAGCGCGTTTTGCAGCATTATCGGAAACTGCTGTTCCCAGAGGTCGGCATCCGGCGGCAGACCCGCCGCAAAATAGACAATGCGGCTTCCTTTAACTGCTTCCAGTGTCTGACGGGCATCCAGTAAATCAGCGGGCATAAGGCTATCGCTGTCATTTACCTTCTGTGGATTACGGCTTACAAGCCTCAGTTCAGCACTGTAAGAATGCGTTAACTCGCGAGCAAGTTCCCGGGCAATCTGTCCGCTTGCCCCCAGAATCGTTTGCATCTCACTTCCTCTTCGACAATTTCAGACGAGTGTCCCGGCCCATTGGCCTTTTTCAAAGTATAAGTTTAAAGTTCACTTGAAGGTCAATGGGGTGTTGCGACGTTGTTTAAATGTCGTCTGGTATTGGGATACACCGCCAGCAACGGAATGGCGCCGAAGCCGAACATCAAGCGATGAAAAATACGAGATTGCGCGTTGTCGAGGCATGGTAGAGTGTGGGGGCTCAAAGAACGATTCGAGGTTTGCGCTATGCAACAAATTGATTTTTACATGGTTGATGCCTTTAGCACGGCTACTTTTGGCGGCAATGCCGCAGCCGTGTGTCCGCTCATCGAGTGGTTGCCCGATGAGACATTATTGAAAATGTCTAAACAGCATAACCAGTCAGAAACGGCTTTTTTTGTCCCAAATGAAAACGGCTTCGAGTTGCGCTGGTTTACCACTCAGGGGGAAATAAATCTGTGTGGGCATGCCACACTTGCTGCTGCGCACGTCATCTTTGAACATCTTGATTACCCGGGCGCGACTATCCATTTTGATACCCGGTTTGTTGGCCCATTGACAGTAGCACGCAGCGGCGAGTGGTTGACGCTTGATTTTCCTGCCTGGGAAACCGAGCCTGTCGTGCCGCCGTCCTTATTGCTGGAAACGTTGGGCATCACAGAATGCAAAGAAGTGCGCGTGGCGCGTGATTACATGGTCGTGCTGGATAATCAACGGCAGGTAGAAGCGCTACGCCCGAACATTAATGCCATGCTCCCTCTGGGGAAAATGGTTTGCATAACCGCGCCCGGCGAAGAGAAATACGATTTTGTCAGCCGTTTCTTTTGCCCGGGAGAAGCCGTAGCGGAAGACCCCGTTACAGGTTCAGCACATAGCATGCTAATTCCGTACTGGGCTGAAAAACTGAAAAAAACACAAATGCTGGCGCACCAGGGCGCCGAACGTGGCGGGGATTTACGCTGCCAGCGAGTGGGGGATCGAGTCCACATCGGCGGACAGGCAACAACTTATCTGCTGGGTAAGGTACTGTTGCGCTAGAACGTCCAGAATGCGGTTCGGAATGGGCTTTCCGGTAAAAAGGTCTGCTGTACGATTATGGCAGACCTGACGGCGCTTTAGGCTGACTGCGTTGTGCCAGGAGGGGGCGTTGCTAATGTCCGCACGGTACTAATGATGTGGGGACAGGGCATCCTGATAGTTTTAAAAAAGCCAATCTGTTATATTTAATCGAAATCGTTTTCGATAAATCAATCAATTCTGGTGGCATGGGATGAAGCAAAGGATCAATATCGTAAAACTGGCACAGCACCTCGGGTTGTCCGTCTCTACGGTATCCAAGGCGCTGAATGGCCGGGAGGATGTGAGTAAAGCCACGAAGCAACGCGTGCTTGCCGCCGCGTCTGAACTGGGCTTCTCGCCCGATCCGGCGGGACGGCGTTTGCGCAGCGGAACGTCGGAAACCATCGGGTTTGTGCTTTCGTATCCTCAGGCCCACTTTGCACAACCTTTTTTTCTCGATCTAATGGCCGGAATCGACCAGGAACTGGAAAAAACGCCTTATCAGTTGGTTATTGTCACCGGAAGAAGCATTGAATCGGAGATAGACAGCTTCAGACGCCTGGTTGAACAACAGCGTGTTGATGCGGTGATGTTTGGCAGAACGCGTAAAGAGGATGCCAGAATCCAGTTTTTGCAGGATCGCAGCGTGCCATTTGCCACTCTCGGACGAAGTGAAACGGGCAATCCTTTCCCGTTCGTTGATATTGACCGCACTGTTGCCGGGCGCAACGGCACCGCGCGCTTTATCGGCCTGGGGCACCGCCGCATCGGGCTTCTCAATACTCCAGACTACCTCATGCTCAGCCACCACTTGCGGGCAGGCTACATGGCGGCGCTGGATGCCGCAAATCTGTCTTTTGATCCTGCTCTGATTGTTGACGGGGAGCTGTCCGAAACAGGCGGATTAGCGGGTGCCAGAAAGCTGCTGGCGATGAAAAATCCGCCAACGGCGATCATGTGCGGCCACGATTTGATTGCCAGCGGCGCGATGCAGGCCATTGTGGAAACTGGAAAGCGCCCCGGTACCGATGTGGCAATTATTGGCTGCGACAACCACCCGCTCGGACCTTACCTGAATCCGCCGTTAACCACCTTTTCCGCGCCAACCCAGGAAGCGGGCCAGCGAATGGTCCAGTTGCTTCTGGCGCACATGAACGGTAAACCGGTCGAAACACTACAGGAGGTGTGGTCGCCCGAGCTGATCCTGCGCTCCTCACACGGTAGTGAATTTTTCCAGAAAGCATAACCTGCCAATTTCCCTGCCTTGACGGCCACACGCGGTCAGGGTATTGTCTATTTAATTGTCGAAAACGTTTTCGATAAAATTAACAAAGGAGAAAGAACATGACGTTGGTGGAAGGAGGATGCCTGTGTGGTGCCGTCCGCTACAGAATGAAAACACCGCCCCGCTCGGTGGTGGTTTGTCATTGTACCCATTGTCAGAAAGCGAGCGGAAGTGCATTCTCGGTTAACCTTCTGGTGGAAAAAAGTGATTATGAACAGCAGGGAGTAACGGCATGCTTTACCGATACAGGCGACAGCGGACTGCCGTCACACCGCCACTTCTGCCGGGAATGCGGCTCGCCAGTGGTAACCGAAGCGACAAATATGCCCGGCATGTTACTGGTTAAGGCCGGCACGCTCGATAACCCTGGAGAGTTTCCCCCGCAGGCCGAAATTTATACCCGATATGCTGTTAAATGGTATGCGCCGATCGCGGGTTGTGTACGGTTCGTTCAGGCCCCTGTTGCCTGAACACGATAACTTTATTTTTAATTCCTTGCGAAAACGTTTTCGTTAAATATGAAACGGACAGGGGAAAATGATGCGGTTTGCCCAGGCTCGCCGTTCCCCTATATTTTCTCTTATGCATTTATCATCAGGAGCCTTTTATGAGCTTTCAAAGTATTAACCCGGCAACAGGTGAATTACTCAAAACTTTCCCGTTGCAGACCGATGCTGAGGTCTTTTCCGCTCTGGAAAAAGCCGACACGCTTTATCGCGACGACTGGCGTTTACGGTCTGTGGCTGAGCGTGCTGCGATTGTCGGCAAGGCGGCAAAAATCCTGCGTGAGAAACGCGATGAGTATGTGACCTACCCGACGCTTGAAATGGGGAAAGTGACGCGCTTTGGCTATATGGAAATTGATTTAGTCGCGGATATTCTCGACTACTATGCCACCAACGGTGAGCGTCTGCTCGCGGCACAGGCTATTCCAGGCGAGCCAGGTGCGACGTTACTCTCCGAACCTATCGGGGTTATCCTGGCGATCGAACCCTGGAACTTCCCTTATTACCAGCTGGTGCGCGTGGCGGCGCCGCAGCTCATCGCCGGTAATGTCGTTATGCTCAAACACGCGGAAAACGTCCCGCAGTGTGCACTGGCGTTCGCTCGGTTGTTTGAGGAGGCGGGCGCGCCGGAAGGGGCGTACACCAACCTGTTTTGCAGTATCGATCAGATTGCCAGCCTGATTGACGACTTCCGGGTGCGCGGGGTCGCGCTGACGGGCAGCGAGCGGGCGGGAACGTCCGTTGGCGAACGTGCCGGGAGAAATCTGAAGAAGGTCATTCTTGAGCTGGGCGGTAGCGATCCGGCGATTATTATGCCTGGCGCGCCGCTGGATCATGCTGTAGAGCAGGTTGTGATGGGGCGTACCTGGAACTCGGGGCAGGGTTGCGTCAATATTAAGCGCGTCATTGTGATTGGCCGTGAGCGTGGCGAACGCATGCTGGAGGCGCTCAAAGAGAAGTTTGCGGCAATCAACGTTGGCGATCCTGAGGATGCGTCGACGCTGCTCGGCCCGCTGGTAAGCGAACGTGCGTTGCAGGGGCTGCTGAAACAGATTGAAGAGGCGAAAGCGGCAGGGGCAAACATTGTTTTTGGTGGCAACAGAGTCGACCGTCCGGGTTTCTATCTTGAACCGACCATTATTACGGATATTACTGAGGCTAACCCACTCTATACTCAGGAAGCCTTTGGACCGGTACTCTCTTTTTATGTTGTCGACAGCGAAGAAGAGGCGATTCGTCTGGCAAACGCGACGCCTTACGGCCTGGGCGGTTACGTCTTTGATGCTGATACGAAAAACGCGCAGCGCATTGCGTCGCATATTGACTCCGGGATGGTTTACATCAACTCCTGTTTTGCTGACTCTCCGGGCCTGCCGTTTGGCGGTGTGAAAAACTCCGGCTTCGGGCGCGAGTTATCGGAAATCGGGATGGGGGAATTCCTGAACCGAAAATTAATCCGGGTAACGGAAATCGAATAATAATAAAGCCACCTGAGATACAGGTGGCTTTATTTGTCTATGGAAATAATTTGGGAATCAGCGCGCCCAAATCAGCGAAGTGCAGATAAGCTGATTCGCAACCTCCTTTTACGAAGGCTCAACCTCAAATCACGACAACAATTTTCCCGATTTGCTGACCTTTTTCCATATAGCGGTGTGCATTGGCGATTTCGGAAAGCGGGAAGGTGCGGTCGATGCGCGGTTTCAGCTGCCCGCTCTCCAGCTTCTCGAAAATGTAGCGTTCCGCGTTTTTGAGCGCGACCGGGTCGCCGGTAATTGAGAACATGGTATAGCCCATCATTTTGAATGGTTTACCCTGCGCTCCCTGACCCCAGGATTCATAAATCGGGAACGGTGTCGGTTCCGGCGCAAGGTTACCGTAAATCATGATCAGGCCATCTTTGGCCGTCGCGCGCGCCAGTTCGGCCAGACCGGAACCAGCTACGCTATCAAAAATGATCCGCGCGCCAGCGCCTTGGGTGATTTCCATAATTCGGGTTGCAACGTCTTCTTCGCTAGTCACGATAACGTGATCCGCCCCGGCAGCAAGCAGTTCATCCCGTTTGTCGGCGCCGCGCGTGGTCGCGATGACAATCCCACCCTCTGCTTTAACAATCTGAATTGCCGCGATCCCAATGGAGCTGGTTGCTGCTGTCAGCACGACGTAATCGCCCTTGGTGACATGGCCGTTATGCACCAGCGCCCCGTAGGTTGTGATGTACTGCATCCAGATACTTGTTCCTTCCTCGAATGATAAGCGCTCAGGATACGCGGCGAGCGCCTCGGCGGGTACGATAGCGACTTCGCCATACACGCCGTATTGATTAAGTGGGAAAGCGGGAACTGTGGAGCGGATTTTCCCGATAAGCCCTGTATCCACGCCCGAGCCAACCGCCTCGACAATCCCGGAGGCTTCATAACCAATGTTTGATGGTAGAGTAGGTTCCAGGAAATATTGCCCTTCGCGGAACATCACCTCGGCGCGGTTCAGCCCAATGGCTTTTACCCGCAGGCGAACTTCACCCGGACCTGGTTCCGGTAGAGTGAGCTCATCGATACGTAAAACATCTGCGCTTCCTTTTTCGTGGAACCGGATAATTTTCACTAAATTTGTCATGCGGATTCTCCATGCCTCATGAGAAGGCTTATTCTGGTTAAAGTGGGTTTTTCGCAGGTGGGCATTCAGCCCACTCGCGGATCAATCAGGAATTTTTCGCCCGTCGCTTTGCGTTCAAGCGCGCGTAAGACATCAGGATCAAGCAGATCGGCCAGGCCGATGGTCCGCGTGTAGCGGCTGGCGAAGGTGGTCGTCAGTTCATCGACGATCCGCTGGCGCAGTCGCTGAAGAACCGCCGGGGAAACCGTGTTGAGATAGTTAAACAGCAGCCATCCCGATATGCTCCAGGCATAGCCGAGTCCGCCACGATCGAGGACTGTCGGGGCACTGTCCAGCCCGCCATAGATATACAGCTGCTTAAAGAGAGTGGAACCGTAGCGGCTATAGGCTGCGGTTTTGCGGGCGGCAGCGCGCTCCATAGCATTTATAATTTCAATACCCAGTTTGCCGCCGCCGATGGCATCAAAAGCAACGGTCGCGCCGGTCTCTTCAATCGCATCGGTCAACCGGGCAGCAAAATCAGGCTCTTTGCTGTTGAGCACATAAGTCGCACCCAGTTCGCGCAGGATCTTTTCCTGCTCAGTGGTGCGCACGATATTGATTAACGGAATACCATCGGCCAGACAGATGCGCTGTAGCATCTGACCAAGATTCGATGCCGCTGCGGTATGAACAAGCGCTTTATGGCCTTCCCGAAGTGCCGTCTCCACAAAACCGAGTGCGGTGAGTGGATTAATAAAAATAGAGGCGCCATCGGCTGCTTCCACGCCCTCGGGCAGCACAATCAGATTGTGCATATCTGTCCTGCGATAATCGGCGTACATACCACCACCGGACATCCCGACACGTTTACCGATAAAGGCTTGTGCATTTTTCCCTGCGGCCACGACGGTACCCGCGCCTTCGTTTCCAACAGGCATGGGTTGTCCCAGGCGGCCAGCGATAGCCGGCAGACGTTCTGATGGGACAGTCATCGTGACACGGCTGTCGAATTCCCGAATATCAGATAGATCCGCCGGGCCTAACAGCATGCCGCTGTCGCTGGGGTTAACCGGGGTCGCCTCGATCCTGACGATCACCTCATCGTCGCCCGGTTCGGCCAGTTCGACCTGCTCCAGAGACAGCACAAGTTCACCGCTTTTATCAATCGTCGAGCGTATTGCACGTCCACTCCAGCTCATACTCATCTCCTGCCGTTATTTATCGAAAACGTTTTCGTAAAGAGTGTACACTTAAATTTAAGTACAAGTGTAGTTTTTAGTCACCATAAGCGCACATTTAAGGAAATCGTTTTCGAAACAAGGAAAAGACATTGCCTGGTTTTACTGAGTAATCAGGTTTAGCTTGAATGGGTAAAGATCAATTGTTGTTTGCATCGCAAATGAGGGGGCGATAGACGGGATGTTCCAGGGATAACACCTTCCAATACTACCTTTTCAGGCGAAGATTTCTGTACACCCATAGCATCCTCTTAAACGTACATCATAGACAAAGAGGCAGGGGGGATGTGGCAATTGATAACCTGGGCGGAGCTGCCCTGGGCGGAATAAGCGCATCAGGGATGCCGTGACGGCATCCCTGCTTATTTAAAGGATCAGAAGAAATCAATTCGCGTATTGATACCGACGGTGCGCCCCATATTGACCTGCGCGACGGCGCTGCTGCCGTTCATGTAGCCATAGGTACGGTAACGACGGTCGAACAGGTTATCGACATAGACGGAAATGTTCATCCGTTCAGTCGCCTGCCAGCCCAGGCTGCTGTCCAGGGTGGCATAGGTGCCTTGCCGCAACTGGTTGTCGCCATCGAAATAATGCGGCCCGACCAGATTAACCGCCAGTCGGGGCATCAGTGCGCCATAGCGCGTATCAATCACGCCGTTCACGCTGCTTCCCGCGCCATAACGTGGTACGAACGGCACCCGGTTGCCGTGATACAACTCACTGTCATTGGTGAATTCGGAACGGATCACGTTGCCATTGATATCCCATGACCAGCCAGGCGCAAACCGCCACTTCGCTTCAAGCTCAACGCCGGTGGCGTCGGCTTTACCCGCATTGCTTAATGTCTGCATCCCGACCGGGCCAGAGTAAAGCTGCATGTCTTTGGTGTGGGTATAAAACGTCGCGGCTTGCAGCGTGACGTCAGCGGTTTCGTAGCGGGTGCCAAGTTCATAGTTGATGGATTTCTCGGCGACGAACGGTTTGGCATCAAGACCCGCAGTAGGCACGATGTTGTACCCGGAAGGTTTATATCCCTGGGCTACACGGGTATACACTCTCCAGTCGTCGGTCAGCATATAGCCTGCGGATAGCTGCCCGAGTACCTGATCGTCATTGCTCTTACCCTGGTCGCCAAACGGGTTGCCGAGCATGCTGCCGTGATATTGTGTACTGGATTTATCATGCGAGAAGCGCACGCCGCCGCCGATATCAAAACGATCGGTTAAATGCCAGGTCAGGTCACTGTATGCGGCCAGCGTTTCAGCGGTGGTATAGCCGGTACTGCTTAAATAAGGCATTGTCGGCATGTCGTAGGCTGAATTTAACTTCTCGCGGGTGTTCTGCCGGTACAGCCCAAACACCATATCAACGGTACGCGCATCGCCCAGGGTTGCGGCGCGCAGCTCCTGCACATCCTGATTCCAGCGCTGAGGCATATTGACGATTAACGAACCGGAAGGGAAGGTGCGCGAATAATGCTGCTGCTGCCAGGCGCTGATCAGGTTGAAAACCCAGTCATCGGTGGTGTATTTCCCACTCAGGGTCTGGCTGTCAGTGCAGCGCCGCATGTACGGGTCTGGTGAACCATCGCTAAGTGAGAGCTTACGGCCCTTAATATCATTCCATCCCACATAGGCGTCCTGGGTGGCGCGGGTGCATTCGCGTGAGGCAGCAAAGCCCATTTCCCAGGGCTGGTCGTCTGGGGCGAGACGCAGTTTCACATTCCCTATGCTGGCGCGGGTGCCGCCTAAATCATCGCTTCCCGTCGCGGGGTTAATCATGTCGCCGTCATCAACCTGGCGTAACAGGGTGACGCTGCCGTACAGCAGGCCATCCTGAATGGGGCCGCTCAGGTTGAACTTACTTCGATAACTGTCGCGGCTACTGACGCCGCCTTCAATATAGCCGCGCGGCGTGCTGTCCGGCTGCTGGGTGACGATGTTGATGATCCCGCCCTGAGCGCTTTTGCCATATAACGTTCCCTGTGAGCCTCGCAGCAACTCCACGCTTTGCACATCGGTAAGCGCCTGGATGGTGTTGGTGGAAAGCTGAGGGACGCCATCAACATACAGGGTGACGGCGGGGTTATAGAAGTCCTGCGCTGAAGAGACGCTGCGTAGCGAGATCGTCGAAAAAAGCATGTTGCCGCTATTTTCAATATTGAGCCCGGGCAACACTCTGGGGAGTTTGTCGCTGGCGGTGACGCCGGCGTCGCTTAATTCCGGCGCGCTGACAACGGTAGACGAGACATTGTTGGCTGATGCCGAGCGGGAAGATTGTTTACTGGCGGTAACCACCAGCGTGCTTTCGTCTTGCTGTGAAGTCTGGGCATTAGCAATGGCGGGGAGCAATAATCCCCCCAAGGCCAGAGGATAAAGCCGTGTCATTTTCATTGTTGTGAGTCCCTGTAAGACGGCGAAACGCCAAAAATACCGACAATGGTGAATTGAAAATGATAACTATTTCTAATAGTGGTGCTACCCGAAACGGGTTTATTTCAACCTGTTTCGGGTCGGTTTGCGCTTATTGGACAGAATGGCGATAACGGTCGACGGCGAGAGCCGTCAGGCGTTTTTTGTCTATCTTGCCGACGGCGGTGAGCGGCCAGTGGTCCAGATACTCGATTTGGTCAGGAATTTTCCACGCGCTGAGTCCCATACGGGTCAGTTGTTGACGCAGTTGTTGGTAGTCAGTTGGCATCTGCTGCGCGATGATAAACGCGCAAATCCGCTCGCCAAGCAGCGTGTCCGGCGCGGCGACCACCGCGCAATCTTGCACTTCCGCTAAACGCAGCAGTGCCGATTCCACTTCAGCAGCGGCTATTTTTTCTCCGGCGCGGTTGATCTGCTCTTTTATGCGCCCCTCAACGTGCAGGTTCCCCGCCTCATCCAGCCTGACATTATCGCCAGTGCGGTAAAACCCTTGCGCAGTAAAGGCCTGCGCGTTGTGAGCAGGGGCGCGGTAATAGCCCGAGATGGTATAAGGGCCGCGCGTTAACAATTGCCCGGTTTCGCCCGGTGCGACGTCGTTCTCGTCTTGATCAACGATGCGGATTTCATCCAGAGGGGACAACGGGCGCCCCTGGCTGTGGAGAATGGTGGCATGCGGATCGTCCAGCCGGGTAAAACAGAGCAGGCCTTCCGCCATACCGAAAACCTGTTGCAGGGTACAGTCAAAGGTGGCGATAACCTGCTTAGCAAGCGTCGGGTCGAGCCGGGCGCCGCCTGCCTGAATGACGCGCAGCGACGAAAGGTCGCTGTCTTCCCACTCCCTGGCCTGCACCCATAATTGCGCCAGCGCCGGAACCAGGGCGACGTGAGTCACGCCTTCCTGCGCGATTAAAGGCATCACCTCATCACAGCTGGCGCTGTCGGTCAGCACCACTTTTCCGCCGCAGGCAAGCGTTCCCAGAATGCCGGGGCAGGCCAGCGGAAAGTTATGCGCCACCGGGAGGACGGCGAGATATACGCTCTGTTGGCTGATGCCGCACAGTTCAGCAGAAGCGCTGAAGTTATAGCTATAGTCGGCATGTCGGCGCGGGATGAGTTTGGGCGTGCCGGTTGTGCCGCCTGAAAGCAGCAGCAACGCGGTGGCGGAAACATCAGGCTGCGGCCACGCCTGCCGCTCACCGTGAAGGGAGAAGAGCGGCGTAAAATCGTCGCTCACGGTCTCTCCTGCGACCAGGACATGACGCAAGCAGGCGTGTTTGTGCGCCATCTGTCGGGCCAGCTCTGCGTGGTTTTCCCCGTGAATAACGTAAGCGACGGGTTGCGCCAGCTCAATCAGCGCGTCGATATCCAGCGCCCGTTGCGAGGGCATCGCCAGCACGGGGATAACGCCCAGTCTTAACAAGGCGAACAGCAGGGTAACAAACGCGTTGTCGTTGGGAAGCTGCACAATTACATGCTCCCCCGAACGCAAACCCAGTGATGACAGACCTGCGGCAAGTTCGTCAACTTGTGCATCAAGCGCGCTGTAGGTTAACGACCCCTTTGCATCAACGACGGCAATTCGCGAGGCATAACGGGCCGCCCAGTGGCGCAACTGTTCGGCAATGGGTAAGGGATACTGTTCAATCAGAGATTCAAAGGAAGAATTCATGCGTCACCTTTCTGAAGTGCTGGGCTGTTTTTGCAACGCGGTCATTGCAGAAAATGCGTGGGGAAAATGGCGGACAATCTGCGTAAAAAAGGACCGGGCTTGTTGAATGGGATAGAAATGATCGCCGTCAATCACCACCGGGCCTGTAACGTGGCTCAGCCACTGACGCCAGGCATCGACCTGCTGCCAGGAGGCTTCGCGATCGTGGCTGCCGCACAATAACAGCGCAGGCGTGCGCAGCGGCGGACAGACGTCGGGCGAGTCGTAGTGATAGCTCTCGGTGGCGTAAAAATCAGCGCGCAGAAGAGGAAGAAACAGCGACATTAATTCCTGGTTTTCCCGCAGTTCAGGAGAACATCCGCCAATGTCTATCAGTTCAGCGATAAAGCCGGCATCATCGCGATGGCTGAGCTGGCGTTCAGAATGCAGATGTGGGGCATGGCACCCGGAAATAATCAGTCCTTGCGGCGCATGCCCCCGTTGCTCCAGAAGTCGGCAGGTTTCAAACGCCACCTGCGCTCCCATGCTGTGCCCGGCGAGTAAAAGCGGCGTGTCAGGCGATACGGACGCTTCCAGTTCGTTCGCCAGCAGTGCCGCCAGTTGTGTAATGCTTCTGAGCGGTTCCAGATGGCGAAGGCGATCGCGCCCCGGCCAGGTCACCAGAGAAAGCGCGCAATCAGCCAGTTGCTCAGCTTGCCAGTGGCGAAACGCGCTGCTGCTGCCGCCAGCGAAAGGGCACATGACCAGATGCGCAGTATTGCCGTTCCGGGCGGGCCACAGCGGGATGCACATTACAGATTGCGTCACAGCGCCTCCTTATCATCATCGTTGTAGAAACCGGCTAACCGGTCGTGGTGCGGCGGCGTCAGGCGTCTGATCTCCGCATTGCCGGTCTTACGTAAAATCTGCTGCCATAAACGTGATAACGCGATCTGATGTACGCTTTGGCAGGCCGCTGGTGGATGTTCGCCCGCCAGATGGCTGCGCAACTGGTGTAGCAACCAGCAGACGCCCTCCGGCCCGACGGTTTCGCAGCAGTCGCGCCAGCTCAGAGGCGCCGCGCTGCGCGTCAGACCCGGCGGATCGCGCAGGATCTCCGGTCTGCGGTAGAGACTGTGGGCGTTCTCCTGATGGTCTGCGACAAACAGGCTGGATGACCAGATGACGGGGCCGTAGCTCGCCTCCAGCGAAAGATGACCTTCCGGCCAGCCCAGCAGCAGGCGGTGCATGATAAGGCTATGCATATCTGGATCGTCAGGATCGAGATAGCGCTGAAGCAGCAGACAGGCTTCTCCCTCCGGCCAGAAGAGTCTCAGGCAGTGGAAATCGCTAAAGCTGCCAACCACGTCGCACTCCACGGCGGCGGCATCAACGCCCAGAGCCAGCAACAACAAATCCAGCGTGGAGTAGAGCAACTGTCGGCTGGTGGTGACGTGGACTACCGGCGGCGTCTTAGCCAGGCAGCGACGCAGCTGCTGCGTATCGCGAAGCCATGCGCGTCCCGCGCGCGTATGCGGATAAAACGTGTTTACCCAATAGCAGCAGCCCTGTTCCTGCGCCAGCGTTTGTAAGGAACTGATGTCATCCGGGTGGAGGGGATGCTCCTGAATGACGTGTACGCCGCGCGTCAGAAAGTGTCTGGCAAGCTGCGTACCGGTTCCTCCGGCGACGGTCGAACGCACGACAATACAGGCGATATCCGGCATCCTGGTTATCTGTTCCGGCGAGGTATACAGCGGAATGCCAAACGCATGGGCCAGCTCTCTTGAGCGGGCGCTTCCCTGCGCCAGCAGGCCGACCAGTTCCAGCCCCTCCGGGGGCTGCATAAAGGCATTCAGGTACATTTCGCCAAATTTGGCGCCCACAATCAGTACGCGTTGTTTTGGGGAGGCGGACGGCATCATAACGTGTTCTCCGGTTGCGTTGAGGTTGCGCAAAGCCAGCGCGTAATGTGTTGCGCACAAGCCTGAACGTGGGGGGCTTCCATCATGATTTGCCAGTGGCTGGCTTCAATCACAGCGTCGTCGGCGTTGTTTATCCAGCCCTGCCACTCGGTTTCTGCTGGCGTCCAGCGTGCGGGTCTCCCGGCGGCATACACCATGAGACAGGGGACCGGAACGCTTTCGCCCGGCGTATGCTCAGTCAGTAAACGCAGCAGATGCGCGATGTTATCGAGCCACGTTTCTGCCGCTTGCAGCGTCAGGTTTTGCGACACCATACCGGCCGTTTTAGCGAGGCTGATAAAGTCGGCAAGCTGGCTGTCGGGCGTCTGCTGGTCGAAATGTTCGGGCAGCGCCAGAGGCGTTTGTCCTTCGGCTAACAGGCGCAGCAGGGTCGCCCGGTTTTCGCAACAGAAATCCTGTCGGCACACGGGATCGATTAACACCATCCGAACCTGCTCGCCTTTGGTGTACAGGCGCTGTGCGGCGCCCGCCGCAAGAAACGCGCCATACGACCAACCTGCCAGCACATAAGGGCCGTGAGGCTGCTGGCGACGGATGCACCCGACATACTCATCGATCATCTGGTCAAGCGTGGTGAAGCGCTGCGGCGATTTTGCTTGCAGGCCGAAAACGCGCCTGTTCAGCGCGCTGGCGAGCGGCAGCCAGGCGCTGATATCGCCGTCCGAAGCGTGGAAGACGAACAGGGTTTCGTCGCCGTCGCCCTGGCAAAGGGGTATCGGGTTGTCCTCTCCTGACGTCGCCGCCTGTAGATGGGCGCAGAAGTCGCTCAGCGTCGAATGGCTGAACAGATCCTGAAGGTTAGCCCTGGCAATCCCTCTCCGGTTTAGCTGCGCGACCATCCTTGTCGCCATCAGGCTGTCGCCGCCCAGTTCGAAAAAGTCGTGATGCCTTGCCACGGGGCGAGACAGCAGCGATTGCCAGAGTTCAGCCACCTGTTTTTCCAGCGCCGGATTCCCCCCGGCAACTGGCGTGGGTTTGGCTGGCTCAATCAGCGCATCAGACGGGGCATGCAGCGGCGTAAATAACGCTTCTCTTTGCCGGATCTGTAAAACGGGCAGACCGGTGCCAAAGCGCTGCTGTAAATAGCGGCTCACGGCTTCTTTATCCGGGCGATTTACGCCAGGCGAACGCGCCACCAGCAGATGCTGGCGCAGCGGCGACGATTCCTGCGCGGGCCACGCCAGCTCGTTTGCAAACCCGGCCTGAACGAGAACCTCCTGCCATGCGGAGCGGGTGAGCATCGGTTTCTCATCCCGGCGGCGGAAATCGCGGTATCCGCTTAATCCCTCAATAAAGCCCACGCTCGCCAGCTGGAATACGCTGTTTCGCTCCGTCGCTTCAACGATCAGCAAACGTCCGCCGGCTTTCAGCAACAGTTTTAATCTGCGCAACGTCTGGACGACATGGCTGGCGTCGTGGAGCACATTGACGGCGATGATCAGGTCGTAACCCGCTTCCGGGTGGGCGGTGAAATCCAGCGGCTGGTTGATGTCGAACAAGGCATAAGACACCCGCGATTCATCATGGAAACGGGCTCTGGCGTCATTGAGGAACTGCGCGGAGACGTCCGTGAAGTGGTACGACTGCCGCGTGTTCCGCGTGGCCTTCAGCACCGGCGCGGTAGTGGCTGCGGTTCCGGCGCCAACCTCCAGAATCCGTTCTGCGCCGCACAAGGCGGCAATCTGCGCGGTATAGCGATTCAGACAGGTGCTGGCGGGGTTGTCGCGATACAGCGCGTCGGTCACGCGATGCTGCTCGTTGAACAGCAATTCCAGCGGTGAACACTGCCCGGAGAAGAGGGCGTCGTGCCGGGCGATGCAGGTTTCCAGATACTGCGCCAGCGCCTGGCTCCATTGGCTTTGCGGGCACGCTTCCTGAGGCTCAGGAATCTCGCTGAGCGGAACGCGGCAGCGCCAGCTTTCACCTTCGCGGATTAACCACTCTCTTTCCGTCAGACACTGTAGCCACTGGCGCAGCAGACGCTGGTGAGACGCTTGCGCGGACAGCGCCTGTACTATTGCGCTAAAGCGATGGGCGATCTCCGGCGTGGTAAACAGGCCGTGACGATTTAGCGTAGCCGCGATCCCCTGTAGCGCACGCGCCTCCAGCCAGCGCCAGGTCGCCTCCAGCTCATCAAGCTGCGCCTGCTCAGGCAACGGCAGCGCCAGTTGGGTAAGTTCGTGCTCATCAGGCGTCGCCGCTGATGGCGACGGATCGTCGGCCATTACGATATCCAGCGTCAACGCGCCTTGTTCGGTTATTTCCGCTCTGGCCTGCCGGATGCCGGGGTATTCGAGCGTCGCCTGCTCAATATCCCGCAGGTCGTAGTCCGCCTGCGCGTTCAGCGGCCAGCGTCGGCGGGGAATGTGCCCGGCGATGCCGCTGGCGAGAGTCTTCAGGCTTTCAGGGGCGGCGATGACGGCTTGCAGGATGGCGCAATAGTCATTAAACATCGCCTCAGCAGCGCCGGGTTCCAGCACGTTGTCCATGCAGTACCAGCTAAACACCAACTCGCCGTCGCTCTCCATGACCTGATGATCCAGCCAGACCTGCGGCGTTTGCGTGAACACATAGCAGGGTTCGCCGAACAGATGGCTCATTGCCTGATCGATAGTCATGCCTTCCAGCGTCATCCCCAGCATACTGGTAAACACCACCGGCATCAGCGGTTGACGTTGTGACCCGCGCAGGCGGCCCAGTTCGCGGATCACCTCAACACCGTTCATTTCACTGTGCGCCATGTTTTGCCAGAGGCGCTGTTGGGTCTGTTGCATCTGCTCTTGCAACGTCACCGGCGTTGAGAAGTTAAAATCAACCAGCGTGACGGAGGTAAAATCACCAATCAACTGGTTGATTTGCGGATGGATCGGCTGGCGATTGAAGAACGTCAGGTTCAGCGTAAATGCCGTGGTGCGGCTCCAGCGCTCAAGGGTGGCGGCAAACAGCGTGAGCAGCGCGGCAGACGGTGTGACGCCTTGCTGCTGCCAGCGCTGTTTCACGGTCTGCCATTCTGTCTTGCCGATCGTCGATTTGAAGGTGGTGAAGTGTGGCGTTTCCGGGGGCGTCTCAACCACCGGCAGCTCTGGCGCTAAGGGCAGTTGCGGCAGTTTTTCCTGCCAGTAATCCCAGGCATCGTGCCATGCCGATGTCTGTCGGCGCGCCTGTTCAGCCATCACATAATCACGGAAGGTAATAGCGAGCGGTGCCAGCGTTTCGCCGCGCCAGACCTGCGCCAGGTCGTCCATCATGACTTTAAAACTCTGCACATCGAACTGCAAAAGGTCGAGGTTCATGTGCAGGCGGTAATGGCAATCGTCGATTTCGCTGACCACCAGTTCAAAGAGAGGCCACTGGTCGGCAGGCAAAACACGATAGCTCAGTTCATGCCGCCGTTTTTCCAGCGCGATGCGCTGTTCTTCCGGGGAAAGCGCGCGCAGATCGTCACGCTGGATGTGATACTCCGGCGTTGTCGCCAGGACTCGCTGCTGCCCGTCGGCATCAACCACCATGCGCAACATATCGTGGCGTGCGATGAGCTGGTTCCATGCTTTCTCCAGTATGGCGAGATCGAACTCATCGTGGCGTTTATCCCACTCAAACAGGACGTGACAGGCGACGCCGCCATAGCCAATGAGGTGGGTTCGCCCCAGCCAGTAGGCGTGCTGAATGGGCGTCAAAGGGAAGGGCGCATAACGCTCGTCGGCGTCGTGCTGCAACACTTCCGGCTGCGAAGCGGCAGGCGCCGCCTCTGGCTTAGAACAGATAAGCTGCGTGAGTCCATGAGGAGACAGATCCTGCCACGCCCGTTCCGCATTGATGCGTACGCCCAGGTAGTGCTGAATATCGCTACTGAGTTCAAGGAAGAGCAGCGAGTCCATGCCGAGTTGCAACAGATCCTGGTTTGGATGCAGTGACGCCGGATCGCTCAGCCTTAGCTGAACCGCAATCCGCTTTTTCAGCCATGCCATCACCGCCGTTTCATCGCTCAGGCTGCCGTTAAAGGCGTTGTCATCAGCAGGAGGAATGACAGGCGTTGCGGCTTTTTCTGTGGCGCTGATGTTAAACAGAGCCTGTTGTAACGGGGGCATTTTGTCGGTAAAAACGCGCATCGCCAGTCGCCACGGGGCACCGCGCATCACCGCCTGTTCCAGGTGCCAGCAGCCTTCGGCATCGCTTAACGCGCCCATACCACGGCTGGCGAGCGTCGCCAGCATTTCCGGCGTGGCCGCCCGACCGCTTTCTCCCCATGCGCCCCAGGCGACAGAGAGCGTTTTCGGCGCATCAAGGGTGGAAAACTGCTGGGCCAGCCCGTCCAGGTAGCCGCAGGCCAGCGCATGGGCGCTCTGACCCGGCGCGCCGAGGGTGGCGGCAGCGGAAGAGTAGAGAATAAGATAGCGTCCGTCGTGGTTGCGCAGGGTTTGCAACAGCTGGCTTGCCGCCTGCGCTTTTACCGCAAAAACGGTGGCCAGCTGGTGGTCGTCAAGCTCCTGCAAGGGCGCGTCAGCCAATACGCCAGCGGCATGAATCGCTCCGGCAATGCCGCCGTTGGCCGCCAGATCGTCAAGAACCGTGGCCAGTTGCCCGGCATCGCCCACATCACAACGGCAGACGCGCGTCTGCCCGCCCTCCACGTCGCGTAGCCATGACTCATCCACGCGCGGCGCCAGCAGGGCGATGCGTCGCGCCCCTTTTTCTCTGAGCCAGTTCACGGCAAGGCGGCCTAATCCGCCAAACGCTCCGGTCACCAGATGCCAGCGGCTATCGCCGGTAAACACGTTTGCCGGTAATTCAGCGGCGCATCCCGTATTGGGCGCCAGTGAAGGGAGCCAGAGGGTGTCACCCCGTGCGGCGAGCCAGCGCTGTGATAGTGAGACTGCGCTCAACCCTTGATGCAGCGTTTCCCACGGGGTGTTTTCGGCGAGATCGATGGCGGCAATCAACCGTTCCGGCTGTTCGTTGGCCGCGACGCGAAGCAAGGCCCATAGCGCGTGATGGGACGCAGAGAGAGCCTCATTTTCCTCGACTCGCCACGCGCGGCGGGTGACCACAATCAATCCGGCTGCGCTGGCGGTGAGCGCCGCTATCACTTTCTCCGCTAAGGCCAGCGTATCCTCGCTCTCCTCAACAATCATCAGTCGCGAAGAGGCGTGCGGATCGTGAATGATGCCGTATTGCGCCAGCTCGTCGCTGCGCGCAAGCGTACCGGTGCTAAAGCTGAAGGTAAGCGGATGGTCAACGCTGGCGACGTTGAGGGGCGTCCAGCGCCATTGATAATGCGTCTGCGGCGCAGGAAGAGGCGCGGCGGGCGATAGCGGCAGCCACTCGCCAGCAGGATGACGGGCTTCAACGCGCATCTGACCGCGGGAAAAGGCTTCGTTTTGCCAGCTTAAGCGAACCTCCCCCAGCCACTCCGGGGCGACGACGGGGGGCGGTTCCACAGGGAGAGCGTCGCCATGACGCTGTGAGAGCAGACGCCAGGCCTCCTGCCAGCGGGCGTTAAACCGTTCGGGCTGACCTGCGCAATCAGACCAGTCGGCGAGATAATCACCGTTATCCGTCAGCGCCTGCCCCAACACGGGTTCTGATGGCGCTGTGAATGTTACGGCGCTAACCGCCTGACCGGGCAGCGTGGCGAGAATGATATGTTCGCTCATCCCGGCGGTCGGGCTGCCATCCTGCGGTAGCCACGCCACTTTGCTGAATCCGGCGTGGCGGCACTGTTGCTGCCACTGAGCGGTGGTGAGGAATAACTCACCTTCGCGGGCGTCGAGATCCTGTAGCGGAAGAACCAGCGGGCCGAAAACGAAATCAAACAGACGCATTGGCTGGGTGATTTCGCGCATCAGCAGGCGCCCGCCCGGCTTGAGCAGGGGGCGCAGATTATCGAGCGTGCGGCCAATATGGCGGGTGGCGTGAATCACGTTCGCCGCCACAATGAGATCGTAAGACTGTGCCTGGAAACCCTGAGACTGCGCCTCTTTTTCGAGATCCAGCTCGCTATACTTCACAAAATCATAGTCGGCGAATTTCTGCTGGGCGCGGCGGGTGAACAGCGCCGAGATATCGGTGAAGTGGTACTCCAGCGCCGGAACGCCGTTGAGTTCCGGCAGCAGCCACGCGGTGGTGCCGCCGGTTCCGCCACCAACTTCAAGAATACGCAACGGCTGGCGGGGCTGACGCGTCTGGACAATGCCGCGTAATACCCCGGCGGCGATTTGGTTGAAATAGCGGCCAAAGCTGAATTCCTGATACAGCACCTCCACGCCGTCGGAGGCGCTTTGCGGGAAGATAATCGCCACCGGTTCTTCCGCGCCGCTCATCATGTCATATAACCGATCGCCGGCACGGGCGATGGTGTCGGGAATAGCCTGAAAACCTTCACAATAACCGGCAAGTTCCGTCAGCAGTGATTCCCGCTGTTGATGTTCAATGGGGCGGGCGCGAGCGTATCGCCCGTCGGTGCAGCGGTAATCGCCGTCGACCACGCAGTTATTCAGCAGGCGCTGGAGTAGCTGCTGGTAGCGGGGCAGCAGACGTCCACGGCGCATGATGGTCATGGCGTCCACGCCGTTCTCAATGGCATCGCCGGTACAGCGTTGTACCAGTTGATCGACGTAGATGGCGTGCAGGCGCGTGGCGCACTGTTTAAGCGCTTCCAGGCGGGGGAGATCGAGCGCTGTCGCGGCGCGACTCGCCACCTCCAGCCCGGCAGACAGCGCTGCGTCGGCAAGCTCGCAGGCCGGGGAGACGCGCTCTTTCCAGTAACGCTCAGTATCAAACGGATAACATGGCGCAGCGATACGTTGTCCATCGCCCGCCAGTAGGTCGGCCCACGGTAGGGCGACGCCGGCAGCGTAAAGCTGGAGCAGGGCCTGATTGAGGACATCGCTCGCCTCTTTGTTACGTCGGGCGCTGGCTATCCAGTATGCGTTATCGCGGTATTCGCGCTGCCCGGAAGCAACCAACTGGGCATCGGGCCCCATCTCCAGAAAAACGCGGGCGCCGAGCTGATGCGCCACCTGAATACTCTGGATAAAACGCACCGGCTGGCGCATGTGTCGGCGCCAGTAATCCGCCTGGTTGAGCGTTGACTCATCAATGACGTCGGCGGTGAGCGTGGAAATAATCGGTATTTGCCCCGGCTCAGCGTGCAGCCCCGCGCAGGCGTCCTGGAACCGATCGAGTATCGGCTCCAGTAAAGCGGAGTGCGCCGCGCCGGTTACGCTCAGGCGACGATAGTTAATGTTATGCTGCGAGAGCGTGGCGCAAAATACCGCGAGACGGGCTTCCGGCCCGGAAAATACCGTATGTTGCGTACCGTTGTTGGCGGCGAGATCCAGCTCAAACTGGCGAGCCAGCGGCATCAGCGTGTCTTCGTCTGCAAATACCGCCACCATCGCGCCGCTTGCGCACTGCTGCATTAGCGCGCCGCGCCGACAAACCAGTGGCATGACCTGTTCAATCGTATAGTGTCCGCAGACGACGGCAGCGGCAAATTCACCGACGGAATGCCCAATGGCGAAGTCTGGCTTCAGTCCTTCAGCGCGCCAGTGCGCCGCCATCGCGATTTCAAACGCGACAATCGCTGGCTGCGCCCAGGCCATATTGTCCAGCTGCGCCGAATCGGGGTTAAACATCGCTTCGCGCAGTGACGGCGTGAGCATTTCGCTACAGGCGGAAAAACAGCGATCCAGCGTGTCGGCAAACGCCGTTGAGTGCTGGTACATCGTTTGACCCATAGTGCGCCAGTGCGAGCCCTGGCCGGTAAACAGCCACACCTGCTTGCCGCTGGCGCCGTGACCGCTGTAAACCAGCGCCCCCGATTTCTCACCGGCCCAGGCGCTGAGCGCCGCAGCGGTTTCACGGTTTAATGGCGCCGCCAGGCGGAAGGGAAGATCGAGACGGCGCGCGTGCAGGGCCGTGAAGGCCAGATTGCTGGCATCCGTATTCTCCCTCAGCGCCCCGGCATAATCCGTCGCCAGCCGCCGCAACGCGCTGTCGCTGGCGGCGCTGAGCAGCAGCGCGGTACTTTTTCTGCCGCCATCCGTATTGGGGAGGCGCGCGTTGAGCGCGTCGGGCAGCGAGGCGACGATCATATGGCAGTTGGTGCCGCCAATACCAAAGGAGGAGACGCCCGCATAGCGCATTTCGTCCTGCCATGCCTGTGCCGACACCGGTATGGTAAAGGGGCTCTCTTCAAGCTTCAGCGCCGGGTTGGGGGTGTGAAAATTCAGTAAGGGTGGAATTTGCCCGCGACTGACTGCCAGAACGGTTTTCAGCAGTCCGGCAATGCCCGCCGCGGTATCCAGATGCCCCATATTACTTTTCACGGAACCGAGCGCACAGCGCTGATCCTGCGGGCGAGGCGCATAGACGTTGCGTAACGCTTCAATTTCAATCGCGTCGCCCAGCGGTGTGCCGGTGCCGTGGGTTTCAATGTAACCTACCTGCCTGTCGTCGATGGCCGCCAGCATTAACGCCTCTTCGATGACCGCCTGTTGCCCTGCGACGGAAGGGGCGGTATAGCCGACCTTTCTGTTGCCGTCGTTGTTGACCGCGCTGGAGAGGATCACCGAGATAATCGGATCGCCTGATAGCAGCGCGTCTCTCAGGCGACGCAGCACCACGCAGCCGAGACCGTTACCGGCCCAGGTGCCCTCAGCCGAGGCGTCAAAGGGACGACAGTGACCGTCAGGAGAGAAAATCATTCCGGGCTGGTAGCGGTAGCCCGCCTGCTGGGGGAAAGAGAGCGCCACGCCGCCGGCAACCGCCATATCGGATTCGCCTGCGCGCAGGCTTTCACAGGCCAGATGCACGGCAACCAGCGAGCTGGAACAGGCGGTCTGTACCGATAACGCCGGGCCGTGCAGGTTGAGTTTGTACGCGGCGCGGGTGGCAATATAGTCTTTATCATTGCCCATCAGAGATTGCAGACCTTTTACCTGCGCGACTTCTGTCACGTTCAATGCTTCGCGACCGGGGTAGGTACTCATCCGGGAAGAGGCGAAAACGCCGGTCTTATGGGGGACGGCGCCGGGGGCATAACCGGCATGTTCCAGCGCATGCCAGACCGCCTGCAAAAACAGGCGCTGCTGCGGGTCCATCGACTCCGCTTCCTGTCGCGAATAGCCAAACAGGGTGGCGTCGAAGCAGTCGGCGTTGTCTAACACCGTACCGATATTGACATAATGAGGATCGTCAATGATGGCGGCATCCAGACCGACGGCCAGAAGTTCTTCGCGCGTAAAGCGTCGGCTGCATTCACGACCTTCCAGCAGATTTTGCCAGAACGTTTCGCCATCCGGCGATTCAGGAAAATGGCAGGCGTAGCCGATAACCGCGACAGGTTCGCAGTCCGGGTAGTGTTGAGCGATCGATGCATCAATGGAATCTGCTGTCGGCGCAGAAGATAAGCGCAAGTTATCCATAATCGGTCCCGTTTCCTAAGATTCACAAAGTCAATGGAACGCCAGGCGTTCGCGATGGCGTTCCGGGGAAAATCAGTTTGCTTCGCGCTATATCCGCCGCTGACGACGGCGAACAGGGCGAGGTCGTTTTGTTTTCTCCACCGTGGCGACGCCGGCCAGATAATCGGCCAGGGCAGCAGGAGAAGGGTGGGTGAAGAGGTCAAGCAACGTCAGGGTGGAAAATTCGTGACGTTGTAACAAAACGTGCAGTTGCACCAGATTCAGCGACGTTGCGCCCGCCTCAAAGAAGTTTTCTGCGGGTGTGACAGACTCGCCAACCACCTCGCGGAAGGCGTCGCAAATCAGGCTGACGGTGCTCTCGTCCGCCGCAATGTGTGGCTGAGAGTGCTCAGGGCATACGCGCGGTGAGCGCTCTGCGCATTGCCCTGCGTGTTTAACGGGAGGCACCAGCGCGGCGAGCGGCAGTTGCCAGCCGCTTTCATCCTCGGCCATTCGGTTTAGCAATGCGCAATACTGTTCAAACTGGCGCTCCACCTGCCCGGCAGGAAACAGCGCGGCGACAAAATCCCAGTTAAAGCGCAGTTCGCCTTCGGATTCATAAACCTGGTGATCGAGCCAGACCTGCGGCGTCTGGGAGATGCCCCAGACCGGTTTGAGCAGATTACGCCGGGCGAGGAAGTTATCCTGCTCAAAGCCCAGCGCGCTGGTAAAGACGACGGGCATCGGAACGGCAGGCACGTTTTTCCGTTGCGCCAGTTGACGCATCACGCGGATGGCTGACACATCGCGGTGGTTGAGGTTCTGGCTCAGCCGCTGCTGTAGTGACTGCGCGCTGTGCAGCCAGCTTTCGCCGGGATGCCAGCTCAGCAGCATCAGCGAGGTGAAATCGCCCAGAATCTTGTTGATTTGCGGGTGCAGCGGTCGTCTGTCGAAAAGCGTAAGGTTAAGCGTGAACTCAGGCTGCGCACTCCATGCAGAGAGAACCGTTGACCACACCGACAACAGCACGGCCGACGGGGTGAGATGGGCGTCAGCCGCCCGTTTTTTCAGCCGATGCCAGCGCGTGCTGTCCAGCGCGCCGTTCAGGCGGGTGAAGCGCGGTGTTTCAACCTCCTGAGGCAAGCAGCGCAGCGGCAACGCAGGCGCCGGAGGAATATCATCAAGCTGCGCCTGCCACCATGCCAGAGAATCTGGATTGGGCGACTGTAGCGAGGGTTGTTGCAGATAATCCCTGAAGGTGACGGGCAGCGGCGGAAGCAGCTGTTGCGGGTAGCGGTAGCCGTGTTCCAGCTCCGCCAGCAGGATCTGCATGCTCAGACCGTCAAGCAACAGGTTATCCAGACACAGCCACAGGCGGGCGGGCATCCCGCCCACGTATCCGACCTGGAGATCGAATACCGGCCACACTTCGGGGTTGAGTACCTGATGCGCCAGTTTTTCGCGTACCCGCAACGCCTCTTCAGGCGTATGGAGGGTGTGTGCGGGTATCACCCAGGGGGGCGTCTGTTCGAGCACCTGTTGCTGTCCATCACGCACAACGGCGCGCAGCATATCGTGGCGGGCGATTAATCGGTTCCAGACCGTCTCCAGCCGGGTGAGATCCAGATCGGCAATTTCAAATTCAACAAAGAAATGTGAGCCGACGCCGCCCAGGGCAAAGCCTGGCTGACGCCCCACCAGGTAAGCCTGCTGCACGTCGGTAAGCGCAAAGGGCTGGTAGCGATCTTCAGGGGAGTGGACGAATGGTTGTTCGACCGGGACGTCGGTTTTCCGCAGCGTGGCGGCAAAATCCGCCAGCCGGGGATGATTAAACAGGTCGCTTAATTGCGCTTCATAACCTGCCTGATGAAGTTGCCCGGTCAGACGGGTCGCCAGCAGGCTATCGCCGCCTTGCTGGAAGAAGTCGGTTTCTCTGGTGACATTGCCAGTCGATAAGAGTTGCTGCCAGAGGGCGGCAACCTGTTTTTCAATGTCGCCCTGGGGTAAATCCGCCTCGGCCTGGTTTTCCGCTTCAGGGGTATGACGACGCTTCAGCGCCTGATAGTCAATTTTCCCGTTAGCCGTCAGCGGTAAGGCGTCGAGGAAGACGATCCGTTGCGGCACCATCCACCCCGGCAGACGCCCGGCGAGGGCGGCCTGAAGTTGACGGGGATCGCGGCGCACCTGCCTGTCAGGGCATTGTACGAGGAAGCGTTGTAACCCCGCGATCTCATCGCCATGCTGACAGTTGAAGGCGGCTGCGCTAAATAATGCCGCCCAGTCGGCGCTGTTATGCAGCAAGGCCTCCGGCTGCCCATCGGTTAACAGGAGCGTGCTGAGCAAGGCGGACGGCGTTAACTGGCGAAACTCCATCACGTAGAGCAGCGCGCCGGGAACGGCAAGCTGTTGTAATGTCGCAAGGAGCCCGGGATCTTCCGGCAGCAGACGATGCAGGGCGTTATTAAGCCAGATAATGTCCGCCGAGTGAGCGTGCGCCGCCAGCGTGTCTGCATTCCAGGGAGACAGACGAGCGCCAGGCCAGGGGGCGAGCCTCTGCCGGGCGCTCAGCAGCATCTCCTGGCTCTGCTCAAGCCCGACATACTCAATCTGTCCGGCGTTGAGCTGTGCTAACAGCGATTCTGCGGCGCGGCCAGTGCGGGTTCCCACCTCAAGCAGGCGTACCGGGCGCTGTAAGCGCTGTGCAAGCTGTTGGCAAATTGTCGCCAGTTCCTGAATATACGGGGCGCTGGCCGGATGGTTGAAGGCCAGGCTTTCCGGCGACCACTGCGCGTCGTTCAGTAACGACAGTTCGTCGCGGGCGCCGCGAAGAATTTGCGATAACGTTAAATCATGTCCGCTGAAGTGCGGGTGTTCATCCTCGCGTTCTTCACCAGCGCAGACCTGATAACCTTCAGCAGCGGGCTTCAGTCGCCGTTGCGTCACCAGAAATGCTAACCAGCGTTCCACCACGGCCTGCCAGCGCGGCTGGATAGCGAGTGAGTTCATCAGGGGGAGAGGATCGGCGCCAGCGGTGTGACCCGGCTTCAGTTTTAACAGGCGATGCTGAAGGAAATCGGCTACCTGTTCTGCGGAGATCTCTGGCGAGATGGCGCAACAGGGCAACGTTCCCGCAAGCGTGTGCCACACCTGCGGCAGTGCCGGGTTCCGATGATCGGTAACGCAAAAAGCCTCGCCCTGAGGAACAACGTATGCCGCCAGCGTTTTTTCTTTTTCGCCGATCGCCAGAACGGTTGCTTGTTTCACCCCCGCCAGTTGGCTGAGCGCGCTTTCGATTTCGCCCAGCTCGATGCGATATCCTCCGACTTTGACCTGCTTGTCGCGACGACCGAGGAACTCGATTGTGCCATCTGGCCAGTAGCAGCCGAGATCGCCGGTGCGATACCAGCGCTCGTCCGGGAGCGTCAAAAATTGCTGCTCGCTGCGCAGGGGATCGTTGAAATAGCCTTCCGCGACCCCGATGCCGCCAATCCATAATTCACCCGGCACCCAGTCAGGGCAGTCCCGGCCCCGTTCATCCACCACCCGGTAGCGTTGGTTGGTTAGCGGAAAACCGTAAGGGATGGAACGCCAGTGGGCGGGGACGTCGTGAATTTCGCAGGCGTTAGACCAGATAGACGCCTCGGTGGCGCCGCCCATCGCGATAAATTGTCCTTGTGGACGGAAGGCCCGATAACGGGCGGGGAGGTCAAGCCCGATCCAGTCGCCGGAAAGCATCACTGCGCGCAGGTTTTCCGGCGTGGCGTCGGCGAAACCTTCACACCAGGTCAGCAGCATATCGAACAGCGCCGGGACGCTGTTCCAGAGCGTGACCTGATGGCGCTGGATCAGCTCACACCATGCGTGAGGATCGCGCCGTTGATTTTCCATCACCATCACCAGCGCGCCGCCCGCGCGCAGTACGCCAAAAATGTCGTAAACCGATAAATCAAAATGCAGGGCGGAGAGGGCCAGCACCCTGTCATGCGGGCCAACCTGATAGCGGGTATTGATATCGCAACAGGTGTTGAGCGCTCCCCGGTGAGAAATGACTACCCCTTTCGGCGTGCCGGTAGAGCCGGAGGTGTAGATAATGTAGGCCGGCTGCGTGGGGTCGCGTACCACCGGGTTGGCGATCGGCTCCGCCTCAATGGCCTGCTGCCAGGCAAGGACGGGAATATCGTCTGACCAGGCGCTGGCGTCGTGCTGGCAAATGAGCACCAGCCGGACGCTGGCGTCAGCGTAGATTTTCTCGCGCCGTGCGGCAGGCTGGTCCAGCGAAACCGGAACGTAAACCGCCCCGGTCAGCAGGACGGCCAGAACCGCAACAAGTTGTCCTGCGCCTTTCGACATCGTGATAGCCACATTATCGCCGGGCTGAACCCCGCACTCGATTAACCTGCCTGCGCAACGGCGGGCATAGTCTGTCAGCTCATGATAATTCCACTGATAACGCATGTCCGTTACCGCCAGCGCCTGCGGCTGTTGCAGAGCGATACGGAAAATGCCTTCATGCAGCAAACCTTCGGGAATGGGGGCGCCGGTGGCGTTGACCCGTTCGCGTATCGCGCGCTGGCTGGCGGGCATCATATCTGCGAACGGCTTTTGCCAGGCGCTTTCGTCATCGCAGAGTTGGTTAATCAACTGGCAGTAGGCGTCGAACAATGTTTCGACTAACGCCGGAGGGAACAGCGCGTCGTTGCTGTCCCATTGCAGCCAGACCTCGCCGTGATGCTCGAACGCCAGATGATCTATCCAGACCTGCGGCGTTTGCGAGATGCCCCATTCCGGCTCGCCCAACGGCGATTCTGCGCGGCTGCTGTAGAGGGAACGCCCCAGATTGCTGGTAAATACCACCGGGGCGCCGTGGGGGTAGCGCTGCTGGCGTTTGAGTTCACGGAGTAGCTCGACGCCGGACCAGTGGCGATGCTCCCAGTCCTCCGTAAACGTGAGCTGGTTTTTACGCGCCAGGTTGCTGACGGTATCGCCATCGCAGGCGGTATCCAGCAGAAGAATGTTGGTGAAGTCGGCAAGCATTGCGCCAACCGCCGGGTGCAGCGGCTGGCGGTCGAATAAGGTGATGTTAAGCAGCAGACGCGTCAGGCCGCCCCAGCGAGCCAGCACGGCAGAAAAACAGGTCGCCAGCGCCATTGTCGGCGTCACGCCATACTCGCCGGCCCGGTTGCTAAAGGCGTGCCAGCGTGTTGCCGGGACAATCATGCGGCGCCGGGTATTACGGACTTCACGTAGCGTGGCGGGTTCGCAGGCCAGCGGCAAGACGGGCGCGGGGGGAAGCGTCGATGCTTTCGCCAGCCAGTAAGCGCGCGCGTCGTCTCTCAGTGGTTGATTGATCTTCTGCTGGTGCAGCAAATACGAACGGAAATCATAGCGGGTGTCGATAGCCGGCAGCGATTCTCCGGCCAGCAGGGCGTTAAGCTCATCGAAGAAAAGCGTAAAGCTGGAGGCATCCATAATCAGCAGGTCAATATTGACATGGAGGCGGTGGCGATTGTCCGGCAAGAGCGTCAGCTGAAAATCAAACGTTTCGCCGATCTCCACGCGTAAAAGACGGTGGCTCAGGCGCTGGCGCAGTGCGTCCAGATAGGCCTGGCGGCTTTCAGCGTCGTTATGGCGTAAATCATGAACGGTGACGCCGTTCCAGTAAGGTTGCGGTAGCCAGACCTGCTGCCCGTCGGGGCGAAAGGCGATATGCAGCATTGGGTGGCGTTGCAGCAAGGTCGTGATGGCCTGCTCCAGCTGCGACGCCGTCAGACAATGGCCTTCAAACTCCTGATACAGGTGGCAACCCACGCCGCCAAGCGTCTGCCCCGGCATGCGGCCCGTCAGGTAGGCGTGCTGTACCGGCGTCAATGGGAAGGGGGTACTTTCGGTCATGTTCGGCCAGGATGATTCGTCGGGCGGCGTTTCTTCTTCCGCGTTCTCCGGCGACCGGCTGAGCATTAACTGGTTCCATGCCGCCAGCGTGGGGGCGGCATACAGCTCGCGAAGGGTAAGGCGGTAGCCATTTTTACGAAACCAGTGTAACCATCTCATCAATCTTATTGAATCCAGGCCGGCCTGGATCAGATTGCTCTCTTCATGTAACTGCTGCGGCGTTAAATTCAGTTCCTGTATAAGCCGCTCGCGTAATTGTTGGTAATCAGCCGCGTGGCGGTTGTCCGGTAACAGCGAATCCTGAGATGGTGCGCCAGAAATCATTCTTCCTCCTGATGGCACGTCTTACCGAAAAGCATTGCTCACATGAGAATAATAATTATTAACAATTGGATGCTACCCGAAACGGGTTTATTTATGCCCGTTTCGGGTTGGTAACAGGCGGAAAGAACAGAGGCCCGGATGGGGTATCCGGGCCTCTGTCAGGGAGGAATTTAGGGGGGGGGGGGGCGACCCCGGTTACATCACGCGTTTAAAGGTCGAAGGGGTTACGCCAAACTGTTTCTGGAAGGCGGCAGAGAAATGGCTGGCGTTGGCATAGCCCAGATCGGCCGCCACCGTCATGACGGAAGTATTGCCGTTGGCCAGGCGTCTTCTGGCTTCCTGCATTCGTTCAGCCTGAAACAGGCCATAGACGCTGTTGTTGAACAGAACGCGGAAGCCTCGCTTAATTTTGAGAACGCTCAGACCGGACTCTCTGGCCAGCTCCGCGACGCCCGGCGCTTGCGTCAGATCAGCCAGCAGCAGATCCTTCGCCCGCAGCAGTTTCTGACGTTCCATCGGGTTGAAGTGGCAGGAGAGGCAACTGGCGTCTTCGCGATGTTCATCCAGCACCAGACTGAGCATGACCAGACTTTGCCCCTGCAACCATAGCGTCGACGGCTTTTGTTCATGGCTGAAGCCGCCGTGCATGCGCATCAGCGCGTGACGCAAGGCCTGAGCCGTTAAGTGGGTTTCAGCATTACAACGCTGCTGCTGGCAACAGCAGTGGGAGTCGATCTTATTCTTAATGACCGCGCTAATATCCGGCACCCACAGCGCGAGGGTTTCAGGGCTGAAGGAGAGGGTAATGCTCTCGAATCGGCCACAATAGGAGGCGCTGCCACGGCAGTCTGGCGTATGGGTAATGTAATGGCGATTGCGCGCAAGCTCCCAGTCGGTGCGGCGCCTGAGTCCCTGAATCGCAAAGCGCGATGTGCCTTCCAGGATGCACGAGAAGTTAATCCTGCCCAGATCGTCGTGTAGCTGCAACGTCTCGGGCCGCGCAAAATGGCCCCTCCAGAGCAAAATATCCATACCTTCCTGCAACGAACAGCGCAGCAGTTCACACTGAGCAGGAATATTGCCATCGTTTGCAGGTTTCCCGACCACCAACTGGTGAATAGAGATTTCAGATTGCGTTTGCGGTGACTCCGTCATGACCTGGTTATCTCCCTGTGGCTTAGACCAATGCGGGCATATACCCGTCATATTTCAAGTTGCATGTGCGTTGGCTACGGGTTACTCGGCCCATCCCTGGGCCTCGCCCTTACGGGCCGCCGCAAGCGGCGTTCAAATCTGTTCCAGACAGATTTGTCACTCCCCCCAGTCACTTACTTCTGTAAGCTCCTGGGGCTTCCCTCGCTTGCCGCCTTCCTGCAACTCGAACTATTTAGGGTATAAATAGAACCGAATGGGGTAGATGAGTTATTGATAATGGTTATTATTCACATTAATTCTCAGAACGCCACCCTGAATTGTCGTTTTTGGCGTCCGTAAAAATTCATCAGGAAATTCAGTTACTCCCATGTCATCTCAATCATCCAATACTGAATCGCTGTCCCGATTTCCTCTCTGGCAGGTGATTACACCGGTTCGCAGGAAGGTTATTTTAGCTATGGCGCTGGCGGGGCTGGCGGCATTAACCAGCCTGGGGGCGCTCCTTTTTCTGGCGTGGAGCCTGCGTGACATTCGCGCGACGCCTGACGCTATTCCGGCCTGGCCGCTGGGCGGCGTGATCGGCTGCGTGGTCTTAACTTTTGTTCTGCGCTTGCAGGCGTTCAACACCTCTCATTACGCGGCTTTTCATCTGGAGAACATTCTGCGCAGCAGGTTAGCCCGTAAAGCATTGCAGCTTCCGCCTGGCGTGTTACAGCAAATGGGCAGCGGGTCAGTGGCGAAAGTGATGCTGGATGACGTGAAGTCGTTACATATTTTTGTGGCCGACAGCACGCCGCTCTATGCCCGCGCGATCATCATGCCGCTGGCGACAATCGTTATCTTGTTCTGGCTGGACTGGCGGCTGGCAATCGCGACGCTGGTGGTACTGGTGTTTGGCTCGGTTGTTCTCGTGCTTGCCCGCCAGCGTTCGGAAGATATGGCTCAGCGTTATCATAAGGCGCGCGAGCAGGTCAGTGCGGCGGTTATTGAGTTCGTGCAGGCCATGCCCGTGGTGAGAACGTTTGATAGCGGCAGCACCAGTTTTTTGCGCTATCAACGCGCCCTTGAAGAGTGGGTCGATGTGCTCAAAACCTGGTATCGCAAAGCCGGTTTTTCAGCGCGTTTTTCCTTCTCGATTCTGAATCCTCTCCCGACCCTGTTTGTCCTGATCTGGTCGGGATACGGTCTGTTGCACTATGGCAGTCTCGATTTTATCGCGTGGGTGGCCGTTTTACTGCTGGGCAGCGGAATGGCCGAAGCCGTAATGCCAATGATGATGCTCAATAACCTGGTCGCGCAAACGCGTTTAAGCATTCAGCGTATTTATCAGGTTCTCGCAATGCCGGAGTTATCGCTGCCGCAGTCTGACCAGCAGCCGCAAGAGGCGAGCATTACCTTTGAGCAGGTGAGCTTTCATTATCCGCAAGCGCGTACTGGCGCCGCGTTGCAGGAGGTGAGCTTTCATGTGCCTGCCGGGCAAATTGTGGCGCTGGTCGGGCCAAGCGGCGCCGGAAAAAGCACCGTGGCGCGCTTGCTGCTGCGTTACGCCGACCCGGACAAAGGCCATATCCGTATTGGCGGCGTGGATCTGCGCGATATGCAGACGGACACCCTGATGAAGCAACTCTCGTTTGTGTTTCAGGACAACTTCCTTTTTGCCGACACGATAGCCAATAACATTCGTCTGGGCGCGCCGGATACGCCGCTGGAGGCGGTAATAGCGGCGGCCAGAGTGGCGCAGGCCCATGATTTTATTAGCGCGCTGCCAGAAGGTTACAACACGCGAGTCGGGGAACGTGGGGTATTTCTCTCCGGCGGCCAGCGGCAGCGCATCACTATCGCCAGGGCGATTTTGCAGGATCGCCCCATCCTGGTGCTTGATGAGGCGACGGCGTTTGCTGACCCGGAAAACGAAGCGGCGCTTATCAAGGCGCTCGCGGCGGCCATGCGCGGCCGGACGGTCATCATGGTCGCGCATCGTCTCTCAATGGTGACTCAGGCCGATGTGATATTGCTGTTTTCCGACGGACAGCTCAGGGAAATGGGGAACCATACGCAACTGTTGGCGCAGGGCGGCCTGTATCAACGGCTCTGGCAACACTATCAGCAGGCGCAGCATTGGGTGCCGGGTGGAACACAGGAAGAGGTGGTGGAAAATGAAAGACAATAATCCTGCGGATAACCTGGCCTGGCGCGTCATCTGGCGCCAGCTTATCTCCAGCGTTGGCAGTCAGGCCAGGATGCTGCGGCGCAGTATGCTGGCGCTGTTGCTGGCGGCATTCATGCAGGGGATCGCCTTTGCCTGTCTTTATCCGATCATTGATGCGCTGTTACGGGGAGACGCGCCGCAACTTCTTAACTGGGCTGTGGCCTTCAGCGGTGCCACGATTGTGACGCTGGCGCTACGCTGGTATGGCCTGGGCTTTGAATACCGTGGTCATCTGGCGCAGGCCACCCATGAGTTGCGCCTGCGACTTGGCGAGCAGTTACGCCTCGTGCCGCTGGAGAAGCTCCAGCGCGGCAGGGCGGGCGAAATGAACGCCTTGCTGCTGGGCAGCGTGGATGAAAACCTCAATTATGTTATCGCGATAGCCAATATTTTGCTGCTCACCATTGTCACGCCGCTGACGGCGTCGCTGGCGACATTGTGGATAGACTGGCGGCTGGGGCTGGTGATGTTGCTGATCTTCCCTCTGCTGGTGCCGTTTTATTACTGGCGCCGCCCGGCGATGCGGCGACAAATGCAGACGCTGGGGGAAGCGCACCAGCGTCTGAGCGGCGATATCGTTGAATTTGCTCAGGGGATGATGGTATTGCGCACCTGCGGTAGCGATGCCGATAAAAGCCGGGCGCTGCTGGAGCATTTCAATGCGCTGGAAAACTTACAGACCCGCACTCACCGTCAGGGCGCTGGCGCGACGATGCTGATCGCCAGCGTCGTGGAGTTGGGCCTACAGGTGGTGGTGTTATCCGGGATCGTCTGGGTGGTGACGGGCACTCTGAACCTCGCCTTTTTGATTGCCGCCGTCGCGATGATTATGCGCTTCGCAGAACCGATGGCGATGTTTATCAGCTACACCTCGGTTGTGGAACTGATCGCCAGCGCCCTGCAACGGATTGAGCAGTTTATGGCGATAGCACCGCTTCCCGTCGCAGCGCAAAGCGAGATGCCGGAGCGTTATGATATCCGCTTTGACAACGTCAGCTATCGCTACGAAGAAGGCGACGGCCACGCGCTTAATCATGTTTCTTTGACGTTCCCGGCAGCCAGTATGAGCGCGCTGGTGGGTGCCTCCGGCGCAGGCAAAACCACGGTCACTAAACTGTTAATGCGCTATGCCGATCCGCAGCAAGGGCAGATTTCTATTGGCGGCGTCGATATTCGCCGCCTGACGCCGGAACAGCTCAATAGCCTGATTTCTGTTGTTTTCCAGGATGTCTGGCTGTTTGATGACACGCTGCTGGCGAATATCCGTATCGCGCGCCCACAGGCGACGCGACAGGAGGTGGAAGAGGCCGCCCGCGCGGCGCAGTGCCTTGAGTTTATTTCCCGTCTTCCACAAGGCTGGCTGACGCCAATGGGGGAGATGGGTGGCCAGCTATCGGGCGGCGAGCGCCAGCGGATTTCCATTGCCAGAGCGTTATTGAAAAACGCGCCGGTCGTCATTCTCGATGAACCGACCGCCGCGCTGGATATTGAAAGCGAGCTGGCGGTGCAAAAAGCGATCGATAACCTGGTTCACAACCGGACGGTGATTATCATTGCCCACCGTTTATCCACCATCGCCGGGGCCGGAAACATTCTGGTGATGGAAGAGGGACAGGTGGTTGAGCAGGGTACTCATGCGCAATTGCTCTCTCATCATGGACGTTATCAGGCGCTGTGGCAGGCGCAAATGGCCGCGCGCGTGTGGCGCGACGACGGGGTTTCCGCGTCTGGAGTGTGGGAACATGAGTGATGTTCAGTCGAATGTGAAACCGCTGACGTTGACGACCGGGCGGGTGATTTTTGCTATTGCCGGCGTCTATGTGACGCAGAGCCTGGTATCGGCGCTGTCTATGCAGTCCTTACCCGCGCTGGTGCGCGCTGCTGGCGGTTCGCTGGCGCTTGCCGGTGCGACAACCCTGTTCATGCTGCCCTGGGCGCTGAAGTTTATTTGGGCGCCGTGGATCGAGCGCTGGCGGCTTCCGCCCGGTAGCCAGGAACGCCGTTCCCGCATGTTAATCCTGCGTGGTCAGGTCGCGCTAGCGGCGATCCTGACTATTGCCGCAGCGATTGGCTGGTTTGGGCAAGAAGGGGGATTTCCTGATACGCAAATCGTCGCGTTATTTGTTCTGTTTATGGTGGCAGGCACGGTCGCCTCCACCATTGATATCGCCAGCGACGGCTTTTGCGTCGATCAACTGACCCGCGCGGGTTACGGCTGGGGAAACAGCGTGCAGGTCGGCGGCAGCTATCTGGGAATGATGTGCGGCGGCGGGGTGTTTCTGATGCTGTCGGCAGCATCCGGCTGGCCTGTCGCCATGCTGATGATGGCGGTGCTGATTATGGCGCTGTCATTCCCGCTGTGGCGCATTACGGAGCCGACGCGAACAGCGACTATCCCGCATGTTCCGGCATTAGGTTATGCGCTAAGGAGGAAACAGGCGCGCCTGGGCTTACTGCTGGTATTGATGCTGAATTCAGGCATGCGGTTTGTGCTGCCTCTTCTGGCGCCGCTGTTGTTGGATCATGGGTTAAGCATGTCCGCGTTGGGCGCGCTGTTTAGCGGCGGCAATATTGCAGCGGGCATAGCAGGAACGCTGGCCGGCGGATTGCTGATGAAATACACCTCACCCGGCAGAGCGCTGTTGACGGCTTATGGCGTCCAGGGGATCGCGCTGCTGGCGGTGGTGATGACGCTCATGATGGCGCCGGGTCATCTGCTGCTGCCGATTCTCCAGTGTCTGGTCATTGTCCAGTCCATTTCGCTGGCCTGCGCGCTGGTCTGTCTTTACGCCACGCTGATGTCGCTTTCATCGCCTTTGCAGGCCGGTGTCGACTTCACCCTCTTTCAATGTACTGACGCGGCAATCGCCATTCTGGCAGGCGTTATCGGTGGCGTTGTTGCTCAACATTTTGGCTATGCTGCCTGCTTCCTGTTTGCCGGAGCATTCACGTTGCTGGCGGCGTGGGTTGCTTATATCCGGCTGCATTCGGCAAGAGAACTGATGACCAGCGCAATTGATTGATCCGGGAATAACACAGAGAGGTAAGGGATGAAAATCAGTGAATTTCTACACCTGGCGTTACCAGAGGAACAATGGCTACCGACGATTTCTGGCGTCTTACGCCAGTTCGCAGAAGAAGAGTGTTATGTCTATGAGCGCCAACCCTGTTGGTATTTAGGCAAAGGGTGCCAGGCACGGTTGCACATTAATGCCGACGGAACGCAGGCGACATTTATTGATGATGCCGGGGAGCAAAAATGGGCGGTGGATTCCATTGCCGACTGCGCACGTCGTTTTATGGCACATCCTCAGGTGAAAGGACGTCGGGTTTATGGACAGGTTGGGTTCAACTTTGCGGCGCATGCGCGGGGGATTGCCTTTAACGCCGGGGAGTGGCCGCTGCTGACGTTAACCGTTCCCCGTGAAGAACTTATTTTTGAAAAGGGAAATGTCACCGTTTATGCGGACTCCGCCGACGGGTGCCGACGTTTGTGCGAGTGGGTAAAAGAGGCCGGTACAACGACGCAGAACGCACCACTGGCGGTGGATACCGCCCTCAATGGTGAGGCGTATAAACAACAGGTTGCACGCGCCGTTGCGGAGATCCGCCGTGGTGAGTATGTCAAAGTGATTGTCTCGCGCGCCATTCACCTGCCATCGCGGATTGATATGCCCGCCACGCTGTTATACGGGCGGCAGGCAAACACGCCAGTGCGGTCGTTTATGTTCCGTCAGGAAGGACGCGAAGCGCTGGGCTTTAGCCCGGAACTGGTGATGTCAGTGACGGGCAATAAAGTGGTCACTGAACCGCTTGCGGGCACCCGCGATCGCATGGGAAACCCGGAGCATAATAAGGCGAAAGAGGCAGAACTGCTGCACGACAGTAAAGAGGTGCTTGAGCATATCCTTTCTGTCAAAGAAGCTATTGCTGAACTGGAGGCCGTTTGCCAGCCGGGCAGCGTGGTGGTTGAAGATTTAATGTCGGTTCGCCAGCGCGGCAGCGTTCAGCATCTGGGGTCTGGCGTGAGCGGTCAGCTTGCGGAAAACAAGGATGCCTGGGATGCGTTTACCGTGCTGTTTCCGTCGATTACCGCCTCAGGTATCCCTAAAAACGCTGCCCTGAACGCGATTATGCAAATTGAGAAGACGCCGCGAGAGCTTTATTCCGGCGCAATCCTGCTGCTGGACGATACGCGCTTTGATGCTGCGCTAGTCCTGCGTTCCGTATTTCAGGACAGCCAGCGCAGCTGGATACAGGCGGGGGCGGGAATCATCGCGCAATCTACGCCGGAACGAGAACTGACAGAAACCCGGGAGAAATTAGCGAGCATTGCGCCCTATTTAATAGCGGCAGAGCAGGGGTAACGGAGCGAAAAAAAATCCACGCAATTGCGTGGATTTTATGGGTTTTTGTGGACTTTACGAGGTTTATTGAAACCTCATAAGACAACAAATTTTATTAGACGTTGAACAAGAAGTTCATCACATCGCCGTCTTTAACGATGTAGTCTTTGCCTTCCGCACGCATCTTACCGGCTTCTTTCGCGCCTTGTTCACCTTTGTACGTGATGAAGTCGTCGAAAGCGATGGTCTGCGCACGAATAAAGCCTTTCTCAAAATCGGTGTGAATTTTACCCGCAGCCTGCGGTGCGGTTGCGCCGACAGGAATCGTCCACGCGCGTACTTCTTTCACACCAGCGGTAAAATAAGTTTGCAGATTCAGCAGCTTGTAGCCAGCGCGAATAACGCGGTTGAGACCCGGTTCTTCAATACCCAGCTCAGCCATAAACTCGTCACGGTCAGCATCGTCGAGTTCTGCGATGTCGGCCTCGATAGCGGCACAAACCGGAACCACGACAGAGCCTTCTGCATCGGCAATGGCGCGAACCTGATCCAGGTACGGGTTATTTTCGAAGCCATCTTCGTTGACGTTAGCGATATACATGGTCGGCTTCAGCGTCAGGAAGCTCAGATAGCGGATCGCCGCTTTATCTTCGTCTGTCAGATCCAGTGAGCGCAGCATGCCGGCGTTTTCCAGGTGCGGCAGACATTTTTCCAGCGCGGCCAGCTCAGCTTTCGCGTCTTTATCGCCGCCTTTGGCTTTCTTCTGCACGCGGTGAATGGCGCGTTCACAGGTATCAAGGTCGGACAGCGCCAGCTCGGTGTTGATAACGTCAATATCTTCCGCCGGGTTTACTTTCCCCGCAACGTGGATGATGTTGTCGTTTTCAAAGCAGCGTACTACGTGACCAATCGCTTCGGTTTCACGGATGTTTGTCAGGAACTGGTTACCCAGGCCTTCGCCTTTCGACGCGCCTTTTACCAGACCGGCAATGTCGACGAACTCCATGGTGGTAGGGAGAATGCGCTGCGGCTTGACAATCTCAGCCAGTTTGTCCAGACGCGGATCGGGCATCGGCACTACACCGGTATTTGGCTCGATGGTGCAGAACGGGAAGTTTGCCGCTTCAATACCGGCTTTAGTCAGGGCGTTGAACAGGGTGGATTTCCCGACGTTGGGCAAACCAACGATACCGCATTTGAATCCCATGATTTAAATCACCTTAATATCTTGATAATCAACCTGTTGTAGAAAACAGATTGTAGAAAAGTAAACAACTTTGCCTATTATACACAGCGCACGGCAAAAATGCCGCACATCACTGCTTATTGTGCTTTAAAGGCATGTAATCGGTTCGTCGCTTTGGTTAACCCTTCTTTGAACCAGACTTCAGTACAACGTGCCGCTTCGTCAATGGCGTCGTCAATTAACTTTTGTTCCGACACCGGCGGTTTACCCAGAACAAAACCGACAACTTTATTTTTATCGCCCGGATGACCAATTCCGACACGTAAGCGATGAAAGTTAGGGTTATTACCCAGTTTGTTGATGATGTCTTTCAGGCCATTATGACCACCGTGTCCGCCGCCTAACTTAAATTTCGCGACGCCAGGGGGGAGATCCAGTTCGTCGTGGGCAACCAGAATCTCATCAGGCATGATGCGGTAAAAACTGGCCATCGCGCCGACGGCTTTACCGCTCAGATTCATAAACGTGGTCGGTACTAGCAGGCGAACATCTTCCCCTTCGAGGGTCACTCTGGAGGTGTAACCGAAGAATTTCGGCTCTTCACGCAGAGGCGCGCGTAGTCGCTCTGCCAGTAAATCGACGTACCATGCGCCCGCATTGTGGCGTGTCGCCGCGTATTCTGCGCCGGGGTTCGCCAGGCCGACAATCAATTTAATCGTCACGTTTTTTGTCCTGAGTGTGTCCATAACTGGCGCGTAGTTTACTGTCTGCGGCCGCGCTTGACAAAAAACAGCGTAGATTGCGCCGGAAGCTGAATAATTGCCTGTTTGAACTATTGGAAAGTCAAGCTGTTCAGAGGGTTATTTGTAAAGTTTTGTTGAATAACAGGTTGTAATTGTGATCGCCCACGCACTCATAAAGCACAGTGTTGTCTATACTTTACACATAAGGATTAGGGGTATTCCCTGAAACAACCCAAAAGTTCCGGAGGTGACATATGAAACGCAAAAACGCTTCGTTACTCGGTAACGTGCTCATGGGGTTGGGGTTAGTGGTCATGGTGGTTGGTGTTGGTTATTCTATTTTAAACCAGTTACCGCAGTTTAACCTGCCACAATTTTTTGCACATGGTGCGGTGCTGAGCATCTTTGTCGGTGCCATTCTCTGGCTGGCAGGCGCCCGCGTAGGTGGGCATGAGCAGGTGAGCGATCGTTACTGGTGGGTTCGCCACTACGACAAACGCTGCCGCCGTAACGACAATCGCCGTCACAGCTAAGGTATCGCGTCGGTTTAAGACCAGTCAGCGTTGGACTGACTGGTCATTGTCTTAACCATTCTCACTCGTTTTTTCTGACGAGCGTCTCTTTAATCGGCGCAAAATCAGCAGCAATGCCAGCATAATGGCCAGATAACTCATTACGTAATGGCCCTGATGCTTTCGCTGTTCAAGCGCCGGATCGGCAGCCCATGTCAGAAAAGCCGTAACGTCTCGCGCGTACTGCTCTTCGGTTTCTGGTATATCGTCCTTTTCTGACCAGTTGATCTCCCCATCAGACAACGGTTTCGGCATGTTAATTATGCCGCCGGGAGCGTATCGGTTTGCCTTCATTTCCGGGTCGTCAGGCAGATAACCGGTCAACAAGGCATAGACGTAATCCGCCCCCTGATCGGTATAGGGCAAGAAGGCATCGAACAGAAATTGCGGGAACCCCCGGTCGTACGTTCTGGCGCGAACGATATAGGTTAAATCGACGGGAAGGGCGCCATTATTGAGATATCTTGCTTCCTGATCGTTAAGGTAGGGAGAGACAAACGTATCATTGAGATTGCCTTCCCGCTCGCCGGTTTGACCATCATCCTGAATGTCGGGAAAGACGTAGCCGCTGGCAAGACGCTTTGCCTCTGTGAGCGAGAGTTCGGGTCCGCCTGGCTTTGTCAGGGTGCGAAAATTAAGATGAACCATCCCGTGGCAGGCGCGGCATTTCTCTTCGTAGACCTGTAAACCGCGCCGCAGTTGTTCTTTATCATAGTGGCCCGTTATGCCGCTAAAACTCCACGCCTGGCGAGGTGGCGTCTCTTGCGCACAGACAGCGCTGGCGCCCAGAATGCACAGCCATAAAACGCTATATCTCACTAATCCCTTCATGGCGGTTAATCCTGCTTTTCCAGAAAACGTCGGCAGGGCAGTACGATGACAAACCATCCGAAGTAAACCAGCGTTGAAAGTTGCGATGCCGCGCGTATCCAGCCCTCTTCATTACTGAAACCGTCAGGCAGGTCGGGACCGACCAGCGCTTTTGAACCCAGCCATCCTAAAAAGAATGCATTAGCAACCCAGAGCCAAAAACCACATTTAACGAGTTTGCTGTAATTGCGAAAGCGGGCGCGTGAAGTGTCGAGCCAGGGGAGAAAATAAAAAATCAGCACTGAAGCACACATGGCGACTATCCCGAGAAGTTCGTTTGGGAAGCAGCGCAAAATGGAAAAGAACGGCAAAAAATACCACTCAGGCGCCACGACAGCGGGCGTTACGGTGGGATCTGCCGGGATAAAATTATCGGCGCTGCTGAGATAGTGCGGGGCAAAGAATAAAAACCAGGCGAACAGCATCATGAAAAGAGTGAGCTTGATGGCATCACTGTCGGTGATTTTATAATCGAAAAACAGTTTCCGGGACTCGCTCTGCGTAAATGTCTTTTTCATTGCCTGCGCAAATGCGGACTGCACGGTGCGGATATGCCATATCGTTCCCCCGACAATGACGAAGGGGATAATAAAATGAAGCACATAAAACCGGCCTAATGTGGGTGTTCCTGGAGCATACCCGCCGACTAAAAACGAATACAACGTATCTCCCACCCACGGGATCGCACGAGTGAATCCGGTAATAACGGTAGCGGCCCAGTAGCTCTTTTGCCCCCAAATCAGGCTATATCCCAGAAATGCGGTGATCATCAGTAACACGTATAACGTCACGCTTATCATCCACATTTTGAGATAGGGCTTTCGGTACACGTTGTAATACATGGCGCGGAAGATGTGCAGGTAACAGGCGAAGAAAAATAGCGATGCGCCAATAGAATGCGCGTTGCGCACCAGTTCGCCGTGTCTCACGGATCGCATAATATGAATGATTGAATCAAAGGCCAGCCCTTCCGTGGGTACATAAAACATCGCCAGAACGAGACCAGAAAGGATTTGTACTCCGAGCATCACCAGCAGAATGATCCCGACGGCAAAAACCCAGACGCCTGCGACCGTACGAGGGAAGGGAATACGCCACACTCGTTCTCGTCGGGGTACGGATAGATGTTCTGCCGCCATTTCAGACTTCCTTCGCGCCAATACGCACAGTCAGGCCATCGGGATGAAACGCGTAATCGGGGATTGCGAGGTTCGCCGTAGCGGGCCCCCGCGTGACGCGCCCTGAAGTGTCAAACTCCGAGCCATGACAAGGGCATATCCAGCCTTGCCCACCGGGTTTGGCATTGGGCACACAGCCTGCGTGGGGGCAGTAACCTTGAATGACCAGCCACTGCGGATACTCTGTCTTGATACGTTCGCCGTCAGCCTGCGGATCGATAAAATGATGGACGTCCGCCTGCTGCGCTGAGCGAATTTCCTCCGGGGTACGGTGATGAATAAGGATAAGCTTTCCCTGCCAGACCCTTTTCACCGTCTGGCCGACGGCAACCCCGGCGAGAGAGACATCGACAGGTTCGTTTTCCGCTACGGTTTTATCATCCGGCCCCAGTGCGGAGATGAGCGGCCAGACGGCGGCGGTGACACCCGCAGCCCCGACAAATTTTGTGAGTTTACACAGGCATTCTCGCCGCTGTACCTGAACGTCTTCATTGCTCTGTTTTTTATCCGCCACCGTGCGCCCCTCACCATTTTCGCGTATCTGGATTACTGTTTCTCAATGCGTGTATAAATGTCCTGGAAACGCTTATCCGCGATCCCCGGCGCCTTAAAGGTTCGATAGCTGTCAGGCAGGGTTGCATCACCCACTTTAATGAGCATCACCATCCCTTGCGCGTAATGCGGGGTGCATTTAATACCGTAAAATCCAGGTTTGTCGTACTTGACCTCTATTTCCTCATCAATCTTGCCGACAAATCCGGGGTAGCCTGCTGGCGAAAGCTCTGCGATTGACGCAGCGTTATGGCTCTTATGCTTGCGAATAAACTTCACGGTGTCGCCTGGCTGAATCGCCAGATAATCCGGTTCATATACCATCGGGCCGCCCGCGCCTCTGTTTTTCATCAGCACTTCGTGGGTCTGAGCGAAAGCCGTGGTGGTCAGCGCTAACAGACATAACATGCTCAGGCTTTGCTTAATCAATTTCATGGGTTCTCCCTTAGGTGTTTATTCCGGTCGTTGGTAGCGGATGAAGCAGCTCAATCCATCCGGCGCCTGCTCAACGATGGCATTAATGCCAAACCACTGGCTGAGGTTTTCAGGCGTAAAAATGGTTGCAGGGCTGCCCTGCATTGCCAGTTGACCCGCTTTCATTACGAGAATGCGGTCGCAGAACATGGCGGCATGGTTCAGGTCGTGCAGAGCCGCAATGACGGTGAGCTTCTGGCGTTTCACCAGATTAAGCAGACCTATCTGATGTTGAATGTCGAGATGGTTCGTGGGTTCATCCATCAGCAGCACTTTCGGTTGCTGCGCCAGGGCCCGGGCGATATGCAGACGCTGTTTTTCCCCGCCAGAAAAGGTATTCCAGCAGCGATTTTGTACGCGCTGTAGATCTACCTTCTCCAGCATGGTCTGGACAATATCGTCATCTTGTTTAGACCAGGGCGAGAGCAGACTCAACCACGGGGTGCGCCCCAGAGAGACAGCCTGCAATGCGGTGAGACGTTCACTGGTTTCCGCTTGTTGTTCCACCAGCGCCACTTTTTGCGCTAAATGGCGGCGCGAGTAATGGCGGATATTTTTATTCTCCAGCGTTACGCTGCCTGACGAGGGTTTCAGTAAACCGGCAAGCAATGAGATCAGTGATGTTTTGCCTGAGCCATTGGGGCCGATAATGCCGACAAACTCACCGGGTGCGACGTGAAAAGAGACGTCGCTGACGATGGCTTTGCCTTTTACTTCCCAGTGCAGTTGCTGCGCCTGCACCAGGCTTCGGACTGTTGCAGAAGGATAGCGTGGAGCGGTGAGAGCAGAATTTACCGTCATTTTGTCTGGTTTCCTCTGATCAAAATGATGGAAAACGCAGGTGCGCCTACAAGCGCCGTAATCACCCCGATGGGTAACACCTGCCCGGGAAGTAATGTCCTGGAGATTACGTCGGCGATAATGAGAAAAATGGCGCCGATCATGGCGCTGACCGGCAGCAATCGATGGTGTTGATTACCCACCAGCAGGCGGGCGGCATGAGGGATCACCAGGCCAACAAAACCAATCGCCCCGACAATGGAGACCATAATTGCCGTCATCCCGGTAACGGCGGCAATCAGGACTCCGCGCGTGCGTTTTACCGGGATGCCAAGTGACGCTGCGGACTCTGCGCCAAACGAAAACGCATCCAGATGACGGGCGTAACAAAAACATAACGCCACACCGACCAGCGCGGTAGGGACGGCCAAAACGACATCTGGCCAGCGAACGCCGCTCAGATTGCCCAGCAGCCAGAACATAATCCCACGGGCCTGTTCTGCATTCGCTGAGCGAGTGATGATTAGTGAGGTGAGGGCATTAAATAACTGTGAACTGGCGATCCCGGCCAGGATGATTTGTGTGGTGGCGCTTCCCTGTCTCCCCCCGGCGGCGATCGCCAGTAACGCCACGAAAAGAAAAGCCGTTAACGCCCCAATAAAAGCCCCGAGCGACATGCTGACGATCCCAGCGCCAAGCCCTGTTAAGGCGATCAGAACAGCGCCGGTCGAGGCGCCGGCAGAGATCCCCAGTAGATAAGGCTCTGCCAGCGCGTTTCGTAGCAATGACTGCAATACGACGCCGGAAACCGCCAGACATGCGCCACAACAGGCAGAAACCAACGCCCGCGTCAGGCGATAGTTCCAGATAATGCCCGCATCCAGCGCATCAACGGCATAGCGCGTATCAAAGAACTGGTTAGAAAGCGTATGGATGACATGCTGCCAGGGGATAAACGTCTCGCCAATGGAGATCCCCGCCAGTAGAACGCAGCACATCAGCACGCTGACCCAAAGGGCGTGTCCCCCGATTCTTATCGTTAACTGGCCGACAGCGCGACGCGTCCTGCGAGTTTCGCTCATCATCTACCTGCAATCCTGAATACCAGAGGCGCGCTATGCCCGGTAAGACATAGCGCGACATAACGATTATTGAGCCGTTTTCGGATGCGCCAGACCGTATTCAACCAACGCATCGGCGAGTTTTTCGACGCCATCTATCGTTCTGATGCCGGCGTTCATTGTTTGCACATCCACCACTGGCAGATGGTTCTCCTTCACGGCGGGGATGAGTTTAGTCACGGGATCGGACTTGAGATATTCCAGTTTGACCTGCCAGTCATCTGCCGGGAAACGACGGCGGCTCATTTCACCGAGAACAATGACGGACGGGCTGGCTTTCGCGATGGTTTCCCAGCCAACGGTTGGCCACTCTTCAGCAGAATCAATCACATTTTTCACCCCCAGCGTCTGGGCGATCCATGCGGCAGGGCCAAATTTCCCGGCCACATAGGGGTCCAGTTGCAGGTCGGCGCTGGAAAACCAGAATACGGCGGAAACGTTCTTATCCATCCCGGCAATTTTGTTTTTGGCGGCAGCTTCACGGGCTTTCAGACTGGCGATCAATTCATCACCTTTGTCCTGCACGTCAAAAATTTTCGCCAGATCGGAGACTTCCTGATAAACCATAGCAATATCAAACATGCCTTTACGTACACCGTCGCCACCGTCTTCGTTGTCTTTAGCGCAGTCCGCAGGCGCGGTATATACCGGTACGTTCAACTCGCTAAACTGCTCGTAAGAGGCGACGGTTCCGGCAGGTCCAATTTGCCATTCAAACTGGCTGGCGACCAAATCCGGTTTTTTGGCAATAATGCCTTCAAAGCTGGGGATGTTCTGCGCAATCACGGCCACTTTTTCATTTGCCGCTTTGTAAGCATCCGGGACGGGACCGAACCACAGCGATGTGCCGACAACGCGCTCGGCCAGCCCCAGGGAATAAAGAATTTCAGTGCTGTTTTGCCCGACCGTGGCAACGCGTTCCGGGGCTTTATTGAAGGTAATATCACGGCCGCAGTTTTTAATCGTCAACGGATAGACTGTTTTTGCCGCATGAGTCAATCCTGATGTGAATAATAACGCTGCGCCAGCCACAGCCAGAAGGTATTTTTTATGAGGTAAAGTAAAGTCTGCGTACATTGTTATCGTCCTGTACATGCCAGAATCTGAACGTCTGGTCATGGTTTATTTGGTTCCATATATCGGGACAGGTACATGACGATAGATGACATTGAATGATGAAATTATGAGAATGCAAAATCTCAGCAGGAATAGGCTCATCAATTCATAATGGTATTTATGCCAAATAAATCATCCCATGGACCATCCCGTCCACTCAATGTGTACAACCCTGACAGCAGGTCTCCTGGCTCACGGTAATCAGAATATCGGCCTTCCCATAAAGCAAATCTTTACAGTGACCGGTGGTTACAATAACCACACGCAGATATTCGGTATCCGCCTACAGTTGCGGGGGCAGCTATGGAATGAGATTAAAATAATCCGCACCATATTCCTTTCAAAACAACGGCTGTGTTATGAATACTGTCACTGGCGACTGTATCGGCAATCAATAACCTCGTCAACCGTATGAAAAAAGAACAAAAACATCATACTTTATGGTGATTTTTATATTAATTAATTTAAATTCAAATGGTTGTGTTTTTGTTGGAGTGGTGATTATTGCAACCGCAAGTAATAACGGAAAGGCAAATGAGAATTGATTGACGTTGATCAATTAATCGCGATGAGAAAGAAGGCGTTATTATAAACAGTGAATGTTATCAATACTGTCGATGGTAATAATATATTTACACGGTTTTTCCATATGCACGATCTGCCACTCGTCGCCCACATCCATGAAGACGTTAAACAGATTTCGTCGCCAGAATTGATACCCGCCGGGTAAAAAATGATGGGTGTGCAAATATAATATTTTATAGTGTTGCTGCTCGCAAAATTGTTCAGCCAGCGAGACCAGCTGGCTGCCAATACCTTGCCTGCGATAATGCTGATCGACATAGCAGCGACAAATCTCAGCTGTCTCCGGTAAATTATAACGACCGTGCAACATCTCTATTCTGTCATCGTACTGACATATCGCCAGCGTCCCAATTATCTGCTGTTGTTCATTCCAGACGCCGAACAATTGGTTTCTTTCCCGCTCAAGATAATTTCCCTGGAGGTCGAATACGTCGTCACTCGCAGTGGGTAATGCTCTTCCGGCATTAAAATAAAGATTAAGATGCCGAATAATAAAGGACTGTACGGCAGGAATATCGTCCCGCGTTATTTCACGAAAAACAAACGGAGAGGTTGGTTTCATATCGGTTATCGCTAACAAATATCAGGAAAACGATAATAACAAGCCAGACGCAGAAAACCAGTTTTCAATAAGAAAACTTGCCGGTCTGTTGAGATACAGACCGGCAGTCGAGATTAGATATCCGCCAGCGCGGCATCTTTGTTCGGGAAGAATGCCAGACGACCTGGAATGGGTTTGATACCGGCGCGGGCCATGGTGCGCAGCGGCTGGAATTCCACGTTACTGACGCGCAGTTCACAGCCTTCCGGCAAACGCTTCACAAAGCGCTGGAAGGCGTCCAGACCACCGGCATCCAGCACCGGAACGGCGTCCCACTTCAGCACCACAATGCGTTTACCCTCAATGCGTGATTCGAGGTCGGTAAATAACCCTTCCGCGGCGGCGAAAAAGAGCGGCCCGATAACGCGTAATACCAGCACATCATCGGGAACCGTGATGTTTACCGCCGCGAGGCGCGTCATACGGGCAATACGGCGCATAAACAGCAGGGAAGCCAGGACAATCCCGACGCTGATCGCAATCACCATATCGAAGAGCACCGTCAGCGACATACACATCATCATCACGATGATGTCGTCTTTGGGCGCATGTCGCAGTAAATCGACCACCTTATGGGCTTCACTCATGTTCCACGCGACCATCAGCAGCAGCGCGGCCATGGCGGAAAGCGGCAGCCATGACAACAGGGGAGCCAGCGCGAGGAGGGCGAGGATGACCAGAATTGCGTGGATAACGGCGGAAATGGGCGAGGTCGCGCCTGCGCGCACGTTTGCCGCAGAACGGGCGATCGCCGCCGTCGCGGTGATCCCGCCAAAGAACGGCGCCACGATATTCCCCAGCCCCTGGCCGATCAGTTCGCTGTTTGCTTTGTGTTTGGTGCCCGTCATGCCGTCGAGCACGACCGCGCACAGCAGGGACTCAATCGCCCCCAGCATCGCCATCGAGAAAGCGGCTGGCAATAACGCCCGCAATGAATCCCAGCTTAGCGTGAAATCTGAATCCGGGAGATTCCACGGCAATACCAGCTGCGGCAGCAACTGAGGAATGCCGTTGCCCTGCGAACCATCGGCCAGCACATAGTGGAACTGTGAACCAATCGTCGCCACATGGCCACCCAGCAGATTAACCACGGCCATAACGGCGCAGCCCGCCAGCAGAGCCGGAAGATGGCCCGGCAGACGAATCCCCAGACGCGGCCAGAACATCAGCATACCGAGCGTCACCACGCCAATAGCGGCATCGCCCGGATTAATGGTCGGCAACGCCATAACCAGCGCCCCGACTTTTTGTAGGTAATGCTCCGGCACATGGGCCATTTGCAGACCGAGAAAATCTTTAATCTGCATTGTCCCGATGGTGATGCCGATCCCTGATGTAAAACCTAACGTGACCGATACGGGAATGTATTCGATCAGACGGCCAAAACGCGCGAGGCCGAAGAGGATCAGGAACACCCCGGACATGAGGGTGGCGACCAGCAGACCTGCCAGCCCGAATTGTTGCGATACCGGGTAGAGAATAACGACAAATGCGGCGGTCGGGCCGGAGACGCTGAAGCGTGACCCGCCGGTTAAGGCAATAACAATTCCCGCCACAGCGGACGTATAAAGACCGTACTGCGGTGCAACACCACTGCCAATTGCCAGCGCCATCGCCAGCGGGATAGCGATGATCCCGACGGTTACCCCGGCAATCACATCACGGGTGAACCGTGAGGCGGTATATTTTTCTTTCCAGCAAGCGTCGATGAGGGCGCGGAAAGGCATCACATGTGAGGAAAATATTCTGTTCACAATAATGTTTCATCCATGAGCGCATCATCTGTCAACTAAATGGCAGGTGAAGGAGGCATTGGTCATACAAATAAGAGTTACAGACAAAAAAACCCGCCGCAGCGGGTTTTTTAGCCGGGTTCGGTTAGTGTTCGAACATAGCTGAAATGGATTCTTCGTTGCTGATACGACGAATCGCTTCGGCCAGCATACCCGACAGTGTCAACGTGCGCACGTTCGGCAGTGCTTTAATTTCGTCGGTCAGTGGAATGGTGTCACAGACAACGACTTCATCAATCACCGAATTGCGCAGGTTGTTTGCCGCATTGCCTGAGAAAATCGGGTGAGTCGCGTAGGCGAATACGCGTTTGGCACCACGTTCTTTCAGTGCTTCTGCTGCTTTGCACAGCGTACCACCGGTATCGATCATATCATCAACCAGTACGCAGTCGCGGCCGGCAACGTCACCGATGATGTGCATCACCTGAGAAACGTTAGCGCGCGGACGACGTTTGTCGATGATCGCCATATCGGTATCGTTCAGCAGCTTAGCGATAGCGCGGGCACGCACAACGCCACCGATATCTGGAGAAACCACAATCGGGTTATCCAGGTTCAGTTGCAGCATATCTTCTAACAGAATTGGGCTACCGAATACGTTATCAACCGGAACGTCAAAGAAGCCCTGGATCTGTTCAGCATGCAGGTCAACGGTGAGAACGCGGTCAACGCCAACGCTGGACAGGAAGTCAGCGACGACTTTTGCGGTAATCGGTACACGAGCGGAACGTACACGACGGTCCTGACGCGCATAGCCAAAGTAAGGGATAACGGCGGTGATACGGCCTGCGGAAGCACGGCGCAGCGCATCGACCATAACAACCAATTCCATCAGGTTGTCGTTAGTAGGGGCACAAGTGGACTGGATGATGAAAATATCACCACCGCGTACATTTTCGTTAATTTGTACGCTGACTTCGCCGTCGCTAAAGCGACCTACAGCGGCGTCGCCGAGAGAAGTGTACAGGCGGTTGGCAATACGTTGTGCTAGTTCCGGGGTGGCGTTACCAGCAAAAAGCTTCATATCAGGCACGAGAAGAACCTCAGGCATGCGTCCATTGGTGGATAGAATCTGCCGAAAACTGTGCGGGCCAGGCAATATCCTATCCAGGCGGTGTATTAAAGAGCGCGATGCAACGTCTGGAACAGGGTGACGTTGTCACCGAAACTCAGCTTGCCCGGCTTAAAGCATGGCTTTTTGCAATGGAGAGAGGTTGACACCCTTCGCCACAAACGCATTGAGCCATTCCGGGGCTTGCTTAAGCACCTGACGAGCAGCGGATTCTGTATCGAATTCAGCAAAGACACAGGCCCCTGTACCAGTCAGGCGCGACGGCGCGTATTCTAACAGCCAGGAAAGCGCCGCATCAACCTCGCGAAAACGTTTTCTTGCGATAACCTCGCAATCATTGCCGAATTCACATTTTAATAACGTTTCTATTGACCTTTTTGGCGTGTTGCGCGGTAATTCGGGGTCCTTGAAAATAACCGGCGTGGGGATGCTTACTCCAGGGTGGGCAACCAGATACCACTTCTCCGGCGGGTCTACCGGCGTCAGGATTTCACCCACGCCCTCGGCGAAGGCCGCATGTCCACGGACAAACACCGGGACGTCTGCGCCCAGCGTTAAGCCTGTTTCCGCCAGTTCATCGACCGATAATCCGCACTGCCAGAGATGATTCAGCGCCACCAGAACGGTCGCCGCATTGGACGAGCCGCCACCCAGACCGCCGCCCATGGGCAAACGTTTCTCGATGCTGATATCCGCGCCGCTGCCTGCGGGCAAACGCCCGTGGGCGGACGCTGTCTTCATCAGCAACCGCGCCGCGCGGACGATCAGATTGTCGTCATTTTCGACGCCCTCGACAGGCGTCAAAAGATGAATTTCGCCGTCACCGCGCGGCGTAATGCCGATCGTGTCGCCGTAATCAAGAAACTGGAACAGCGTTTGCAATGTGTGATAACCGTCCGCACGCTGTCCGGTGATGTATAAAAACAGATTCAGTTTTGCCGGAGATGGCCAGTGGGTCATCATTTTACAATCCAGTTATCCATCTTCAGTTTGATGCGCTGACCGCCGTCAGAGAGTTCCATATTTGCCGGCATGGCGGGCTGCGTTTTACTGTCGTATCCGCTGTATACCACTTTCCAGTTTTTACCGTCCTGGCGGTAGTTCACTTCGCTCAGGCGGTACTGGTCGTCGAGGGTGTAATCGGTGGCGTCGCCCGGCAGACCGAGGATCCACTGGCGTAAGCTGTTAAGCGGAATGGGCATTCCGGTCAGCTTGCCGATCATCTCTTCGGCGTCGTCGGCGGTGTAACGCTGCCCTTTATTATCGACCAGTTGCACATTGCCCGGCTGGGCGTTCAGCTCCAGTTCGGTACTGCCCAGCGGATTGGTCAACAGCAGACGGTAGCGATCCTGACCGGTTTGCTGCCAGAAGAAGCGGGCATACACTTTCTGATCGTCGGAGATATAAGCAAACGCGCCACGCGTCTGATACTGATTCAACTTGCGCACGTCCTGCTGATGCTGACGCCACTGAGGGGAGTCGGGACTTTTGCCAGGACCTTTCGGCGCATTGATCGTACAGGCGGTGAGGACCAGGCTAGCCAGCGGGAGCAGGCGGATCAGGCGAAAATCAGGCAGGGTCATAGTGATGACGAATCCTTGTAATACGGTGCGATAATTGCCTGATGGCGCTATGCTTATCAGGCCGACAAACTGAACCCGTCGGTTGGTTGCAGTTATAACCCTTAATGCTAGCGCTGACCGGGTACATCGTCTACGTTCACGTTATCTTAATTTAAACAGTAAGCTATTACTCCAAAAGGAGGCTGTCTCTTTTATTGACCACGAGCATCCTGTATGATGCACCCAGTCTAACCTTATCAACGCTGGTACTATTCCCGCACACATGACCCTTTTAGCGCTCGGTATTAACCATAAAACGGCACCTGTATCGCTGCGAGAACGCGTAACGTTTTCGCCAGATACGCTCGATCAGGCGTTGGACAGCCTGCTTGCGCAGCCGATGGTGCAGGGCGGTGTGGTGTTGTCGACGTGCAACCGCACGGAGCTGTATCTCAGCGTTGAAGAACAGGATAACCTGCAAGAGGCGCTGATTCGTTGGTTATGTGATTACCATAATCTCAATGAAGACGACCTGCGCAATAGCCTCTACTGGCACCAGGACAACGACGCCGTCAGCCACCTGATGCGCGTCGCCAGCGGGCTGGACTCGCTGGTGCTGGGCGAACCGCAAATTCTCGGTCAGGTGAAAAAAGCGTTTGCGGATTCGCAAAAAGGCCATCTGCATGCCAGCGCGCTGGAACGCATGTTCCAGAAATCGTTTTCCGTCGCCAAACGCGTACGCACCGAAACAGACATCGGCGCCAGCGCCGTGTCTGTTGCTTTTGCCGCCTGTACGCTGGCGCGTCAAATTTTCGAATCCCTCTCCACGGTGACGGTGTTGCTGGTCGGGGCGGGTGAAACCATTGAACTGGTCGCGCGCCATCTGCGTGAACATAAAGTACAGAAAATGATCATCGCCAACCGCACCCGCGAACGCGCGCAAATGCTGGCAGATGAAGTGGGAGCTGAGGTTATTTCGTTGAGCGACATCGACGAACGTCTGCGGGAAGCCGATATTATTATCAGCTCAACCGCAAGTCCGCTGCCGATTATCGGCAAAGGGATGGTGGAGCGCGCATTAAAAAGCCGCCGTAACCAACCGATGCTGTTGGTGGACATTGCCGTGCCGCGCGACGTGGAGCCGGAAGTCGGGAAACTGGCGAATGCCTATCTGTACAGCGTTGATGACCTGCAAAGCATCATTTCGCATAACCTGGCGCAGCGTAAAGCGGCGGCAGTGGAGGCCGAAACGATTGTCGCGCAGGAAGCCAGCGAATTTATGGCCTGGCTGCGCTCGCAAAGCGCCAGCGAGACCATCCGCGAATACCGTAGTCAATCAGAGCACGTACGCGATGAACTGACAGTTAAAGCGTTGGCAGCCCTTGAACAGGGCGGCGACGCGCAAGCCATTTTGCAGGATCTGGCATGGAAACTGACCAACCGCCTGATCCATGCGCCAACTAAATCTCTTCAACAGGCCGCCCGTGACGGGGATGACGAACGCCTGAATATTCTGCGCGACAGCCTCGGGCTGGAGTAGCAGCACACCAATCTATTTTTTACAGGGTGCATTTACGCCTATGAAGCCTTCTATCGTTGCCAAACTGGAAGCCCTGCACGAACGCCATGAAGAAGTTCAGGCGCTGTTGGGTGATGCGGGAACCATCGCAGACCAGGAACGCTTTCGCGCGCTGTCGCGTGAGTATGCGCAATTAAGCGATGTTTCTCGCTGTTTTACGGACTGGCAACAGGTTCAGGATGATATCGAAACGGCACAGATGATGCTCGACGATCCTGAAATGCGCGAGATGGCGCAGGATGAACTGCGCGAAGCCAAAGAAAAAGGTGAACAACTGGAGCAACAGTTGCAGGTTCTGCTGCTGCCAAAAGATCCCGATGACGAACGTAACGCTTTCCTCGAAGTGCGCGCCGGAACAGGCGGCGATGAAGCCGCGCTGTTCGCAGGCGATCTGTTCCGCATGTACAGCCGTTACGCTGAAGCGCGTCGCTGGCGAGTAGAGATCATGAGCGCCAGTGAAGGCGAGCATGGCGGCTATAAAGAGATCATCGCCAAAATCAGCGGCGATGGCGTTTACGGGCGACTCAAGTTTGAGTCCGGCGGCCATCGCGTTCAGCGCGTCCCGGCGACCGAATCGCAGGGGCGTATCCACACATCCGCCTGTACCGTCGCCGTTATGCCGGAACTGCCGGAGGCCGAACTGCCGGATATTAACCCGGCTGATTTACGTATCGACACCTTCCGCTCTTCGGGCGCGGGCGGTCAGCACGTTAACACCACCGACTCCGCAATTCGTATTACGCACTTGCCGACCGGTATCGTGGTGGAGTGCCAGGATGAACGTTCACAGCATAAAAACAAAGCGAAGGCGCTGTCGGTGCTGGGCGCGCGCATCCATGCCGCAGAAACGGCGAAGCGCCAGCAGGCTGAAGCCTCAACCCGGCGTAACCTGTTAGGCAGCGGCGACCGCAGCGATCGCAACCGTACCTATAACTTCCCGCAGGGTCGCGTGACGGATCATCGTATTAACCTGACCCTCTACCGTCTGGATGAGGCGATGGAGGGGAAACTGGACATGCTCATTGAGCCGATTGTTCAGGAACATCAGGCCGACCAACTGGCGGCGTTGTCCGAGCAGGAATAATGGATTACCAGCACTGGTTGCGTGAGGCGATAAGCCGCTTACAGGAGAGTGAAAGCCCCCGACGTGATGCCGAGATTTTGCTGGGTCACGTTACCGGTAAGGCGCGCACCTTTATTCTGGCATTTGGCGAAACGGCGCTGACCGACACGCAGCGTGAGCAACTGGCGCAGTTGCTGGCGCGTCGTCAGCGCGGCGAACCGGTCGCACACCTGACTGGCATGCGCGAGTTCTGGTCACTGCCGCTGTTTGTCTCGCCCGCTACGCTGATTCCGCGCCCGGACACCGAATGTCTGGTCGAGCAGGCGCTGGCGCGTCTGCCTGATTCGCCGTGTCGGATTCTCGACCTCGGCACCGGAACCGGCGCGATTGCGCTGGCGCTGGCGACAGAGCGACCGGACTGCGAAGTCACGGCGGTAGACCGTATACCAGACGCCGTGGCGCTGGCTGGCCGTAATGCGCAACATCTGGCGATTCACAATGTTCGCATATTGCAAAGCGACTGGTTCGCGGCGTTGCCGGGGCAGCAATTTGACATGATCGTCAGCAACCCTCCGTATATTGATGCGCATGATCCCCATCTCGCGCAGGGCGATGTGCGTTTTGAACCGCTGTCGGCGCTGGTCGCAGACGATAACGGCATGGCGGATATCACGCACATTATCGCGCAGGCGCGCCATGCGCTGGCGCCGGGGGGGTATCTGTTGCTGGAGCACGGCTGGCAGCAAGGGGCGGCGGTCAGAACCGCGTTGACGCAGGCGGGGTACGTTCAGGTTGAGACCTGCCGTGATTATGGCGACAACGAACGAATCACGCTTGGGCGGATCGTGCCATGAATACATTTACGCTGCTGCTGGGCGTCCATCTGACCAGCGTTACGCTTTCCGTTAGCCTGTTCGTGCTGCGTTTCTGGTGGCGCTATACCCGCCATGCGCTGGCATCCGCACGCTGGACGCGGGTTGTCCCGCCGATTATTGACACCGTTTTGCTGCTTAGCGGAGCGGGGTTGATCATAAAAACGCACATCCTGCCATTCACCGAACAGGGGACATGGCTGACTGAGAAGTTGTTTGGCGTTATCATCTACATCGTTTTGGGTTTTATTGCGCTTGATTATCGTCAGGCGCGCAGTCAGCAGGCGCGCGTTATCGCCTTCCCGCTGGCGCTGGTGGTGCTGTACATCATCATTAAACTCGCCACCACAAAAATACCGTTACTGGGGTAAGTCATGAGGTCGTTAGCTGATTTCGAATTTAATAAAGCGCCACTGTGCGATGGGATGATCCTGGCATCGGAATCGATCCGCCTGGATTTTCCGACGCAAGCGGTCTATGACGAACTGGAACGTCTGGCCAGTCTGGCGCATGAAGAAATTAGCCAGCTCCTGTCTCAGGATGAGCAACTGGAAAAATTGCTGGCACTTTTTTATGGCGAGTGGGGGTTCAGAGATACCCACGGCGTCTACCGTCTTTCTGATGCATTATGGCTCGATCAGGTTCTGAAAAACCGCCAGGGGAGCGCGGTATCGTTAGGCGCAATCTTATTGTGGCTGGCTCACCGGCTGGGTCTCCCATTGGTGCCGGTCATTTTCCCGACCCAGTTGATTCTGCGTATTGAATCGCTGGAGGGGGAAATGTGGCTGATCAACCCATTTAACGGCGAAACGCTCGATGAGCATACGCTGGAAGTCTGGCTGAAGGGCAATATTAGCCCGGTCGCTGAGCTGTTTAACGAAGATCTGGATGAGGCGGATAACGCTGAGGTCATTCGCAAATTGCTGGATACGCTGAAATCTTCCTTGATGGAAGAGCGGCAAATGGAACTGGCGTTGCGCGCCAGCGAAGCGTTACTGCAATTTAACCCGGAAGACCCTTACGAGATCCGCGACCGGGGCCTGATTTATGCGCAACTGGAGTGTGAACATGTTGCGTTGACGGATTTAAGTTATTTTGTTGAACAGTGTCCAGAAGACCCGATCAGCGAAATGATTCGTGCGCAGATTAATACCATTGCGCACAAGCAAATTGTTTTGCATTAATTAATCGACATTTTACCCATGGTTAAGGCGATCCTATGAAACAAAAAGTGGTTAGCATTGGCGACATCAACGTGGCAAATGACCTGCCGTTTGTGCTGTTTGGCGGTATGAACGTGCTGGAATCACGCGATCTGGCGATGCGTATCTGTGAACACTACGTAACCGTGACCCAGAAGCTGGGTATTCCTTATGTGTTCAAAGCCTCTTTTGATAAAGCCAACCGTTCCTCTATTCACTCTTACCGTGGCCCGGGTCTGGAAGAAGGGATGAAGATTTTCCAGGAACTGAAACAAACGTTTGGTGTGAAAGTGATCACCGACGTTCATGAAGCCAGTCAGGCGCAGCCTGTCGCTGACGTGGTGGATGTCATTCAGCTTCCGGCATTCCTCGCTCGCCAGACCGACCTGGTGGAAGCGATGGCAAAAACCGGCGCGGTCATTAACGTGAAAAAACCGCAGTTCGTCAGCCCTGGTCAGATGGGCAATATCGTGGACAAATTCCACGAAGGCGGCAACGATAAAGTGATCCTGTGCGATCGCGGTGCGAACTTCGGCTACGACAACCTGGTTGTTGATATGCTGGGCTTTAGCGTGATGAAGAAAGTTTCCGGTAACTCGCCTGTTATTTTCGACGTCACCCATGCGTTGCAGTGCCGCGACCCGTTTGGCGCCGCGTCTGGCGGTCGTCGCGCGCAGGTTACTGAACTGGCGCGCGCCGGTATGGCGGTAGGTCTGGCCGGCCTGTTCATTGAAGCGCACCCGGACCCGGAGCATGCGAAATGTGACGGTCCGTCCGCGCTGCCGTTAGCGAAGCTGGAACCGTTCCTGAAGCAAATTAAAGCGATTGACGATCTGGTGAAAAGCTTCGGCGAGCTGGATACCGAACACTAAGCGGGAATGATGTGTGCCGGATGGCGTCTGACGCCGTATCCGGCCTACAATAAACGCGGTTTCGTAAGCCCGGTAAGCGTAAGCGCTACCGGGCTTTTTTGTCCGTCAGGCAAAAATGGTCATCAGGTAAGCGATAAACAGAGCCAGATGCGCCGCGCCGTTCAACACATTGGTTCGCCCGGTCGAGAAGGAAATGTGGCACAGTACCAGTGAGGCCACCATTACCACCATCTCCGGGGCGCCCAAACCGAAGAGCAGGTCATTTCCGGTAGCCCATGCAATCAGCGTCACCACCGGTACGGTCAGGGAGATGGTTGCCAGTACCGAACCAAAGAACAGGTTCATGGCTCGCTGTACCTGGTTATTCAACACCGCTTTCAGCGCGCCCAGCCCTTCAGGGGAGAGGATCAGCAAGGCCACGAGGAAACCGGTAAATGCCACTGGCGCATTCAGTTCGGTTAACAGCGTCTCCAGCGGATTGGCGTTCATTTTCGTCACGGCGATAACGGCAATCAGATGTACGATCAGCCATACAGCGTGCCAGATGTTGCTGTGCGCGGACGGTTTGCCGTGGTGCGGGTCATCGTCATCACTTTCATCTTCATGCTCGTAAACGAATAAACTCTGGTGCGTTTTCGTCTGAATCAGCAGGAAAACGCCGTACATCGCGGCGGAAATAAGCGCCACTAACAGCGCCTGAGCCGTAGTAAAATTCGCCCCTGGCAACGCCATAGGGAAGACCAGCACGATAATCGCCAGCGGAAACAGGGCAATTAAATACTGTTTAATGCCAAACAGGTTCATATATTGCGTGGCGAATTTACGACCGCCAAGCAGCAGAGAAAAACCGACCAGTCCGCCAGTTACAATCATGATGATTGAATAGAGCGTATCGCGCATCAGCGTTGGCGCGGCGTCGCCGGTGGCCATCAATGCGGAAATTAAACTCACTTCCAGAATAACGACAGAAAGACTTAAGATAAGGGAACCGTAAGGTTCGCCGAGTCGGTGCGCTAATACATCCGCATGGCGGACAACGCTGAAAGCGCTGCTTAAAATACCAATAAGGGCAAGTATATTAATACCGATGACCACTGGTAGTGACTGACTGCTTCCCCATAAGAACAGCACCACCAGTGCCAGAACCGGGAAAATAAGCGAGGTCTCCTTGTGGCGGGTTTTCACCGCCTCATGTGCGTGTGTCATTATGATTCTCCATCTCCGCAGGTGTTTTTAATTATAAATGTATTAAAGATTGTAAAAAATAACAGAAATCGCGGCTTCATCATTGTGTTTTTACGTAATTTTACGGCATGGGCTATTTTTCCCCGCAGAGTGAATAAAAAAGTACGTCTTGTTTAGAGAGTATATGAATAACAGTGGGTTAGTGACAAATAAAAAGTAAAATAGCACCCGACTGGCGAGACAAAACATTGTTGACCACACTAAAGGTTTACAGCAAAAAGAGGAGTCAGCAATGCCTTATAAAACGAAAAGCGATTTGCCGGAAAGCGTTCAGAATGTGCTGCCTGCGCACGCGCAGGATATCTATAAAGAGGCGTTTAATAGCGCCTGGGAACAATATAAAGATAAAGCGGACAGACGTGACGACGCCAGCCGGGAGGAGACCGCGCATAAGGTTGCCTGGGCTGCCGTCAAAAATGATTACCAAAAAGGGGATGATGATAAGTGGCATAAAAAGCGCTGATCGTCTTCATACCAGACCAGGCAAATGATGCGCGTTGAGCGTCTGTTGCCTTGCAAGCGGCGATTGAATTGCATATTGTCCTGTTAGTGGTTTCAAAATGAGCAGTTAAAATGCCCGGAAGGCGTCAAAAAAGTGTTGCAGGGAAGTTTGCAGTGGCGGAGGTGTAAGGTGTTAACGCGTGATTTTTTACTGAATGCCGATTGTAAAACGGCGTTTGGCGCTATTGAAGAATCACTACTTTGGTCAGCAGAACAACGGGCCGCTTCACTGGCGGCGACGCTTGCCTGTAGGCCCGATGATGGGCCGGTGTGGATCTTCGGTTATGGATCGTTGATGTGGAATCCGGTGTTAGAATTTGACGAGTCCTGTACCGGTACGCTGGTCGGCTGGCACCGGGCGTTTTGTCTGCGTCTGACGGCAGGGCGTGGAACGGCGTGCCAGCCCGGACGGATGCTGGCGCTGAAAGAGGGCGGGCGAACTACTGGCGTGGCTTATAAACTGCCGGAGAACGCGCTGGAGCAGGAGCTGACGCTGCTGTGGAAGCGGGAAATGATTACCGGCTGCTATCTTCCCACCTGGTGCCAGCTGGCGCTGGATGATGGCCGGACGGTCAATGCGCTGGTGTTTATTATGGACCCGCGACACCCGCTGTATGAGTCGGATACTCGCGCTCAGATTATCGCGCCGCTGATCGCTGCCGCCAGTGGGCCGTTGGGCACCAACGCGCAATATCTGTTCTCGCTGGAACAGGAGCTTGCCAGACTGGGGATGCGGGACGATTGTCTGAACGATCTGGTGGCGAAAGTCAGAGGCTTGTTAGGCGAGAATCAGCCGGAAAGGGGATTCAACCCCGGATTTGCCTGAGCGTTGCCCCTGAATCCAGGGGCAAAAACATCAGGCTGCGATATAACTGATGGAGTGTTCCAGTGACTGGCTGTGGCTGTCGATCAGCACGTTCCAGACACCGGTGTACGGTACGGTCAGCCAGGCATTATCACGGTTCTGCACGCTTAAAATATCGGTCTGCGTGTCTTTGACGTGTTTTTTCTCGCTCATTAAATGGATGTGGCAGCGTTCAGAACAACGCACTATCACCGTATCCCCACCAAACAATTTCAAACTTGCTTTCACTAATGCCATTTTTCACCCCGTTCTTGAAAACAACGTACTCCCTTGCGGAAGTGCTGCGTGATGTTGTTCACATTTCACTCACTGCATAACACCAAAGGGTGAGCTCACGGATGCTGATTTTGATCAAAAAATGGCATAACCATTAAACAAAAATGACAAAATGCCTGAAAATCATTGAAAGGGCGTGGTAACTTTCGACAAAAACACGCCCTTATAAGATTAAATTCGGAAATGCCCGGCAGTTTCAGCCAGCTCGCCTGCCTGGCTCTGCAAGGCGCCTGCGGCGGCGGCAGACTGCACCACCAGTTCAGCGTTCTGTTGCACCATGCGATCAAGGTGGTTCACGGAGTGATTTATTTCCTGAATGCCTTTCATCTGTTCACTGGTGGCGATGCTGATTTCATGCATGATGCCGGAGACATGGCCGATGCTGGACAGGATCTCCTGCATACTTTCTCCGGCCAGATGAACATAACGTGAACCTGTCGCGACGCTGGTAGTTGTGGAGTCGATCAGAGATTTAATCTCTTTTGCCGCCTGTGCGCTGCGGCTGGCAAGGTTGCGCACTTCACCCGCGACAACGGCAAACCCGCGGCCTTGCTCTCCCGCCCGGGCGGCTTCGACCGAAGCATTCAGCGCCAGAATATTGGTCTGGAACGCAATGCCGTCGATCACGCTGGTGATATCGCCGATTTTCGCCGATGCCCCTTCAATAGATTGCATTGTCGTGATTGCCTGCGAGACCACGTCGCCGCCGCGCGTGGCGGCCTGTGAGGCTTTTTGCGCCTGATCGTTGGCTTCGGCGGCAGATTCCGTGGACTGGGCGACCGATGCGGTGATTTGCTCAACGGCGCTGGCGGTTTCACGCAGGCTGGAGGCGGCCTGCTCGGTACGGCCTGAAAGGTCGCGGTTACCGGCGGCAATCTCCTGCGCGGCCATTTTCACCGAGGCGCTGGCATCGCGTAGCTGTACCATCACTACGGACAGCTTATCGCTAAAACCGTTAAACGCCCTGGCGATTTGCGCGACTTCGTCCGTGCCGCTGTCCGGCAAACGCTGAGACAAATCGTTCGTCCCGTTGGCAATGGCATGCATCGCGTCGCGGATCGTGGACAGACGCTTCATCAGGCGAGCCACCAGAAGGTGCATCACTGCGCCGCCCGCGAGAACCAACAGCAGCAGGGACAGGGTGGACGCCTTCAGCAGCGCCAGCATGCCGGAGGTCGCCTCTTTTTCGTCTAACGCCACGACCAGCCACCAGTGGGTTCCTTGCACCGGCGTCGCCAGCAGCGTTTTACTGCTCTCGCCGATCAGCGCCTGAACAGGGTGTCCGCTTTTTACCTGATTGAAATCCACGCCGCTGACGACCTGCGCGAAAGGTTTCATCGTCAGCGCCGGATCGTTGGCGGCGATGAGCGTTCCGTTTTGGTCGAGCAACATACCGCTGCTGGCGGGCGTCGGTTGAATACCGTGTACATTCGCCACGACGGCATCCATCGCGACATCACCGGCGACCACCGCTTTCAGTTCGCCGTTCTCTTTCACCGGAACGGCGAACGTTACCACCAGCTTGCCGGTTCCGGCATCAACATAGGGGGCCGTAACGACGGCAGCGTCAGCGCTGACAACCTGTTGATACCAGGGACGTGACGTCGGATCGAAATCTGGCGGTATGCCTGCCGGGTCGGAGAATTTTGCTGTTTTGCTGGCATACCCGACATAGATATTCGTAAAGCCGCCGCCCAGCGCCATTTGACGAAATACCGGCACCGGATCGTCGGTTAGCGCCGCCTGCTGCAACGAGGAAATCATATTCATTTTACCGCTAACCCAGTCGGCAATCGCCAGACTGTGGCTGGCGCTGGTACTGATGAGCGTATCCTGCTGCGCTTGTCGGTTATCGAGACGCGTTACCTGAAGGTTAATCAGCGTGTTAAGGAGGAGGGCGACAACCAGACATCCCGTTGTCGCCGCAATAATACGGGCGCGAATTGAGCTGAACATAGTATTTCCTTCAGTGTGGTATTGGAAATCCTATCGGCTACCGGGCGGCGAATCTTGAGGCTGCAACCGCGTCCATAAGAAAATAGTATCAGCAGGGCTAAACGCGCGTTAAGCGCTAATGAAGGTGCGCGGAAACCAGGGGCAATTCCCGCGCCGGGGATCAGAAGGTCAGAACTTTATCCGCCGCCAGCGTCCACTGGGCCAGTTCGACCAGCGTACCGACTTCCACGCCGTCAATGAGCGGCAATGTGGTGATTCCCCGCCCGTCGGTACAGGTTTTACACAGTTTCACCGGGACGTTCTGCGCGGTCAGGATCTCCAGCATTTGCTGGATATTGTAACCTTCCGCAGGCTTCTGTCCGCGTAATCCTGCGGTGACGGCATCCGACATTAAAAATAAACGCAGATCGAGGTCGCCGGCCTGTTCACGTAGCGCAATGGCCAGACGCAGGCTGTTAAATAACGCTTCGCTACCGTATGCCGCACCGTTTGCGACGATCACTATCTTTTGCATTTTGACTCCTGTTGTCAGGGGGGCATGGATATTGCTTGTAGTACGGGTAGACCTGTTACCCGGGAGAGCAACGATGATGACGAATATGGAAAGCCGCCCCGGCGCCACCCAATGGTTTCATTATGCGCGCCAGCTTGAGAATACGCAGCTTCGCCAACTGGCGCAGTCAGGGAAGCTGGTGTCCCGGATTAGCCATCTGGTGCATATGCTACAGTGCGAACGCGGCGCATCCAACATCTGGTTGTGTTCCGCAGGGCAACTTTATGGGCCGGAGATACGCGCCAGCCGCGCGCTGGTGGACGAAGAACACGCCCGGTTGCAGTCCCTGTTGCAGGAGATGAGGCCGATGGCGAACAGCGCGCTCTGTCATCGCATCGCCGGGGCTGTCTGGTGTCTGGAGCAGTTGCCGCAGCTGCGCGAAGCGGTCAGTGGACGGCATGGCGATGCGCCACAGGCGATGGATCAGTACAGCCGCACGCTGCGCCACCTGCTAAGCATTGTGCCGCAGCTTAACGACAACATCGACCATCCCCACATCGCCGGAGGGATGGTCGCGCTGTACAGCTTTATGCAGGGTAAGGAGCTGGTGGGGCAGGAGCGGGCGCTGGGGGCGATAGGGTTTACGCAAGGGGCGTTCAGCCACGAGATGCGACAGGAGCTGGTGGATCGCATTGACGGACAGCAGCTCTGCTTTGACACCTTTATATCGCTGGCGTCTCCGACGGTGGTTCACGCATTTCGCCAACAGTGCGAAGCGGAAGCCGCTATCGAACAGTGGCGCCGTCTGGCCTGTACGCGCCAGCCTGCGCCCGATAAGGGCGAAAGCGCTTTACGCTGGTTCACGCTCCAGACGCAACGGCTGGAGCAACTGCGCAGCATCGAGGAGATGCTGATCGCCGAGTTAATGTCTGCGGTGGAGCGTCGTCTGGCGCAGGATGAGACAACGTTGCCGCTCGCCAGCTGGCTGGATGATGCCACCGACGATACGTTCTCATTGCGCCGGGATAAGCAGTTGCTGCTGGTTGTGCGGCAACAGGCGCGGGAGCTGGAGCAGCTCAGCGGGCAACTGGCGTCGCTACAGGATGCGCTGGAGGAGCGAAAGGTTATTGATAAGGCTAAATATGTGCTGATGCATCACCAGAATCTGTCTGAAGAGCAGGCCTGGCAGTCGCTGCGCAAAATGGCGATGGATAAGAATCAGCGGATGGTGGACATCGCGCGTGCGCTGCTCACGGTGAAATCGCTCTGGCAGGTGACAACCAAAGGGTAGCTGCACAATGGCTGGGCATCGTGTGCCAGATTCGGGTGCAAGCGCGTTCGCGTACCGCCTGAAAAGCGGCGGGATAAGGGCATGTTGATGTTGGCATCTGAATTGCAATACTGAAATGGTAAAAGAGTTCTGAAAACAGTTTAGCGGCAAACCAACGACGGTTTGCGCGCGTTTGGGATAAAGGCGTCCTGCAATGCTTCGGCATTGCCGGGCGCTTTTTTTTGCAATGGGGAGCATGTATGGGTGACAGGTCTGTTTCATTGACGCGACGTCGATTATTGCAGGCAGGGGCCGCGATGGGCGGGGCGCTGCTGGTACCCGGTTTGATGCAGTCCGTGTGGGCGGCAGGGTCGGACAAACCCGAACTTGAAACCGTCAGAGTCGGCTTTATTCCACTCACCGACTGCGCGCCGCTGATCATCGCCGCGTTGAAAGGGTTTGATAAGAAATACGGCATTACCCTTGTGCCGACCAAAGAGGCCAGTTGGGCGGCGGTGCGCGACAAACTCGTTTCCGGCGAACTGGACGCGGCGCATGTGCTGTATGGCCTGCTCTATGGCCTTGAGCTTGGTATTGCCAGTAAGCCGCAGCCGATGGCGAACCTGATGACGCTAAATCAGAACGGGCAGGCAATCACGCTGTCGACGGCGCTCCAGGAGAAAGGCATTACCGATGCTGGCGGATTGAAAAACATGATCGCCGGACAAGCGCCCGGCACTTACACCTTTGCGCATACATTTCCGACCGGAACGCATGCGATGTGGCTCTATTACTGGCTGGCCAGCGCGGGGATTAACCCGTTCTCTGATGTCCGAATGGTCGTCGTGCCGCCGCCGCAAATGGTGATGAACATGCGTATTGGCAACATGGTGGGTTTTTGCGTCGGTGAACCGTGGAATGCCCGTGCGATTAATGATCGCATTGGTTTTACTGCCACGACCTCGCAGGCCATCTGGCCCGATCACCCGGAAAAAATCCTGGGAACGCGCCGTGACTGGGTCGAACAGCATCCAAACACCGCCAGAGCGCTGGTCAGCGCGGTACTGGAGGCGGCGCGCTGGATCGACGCCTCAGTGGAAAACCGACGCGAAACCGCACAAATACTGGCTCGTCGCGCCTGGCTCAACACTAAAGAGCAGTACCTGACCGGACGTATGTTGGGCGAGTACGACAACGGCGCAGGGCATCGCTGGCAGGACGCGCACGCCATTCGTTTTTATCACGATGCGGAAGTGAGTTTTCCGTGGCATTCCGACGGGATGTGGTTCCTGACGCAGTTTCGTCGCTGGGGGCTGCTCAAGGACGCGCCGGATTATAACGCCATCGCCGCCCGGATTAACCGCACGGACATCTGGCGGGACGCCGCCGCAGCGGTAGGCGGCATCACGCCGCCTTCTCAGCTGTTACGCACCAGCACCCTCATGGATGGTTCCGTATGGACCGGGCGGGACCCCGAACGTTACGCCAACAGCTTCACTCTCCATCATCAAGGGGCCTGACATGAAAACAGTACAAAACGCGCAAAGACGCATTCCTGAACCCGCCGCCGGTGAAGTGATTACGCTGCCGCCCGTTACGGTGCGCAGGCGTAATCCGCCGCTGTCGCATCTGATGCGAACGCTGGCGCAGCGAACCGTTCCCGCATTGCTGGGGCTGGCGCTGCTGGTGGTGGGCTGGCAACTGGCGGCCATTAACAGCAAAGGCTTCCCGACGCCGCTCAGCACCCTTGATTCCGCGCTGACGCTGTTTGCCGACCCGTTTTATAACGGTGGGCCTAATGATATGGGGATTGGCTGGAATGTGCTGGCGTCGCTACAGCGTGTGGCGATTGGTTTTGGGCTGGCGGCGCTGGTGGGGATTCCGCTTGGCTTCCTGATCGGCCGGTTCACCTTTTTCTCACGCATGTTTACCCCGCTGATCGCGCTGCTGCGACCGGTCAGCCCGCTGGCCTGGTTGCCAATTGGCTTGCTGCTGTTTCAGAAAGCGGAACCGGCATCAAGCTGGACCATTTTTATCTGCTCTATCTGGCCGATGGTGATCAACACCGCCGAAGGCGTGCGCCGCATCCCACAGGATTACCTTAACGTTGCCCGTGTCCTGCAACTCCCGGAATGGACGGTGATGCGCCGTATTCTCTTTCCGGCGGTTCTGCCTGCGGTGCTGACCGGCGTACGCCTGTCTATCGGCATCGCCTGGCTGGTGATTGTGGCGGCGGAAATGCTCACCGGCGGTCTCGGCATTGGCTTTTGGATCTGGAACGAGTGGAACAACCTCAATGTGGAAAACATTCTCATCGCTATCGTCATCATCGGCGTGGTTGGCCTGCTGCTGGAGCAGGGCTTAATGCTGGTGGTGCGTCGTTTTAGCTGGCAGGAAAAATAAGGGGAACACCATGAAACCGTTAATTCAGGTACAGGCCGTCAGTCAGCGTTTTTCTACCGCCAGCGGCGAATTTCTGGCGTTGCAAAACGTCTCTTTCGACATTCATGAAGGTGAAACCGTCAGCCTTATTGGGCATTCCGGCTGCGGGAAATCGACGCTGTTGAATCTGATTGCCGGAATTACGCTCCCTACCGACGGGGGGCTTATTTGCGACAACCGGGAAATCGCCGGGCCGGGGCCGGAAAGGGCGGTGGTCTTTCAGAATCACTCGCTGCTGCCGTGGCTGACCTGCTTCGATAACGTTGCGCTGGCGGTTGATCGGGTCTTTCGCCGCACGATGGGGAAAACAGAGCGTCGGGAATGGATTGAACACAATCTTGAACGGGTGCAAATGGGGCACGCCATGCACAAGCATCCGGGAGAAGTGTCCGGGGGGATGAAGCAGCGCGTCGGCATCGCCCGGGCGCTGGCGATGAAACCCAAAGTGCTGCTGATGGATGAACCGTTTGGCGCGCTGGACGCCCTGACGCGCGCGCATTTGCAGGACACGGTGATGCAAATCCAGCAGTCGCTCAATACCACCATTGTGCTGATTACCCACGATGTGGATGAAGCGGTGCTGCTCTCCGATCGCGTGCTGATGATGACCAACGGCCCGGCGGCGACGGTAGGCGACATTTTGCCCGTCACGCTTCCTCGCCCGCGTAATCGCGTGCAGTTGGCTGACGACAGCCGATACCACCAGCTGCGCCAGCAGATTCTTCACTTCCTCTACGAAAAGCAGCCGAAGGCGGCGTAGGGAGGTGGTATGACGCAGCGACTGGTCATTATCGGCAATGGAATGGCTGCCACCCGTCTGGTGGAGGCGCTGTTGGCGCAGGCGCCGCAGGCCTTCACGATAACCGTGGTGGGGGAAGAACCGCAGCATGCGTATAACCGCATTCAGCTTTCGCCCGTACTGGGCGGCGAAAAGCGCTTTGCGCAGACGCTGCTGCATCTGCCTGAGTGGTATCAGCGCCACGGCGTCACGGTGCTGACGGGGGAAGCCGTCATCGCCGTTGACGTGATAGCGCGTACCGCCACCACCACCGGTCGAACGCTGGCGTGGGATGCGCTGGTGTTTGCCACCGGCTCGGTTCCGTTTATTCCGCCGATCCCCGGCGCTGATTTACCCCATGTGCATGCTTTTCGCACGATTAACGATGTGGACAGCATCCTGCATGGCTGCGGGCCGGTTGCCGTGCTGGGCGGCGGTGTGCTTGGCGTCGAGGCGGCTGCCGCGCTGCGACTAAAAGGTGACAATGTCACGTTAATTCATCGCGGCAATCGGTTCATGGAGCAACAGCTTGATGAGCAGGCCGGGGAACTGCTGGCGGAACACCTTAACGCACGCGGGATTGACTGCGTGCTGTCGTCCGGTATCGACAGGATTACGCCTGATGACGTCACGTTGACGAACGGTTGCGTGCTGTCTGCAACGCGCGTGGTGATTGCCACTGGCGTAAAACCCAATACGGCGCTGGCGCAGGCAAGCGGGGTGCCCTGTCAGCGTGGAATTGTGGTGGACGGGCAACTGCGCACGGCGGTGGCGGGGATCAGCGCGATAGGCGAGTGCTGTGAAATCGACGGCCAGACCTGGGGGCTGGTCGCGCCCTGTCTGGCGCACGCGGAGGTGCTGGCGGCTCGCCTGGCGGGAACCCCCGGCGCTGATTTTCACTGGCAGGACAGCGGTACGCGTCTGAAGGTGACGGGCATCGATCTGTTCAGCGCCGGGGAGGTAAACGCCACGGCAGGTGATGACCTGCTGCGCACATTTGACCCGCTGAGCGGTCATTACCGTCGTCTGCTGATCCGCAATGGACGGTTACAGGGGGTGCTGCTGATGGGCGATTGCCGCAGCGCCGCGCCGTTGACTGATTTGCTGGCGCAGGCTGCGTCGGCGAATCCTGACTGGTTATTCGACAGATTCGATACGCAGCCTGCGGCTGCAGGACAGGTGACTATGACAAAACCCACGTTGGCTGTTGTTGGACACGGTATGGTTGGCCACCATTTTCTTGAGCAATGCGTTAGCCGCAATCTGCATCTTGACTATCAGATTGTGGTCTTTGGCGAAGAGCGTTATGCCGCCTATGACCGCGTTCATCTGTCGGAGTATTTTGCCGGGCGCAGCGCAGAATCGCTCTCGCTGGTGGAAGGCGATTTTTTTGCCCGCCACGGTATTGAGCTGCGGTTGTCGCAATGCGTCACGGCGATCGATCGGGATGCCCGCATTATTCGCACCGCCAGCGGACATGAAACGCACTGGGATAAACTGGTGCTGGCAACCGGATCATATCCCTTTGTTCCGCCGGTGAAAGGCGGTGATTCGGCGGCGTGTTTCGTCTATCGCACGCTGGACGATCTGGATGCGATTGCCGCGAAGGCAAAACACTCTCGCCGTGGGGTGGTGATTGGCGGCGGGCTGTTGGGGCTGGAGGCGGCGAACGCCTTGCGGCAATTAGGGCTGGAGACGCATGTTGTCGAGTTCGCGCCATCTTTAATGGCGGTTCAGCTTGATAACGCTGGCGCGGCGATGCTGCGCGAAAAAATCGAGGCGCTGGGCGTGAGCGTGCATACCTCGAAATCCACTGCGGAAATTGTCTCCACCCCGCAAGGGTTACAGTTGGTGTTTACGGATGGTGAGCGTCTGGAGACGGATATGGTGGTGTTTTCTGCCGGTATTCGCCCGCAGGATGCGCTGGCGCGCGGCGCCGGACTTCGTATTGGAGAACGCGGCGGGGTGTGTATTGATAACCACTGTCTGACCTCTGACGCGGATGTTTTTGCCATCGGTGAATGTGCGCTCTGGGACGGCAGGGTGTTTGGGCTGGTTGCGCCGGGATACCAGATGGCGCGCGTGGCGGCAGCGCAGCTGGCCGGTGAAGATGCGGCGTTCAGCGGGGCGGATATGAGCACTAAACTCAAATTACTGGGGGTGGATGTGGCCTCGTTCGGCGATGCGCAGGGGCGCACGCCAGGCGCGCAAAGCTATCAGTGGACGCATGGCCCGGAGCAAATCTACAAAAAAATTGTGGTCAGTGCGGACGGCAAGACACTGCTGGGCGGCGTGCTGGTGGGGGATGCGGCGGATTACGCCACGTTATTGCAAATGATGCTTAACGGTATGGCGCTGCCTGGGCAGCCGGAATCGCTGATTTTACCTGCACTGGCGGGCAGCGCGCCGAAAGCGTTGGGCGTTGCGGCATTACCGGACAGCGCGCAAATATGCTCTTGTCATAACGTCAGCAAGGCAGATATTTGCCAGGCGGTCAGCGCGGGCGCAACGGAGATGGGTGCAATCAAGCAGTGCACCAAAGCGGCAACCGGCTGCGGTGGGTGCAGCGCGCTGGTGAAACAGGTGATGGAGTTCCAGCTGGCGGCACAGGGCGTGGAGGTTAAAAAGGATATCTGCGAACACTTTGCGTACTCGCGACAGGAGATTTACCACCTGGTGCGGGTGAACCGCATCCACACCTTTGAGCAGCTGATTAGCCGCTATGGTCGCGGGCATGGTTGTGAGATTTGCAAACCGCTGGTGGGCTCGGTGCTGGCTTCCTGCTGGAATGAGTATCTGCTAAAACCTGCGCATCTGCCGTTGCAGGACACCAACGATCGTTATTTTGCCAATATCCAGAAAGACGGTTCGTATTCCGTCGTACCGCGCATGGCGGCTGGCGAGGTAACGCCGGATGGGCTGATCGCCATTGGCGAAATCGCCAAACGTTATCAGCTCTACAGCAAAATTACCGGCGGGCAGCGTATCGACTTGTTTGGCGCGCGCCTCGAACAGCTGCCGGATATCTGGCGCGATCTGGTTGCCGCCGGTTTTGAAACCGGGCACGCCTACGGGAAGTCGTTGCGCACGGTGAAATCCTGCGTCGGGTCAACCTGGTGTCGCTATGGCGTTCAGGATTCAACCGGTCTGGCCGTCACGCTGGAGAACCGCTACAAGGGACTGCGCGCCCCGCACAAAATCAAAATGGCGGTCTCCGGCTGTACCCGCGAGTGTGCCGAAGCGCAGGGGAAAGACGTTGGCGTGATCGCCACCGATAAGGGCTGGAACCTGTATGTCTGCGGAAACGGCGGTATGAAGCCACGTCATGCGGATCTGTTCGCCAGCGATCTGGATGACGCCACGCTGATTAAATTCGTGGATCGCTTCCTGATGTTCTATATCCGTACCGCCGATCGCCTGCAACGCACCAGCACCTGGATGGATAATCTTGAAGGGGGCATCGACTATCTGCGTGAGGTGGTTATACACGACAGCCTGGGTATCGGCGACGAGCTTGAACAAGAGATGGCGCGGATTGTGGAAACATACCAGTGTGAATGGCAAACCACGCTGAACGATCCGCAGCGTCTGGCGCTGTTCCGCTCTAGCGTGAACGGCGACGAACCGGATGAAGCCGTAGCACGCCAGATGCTACGTGGACAACCGCAGCTGGCGAAACCGGCGGCGCCAGCGAGAACCATCCTGCCGACAAAACCCTGGCAGGAGGTTTGTCAGCTGGAGGAGATCCCCGAGCAGGCGGGCATTGGCGCCCGTCTAGGCAACCTGCAAATTGCGCTGTTTCGCTTTGGTCAGACGATTTACGCCCTTGATAACCATGAACCCGGCAGCGACGCAAACGTGCTTTCCCGGGGAATTCTGGGGGATGCCGGCGGTGAACCCGTTGTCATTTCACCGCTCTACAAACAGCGTATTCGCCTGCGCGATGGTCGGCAGTATGACAGCGGTGAGCCCGTTGTGCGCGCCTGGCCGGTGAAAGTCGAAGCAGGCAAGGTATGGGTAGGGAATCAGGCGCTACTGCTGCGTGCGGAGGCGTCATGAATGAAACCCGGACAACGTGCCCTTACTGCGGCGTCGGCTGTGGGGTGATCGCCCGCGTCAGCGAACAGGGCGTCACGGTTCAGGGCGATCCCGATCACCCGGCCAATTTTGGGCGACTGTGTGTGAAAGGCGCCGCGCTGGGGGAAACCACCGGACTGAGCGGGCGGTTATTACACCCGCAGGTTAACGGTGAAACGGTAAGCTGGCAGCAGGCGCTGAACACGGCGGGCGAGCGCCTGCGCAGCATCATCGCGCAATATGGCCCAACGTCGGTGGCTTTCTACGCCTCGGGGCAACTGCTGACAGAAGACTACTATGCGGCGAATAAATTGATGAAGGGATTTATCGGTGCGGCCAATATCGATACCAATTCGCGCCTGTGCATGTCGTCAGCCGTTACGGGCTACAAACGCGCGTTTGGCGCGGATGTGGTGCCATGCAGCTACGAAGATATAGAGCGCAGCGATCTGGTGATTCTGGTCGGCTCGAACGCGGCGTGGACGCATCCGGTGCTCTATCAGCGCCTGGTGCAGGCGCGAAAAGAGAACCCGTCCATGAAAGTGGTGGTGATTGATCCCCGGCGCACCGCCACCTGTGATATTGCGGATATGCACCTTGCCCTGACGCCCGGCAGCGATGGCGGGCTGTTTGTCGGGCTGTTGCACGCCATCGCGACAAGCGGCGAACATGACGTCGATTTTGATGATGCGCAGGCGGCGTTTGCCCGCGCCAGCCGCTGGCCTGTTGAGCGAGTCGCGCAATTTTGTGGTCTGGAACCCGCGGAAATCCGCCGGTTTTATGATGGTTTTCTGACCGCGCCGCGCGCAATCACCCTTTACACGATGGGGATTAACCAGTCCGCCAGCGGCAGTGATAAATGCAATGCGATCATTAACGTACACCTTGCCAGCGGTAAATACGGGCGGGAAGGCTGCGGGCCCTTTTCGCTGACCGGACAGCCAAATGCGATGGGAGGGCGTGAAGTCGGCGGGCTGGCGACACAGCTGGCGGCGCACATGAATTTTGAGCCGCAGGATCTGTCGCGGGTTGCCCGTTTCTGGGGCACGGAGCGGCTGGCGCAGACGCCGGGGCTGATGGCGGTGGATCTGTTCGACGCTATTGCGCGCGGTGAGGTGAAGGCGGTGTGGATCATGGGCACGAATCCGGCGGTATCGCTGCCGGACACTCATGCCGTTTGCCAGGCGCTGTCTGCCTGCCCGTTGGTCATTGTCTCGGAGGTGGTAGCCGATACCGATACCAGTCGACTGGCGCATATCCGGTTTCCGGCGCTGGCCTGGGGGGAGAAAAACGGCACCGTCACCAACTCTGAACGGCGCATCTCGCGTCAGCGCGTATTTTTAACCGCCCCCGGCGAGGCCAGAGCAGACTGGTGGATTGTCGCGCAGATGGCGAAACAACTCGGTTTTGGTGAGGCATTCGCCTGGCAGGATGCGTGGGATGTCTTTCGGGAACACGCTGCGCTGTCGGGGTTTGAAAATGACGGCGACCGCGCGTTTGATATTGGCGCGCTGGCGGATCTGAACCGCGCGGCGTGGGATGAAATGGCGCCTGTCCGCTGGCCGGTCAGCCGTCACCACGGAGCGCTGAACCTGGCTCGCGGCTGGCATCGCAATAAGCGTCTGCGGCTGGTGCCCGTTGAACCGGAGGGCATGAGAACGCGCTGTGACGCGCTCTATCCGCTTATTTTAAACAGCGGCCGCCTGCGCGATCAGTGGCACACCATGACCCGAACCGGAACGGTGGTTCGGCTTATGCAGCACATTAGCGAACCGATTGTTGAGGTTTCACCGTCCGATGCCGCCCGTTTTCACCTGGTGGATGGCGCATTTGGCCGTATCAGCTCTTCGCGTGGGGTAATGGTCGCCAGAGTGGTGATTCAGGCCGGCTTGCGGGAAGGGACGGCGTTTACGCCGATGCACTGGAATAATCGCTTTGCCCGTCAGGGAAGGGTGAATGCGCTGGTCGCGCCCGTCTGCGATCCTCAATCAGGGCAGCCGGAGAGTAAACAAACGGCGGTGCGCATCACGCCGTGGCAGCCGCGCTGGCAGGGGGAACTGTTCATCCGCGAGGAGATAACCTTTCCTCCTTTTGTTCACTGGTGGCGTAAAGCGGCGGAAGGCGTGGCGCGTTTCACCCTCGCAAGCGATCGTGACGATCGCGACTGGTTGCTGGCGATGTGCCGCGAACAGCGCTGGCAATTGCAGACCGCGCAGACGCCGCAGGGGCTGAATATTCTGGCCTGGCAGGCGGGACAATTAATGCTGGGGTTCTGGTCAGATGCGATAAAACCCGAAACAGACGATGCGGCGGTGATTGCCGCGTTCCGCCATCCGCCGGAAAACGCCCCTGAACGGCATGGCCTGTTGAGTGGCAAACCGGGCGGCGGGATGCCCGACCAGGGACGCATTATCTGTAGCTGCTTTAGCGTGGGGGAGTGTGCTATTCAGCAGGCTATCGTACAAGGGTGCGACTCCGTTCAGGCGCTGGGCAAAACATTACGCTGCGGCACCAACTGCGGCTCATGTGTACCGGAGCTGAAAGCGCTGCTGGCGCAAACGGCATCCGCCGGAAGCCTGGGATTCTCCTGAAAATGCGATAAAGGGCTGCAAAACGCGGATGGAAACGTTATGGTTTTAGTTAAGTGTGAGATTTCATTCGTTTAATGTAAAAGCAGCTGACAATTTGAGCCGTATTGTTTATCGCCCTCTTTCCCTTTGCATACTCTTGCTGCTGGCAGGCGGTACTGCCAGCGCGCAATCCTCGTTTATTCAACAGGCGGAAAATCCCTTCGATAACAACCAGGATGGTTTACCTGATTTGGGCATGACGCCTGAGTCACACGAAGGTGAAAAACAGTTTGCTGAGATGGTGAAAGCCTTTGGCGAAGCGAGCATGACCGACAATGGGCTGGATACCGGCGAGCAGGCGCGTCAGTTTGCGTTTGGCCAGGTGCGGGACGCCGTGAGTGAACAGGTTAATCATCAACTGGAGTCCTGGCTTTCGCCCTGGGGGAATGCGAGTGTCGATCTCAGGATTGATAACGAAGGGAGCTTTACCGGCAGTCGTGGAGGCTGGTTTATTCCCTGGCAGGACAACACGCGGTATCTGACCTGGAGTCAACTCGGGCTGACTCAGCAGGACGATGGCCTGGTCAGTAATGTCGGCATCGGCCAACGTTGGGCACGCGACGGCTGGCTGTTAGGGTACAACACTTTTTATGACAATCTGCTGGATGAAAATCTGCAACGGGCGGGATTTGGCGCGGAAGCGTGGGGCGAATACCTGCGATTATCCGCCAATTACTACCAGCCTTTCGCTTCCTGGCATGAACAGACCACCGCCTTAGAGCAGCGTATGGCGCGCGGCTACGATGTTACCGCGCAGATGCGTATGCCGTTTTATCAACACCTCAACACCAGCGTCAGCGTGGAACAGTATTTCGGCGAACGGGTGGATCTGTTTGACTCAGGCACGGGATACCATAATCCGGTAGCGGTAAAACTGGGGCTTAATTACACGCCGGTGCCGTTGGTGACGGTGACGGCGCAACATAAACAGGGCGAGAGCGGGGTGAGCCAGAATAATCTGGGGTTGAACCTGAATTACCGTTTCGGCGTGCCGCTGAACAAACAGCTGTCGGCCAGCGAGGTGGCGGAGAGTCAGTCGTTGCGCGGCAGTCGCTATGACAACCCGCAGCGCAATAATCTCCCGACGATGGAGTATCGTCAGCGTAAAACGCTCACTGTTTTTCTGGCGACGCCGCCGTGGGATCTCCAGCCTGGCGAGACGGTGCCGCTGAAGGTGCAGATTCGCAGTCGGCATGGCGTTCGTCATGTGACGTGGCAGGGCGATACGCAGGCGCTGAGTCTGACGGCAGGAGCGAAGGCGGACAGCGCAGAGGGCTGGACCATTATCATGCCGGCCTGGGACAGCAGCGAAGGGGCGACAAATCGCTGGCGGCTGTCGGTCGTTGTTGAAGATGAGCAGGGCCAGCGTGTCTCCTCCAATGAGATCACGCTATCACTGACTGAACCGTTTATGGCGATGCCCGATAACGATCCGCGCTGGAAGCTGCTCCCGGAGGAGTAATCAGAAGATGCGTTCCTGATGCACCCATACCGCCGCTTCGACGCGTGACTTCAGCTTCATCTTCTTCAGCATATGTTTCACATGCACTTTGACCGTACTCTCGGTGATATCCAGGCGGCGGGCGATCATTTTATTCGGCAGTCCCTGGGCGATCAGCTTCAGGATATCGCGTTCGCGCGGCGTCAGTTGGGTCACGTCGCGGTCAGAGGTCGCGCGGTTTGCCCGCAGGCTGGCGGCCAGAACCGGCGTTAACGCTTCGCTCAGCACCATTTCGCCAGCGGCCGCTTGCTGTAAGGCTTTCAGCAGATCTTCCGGCTCCATATCTTTTAACAGATAGCCGTCTGCGCCGCGCTTCAGCGCCGTCACCACGTCTTCTTCATGATTGGACACGCTGAATACCACGATACGGCCTGACAGTGATTTCTCACGCAGCTTATCCAGGGTTTCCAGACCGTTCATGCCCGGCATGTTCAGATCCAGCAGGATCAGATCGGGATCAAGAGACTCTGCCAGCTCAATACCCTGCTCGCCATTACTGGCTTCGCCGATCACGCTAATATCGGGCGCCATGCTGACAAGCTGTTTAACACCGGTCCGTAACATCGGATGATCGTCGATCAGCAGGATGGTAGCCGGTTCCTGATTACTCATGGGTATCTCCTTGGACTTCTGTGAAGTTTGTTTCGGGAATAAAGGTGACAGCAACTTCCGTACCGCCCGTCTCACGACGGCGTACACGACAATCGCCACGCAGGCTCTGCGCGCGGTCACGCATAATAATCATGCCATAATGGTTACTGCGCTCGGCATTTTCCGGTACGCCGCAGCCGTTGTCTTTTACTGTCAGTTTGACCTGATTGCCATTTTGCACCACGGCGACGGCCACCTCATCGGCATGGGAATGCTTGAGGGCGTTACTTAACGCTTCGCGGGCAATTTGCAACAGGTGGATAGCCTGATGCGACGGCACCCGTCGCGGCGGGAGCTGATAATCCAGCTTCACCGTAAAACCAAATCGGGCGCTATATTCCTGACAGCTCGCCTCCAGCGCAGGCCGCAGGCCGGGTTCGGTCAACTGTAACCGGAAGGTGGTCAACAGTTCACGTAGCTGTACCCAGGAGGTATTCAGTTCGTTGCGGATCTGGCTGAGCAACTCGCGGCTGCTTTCCGGCAACGTCGCGCCCTGCATTTGCAGACAGCTGACCTGCATCTTCATGCAGGAGAGCGATTGTGCAATAGAATCATGAAGTTCGCGGGCAATGGTGGCACGCTCTTCCATCACAATCAACTGTTGCTGGCGTTCCTGATTTCTGTCCAGTGCCAGCGTAGCGGTCAATTGCTCGACCAGCGTATCAATCATCTGCTGCTGATCGTGACTCAGATGGCGCCCGTGCGGCAGCGTCGCCAGCAGAATGCCGTATTGCGTATGGGCATCGGTAAGTCGCCATTTCAGCGTGGTGCCGCCGTTGATCGCGGGCAGCGCGCCGCGCGGGCAGAGGTGGCACCCTTTGTCATCACAACTGCTGTCGGACTGGCAGGTGAACTCCTGATGATTATCTTCATCTTCCAGGTCATAAACCCGCAGTTCAATATCGTGCAGCAGCGTCAGGTTTTGCAGGCCGTTCAGCACCGGGGAGAGGCGCTCGCACAGCGGCACCTGGGAATGCAGGCGGCGGTTGGCCTGCCACAGGAATGAGAGGATCTGGTTTTTATGCTCCAGCCCGGCCGTCTTTTCCTGCACGCGTTGTTCCAGTACGGCGTAACTTTCGGCCAGCTCTTCCGACATGTTGTTGAGCGCTGAGCCTAACATCGCCATCTCATTGCGCCCGCTGATATGCGCCCGCTGGGTGAAGTCGCGCTGGCTGACGGCTCGCGCCATCGAAAGCAGTTGTTTCCACGGTTGCAGCAGGCGCGCCCGTAGCCAGATGATCGTAAAGACGAACAGCAGCGCCATAAAGATGGCCATTAATCGATGCACCATCACCACGCGCTCAATGCGCAGCTCGGTCGTGTGATCAAAGGCGGTGACTAACCGATCCAGACCGGTGACAAAACGCATAACATCGCCGGCAACGGCGTTTCTGTCCTGCGCGCGTTGCAGCCCTGGCGCCAGTTCCGTATGCCAGTAGTCCTGTAGTGCGCGAAGCTGCTCTTGTTGCCCGTCGCGTTCCGCAGCGCGGGTCAGTTCAGGGCTGAACGCCGTCTGTTTCATCTCATCCAGCAGCTTTTGGTCGTGGGCGCTCAGCGGCACTGCTGCCAGCAGGCGATAGCTCTGCATACGCAGCGAACCGGCCTTGTTGATCGCATGGGCGCTGCCTTGTACGCCCTGAACCAGCCAGCCAGAGATAGCCATGCCCGCCACACCGATAGCGGTGGACAGGAGAACAATAAGCGCCAGTTGGTTGACCAGCGTGAGTGGAGAGAGACAACGTTTAAACATGTAGACTTCTTCCTTCAGGCTTCCTGCTCAGGAAACCTTAATGAATGACGATTCTGCCGGGATGCTCACCGAGGGGCGTTTCGACAGTGACGTTATTCTCAGCCATACCCTGGAGTATACCCATACCTATAACGAGTTACCTCTTAATTGCTGGTGGTGGGAGGGGATCGCGAAGCCGGGGGGTAGGGTTATACAGCACCGTGAAAAACCACATCTTTTTTGTCGACAAAGCCTACTCACTAAGGGGCATGATAATTTTTAGCCGCGAATAATGACGGCTTTTCCTTTGATTTATATCAACTTACCCCCGGCTGTAAACCCTAATGTGGCAGACATCGAATCGAGTAACAGAGGTGTCTATGAGTCACTCATCTGCCCCCGAAAGGGCATCTGGAGCTGTAATCACAGAATGGCGGCCGGAAGATCCCGCTTTCTGGGAACAGCGTGGTCATCGTGTTGCCAGCCGCAACCTGTGGATTTCCGTCCCCTGTTTGCTGCTGGCGTTTTGTGTATGGATGTTATTCAGCGCTGTCGCGGTGAATTTACCGAAGGTCGGTTTTAACTTCACCACCGATCAGCTGTTCATGCTGACCGCCTTGCCGTCTGTTTCTGGCGCATTACTGCGTGTGCCGTACTCCTTTATGGTTCCTCTGTTTGGCGGCCGCCGCTGGACGGCGTTCAGCACCGGGATTCTGGTCATTCCTTGCGTATGGTTAGGTTTTGCCGTGCAGGACACCTCCACGCCGTTTAGCACCTTTATTCTGATTTCTCTGCTGTGCGGTTTTGCCGGCGCGAACTTTGCCTCCAGCATGGCTAACATCAGCTTCTTCTTTCCAAAACAGAAACAGGGCGGCGCGCTGGGTCTGAACGGCGGTTTAGGCAACATGGGCGTGAGCGTTATGCAACTGGTCGCGCCGCTGGTGGTCTCGTTGTCTGTCTTTGCCGTATTTGGCAGTCACGGTGTGGAACAGCCGGACGGTTCGCAGCTGTATCTGGCGAACGCCGCCTGGATTTGGGTGCCGTTCCTGGCCATTTTCACCCTGGCCGCCTGGTTCGGTATGAATGAGCTGGCGACCTCGAAGGCTTCGCTGAAAGATCAGTTGCCGGTACTTAAACGTGGGCACCTGTGGATGATGAGCCTGCTGTATCTGGCGACGTTCGGTTCATTCATCGGCTTCTCCGCCGGGTTTGCGATGCTGTCTAAAACACAGTTCCCGGAAGTACAGATCCTGCATTATGCCTTCTTCGGCCCGTTAATCGGCGCGCTGGCCCGTTCTGCGGGCGGGGCAATTTCCGACCGTCTGGGCGGAACGCGGGTGACGCTGGTTAACTTTGTGCTGATGGCGATTTTCAGCGCCTTACTGTTCCTGACCTTGCCTTCTAACGGCCAGGGCGGCAGCTTTATCGCCTTCTTCGTTGTCTTCCTGGCGCTGTTCCTGACTGCCGGGCTGGGCAGTGGGTCTACTTTCCAGATGATCTCCGTTATTTTCCGCAAGCTGACGATGGACAGGGTTAAAGCGGAAGGGGGTTCTGAAGAGAAAGCGCTGCGTGAAGCCGCGACCGATACCGCAGCCGCATTGGGCTTTATCTCTGCGATTGGCGCAATCGGCGGTTTCTTTATTCCGAAAGCATTCGGGACATCTCTGGCATTAACCGGCTCACCGGTCGATGCGATGAAAGTGTTCCTGATTTTCTATATCGCCTGCGTAGTCATCACCTGGGCGGTATACGGACGTCATTCTAAAAAATAAAAAAGTAATTGTTTGATTATCCATTGCGCGGCGTTAGACCGCGCTTTTTTTTGTCTGTTTTTAGTTACAACATACTTATTTATAAATAAACAGCGCCGGTTTGTCAGAACAGCGTTCATTTATGCCTTGCAGGGGGCATACCCCTTAATACCCACTTATAAAGAATTTAACATTTACATAATGGATGAATTTGAAAATATTTATATTAATCAGTATGTTGAATGAATAAAAATCATCCTCCTTAAGGGGTATGTCAAAAAACACCCCCGATTTTCATCCCCGTCTGCCTTGATCGTTATCAATTCTGACGCCCTTTCAGAGCGTTACCTTCACAGCCAATCCAGCAATGTCGATTTATCAGAGAGCCGTCAGGCTCCAAACAGGAGAAACCCGATGAGTAAATTCCTGGACCGGTTTCGCTACTTCAAACAGAAGGGCGAAACCTTTGCCGATGGGCACGGCCAGCTTCTCGAAACAAACCGGGACTGGGAGGATGGATACCGCCAACGTTGGCAGCATGACAAAGTCGTGCGTTCAACCCACGGGGTAAACTGTACCGGCTCTTGCAGCTGGAAAATTTATGTGAAAAACGGTCTGGTCACCTGGGAAACCCAGCAGACAGACTACCCGCGCACCCGCCCGGATATGCCGAACCATGAACCTCGCGGCTGCCCACGCGGCGCGAGCTACTCCTGGTATCTCTACAGCGCAAACCGCCTGAAATATCCGCTGATGCGTAAGCGCCTGATGAAAATGTGGCGTGATGCGAAAAAACTGCACAGCGATCCGGTAGAAGCCTGGGCTTCCATCATCGAAGACGCCGATAAAGCAAAAAGCTTCAAACAAGCGCGTGGTCGTGGTGGCTTCGTTCGTTCTTCCTGGCAGGAAGTGAACGAACTGATTGCGGCATCCAACGTTTATACCATTAAAAATTACGGTCCCGATCGCGTGGCGGGCTTCTCGCCGATTCCGGCAATGTCGATGGTCTCTTACGCATCCGGTGCTCGTTACCTGTCTCTGATCGGCGGGACTTGCCTGAGCTTCTACGACTGGTACTGCGACCTGCCGCCTGCGTCTCCGCAGACCTGGGGCGAGCAGACGGACGTACCGGAATCCGCTGACTGGTACAACTCCAGCTACATCATCGCCTGGGGCTCTAACGTTCCGCAGACCCGTACCCCGGATGCCCACTTCTTTACTGAAGTGCGTTACAAAGGCACCAAAACGGTTGCCGTTACGCCTGACTACGCTGAAATCGCCAAACTGTGCGACCTGTGGCTGGCGCCGAAGCAGGGGACTGACGCCGCGATGGCGCTGGCGATGGGCCACGTCATGCTGCGTGAATTCCACCTTGATAACCCGAGCCAGTATTTCACCGATTACGTCCGTCGCTATACCGACATGCCGATGCTGGTGATGCTTGAAGAACGCGACGGTTACTATGCCGCTGGCCGTATGCTGCGCGCCGCCGATCTTATTGACGCGCTGGGTCAGGAAAACAACCCGGAATGGAAAACCGTTGCCATCAACACCCGCGGCGATATGGTTGCGCCGAACGGTTCTATTGGCTTCCGCTGGGGCGAGAAAGGCAAATGGAACCTCGAACAGCGTGACGGTACGTCAGGCGAAGAAACCGAACTGCAACTCAGCCTGCTGGGTAGCCAGGACGATATCGCAGAAGTGGGCTTCCCGTACTTTGGCGGTGAAGGCACTGAACACTTCAACAAAGTCGAGTTGCAAAACGTTCTGCTGCACAAGCTGCCGGTGAAACGCCTGCAACTGGCAGACGGAACCACCGCGCTGGTGACTACCGTTTACGATCTGACGATGGCGAACTATGGCCTGGAACGCGGTCTGAACGACGAAAACTGCGCAACCAGCTACGACGACATTAAAGCGTATACTCCGGCGTGGGCAGAGCAGATAACCGGCGTACCGCGTGCGCAAATCACCCGTATCGCCCGTGAATTTGCGGACAACGCCGATAAGACGCATGGTCGTTCAATGATCATCGTTGGCGCCGGTCTGAACCACTGGTATCACCTCGATATGAACTATCGTGGGCTTATCAACATGCTGGTGTTCTGCGGCTGTATCGGTCAGAGCGGCGGCGGCTGGGCGCACTATGTCGGCCAGGAAAAACTGCGTCCGCAGACCGGCTGGCAGCCGCTGGCGTTTGCTCTTGACTGGCAGCGTCCGGCGCGTCACATGAACAGCACCTCCTATTTCTATAACCACTCCAGCCAGTGGCGCTACGAGACGGTTACCGCGCAGGAACTGCTGTCGCCGATGGCGGATAAATCCCGCTACAGCGGCCATCTGATCGACTTCAACGTGCGTGCTGAACGCATGGGCTGGCTGCCGTCTGCGCCGCAGTTGGGCACCAACCCGCTGTACATCGCGCGTGAAGCGGAAAAAGCCGGGATGACGGCGGTGGATTACACCGTTAAATCGCTGAAAGAAGGCTCGATTCGTTTTGCGGCGGAGCAGCCGGAAAACGGGAAAAACCACCCGCGTAACCTGTTTATCTGGCGCTCGAACCTGCTGGGTTCATCCGGTAAAGGGCATGAGTACATGCTGAAGTACCTGCTGGGTACGGAAAACGGTATTCAGGGCAAAGATCTGGGTATGCAGGGCGGCGTGAAGCCGGAAGAAGTGGAATGGCAGGATAACGGTCTTGACGGCAAGCTGGACCTGGTGGTGACGCTGGACTTCCGTCTGTCGAGCACCTGCCTGTACTCTGACATCGTACTGCCGACCGCCACCTGGTATGAAAAAGACGACATGAATACCTCGGATATGCATCCGTTTATTCACCCGTTGTCTGCCGCCGTTGACCCGGCCTGGGAATCGAAAAGCGACTGGGAAATCTATAAAGGCATCGCGAAGAAATTCTCTGAAGTCTGCGTGGGACACCTTGGCAAAGAAACCGATGTGGTGACGCTGCCGATTCAGCATGACTCCGCTGCCGAACTGGCGCAGCCGCTGGACGTGAAAGACTGGAAAAAAGGCGAATGCGACCTGATCCCAGGTAAAACCGCGCCGCACATCATTCCGGTGGAACGCGACTACCCGGCGACGTATGAACGCTTTACCTCTATCGGCCCGCTGATGGAGAAAATCGGCAACGGTGGCAAGGGTATCGCCTGGAACACTCAGAGCGAAATGGATTTGCTGCGCAAGCTCAATTACACCAAAGCTGAAGGCCCGGCAAAAGGCCAGCCGATGCTGAATACCGCGATTGATGCCGCCGAGATGATCCTCACGCTGGCGCCGGAAACTAACGGCCACGTAGCGGTGAAAGCCTGGGCGGCGCTGAGTGAGTTCACCGGTCGCGACCATACGCATCTGGCGACCAATAAAGAAGAAGAAAAAATTCGCTTCCGCGATATTCAGGCGCAGCCGCGTAAGATTATCTCCAGCCCGACCTGGTCTGGCCTGGAAGATGAACACGTCTCTTACAACGCCGGTTATACCAACGTTCACGAGCTGATTCCGTGGCGTACGCTGTCTGGCCGCCAGTCCCTGTATCAGGATCATCAGTGGATGCGTGACTTTGGCGAAAGCCTGCTGGTTTACCGTCCGCCGATCGACACGCGTTCAGTGAAAGCGGTGATGGGTGAGAAATCTAACGGCAACCCGGAAAAAGCGCTCAACTTCCTGACGCCGCACCAGAAGTGGGGTATCCACTCTACCTACAGCGACAACCTGCTGATGCTGACGCTGTCGCGCGGTGGGCCGATTGTCTGGATGAGCGAAACCGATGCTAAAGATCTGGGTATTGAAGATAACGACTGGATCGAGGTCTTTAACAGCAACGGTGCGCTGACGGCACGCGCGGTGGTAAGCCAGCGTGTTCCGGCCGGGATGACCATGATGTACCACGCGCAGGAACGTATCGTTAACCTGCCGGGTTCAGAAATTACCCAGCAGCGCGGCGGTATTCACAACTCGGTAACCCGTATCACGCCGAAGCCGACCCACATGATCGGCGGCTATGCGCAGCTGGCCTACGGCTTTAACTACTACGGTACGGTCGGTTCAAACCGCGATGAGTTTGTTGTGGTGCGTAAGATGAAGAACATTAACTGGTTGGATGGCGAAGGCAATGACCAGGTACAGGAGAGCGTAAAATGAAAATTCGTTCACAAGTCGGCATGGTGCTGAATCTCGATAAATGCATCGGCTGCCACACCTGTTCAGTGACCTGTAAAAACGTCTGGACCAGCCGTGAAGGTATGGAATACGCCTGGTTCAATAACGTGGAAAGTAAGCCTGGCGTCGGTTTCCCGAACGACTGGGAAAATCAGGAAAAATGGAAAGGCGGCTGGGTCCGTAAAATTAACGGCAAACTGCAACCTCGCATGGGCAACCGCGCGATGCTGCTGGGTAAAATCTTCGCTAACCCGCATCTGCCGGGCATTGATGATTACTACGAGCCGTTTGATTACGACTACCAGAACCTGCATACCGCGCCGGAAAGCAAGCATCAGCCGATTGCGCGCCCGCGCTCGCTGATCACCGGTCAGCGGATGAACAAAATCACCAGCGGTCCGAACTGGGAAGAAATTCTGGGCGGCGAATTTGAAAAACGCGCCAAAGACCAGAACTTCGAAAATATGCAGAAGGCGATGTACGGCCAGTTCGAAAACACCTTCATGATGTATCTGCCGCGCCTGTGCGAGCACTGCCTCAACCCGGCGTGCGTGGCGACCTGCCCGAGCGGCGCCATCTACAAGCGTGAAGAGGATGGCATCGTCCTGATTGATCAGGACAAATGCCGCGGCTGGCGTATGTGCATCACCGGTTGTCCGTACAAGAAGATCTACTTCAACTGGAAGAGCGGGAAGTCCGAGAAGTGTATTTTCTGCTATCCGCGTATTGAAGCGGGTCAACCGACCGTATGTTCCGAAACCTGCGTGGGTCGTATCCGTTACCTTGGCGTGCTGCTGTATGACGCCGATGCGATTGAAAGCGCAGCCAGCACCGAGAACGAGAAAGATCTGTATCAGCGCCAACTGGATGTGTTCCTCGATCCGAACGATCCGTCGGTCATTGAACAAGCGCTGAAAGACGGCGTTCCGCAGAGCGTTATCGATGCGGCGCAGCAGTCCCCGGTTTACAAAATGGCGATGGACTGGAAGCTGGCGCTGCCGCTGCACCCGGAATACCGTACGCTGCCGATGGTCTGGTACGTGCCGCCGCTGTCACCGATTCAGTCTGCGGCGGACGCCGGCGAACTGGGCAGCAATGGCATCCTGCCGGACGTGGAAAGCCTGCGTATCCCGGTTCAGTACCTGGCGAACCTGCTGACCGCAGGCGATACCCAGCCGGTACTGCTGGCGCTGAAACGTATGCTGGCGATGCGTCACTACAAACGTGCGGAAACCGTTGACGGTAAACTGGATACCCGCGCGCTGGAAGAGGTGGGTCTGAGCGAAGCGCAGGCGCAGGAAATGTACCGTTACCTGGCAATTGCGAACTATGAAGATCGTTTCGTTATTCCGAGCAGCCATCGTGAGCTGGCGCGTGAGGCGTTCCCGGAGAAAAGCGGTTGCGGCTTTACGTTCGGCGATGGTTGCCACGGTTCAGATACCAAATTCAACCTGTTCAACAGCCGCCGCATTGATGCCATCGATGTGAGCAGCAAAACGGAGCCGCACCAATGATTGAACTCGTCATTGTTTCGCGTCTGCTCGAGTACCCGGATGCTGCCTTATGGCAGCATCAACAGGAACTTTTCGATGCACTCGCGTCATCCGAAAACCTGGATAAAGAAGATGCTCAGAGTCTGGCGGTTTTCCTGCGCGATCTCACTGCGCAGGAGATGCTGGATGTACAGGCAAGCTACAGCGAACTGTTTGATCGCGGTCGCGCCACGTCGCTGTTGCTGTTTGAGCATGTTCATGGCGAATCCCGCGATCGCGGCCAGGCAATGGTCGATTTGATGGCACAGTACGAGCAGCACGGCCTGCAACTCGACAGTCGTGAGTTGCCTGACCATTTGCCGCTGTATCTGGAGTATCTGGCACAGTTGCCGAAAAACGACGCGCTTGGCGGCTTGCAGGACATCGCGCCGATTCTGGCGTTGCTGGGCGCACGTCTGCAACAGCGGGAAAGTCGCTATGCGGTGCTGTTCGATCTGCTGCTGAAGCTGGCTAATACCGTTATCGACAGCGACAAAGTGGCAGAGAAAATTGCGGATGAAGTCCGTGACGATACCCCGCAAGCACTGGATGCCGTCTGGGAAGAAGAACAGGTGAAATTCTTTGCTGAGCAGGGTTGCGGCGAGTCGGAGATTTCCGCTCACCAGCGTCGTTTTGCCGGGGCTGTCGCTCCGCAATATTTGAATATCACCACCGGAGGACAGCAATAATGCACTTCCTGAATATGTTCTTCTTTGATATCTATCCGTACATTGCCGGGTCAGTGTTCCTGATTGGCAGCTGGCTGCGCTATGACTACGGTCAGTACACCTGGCGTGCGGCTTCCAGCCAGATGCTGGATCGCAAAGGGATGAACCTGGCTTCGAACCTGTTCCACTTCGGTATTCTGGGGATCTTCGCGGGTCACTTCCTTGGGATGCTGACGCCGCACTGGATGTACGAAGCGTTCCTGCCGATTGAAGTGAAGCAGAAAATGGCGATGATTGCCGGCGGCGCCTGTGGCGTGATGACGCTGGTCGGTGGCGTACTGCTGCTCAAACGCCGTCTGTTCAGCCCACGCGTGCGTGCAACGACCACGGGAGCGGATATTTTGATCCTTTCTCTGCTGGTGATTCAGTGCGCGCTGGGACTACTGACTATTCCGTTCTCTGCGCAACATATGGACGGTAGCGAAATGATGAAACTGGTGGGATGGGCGCAATCTGTAGTGACCTTCCACGGCGGCGCGTCTGAGCATTTAGAGGGCGTAGCGTTCATTTTCCGCCTGCACCTGGTGCTGGGGATGACGTTGTTCCTGCTGTTCCCGTTCTCGCGCCTGGTTCACATCTGGAGCGCGCCGGTCGAGTACCTGACGCGTAAATACCAGGTCGTGCGCGCCCGTCGCTGATACGGCTTTGCGTGCGGCTAAACCCTGCTTCGGCAGGGTTTTTTTATGCCTGTCTGCCGGATGGCGGCTGCGCCTTATCCGGCCTACGATCGGACATAACATGTGGTTATGTGATCATGTAGGCCCGGTAAACGGAGTGCCACCGGGCAAAACATGGAGCACAGGAATTTAATTTGGCTGGGGTGCAACAGATAAGTAATGGTGGTGGGGGAAGGATGACTCGGCGCGTTGCGCCTCGCCCTTCGGGTCGTTGCCTTCGGCAACGCTTTCTCGCTTCCGCTCGAATCGAACCTTAGTCGAAGTTTCTCATCCTTCCCCGTGAGGGCAGAATATGGGGCAAGGTTATTAAAAGTAGTTTGTGTGCTTTCAGGAAGTAATGGTGGTGGGGGAAGGATTCGAACCTTCGAAGTCGATGACGGCAGATTTACAGTCTGCTCCCTTTGGCCACTCGGGAACCCCACCAGGGGTAATTCAAATTGTAGAGGTCTTGCGAAGAGATGGTGGTGGGGGAAGGATTCGAACCTTCGAAGTCGATGACGGCAGATTTACAGTCTGCTCCCTTTGGCCGCTCGGGAACCCCACCACGGGGTAATGCTTTGTACTGGCCTGCTTCCTGTTGGGAAGCGGGGCGCATCATATCAAATGACACGCCGCTGTAAAGCATTCCTTTGCTTAAAATGAACTGTTTGCGTACTTTTCATCCGTAACGGAGTAAAGCTAATCAATTCATATCGTTGACGATTACAGAATGATGGTGCGATTCCCGTAAACAAACACACGCTGGGCCAGCACCTTATACAATGCGCGGCTTAACACATTCTTTTCAACATCACGCCCTGCACGCATCATATCCTCAGCCGTATAGGTGTGATCGACATGAATTACGTCCTGCATAATGATCGGGCCTTCGTCCAGATTATCGTTCACGTAGTGCGCGGTAGCGCCGATAATTTTCACGCCACGCTCATAAGCCTGATGGTAAGGACGTGCGCCAATAAAAGCCGGCAGGAACGAATGGTGAATATTGATAATCTTATTCGGGAAGCGGGAAACGAATTCCGGCGTCAGGACGCGCATATACTTAGCCAGCACGACATAATCAGGCTGGTGCGCATCAATGGCGTCCGCCATCTGTTTATCGTGCTCGTCGCGCGTTAACCCTTCGTGGCTGACCAGCTCGAAAGGAATATCAAAACGTTCAACCAGAGGTCGCAGGGTTTCGTGGTTGCCGATTACGGCGGAAATCTCAACGTCGAGCCCGCCATAGTTGGCTTTCATTAACAGATCGCCCAGACAATGCGCTTCTTTGGTGACCAGAATAACGACGCGGCGACGCCCGGCAGGATTTAGCTCGCGCACCGAACCTTCCGGTAATGCGCTGTCGAGATCGGCAAGCAGCGTGACATCATTAAAAATGCCTTCCAGCTCTGTGCGCATAAAGAAGCGCCCGGTTCGGTGGTCAACAAATTCGTTGTTTTGCACGATATTGAGTTCGTGCTTGTAGCAGATATTTGTAATACGCGCGATGAGGCCCTTCTGATCGGGGCAGATAGTGCGCAGAACTTTTCGTTGTAGTGAGTGCATTACCGGGTAAATCCTGTTTAATGTGTTTGCTGTATCAGCACTGTCAGGCGTTTTAGCCGCAGCACTTTTTAAATTTTTTGCCGGACCCGCAGGGGCAGGGATCGTTTCGACCAAACTGGGGGCGCGTACCGTCAATATAGTACCACTGACCGTTTTCTTTTAAGAAACGCGAACGTTCAATAATCGCGCCGGGTGTTCCCTGTTCGATAAAACGGGCCACAAAACTGACATACCCTGTGTTTTCCGCGTCTGACCCGCTCTCTTCAAAAATGGTCAACCCAAGCCACTCAGTATGGGCGAACCCCGCGACAATATCGTCCCGAAAGGCGGTTGCACCACAGGCGGGATGCCAGGTTCTAATCAGGTAATTTGCGTCTTTCATCACAAAAGCGCAGTAGCGAGAACGCATGAGATGTGACGGATCGGGTGCAACTCGCTCACCGGACACAATAGGGCCGCAACATAGGCTATACTCGACAGCGCTACCGCAGGGACAAAGCTGAGACACAATCATCTCCCTGGATAAAAAAAACGGCGTACAAACGCCAGGGTAGCGCTATGTTAACCGAGTGGTGACGATGTTGCTACGTCTGGAAGCCAGGGGAAGTTTTTACGTACGATGAGAAAAATTAAAATAGGGCTGGCGCTAGGTTCCGGCGCCGCAAGAGGATGGTCGCATATTGGTGTCATCAAAGCCCTGAAACACATGGGCATTGATATCGATATCGTGGCGGGATGTTCAATTGGTTCGCTGGTTGGCGCCGCATACGCCTGCAATAAGCTGCCCGCGCTTGAACAGTGGGTGTGCTCATTCAGCTACTGGGATGTCCTGCGCCTGATGGATCTCTCCTGGCGCAGAGGAGGGTTATTGCGCGGCGAGCGCGTTTTCAATCAGTACCGGAATGTTATGCCGGTACTGGATTTTGAACAATGCACCCGACGTTTTGGTACGGTGGCGACCAACCTGAGTACAGGGCGAGAATTGTGGTTTACCGAAGGCGACCTGCACCTTGCGGTTCGCGCGTCTTGCAGTATGCCTGGCCTGATGTCTCCGGTGGCGCATAACGGCTACTGGCTGGTGGATGGCGCCGTCGTTAACCCTGTTCCCGTTTCTCTGACGCGTGCGATGGGCGCCGATATTGTTATTGCGGTCGATCTTCAGCACGATGCGCACCTCATGCAGCAAGATCTTCTGTCTTTGAATGTCAGCAATGATAACGACGAGAGTGATGATTCGCTCTCCTGGCATGCGCGTTTGAAAGAACGCCTCAGCAGCATGACTTCACGCCGTGCGGTCACCGCGCCAACGGCGATGGAGATTATGACAACGTCCATTCAGGTGCTGGAAAACCGCCTTAAACGCAACCGAATGGCAGGCGACCCGCCGGATATTCTGATTCAACCGTTCTGTCCGCAAATATCCACGTTGGACTTCCACCGTGCCAGTGCCGCTATTGCTGCGGGACAACTGGCGGTAGAGAAAAAGATGGACGAACTTTTGCCTTTGGTGCGTACCGACGTTTAACGCACCTTTTATACACACTTAAGCAAATTCTGACAGGCGCGAGCGGCAATAGCATGCCACTATTTACTAAAGCCAGTCAGGGGAGAAAACATGACGCAGCCATTGGTCGGAAAACAGATTCTTATTGTGGAGGACGAGCCTGTATTTCGCTCGCTTCTGGATTCGTGGTTTTCCTCTTTGGGAGCGACAACGGCACTGGCGGGCGATGGTCTTGACGCCCTGGAGTTACTGGGAAGTTTTACGCCTGATCTGATGATCTGCGATCTTGCGATGCCAAGGATGAACGGTCTCAAACTGGTAGAGCATTTACGTAATCGGGGCGATCAGACCCCCATTCTGGTTATCTCGGCGACAGAAAATATGGCAGATATCGCCAAAGCGCTGCGACTGGGCGTTGAGGACGTCCTGCTAAAGCCAGTGAAAGATCTCAATCGTCTGCGGGAAACCGTCTTCGCCTGCCTCTATCCCAATATGTTTAACTCTCGGGTTGAAGAAGAAGAACGCCTGTTTCGGGACTGGGATGCGATGGTTGATAACCCGGTGGCGGCAGCAAAGCTGTTGCAGGAGTTGCAACCTCCGGTTCAGCAGGTTATCTCGCATTGCCGAATCAATTACCGCCAACTTGTTGCGGCAGACAAACCCGGCCTGGTGCTGGATATTGCGCCGCTGTCTGATAACGATCTCGCTTTTTATTGCCTCGACGTGACGCGGGCAGGGGATAATGGCGTACTGGCCGCGTTATTACTGCGGGCGCTATTTAATGGCTTATTGCAGGAACAGCTCGCTCATCAGAATCAGCGTTTGCCGGAACTGGGGGCGTTATTGAAACAGGTCAATCATCTGCTTCGGCAGGCGAATTTGCCGGGGCAGTTTCCGCTATTAGTGGGTTATTACCACAGCGGTCTTAAAAATTTGATACTGGTTTCAGCAGGCCTGAATGCGACGTTAAATACCGGTTCTCACCAGGTACAGATCAGTAATGGCGTTCCGCTGGGCACATTGGGCAATACCTACCTGAACCAATTAAGCCAACGCTGCGAGTCATGGCAGTGCCAAATTTGGGGCGCGGGCGGGCGTTTGCGTCTTATGTTGTCTGCGGAATGAGCAAATGAAAAGGCAAAGTGAAATTGATTTACCCGCCTTTCTCTGTGGGTGCTACTATCAGCGCCAGATTATACGTATTTGTCTTAATTATACTAACACGCATCCTTTTCGGAACTGAGGCTTGTACCAGTGCTGATATACTCGGATGCGATACAGATTGATGAACACGTTCAATACATGAACAGTCCAGGAGATTTTTAAATGGCTGCCCTAAATTCGAAAGTCAAAAAAGCCGTTATCCCGGTCGCGGGATTAGGAACCAGGATGTTACCGGCGACGAAAGCGATTCCGAAAGAGATGCTGCCGCTGGTTGATAAGCCATTAATTCAGTATGTCGTGAATGAATGTATTGCTGCGGGCATCACTGAAATTGTGCTGGTGACGCACTCTTCCAAAAACTCGATCGAAAACCATTTCGATACCAGCTTCGAGCTGGAAGCCATGCTGGAAAAACGTGTTAAGCGTCAGCTGCTGGAAGAGGTGCAATCTATTTGCCCTCCGCACGTAACGATTATGCAGGTGCGTCAGGGGCTGGCGAAAGGCCTGGGTCATGCCGTATTGTGCGCGCATCCTGTTGTTGGTAATGAGCCCGTCGCGGTGATTCTGCCGGACGTTATTCTGGATGAATACGAATCTGATCTGTCTCAGGATAACCTTGCTGAAATGATTCGTCGTTTTGACGAAACCGGTTGTAGCCAAATTATGGTTGAGCCTGTTGAAGATGTTACCGCGTACGGCGTTGTTGATTGCAAAGGCGCGGCGCTGGCACCGGGCGAAAGCGTGCCGATGGTTGGCGTTGTAGAGAAGCCGAAAGCGGATGTCGCGCCGTCTAATCTCGCGGTAGTTGGCCGTTATGTCCTGAGCGCGGACATCTGGCCTCTGCTGGCGAAAACCCCTCCGGGAGCGGGCGACGAAATTCAGCTGACCGACGCGATTGATATGCTGATCGAAAAAGAAACGGTCGAAGCCTATCATATGAAGGGCAAAAGCCACGACTGCGGTAATAAATTAGGTTACATGCAGGCGTTCGTTGAATATGGCATCCGTCATAATTCTCTGGGCGCTGAATTTAAAGCATGGCTTGAAGACGAGCTGGGTATTAAGAAGTAAGCGGTATAATCTGAAAGGCGCGGCGCTGTTAAAGCGCCGTTTTTTTTGCCCTGAACAGACGAGGTATGAGGGAAGGGCAAAAAAAATCCCGCCGCTGGCGGGATTTTAAGCAAACATATTCCGAATTATCCCTTGATCAGGAAATCGTCCAGTTGTTTACCTTGTTCTTCCATCGCTTTTTTGATCACTGCCGGTGTACGACCCTGGCCAGTCCAGGTTTTCGTTTCACCGTTTTCATCAACGTAGCTATATTTAGCCGGACGAGCAGCGCGTTTAGCTTTAGTGCCAGATTTAACGGCAGCCATGCTATTCAGCAGTTCGTTCGGATCAATACCGTCGGCAATCAGCATTTCACGATATTGTTGTAGTTTACGGGTACGCTCTTCAACTTCAGCTGCGGCGGCGCTTTCTTCTTCGCGACGCTCGTTAACAACAACTTCTAATTTTTCCAGCATTTCTTCAAGCGTTTCCAGGGTACATTCTCTTGCCTGTGCACGAAGAGTACGGATGTTGTTCAGAATTTTAAGTGCTTCGCTCATTGTAGTAATCTCAAACTTATATTGGGGGTGGTTTGTTGAGCTAATAATAGAGCGATAAATTCAGATGTGCAATAGCCTGGAATGTAAGGAATTCAAAATTGCTCTTTATTAAGTACAGATATTAATTATCCCATCTTAAATTTTTCTTGAAGAACCGCACAAAAAAGAGCTTATTGGCAACGAGGTTACTCCTGGCATAACGTTAAAATTCCAGGATTTTAGTCACATTTTATCAGGGTGGAATAGGCTGTCATTGCAGTAATTTCAACCTTTTGTATTAGTTTCCCTTACGGGAAAGTCCTAATACGTTGCCACATTTATGAGGAAGCGTAACAATAAGTATGAGCGCCCGGTTATGCGATGAGATGATAAGCAGCATTGATGAATATCTTAGGCACAATTTGTGAAGGAATGTGTATAACCGAACGATGTTTGCTCAATTCTTTATACCGGAGGCGTGACGAGGCGCCCCCGACATGCCGGTAAATTATGATACAATCCCGCCCAATCTTTATTTCAGCCAGGTGAGGGCCTGCTGCCAATGGCACAGCTATATTTCTACTATTCGGCAATGAATGCGGGTAAGTCGACTGCATTGCTGCAATCTTCATACAATTATCAGGAACGCGGGATGCGTACCGTTGTATATACAGCGGAAATTGATGACCGCTTCGGCGCCGGTAAAGTCAGTTCGCGTATCGGTCTCTCCTCGCCAGCAAAATTGTTTAACCAAAATTCATCGTTGTTTGAAGAGATTCGCGCCGAGAATGCGCAACAGACAATACATTGCGTTCTGGTTGATGAGTGTCAGTTTTTGACTCGCCAGCAGGTGTACGAATTATCTGAGGTTGTTGACCAACTGGATATTCCGGTGTTGTGTTACGGGTTGCGTACTGATTTTCGTGGCGAGTTATTTGGCGGCAGCCAATACTTACTCGCGTGGTCAGATAAACTCGTCGAATTAAAGACAATCTGTTTTTGTGGCCGTAAGGCAAGCATGGTATTGCGTCTTGATCAGGCTGGCAGACCTTATAATGAAGGGGAGCAGGTTGTGATTGGTGGGAACGAGCGTTATGTCTCCGTATGCCGCAAGCATTACAAAGAAGCCCTTGCCGAAGGCTCCCTGACGTCGATTCAGGAGAAACACCGCCACGCGTGATTGCACGCGTTCTGTAGGCCGGATAAGGCACTTGTGCCGCCATCCGGCGACCCCTACAACATTACGCAGAACCTGTAGGCCTGATAAGGCGCTTGTGCCGCCATCAGGCAAAAAAAAAAGCCCCCGAAGACGGGGGCTTTTTCAGAATGTCGCCTGGGCTAACGAATTAAGCAGATTTCTTCGCTTTCTTGTCAGCTTTCGGTGCGGCAGCTTCTTTCTTCGCAGCAACTTCACCTTCAGTGAATTCACGGCCGTAGTAGGTATCCAGCAGAATCTGTTTCAGCTCGGAGATCAGCGGGTAACGCGGGTTAGCGCCGGTGCACTGGTCATCGAATGCATCTTCAGACAGCTTGTCTACATGAGCCAGGAAGTCAGCTTCCTGCACGCCAGCTTCACGGATAGACTTAGGAATACCCAGTTCCGCTTTCACGCTTTCCAGCCATGCCAGCAGTTTCTCGATCTTAGCGGCAGTACGGTCGCCCGGTGCGCTCAGACCCAGATGGTCGGCGATTTCTGCATAGCGACGGCGAGCCTGCGGACGGTCATACTGGCTGAACGCAGTCTGCTTGGTCGGGTTGTCGTTCGCGTTGTAACGGATAACGTTACAAATCAGCAGGGCGTTTGCCAGACCGTGCGGAATGTGGAACTGAGAACCCAGTTTATGCGCCATAGAGTGGCACACACCCAGGAAGGCGTTCGCAAACGCGATACCGGCGATAGTCGCTGCACTGTGAACGCGTTCACGCGCTACCGGGTTTTTAGACCCTTCGTGGTAGGACGCTGGCAGGTTTTCTTTCAGCAGTTTCAGTGCCTGCAAAGCCTGACCGTCAGAGAACTCAGATGCCAGTACGGAAACGTAGGCTTCCAGAGCGTGAGTGACCGCATCCAGACCACCGAACGCACACAGAGACTTCGGCATGTCCATAACCAGGTTCGCATCGACAATCGCCATATCCGGCGTCAGCGCATAGTCTGCCAGCGGATATTTCTGACCGGTCGCATCGTCGGTAACAACAGCAAACGGCGTTACTTCAGAACCAGTACCGGAAGTGGTAGTGATTGCGACCATTTTCGCTTTCACGCCCATTTTCGGGAACTTGTAGATACGTTTACGGATGTCCATAAAGCGCAGCGCCAGTTCTTCGAAGTGGGTTTCAGGATGTTCGTACATGACCCACATGATTTTCGCCGCATCCATCGGGGAGCCGCCGCCCAGCGCGATGATCACGTCTGGTTTGAAGGAGTTTGCCAGCTCTGCGCCTTTACGAACGATAGTCAGCGTCGGGTCAGCTTCAACTTCAAAGAAGACTTCAGTTTCAACGCCAGCCGCTTTCAGCACGGAGGTGATCTGGTCAGCATAGCCATTGTTGAACAGGAAACGGTCGGTCACGATGAGCGCACGTTTGTGGCCATCAGTAATCACTTCATCCAGCGCGATTGGCAGAGAGCCACGGCGGAAGTAGATAGATTTCGGAAGTTTGTGCCACAACATGTTTTCAGCTCGCTTAGCAACGGTTTTCTTGTTGATCAGGTGTTTCGGACCAACGTTTTCAGAGATGGAGTTACCACCCCAGGAACCACAACCCAGAGTCAGGGAAGGTGCGAGTTTGAAGTTATACAGGTCGCCGATACCACCCTGAGAAGCCGGGGTGTTAATCAGGATGCGCGCGGTTTTCATCATCTGACCGAAGTAAGCAACGCGTTCTGGCTGGTTGTCCTGGTCGGTGTACAGGCAGGAGGTATGACCGATACCGCCCATTGCAACCAGTTTTTCTGCTTTATCAACAGCGTCTTCGAAGTCTTTAGCGCGATACATTGCCAGCGTCGGAGACAGTTTTTCGTGAGCGAACGGTTCGCTATCATCAACAGCCGTTACTTCGCCGATCAGAATCTTAGTGGTTTCTGGTACGGTGAAGCCTGCCAGTTCAGCAATTTTATATGCCGGTTGACCAACGATAGCCGCGTTCAGCGCGCCATTTTTCAGGATAACGTCCTGAACGGCTTTCAGCTCTTTGCCTTGCAGCAGGTAGCCGCCGTGGCTGGCGAAACGTTCGCGAACTGCGTCATAAACGGAGTCAACAACAACAACGGACTGTTCAGATGCACAGATTACGCCGTTATCGAAGGTTTTGGACATCAGTACGGAAGCCACCGCACGTTTGATATCTGCTGTTTCGTCGATAACAACCGGCGTGTTACCTGCACCAACGCCGATAGCCGGTTTACCAGAACTGTATGCAGCTTTAACCATGCCCGGACCGCCTGTCGCCAGGATCAGGTTGATATCAGGGTGGTGCATCAGCGCGTTAGACAGTTCAACGGAAGGTTGATCGATCCAGCCAATCAGGTCTTTCGGCGCGCCCGCAGCGATAGCCGCCTGCAAAACGATGTCAGCCGCTTTGTTCGTTGCATCTTTGGCACGCGGATGCGGAGAGAAGATGATTGCGTTACGTGTCTTCAGGCTAATCAGAGACTTAAAGATCGCAGTAGACGTCGGGTTAGTGGTTGGTACGATACCGCAGATGATACCAATCGGTTCAGCAATGGTGATAGTTCCGAAGGTGTCGTCTTCAGACAGCACACCACAGGTTTTTTCATCTTTATAGGCGTTATAGATGTATTCGGAGGCGAAGTGGTTTTTAATCACTTTATCTTCGATGATACCCATGCCGGATTCGGCAACGGCCATCTTAGCGAGGGGAATTCGAGCATCTGCGGCAGCCAGAGCGGCGGCGCGGAAGATTTTGTCAACCTGTTCTTGAGTGAAACTGGCATATTCACGCTGGGCTTTTTTCACACGCTCTACGAGTGCGTTAAGTTCAGCGACATTAGTAACAGCCATAATGCTCTCCTGATAATGTTAAACTTTTTTAGTAAATCATCTGCTCGATACGAGAGTATAGACAGATTGACGAAAGTTTGTATAACAGTCTGAAAATCAAACGGTTACTTAACGTCCATTTCGCTCTGATTTACTAAAAGAGCTTAAGCGATAGCGTTATCTAACTCTAACGCGTTACCTCCAGGTGGCGTAAGCAAGGTTACTCACTTCTGAGTAGTAATTGCGTGATCCAGATCAAATTTAAGCAAAGCTGACACCTTTCAGCAGCCCATTTGAGCCATTTCCGCCAAGTGTTAATAAATAGTGGTGATGAATAGAGGTGAAGTTAGCATAATCTACACATATTTATAACACCGAGAAATAGTCGTAATTTCAAGCAGTCAGGAGGTGAAATATGCTGACAAAAGGCGTATCTTCAGCGCGTTTTTCACCATTTTTATCGACATCATTTATCCGGCTAACGTTTCGGAGCTAACCGTGACCCAAACGCTTTTTGATTTTCCTGTTTATTCCAAGTTTTTCATAGGGTTATTTGCGCTGGTAAACCCGGTAGGGATTATCCCCGTCTTTATTAGTATGACCAGCTACCAGACGGCTGCGGCGCGCAACAAAACAAATCTCACGGCAAACCTGTCGGTAGCCATCATTTTGTGGATTTCGCTCTTTCTCGGAGATGGCATTTTGCAACTCTTCGGCATTTCGATCGATTCGTTCAGAATTGCCGGTGGGATTCTGGTGGTGACGATCGCGATGTCGATGATCAGCGGGAAGTTGGGTGAAGATAAGCAAAACAAACAGGAAAAATCAGAGACCGCCATTCGCGAAAGTATTGGCGTGGTTCCGCTGGCCTTACCATTAATGGCAGGGCCGGGGGCCATTAGTTCGACGATTGTGTGGGGAACGCGTTACCACACCATTATGCATTTAATCGGCTTCTCTGTGGCCATCGCTCTGTTTGCGTTCTGTTGTTGGGGAGTGTTCCGCATGGCGCCCTGGCTGGTGCGGTTATTGGGGCAAACGGGCATCAACGTCATTACGCGTATTATGGGCTTGTTGCTGATGGCATTGGGCATTGAATTCATTGTTACGGGGATTAAAGCGATTTTCCCCGGTTTACTGAATTAACGATCCTGACCGATAAAACGGAGCCGCTTCAGGCTCCGTTTCTTTTCCATTATCAGTAAATCTTCTCACTAAAGTTGAAATTCAGCGTTGAAATAATAAAAGATGCTGATAATGTTTATGCCTCTTTGTTATTGATTCTATTATAAATTATTCTAATAACACTCACACCTGCCGTTATGTCGCCTGTTATTTTCTTAACATCATACTCTGGGGCTTGATGAAGGATTATCGAAATGTTATTAGTTATTTCAACGCTCTCTCAGATGAATGTGCTAAATAATAACCAATTGTTAAATTTATGTGCATTTTGGCCTGACAACAGCAACAGAACGAGGTCAGACTGTGGGTGAGTGGTTAACATATTGACTGGGAAAATAATTTTTCCTAAACGTCTCTTTTGGAGATGTCTTTCTGGTCAAAAATTTTTCCGTAAAAGAGAATTAGTTAACAAATCTGTAAAATGTATTGGCGGTTAAGAAACGCATTTGGTACTTTCCGGCCAGATATTTTGCAGAAGATTTTGCGGTGATGAGAATTATTTTCAATAAGCTTCTTGCACCAGACAGAATAAATGTCCGTCTCTGACAGGGGAGGCGGATACGGAATCGACGTAAGGCGATCGTACGAATCGTCAGAATAAATAAAGTCGGTGATAGCAAAGCAGTAAACGACCTGGCAGCAGCAAAATCTCCAGTGCTGTACAGGACCCTAACGGGATTAAACAGGCTGGTTAAGAAAACCAGTAATTATAATGAGTGGAGTACAAACACAATGTCCAACATCACAAAAAAAAGTTTGCTGGCGGCGGGGATTTTAACTGCGCTAATCGGCGGGAATGTCGCAATGGCCGCAGATGTCCCGGCGGGTGTTCAGCTGTCTGACAAGCAGACGCTGGTTCGCAATAATGGTTCTGAAGTTCAGTCTCTCGACCCACATAAAATTGAGGGTGTCCCGGAGTCAAACGTCAGCCGCGACCTGTTTGAAGGTTTACTGATCAGCGACGTTGAAGGCCACCCGTCACCGGGCGTCGCTGAAAAGTGGGAAAATAAAGATTTTAAAGTCTGGACATTCCATCTGCGTAAAAACGCAAAATGGTCAGACGGCACGCCTGTTACCGCGCACGATTTTGTATATAGCTGGCAGCGCCTGGCAAATCCGAACACCGCATCACCGTATGCCAGCTATTTGCAATACGGGCACATCGCGAATATCGATGACATTATTGCGGGCAAAAAACCGGCGACCGATCTCGGCGTAAAAGCCATCGACGATAATACGTTCGAAGTGACGCTGAGCGAACCGGTGCCTTATTTCTACAAACTGCTGGTTCACCCGTCCGTTTCTCCGGTTCCTAAAGCGGCTGTGGAAAAATTTGGCGAGAAATGGACCCAACCTGCGAATATCGTGACCAACGGCGCGTATAAACTCAAAAACTGGGTCGTCAACGAGCGGATTGTTCTGGAACGTAATACCCAGTACTGGGATAACGATAAAACGGTTATCAACCAGGTGACTTATCTGCCAATCTCTTCTGAAGTAACTGATGTGAACCGCTACCGCAGCGGTGAAATCGACATGACTTATAACAACATGCCGATTGAGTTATTCCAGAAGCTGAAAAAAGAGATCCCAAATGAAGTGCGCGTTGACCCGTATCTGTGCACTTACTATTACGAAATTAATAACCAGAAAGCGCCGTTTAACGACGTGCGCGTTCGCACCGCGCTGAAACTGGCGATGGATCGCGACATTATCGTTAATAAAGTGAAGAACCAGGGCGATTTGCCAGCCTACAGCTACACCCCTCCGTATACCGATGGCGCGAAACTGGTTGAGCCTGAGTGGTTCACATGGTCACAGGAAAAACGTAACGAAGAAGCGAAAAAACTGCTGGCGGAAGCCGGTTATACCGCCGATAAGCCGTTAACGTTTGACCTGCTGTACAACACCTCCGATCTGCATAAAAAACTGGCGATCGCGGTCGCATCAATCTGGAAGAAAAACCTGGGCGCCAACGTGAAGCTGGAAAACCAGGAGTGGAAAACCTTCCTTGATACCCGTCATCAGGGGACGTTTGATGTCGCGCGTGCGGGCTGGTGCGCAGACTACAATGAACCGACGTCCTTCCTGAACACCATGCTGTCCGACAGCTCAAACAACACCGCTCACTATAAGAGCCCGGAGTTTGACAAGCTGATTGCCGACACGCTGAAAGTAACCGACGAAGCGCAACGCACCGAGTTGTATGCCAAAGCGGAACAGCAGCTTGATAAAGATTCTGCGATTGTGCCGCTCTATTACTATGTGAACGCGCGTCTGGTGAAACCGTGGGTAGGCGGCTATACCGGTAAAGACCCGATGGATAATATCTACGTTAAGAACTTGTATATTATCAAGCATTAATGGCAAAGCGTGGGGCAAACGTGTTTTGCCCCACAGTGTCTTATTTTCATCGCACTATAAACATCTCTCTTTCAGTGCGTCTGAATGACGAGATGTAAAGGCACACGCCAGAAGGTACGGGCAATGTTAAAATTTATTTTACGTCGCTGTCTGGAAGCGATTCCGACGCTTTTTATACTTATTACGATTTCGTTCTTTATGATGCGTCTCGCACCGGGAAGCCCTTTCACCGGAGAGCGCGCATTACCGCCGGAAGTGCTGGCGAATATCGAAGCGAAATACCATCTTAATGATCCCATCATGACGCAGTACTTCAGCTATCTGAAACAACTGGCGCATGGCGATTTTGGGCCTTCGTTTAAATATAAGGACTATACGGTCAACGATCTGGTGGCGTCGAGTTTCCCGGTTTCGGCGAAGCTGGGCGCAGCCGCCTTTTTCCTTGCCGTGATTATTGGCGTGAGCGCGGGCGTGATTGCGGCGCTGAAACAAAATACGCGCTGGGATTATACGGTGATGGGGGTGGCAATGACCGGGGTCGTGATTCCCAGTTTCGTGGTCGCCCCCTTATTAGTCATGATATTTGCCATCACCTTAAAATGGCTGCCCGGCGGCGGCTGGAATGGCGGGGCGCTGAAATTTATGATTTTGCCGATGGTCGCGCTGTCGCTCGCCTATATCGCCAGTATCGCCCGTATTACCCGTGGCTCCATGATTGAAGTGTTGCACTCCAACTTTATCCGTACCGCGCGCGCAAAAGGTTTGCCGATGCGCCGGATTATCTTCCGTCATGCCTTAAAACCGGCGTTGTTACCCGTACTGTCTTATATGGGCCCGGCCTTTGTCGGTATCATTACGGGTTCAATGGTTATCGAGACGATTTATGGTTTGCCGGGTATCGGGCAACTTTTCGTGAACGGGGCGCTGAACCGCGACTATTCGCTGGTGCTGAGTCTGACCATTCTCGTCGGTACGCTCACCATTCTGTTTAATGCGATTGTCGATGTGCTGTACGCCGTTATCGACCCGAAAATTCGTTACTGATACTGGAGCTCGCTATGATGTTAAGTAAGAAAAACAGCGAGACGCTGGAGAATTTCAGTGAGAAGCTGGAGGTTGAAGGGCGCAGCCTGTGGCAGGATGCTCGCCGTCGTTTTATGCATAACCGCGCGGCGGTGGCCAGCCTTATCGTTCTGGTCATTATCGCGCTGTTTGTCACATTGGCGCCGATGCTGTCGCAGTTCACCTATTTCGATACGGACTGGGGCATGATGTCCAGCGCGCCGGATATGGAGTCGGGCCACTATTTTGGTACGGACTCCTCCGGTCGCGATCTGCTGGTTCGCGTGGCGATAGGCGGGCGAATCTCGCTGATGGTCGGCATTGCTGCCGCGCTGGTGGCGGTGGTTGTTGGTACGCTGTACGGGTCGCTGTCCGGCTATCTTGGCGGCAAAATTGACTCCGTAATGATGCGTCTGCTGGAAATCCTCAACTCCTTTCCGTTTATGTTCTTCGTCATTTTGCTGGTGACCTTCTTCGGCCAAAACATCCTGCTGATTTTTGTGGCGATCGGGATGGTCTCCTGGCTGGATATGGCGCGTATCGTTCGCGGGCAGACGTTAAGCCTGAAACGCAAAGAGTTTATCGAAGCGGCGCAGGTTGGCGGGGTTTCAACGGTCAGCATTGTTGTGCGTCATATTGTGCCGAACGTGCTGGGCGTGGTGGTGGTTTATGCATCGCTGCTGGTGCCGAGCATGATCCTGTTTGAATCCTTCCTCAGCTTTCTGGGTTTAGGGACGCAGGAGCCACTGAGCAGTTGGGGCGCATTGTTGAGCGATGGTGCGAACTCTATGGAAGTCTCACCCTGGTTGCTGCTGTTCCCGGCGTGTTTTCTCGTTGTGACCTTATTCTGTTTTAACTTTATCGGCGATGGCCTGCGTGACGCCCTCGACCCGAAAGATCGTTAAGGAGTGCAGCCATGAGCGTAATTGAAACCTCAACCGCGCCACTCGCGCAACAACGGGCTAACGCACTGCTGGACGTGAAAGATCTTCGCGTGACGTTTAGTACACCCGACGGCGATGTGACGGCCGTAAACGACCTGAACTTTACGCTGCGTGCCGGGGAGACCTTAGGCATTGTCGGCGAGTCAGGTTCAGGCAAATCGCAAACGGCGTTTGCGTTGATGGGGCTGCTGGCGGCGAATGGCCGCATTGGTGGTTCTGCGACGTTTAACGGCCGCGAAATTCTCAACCTGCCGGAGCGTGAACTCAACAGGCTACGCGCTGAACAAATCTCAATGATTTTTCAGGACCCAATGACCTCTCTTAACCCGTATATGCGGGTTGGCGAGCAGTTAATGGAAGTGCTGATGCTGCATAAAGGTATGAGCAAGGCCGAAGCGTTTGAAGAGTCTGTCAGAATGCTGGACGCGGTGAAAATGCCGGAAGCGCGGAAACGGATGAAGATGTATCCGCATGAGTTTTCCGGCGGGATGCGCCAGCGTGTGATGATTGCGATGGCGCTGCTGTGTCGGCCGAAATTACTGATTGCGGATGAACCGACAACCGCGCTGGACGTGACCGTTCAGGCGCAGATCATGACGTTGCTTAATGAACTGAAACGCGAATTTAACACGGCGATTATCATGATTACGCACGACCTTGGCGTCGTGGCCGGTATTTGCGATAAGGTGCTGGTGATGTACGCCGGGCGTACGATGGAATACGGCAAGGCGCGCGACGTCTTTTACCAGCCTGTTCATCCGTATTCCATCGGTTTGCTCAATGCGGTTCCGCGTCTGGATGCCGAAGGGGAAACGATGCTGACCATTCCGGGCAACCCGCCGAACTTGCTGCGCTTGCCTAAAGGGTGTCCATTCCAGCCGCGTTGCCCGTATGCGATGGAGATTTGCAGTTCAACTCCACCCCTGGAGGAGTTCAGTCCGGGGCGTTTGCGCGCCTGCTTTAAACCGGTGGAGGAGCTGGTATGAATGCTGTGACCCAGGAGAGAAAAGTGCTCCTCGAAATTGCCGATCTCAAAGTGCATTTCGATATCAAAGATGGCAAACAGTGGTTCTGGCAGCCGGCGAAAACCCTGAAAGCGGTCGATGGCGTTACGCTGCGATTGTATGAAGGTGAAACGCTGGGGGTGGTTGGGGAATCCGGCTGTGGTAAATCGACCTTTGCGCGGGCGATTATTGGTCTGGTGAAAGCGACCGATGGCCGCGTGGCGTGGTTAGGGAAAGATCTGCTGGGGATGAAACCTGATGAATGGCGGGACGTACGCAGCGATATTCAGATGATTTTCCAGGACCCGCTGGCGTCATTGAACCCACGCATGACCATTGGAGAAATCATCGCTGAACCATTACGCACCTATCATCCCAAATTGCCGCGCCAGGAAGTGCGCGATCGGGTGAAAGCGATGATGATGAAGGTGGGGCTGCTGCCGAATCTGATTAACCGTTACCCGCATGAGTTTTCCGGCGGCCAGTGCCAGCGTATTGGTATCGCGCGTGCTCTGATCCTGGAGCCGAAGCTGATTATTTGCGATGAGCCGGTTTCGGCGCTGGACGTGTCGATTCAGGCGCAGGTGGTGAATCTGCTGCAACAGCTACAGCGTGAAATGGGGTTATCGCTGATCTTCATCGCTCATGATCTGGCGGTGGTGAAGCATATTTCCGATCGTGTGCTGGTGATGTACCTGGGTCATGCGGTGGAATTGGGAACCTACGATGAGGTGTATCACAATCCGCTGCACCCTTATACCAAAGCGCTGATGTCCGCCGTGCCGATTCCCGACCCCGATCTGGAAAAGAACAAGACGATTCAGTTGCTGGAAGGAGAATTACCGTCACCCATCAATCCGCCTTCGGGGTGTGTTTTCCGCACGCGTTGCCCGATTGCCGGGCCAGAGTGTGCGAAAACCCGACCGGTGCTGGAGGGCAGTTTCAGGCATGCGGTTTCCTGCCTGAAGGTGGACCCGCTATAAATTTAAGGGCTGACATGATGTCAGCCCTTTTTTTGGCATCAGCCCGATCGCTCGACGTCTTTCTTATTCACGCCAAAGGATATGGCAAAGTTTGTGATCTTTTTCGCGGCATAACAGCACGCGGGCAAAAATATCGTTAATTTCGCCGTCTTCGCTATCCGCCAGGCCAATCACGACTTCGGCAAAAAAGTCAGGGTTGAGGTCAAAATCAACGTGTTCCTGCCAGTCTTCTGACGGATCGAATAACTCCGCGCCGCCGCGCTCTTCGAACTGTAAATTGAACAGAATAATATCTGCCGGATCGAGATTATCTGCCGCCAGTTCGAGAAAAATATCATAAGCCTGCTCAAGCGTTTCGTCTTCAGTCAGGCGATTGTTCAGATCCATTTCCATAATGACTACCCGTTTACCGTCTCTTGGGCACGTTTTACAGCAACGGACTGAAGAAGTAAAACAGTCGCTCAGTAATCCGCTGCCATAATGGCCGTTTTACCCACAGGCGGGCATCAAGCAGGCGAGAACGTGAAATATAATCATCCTGAACCGCAGCCAGATCGCCGCCGAATCCAGCGTCGTCAATCACCAGCGTGATTTCAAAATTTAACCACAGGCTGCGCATATCCAGGTTCACGGTGCCAACCAGACTCAGCTCGCCATCCACCAGCACGCTCTTGGTGTGCAACAATCCACCTTCAAACTGATAGATTTTGACTCCGGCGGCCAGCAGCTCAGTGAAAAAGGCGCGGCTGGCCCAGCCGACCAGCATGGAGTCATTTTTACGTGGCAGGATGATGCTGACATCCACGCCGCGCTGCGCCGCCGTGCAGATCGCGTGCAGTAAATCGTCGCTGGGGACGAAATAGGGCGTTGTCATGATCAGATATTCACGAGCGGAATAGGCTGCCGTCAGCAGCGCCTGGTGAATCAGATCTTCCGGGAAGCCGGGTCCTGAGGCGATAGTATGAATGGTGTGTCCGCTGGCCTGTTCAAACGGCATGATATTGACGTCTGGAGGCGGCGGCAGGATGCGTTTACCCGTTTCGATTTCCCAGTCGCAGGAGTAGACAATCCCCATCGCGGTCGCTACCGGGCCTTCCATTCTTGCCATCAGATCAACCCATTGTCCCACGCCGGCGTCCTGTTTGAAGAAACGCGGATCGACCATATTCATGCTGCCGGTATAGGCGATGTAGTTATCAATCATCACCATCTTGCGGTGCTGGCGCAAATCCATACGGCGCAGAAAGACACGCATCAGATTGACCTTCAGCGCCTCAACCACTTCAATTCCGGCGTTACGCATCATGGCCGCCCACGGGCTGCGGAAAAAGGCCACGCTCCCGGCGGAGTCCAGCATCAGACGGCAATGAATGCCGCGTCGCGCCGCCGCCATCAGCGACTCTGCAACCTGATCCGCCATGCCGCCGGGCTGCCAGATGTAGAACACCATCTCAATGTTATGGCGCGCCAGTTGAATGTCGCGGATAAGCGCCTGCATCACATCGTCAGAGTCGGTCAGCAGTTGCAGCTGATTGCCTTTAACGCCAGCGATTCCCTGGCGTCGTTCACACAGCTTAAACAGTGACGAAGCGACGCTGCTGTTCTCTTCGGCGAAAATGTGTTTACAGGCTTTGAGGTCGTTCAGCCACTTAGCGGTGGACGGCCACATCGCTCTGGCGCGTTCGGCGCGGCGTTTCCCTAAATGCAGCTCGCCGAATGATAAATAAGCAATAATCCCTACCAGCGGCAGAATATAGATGATTAAGAGCCAGGCCATCGCGGAGGGAACGGCGCGTCGTTTCATTAAAATACGTAACGTCACACCGGCAATAAGTATCCAGTACCCCAGAATGACCAGCCAACTCACCACTGTGTAGAAGGTTGTCATAAATTTAAAAATCCTTTTGAAAGCGTATTGTTAAGAGTTTACGCATCAGGCTTCATCTGGCAAATAAAAACACCGGAAAAGCGCTGGTCTGCTCCTGACGAGAGGGTATAATGCCTGCTCTGGCACTGTAAGAGTAGTTAACATGAAGCGTAGTAGAACGGAAGTGGGACGCTGGCGCATGCAACGTCAGGCTAGCCGCCGTAAAGCGCGTTGGCTTGAAGGACAGTCGCGTCGTAATATGCGTATCCACTCAATCAGAAAATGCATTCTCAATCATCAACGTAACACGTTATTGTTTGCGATTCACAGCATCTGATACAACCAGGGCACCGTATTCGGTGCCCATGAATGCAAACCCCGCCTGATTTAAAAGACTTTTTTATACGGTTTTACAGAGACTTGCGCATACACGCCCGCAGCCACATACGGATCTGCGTCTGCCCAGGACTGCGCTTCTTCCAGCGATTCGAATTGTGCAATCACGGTTGAGCCGGTAAACCCGGCGGCACCGGGATCGTTGCTGTCGACGGCTGGCATAGGGCCTGCGGTTAACAGTCGGCCCTCATCATGGAGCAGTTGCAGGCGCGCCAGATGGGCAGGGCGGACGGAAAGACGTTTTTCAAGAGAATCGGCGATATCCTGAGCGTAAATGACATACAGCACGGGTAGAGCTCCTTAATCGGTAAAAGTCGTTAATTACGTTATTGGAAAGGTCTTTCAACTGCAACGCAAAGATAACGACTTTGTTAAGACCGTGCATAACGCAGGGACTTTTTGCGGTAATATTGCGTTTTAAATGCGGCTTACCGTGATGTCTTATTGAATATGATTGCTATTTGCATTTAAAATCGAGGCCTGGTTTTTTAACTGAAACGATTATGACTTCAATGACCCTTGATTTACCTCGTCGCTTTCCCTGGCCGACGTTACTTTCCGTTGGCATTCATGGTGCTGTAGTGGCGGGTCTGCTGTATACCTCGGTACATCAGGTTATTGAACTGCCTGCGCCCGCGCAGCCGATCTCAATCACAATGGTCGCGCCTGCCGATCTTGAGCCACCACAGGCGGTTCAGCCGCCGCCGGAACCCGTCGTCGAACCTGAGCCGGAACCGGAACCGGAACCTGTTCCTGAGCCGCCAAAAGAGGCGCCGGTGGTGATTGAGAAGCCGAAACCTAAGCCGAAGCCAAAACCTAAACCGGTGAAAAAGGTTCAGGAGCAGCCTAAACGTGATGTTAAGCCTGCTGAACCGCGCCCGGCCGCACCGTTTGAAAATACGGCGCCGTCACGTCCGACAACGAATACCGCAGCGGCAACCAGCAAACCGGCCGTCAGTGTTCCTGCGGGGCCTCGCGCGCTGAGCCGCAACCAGCCGCAGTATCCGGCACGAGCGCAAGCGTTGCGTATTGAAGGCCGCGTGAAAGTGAAATTCGACGTCACTTCAGACGGGCGAGTGGAGAATGTTCAGGTGCTTTCCGCTCAGCCGGCGAACATGTTTGAGCGTGAAGTGAAAAACGCGATGCGCAGATGGCGCTATGAAGCAGGGAAACCGGGGTCGGGCTTAGTGGTTAATATCATCTTCCGTCTGAACGGCACCACGCAGATCGAGTAATCGCGATCCCCTTAAATCGTAGAGCGGATAAGGCGGCGCACCGCCTTATCCGGTAATTCATGCCTGAACCGGCAGCGGGCGAGGTTTACCGTCACTGTCTACCGCCACATAGATGAACAGCGCCTCGGTTGCTTTATAACGCTGACCGATTGGCTCTGACGCCACCTTTTTCACCCACACTTCAATATTAATGCTGACAGACGTTGTGCCGCGCTTAACGCAGCGGGCATAACAGCATACGACGTCGCCTACGGCGACAGGGCGCAGAAAACTCATTCCCTCAACGCGCACGGTCACTACGCGACCATGAGCAATTTCTTTAGCCTGAATCGCGCCGCCAATATCCATTTGAGACATGAGCCAGCCGCCAAAAATATCGCCGTTAGCATTGGTATCGGCGGGCATGGCCAGCGTGCGTAAAACCAGTTCGCCCTGAGGAGCGTTATTTGTTGTTGTCATTGTAGAACCGACTGTGAAGAAAGATTTCAGGCGCGAATGCTACTATGATTTGCGCAGGGAGAACAGAGGGGAAACGCGCGCCAGGCTGGCGTGAAGGGGATGCCAGACCAGACGGTCTGGCAAACAGAACTCAGGATTTATCTTCCTGCGGCAGATGGCGGTAAATGTAGACTCCGCTCAGAAGGGTAAAAATCAGCGTCAGCGCAGTTAAACCGAACACTTTGAAGTTGACCCAGATGTTTTGCGGCAGCCAAAACGCGATGTAGATATTGGCGAGCCCGCAGAGGATGAAAAATACGGCCCATGCCAGGTTCAGCTTAGACCAGACCGGCTGCGGCAACGTCAGTTCTTTCCCTAACATGCGTTGAATCAGCGGCTTTTTCATGACCCACTGGCTTATCAGCAGCGCACCGGCAAACAGGCCGTAAATCACCGTCACCTTCCACTTAATAAACTCATCGTTGTGGAAGAAAATGGTCAGGCCGCCGAACACGGCAACCAGAACGAAAGTGATCAACGCCATCTTTTCGACCTTGCGATAGCGAACCCAACTGTAGATCAACACAATGGCTGTTGCGACAATCAGGGCGGAGGTCGCCGCATAGATGTCGTACAGCTTATAAAAAGCAAAAAAGACAACCAGCGGTAAAAAATCAAGAAACTGCTTCATTCTTCGATTCCGTAATCAAAAGTTTTGGGCAAACTGGCCCTTAACACGTTCAGGGTTATTGGCGAATCAACATATACAGGCGGAACAAATAGATGAGCAATATGGCGGAAATCAAATTGCTCAGCGTATTCGCCAACACTGCGCCAACATTTGGCGTCAGCGCTGCAAAGCTGGGGGCAAACAGCAGCAAGAGCGTTTTCGCCAGTAACCAGCCGATCACCGCCGGAGCGACCAGTCGCATATTAGACCACGCCAGACGCATACTGTTGCGCATGGCGGCAAATACGCCCATCTTGTCCTGAACCAGCATCACCGGCGCAAGCGCCAGCAGAATCGCCATCAAAATCCCCGGTACGACAATCAGCATAATACCGATTTGCACTAACAGGGTAGTCAGAAAAATCAGGACAAACAATTTAGGTAAAACCGGCGCGCTGGCACCGATAGCACGTAATGCGCTGACCCGATGACCGGCGGAAATCAGCTGGATCATCAGCAAAACGCCCCCTGCCAGGATCGCATTGCCAATGAGTCCTGAAAATGTTGATGCCGCTGAAGCCCGTAATAATATTTGCTGCTGTTCCGGCGTCATGTTCTGCACCAGATCGAACAGGCCGACGCTACCGGTCAGATGCTCCCCTTCACTGAGTTGCGCGATTTGGGCATCGCTGGGGGAAAAGGCATGACCTAAAACCACCGTAATAAATGCGCACAGCAACGAAACCAGCAAGATGGTTACAAATTGATTACGGAAAAAGTTCCCCGTGTCACGGTAAACGGACTTCGCCGTGATAGACATGCACTCTCCTTGAGTTTTGCAGGTGTTAATTTGCGGGCAATTGTACCCTGGATAACTCTACAGTGGCAGCATCACGGGGTGTATGGAAAAGCATATCTTTGTAAAGCGCGGGTAATTTTGGCTGCGAAACCGCCAGTCGTCCTCTTTTTTACAATCCATCCGCCTGGTCGAAAAAGGCCATTTATCACTAAAATTCGGAAAATTTGATTCAAACGGCTTTAACCAGGATTTTAAATGCAAGTTCTAAATTAATCTGGATCAATAAAGGTTAAATTACAGGGCCTAATGTGATCTGTATTGGATCACTTATTACTCCATTGTAGGTATATTCGTGACGCATTTATAACCATAACGATGGAGCGGATATGAAAAAGTTAACAGTGGCAGCCCTGGCAGTAAGTACTCTTCTCTCTGGTAGTGCGCTTGCGCATGAGAGCGGTGAGTTTTTTATCCGTGCGGGCTCGGCGACCGTGAGACCGACGGAAGGGGCAGGCGGAACGCTGGGGCATCTGAACGGTTTTGACGTCAGTAACAATACGCAACTCGGTTTGACTTTTACTTATATGGCAACCGACAACATTGGTATTGAACTGCTGGCGGCGACGCCGTTCCGCCATAAAATTGGGACAGGGGATACCGGTGATATCGCTACCGTGCGTCACCTGCCGCCGACATTAATGGCGCAGTGGTACTTTGGCGACGCCAGTAGCAAACTGCGCCCTTATATTGGCGCAGGTGTAAACTACACCACCTTCTTTGACGAAGGTTTCAACAACAATGGTAAAGAGACAGGGTTGTCCGATCTGAGTCTGAAGGATTCCTGGGGAATGGCCGGGCAGGTGGGTATGGATTACCTGATTAACCGGGACTGGTTAATTAACATGTCGGTCTGGTATATGGATATCGATACTACCGCAAGCTATAAACTCGGTGGTGCCCAGCAGCATGACAGCGTCCGCCTCGACCCGTGGGTATTTATGTTCTCTGCCGGTTATCGTTTCTGAGTTTATGTGACCCATCTAAAAAGCGGGCTGTCATACAGCCCGCTTTTTATATTCTGCTGATTTCAACATCATACCTCTCCCTGAGATGCTATCTTTGAAACAAGCCTGTTTTGAGAGCATTGACGATGATAGTAACTCAAACCCTTCTGCAACAAAAAATCGCGACCCTGGAATCGATAGTCAGAGATGAAGAGGCTGAGTTCACTTTACAGGCGCTGCGTATGCTGCTGGATGCAATGCATAAGATTGATGCGCTGGAAGAGAATATTACTACGCCCGTCCGTTTACCTTATTGCAGTTCGAGTCCGGTTTGTGAGATTGAAGCCGGGTACGCCGCTGGCGTCAGTGACTGCCGTGAGGCTATTCGCAGGGCGGGATACCCGATTGAAGGAGATGATTAATCACTGAAAACTGTACTGTATCAGCAAAATCTACTAACGTATTCGGCCCCGCGATTCAGGCTTAAGGTGCCTCAGTGAAGATTGTTCAGGACAGCCTAAGAAATAGCCAGGCGTTGTTGATGTCAGCGCTTATCACTTTACTTTTTACTTCACTGTATCTCTTTATTATTTACGAACAACGACAGGCCGTTGTGAATGAAGGGATGAGTCGTCTGCAAACGCGGATGATGGATATTTTCAACGATAACGAACTCATCGCCGATGCGACAGGGGTTCGCTATCACCAGATCAAAAATGCCGGGCAGTGCGGCAACCTCTCAAGGTTTTCCCCCAGAGATGCGGATTCATGGGGAATCAATGCCGACCGGGCGCGGATCCATTCCGCAACGGGCACTATTGTTTCCCGTCAGCCCGATATTAACGCTTTATGTATGTTTGCGGCGGCGGAGTTTATTCGGGATCGGATGAACACCCTTAATCCGGGGGATTATGCCGCGCATCGCTACATTATCGCCAAAGATGCCAGCTATTTTTATTGGTTCACGCCAGCAGATGCAAAACCCTTCTATTTTAGCGACTCTAAAATGGCGGGCGATATCACCGACTTTTTCTTACCGCCCGTGGGCTTTTATACGCGTCTGCTGCAAAAGAATGTCAAATCCAAGTCGCTCAGTTCAACGGACTTTTATACGGACAAAATCACGAATGAAAAAGCGTACAGCGTAGTCAGTTATATTTACGATCTTTCTGGAAAAGAGATCTCCGATCATATCGTTGCGTATCTGGTGTATGACCATTCTAAACCTGAGCTACAGGAGGCGCTGACGGAGGCCTTTGAACATCATATTCCACCCGGCCTTAATGTGGCTCTGGTGCATACGCCCACGCAGGAAAATCTCTGCCTGAGCGGTGATTGCCAGCCTGTCGCCGGGGAGTCCATCCGCGCAATGTCCGCAAAATATGCGTTCCATTCTTCACTCTCTCTGCATCGGTTCGTCAGATACGACACGCAGGCCGGGATTGCGATTCTGCTGGCGCCATTCTTCTTTATCCTGATCTTCCTCGGCTTAAAATACTGGCTGAACGCGAGCGACCTGAAGGTGTATATCGACTCGCTGACGGGCTGCTTTAACCGCAAGATCCTTGATATTGTGAAGCGCAGGGACTTAACGCGCAGCTGCGTGGTGCTGCTGGATTGTAATAAGTTTAAAGCCATCAACGACACCTGGGGGCATGTGGCGGGAGACCGGGCGTTGCAAATCATCGCCAACAGAATGCTCTCTAACACCCGCACCAGTCATGACCTGGTGATTCGTACCGGCGGCGATGAGTTCGTTATTTTGCTTTACCGCGCGCAGATTGGTGACGCGATAGCCATCGCGGAGCGGATAACCGGCCAGATAAATGATTATGCATTTATGGTTGATGGTCATGTTGTTCCGCTGTCGGTGTCATGGGGCGTCGCAGAAGTAACCCGCGATCTGGATACGGCTATTCAGGATGCGGATAACGAAATGTACAAAATGAAGCAGGTGAGGGAATGACGGGATTGGCCCGATAAGCATGGCATTATCGGGCCTGTTGCCTGAGCAATATTATGCGCGGGTCGCGGCTTTCATTGCCGTGACAAACGCTTTCAGCTCGGTCAGCATCTGCCCGGGGTTTGCGACGTTTTTCTCAATGAGCTTAACGATTGCTGACCCGGAAATCGCCCCGGCGGCGCCGGCTTCAATGGCACCTGTAACCTGTTCCGGGGAAGATATGCCAAAGCCCTGCAACGGGGGCGCGGCGTTATACTCTTTCAGTTTTTCCACCAGATGATGCAGCGGTAATGCGGCGCGGTTTTCTGCGCCCGTCACGCCTGCCCGCGAAAGCAGATAGGTATAGCCGCGGCCATAAGAGGCTATCTGGCGCAACAGATCGTCATCGGCATTGGGCGGGCAGATGAAAATCGGCGCCACGTTGTAGCGTAATGCCGCCTGACGGAAGGGCGCAGACTCCTCAACAGGCACATCCGCCACCAGTACGGAATCCACGCCGACTTTCTCGCACTGCGCGTAGAATTCGTCGATCCCTTTGCTGAACACCAGGTTGGCGTACATCAGCAGACCAATCGGAATCGTCGGGTGTTTCTGACGAATCAGCGCCAGCATCTCAAAGCATTGCGTAGGCGTTACGCCTGCGGCAAACGCGCGCAGCGTGGCTTCCTGGATGGTCGGCCCGTCTGCCAGCGGATCGGAGAACGGAATGCCGAGTTCAAGGGCGTCGGCGCCGGCTTCAATCAGCGTATCAATAATGTTCAGTGACTGTTCAACGGAAGGATCGCCCAAGGTCACGAAGGGGACAAATGCGCCTTCCTTGCGATCCTTCAGCTGTGCAAACAGGTTTTCATAGCGTTCCATCAGATTTCCCCTCGCGCTTTCAGAATATCGTGTACGGTGAAAATGTCTTTGTCGCCGCGACCGGAAAGGTTAACGACCAGCAATTGTTCTTTTTCTGGATTTTCACGCATCATTTTCAGGGCGTGAGCCAGGGCGTGGGACGACTCCAGCGCCGGAATAATCCCTTCATGCAGACAGAGCGTTTTAAAGGCTTCCAGCGCTTCGTCATCGGTGATCGACACATAATCGGCGCGACCAATGCTGTTCAGATACGCGTGCTGCGGCCCAACGGACGGGAAATCCAGCCCGGCGGAAATGGAGTAGGACTCTTCAATTTGCCCTTCCTCGGTTTGCATCATCGGCGCTTTCATGCCGAAATAGATGCCTACGCGACCGTGCTTCAGCGGCGCGCCGTGCTCGCCTGTTTCAATCCCGTGGCCGCCAGGTTCGACGCCAATCAAACCCACGCTGGTTTCGTTGATGAAGTCCGCAAACATGCCGATTGCGTTGGAGCCGCCGCCCACGCAGGCAATCACGGCATCCGGCAGACGACCTTCTTTTTCGAGGATCTGCGCTTTCGTCTCTTCCCCGATCATGCGCTGAAATTCACGGACGATGGTCGGGAACGGGTGCGGGCCTGCCGCAGTACCGAGCATATAGTGCGCGGATTCATAGCTGCCGGACCAGTCGCGAAGCGCTTCGTTGCAGGCGTCTTTCAGGGTGGCGGAGCCGCTGTGTACAGGGATCACTTCCGCGCCCATCAGTCGCATACGAAAGACGTTTGGCGACTGACGCTCGACGTCTTTTGCACCCATATAGATACGGCATTTCAGACCGAGCAGGGCGCTGGCGAGCGCGGAAGCCACGCCATGCTGACCTGCGCCCGTTTCGGCGATAATCTCTGTTTTACCCATGCGTTTCGCCAGCAGCGCCTGCCCCAGTACCTGGTTTGTTTTGTGCGCGCCGCCGTGCAGTAAATCTTCACGCTTCAGATACAGCGTGGTTTTGGTGCCGGCGGTGATATTCTGGCATTTGGTCAGCGCGGTTGGACGGCCTGCATAGTTCTTCAGCAGATCGGCAAACTGGGCCTGAAACTGCGGATCTTTCTGCGCACTGACGAACGCTTCTTCCAGCTGGCGCAGGGCAGGCATCAGAATCTGCGGGACATACATGCCGCCAAATTCACCAAAGTAGGGATTGAGTAATGTTGTCATGTTTTCTTCCTTAATATGCGCGCAGTGTCTGAAAGACCGAGGCCAGAAGGTGTGCATCTTTGATGCCCGGCTGTGACTCTACACCAGAATTAAAATCGAGACCGGCACAGCCGGTTTTTGCCGCTTCCACGCAGTTGTCTGCGCCTAATCCGCCCGCCAGCAATACGTTGTCCAGCGTTTCACCGTTTAATAACGACCAGTCAAAACGTTGGCCGCTGCCGCCCTGGCCGTTATCAAGAACGTACTTATCAACGTGCTGGTAATCACGAGCAGGCAGTGTGTCGCCCACGCTAAGCGCTTTCCAGATTTGTACCTGTTCCGGTAATGCGGCGCGCAGAGCATCGACATAAGCCTGGTCTTCGCTGCCATGCAGTTGCACGACCTTGAGCGACAAGGTGGTCGCTTTTTCACATACCTCGGTGATAGCGGTATTGCGGAATACGCCGACATATTGCAGGGGGGCGGCGGCTATCACCTCGCGCGCCTGGTCGAGATTTACGACGCGAGGCGACGAGGGAACAAAAATCAGCCCGCCATAAATGGCGCCCGCTTCGTAAGCGGCTTTTGCATCCTGAGCGCGCGTCAGGCCGCAGACTTTGTTCTCGCCAAGCAACACGCGACGCACGGCGGCGTGCAGATCGGCATGGGACATCAATGCAGAACCGATCAGGAAACCGTTAGCGAAGTGGCTTAGCTCGCGCACTTGTGCATAGGTGTTAATCCCGGACTCGCTGATCACGGTCACGCCGTGCCCCAGTTTTGGCGCAAGCTGACGGGTACGGTTAAGGTCAATCGACAGATCGCGCAGGTCGCGGTTATTAATACCGACGACTTTCGCACCCAGTGCGATGGCGCGCTCCAGTTCTTCTTCGTTACTGACTTCCGTCAGCACGCCCATTTTCAGACTGTGGGCGACGGCGGAAAGTTGGCGATATTGCTCGTCATCCAGTACGGAGAGCATCAGCAGACAGGCATCGGCCTGGTAGTAACGCGCCAGATAGATTTGGTAAGGATCGATGATGAAGTCCTTACACAGAATCGGCTGCGGCGCGATACGACTGACAACAGTGAGAAAGTCAAAACTCCCCTGGAAATATTTCTCATCGGTCAGAACGGAAATCGCCGACGCGTAATGTTTATAAACACCGGCAATCTGCGCGGGGTCGAAGTCATCACGAATCACTCCTTTGGAGGGGGACGCTTTTTTACACTCCAGAATAAATGCGGTACGCGTGCCTTGCAGCGCATCATAGAAATGGCGGGCACTTGGCTGAACCTCATTCTGGAAACTGGCTAACGGTTGTTGTTGTTTACGGGCTTCTACCCAGATCGCCTTATCCGCGACGATTTTCGCTAAAACGGTTTGCATCATTTACCCTCTTGCCGCCAGTGCGGTAACCCGGTCATAAGCTGCGCCACTGCGCAGTACATCAATCACAGTTTGCGCATTGGCCTTTAAATCTTCCTTACCATGCAGGCGCATTAACATGGCGACATTCGCAGCGACAGCGGCCTCGTGAGCGGCTTCACCTTTACCTTGTAACAAGCGGGTGAGAATGTCACGGTTTTCTTCCGGCGTGCCGCCTGCCAGCTGTTCCTGGTGATACGGGGTGAGGCCGAAGTCTTCCGCCGTGAGCTGGTAGCTCTTGATTTCGCCGTCGTGCAGTTCAGCCACAATGGTTGGCGCATGCAGCGACACTTCATCCATACCGCCGCTGTGAACCACCGCCGCACGCTGATAACCCAGTACCCGCAGGGTTTCGGCAATGGGCAGCACCAGTTCCGGGCTGTAGACGCCAATCAGCGCCAGCGGCGGGTGAGCCGGGTTGATCAGCGGCCCCAGCACATTGAACAAGGTGCGGGTTTTAAGCTGCTGGCGAACCGGCATCGCATGACGGAAACCCGTATGGTATTTCGGTGCGAACAGGAAGCAGACGCCCAGGTCGTCCAGCGCCTGACGCGATTTATCGGCGTTCATATCCAGATTGATACCGAATGCCGCCAACAGATCGGACGAACCGGATTTACTGGAGACGCTGCGGTTGCCATGTTTGGCCACCTTCAGTCCACAGGCCGCCGCCACGAAGGCGCTGGCGGTGGAGATATTGATGCTGTTGCTGCCATCACCGCCGGTGCCGACAATATCGGCAAACAGATAGTTCGGGCGCGGGAACGGCGCGGCATTTTCCAGCAGCGCGGTAGCGGCGCCAGCGATTTCATTCGGATGTTCGCCACGCACTTTCATACTGACCAGCGCCGCCGCCAGTTGTTCTGGCTTCAGTTCGCCACGGACCACGGCAGAGAAAAGCTGGTGGCTTTCCTGCTGGGTCATGGTTTGCGCCTGGTACAATTTTTCCAGAATCGGTTGCAGCGTATTGGTCGGCTCCAGTTTTTGTTGCGCCCAGGCTAGCGTTTGTTCCAGCAACAGCGCACCTTGCGTAGTAAGAATGGACTCCGGGTGGAACTGAAAACCGCAGACGCGATCCGTGTCGTGACGCACCGCCATCACCATGCCGTTAAAATGGGCGTTAATCGTCAGCCCCGCAGGCACGTTGCTGCCCACCAGAGAGTGATAACGAGCAACCGGCAGCGGGTTCACCAGACCGGCAAACATCGCCTGTCCGTCATGTTCAATGCTCGACGCTTTGCCGTGGAGAATCTCGCCCGCCTGACCGACGTAACCACCGTAGGCTTCAACAATCGCCTGGTGTCCGAGGCAGATGCCGATAATGGGCAGCTTGCCGCGCAGACGGGTCAACAACTCCGGCATACAACCGGCTTCGCTGGGGACGCCAGGCCCTGGAGAAAGCATTAGCACCGGGTTTTTCATCGTCGCAAGACGGTCGATTAAGGTCTGCGCCGGGATATGGTTACGGTAAATCACCACATTGTGGCCGTTGGCCCGTAGCTGATCTGCCAGGTTGTAAGTAAAAGAGTCGATGTTATCGAGCAGCAGAATGTCAGCCATTAGAAAATCTCCTGTGCATGGTGCGCGGTGGCAATAGCACGCAGAACCGCGCGCGCTTTATTACGGGTTTCGTCGGCTTCAGACTGCGGAACAGAATCCAGCACGATTCCGGCACCGGCCTGCACGGTGGCGATGCCGTCTTCCACCAGAGCAGAGCGAATCACAATGCAGGTATCGAGATCGCCATGCGCGGTGAAGTAGCCCACCGCACCGCCATAACTGCCGCGACGACGCCCTTCGGCACCGGCGATAAGCTGCATGGCGCGAACTTTTGGCGCGCCGCTCAGCGTGCCCATATTCATACAGGCGCGATAAGCATGCAGCACATCCAGATCGCTGCGTAATTCACCCACCACGCGGGACACCAGGTGCATAACGAACGAATAACGATCGACTTTCGTCAGGTCGGCAACGTAGCGGCTGCCGGGAGTACAAATGCGCGCCAGATCATTACGCGCCAGATCGACCAGCATCAGGTGTTCAGACAGCTCTTTATGGTCGGTGCGCATCTCCAGCTCAATGCGGCTGTCGAGATCGCGATCCAGCGAGCCGTCGGCACGGCGACCGCGCGGGCGTGTGCCGGCGATGGGGTAGATTTCAATCTGGCGACTGGTCGCGTCGTACTTCAGCGAGCTTTCCGGGGAGGCGCCAAACAGGGTGAAATCGTTATCCTGCATAAAGAACATGTATGGACTTGGGTTGCTCTTTTTCAGTACGTAATAGGCCGCCAGCGGTGACGGGCAGGGTAATGAGAAGCGGCGGGAAGGCACCACCTGGAAAATCTCTCCTGCGCGAATCGCTTTCTGCATGGTACGCACAACGGCGCCAAACTCTTCGTCGCTCTGGCTGCATTCGCAGCGCATTTGCGGCACTGGTGTAACGGGCAACGGCGGCGCGGGTTCGGTTAATTGCTGCGTCAGCTGCGCGAGGCGCGCCGTCAGACGCTGTTTTTCCGCTTCATTATCGGTAAAGAGGCTTGCCTGAATCCGGGTGCTTTTCTTCTGATGGTCAATCACCATCAGCGTTTCCGCCAGATAGAAGCAGTAATCCGGGCAGCGATTACCGGCTTCCAGTTGCGGTAACGCTTCAAATCCCGCCACCAGGTCATAGGCAAACAAACCGCCGAAAAACATGGCTTCGCGCTCTTCAGCAGGCACATTCACCAGATTCTGCAACAGACGGAATGCGTCAAATACCGACAGCGAACACAGACGCGCATCCTCATCTAACAGCGGGCTTACTGCGGGAAAGCGCAGCTTCCGGCTACCGGCCTGCGCTGCATTTTCAACGCCCGCAGGCAGCGCGGCATCCAGCAGCGGGAGCAGGGATGCACCGTTATCCGTTAACGCTTCGATAGTGACAGTGTCACCCAAAGCGGTAATGCGCAGCGCACTATCGACCAACAGCAGGCTTTTCAGATCATTTTTACTGTCGATATCAGCAGATTCCAGCAGCAGCGTTGCCGGGCGGTCGCCACAAACCTGATGGAACAACGCCGTCGGGTTCTCACGGTAGGCGGCATTGCAGGAAAGCAATTCGAGTGTTGGTTTTTGTATTTGCATCGTTATTCTCATTCATTCTGTTCAAAAAAAAGCCCGCTCATCTGGCGGGCCGGGTATCTGGTTGCTTATTGCAGACGTCATACACTGCCCGAAATCAGGAAGTGCGCCACCAACCGTGCAGTACGAATGTTGCTTTCATCTCAGATACCTTCTTCATGTGAACTTGCGTACTAGTTAACTAGTTCGATGAAATAAAGTCAACACCTGATTTCAGTATATTTGCCGGAACCGTTATGATGTTTGTGAAAGAACATTTATTAAGACGGGAGCCGCCTTGAGCGACACGAATTACGCAGTGATTTACGACCTGCACAGTCATACAACGGCGTCCGATGGTCGGTTAACGCCAGAAGCGTTAGTACATCGTGCGGTAGAGATGCGAGTCGGCACACTGGCGATCACCGATCATGACACCACAGCCGCTATTCCGGCGGCAAGAGAAGAAATTTCACGTTCCGGGCTTGCCCTGAACCTGATTCCTGGCGTGGAAATTTCAACTGTCTGGGAAAATCATGAGATCCATATTGTGGGTCTGAATATCGACATTGCGCATCCGGCGATGTGTGCGTTCCTGGCGGAACAAACCGAACGTCGTCAGCAGCGTGCGCGTCTGATTGCCGAGCGTCTGGAGAAAGCGCATATTCCTGGGGCGTGGGAAGGCGCTTTGCGGCTTGCCGACGGTGGGGCCGTGACGCGCGGGCATTTCGCCCGTTTTCTGGTGGAGTGCGGCAAAGCCGGGAGCATTGCCGATGTTTTTAAAAAATACCTTGCGCGTGGGAAAACCGGATACGTTCCGCCACAGTGGTGTACAATAGAACAAGCTATTGATGTGATTCATCATTCTGGCGGTAAGGCAGTATTGGCCCATCCAGGCCGCTACGACCTTAGCGCTAAGTGGCTGAAAAGGTTGATTGCGTATTTTGCGCTGCATCGCGGTGATGCGATGGAAGTGGCGCAATGCCAGCAGTCGCCCAATGAGCGAACCCAACTGGCGACCTATGCGCGCCAGCACCATTTATGGGCATCACAAGGCTCTGATTTTCATCAGCCGTGCCCGTGGATTGAACTGGGTCGCAAGCTCTGGCTGCCAGCAGGCGTCGAAGGCGTATGGCAGTTGTGGGAAGAGCCACAAACACCACAGTGAGGGAAGTATGAGCCAGTTTTTTTATATTCATCCTGAAAACCCGCAACAACGGCTGATCAATCAGGCGGTTGAAATTGTGCGTAAAGGCGGGGTGATTGTTTATCCAACCGATTCCGGCTATGCGCTGGGTTGTAAAATCGAAGATAAAGGGGCGATGGAGCGCATCTGTCGCATTCGCCACCTGCCGGACGGGCATAACTTCACGCTGATGTGTCGGGATCTGTCTGAGTTATCGACCTATTCGTTTGTCGATAACGTCGCCTTTCGCTTAATTAAAAACAATACGCCGGGCAACTACACTTTTATCCTGAAGGGAACGAAAGACGTGCCGCGCCGCCTGTTACAGGAAAAACGGAAAACCATCGGTCTGCGCGTGCCGTCGAACCCGATCGCGCTGGCACTGCTGGAAGCGCTGGGCGAACCGATGCTCTCCACCTCGCTGATGCTGCCCGGCAGCGAATTTACCGAGTCCGACCCGGAAGAGATCAAAGACCGCCTGGAAAAACAGGTCGATTTGATCATTCACGGCGGTTACCTCGGCCAGCAACCGACCACGGTGATTGATTTAACCGATGATTCTCCGGTTGTCTTGCGCGAAGGCGTTGGTGACGTTAAACCTTTCTTATAAGGGCGCAACTCTGTATACTACGCGGCCTTAAAATGGCGCTGTAAAGCGCCGTTGATTCTCCTGTTCGACGCCTGTGAAGGCGACACCTGAAGGAAGCTCTATGAGCGAAAAGTTACAAAAAGTGCTGGCTCGCGCTGGCCACGGTTCTCGCCGTGAAATTGAATCCATTATTGAAGCAGGCCGCGTAAGCGTTGACGGCAAAATCGCCACGCTTGGCGATCGCGTTGAAATCACGCCGGGTCTGAAAATCCGTATCGACGGTCATCTGATCTCGGTGAAAGAGTCTGCGGAACAAATTTGTCGCGTTCTGGCCTATTACAAACCAGAAGGTGAGCTGTGTACCCGTAACGACCCGGAAGGTCGTCCTACCGTTTTTGATCGCTTACCGAAACTGCGCGGCGCTCGCTGGATTGCCGTAGGTCGTCTGGATGTGAATACCTGCGGTTTGCTGTTGTTCACGACGGATGGCGAACTGGCGAACCGTCTGATGCACCCGAGTCGTGAAGTTGAGCGTGAATACGCCGTGCGCGTATTTGGTCAGGTTGATGACGCCAAGCTGCGTGACCTGAGTCGTGGCGTTCAACTGGAAGATGGCCCGGCGGCGTTTAAAACCATCAAATTCAGCGGTGGTGAAGGTATTAACCAGTGGTACAACGTCACGCTGACCGAAGGGCGTAACCGTGAGGTACGTCGTCTGTGGGAAGCGGTTGGCGTGCAGGTTAGCCGACTGATCCGCGTGCGCTATGGTGATATTCCATTGCCGAAAGGGCTGCCGCGCGGTGGCTGGACTGAACTGGATCTGGCGCAGACCAACTATCTGCGTGAACTGGTGCAGCTGGCGCCGGAAACCACCTCCAAAGTGGCCGTGGAGAAAGACCGACGTCGTATGAAGGCGAACCAGATTCGCCGTGCAGTGAAGCGTCACAGCCAGGTTGGCGGCGGTCGTCGTTCAGGCGGTCGTAACAACAACGGTTGATGCTGAATGCCCGGTGGCGCTTACGCTTACCGGGCCTACGTTTTGCCTGTAGGCCGGATAAAGCGTTTACGCCGTCATCCGGCACCGTTTCCTAATAATCAATTCCCATCTGGGCCTTCACGCCCGCTTCAAAAGCATGTTTGACCGGACGCAGCTCGCTGACCGTGTCGGCCAGTTCCAGAATATCGCGATGACAACCGCGACCGGTAATAATCACCGTCTGATTCTGCGGACGGGCATTTAAGGCATTGATGACCTCTTCAAGCGGCAGATAGTCATACGCCACCATGTAGGTCAGTTCATCCAGCACGACCATATCCAACGTTGGGTCCGCCAGCATACGTTTGCCATGTTCCCAGACAGCCATACAGGCTGCGGTGTCGGTTTCGCGATTTTGCGTTTCCCAGGTGAACCCGGTCGCCATCACCTGAAATTCCACGCCGTGGGGCTCCAGCAGATTGCGCTCGCCGTTAGGCCATGTGCCTTTAATGAACTGCACCACGCCCACTTTTTTACCGTGGCCGACGGCGCGCGTTGCGGTGCCGAATGCCGCCGTGGTTTTGCCTTTACCGTTGCCGGTAAACACGATGATGATGCCGCGTTCGTCCTGCGCCGCCGCAACGCGGGCGTCGACCCGGTCTTTCACACGCTGCTGGCGTTGTTGATAGCGTTCTTCAGTCATTGGGCGATTCCTGGTCTACGGCCCGGCTGGGCATCAAAAGTCATACCGGTTTTACGGCGGCTGTCGTCGCCCATCAGCCACAAATAGAGGGGCATGATATCGGCGGGCGTTTTTAACTTCTGCGGATCTTCCGTAGGGAAGGCGCTGGCGCGCATACTCGTGCGCGTGCCGCCTGGGTTGATGCAATTTACACGTAAGGGGTGGTTCTGGTATTCGTCCGCCAGTACCTGCATCATGCCTTCGGTGGCGAATTTAGAGGTGGCGTAAGCGCCCCAGTTGGCGCGTCCCTGACGACCGACGCTTGATGAGGTAAAGACCAGCGAACCGGCGTCGGATTTAAGTAATAAAGGAAGCAGTGCCTGAGTCAGCATGAATGTCGCATTGACGTTAACCTGCATAACATCCTGCCAGACGTGCGGATTTTGTTCGCTCATTGGGCAGATATCGCCCAGTAACCCGGCGTTATGCAGAACGCCATCCAGTCGTGGATAGTGCGCCGCAATCCTCTGGCCTAACTGGTGGCACTCTTCAGCGGTGCAGGTCAGTAGATCCAGCGTAAACCACTGTGGCAATGCGCCTGTATCTTCGGCGACAGTCTGTGCGACCTGACGCAGTTTTTCTTCATTTCGACCCAGCAAAATAACGTTTGCGCCGTAGCGCGCGTAGGTGAGCGCGGCTTCGCGGCCAATGCCATCACTGGCGCCAGTGACCAGAATAATGCGATTTTGCAGTAGATCTTGTTTAGGTTGGTAATGCACGGCTACTCCTCGGCGACGCGTTGGGTCACCCTGCCAGTTGTCTTATCTTCTCTTTAACTTTTCGGCTTTATGCCTGAAAGCCCGCGTCATTTCAATCAGTCAACGGCGATAACGCCGAAAAATGAACACTTTGTCATACTTTTCACCCAGTAACCGCAACGCAGGATCAAACGAGACGGGCTAACACGCCTGTTGTACACTGAGCCAAAATAGCGTTGTGTAACCAAGGTGGGACTCGTGGAATTGTTGTCTGAATATGGGTTGTTTTTGGCAAAAATCGTCACTGTCGTGGTGGCAATCGCCGTCATTGTGATGCTGATCGTGAATGCTGCCCAGCGTAAACGCCAGCGTGGAGAGCTGCGGGTAACGAATCTCAGCGAGCAATATAAAGAGATGAAGGACGATCTGGCGACGGCGCTGATGGACGGCCATCAACAAAAACTCTGGCATAAAGCGCAGAAAAAAAAGCTGAAGCTGGAGGCAAAAGCGGCGAAAGCGAAAGCAAAGCAGGGGGAAAATGCCGCGACGGAGAAACCTCGTGCCTGGGTGCTGGATTTTAAAGGCAGTATGGATGCCCACGAAGTCAGCGCGCTGCGTGAGGAGGTGACGGCGGTGTTAGCGGCGTTTAAACCGCAGGATCAGGTGGTCGTGCGTCTGGAAAGCCCCGGCGGCGTTGTGCATGGCTATGGCCTGGCGGCTTCGCAATTGCAGCGTCTGCGCGATAAGCAGATCCCGTTGACGGTAACGGTGGACAAAGTCGCCGCCAGCGGCGGTTACATGATGGCCTGTGTGGCCGACAAAATTGTTTCGGCGCCGTTTGCGATTGTTGGCTCTATTGGCGTTGTGGCGCAAATCCCTAACTTTAATCGCTTTTTGAAAGGGAAGGATATCGATATTGAGCTGCACACGGCGGGCCAGTATAAGCGCACGCTGACGCTGCTTGGCGAAAACACGGAGGAAGGGCGCCAGAAATTCCGTGAAGATCTGAATGAAACCCATCACCTGTTTAAGCATTTTGTGCAGCAGATGCGCCCTGTGCTGGATATCGAACAGGTGGCCACAGGCGAGCACTGGTATGGCCAACAGGCGCTGGAGAAAGGTCTGGTGGACGAAATCAACACCAGTGATGACGTCATTCTCCGCTTGATGGACGGTTATGAGGTGTTCAACGTTCGCTTTATGCAGCGTAAGAAATTGATGGATCGGTTTACGGGTAGCGCCGCAGAAAGCGCCGATCGTTTGTTGCTACGCTGGTGGCAGCGCGGACAAAAACCGCTGATGTAAAATTTTCATTGCCCGGTGGCGCTAACGCTTACCGGGCCTGCGGACTGTTTTGTAGGCCGGATAAGGCGTAGCCGCCATCCGGCAAAACCTTTCCTGCGTTAATCGATCAGGTGATACTTCTCAGAAAGCACATGTGCCAGATGTTTAAACATATTAAACACGGCGGTGCTTTTTGGCGTCGGTAAACCTTGCTCGTCTAAAAAGTAATCGCCGCTGAAGACCAGCACGCCGTTTCGTTGCGTCACACCGGTGGCGACAATCCCCGCCAGCGTGTCCTCATGCTCACGAATGATTTTGTTGGCTTCAATCAGCAGTGTTTCACGATCGATAGGTTGGGTGTCTTTATGCATTATTTACTCCTTAAACAAGGACATTAGTCTACGCCGGGCGCTGCTTATGGGCAAATATTCCCTGATAAACACGAAGGTCTTGTAAAGGTGCTGTTACTGGCAAGATTTGTTTTTGCATGCTAATAAAGTTGCGTAACGAATTTTATCAGGTACAGTGTGACGCTTTCGTCAATCTGGCAACAGATTTGCTTGACATTCGACCAAAATTCCGTCGTGCTATAGCGCTTGTGTGCTAAAAAGCCTGTTAACTCAGTCACCTGAGGATCACGTTTCGCGCACCGAGTCAGTACAAGGGGTTGATATCCGCCGACACAGAGACCATATCGGTGTCTCGTCGCCAGTGGAAGGTGAATCAACGTGCGACGCATTCCAGGAAGAATCAATTTAGGTAAAGGTGAATATGGGTAAAGCTCTTGTCATCGTTGAGTCCCCGGCAAAAGCCAAAACGATCAACAAGTATCTGGGTAATGATTACGTGGTTAAGTCCAGCGTCGGTCATATCCGTGATTTGCCGACCAGTGGCTCAGCAGCTAAAAAGAGCGCCGACTCTACCTCCACCAAAACGGCTAAAAAGCCCAAAAAGGATGAACGTGGCGCTCTCGTCAACCGAATGGGGGTTGACCCTTGGCATAACTGGGATGCGCAGTATGAAGTGCTGCCCGGTAAAGAGAAGGTCGTCTCTGAACTGAAACAATTGGCTGAAAAAGCCGACCACATCTATCTCGCAACCGACCTTGACCGCGAAGGGGAAGCCATTGCCTGGCACCTGCGGGAAGTGATCGGGGGTGATGACACGCGCTATAGCCGCGTGGTGTTTAACGAAATAACCAAAAACGCGATTCGCCAGGCGTTTGATAAGCCAGGCGAACTGAATATCGACCGTGTTAACGCGCAGCAGGCGCGCCGCTTTATGGACCGCGTTGTGGGCTATATGGTGTCGCCATTGCTGTGGAAAAAAATTGCGCGAGGCCTGTCGGCAGGCCGCGTACAGTCCGTTGCCGTGCGTCTGGTTGTTGAACGCGAACGTGACATCAAAGCGTTCGTACCGGAAGAGTTCTGGGAAGTGAACGCCAGCACAACAACGCCTTCTGGCGATGCCTTGCCGCTTGACGTTACGCACCAGAATGATAAACCGTTCCGTCCGGTTAACCGCGAGCAAACGCTGGCGGCGGTCAGCCTGCTGGAAAAAGCGCGTTACAGCGTACTGGAGCGTGAAGATAAACCGACCAGCAGCAAGCCTGGCGCGCCGTTTATCACGTCGACGCTGCAACAGGCGGCGAGCACGCGTCTGGGCTTTGGCGTGAAAAAAACCATGATGATGGCGCAGCGCTTGTACGAAGCGGGCTACATCACCTACATGCGTACTGACTCCACCAACCTGAGCCAGGATGCGGTAAACATGGTTCGCGGTTATATCAGCGATAGCTTCGGCAAGAAATACCTGCCGGAGAGCCCGAACCAGTACGCCAGCAAAGAAAATTCACAGGAAGCGCACGAAGCGATCCGTCCTTCTGATGTCGCGGTGATGGCCGAAGCGCTGAAGGATATGGAAGCGGACGCGCAGAAACTGTATCAGCTGATCTGGCGTCAGTTTGTCGCCTGTCAGATGACGCCAGCCCAGTACGATTCCACCACGCTGACGGTCGGTGCGGGTGATTTCCGCCTGAAAGCGCGTGGCCGCATTCTGCGTTTCGACGGCTGGACGAAAGTCATGCCTGCGCTGCGTAAAGGCGATGAAGACCGGACGTTGCCTGCGGTGAATAAAGGCGATGTGTTGACGCTGGTTGAACTGACCCCGGCGCAGCACTTCACCAAACCACCGGCGCGCTTCAGTGAAGCATCGCTGGTTAAAGAGCTGGAAAAACGCGGTATTGGTCGTCCATCCACCTATGCGTCGATCATCTCGACCATTCAGGATCGCGGTTATGTCCGCGTGGAAAACCGTCGCTTCTATGCTGAAAAAATGGGTGAGATTGTCACCGATCGACTGGAAGAAAACTTCCGCGAGCTGATGAACTACGATTTTACCGCCCAGATGGAAGACAGCCTCGACAAGGTGGCCAGCCACGAAGCCGAGTGGAAAAACGTGCTTGATAACTTCTTCAGCGATTTTACTCAGCAGCTTGATAAAGCGGAGAAAGATCCTGAAGAGGGCGGCATGCGTCCTAACCAGATGGTGCTGACCAGCATTGACTGCCCGACATGCGGGCGCAAAATGGGGATTCGCACCGCCAGCACCGGCGTGTTCCTGGGATGTTCCGGCTATGCGCTGCCGCCGAAAGAGCGCTGCAAAACCACCATCAACCTGGTGCCGGAAAATGAAGTACTGAACGTACTGGAAGGCGATGATGCGGAAACCAACGCCTTGCGTGCAAAACGTCGTTGCCAGAAGTGCGGCACCGCAATGGACAGCTACCTGATCGATCCGAAACGCAAGCTGCATGTCTGCGGTAATAACCCGACCTGCGACGGTTACGAAATCGAAGAGGGCGAGTTCCGCATTAAAGGTTATGACGGCCCGATCGTTGAGTGCGAAAAATGTGGCTCTGAAATGCACCTGAAGATGGGGCGTTTTGGTAAGTACATGGCCTGTACTAACGACGAATGTAAAAATACCCGTAAGATTCTGCGTAACGGTGAAGTCGCGCCGCCGAAAGAAGATCCGGTGCCGTTGCCGGAACTGCCGTGCGAGAAATCGGACGCGTATTTCGTGCTGCGTGACGGCGCCGCAGGGATCTTCCTCGCGGCGAATACCTTCCCGAAATCGCGTGAAACGCGTGCGCCGTTAGTGGAAGAGTTGTATCGCTTCCGCGACCGTCTGCCGGAAAAACTGCGTTATCTGGCCGATGCGCCGCAGCAGGACCCGGAAGGCAATAAGACGCTGGTGCGTTTTAGCCGTAAGACGAAACAGCAGTATGTTGCCGCTGAAAAAGACGGGAAAGCGACGGGATGGTCCGCATTCTTCGTTGATGGCAAGTGGGTAGAAGGTAAGAAATAACAGTCACCTGGCTGAATTTCACTTAAGAGGGTCGCGCAAGCGGCCCTTTTTTATTCCGGGCTTATTATTTTTTCTTCGCATCTATACAGCTCTGATATAAATGATATAGTGGTTATAGTTAACGGCTTTTTTATTATTAAATCGTATTAGCAGCGCGTGACGTGCTGCTTATCAAACGATGACATGACGGCGCTAATCTGGATGGTTTAACATGAAATTACAGCAGCTTCGCTACATTGTTGAGGTGGTTAATCACAACCTTAATGTCTCTTCCACCGCCGAAGGGCTTTACACCTCCCAGCCGGGTATCAGTAAGCAAGTTCGTATGCTGGAAGATGAGCTTGGCATCCAGATTTTCGCGCGCAGCGGTAAACACCTGACGCAGGTGACGCCAGCGGGGCAGGAAATTATTCGCATTGCGCGCGAAGTGTTGTCCAAAGTCGATGCCATCAAGTCCGTGGCGGGCGAACACACCTGGCCGGATAAAGGTTCTCTGTATATTGCCACCACGCACACTCAGGCGCGCTATGCGCTGCCAAATGTGATCAAGGGCTTTATTGAGCGCTATCCTCGCGTTTCATTGCATATGCATCAGGGGTCGCCCACGCAAATCGCGGAAGCGGTTTCGAAAGGGAATGCCGACTTCGCTATCGCCACTGAAGCGCTGCACCTGTATGACGATCTGGTGATGCTGCCATGCTACCACTGGAATCGCTCTATCGTCGTCACGCCAGAGCACCCGCTGGCCGCTAAATCATCGGTGACGATTGAGGAACTGGCACAGTATCCGCTGGTGACCTACACCTTTGGCTTTACCGGGCGCTCCGAGCTGGATACCGCGTTTAATCGCGCCGGGCTGACGCCGCGTATTGTCTTTACGGCAACCGATGCGGACGTGATAAAAACATACGTCCGGCTTGGCCTGGGGGTTGGGGTGATTGCCAGCATGGCCGTCGATCCAATTTCCGACCCGGACCTGGTGCGTGTCGATGCGCATGATATTTTCAGCCATAGCACCACGAAAATTGGTTTTCGCCGCAGCACGTTTTTACGCAGCTATATGTACGACTTTATTCAACGCTTTGCGCCGCATCTGACGCGCGATGTTGTGGATACCGCCGTGGCCTTGCGTTCTAACGAAGAAATTGAAGCCATGTTTAACGATATTAAATTACCGGAAAAGTAATCACGCGCGTGAGTTTTCAGGTATCTCCAGACACGAGGAGATACCTGAATAACCACTAAATTTATGGATTATGGTTTTCGTTTTTTCTGCGATCATATTACCTGCATGGTATTCATGGAAAAGCGCCAGTAAAGTAGTTTCGAATTACCCGCCTCGCAAATTCCGCCTTTCAAATATTTATTTCCGGTCAAAAGATTGATTTATTCATGGGAAACGATTCGTAAATTCACTGGATTTTTGACTAAAGTTTCTTTAGGATTTGTCTCATCTGATGATTAATTGTACCGATTGTTTGGTGCTGAAATGATAAGTGATGCCGATTGTATGAGGTTAGCAATGCCTTCTGGAAACCAGGAACCCCGCAGGGACCCCGAGCTTAAACGCAAAGCATGGCTGGCGGTATTCCTCGGCTCTGCGCTGTTCTGGGTTGTGATTGCGCTGGTTATCTGGCAAGTGTGGGGGTAAGTCATGGTTTCGCAGGAACATCAGCAACCCTCAACGCCAGCACGCCAGCCTCGTGATAGCGTGAAGGAAGCGCGGAGCGAATGTGTGACGAATATTCCAGAATCCTGGAAACTCACACAACAGCAACAGGCATTTATTGATTCATTCGCTGAAGATGAGCAACAGAAACAATAATTGGCGATTTTTTTAATCATCATTTCCAGTACAGGTCATTAACATCCCGTACTGTATTTCCTTATACACCACAGCAATAAGCGCTGAGTAAATCTCAGCATAAAGTATTAAACAAATGTCGGTGTAGCCTATGCAAACTGTGAATCTTAAATATTGGTCATGGATTGGGGCGTTCTCAGTATCGCTCTTGTTCTGGGCTCAACTTATCTGGATTGTCTCTTTCTGATCGTATGCCGGTAAATGCCCGATGGCGCAACGTCATCGGGCCTGCGCATGCCGATTCCCGTCCGTAAGGTTTCTCCTCTTTTATCAATTTGGGTTGTTATCAAAACGTTACATTCTGTTTGTGTTATCTTTAATACTAACCCTGAGGAGAGTCAGGGTATCCAACCCTGTTATTAAGGAGGAGCTATGTCGTCAACCCTACGAGAAGCCAGTAAGGACACGTTGCAGGCCAAAGACAAAACCTATCATTACTACAGTCTGCCCCTGGCTGCCAAAAAACTGGGCGATATTACCCGCTTGCCCAAGTCGCTAAAAGTTCTGCTTGAAAATCTGCTGCGTTGGCAGGACGGTGACTCTGTTACCGAAGAAGATATTCAGGCGTTAGCCGGGTGGCTGAAAAAAGCCCATGCCGACCGCGAAATTGCCTATCGACCCGCCCGTGTATTAATGCAGGATTTTACCGGTGTCCCGGCGGTGGTGGATCTGGCCGCCATGCGCGAAGCGGTCAAACGCCTCGGCGGGGATACTGCGAAAGTGAATCCGCTATCCCCGGTAGACCTTGTTATTGACCACTCGGTAACGGTTGATCGCTTTGGCGATGATGACGCTTTCGAAGAGAACGTGCGTCTGGAAATGGAACGCAACCATGAGCGCTATGTGTTCCTGAAATGGGGGCAACAGGCTTTTAGTCGCTTCAGCGTGGTGCCGCCAGGAACCGGGATCTGCCACCAGGTGAACCTGGAGTACCTTGGCAAGGCCGTCTGGAGCGAATTGCAGGCGGGAGAGTGGGTTGCATACCCGGACACGCTGGTCGGCACCGACTCCCACACCACGATGATTAACGGCCTTGGCGTGCTGGGATGGGGCGTCGGGGGGATTGAAGCGGAAGCCGCGATGCTGGGCCAGCCGGTTTCAATGCTCATTCCCGATGTTGTTGGCTTCAAGTTGACCGGTAAGCTGCGTGAAGGTATCACCGCGACCGACCTGGTGCTGACCGTGACCCAGATGCTGCGTAAACACGGCGTCGTTGGTAAATTCGTTGAATTCTACGGCGACGGTCTGGACTCCTTGCCATTGGCCGATCGCGCGACGATAGCAAACATGTCGCCGGAATATGGCGCGACCTGCGGCTTCTTCCCGATTGACGGCATCACCCTCGAATATATGCGTTTAAGCGGCCGTAGCGAGGAGCAGGTTGAGCTGGTCGAAACCTATGCCAAAGCGCAGGGGATGTGGCGAAACCCTGGCGATGAACCTGTTTTCACCAGTTCGCTGGAACTGGATATGGGGGATGTCGAGGCGAGCCTTGCCGGGCCGAAGCGCCCGCAGGATCGGGTTGCGCTGGCAGATGTGCCGAAAGCCTTCGCCGCGAGCACGGAGCTGGAACTGAACACCGCGCAAAAAGACCGGCAGCCAATCGATTATGTTATGAACGGCCATCAATACCAGCTCCCGGACGGCGCTGTCGTGATTGCAGCTATCACCTCCTGTACCAATACTTCAAACCCCAGCGTGCTGATGGCCGCCGGTTTGCTGGCGAAAAAAGCGGTAACGCTGGGACTGAAACGGCAGCCGTGGGTGAAAGCCTCGCTGGCGCCGGGATCGAAAGTGGTCTCGGATTACCTGGCGCAGGCGAAACTCACGCCTTATCTTGATGAACTTGGCTTTAATCTGGTGGGGTATGGGTGCACCACCTGTATTGGTAACTCCGGCCCACTGCCGGAGCCTATCGAAACGGCAATCAAAAAGGGCGACTTGACGGTGGGCGCGGTACTTTCCGGCAACCGTAACTTTGAAGGCCGAATCCATCCGCTGGTGAAAACCAACTGGCTGGCGTCGCCGCCGCTGGTTGTTGCCTATGCGCTGGCGGGCAATATGAATATTAACCTGGCGAAAGAGCCGCTGGGCCACGATCGCAAAGGCGATCCGGTTTATCTGAAGGATATCTGGCCTTCCGCGCAGGAGATCGCCCGCGCCGTTGAACTGGTGTCGTCGGAAATGTTCCACAAAGAGTATGCCGAGGTTTTTGAAGGGACGCCGGAATGGAAAGCGATCAATGTTGATCGCTCAGACACCTATGGCTGGCAGGATGACTCCACCTATATCCGCTTGTCGCCGTTCTTTGACGAAATGCAGGTTCAACCCGATCCGGTGGAGGATATTCATGGCGCCCGTATTCTGGCCATGCTGGGTGATTCCGTCACCACTGACCACATCTCCCCGGCGGGCAGTATAAAGGCGGACAGCCCGGCAGGGCGCTATTTGCAGAATCATGGCGTTGAGCGTCGGGACTTCAACTCCTACGGTTCGCGCCGTGGAAACCATGAAGTGATGATGCGCGGTACGTTCGCGAATATTCGTATCCGCAACGAAATGGTTCCCGGCGTTGAAGGGGGAATGACCCGACATTTGCCGGGGACGGAGGTGATCTCCATCTATGATGCAGCGATGCTGTATCAGCAGGAGAAAACGCCGCTGGCGGTGATTGCGGGTAAAGAGTACGGTTCCGGTTCCAGCCGTGACTGGGCGGCCAAAGGCCCGCGTTTGCTGGGTATTCGCGTCGTGATTGCCGAGTCGTTTGAACGTATTCACCGTTCAAACCTGATTGGTATGGGGATTCTACCGCTGGAATTCCCGCAGGGCGTTACGCGTAAAACGCTTGGGTTAACCGGTGAGGAGACAATTGATATTGCCAGTCTGCAAAACCTGAAGCCTGGCGCCGCCATTCCGGTGACGTTAACCAAAGTGGATGGCAGCACAGAGGTGATTTCGTGCCGGTGCCGTATCGATACCGCAACTGAATTAACCTACTACCAGAATGACGGCATTCTGCATTATGTGATTCGTAATATGTTGCATTAAGACATAAAAAAGGCCTGATGGCGCGGTGCTCATCAGGCCTTTAATAGCAAAAATTTATTTACCCAATAAATGCCCCATCTTAGCGGCTTTGGTATCCAGATAGTGTTCGTTATTTGGGTTACGGCCAACAATCAGCGGTACGCGCTCAACAATATTGATACCTGCTTCCGTCAGAATTTCGACTTTCTTCGGGTTATTGGTCAGCAGACGGACTTCATCGACGCCCAGCAGTTTAAACATATCGGCGCACAGGGTGAAATCACGCTCATCGGCGGCAAACCCCAGCTGATGGTTGGCTTCCACGGTATCGTAGCCCTGATCCTGCAACGCGTAGGCGCGAATCTTATTGAGCAGGCCAATATTACGTCCTTCCTGACGGTGGTAGAGCAGAATACCGCGACCTTCTTCCGCGATATGCGTCAGCGCCGCCTCTAACTGAAAACCACAATCGCAGCGCAGACTAAACAATGCGTCGCCGGTCAGACATTCTGAATGGACGCGAGCCAGGACAGGGGTTTGACCAGAGATATCGCCATAAACCAGCGCGACGTGGTCGTGTCCGGTTGCCAGTTCTTCAAATCCCACCATCAGGAAATCGCCCCATGGGGTTGGCAGTTTGGCTTCTGCCACTCGTTTAAGCTGCATGTATTTCTCCAGATAATGCTGGTGTCATCGCCAATTGGCTTCTGTATGTTTCTATTTTGCCATAAGGCGGCGGACTTCACCTAATCGCTGCCGTGCGATCGCTTTTGGAATGGCACAAATTTGTCAATTTTCCGGCACGCCAGGTTTTCAGTTATGATTGTGGCACTTATCGACGAAAGGAGAGGTCATGCTTTCGATTGCGAAGCGCACAACCGTAGGCGCTGCTCTGTTGCTTGTGATGCCGGTTAGCGTATGGATTTCAGGCTGGAACTGGCAACCCGGACACTCGGTCTGGTGGTTAAAATCCTTATACTGGGTGACAGAAACGGTGACGCAGCCGTGGGGAATTATTACGCATGTGCTTCTGTGCGCCTGGTTTCTTTGGTGCCTGAGATTTCGCCTGAAAGCCGCAATGATGCTTTTTGCTATTCTGGCCGGTGCGATCCTGCTGGGGCAGGGGGTAAAATCGCTGGTGAAGGAGCGGGTGCAGGAACCCCGACCCTTTGTTGTTTGGCTGGAAAAAACGCACCATATTCCCGTTGATGAGTTCTACACTTTAAAACGTAAAGAACGCGGGCACTTAGTCAGAGAACAACTGTCCGGGCAGCAGGATATTCCGGCTTTTCTGCGTCAACACTGGCAAAAAGAGACCGGATTCGCGTTTCCTTCCGGGCATACCCTGTTTGCCGCAAGTTGGGCGTTGTTGGCGGTAGGACTATTATGGCCGCGCAGGCGTACCCTTACGATTGCGATTTTGTTAGTCTGGGCGACAAGTGTTATGGGCAGTCGCCTGTTGTTGGGTATGCATTGGCCGCGTGATTTAGTTGTCGCGACGTTGATATCCTGGCTTCTGGTGACGCTGGCGACCTGGCTTGCTCAGCGCATTTGCGGGCCGCTTACGCCACCCGTTGAAGAGGCTCGCGAGATAGCGCAGCGGGAGCAAGAACGTTGACGGTGGTTGATTTTCCGTAATTTGCCCTTAAATCATGAGTGGACAGAACGCTTTTCCGTTTCGCGCGCGTCGCGAAAATGGTAATTTAAAGGGCTGAATGCGGTAAGTTGAACACGATTTATTCGCTCAAACCACATAACGGGAAGTAATGTGAAATATTTACTCATTTTCTTACTGGTGTTGGCGATTTTTGTTATTTCGGTGACATTGGGCGCGCAGAACGATCAACAGGTAACGTTTAATTACCTGCTGGCTCAAGGGGAGTACCGTATTTCTACGTTGCTTGCCGTTTTATTTGCCGCAGGCTTTGCTATTGGTTGGCTAATTTGCGGCCTGTTCTGGCTGCGTGTTCGCGTCTCCCTGGTGCGTGCCGAACGTAAAATCAAACGACTGGAAAACCAGCTTTCGCCTGCGACCGACGTTGCGGTATCTGCCGATTCGTCGGTTGTGAAGGAATAATCATTTATGCTGGAGTTGTTGTTTCTGCTTTTACCTGTAGCGGCAGCCTATGGCTGGTATATGGGTCGCAGAAGTGCGCAACAAACAAAACAGGACGAAGCTAACCGTCTTTCTCGCGACTATGTGGCGGGGGTTAACTTCCTCCTGAGTAACCAACAGGATAAAGCGGTGGATCTGTTCCTCGACATGCTGAAAGAGGATACCGGCACCGTTGAGGCTCATCTCACTCTTGGAAACCTGTTTCGTTCTCGCGGTGAAGTAGACCGCGCCATCCGCATCCACCAGACCTTAATGGAAAGCGCGTCGCTGACTTATGAGCAGCGTCTGCTGGCTGTGCAGCAACTGGGGCGTGATTACATGGCGGCCGGGTTGTATGACCGGGCGGAAGATATGTTCAACCAGCTCACGGATGAAACGGATTTCCGCGTAGGGGCGTTGCAACAGCTGTTGCAAATTTATCAGGCGACCAGCGACTGGCAGAAAGCGATTGATGTGGCTGAGCGGCTGGTGAAGCTCGGCAAAGATAAGCAGCGCATTGAGATCGCACATTTCTATTGTGAACTGGCGCTGCAACAGATGGGCTGCGATGATATGGATCGCGCCATGACGTTGCTGAAAAAAGGTGCCGCCGCAGACAAAAACAGCGCCCGTGTTTCTATCATGATGGGCCGTGTGTTTATGGCAAAGGGGGAATACGCCAAAGCGGTGGAGAGCTTACAGCGGGTTATCTCCCAGGATAAAGAGCTGGTCAGTGAAACGCTGGAAATGTTGCAGACGTGCTATCAGCAGCTTGGTAAAAATGATGAATGGGCGGAGTTCTTACGTCGGGCTGTGGAAGAAAACACCGGCGCCGCCGCTGAGTTGATGCTTGCCGATATTCTGGAAGCGCGGGAAGGGCACGACACTGCGCAGGTCTATATTACTCGCCAGTTACAGCGCCATCCGACCATGCGGGTGTTTCATAAGCTGATGGATTATCACCTCAATGAGGCAGAAGAAGGACGCGCGAAAGAGAGTCTGATGGTGCTGCGTGATATGGTCGGTGAGCAGGTACGCAGCAAGCCGCGTTATCGCTGCCAGAAGTGCGGGTTTACCGCCTATACCATGTACTGGCATTGTCCTTCCTGCCGGGCGTGGTCGACGATTAAACCTATTCGCGGCCTTGACGGGCAGTAGTTTAAAAAAAAACTGTATTTTAGTTACAACATTCTGTTAGTTTTTACCTGTCCCTCACGCTGACATCCGGGCAATATCGCCTCGCAGAGGTACAATCGCGCCTGTTCATTTTGCCCTTGCGCAGGTAGAATGCACGCCGTTTACCCATTTCGCGCCGCACCCGGTGCCCATCATCAAGAAGGTCTGGTCATGACGTTTACTGCTTCATCTTCTTCCCGCGCTGTTACCGATTCTCCTGTCGTTGTTGCTCTGGATTACAATAATCGTGATAACGCGCTGGCTTTCGTCGACAGAATCGACCCGCGTGATTGCCGCCTGAAAGTCGGCAAAGAGATGTTCACGCTGTTCGGCCCGCAGTTGGTTCGTGATTTGCAGCAGCGCGGCTTCGATATCTTTCTTGACCTGAAATTTCATGATATTCCAAATACCACGGCACATGCCGTTGCGGCGGCGGCAGATCTGGGCGTATGGATGGTTAACGTCCATGCGTCGGGTGGGGCGCGAATGATGACCGCAGCGCGCGAAGCCTTACTGCCGCTGGGTAAGGATGCGCCATTGCTGATTGCGGTGACGGTACTGACCAGCATGGAAGCCAGCGATCTGGCGGATCTTGGCGTGACGTTGTCACCGGCTGAGCATGCGGAACGTCTGGCGCGTCTGACGCAAAATTGCGGGCTGGATGGTGTGGTCTGCTCGGCGCAGGAAGCGGTGCGCTTTAAGCAGGAATTTGGCGCAGAGTTTAAACTGGTAACGCCGGGTATTCGTCCTCAGGGATCTGACGCTGGCGATCAGCGCCGTATCATGACGCCGGAACAGGCGCTGGCGGCGGGCGTGGACTATATGGTTATAGGACGACCGGTTACGCAGTCTGCTGACCCTGCGCAAACCCTGAAGGCCATTAATGCATCACTGAAACGGGGAGCCTGATGAACAATTCTGACAACCGTCTGGTCTATTCCACGGAAACGGGCCGGATTGACGAACCGAAAGCGGCGGTTGAACGCCCAAAGGGTGATGGTATCGTCCGTATTCAGCGCCAGACCAGTGGGCGGAAAGGTAAGGGGGTGTGCCTCGTTACCGGCATTGATATGGATGATGCTGAACTGACCAAACTGGCCGCAGAGCTGAAGAAAAAATGCGGCTGCGGTGGGGCGGTTAAAGAGGGAATAATTGAAATTCAGGGCGATAAGCGCGATCTGATTAAATCATTACTGGAAGCCAAAGGAATGAAAGTTAAACTGGCGGGCGGCTAATGAAAAAAGCCACGATAGTTATTTATCGTGGCTTTAAATTTCACTGTGTATATTTAGAGTAAAGACCTGTAAAGAATTACCGTATTATTATTTCGAGCCGGTCGACCGTAGATTATTTACCTACCTGATGGCCGATAACACCACCTACCGCAGCCCCGCCTAGCGTACCCAGCGTGCTACCGTCAGTTAAAATAGCACCGCCCAACGCCCCAGCCCCTGCACCAATCGCAGTGTTACGGTCACGTTTAGACCAATTAGAGCAAGCGCTCAGAGACATCGCCAGGGTAATTGCCAGAACAGCGGCGGTCATTTTTTTGCTCGTCATAAACATAATACTTTCTCCTGAATAATTGATTCACGGAAGTAAGTTCTCTTTAATTATAGCTAAAATGATGTTCATTAAAGCCATTAAAGAGACTGTCCGCAAAACCTTGTTGCGCAGGGGTAACAGCTTAAAATCACGCAGGTGATAGTCACTTCCTGTTATATCGCTAATATAAATTTTACGACTTTACCCTGTTAATAACAGGTAAATAGTCTTAATTAGATTGTCGGAAAAATCTCAGAGGGGAAAGATGATTTGCCATCCGGCAAATCATCTGCAATGCGCTCAGGCGCGAGGTTCGATGATGTTCACCGTCAGCCCGGTGCGTTCCAGTTGCATTTGATGGTCCGCACTTATTCTGGAATCGGTGATAACGCGGCTAAAACGTGTTAACGGCCCCAGCGTATAAGGATGTACTGCGCCGAATTTAGAGCTGTCCGTCAGAACAATGGCTTCAGAGCCTTTTTCCAGTACGGCATTAACCACATCCGATCGCATCATGTCCCGTCCGGTAAAACCGGTATCCGGCTGCCAGCCATCGATACCGATGAAGGCCTTACTGAAGTGAACCTGCTGGATAAACTGGCGGGTCAATGGCCCGACCATACTTTCACTTTTTTTCTGATAGATTCCGCCAAGGAGGATCACTTCGCACGGCGTCTCTTTGAGCAAGTGAGCGATATAGCTACTCACCGTAATAATGGTGACATCCTTTTGTTCCGCTAACGTTCTGGCCAGCAGGGCATTGCTGCTGCCGTTTTCAATAAATACGGATTCGCCGGGGCTGACCAGTGACGCGGCAAATTCAGCCAGTTCGCGTTTGAGCGTGTAATTGGTCATCATGCGCGTTTCGACGTCATCGCTGTCCAGCGAGACGGCAAAACCGTGCGCACGGCGCAGATAGCTCTGTTTTTCCAGGGTGTTAAGATCCTGTCGGATCGTGACTTCAGAGACGCCGGTGATTTTTGCCAGCTCAGCCACGCTCATCTGGCCTTTATCAATGACCATTTGCAAAATTGATTGTTGTCGGGAATTCATAATTTTAATTTTTATAACGGTATCAGTACCGGGGAGTATAAGGGATGCTGCGTTTCCTGAGTCAGGTGCCACGAAAAGCTCGCGTCACTTAGATCTCCCACGGAGCCCGGGGTTTCGTCGAGGAGGCGTCGGTATCTTCTTTCACCTGACTTAACAACTCCGCCTTAAGAATTTCAAGGTTGTGGATGGCTGAGTGGTAATCGCCAGCAACAAGGATATCCAGCACGGTATCAATGCGTTCGGCAACACGTTGGGCGTCGATATCAGACATGGTTATCATCCTTACGTCAAAAATGTATGAATTTCATGATGCAAAAAATAATGCCAAAAGAGAAGGGGAAAAACAGGATTCGCCAAAACCATTGGGTAATATTATATATTCTGTTATTACATGCAGATAAGTTTGTTACCAGAGGCCTCTTACCCTGTCCCGAACGCCTGTTTTTTGCCCACCTCAGCGCATCTTTTTATTCAGATAACGTTTATACCAGCGTTCAAAAGCGGCGGCGGGCATGGGTTTGGCAAACAGGAAACCCTGGCGCTCGTTGACGCCATTCTTGGTTAAAAACGCATCTTCTTTTGCGCTTTCGACGCCTTCCGCAATCACCTGTAGATTTAACGCCTGCGCTACGGCGACGATCGCGCGTACTAACGATTGCGAAACCGACCGCTTATGAATGTCTCTGACAAACGTCTGATCCAGCTTGACCGCATCAATGGGGAAGCGGGCAAGCTGAGAAAGCGACGAGTAGCCGGTGCCAAAATCGTCCAGATGTATCTGTGCGCCAAGCTGGCTGAATTGCTGGATGACGGTCAGCGCCAGCTCTTCGTTTTCAATCAAACAGCTTTCTGTCAGTTCGACATCAATCGGGCAATATTCGAAGTTCAGTTCATGAAGCACCTGCTTCAGGTCGGTAAAAATAGTTTGATCCGCGAGCTGGCGGGCGGATACGTTCACCGCGACGCGAAGGTTGATGCCTTTGCTGCGCCATTTGGCGACCTGCCGTACAACATCCATCATCACCCATCGCCCCAGCGGGACAATCAGCCCAGACTCTTCGGCGTAGGAGATAAACTCCAGCGGGGGAATTAACCCGCGTTCCGGTGATTGCCAGCGCACCAGCGCTTCGAGGCTGCGGACTTCGCCGCGCCAGGTCATCTTCGGCTGGTAGTGGATCAGGAGCTGATCGTTTTCCAGCGCTTTGCGCAGATTGGTGTCCAGCCAAAGATACTCAAAGACGCGCTGGTTCATCTCGGGAGAGAACACGCAAAACTGTCCACGTCCGCCTTCTTTCGCGGTGTACATTGCGGTATCCGCATTACGAATCACGCTTTCGCTGTCATGCCCGTGCTGCGGCGCAAGGGCGATACCGATAGAACAGCCGGTATACACCTCGATAAGGCCAATGCGAAAGGGTTGACGCAAGCGTGTGAGAATTCGCGACGCCATGGCCTCCAGCGACCCTTGCGAAGTCTGCGTGGCGAGAACGATAAACTCATCGCCGCCGAGGCGGGCCAGCAGTTGATTCTCCTCAAGGCAACTCAGGATCGCCAGCGAGACGGCCTGTAACAGCTGGTCTCCAAACATATGCCCGTAGGCGTCGTTCACCCTTTTGAAGTTGTCCAGGTCCAGATAGACGATACCAACCTGATTGTCGCCCGCGTTTTCAATGGCATCGTTAATCAGCTCATGAATGGCATTCCGGTTAGGCAGCCCGGTGATTGTGTCCGTATTCGCCAGTACGCGTAAACGTTCCTGCGTACGCCGCTCCTCGGTAATGTCGGTGCCTGAACAGATTAAAAAGATTTCGTTCTTACCGCTGCCGCTATGGACAAATTTATTCCGAAACAGAAACAGGCGCTGGCCTTTGCGGGTCTTTACCCAGCGTTCGATCTCATAAGAGTTGCCGTTGCGGAAAAAACCGCTGATGTTGCGCCTGGAGGCCGCGGCTTCGCGCCGGCTCATAAATAATTTGAAGACGCTTTGCCCAATGACGTCATGCTCTTTTAACCCGGTGTATTCTTCGCAAAGACGGTTAAAACGCTGGATATTCCCGCGGCTGTCAAGGATCACGATCGCTGAGTTGGCCTCTGATACCACCTGCTCGGCAAAGGAGAGTCCCAGAACGGCCTCCTGCGTATCTGAGGGCGCATCATGCCAGACCGATACGTTTCCTGCCCATTCGCGCTTGTTGATTTTTCGCCCGACAAGTTGCACGGGAACGGCATTATGTTCACCGGGAAGGGTGAGTAACAGACTTGACGTGATGACGGTCATCTCCCGGATGCGGTCAGCCTGCTCGGAAGATAACGCAACGGTCTGGTCAGCGTCGGCAGCCTCAGTCGCGGATAAACGCAGGGTGTCGCAGTCATCCGATAAACGCCAGTAAGGGCTATGGGTTCCCAAATCGCTAAACAATGAAACAGGCTCCAGAACGTCTTTCATGATGCTTACCATCCCGTTTAAAGCGCATACAGCCTCAGGAGAAAGGTTAGCCATGATTCGTACGAGGTAATTATGGCTGAACATATTGTTTTACTTATGTATTTATATGTAATCCAGATTCAGAAAAAAGCATAGCGAGCGGATAAAAATAATTCTGAACGGATGAGTGAAGTGTAGCGTGCGGTGGGTGGGGCGGGCAGAAAAAAAACGGCCTTTCCGGTTAAAGAAAGGCCGCTACATCAAAAACGTCAGGCGACAGGCCGGGCGATAATGCTACGGGTTTCCATGCGAACTTCCGCGATCGTTACATCGATCACATCCGTTACTTTGTATACCGTTTCACCTTTGATCTGCACGGTGCCGCTTTCCTGGCTGCAAACCAGCTCGTCACGTACGGCATGCAGGAATGGCGCCGGGATAAAGGCCATTGCGCCATTATCGACCAGGCGAACGCGCATCCCGCCGCGGCTGATATCAACGATTTCCGCCGCAAAGCGTGTTTCTGTACCGGCTTTATCATTCAGGAAGCGCGCATATAACCAGTCTCCGACGTCACGTTCCGCCATACGGTTCAGGCGGCGGCGTTCGGCCATCTGCTGCGTTGTCTCTTCCTGCGGACGCGCGATGGTTTCGCCTTTGATGACGGCCTTCAGCAGGCGGTGGTTAATCATGTCGCCGTATTTACGAATCGGAGAGGTCCAGGTCGCATACGCTTCCAGACCCAGTCCAAAGTGAGGGCCCGGTTCGGTGCTGATCTCTGCGAATGACTGGAAGCGACGAATACGGCTGTCCAGGAAACCGGATGGTTGGGCATCCAGCTCGCGGCGCAGTTTGCAGAAGCCTTCCAGGGTTAATACGTCTCCTGCGTCAACGTGCAGTCCATGTGTTTTCAACAACGCTGCCAGCGCGTCGGCGTTGGCCGGGTCGAAGCCCATGTGAACGTTGTAAATACCAAAGCCCAGTTTGTCGCGCAGCACGCGGGCGGCGCAAATGTTCGCCGCGATCATGGACTCTTCCACAATGCGGTTCGCAATGCGGCGAGGTTCCGCGACGATATCCAGCACTTCGCCTTTCTCTCCAAGAATAAAGCGATAGTCCGGGCGATCTTTGAACACCAGCGCATGGTTGTGACGCCATTCGCCACGGCTCAGGCAAATGCGCTGGAGCAGGCGGATCTGTTGGGCGATAGCGTCACTTTCAGGCTGCCAGCTGCCGGTATTTTCCAGCCAGTCGGAGACATTGTCGTAGGCCAGTTTGGCTTTCGACTTGATCGTGGCCGCAAAGAAGGTGATGTCATCTTCAATAGTGCCGTCGGCGGCAATGGTCATGCGGCAGGCCAGTGCCGGACGAACTTCCTGCGCGCGCAGGGAACAGAGGTCGTCAGACAGTTCGCGCGGCAACATCGGGATGTTGAAGCCCGGCAGATAGTTGGTAAACGCCCGGATTTTTGCGATGTTATCCAGCTTGCTGCCTTCCGCAATCCACGCGGTCGGATCAGCAATCGCAACCGTCAGTTGCAGCTTACCTTCGCCCAACTCTTGCGCATAAAGGGCGTCATCCATGTCTTCGGTGCTGGCGCTGTCGATAGTGACAAAATCCAGCGCGGTCAGATCCTGGCGTACCAGACCTTCATCAAGCATTTCTGTCGCCGCGCCGTTCGGCGCTTCTTTTTCGAGATTATGGCGAGCCAGCGTGACCCACCACGGTACGAAGTGGTCGTCGGCGAAGGTGATGAACTGGGTTAACTCGGCGTAGAAAGAGCGGTCGCCTTTCAGCGGATGACGGCGCATTTCAGCAACGGCCCAGTCACCCTCTTTAAATTCGTGTTCCACGCCACGGGCGGCACGGCATGGGATAGCGTCTTTCAGCAACGGATGATCCGGTACGATGGACAGACGATCGTTTTTACCCTGGATTTTGCCCACGAAGCGGGTCAGGAACGGCTCGATCAGTTCTTCTGGCTCGGCGGACTCGCGTTCTTTTTCCGTATGGATCACCGCGACAATACGGTCGCCATGCATGACTTTTTTCATCTGCGGCGGCGGGATGAAATAACTTTTTTGTGCATCGACTTCCAGGAAGCCAAAGCCTTTTTCCGTGGCTTTTACCACCCCTTCAGCACGCGGCGTCTGGGAATGTAGTTGCTGTTTAAGCTGCGCTAGCAGCGGGTTGTCCTGAAACATAATTGTCTATTTTCGTGGCCAAAAGAGCGGCTGACAGTTTTACGCGATTCTGCCTGGCGCAGCAAGCGCTCTTTCAGTAAAGGCGCGGTTAATGTGTTTCGCCCAACGCGATTTTTAAACGGTTCAACCAACCGCACAATCCGCACCAGCCCAGCAAGTTGACGGCCTGTTCCAGTGACGCCCCTTGTTCGAGTAACGGCGTGAATTGCGCAGCGCTAAAACGATCGGGCGCCCTGGTCAGCCATTGTATCGCTTGCGTGACAGGACGCTCAACCGGATGTTGGCTTTCCCAGTGCTGTATCTCCCGTTCACCCCGGCGGAACACCGAAATTGTCTCTGCCCATTCGCCCGCGTGGCGTGACTGTTCATTAAAACAGGCGACGCTGCCATTGATGCGCGACGTGAGCAGCGTGGCGAGCGAGAGCGACGCCGGTGGCGCATCCGTACGCAGGGCGCTGGTGAGCAGTGTGCCAAACAAAGAAAGCAGGGCGGGTTCGTGAACCAGGACTGGCGCGAGCGTCAGCAGTTCTGCAACCGGCTGATGGTGAGACAGGCACTCCAGCTGTTCGGCGCTGGCGTAACGTATTTCCACGCCTTCCTGAGCCGGGTGCCATTGCGCGTCCTTTTCCTGGAAAAGCTGCGCATCGGCGAATTGCTGTATATCCAGACCCGGCACCCAGCGAACGGGGTGTCCATGATAAGCCTGAAATATCGCCACGACGCGCGCCTGAAAACCCACAAAACCAATAATCTGGTTTATCAGAATGATGTCGCAGGTCGTCAGACCCACATCGTCAAGATGCTGGCGGTCGCGGGCATTAATGACCGCAGGGGAACTGGCCAGTTGACGCGCGTATTGCGTGATTTGCGCCAGTCGGTGGTTACTCTCCCGGGAAGAGTCCGGGCCGGGAAGCGGGGTCAGTCGCGCGGCGTAATGGTTACAGAGCCGCTGTACGCCATAGACCTGGGCAACGGTCAATGCGGTACTCATCCGTTCATAGGCGCTGAACGTGTGGAGACGATTCTGTGTGACGCGCTCGGGAAAGAGGCGTTGAGCAAGTTGACGGGCAGGGTGCAACCAGGACTGAAAGGGTAAAAGCACGTCTTCGGCGATCGCTAAATCCAGCAGAAAACTGTCCTCGACGTTCGCGGCTTCCGGCACCAGCGGGAGAACCTCTTGCGGATAAGTGCTGGACTGGGTTTCATGATACCAGTGGCTTTTGCCTTCAATTCGGCGTTGTTCCATGGGCGTTCCTTGGTCTAAAAGTGGCGACCCGGACACGTCGTCGTCGAATCACGCCGGATCGTTTTCGCTGCATTATCCTGGCGTAAGCAAGAGAGGGGATAAAAGATTGTTAGGTGATAATAAATATCAGAATGATATATACCGCGATGCGACAGCGCGCGAAGAATGGAAGGGGGTGAAAGGCGTCATCAGAGAAGGGAATAATGGGCGACGCTGCGCCGCCCATTGAGGGAAGTGAAACGATTATTTCAGTTCCAGTTCGTTCATGGCTGCGATGCTGAAACCGCCGTCGACGTGAACGACTTCACCGGAGATACCGGCAGACAGATCGGAGCACAGGAAGGCGGCAGAGTTGCCCACATCTTCAATGGTAACAGTGCGGCGAATCGGCGTAACCGCTTCGCAATGCGACAGCATTTTACGGAAATCTTTGATGCCGGACGCGGCCAGAGTACGGATCGGACCTGCGGAGATTGCGTTAACACGAACACCTTCCGGGCCCATCGCGTTAGCCATGTAACGCACGTTTGCTTCCAGAGACGCTTTTGCCAGACCCATGACGTTGTAGTTCGGGATTGCACGCTCAGCACCCAGATAAGACAGGGTCAGCAGGGCGGAACCCGGATTCAGCATGGTACGGCAAGCTTTTGCCATCGCCACAAAGCTGTAAGAGCTGATGTCGTGCGCGATTTTAAAGCCTTCACGGGTAACGGCATTCACATAGTCGCCATCCAGCTGATCGCCAGGCGCGAAGCCGATAGAGTGAACGAAACCGTCGAATTTCGGCCAGACTTTACCCAGCTCGGCAAACATAGCGTCGATGCTGGCATCTTCAGCTACATCACACTGCAACACGATGCTGGAATCCAGTTGAGCGGCAAACTCTTCCACGCGGCCTTTCAGTTTGTCGTTCTGGTAGGTGAACGCCAGTTCAGCTCCTTCGCGGCGCATCGCCTGAGCGATACCGTAGGCGATGGACAATTTGCTGGCAACACCCGTTACCAGAATGCGCTTACCGGAAAGAAAACCCATAGCTTTAATCCTTATAGTCATTACTTATTTTTTGCTTTTAATATCAATAAATTAAAAGCAACATTTCAAAGTTATTCGAAATTAGCTCGAAATTATATCCCACTCACAGCCCTTTGTGTCACGATATTTTTCCGTCATTTCCCGTGACTTAGCTCCGGGGCGGCGCAGGACGAGCCTGTTTACTTTCGATATTTTCCTGCATCCGTCCAGTATATCACTCGCTATCAGGTTCGCCTCATCCAACCAGCACGAGCGGGTGACGCGCTGCGAATATAAGGGATAAATACATTTGGACGAATCATAATGGTTGCATGACTAATTCTACTTATGTATTATTCGCAGCCGGTTCGTTATGACGCGTAAGTGCGTGATAACTCACAAGAACCGTCAAACCGCCATTAGCTCATCTGGAAGAGCGAACGACATTTATTGTGGGTGTTGTAGGGAACGGGGTTCGAGGCCTCGATGGCGGCCCAGGCCGACTTAGCTCAGTAGGTAGAGCAACTGACTTGTAATCAGTAGGTCACCAGTTCGATTCCGGTAGTCGGCACCATTTCAAACGTTTCCAGTGTTTTCTGACTTCATAAAAGCCCGCGTATCGCCGTTTCTTCTCTCCCGTCAAAACCGCGCTTCAACGGGAAAGAAGAGTCTGAACTTACGGTTTACCTGCCAGTCGAGACCTTTTCAAATCGATAAAACAGGTTCGGCTCACTCATAATATAAATGTTGCCGGCCTTATCCATCGACACGCCTTCAGGTTGCGGGATATCTTCCTCAAGACCATTTTCGCCCTGCGTTAATGACATCCGGCGCAGCACATTGCCGTTCAGGTCTATCTCTGTCAGGCTGCGTGACTCATCAGATAAGATCAGCAGATGTTCACCGTGGATGTGAAGGGCGGAGATATCGTCTACGTCCAGATTTTTAATCAGATCATCCAGTGGGACGATCTCAGAAAAATGAGTAAGGCCGCCGTCGCTTTGGGTTCGGTACAGCATGACCGGTTTACGTTCTTTGGCGAAATAGAGTTCATTTCGTCCGGCCATCCAGGCAATGCCTTCGATTCCCCGATTGCGCGCGTTCTCAAACAGGTCTGTTTCTATTTTTCTCACTGACCTGATGTCCAGATCCTGGCTGAGCTGGTAAACATACATCGCGGAGTCTGCTTCATCGACCAGTAAGTATGTCCCGTTACCCACGTATTCAATTGATTCAGCATCTTTAATCCGATCTGCGATGCTTTTTCTGGCGAGTATTTCTCCATTTTTAGACAGTTTGAGGATGGTGGCGGGTCTGTTGAGGGTGGCGACAAAAACATCTTCTTCGGGCACGTAGCTCAGGGAGGATAAATTGTCGATCCCGGACAACGGTTTTTTGAAGTCCAGAGTGTAGCCGAATGCCGGTTCAGTCTGGTTGTCAGCGCGAGTGAATGCGAAAGCGGACGCCAGTAGCACAGCCAGCGCCAGACACAGGATCAGCCAGGAATATTTTCTCATGGGCGCTCCTGCATTCGGGGCGCGTGGTGGATGGCCAAATGGCCGTTAATTGGTTCAGACAACAACATCATAACGCTCCTTCAGGCTAGCGATCTTTTCGCCAGGCGTCGGCGGTGAGGGCTTCGCCGAAGTGTCCTGCGATCAAACGGCGGGTGAGTTCATGTAACGGAGAGGCGAGAACATCAGCAGTGCTGCCGCGTTCGACCACTTCGCCCTGATGCATGACCAGCACCTGATCGCTGATGTGTTTCATCATCCCCAGATGCTGAGTGACGTAGATATACGAAATCCCCTGTTTTTCCTGGAGTTCCAGCATCAGGTTGATGAGCTGCGAGCGCATCGACATATCGAGCGAAGCCAGCGCTTCGTCGGCGATGATCACCTTCGGGCGTAAAATCAGGGCGCGGGCTAATCCCAGACGCTGTTTCTGCCCTGGCGCCAGCATGTGCGGATAATAGCTGACGTGGTCAGGGAGAAGGCCGACCATCCGCATGGTTTCAATAATCTGCTTACGTCGCTGCTCCGGTTCCAGATCGGTATTCAACCGCAGCGGGAAATCCAGAATCTGCGAGATGCGCTGTCGTGGATTGAGTGACGTTGACGGGTCCTGAAAAATCATGCGGATGCGCTGGCTGCGAAACGAGTAGTCGCCGTATTTCAGCGGATGATCGTCAATCAGCAGTTCGCCGCTGGTCGGCGCGATCATTCCTGCCAGCATTTTCGCCAGCGTGGATTTGCCGGAGCCATTCTCGCCAATAATGGCGAGCGTCTGGCGTTCGCGTAAGGTGAAGCTGAGCGGCTTTACCGCCTCGACGGTCTGACGCCGGAACCATCCTGTACGGTAGCGGAAGGTTTTACTCAGGTTACGCACTTCGAGCAGGGTTTCCACCATGTCACTCTTTCTCCATATTCAGCGGAAAATGACAGGCGTAGAGATGATTCTTCGCCCCGGTCAGACGCGGGGTTTCAATGCATTCTCGTTGAGCATACGGGCAACGCGGCCCCAGACGACAACCTATCGGTAATTGTTCCAGCAGCGGGATTGCCCCTGGCATGGTATTCAGGCGGCTTTTATGCGGCATGGCGCTGCCAAAATCCGGTATCGCGCGGATGAGCGCCTGAGTATAAGGGTGGTGAGGCGTCGCCACCAGATCCTTACTGGGCGCAGTTTCAACCGTCTGCCCGCAATACAGAACGTTGATTTTGTCTGCCCACTGGCTGAGCATTTGCAGGTCATGGCTGATCAGCAAAATAGTGGTATTGCTGTTCTGGTTCAGGCGCGTCAGCAGGCGGAAAATCTGCGCCTGGGTGGTGGGTTCCATCGCGTTGGTCGGTTCGTCGGCAATCAGCAAGCGCGGCTGATTGGCGAGCGCAATGGCGATCATGACTTTCTGACATTCGCCATCCGTCAGCTCATACGGAAAACTGCGCATCGCGTCTTTGTGATCTTTAATGCCGACCCGGTGCAACAGTTCAATGGCACGGCGTTTTCGCCAGCCAATACGCTGCCACCAGCGACCTTTATAGGTCCAGGCGGGAATATTCTGCATCAGTTGACGGCCAATGCGCTCCGAAGGATCAAGGCACGACTGCGGTTCCTGAAAGATCATCGACACGTTATGGCCGACCAGTTTGCGGCGCTCGCGTGCGGAAAGACGCAGCAGGTCGATATCGTCAAAGCGCATACGGTCGGCGGTGACGCGCCAGTTGTCTTTCGCCACACCGCAAATGGCTTTCGCAATCAGGCTTTTCCCGGAGCCGGATTCGCCGACCAGTCCACGAATTTCCCCTTCATTTAACGTCATACTGACCCGATCTACGGCTTTAACCCAGTCTTCGCCGGTTTTAAATTCAATGGTCAGGTTACGGATATCCAGTAACGGCATTATTCCACCCCCGCGATAATCGCGCGCCGGATGCCGTCGCCGAGCAGGTTCACCAGCAGAACGCTGATCATAATTGCCGCGCCAGGTAACATCACCGTCCACGGCGCAACATATATCAGCTCCAGCGCGTCGCCGAGCATGGCGCCCCATTCAGGAGAGGGGAGTTGCGCGCCGAGGTCGAGAAAACCGAGCGCGGCGATATCGAGGATCGCCATCGACAACGCGCGGGTGATTTCGGTAATCAGACCGGCGGTAATATTGGGCAGAATGGCGAACCAGAGAATATTGAGCGTGGTGGCGCCATCTAGACGCGCGGCGATTACATACTCTTTTTCCAGCTCGTCATGCACCATGCTGTAGACCGAACGCACCATACGCGGCAGCAGTGCGAGCCAGACGGCAAACATTGCGTGACTCAGATGCGGCCCGGCAAAGGCAACAACGATAATCGCTAACAGCAACGACGGAATAGAGAGCAGGGTGTCCAGAATATGGTTGAGTACGGCGGAGCGTAAGCCGTGCGTAGCCCCGGCGACAACGCCCAGAATCAGGCCGCACAGCGTTGCCGCCAGCGTGACGATAAACGCGCCGCCGACGGTGGGCGCCGCGCCGCTCAGCAGGCGACTTAAAACGTCACGCCCCAGATCGTCCGTGCCCAGAAAAAACGAGACTTCGCCATAGCGCGACCAGGACGGCGGCAACAACTGGTAGCCGAGGAACTGCTGATCGATGCCGTAGGGAGCAAACCAACTGCCAAAAATACACAGCACCACCAGACCTGCGCAGCCGTAAAGACCGACCATCGCAGAAGCGTCGCCATAAAATTTGCGCCAGGCAGTGCGCAGCGTTCCCGGTGGGCGCTTTTCGCTGTACACACTATCGTAAGGCATACCATTCCTTATGTTTCAGAGGGTTAGCCATAGCACCCAAAATATCAGAGATCACGTTGACGATAATCACCAGCGAACCAACCACCATTACGCCTGCGGAAATAGCGGCGTAGTCCTGCTGGCGGATAGCGTTGATCAACCAGCGTCCCAGCCCCGGCCAGCTAAAGACCATCTCGGTGATCATCGCCAGCGTCAGCATGGTGGAAAACTGCAAGCCGAGACGCGGGATCACCGGCGGCAGCGCGTTGTGCAGCACATGCCGACGCAGAATCGTCAGCCGTGACAGACCGCGCGTCGCCGCTGCCTTCACGTAATTCTGGTCATACACTTCAATAGTGCTGATGCGCATCAGACGAATCACTTCCGTGGTGGGGGCGACGGCCAGCGTCAGCACCGGCAATACCATGTGGCGTACTGCGCTCATCACCATCTCATCGCGCCAGGGCGAGTCGGAAATCCAGGCATCAATAATGGCGAAACCGGTGACCGGCTTCACTTCGTAAAGCAGATCAAAACGACCTGATACCGGCAGCCAGCCGAGCGTGAGCGAGAAAAACAGCGTCAACAGCAGCGCCAGCCAGAAGACCGGAATCGAAAATCCCACTAAAGCGAGGGCGCTGATGAAACGGTCTGGCCATTTATTCCGCGTTACGCCTGCCAGCATCCCCACCGGGATCCCGACCATCAGGGCAAAGCCGAAAGCGAGAATGCACAGCTCCATCGTGGCGGGAAAAACCTCTTTGAGCTGTTCAGAGATCAACTGGCCGTTAATGCTGGAAACACCAAAATCCCAGTGGATCAGGCTGTTAAACCAGAAAACCCAGGCGTTCCACAACGATGCGCCCTGTAATGGCGCATGGGGCGTGAAATAGCTCAGGCTAAAGCCGATAAAGGTCAGAAAGAACAGCGTGACCAACAGCAGCAGAAACCGACGCAGGGTGAAAATAATCATGGTTTTTTCACCTCATCTTCTTTTTCCCGCGAAACACCGGCAAACGAGGCGTTACCAAAGGGACTTAAAACCAGCCCTTTAATATCATAGCGATAAGCCTGTAAACGCAGCGAGGAGGCGAGCGGCAGTATCGGCAGCTCTTTTGCCAGAATATTTTGCGCTTCATCATACGCGTCAATACGCGCCGCAAGCTGCTGGGACGAGAGTGCTTTTCGCAGAATGCCGTCAAACTCAGGATGGCACCAGTGTGCAAAGTTGGTCTGTGAGTTAATGGCGGCGCAGCTCAGCAACGGCCTGAAGAAGCTGTCTGGATCGTTACTGTCGGTTGCCCAACCGGACAACGTCAGATCATGGTTCATGTCCATCAACCGCGCCTCCTGGAAACGACCTTCTACCGGAACAATCACCACTTTTACGCCGACCTGCGCCATATCCGCCTGGATCAGCTCGGCGGTTTTCAGCGGGCTGGGGTTCCAGGCCTGGGAACTGGTCGGCACCCACAGCTGTAGCGTTAAGTTTTCCAGCCCCAGCGCTTTCAACTGCTCGCGGGATTTAGCCGGATTGTATTCTGTAATTTTAGCCTCGTTGTCATAGGCCCACGAGGCGCGCGGCAAAATAGAGGCGGCGGTTTCCGCTGTACCGTAGTAGATCGACTGCATCAGCCGCTGGTTGTTGATCGACAACGCCAGCGCATGGCGTACGGCGGGATTATTCAGCGGCGGCTTATCGGTATTAAAGGCCAGGTAGGCGATGTTCATACCGGGGCGCAGCGTCAAACGCAGGCGCGGATCGTCGCGCAGAATCGTGAGCTGACTGGCGGCAGGCCAGGCCAGCACATCGCATTCGCCGGTGAGCAATTTCGATAAACGGCCTGTGCCGCCGGAGCCCAAGTCAACCACCACCTGCGGCATCAGCGGTTTACCACGCCAGAATCCCTCATGACGTTGCAGACGAATATATTGTCCGGCGCGATATTCCGAGAGCTGGAACGGGCCGGTGCCGACCGGCTGGCGGTCAATCAGTTCCGGGTGATCCTGCTTTGTCAGCTGCGCCGCATATTCCGCTGACATGACTGACGCATAGTGCGTCGCCAGATGCCATAAGAAGGAGGCGTCTGGTTGGGTCAGGCGAAATTCGACAATATTGTTGTCCAGCTTACGCACGCTCTGGACGTTATCGGCAAACTGCAAACTGTCGAAATAGGGAAAGCTGCCGCCGTTAACGTTATGCCAGGGATGTTTGCGATCAAAAATGCGCTCGAAGGTAAACACCACGTCATCCGCGTTCAGCTTGCGGGTAGGGGTGAACCAGGCGGTCTTCTGGAAAGAGACGTTGCGACGCAGGTGGAAACGGTAGGTCGCGCCGTTGTCCAGCACTTCCCAGCTTTCTGCCAGTTCCGGCACCAGACGATAAGTATAAGGGTCCACATCCAGCAGTCTGTCATACAGCTGGGCGGCAAGCGTATCAACGATCAGGCCACTGCTCGCTTTTTGTGGATTGAAGGTGTTGACCTGCCCACTGACGCAATAGACAAAGCCGCTGTCGCGAATATCAGCATGCATAGTCGGTTCAGGCGCAGCCGCAGCCTGACCACTCAGGAGTCCAGCCATCACGATCAGAGACGATAAAACCAGGCGCATAATTTTTAAGGGATTATGTATAAAGATGCTATCTTACTAATATTTAATGACATTTGCCATTGCCGTTTGTGTTTAGGGGCATAATGGGGGCAGTAGTGATGGTAATCGGGCGTTTAACATTGCAACCTGATCAGCGTTCATACCAGCTATCCACTTCGAATATACCTCATAAACCATCTTAGCATTTTCATGGCCCATCTGACTCGCAATAAACGAAGGGTTAGCCCCGGTGGACAATAGCCAGCAGGCGTAAGTATGGCGCGACTGATAGGGTGGGCGCCTCCTGATGCCGGATCGTTTCACTGCTCGTTTCCAACTGCTTGCGATGGAACCCCGCGAAAAATAAGTGCTCCCATCCTTTGACTGTTTTCCTGGAACAAACACGAATCTGAGGCTTTGTTGTTCAGTGTGTCCATGCTCTCTATGATTGAAAACGATATCTGTCTTTTCCATATGCCCGGTAAGCCAAAGCAGCAGAGTACGCTGCAACAGTTGCAGTCAGAAAAGCCGCTGCGGATAAAGATGCTGCTCTACCGTCGTATAGCCAGTACAATACTGTGACGAATTTCGGCTCAGGTAAAAACGGGGCTGAACTGGCTGGCATTGACGTAATAATTAATGCGGCAAAAACTTAAAGATGAACAGGGGGAGGGAATCCTCCCCTATGTGTATTAATAGTTGTTATTCGCTCGACTGTTTTTTCTAACAAGTCGAAAGGTTATGATAATGAATAAACTATTCAGCAAGGCTGTAGTCAATAGAGTGAATAATGAATAGTAAATATCCCACTTCTCAATATCAATAAACCCATATTTATTTGACAGCCATGTGAACAATTGTTGCTCTGGTACTACCGCAAAAAATGCAATAAAAATGCAAGCATACGATAATAAATAAATATGCCATAACACTGTAAATTTTAAAGTATTCATCAGTACACCTGCACCGTGCCGAACGCGACGAGGTGCGTCCCGTTTATTCTAAATGTCGGCTGTCTTAAAATGGCTTCTCTCAATATGTTGTAATGAGTAGTGCTGACGAACGTTATACAGCCGTTGCTTACTCCTTTGTATCCCGCGGGATGCAGTCTGAAATTCCCTCTCTTTACTTCCTCGACGAACGTATAATCATCAATATTCGAGTCTTCACGATATAACGCGAACCAGTTGAAATAATTCGAGCCAGACGCTACCGAATATGCCACGTTTTTGATGAAATGCACCGCGCCGCTACCCGGTCTGGCGACAATATAGTATTTACCGGGTGGAAGCGGCCCCTTCTCCGGAACGCCGGTTTTGTCCGGATTGTTTCTGTTCTCACCCGCGTTTCCAGAGTAAGCCGGAAAGAATCCCACGCCAGGGCAGCTCAGCGTCGACAGCTGTCCGCTATTGAGATGAAATGTGCAGCGGATCATCTGTCTTTCCATTCATCAGAAAAGATGATGTTGCCGTCGCAGTGCTTCCAGGTGATTTTCTCGTATCGTAGCGCAACGCTTTCGAGATGGTTATGCTTCTCGGTGGCAGGGGTCTTCACGTCGTGCATCATCGGGCGAATCGAGACGACTTTGACGTTCTCTAGCAGCATGTTGATGTATTCCACCTCCTGCCCGGCGTCATTAATGCGGTACCATTTGAACTTCGCACTTTTCAATGTCTGACCCTTTGCCACTGCTTTGTACAGATATGGGCTTGAGCTGTCGAACTCCTTTTCAAATACAAGAGCGCTATGTACGCGTGTGCCGGTGATCTTCCCTGTCATATTATCGGTCGGCAGATGTAGTCCATGACCGAACCCCAAAACCTCAATACTTCCTTCGCGATCTTGTACATCAACAGCGCTTTTGATATCTGCGCCGCCATCATCTTTCAGCCAAAGATATGCCGGGATTGCCATTTCAAAACTCCTTTTTTTATTAACGGTTCATATGCTAGAAACGTTAATAAACCCCTAATTATTAAGATTATTAGGCAAAATGTGTTATGCAAAATCTATATATTTCAGTTGGTTATTGATGAGGTTTGCAATATTGATTTTTTCAATTATCCGCATTGAACCGAATGGACGCAGAACTGTCACTACTCAGGCATTCTTGAGCGAGTTGGGAAAAGTGAACTGGAACTGGTCTCTGGGACAGGCCAACACCTGGATAGAAACGTATGTGACGACGTTCAAGGATGTTACTGACCACGAAGGCAAAGATCGTACTTTCCAGCTTTTCAATCCGAACGGAGGGCTATGAGATGGGTTTCCCTTCACCAGCTACCGATTACGTTGAGTGCGCGCTCTCACCTGCAGTTCTATGCAATATAGGGGCGGAAAGCAGAGTGCTTGAAACTGACGTCGGGTTTGCTGTCATTGAGCCTGCAACCAGAAAGACACCAGGTGACGTGCTGCTGATCCTATTCGATGGAAACACTCAGTTTGCAAAGCTTATGGGGGAGGTGCTTATCACAGACGATGGCGAAGCGATCGAAGGTACTGCTCTGGCTGAAGTTGAGGTGTTGGGACGTGTAACGTTTTTCATTAACCGTGCAACTGAAGATGATATCCCTGTCTAAAAAGCGGTGCGCACCGAAACTTTATGATTTTAAACACGAACATCATGAAGCAAGATCAGGAGCCGGTAAAACTGGGTGTTTCGAAACTGGAAGGAGCTACGCAAAGTGGGATTTTTGGGGGCAAATTTGGGGGCGAAAATTGCCTGGGGACAGGTTTTGGGGCAGTAAAATGACCAGTAATGACTCACATTGTCTTAATGGTGATTGTTCTAACTAATTGTTTATTTTATAAATTATTGATTCGCAAGAGAGATTTAAAATGCGCAAATAATTTTTAAGGTTTTTAGATTCGATCTGCAAAGTGTATCGCACTTCGGCCCGCCAGGTAAAAATGACTGCGGACAACTGGCGGAAATGTACACAATTGCGATGAAGGAATCGTCATACTGGTTGAATAAACACCAAAGGAAATGCCCGTTCAGTTAAGTTACGGGCTTTGATACATGATTACTTCAGGCTTACGTTTCGCAATATTTTCTGGCCTGCGACAGATTGTACTTTCCAGGTACCGTTTTCTTTCACCATGCAGTCTATTACGGTGTGTTTCTGTTCAGCGCCGAAAGAGACATAAACCTGTGTACATACGGGATCTAAGTCTGATGAGACGATCTCTATTTGCTGCCAGTCATCGTCAAAATCCTGGGCTTTGATGAACATATCAGAATCGGGTACATCTTCGGAGCTTGGGTCTGCTGTATTTGAGGCCTTTAACGCAGCAATGGTGTTTGCTGTAACGTAGGGCTGGAGTCCCTCATAATCAGCCAGTGGATTTTTCTCCTGTATTAGCTGGGATATGTACCAGCGATTAAATGTTAAAGCTGTAGCTTCGGGTCCGCCGGGAGACAACGCCGCAAAAGCAGAAGAGCTGATTAACAAGCCAGCCAGGCTCGCACCCATCATAGCGTGTCTGCGTGCGTATTCTACGGCTGCGTGTTTATCCCAATTCATGGCATTTCCCTTGTATGCAAAATCGTTGGGTATAACATTACGCTGGAAATTCAATCACCTTTGTAATTATTTTTATTATGTTATTAACCAATATCGAAATTAATTATAAAGAAAACCTAATTAATTCACTTAACATATTACCCCCACAGAATGAGAACAACTGTCCCGGGCATGAGCGCTAAATCTGATGTTTTTTGAGCAATGCGCGCAACTGGTGGTAGGTCAGACCCAGCAATTCTGCTGCCCGTTTTTGATTAAATTTCGCCTGTTGCAGGCTGATTTGCAGAAAGTCTTTCTCCTGCTGTTGCTGAAATTCGCGTAAATCCAGCGGCAATGATGGCGCAGAAACGGGCGTTTCCGGCGGCGTCGGTTCGGGAATGTCACGCTTAAATGGGTCGATGATAATTTCATCTAACGGATAATCGCTGCTGCCATGCCGATAAACCGAACGCTCAACCACGTTTTTCAGCTCACGAATATTTCCCGGCCAGCGGTACTGAAGCAGGGTTTCTCTCGCCCGCGCGGTAAAACCCGGGAAGAGGGGCAGATGAATCTCACGGCACATCTGAATGGCAAAGTGTTCGGCCATTAACATGATGTCGCTTTGACGCTGGCGTAAAGGGGGAAGCTGTACGACGTCGAAAGCGAGCCGGTCCAGCAGATCGGCGCGAAATGTCCCTTCGCTCACCATTTGCGGCAAATCGGCATTTGTCGCACAGACCAGACGCACATTAACCTGCAACGGCTGGCTGCCGCCGACGCGCTCCAGCTCGCCGTATTCGATCACCCGCAGCAGTTTTTCCTGAACCAGCATGGGAGCGGTCGCCAGCTCATCCAAAAAGAGCGTACCGCCATCGGCGCGTTCAAAGCGCCCGGGATGACGTTTTTGCGCTCCGGTAAATGCGCCTGCTTCATGACCAAATAACTCGGAGTCGAGCAGGTTTTCATTGAGCGCGGCGCAGTTAAGGGAGATGAACGGCCCTTGCCAGCGCGTTGAGAGAAAATGCAGCCGGTTGGCGATCAGCTCTTTCCCTGTTCCGCGTTCGCCAATGATAAGCACGGGTTTATCCAGCGGCGCCAGATGGGAAACCTGCTCCAGCACTTCAAGAAAGCTGTTGGCTTCGCCGAGAAGGTTATCTTTGTATTCTGCCATGATGAGATTCACCACTTGTTAGTGTTATTCACCACTTTAGCCTATTTCTCTCGTGAGGTAAAATCGTACATTGTTTTAATAATCAATATATTAAAAAGTTGGCACGCAGATTGTATTAACCCTGTAGCAGGGCATAGCCCGATATCAGAACATACCGTGTGAGGATTGAATTATGGGTATTTTTTCTCGTTTTGCCGACATCGTGAACGCCAACATTAATGCGCTGCTGGAAAAAGCGGAAGATCCGCAAAAGCTGGTGCGCCTGATGATTCAGGAAATGGAAGATACGCTGGTGGAAGTCCGTTCTAATTCCGCGCGCGCGCTGGCAGAAAAGAAACAGTTATCCCGTCGCATTGAGCAGGCCGCCGCGCAACAGGCGGAGTGGCAGGAGAAAGCCGAGCTGGCGTTGCGTAAAGATAAAGAGGATCTGGCGCGCGCCGCGCTGATTGAGAAACAAAAACTGACGGATTTGATCGCCACCCTCGATCAGGAAGCGACACTGGTTGACGACACGCTGGTGCGGATGAAGAAAGAGATTGGCGAGCTGGAAAATAAACTCAGTGAAACCCGTGCCCGTCAGCAGGCATTGACGTTGCGCCACCAGGCGGCAAGCTCTTCCCGTGATGTCCGCCGTCAACTGGACAGCGGCAAACTGGATGAGGCTATGGCGCGTTTTGAATCGTTTGAACGCCGTATCGATCAGATGGAGGCGGAAGCGGAAAGCCAAAACTTTGGCAAGCAGAGAACCCTGGATCAGCAGTTTGCCGATCTGAAAGCAGATGATGAAATCAGCGAACAACTGGCGCAGTTGAAAGCCAAAATGAAGCAAGATAACCAATAATAATACCTGGCGGCGCCCGAACGCGCCGCCGCTCATCACCTGTAAGGAGCACTCATGAGCGCGTTATTTCTGGCCATACCGTTAACCATTTTCGTGCTGTTCGTGTTACCGATTTGGTTATGGCTGCATTACAGCAACCGTTCCGGTCGGGGCGAACTGTCGCAAAGCGAACAGCAACGTTTAATGCAGCTAACCGACGAAGCGCAACGCATGCGCGAGCGTATTCAGGCGCTGGAAGCCATTCTTGACGCCGAACATCCGAACTGGAGGGATCGCTAATGGGAGGAATTAACCTGAACAAGAAATTATGGCGTATGCCGCAGCAGGGGATGGTGCGAGGGGTGTGTGCCGGTATCGCGCAGTACCTTGATGTACCGGTGAAACTGGTGCGTATCCTGGTGGTGTTGTCGATCTTCTTTGGTCTGGCATTTTTCACCCTGGTGGCTTATATCATTCTCTCTTTTGTACTGGACCCGATGCCGGACAGCATGGCAACGGGCGAGCAACAGCCTTCCAGCGGTGAACTGTTAGATGCGGTGGATCGTGAACTGGCCGCAGGCGAAAAACGTTTACGCGAAATGGAGCGCTATGTGACCTCTGATACCTTCACGTTACGCAGCCGCTTCCGTCAATTGTAAGAGGACAGAGATGAATACTCGCTGGCAACGCGCCGGGCAAAAGGTGAAGCCGGGCTTTAAACTTGCAGGGAAGCTGGTTCTCCTGACCGCGTTACGCTACGGTCCCGCAGGCGTAGCGGGGTGGGCGGTGAAATCCGTGGCCCGGCGTCCGCTGAAGATGTTGCTGGCGTTGGCGCTTGAGCCTTTACTGAGCCGGGCAGCGGCTAAATTATCCCGGCGTTATACCGGAAATCATCCCTGACTACGATTCTGTGTACGCAGAGTAACACTTCGATTACATATTCCCCGGTAATTTGCGGCAGCTCACAAATACGATTTTTGGGCTGCCAAAATTCTTTTTTACCCCCCCTCTAAACCCGCTCGCCTGATTGACAGCTTATTTTTCACGGAGTAGTCTCTTCTTTCATGGGACCGCTACCACGGAAAACAAAAGTGAGCCAAAAAATCCAGAAATACCTGCTTGAAGTCTATGGGGAAACATTTTCGCAACGCCACTACGACGTACTGGAAAGGCGTATTGAAAAATCACGTTCATTAATTAAAAAACAGCGTAAGTTGCATTGGGATGAAAGTGATGTTGTGCTTATTACCTATGCCGACCAATTTCACTGTGAGACGTCAAAACCGCTTCCCGCATTTAATCAGTTCTTCCGTAAACGGCTAAGCGCGAGTTTTTCTCATGTCCATCTGTTACCTTTTTATCCATGGTCATCTGATGATGGATTTTCGGTCATTGATTATCACCAGGTGGCGCAGGAAACAGGGGAGTGGAAAGATATCGGTGAACTGAATCAAACAAGTCAATTAATGTTTGATTTTGTCTGCAATCATATGTCTGCCAAAAGTGAATGGTTTAAAAACTATTTACAGCAAAAGCCGGGCTATGAGCATTTCTTTATTGAAATGGACCCTTCGACAGACCTGAGTGCAGTGACGCGTCCGCGCGCATTACCGTTACTGACGCCTTTTACATTGCACGATGGCACCGTCCGTCATTTATGGACGACATTCAGTGATGATCAGATTGACCTGAATTATGCTTGCCCTGACGTGCTGCTGGCGATGGTTGATGTTTTACTGACCTACCTCGAACAAGGGGCGGACTATATTCGTCTGGACGCCGTCGGGTTTATGTGGAAAGCACCGGGTACAACGTGTATTCACCTGGAAAAAACGCACCAGTTAATCAAGCTGCTCCGGGCTATTGCTGATGAGGTGGCACCGGGGACCATCATCATTACTGAGACCAACGTTCCGCATCAGGATAACATTTCCTATCTGGGTAATGGCTATGATGAAGCGCACATGGTCTACCAGTTTTCTCTTCCGCCGCTGGTATTGCATGCCGTGCAACGCCAGGATACGCGTGCGTTGTGCGACTGGGCGAAAACGCTGTCGCTGCCATCCTCGAAAACGACCTGGTTTAACTTTCTGGCTTCCCATGACGGAATAGGCCTGAATCCATTACGCGGTATTTTGCCGGAAGAGGAAATACTGCAATTAGTTGAAGCGTTGCAGCAGGAAGGGGCGTTAGTCAACTGGAAAAACAACCCGGACGGGAGTCGAAGCCCTTACGAAATCAATGTTACTTATATGGATGCGCTCAGCAAGCGCGACAGTAGTGATGATGAGAGACTCGCCCGGTTTATTTTAGCGCATGCCATATTATTGAGTTTCCCTGGCGTACCTGCGGTATATATTCAAAGTATTCTGGGCTCTCGTAATGACTATGATGGTGTGGAACAACTGGGGTATAACCGCGCTATTAATCGTAAAAAATATGATCTGGCAACAATTGAAGCGGCTTTAAACGATGACGACACGCTAAGACATAACGTCTTTCAGACATTATCAAAGCTTATTATTATACGTCGTCATAATAATGCCTTTCATCCGAACAGCGCTTTTGAAATAGAGAGTCTCACATCAGAAGTTATGCGAGTGACGCGTACAACAAAAGATGGCGAAGCCATTACTGCATTGTTTAATGTGAGCGATCAAATTCAAACTATGAATATTTGTTGCTCGGGTGGTTATGACTTAATTAGTGAAACTTATATCACCGGGGAAACATTAATGCTGCACCCATGGCAGGTTATGTGGATTAAAAAATAATAAGGAACATCTAATGCTTAAATCTAACGTTGTGCTGTTATCAGCACTGGTTTCCTGCGCCCTGATTTCAGGGTGCAAAGATGACAAACAATCTCATGTCTCCATTGAATTTATGCATTCGTCGGTGGAACAGGAGCGTCAGGCCGTTATTACAAAACTGATTACGCGTTTTGAAAAAGAAAATCCTGGAATCACCGTGAAACAGGTTCCTGTTGAGGAAGATGCCTATAACACCAAAGTGATCACGCTGGCGCGCAGCGGCTCGCTGCCGGAGGTTATTGAGACCAGCCATGATTACGCCAAAGTGATGGATAAAGAGCAACTGATCGACCGTGATGCTGTTGCGGATGTTATTCAGAACGTGGGTGAAAGCGCGTTTTATGACGGTGTGCTGCGCATTGTGCGTACTGAAGATAGCGCGGCGTGGACCGGCGTTCCGGTAAGTGCCTGGATTGGCGGAATCTGGTATCGCAAAGATGTTCTGGCGAAAGCCGGGCTGGAAGAGCCAAAAAACTGGCAGCAATTGCTGACCGTCGCGCAAAAACTCAACGATCCCGCCAGTAAGAAATACGGTATTGCGCTACCGACGGCGGAGAGCGTGCTGACTGAACAGTCTTTCTCGCAGTTTGCGTTGTCAAATCAGGCCAACGTCTTTGATGCACAAGGAAAAATAACCCTTGATACGCCAGAGATGGCGCAGGCGCTGGAATATTATCGTGCGCTGGCGGCAAATACGATGCCGGGTTCTAACGACATCATGGAAGTGAAAGACGCTTTCATGAACGGGACTGCACCAATGGCGATTTATTCCACCTATATCCTCCCGGCCGTCATTAAAGAAGGCGAACCGCAGAACGTGGGGTTTGTCGTTCCGACGGAAAAAACCTCTGCCGTCTATGGCATGTTGACTTCGCTGACCATCACCAGCGGACAGAAAGCGGAAGAGACGGAGGCGGCCGAGAAATTTGTCACCTTTATGGAGCAGGCGGACAACATTGCGGACTGGGTGATGATGTCTCCGGGAGCGGCACTGCCGGTCAACAAAGCCGTGGTGAACACGCCCGTGTGGAAGGAAAACGATGTGATCAACGCGCTTGGCGATCTGCCTTATCAGTTGATTGCAAAACTGCCTAATATCCAGGTGTTTGGCGCGGTGGGCGACAAGAACTTTACCCGTATGGGCGACGTGACGGGCTCTGGCGTGGTGAGTTCGCTGGTGCATAACGTGACGGTGGGTAACGCCAGCCTGTCTTCGGCCCTTAAGGAAAGCCAGAAAAAGCTGGATACCCTTGTTGAACAGCGCTAATGCGGAAAGAGGAAAGCAGTTATGACCAGGCTTTTTTCCGGTCGTTCCGATATGCCATTCGCGATGTTGCTGCTGGCGCCCAGTTTATTACTGCTGGGCGGTCTGGTGGCATGGCCGATGATATCGAATATCGAAATCAGTTTTTTGCGTTTGCCGCTTAATCCGCGAATTGCCTCAACGTTCGTGGGGTTTAGCAACTACATTAACATTCTCTCCGATCCTGGGTTCTGGCACGCGCTGTGGATGACGATCTGGTATACCGCGCTGGTTGTGGCCGGTAGTACCGCACTGGGGCTGGGCGTCGCGATGTTCTTTAACCGGGAGTTTCGCCTGCGTAAAACGGCACGTTCGCTGGTGATCCTCTCTTATGTGACGCCGTCTATCTCGCTGGTGTTCGCCTGGAAGTACATGTTCAACAACGGCTACGGCATTGTGAACTACCTCGGCGTGGATCTGCTGCATCTCTACGATCATGCGCCGCTGTGGTTCGACAATCCGGGCAGTAGTTTCGCGCTGGTGGTGTTGTTTGCGATCTGGCGTTACTTCCCGTATGCGTTCATTTCATTCCTGGCGATCTTACAGACTATCGATAAATCGCTGTATGAAGCAGCCGAAATGGATGGCGCGAATGCCTGGCAGCGATTTCGCATCGTAACGCTGCCCGCCATCATGCCGGTGCTGGCGACGGTCGTGACCTTACGCACCATCTGGATGTTCTACATGTTCGCCGATGTTTATCTGTTGACGACGAAGGTCGATATTCTCGGAGTGTATCTCTACAAAACAGCATTTGCATTTAATGACTTAGGTAAAGCAGCCGCCATTTCCGTGGTGCTCTTCATCATTATTTTTGCCGTCATCTTGCTGACCAGAAAACGGGTGAATCTCAATGGCAACAAATAAACGCAAACTTGAGCGTGTCGGCTTTTACTGTGGCCTGATCGTCTTTCTTCTCATCACGCTGTTTCCTTTCTTTGTGATGCTGATGACCTCGTTTAAAAGCGCGAAAGAGGCGATTTCACTGCATCCGACCCTTTTCCCGCAGCACTGGACGCTGGAACACTATATCGACATTTTTAATCCGCTGATTTTCCCGTTTGTCGATTATTTCCGTAACAGCATGGTGGTGTCGGTAGTGTCATCCGTTGTGGCCGTATTTTTGGGCACGCTTGGCGCGTACGCGCTGTCACGTCTGCGCTTTAAAGGTCGCATGACCATTAATGCCAGCTTTTACACCGTGTACATGTTTTCCGGCATTTTGCTGGTGGTGCCGTTGTTCAAAATCATCACTGCGTTAGGCGTTTATGACACCGAAATGGCGCTCATTATCACGATGGTCACTCAGACGCTGCCGACCGCGGTGTTCATGCTGAAAAGCTACTTCGACACCATCCCGGATGAGATTGAAGAGGCCGCCATGATGGATGGCTTGAACCGTCTGCAAATTATTTTCCGCATTACCGTTCCGCTGGCGATGTCTGGCCTGGTCTCGGTGTTTGTCTACTGCTTTATGGTGGCCTGGAATGACTATCTGTTTGCGTCGATTTTCCTCTCCAGCGCCAGCAATTTCACCCTTCCGGTAGGGCTGAATACGCTGTTTAGCACGCCGGATTATATCTGGGGACGCATGATGGCGGCGTCGCTGGTAACGGCATTACCTGTCGTCATTATGTATGCGCTTTCCGAACGTTTTATTAAGAGTGGTTTGACCGCTGGTGGCGTGAAGGGCTAAGGCGGCCAGTTTAATTAAGGAGTTGTAAATGAAAAAGTTAGTTGCCACCGAACCGCGCGTTGCGGCGCTTGTGGAGTATGAAGATCGCGCGATTTTAGCCAACGAAGTGAAAATCCGCGTTCTGTTTGGCGCGCCGAAGCATGGTACTGAGGTGGTTGATTTCCGCGCTGCCAGCCCGTTCATTGATGAAGATTTTGATGCGCAATGGCAGATGTTTATGCCACGCCCGGAAGGCGCGCCGCGCGGTATCGAATTCGGTAAGTTCCAGCTCGGTAACATGGTGGTGGGCGACATTATCGAATGCGGCAGTGACGTGACGGACTATGCCGTGGGCGATCGCGTATGTGGTTATGGTCCGCTTTCTGAGACGGTCATCATCAACGCCGTTAATAACTATAAGCTGCGCAAAATGCCGGAAGGGTGTTCCTGGAAAAACGCAGTCTGCTATGACCCGGCACAATTCGCGATGAGCGGCGTGCGTGACGCGAATGTGCGCGTGGGTGACTTTGTCGTGATTGTCGGGCTGGGCGCGATTGGTCAGATTGCGGTGCAACTGGCGAAAAAAGCGGGAGCGTCAGTGGTTATCGGCGTAGACCCGATCGCTCACCGCTGCGATATTGCGCGTCGTCATGGCGCGGATTATTGCCTGAACCCGGTCGGCACGGATGTCGGTATGGAAATTAAAAAACTGACCGGGAAACAGGGCGCTGATGTGATCATCGAAACCTGTGGTTATGCTGACGCGTTACAGTCGGCGCTGCGCGGGCTGGCCTACGGCGGCACTATCTCCTATGTGGCTTTCGCTAAACCGTTTGCGGCGGGATTCAATCTCGGGCGTGAAGCGCACTTCAATAACGCCAAAATCGTTTTCGCTCGTGCCTGTAGTGAGCCGAACCCTGATTACCCGCGCTGGAACCGTAAGCGTATTGAAGAAACCTGCTGGGAATTGCTGATGAATGGTTATCTCGATTGCGAAGAGATTATCGACCCCATCGTAACGTTTGCCAACAGCCCGGAAAGCTATATGGAGTTTGTCGACAAGCACCCGGAAAAGAGCATCAAAATGGGCGTGACGTTTTAATTCTAAGGGAATGAATACTATGAAAATTGGAACTCAGAATCAGGCTTTCTTTCCAGAAAATATTCTGGATAAATTTCGCTATATCAAAGAGATGGGGTTTGACGGGTTTGAGATCGACGGCAAATTGCTGGTCAATAACCTTGATGACGTCAAAGCGGCGATTAAAGAAACGGGTCTGCCTGTTACCACAGCCTGCGGTGGTTACGACGGCTGGATTGGCGATTTTATTGAAGAGCGCCGTCTGAACGGCCTGAAACAAATTGAACGCATTCTTGAAGCGCTGGCGGAAGTGGGCGGCAAAGGCATTATCGTGCCGGCCGCGTGGGGAATGTTTACCTTCCGTTTGCCGCCAATGGCCTCGCCGCGCAGCCTGGAAGGCGATCGCAAAGCGGTGAGCGACTCGCTGCGTTTCCTTGACAACGTGGCTGAGCGCACTGGAACGGTGGTGTACCTGGAACCGCTTAACCGCTACCAGGATCACATGATCAATACGCTTGCCGACGCTCGTCGCTATATCGTCGAAAACGATCTCAAACATGTAGAGATTATCGGTGATTTTTATCACATGAACATCGAAGAAGACGATATGGCGAAGGCGCTGCATGACAACCGGGATCTGCTCGGCCATGTGCATATTGCCGACAACCACCGCTATCAGCCGGGAACCGGCACCCTGAATTTCGGCGCGCTGTTTGAGCAGTTGCGGCAGGACAATTATCAGGGGTATGTGGTGTATGAAGGGCGGGTACGCGCAGATAATCTGCCGGAAGCCTACCGTCAGTCATTGGCCTGGTTGCGTACCTGCTAAGAGGGTTCCCGTGAAAAGTGCAATGACAAGCGCGCCGTTGCGTGTCGCCATCATTGGCGCCGGGCAGGTGGCGGATAAAGTTCATGCTTCGTACTACTGCACCCGCGAGGATCTGGAACTGGTGGCTGTCTGTGACAGCCGCCTGTCCCAGGCGCAAGCGTTGGCAGATAAATACGGTAATGCACAGGTCTGGGATGACCCAGAGAAGATGCTGCGCGACGCTCAGCCGGATATCGTCAGCGTCTGTTCGCCAAATCGTTTTCATTACGAACACACCATGCTGGCCCTGGAAGCCGGTTGTCATGTGATGTGCGAGAAGCCTCCCGCCATGACGCCAGAACAGGCGCTGGAGATGTGCAAAACCGCGCGACGAATGGGAAAGGTGTTGGCCTACGATTTTCATCATCGCTTTGCGCTGGACACGCAATTGTTGCGTGAACAGGTTGTGGCTGGCGTGCTGGGTGAAATCTATGTCACCAATGCCAGAGCCTTGCGCCGCTGCGGAGTGCCCGGCTGGGGTGTATTCACCAACAAAGCTTTGCAGGGCGGGGGGCCGTTGACCGATATCGGCGTGCATATGCTGGATGCGGCAATGTATGTCTTAGGGTTCCCGGCGGTTAAACGGGTTTGCGCACACAGCTTTCAAAAAATCGGCACCTGCAAAAACAGCGGGCAGTTTGGTGAATGGGACCCGGCAACGTACACCGTTGAAGATGCGTTGTTCGGCACAATCGAATTTCACAATGGCGGCATCTTGCGGCTGGAAACCTCCTTTGCGCTCAACATTCCAGAGCAGTCGGTCATGAACGTGAATTTTTGCGGTGATAAGGCCGGAGCAACGCTTTTCCCGGCACAGGTTTACACCGACCAGGAGGGGAAGCTGGCGGTCCTGTTTCAGCGTGACGTTGCGGATGATCACCGCCATTTTCGGAGTATGGAGGCTTTTGTCAATCATGTGAAAGGGGAGCCGGTGACGATCGCCGATGCAGAACAAGGTTTTGTCATTCAACAACTTGTGGCTGCGTTGTATCACTCTGCTGAAACAGGAACCTGCGTGGAATTATGATGAAGCCTGTAATGTTAACAGACCCGTTTTTTTGCCTGCACAGCCTGAATAAATATGCCTCACTTATGGCGTCAGGTAATGGTTATATGGGGATCCGCGCAAGCCACGAAGAAGCGTATACAGTACAGACTCGCGGCATGTTTCTGGCGGGTCTCTATCATCAGGCTGGCAAGGGAGAGATTAATGAACTGGTCAATCTCCCCGATGTGGTTGGCGTAGAGATAACGCTGAATGGCGATATTTTCTCCCTGCTGAGCGGCACAATTGAAAGCTGGCGGCGCGATGTGGATTTTGCCACCGGAGAGTTGCGCCGTTCGCTGATATGGCGCTCGCCTGGCGGCATGCGCTTTGCGATCGAAAGCCGCCGTTTTGCATCCGCAGAAAAGTTACCGCTGTTTGCGATGGAAATGACTATTACGCCGTTGGACGCCGACGCCACGCTTTCTCTCTCGACCGGCATTGACGCGACGATAACTAACCATGGCCGTCAGCATCTGGACGAAACACAGGTCAGAGTGTTCGGACAGCACCTTTTGCAGGGGGTCTATACGACTCAGGATGGCCGCAACGATATTTCCATTTCCGCTTTCTGCCACGTGAAAGGCGATGCGCAACGTTGCTTTACGGCAAAAGATCGCCGCCTGATGCAGCACAACAGTTTGTGTGTAAAAGCGGGCCAGCGTATCACGCTGGAGAAATTGGTCTGGATTGAGTGGACATCTGAACGGAATACCTCGCCAGAAACCTGGGGGAGTCAGGCCCTTCGTCAACTGGAAGCCTGTGCTGAGCAGGGGTACGACGCGCTAAGAGCAGAAACCGCCGCTAACTGGCATCGCTGGTGGCAGCGTCGCCGTGTTCAGGTCAACAGCGTGGCGCCTGGCGATCAGCGCGCGTTGGATTTCGCGCTCTATCACTTACGCATCATGACGCCGGTTCATGATGAGCGCAGCAGCATCGCGGCAAAAGGATTAACCGGAGAAGGTTACAAGGGCCACGTATTCTGGGATACCGAGGTTTTCCTGCTGCCGTTTCATCTGTTTACCGAGCCAGACACTGCCAGAGGCCTGTTACGTTACCGTTGGCATAATCTGCCCGGCGCGCGTGAGAAAGCGAGACGTAACGGCTGGCAAGGCGCGTTGTTTCCATGGGAAAGCGCGCGTAGCGGTGAGGAAGAGACGCCGGAGTTTGCAGCGATCAACATCCGTACTGGCCTGCGGCAAAAAGTGGCGTCGGCATTAGCGGAACACCATCTTGTCGCCGATATTGCCTGGGCTGTTATCGGCTACTGGCAAGCCACGGGCGACATGAGTTTTATGGCGCGTGAAGGCATGGCGCTGCTGCTGGAAACCGCCAAATTCTGGATAAGTCGTGCGGTTGACGTGAACGGACGTCTGGAGATTCATGACGTTATTGGCCCAGATGAGTACACCGAGCACGTTAATAACAATGCCTTCACCAACTACATGGCCTGGTACAACGTGGAGCAGGCGCTGCGTTTTGCGCGTGCGCAGGGTTGTGCTGACGACACGTTTATTTATCGTGCGGAATACTTTTTGCAGAAACTTTGGCGGCCTGACATTCAGCAGGATGGCATTTTGCCGCAGGATGATGCGTTTCTCAGCAAACCGGTTATCGATTTAGCGAAATATAAAGCCAATGCGGGCAAGCAGACGATACTGCTTGATTATTCACGCGCTGAAGTTAATGAGATGCAAATTCTCAAGCAGGCGGACGTGGTAATGCTGATGTATATGCTGCCGGATCTGTTTACGCCGCAGACATGCCTGGCGAACCTGCGCTTTTATGAGGCGCGCACGATTCATGACTCCTCTCTGAGTAAAGCGATCCACGGTATCGTGGCGGCGCGCTGTAAAGATCCAGCAATGGGGTATCAGTTCTGGCGCGATGGGGGGCAAATCGATCTTGGCGACGATCCGCACAGTTGCGATGACGGTATTCATGCCGCAGCGACAGGGGCTATCTGGCTGGGCGCGATACAAGGATTTGCAGGGTTAAGCGTGCGCCATGGCGAACTGCATCTGCATCCGGCGCTCCCGGCGCAGTGGAAACGCCTCGCTTTTCCGTTGCAGTGGCAGGGCAGAGAACTGTTTATCACCATGGATGCAGATAACATCAGCATCACCAGCATCGGCCCCGTCGATGTGTGGATTTGCAACCGCAAGGTTACTGTCGACGGTGAGCGGTCATTCAAATGCAGTGACGTTATTTTACCTGTTAATGGGACCGCTACCAGGGAGGGGAAATGAAACCTCAGGCCATCATTTTTGATTTAGACGGCGTGATTACTGATACCGCGCACCTGCATTTTCTGGCGTGGAAACAGATAGCCGATGAGACGGGGATCGTGATTGATGAGGCGTTCAATGAACGTTTGAAAGGCATTAGCCGTAATGAATCGTTGTGTCGCATTTTGCAGCATGGCGGTAAAGAAGGGGTGTTTACCGATGCTGAATGTTTGCAGCTAGCTGCGCGTAAAAATGCTCTGTACGTTCACGCTCTGCGCCAGTTAACGACCGACTCTGTCCTGCCCGGTATTCGGGCGTTATTGACCTCGCTGCATGAATTACAGATTCCGGTAGGGCTGGCATCCGTCTCTCTCAATGCCCCTGCAATCTTACAGGCGCTGGAGATTGCTGACTTTTTTGATTTTTGTGCAGACGCAGCGCACATATCCCGCTCGAAACCGGATCCTGAGATTTTTCTTGCCGCCTGCAACGGTCTTGGGGTGAGGCCTGATGCGTGCATCGGTATTGAAGATGCACAGGCGGGTATTGATGCCATCAATGCCTGCGGTATGCATTCTGTCGGTATCGGTCCGGGGTTAACCGGCGCGGAGTTACATCTTCCTTCAACGGAATTTCTGACGTGGCCGTGCTTATCGGCTTTCTGGCTAAACGCAAAGTAAAGGAATCAATATGGCACAGCTTTCATTGCAACATATCCAAAAAATATACGATAACCAAGTGCATGTGGTTAAAGACTTTAACCTGGAGATTGAAGATAAAGAGTTCATCGTTTTTGTCGGTCCGTCGGGCTGCGGCAAATCCACCACGCTACGCATGATTGCGGGGCTGGAAGAGATCAGCGCCGGTGAATTATTGATCGACGGTAAGCGGATGAATGATGTACCGGCAAAAGCGCGCAATATTGCCATGGTCTTTCAGAATTACGCCTTATATCCGCACATGACCGTTTACGACAACATGGCGTTTGGGCTGAAAATGCAAAAGATGGTCCCGGGCATTATTGATGAACGCGTGAACTGGGCGGCGCAAATTCTTGGATTGCGGGATTACCTGAAACGCAAACCGGGCGCGCTTTCCGGCGGACAGCGTCAGCGTGTTGCGCTTGGGCGCGCCATCGTTCGTGAAGCGGGTGTGTTCCTGATGGATGAACCGCTGTCTAACCTGGATGCAAAATTACGTGTCCAGATGCGCGCAGAGATCAGTAAGCTGCACCAGAAGCTGAATACCACCATGATTTACGTTACGCACGATCAGACTGAAGCCATGACGATGGCAACGCGAATCGTCATTATGAAAGATGGCATTGTTCAGCAGGTCGGTGCGCCTAAGATGGTATATAACCATCCGGCCAATATGTTTGTCGCAGGATTTATTGGTTCTCCTGCAATGAACTTTATTCGTGGTGCAATTGATGGCGATAAATTCGTTACCGAAACGCTGAAATTAACAATCCCGGATGACAAGCTGAACGCGTTAATAAAACAAGGCCACGAGCATAAAGCGGTGGTAATGGGGATTCGCCCGGAGGATATCCATCCTGAAAAACAGGATGGTAATAGCATAACGGCGCGTATTAGCGTGGCTGAATTAACCGGTGCGGAATTTATGCTTTATACCACCGTTGGGGGGCACGAGCTGGTCGTCCGTGCCGGGGCGATTAACGATTATTCTGCGGGAGAAAATATCACCATACATTTTGATATGGCGAAATGCCATTTCTTTGATGCTGAAACCGAACTGGCTATTCAATAAATAATTCCTCCGGGGGAATTATCCCCCGGTAGCAGGTGCATTTTTTGTCGGTATTTTAACAAGGAATAAAAATGAAAACCTTACTGTACTCTACTGCGCTGGTCATATGCGCAGGAATGGCTTGCGCGCAGGCCGCTGAAAACAACGACTGGCATTTTAATATCGGTGCTATGTATGAAATAGAAAACGTCGAAGGCTATGGTGAAGATATGGATGGGCTGGGTGAACCGTCCATCTATTTTAATGCGGCAACCGGTCCGTGGAAAATTTCACTGGCGTATTATCAGGAAGGACCTTTCGATTATAGTGCCGGTAAACGCGGTACATGGTTTGATCGCCCGGAACTGGAAGTTCGTTATCAATTCCTCGAAAGCGATGATGTTAATTTCGGTTTAACCGGCGGTTTTCGTAACTATGGCTACCATTACGTAAATGAAGCGGGTAAAGACACCGCCAATATGCAACGCTGGAAAGTACAGCCGGACTGGGATGTGAAACTGACCGACGATTTACGTTTCAGCGGCTGGCTGGCGATGTATCAATTCGTCAATGACCTGAGTATCACCGGCTACTCAGACAGTCGTGTCGAAAGTGAAACCGGCCTGAATTACACTTTTAATGAAACGGTTGGTCTGACGGTGAATTATTACCTGGAACGTGGCTTCAATCTTGCCGAAAACCGTGATAACGGTGAATTCTCCACACAGGAAATCCGTGCCTATTTACCGATAGCATTAGGCAATACCACCCTCACGCCTTATACCCGTATCGGTCTGGATCGCTGGTCCAACTGGGACTGGCAGGATGATCCTGAGCGTGAAGGTCACGACTTTAACCGTCTCGGTTTGCTTTATGCGTATGATTTCCAGAATGGGTTATCAATGTCGCTGGAATATGCCTTTGAGTGGGAAGATCACGACGAAGGTGAGAGTGACAAATTCCATTATGCGGGGATCGGCATCAACTACGCGTTCTAAAATGTACTGGGGCATATTCATGCCCCAGTTTTTAAGCGAGGGAGCCGGCTAATGATATTTGCGTTTTTACGATAATATTTTGCAGGCCTTTCTTGCCGGCAATCAGGTTAAATAACAGATTACAACTTTGCTCGCCTAATTCCTGCGTGGGAACGTCAATGCCGCCTGGGGCGGGAGTCAGCATAAACGAGAGCAGTTCATTACTGTAACCGACAACGGCGAGTTGTTGTGGAATCGCGATATTTTTCTCTGCCGCCACCCGGTATAAACTCATTAACTTTAAGCTGTCTGTTGCGAAAACGGCATTTGGCAATGGGGTCTGGCTTAACAGTTTTCTGGCGGCCAGTAGCGCGCTTTCATGCGTGTATCCACCATCAACGATCCATTCATCACGGCACTGGATTTTATGGACTTCCAGACTGGCTTTATAACCATTAACACGGTCGATGGAAACATGGAAATCAAGTGGCGCATGCAGACAGGCAATATGCTGATGACCACTGTCAATTAATGCATTTGTGAGTTGAATACTGTCCTGGAAATTATCCGTATCAACAGAGTAAACATGAGCGTATTCGCCTTCCACTTTGCCAATGACGACAACAGGAACATCATACTTATCCAGACGCGAAAAGAAGAACTCATCCGCCGGGGAGCTCAGCATAATAATGCCTTTGATCATTTTCTGCTTAATTTTGCTTTCGCATTTTTGCAAGTCATCTTCTGTACTGCGGGAGGTCTGTAATATGACATCAAAACCTTCCTCTTCGGCCTTTGCCGTAATCGCATGCAGAACTTCAGAGAAAAAAGGATTACCGGCCGTTGTTTTTGCTGAACGAGTAGAAATAACCATAATGGCGTCAAACCCGGAAGAGGTCAGGGCGCGCGCCAGTTTATTCGGTTGGTATTGCAGTTCATCAATGGCGCGTAATACTTTCTCCCGTGCTTCCGGGGAGATATTGGTTTGTTTATTCAGCACGCGCGATACCGTGGATTTTGATACTCCGGCGACGCGCGCGATATCATAAATAGTAGGGGACATAGTCGGGGGAACTCCGTTCGAGAGTTAATGACGCACATCTTATGGAGTTAACTGGCGGATGACAACACAAGGCGGTTGATTATCAACAGCCTGCCCCCACATCAATACGCATAGGTTATAATTTTTTTCTGGTCTTCAGGCACAACAGGATGGCGATGAAGCGACTCAAAAACGAACTTAACTCGCTGGTTAATCGCGGTGTAGACAGGCATTTACGTCTGGCCGTTACCGGACTTAGCCGCAGTGGAAAAACCGCGTTTATCACTGCGATGGTTAACCAACTGCTCAACATCCATGCCAGATCGCGACTGCCGCTGCTAAGCGCGGTGCGTGAGGAGCGTTTGCTGGGCGTGAAACGCGTTCCACAACGTGATTTTGGTATTCCACGTTTTACCTACGATGAAGGGCTGGCCCAGCTTTATGGCCAGCCGCCTGCCTGGCCGACGCCAACGCGCGGCGTGAGCGAAATCCGCCTCGCGTTACGCTATAAATCCAATGATTCTTTGCTGCGTCATTTTAAAGACACCTCGACGTTATACCTGGAGATTGTCGATTATCCCGGCGAATGGCTGCTCGACTTGCCGATGCTGGCGCAGGATTACCTGAGCTGGTCCCGGCAAATGACCGGCTTACTGCAAGGGCAGCGGGGCGAATGGTCGGCCAAATGGCGTCAGCTATGCCAGGGGCTGGACCCGCTGGCGCCTGCTGATGAAAACCGCCTGGCGGAGATCGCCGCGACCTGGACGGCGTATCTGCACCAATGTAAACAGCAGGGGCTGCACTTTATTCAGCCTGGCCGCTTTGTGCTGCCGGGCGATATGGCGGGCGCGCCTGCGTTGCAGTTTTTCCCGTGGCCGGATGTGGATGCGCATGGCGAATCAATACTGGCGCAGGCGGACAAACACACCAACGCCGGAATGTTGCGTGAACGCTTTAATTACTACTGTGAAAAAGTGGTGAAAGGGTTCTATAAAAACCATTTCCTGCGGTTTGATCGCCAGATTGTACTGGTGGATTGCCTGCAACCGTTGAATAGCGGGCCGCAGGCGTTCAACGATATGCGTCTGGCGCTGACGCAATTGATGCAGAGTTTCCACTATGGTCAGCGAACGCTATTTCGCCGACTCTTTTCCCCGGTGATTGATAAACTGCTGTTTGCGGCGACCAAGGCAGACCATGTGACTGTCGATCAACATGCCAATATGGTCTCTTTGCTCCAGCAACTGATTCAGGATGCCTGGCAAAACGCGGCGTTTGAAGGCATCAGCATGGATTGTCTGGGACTGGCGTCCGTACAGGCGACGACCAGTGGATTGATCGACGTGAATGGTGAAAAGATCCCGGCTTTACGCGGTAACCGTTTAAGCGACGGAACGCCGTTAACGGTGTACCCCGGCGAAGTGCCCGCACGCCTGCCGGGACAAGCGTTCTGGGACAGTCAGGGTTTTCAGTTTGAAGCGTTTCGCCCGCAGGTAATGGATGTGGACAAACCATTGCCGCACATTCGTCTGGATGCCGCGCTGGAATTTTTAATAGGAGACAAATTGCGATGAGCGAACCGTTAAAACCGCGTATCGATTTCGCAGGTCCACTGGAGGTGGAGCAAAACCAGACGCTTAAAACGCAACAGACCTTCAGCGAGACGCAGGCGCAGACTTTTGCCCCCGCGCAGGTGGATGAGCCTCTGGAAGACGAGGGGCAGGCGGAAGCGGTCATTGATGCCGCGCTGCGCCCTAAACGCAGTTTGTGGCGCAAGATGGTGATGGGGGGACTGGCGTTGTTTGGCGTCAGCGTTGTAGGCCAGGGCGTGCAATGGACCATGAACGCATGGCAAACCCAGGACTGGGTGGCGCTGGGCGGTTGTGCCGCTGGGGCGTTGATCATTGGCGCAGGCGTTGGCTCGGTCGCGACAGAATGGCGTCGGCTATGGCGGTTACGCCAGCGGGCGCATGAACGGGATGAAGCGCGCGACCTGTTGCACAGCCACGGTACGGGAAAGGGCCGTGCGTTTTGCGAAAAACTGGCGCAGCAGGCCGGTATCGATCAGTCTCACCCGGCGTTGCAGCGCTGGTATGCTTCGATTCATGAAACGCAAAACGATCGGGAAGTGGTCAGCTTATACGCTCAACTGGTGCAACCGGTGCTGGATGCTCAGGCGCGACGTGAAATCAGCCGTTCGGCCGCCGAGTCCACGTTAATGATCGCCGTCAGCCCGCTGGCGTTGGTGGATATGGCATTTATCGCCTGGCGAAATTTGCGGCTGATCAATCGCATTGCGACACTGTATGGCATTGAACTGGGGTATTACAGCCGTCTGCGCCTGTTTCGTCTGGTGTTGCTCAATATTGCATTTGCGGGTGCCAGCGAGCTGGTGCGAGAGGTTGGGATGGACTGGATGTCGCAGGATCTGGCGGCGCGTTTGTCTGCCCGTGCGGCGCAGGGTATTGGCGCCGGGCTGTTAACCGCTCGTCTGGGCATCAAAGCGATGGAACTGTGTCGTCCCTTACCGTGGATCGACGATGATAAGCCGCGCCTGGGGGATTTTCGTCGCCAGCTTATCGTTCAGGTCAAAGAGACCTTGCAGAAAAGCAAAACTCCGCGCGAAAACTGATCGCTGGAAGGGCGCTGACCGTATAACTTTACGGCCCGGCGCCCAATTTTCCGTCATGCTGTCAATAATTGTTGACAGAATCCTTCCTGCTAATCGAATACTGGCTTATCATCTATCTAATAGCTCATTGTTTTAGGTGAAAGTTCCCATGCGTCTGGAAGTCTTTTGTGAAGACCGTCTTGGTCTGACCCGCGAGTTACTCGATTTGCTGGTGCTTCGTAGCATTGATTTACGCGGTATTGAGATTGACCCCATCGGGCGAATTTACCTTAATTTTGCTGAACTGGAGTTCACCAACTTCAGCAGCCTGATGGCGGAGATCCGCCGCATTTCCGGCGTGACCGATGTCCGTACGGTGCCGTGGATGCCGTCTGAACGCGAGCATCTGGCGCTGAGCGCACTGCTCGAAGCGTTGCCGGAACCCGTCCTCTCTCTGGATATGAAAAGTAAAATAGAGATGGCGAACCCCGCGAGCTGTCAGCTTTTCGCACAAAATCAGGAGCGTATGCGCAATCACACTGCCGCGCAGTTGATCAACGGCTTCAACTTCCAGCGTTGGCTGGAGAGCAACCCACAGGTCTCTCACAACGAGCATGTGGTGATCAATGGGCAGAACTTCCTGATGGAGATTACCCCGGTTCATTTGCAAGGGGAAAATGACGAGTACATGCTCACGGGCGCTGTCGTTATGTTACGTTCCACCATCCGAATGGGGCGTCAGTTGCAGAATTTGACGACCCAGGATTTGAGCGCGTTTAGCCAGATTATCGCCGTCAGCGCGAAAATGAAGCATGTCGTAGAGCAGGCTCGCAAGCTGGCTACGCTGAGCGCGCCACTGCTGATTACCGGCGATACCGGAACCGGTAAAGATCTCTTCGCCCATGCCTGTCACCTGGCAAGCCCGCGTGCGGCAAAACCGTATCTGGCATTGAACTGCGCCTCCATTCCTGAAGATGCGGTTGAAAGCGAACTGTTTGGTCATGCGCCGGAAGGTAAAAAAGGCTTCTTTGAACAGGCCAACGGGGGGTCAGTGCTGCTGGATGAGATTGGTGAGATGTCGCCACGCATGCAGACCAAATTGCTGCGTTTTCTTAACGACGGCACTTTCCGTCGCGTTGGCGAGGATCATGAGGTTCACGTTGATGTCCGGGTGATCTGCGCCACGCAGAAGAATCTGGTGGAACTGGTGCAAAAAGGGCTGTTCCGCGAGGATCTCTACTACCGTCTGAATGTGCTGACGCTCAATCTGCCGCCGCTGCGTGATTGCCCGCAGGATATCATGCCGCTCACTGAACTTTTCGTGGCGCGTTTTGCCGATGAGCAGGGCGTGCCGCGTCCAAAACTCTCTGCCGATCTCAGCACCGTATTAACCCGTTATGGCTGGCCGGGCAACGTGCGCCAGCTTAAAAACGCCATCTACCGGGCGCTGACGCAGCTTGAAGGGTACGAATTACGTCCGCAGGATATCTTGCTGCCGGATTACGACGCCACGACCGTTGCCGTTGGTGAAGATGCGATGGAAGGCTCGCTGGATGATATCACCAGTCGTTTTGAACGTTCCGTGTTGACGCAGCTTTATCGCAATTATCCGAGCACGCGCAAACTGGCGAAACGCCTGGGCGTCTCACATACCGCGATTGCCAATAAGTTACGTGAATACGGTTTGAATCAGAAGAAAAGCGAAGAGTAGAAACGACACAAGAATTAGAAGCCCGATGAGCGTTGCGCCATCGGGCTTTTTTACCGTCTTACGCTTTCAGCACGTCCAGCGCAGCAGCATAGTCAGGTTCGTTGGTGATTTCGTTCACCAGCTGGCTGAAAATGACGTTGTCGTTTTCATCAATGACCACCACGGCACGCGCCGCCAGACCTTTCAGCGGGCCTTCAGTGATTTCAACGCCGTAGTCTTTCAGGAAGTCAGGATTACGCAGAGTGGAAAGGGTAATGACGTTGCTCAGACCTTCCGCGCCGCAGAAACGAGACTGGGCGAACGGCAGATCCGCAGAAACGCACAGTACGACGGTGTTGTCGATTTCTGTCGCCAGTTGGTTAAACTTACGTACCGATGCCGCACAAACGCCGGTATCAATACTTGGGAAAATATTCAGCACCTTGCGCTTGCCTGCAAACTGAGCCAGTGTGACGTCAGACAGATCTTTTGCCACGAGGGTAAAAGCCTGTGCTTTGCTACCAGCTTGAGGAATGGTGTTGGCGACGGCGACTGGATTGCCCTGGAAATGAACGGTTTGTGACATGGTTATCTTCCTGTTTACATATAGTTAACGTCGTGGCTAGTTTATGCCATCAGCAGTTAACACGGCAAACGCTATTTGTGTTTAATCCACCGCCACGCATCTGCAACGTGAAAAACGGCGAAAAAAGGAGAACCAATGAGATCTGTTAAGGTGTATGAGGAGGCCTGGCCGCTGCACACGCCCTTTGTGATTGCCCGGGGAAGTCGTACCGAAGCGCATGTTGTGGTCGTGGAGCTGGAGGAAGAGGGCGTAAAAGGCGTAGGGGAATGTACGCCTTATCCACGTTATGGCGAAAGCGATGCCTCGGTGCTGGCGCAGATCATGAGTATCGCGCCGCAACTGGAACAGGGGCTGACCCGCGAAGCACTACAAAAATTGCTGCCTGCCGGCGCGGCCAGAAATGCGGTCGATTGCGCGCTGTGGGATCTGAGCGCTCGCCAGCAGCAGCAAACGCTGGCGGAGTTTGTGGCCGTTGAATTGCCCGCTACGCTGACAACAGCACAGACTGTCGTGATCGGTACGCCTGAACAGATGGCGGCCAGCGCGGCGGCACTGTGGGAAAAAGGGGCGAAACTGCTCAAAATTAAGCTGGACGATCGCCTGATCAGCGAACGAATGGTCGCGATTCGCTCCGTCGTGCCTGATGCGACGCTAATTGTGGATGCAAACGAGTCCTGGCGTACAGAGGGGCTGGCGGCGCGATGCCAGCTGCTGGCGGATTTAGGCGTCGCGATGCTGGAACAACCGTTACCTGCGCAGGATGACGCCGCGCTGGAAAATTTTGTTCATCCGCTCCCTATTTGCGCGGATGAAAGTTGCCATACCCGCAGCAGCCTGAAGGCGTTACAGGGGCGCTACGATATGGTCAATATCAAACTGGATAAAACCGGTGGTCTGACGGAAGCGCTGGCGCTGGCCGCCGAAGCCAGAGAACAGGGTTTTGGGCTGATGCTGGGATGTATGCTGTGTACCTCCAGGGCCATTAGCGCAGCGTTGCCGCTGGCCCCACAGGTGCGTTTTGCTGACCTCGATGGCCCCACCTGGCTGGCGGTGGATGTCGAGCCCGCTCTACGGTTTACGACCGGGCAACTTCATCTTTAGGGTGCCAGCGCAGCAGAGTAGACATCGCCATCAGATACTTTTCGCTGGCTTCATCGGACGAGATCGGCGGGAACTCTGCGGTAATACAGTGCAGATTGAGGTCGGCGCACCAGCTTCCAAACGAACCGGGCGTTTCGTAACCTACGCTGGAGACCAGCGGCAGCGCAAATGCCCGGGCCAGCCATTCGCCTAACTCGCTATGTCTGGGATCTTCAATACAGGCGAGGGGATCGTGAAAGGAGACCACCCAGGCAGGATGCACCCGGTGTATCAGTTGACACAGCGCCTGGGTTTCGGGTTCAGATCCCGGATGTTCACCGGTAAGCAGCACCACATCGCGCTCCTCGGCGCTGCTGTTCCAGCGATAAACCGTCTCACCCGCTTTCCAGTTCGCCGCCGGAAAATTACGGTTCAAATCGACGCCATTGGCATTGGCGCGCAGACCAAGCTGGCAACCGTCCGGGTTCACCGCCAGCACCACATGATGACGGCGGAGTGAAGGATTCAGCGTACGCAGCGCACACGAGAGCGTCACCACCGACGCGTTCTCATCGCCGTGCGTTCCGGCCAGAATCAGGCCGCTTTCGCGATCGGCAGCCGGGGCCGGAAACCAGATCAACGGCGCTCCCAGCAATGAACGCCCATAATGTTCGGTTCCTGGCGGAAATGCGCCGCGCTCGGCACGAGGACGGGTAACGGTCATAAGTGTCTCTGAATGCTGTTGTTATTACTCGCAGTGTTGTGCAAATTGTCCAGATAATCAAATCGTTTTCACGCGTTGTGCGCGCTATGCAATATCCTCCATCTGGCTTCCTGGAAGCGGATGCGTATATCGGGTTAATATCAACTTTCTGTAGGAAGACGTTTGCATTTCCTTCATGCGAAACAAATAATTACGCAGTCATCTAACTTCATCATTTAAGGGCATCTTATGAAGCACTCTGTTTCAGTTACCTGTTGTGCGCTGTTGATTAGCAGCGTCTCCCTGACACACGCTGCGGATGTTCCCGGCGGAACGGTACTGGCAGAGAAGCAAGAACTGGTCCGCCATATTAAAGATGAACCGGCGTCGTTAGATCCGGCAAAAGCGGTTGGGCTGCCGGAGATTCAGGTCATTCGCGATTTGTTTGAAGGTCTGGTGAATCAGAATGAGAAAGGGGAAATCATTCCTGGCGTCGCTACGCGCTGGAAGACCAATGATAACCGGATCTGGACGTTTACCCTGCGCAATAACGCAAAGTGGTCGGACGGCACTCCGGTGACCGCGCAGGATTTTGTCTACAGCTGGCAACGTCTGGTTGATCCGAAAACCCTGTCACCGTTTGCCTGGTTTGCCGCCCTTGCTGGCATTAATAACGCCCAGGCGATTATTGATGGTAAAGCGTCGCCGGATACGCTTGGGGTTAGTGCCGTGGACGACCGCACGCTAAAAATACAGCTGGATAAACCGCTGCCGTGGTTCGTTAACCTGACCGCCAACTTTGCTTTTTACCCGGTACAGAAAGCTAATGTAGAAAGCGGTAAAGACTGGACGAAGCCCGGAAACCTGATCGGCAATGGCGCCTATGTGTTGAATGATCGCGTGGTCAACGAAAAACTGGTGGTGGTGCCCAATACCCACTACTGGGACAATGCGAAGACGGTGCTGCAAAAAGTGACTTTCCTGCCGATTAATCAGGAGTCGTCAGCGACTAAACGTTATCTGGCTGGCGATATCGATATCACCGAATCTTTCCCGAAAAATCTGTACCAGAAGTTGCTGAAGGATATACCAGGGCAGGTTTACACGCCGCCGCAGTTGGGCACCTATTATTATGCGTTTAACACCCAAAAAGGCCCGACGGCGGATTCCCGGGTTCGGCTGGCGCTGAGCATGACGATTGATCGCCGCATCATGGCGGAAAAAGTATTAGGAACCGGGGAGAAACCGGCCTGGCGCTTCACCCCGGACGTGACGGCTGGCTTCACTCCCGATCCTTCGCCATTTGAACAAATGAGCCAGGAAGAACTCAATGCTCAGGCAAAAACGTTATTGCTTGCGGCTGGCTATGGCCCGCAGAAACCGCTCAAATTGACGCTGTTATATAACACATCTGAAAATCATCAGAAAATCGCGATTGCAGTCGCCTCGATGTGGAAAAAGAATCTGGGCGTAGAGGTGAAGCTGCAAAACCAGGAATGGAAAACCTATATCGACAGCCGCAACACCGGTAATTTTGATGTTATCCGCGCCTCCTGGGTGGGGGACTACAATGAACCGTCTACTTTCCTGTCATTGTTAACCTCGACCCATACGGGCAATATCTCGCGCTTCAATAACCCGGCCTACGATAAAATCATGACGCAGGCGACAGTAGAAAATACGGCGAAGGCGCGCAATGCGGACTATAACGCGGCAGAGAAAATCCTGATGGAACAGGCGCCGATTGCGCCGATTTACCAGTATACCAACGGACGTTTGATCAAACCGTGGCTGAAAGGTTATCCCATTAATAACCCGGAAGACGTGGCGTATAGTCGGACAATGTATATTGTGAAGCACGACAAATAATATGCGGCAGTGAGCGAAAAGACGCGGTATTCCGCGTCTTTTTTAATTTGCGGATTGCGGTGACGCGGCGTTATCCAGATAAAGCGTCTGGCTTGGAAACGCAAAATCTGCGCCGTTCGCCTGAACAATGTCGATAATCTTCAGGTAAACATCCTGCTGAACCGCAAGCCAGGCTTCCCATTCGGTGGTTTTGCTAAAGCAATAGACCATGATATTCAGCGATGATTCGCCAAATTCATTGAAATAGACCAGCAGTGTCTGGTGCTGATCGATATCAGGGTGGTTTTGCAGCATCGTTCTGACCGCATCAACAATAACGCCTGTTTTACTGGCATCCTGATAACGTAACCCGATCACCGTTTTAATGCGTCGGTTGGTCATCCTGCCGGGATTCTCCACGCTAATGGCGGAGAAAATCGAATTCGGCACATATAAAGGGCGGTGGTCGAAGGTGTTAATTTTGGTCATTCGCCAGCCGATTTCAGTCACAGTGCCTTCAATATTTCTGTCCGGGGAACGAACCCAGTCGCCAATGCTAAAGGGGCGATCAAAATAGAGCATAATCCCCGAGAAAAAGTTGCTCAGAATGTCCTTACCCGCCATCCCAACAGCGATGCCGCCAATGCCGCCAAAAGTCAGCAACCCGGACAGACTCATGCCAAAGTGTTCGCCATAGAGTAAAACGATGGCGATAATAATGGTGATCTTAATAATGCGAGACAGGATCTTCGCACTGGTGACGTCTCTGCCTTTACCGATCTGTGATTTTTCAAAGCGGTTGATGAGTAAAAACAGTTTTATTGTCAGAATCAGCGCAATCAGAGATGTGCAGATAAAATCGACGGCATTTGGAGAGATGAATTTCAGATCGTAGTTTTCAATAACATTATTGGCGATACTGCCCAGCGTGCCGATGATAAGGGCATAAACGAAGAACTGTACGGCATGAAATATAAATCCTTTTCTTCTTTTCTCGCCACGACGAAACACAATACTCATCAGAAGTAAGGCGGCGCCACTGCCAAAAATTATTGCCAGATTAAACGCGTTTTTGAAAAAAAATTCTGCAATCATTTTGGTCTGTCACTACCCCGTATGGTTGATATAACGCTAAAAGATTCTGAGGTGCAGATATTTTATCCGCTTCGAATGCGCTGGTCATTGATCAAAAAGAATAAGACGTAGCGCATTTTCAGACAGGGACGCGCGATGTGAATATTATGTCACGACTTGTGTGGCAGACAACGGGGGATTGTCATGGTATTGTTACGCGCAAGTAACAGAGCTTTCATCTGCAAAAGGACGATACCATGATCATGACAAAGCTGAAGACAGCAAAGGGGAAGAAATTTCTGTTGGGCCTGCTGGCGGTGTTTATTATTGCGGCATCAGTGGTTACGCGGGCGACTATCGGCGGCGTGATCGAACAGTATGATATTCCGTTGTCCGAGTGGACAACCTCGATGTATTTCATCCAGTCATCAATGATTTGCGTCTACAGTCTGGTTTTCACCATTCTGCTGGCCATTCCGCTGGGGATCTATTTCCTCGGTGGTGAGGACAAACAGTAACGTGAGTGAGCGGCTTCGCCGGGTAGGCATAAGCGCTACCCGGCACGAAAATAGGCTTAATCGTCTTCTTCGTCGTCCAGTTCGACCGGTGTCTGATACTGATCGGGTTTAATGACAAGCAGATCGCAGCGCAAATGGTCGATAACCTGTTCCGCCGTATTGCCCAGGAAGGCCGCAGATATCCCGGTACGACCAACCGTACCCAGTACAACGATACCCGCCTGTAGGTGCTCGGCTAAATCCGGGATAACCTCTTCAGGCAACCCTTTTTCAACATGCGTCACTTTCTCATCAATGCTGAATTTCTGCCGTAGCGCCTTCATCGCCAGCAAATGCTGACCGCGAATCGCGTCGTTGTAAACGCTCGGATCAAATTCAGGCAGTTCGATTGCGATATTGATGGGCGTCACGGGGTAGGCGCCAACCAGATGGACTTCGGTGTGGTTCACCTGTTCTGCGAGTTGCAGCGTTTCTTTGACCAGCTTTTCATTCAGCGCATTGTGATAAGGTTCTTCGCTTGCCAGGTTCACGGCCACCAGCGCTTTACCGCCTTCAGGCCACGGTTGGTCCTTGACCATCCATACCGGGCTTGGGCATTTACGCAACAAATGCCAGTCAGTCGGTGTAAAGATTACCGCTTCCAGGCGGTCATGCTGGTGCGCCATTTTGAGCACCAGATCGTGATCGTCGCTGATCACTTCCTGGATAATGGCTTCAAAGGGACGGTTGTGCCAGACCACTTTTATCTCAACGGGAACACCTGCTTCGATGTAGTATTTCGCTTGTTCGCGTATCCAGGCTGTTCGCTGGCTGATGACTCCCTGACGCATCGCGGTACGCTCATCAGGCGAGAGCAGGGTAGTCATTTCATAGGAAAAATCATAGATCGGCAAAAAGGCTTTAATTTTGCCACCAATCCGTTGATGCAAATAAACAGCGCGTCGTAATGCGGGTTGATCGTCCTGGTTTGGGTCGATGACCACCAGCATATTTTGATACATAGCCATACAGGGTCTCCTTACAACTGTCACCGCAGTTTGTAATTAAAAGAGTAACCCATATATGTTGAATGAAACAGGGGGGAACCTTCTGCCAGATCAATAAATCAGGAAAATTTGCTGTTCTATAGGGCAGTGTATTGAATGTAAACAATTTCTATCAGTAAAATCAGACTTCCGGGGCATACCTGGGGTAAATAGCGGCTTAGTAGAGTCTGTAATTAAATCTGTTTGATTCATGAATGCCGCCATAGCGGCATTCTTATCGTTAGTGGGAACCAAGACGGATCAGTTCAACGGGTTCGAACTGGCCTTCACAGCCTTCCACTTCGACGGTTTTGTTGCGGCGTAACTGGGCTGGAGTTAACCCGTTAGAATGTATGGCAACGATTTTACCCGTTCTGCCCGTCCCATTAATCATAACCCGACTGCCATTAGTAATAGGATTATGGTTACGATCATAAGTGATCATGGTTCTTTCTCCTCTTAATATCTGGGTATCAAAAAATCCGCTTAACAATCCGGGCCGCAGTCCAGAAGCGAACGTAATATAAATACACCTTTGCCATAATCTTTTTTTGTTTTTGATCAAGGTCACACTTTTTCTATACTCACTGAACCGCTGACGACGGGGTTTACGCACGATGCAGAACCCTGGTGCGGCTGACTGTTATTTTTTTCCTGAAGCTGAAAACATAACTACAGTACCTTTAACCGTAGTTTTAACATCCTCGAAGTACTCGGACAGTATTTGCGTTAAGCCCGCCTCTGAATCTCCGGTATTTGAGAAAATGCCTTTCCGGTTGTAAATGCGCATCAGTTTTTGACCGAAAGTATTGTGCTTAACGCCATTACCAAGAATGGTAGCGCCGTAAAGAGTGCCATTGTCGGTTAAAGCCTGCGCGGCATTCTGTATTACACATCCTTTTGCAGACATATCCCCAGGCAGGCAGTGAAGAAGGTAAAACATGGAGATGGAGTCAAATTGATTATGCAAGGTTTTTGGGTAAGGCTCGAAAACATCATGGGTAATTTTGCTCTGAATTTTCGTTTCTCCAGCCCTTGTTGATGCTGCGCTCAAGCTTGCTTCGTTCAAATCCATTAGCGATATTAAACGGCTTTCAGGAGCGTGAGTGAGGTAATATCCGGTTCCTACACCAATATCCAGATGTTTTTTCCCTAAATGTCGGAGGAAGTGTGGAAGAAGGTATTCCTTAGTGGGGCACCCCCATGCAAGCCGATTTGATACCCTCAAGACCCACCAGTCATAAAGTTTTAGTGTGAGGGGGGTGTAAACTTTAGATCCGTTATCTGTGTTTCTATTCATTAATTCCACCTGTTTATAGTTTTCGGGGGGAATTAAATCAATAATCATTATAAATGACAAGGTGTTAGGGTTGCCGCAGTTGCGTCGTATGCAAGAACGCAACTGCGGCCAGCTGGCGATCGTTCGATAGTGCGAATATAGAACGGTTGCCAGCCGCTGCGGATTGTACTTTTCCGGCATGATGAATCAATGTGGTTAATCCGAAAACGGCCTGGCAGGGCGTAAACCATGCCAGTGGTGTCCAACTGGAGTGATGGCTACGTATTTGAGATTTCTTTAGCTTATTGACGTGGTGTGATTCCTTCTGTCAAACCAATAAATCAGGAAAATTTAATGATTTAACAGAAGGATAACTGACTTATTTGCGGAAAGATTAAGCAACGTTGCGAGTATGACCAGCAAGCACTGCGAGCGCATCGCTGTTTTCGATGGTGATGTATTTACCTTTCACCGCCAGCATACCGCTTTTCTGGAAACGCCCCAGCAGACGGCTGATCGTTTCGACCGTTAAGCCAAGGTAGTTACCGATATCGCCACGGGTCATCGTCAGGCGGAATTCACGCGGAGAGAAACCGCGCTGGGCAAAACGACGGGACAGATTGTAGATAAAGGCTGCCAGACGTTCTTCCGCATTTTTCTTCGACAGCAACAGGATCATATCCTGATCGCCTTTGATCTCGCCGCTCATCAGACGCATCATCTGTTGACGTAGGTTAGGCATCTTACCGGAGAGATCGTCCAGAGTCTCAAACGGGATTTCACATACCATTGAGGTTTCCAGCGCCTGGGCAAAGCTCGGGTGGTGCCCGCTGCCAATCGCGTCAAAGCCGACCAGGTCGCCCGCTAAATGAAAACCAGTGATCTGCTCGTCGCCCTGCTCGGTAATGGTGTAGCTTTTAATCGTACCGGAGCGGATAGCATAGAGCGATTTCAGTTCATCACCTGCTTTAAACAGCGTTTGCCCTTTCTGAATAGGCTTTTTACGCTCGATGATATTATCAAGCTGATCAAGCTCATGTTCGTTAAGTGTGAACGGGATGCAAAGCTGGCTGATACTGCAATCCTGGCAATGGATAGCACAACCGCCAGACTGAATGCGCCGTATAATTCGCTTTTCCGGGATCATAGGTCTGCTCAAGCCGTAATTGATATTTGTCAATTTTAACATCTTTTTGGTGAGCACGTAAGCCTGAGCTACTCCCAATAGAGGATAATTCAGGCATAAGCAGGAGAAATATTTATATCCCTTTGAAAATCCATGCTTTATAAGTGGTTACTTTACATCAAAGTGTGACGGGTAAGGCACAAAATGCCTGGTTTCTACAACAGCAGATACCCTTCATGGCGTAATAACCACTCTTTTCTCTGTACGCCGCCAGCATATCCCGTCATTGTCCCGTTGCGTCCGATTACGCGATGGCAGGGCACAACGATACTGATCGGGTTAGATCCGTTAGCGGCGCCTACGGCGCGCGCGGCTCCCGGACGGCCTAATTTTTCGGCAAGTTGACCATAATGCATAACCTGACCGCAGGGGATGGTGCGCAGCGCCTGCCATACTTCCCGCTGAAAAGGCGTTCCCCCGGTGGCGGTCTCCAGCGTATCAATGATGCTGAGATTTCCCTCAAAATACGCGGTGAGCTTATCGCTCAGGCCACCCGGATTTTTGGCGGCGATGCGCTCGTATCCCTCTGAACGATAATGTATGTCCAGTAGCTGTTCCATACGGTCGCTGTGTTGCTCCCATTCGACGGCGCGCAGGCGGAATTGCTCATCGCAAATCACCCATAACGGCCCCAGCGGGGTCGCGATATTGTCTTCAAGTAATCTCAGCATCCGTTATCTCTCATTGCAGGCGGGATAATTCCCGGACTCATCAGCAGCTCAACAAGATACCATGCGACCAATATCCGCAACCATACCCCTAAAAAGATAAGCGGGCATAATACGTTTAGCGTCATTGTTTGTTGAAAAAGCGAACAAATAAAGATGCTGAAAAAATGAAGCACGGCAGGAGAATAAAAAACAGGGACTGTCGACATCCGCCAGCCCCTAAAATCTACACAGCAGTGCTTCCTTAACCTTTTCCCGACCTGGTTTTCCCTCAGCGGGTAATAAAGTTATAACGGCTATAAAAGAGATATTCCACTTTCAGGGCATAATTGATTTTACAAAAGCCCCGCTGAAATTGTCGGTTAACGCAGGATAAAACGTGGCTTTACCGGGGATGAAATAGTGAGATGCGCATAGCCAGATAATTGAGCCAGTGTCGTTTATTGGAAATAACTGTAAACCGTTGTCGGTATAATAGCGCGCGGTTATGATAGTGCCTGTCTTAACGCGCTGGAGGAGGAATCATGAACCTTGACGACAAAACGCTGTTTCTTGACGCCATGGAGGATGTCCAACCGTTGAAACGTTGCGCTGATGTACACTGGCAGCCCACGCGCAATTCACGGGCGCCGCAGCGTATCGATACGCTCCAGCTCGACAATTTTCTCACTACCGGGTTTCTGGATATTCTTCCTTTGGGCGAACCGCTGGAATTTCGCCGGGAAGGGTTGCAGCAGGGCGTGCTCGACAAACTGCGTTCGGGAAAATACAGCCAGCAGGCGAGTCTCAATTTGCTTCGTCAGCCGGTTGAGGAATGTCGCAAGATGCTGTTTAGCTTCATCTGCCAGGCGCGTCAGGATGGTTTACGCAACGTGCTGATCATTCATGGCAAAGGGCGGGAAGATAATGCGCATGCCAATATTGTGCGCAGTTATGTGGCGCGTTGGCTGACGGAATTTGACGACGTTCAGGCTTACTGTACGGCGCTGCCTCATCATGGCGGCAGCGGAGCGTGTTATGTTGCGTTGCGTAAAACGGCGCAGGCAAAGCAGGAAAACTGGGAGCGTCACGCGAAACGCAGCCGTTAAGGGTGTTCACAGGCTACTTACGGGCAGCCTGTGACGTTTATTACGCAGCCAGCACCCGATTTCTGCCGTCGTTTTTGGCTTTGTACAGGGCATCGTCCACCCGCTTAAATAATTCATCAATACTTTCATTCGATTCGTGCCGTGCGACGCCGATGCTGACGGTAAAACGGGGCAGGCCAGGAATACAGACTTTCGCCACGGCGGCGCGTATTGATTCTGCAAGATTAAGCGCAACCTCCAGCGAGGTTCGCGGCAGCAGCAAGACAAATTCTTCACCGCCCCAGCGGAAGACCAGGTCGCCTTTACGTGCGCAGGCTTCCAGCGTTCGCGCCAGAGCGCACAGCACTTCATCACCTTTCAAATGACCGTACAAATCGTTAATGCTTTTGAAGCGATCGGTATCGATGAGCAGCAGGCTGTAATCCATTGTCATCGACAGATGGGGCGTATGGTTTTGCTCAGTAAGAAGATAAAATTGCCTGCGGTTCAGTAAGCCGGTCAGCGCATCATGCAGGGCAGCGCGTTCCAGCTCCTGTTCCAGCCGTTTTTGCTCGGTAATGTCATGAATGATGCATAACATGAGTTTATCGCCGTATATCTCAAGGGGCCCCGCATAGGTTTGTACGTGCCGGGTGGTGCCGTCAGAGAGTTTATGGACGAAGTTTAAGGGCTTATGACCGCCGGGCAGACGGGCAATCTCATGCATAACGGGTAAGACCTGGCGGCCTAATACGTTGATTTCCCATGTATGTTTCTGGCACATCGCTTCATGGCTGTAGCCATAGAAATTGAGTGCGGCCAGATTGGCATCGACGATCAAACCGTCCCGCGAAGGGTCTATCAACAGCATCGGCGCGGAGTTCGTCAGGAAAAAACGGGCGTAAAACCCTTGTTTTTTACGCTGATAGTTTGCCGAACGGCTGGCCTTGAGACCTTGCGCCGTAGGTGTCTCTATGCCTTCAAAAATAATAACGTCTCCCTGCGTCGACAGGGTTTTAACCGAGAGGCGGCAGGTTAAGGCGATTTCTTTACCATCACGACAGACCGTCAGAATTTCAACAATATCGTGATGGTGGTGTAAATCAGCAACGTACATGCGCAGCTCATTTTGCGCATAAGTTGAAAATATCCCCTTTCTGAGACGGCTGAAAGTCTGTTCCTGTGTCAGTTCGCGTGCGGCGGTATTAGCGAAAACTAACTCTTCTGTGTGTGGTAAAACAATCCAGACAGGAAAACTTAATAAATCCAGAGCATTGAGTTCGTGAGCAATCATCGATAATCCCGTTATCTTCACATGCTGTGTTGCCGGTTTATTGGTGAATGGCTTTTTTATTAACAGCTTACAGTGATATGGAGCGTTTTTTCACAAATCGGGAGACAACAATAGACGTGCAGATAAATCTAGCAGGGAACCAGGACAAATCCACGAATGATAAGTTTTTTTTCAATGGTCGATATAAGTGTGAACGAGTAAAAAGGAAGAAAGGTTGATGGCGACTTATATAAACATTACTCAGGCTAATCATTCTGAAAGAGGTTAACCCTTTCCCGTACGACATATTAAAGCTGATGATGCAACGCAAGGTTATCGATCTACAGACTAAAATTCATAAATTTCGATTAAGTAAATTATCATCCATTGAACACCCCATATTGTCTCGTACAACACATTTGCGCCGGTGATGCCGGTGCCTTTCCTGCCATATCGTACTTTTCTGAATCATTTCAGCGCAATGGGATAATGAGGTATTGCTTAACATACGCCGAAGGCTAGACTAACGAAAAAGCGTTGAATGAATGTGGAGGCGTTGTGGAAGCCATCAAGGGATCGGAAGTCAATGTGCCGGATGCCGTTTTTGCCTGGCTACTGGATGGTCGCGGCGGCATTAAACCGCTTGAAAATGACGATATTATCGACAGCCAGCATCCCTGCTGGTTGCATCTCAATTACACCCACCCTGACAGCGCGCAGTGGCTGGCGTCGACGCCTTTGTTACCGAATTCTGTACGCGATGCGCTGGCTGGCGAGAGTTCGCGTCCACGCGTCAGTCGGATGGGGGAAGGCACGCTGATCACCTTACGCTGCATCAACGGCAGTACCGATGAACGCCCTGACCAGCTAGTGGCGATGCGTGTATATATGGATGAACGTTTTATCGTCTCAACGCGACAGCGAAAAGTTCTGGCGCTTGATGAGGTGGTTAGCGACTTGCAGGAAGGGACTGGCCCGTCCGATTGCGGCGGCTGGCTGGTCGACGTGTGTGACGCCCTGACGGATCACGCCAGCGAATTTATCGAGCAATTACACGATAAAATTATCGACCTGGAAGACAATCTGCTCGATCAGCAGATCCCGCCGCGTGGTTTCCTGGCGTTACTGCGTAAGCAACTGATTGTGATGCGTCGATACATGGCGCCTCAGCGTGATGTTTATGCGCGACTGGCAAGCGAGCGTCTGGCCTGGATGAATGATGATCAGCGTCGTCGAATGCAGGATATCGCGGATCGTCTGGGAAGGGGGCTGGATGAGATCGACGCGTGTATTGCGCGCACGGGCGTGATGGCCGATGAAATCGCGCAAGTCATGCAGGAGTCCTTAGCGCGCAGAACCTATACGATGTCGCTGATGGCGATGGTCTTTCTGCCCAGTACATTTTTAACCGGCTTGTTCGGCGTGAATCTCGGGGGAATTCCGGGCGGCGCATGGCATTTTGGATTTTCTATGTTCTGTATTCTGTTAGTTGTCCTGATTGGTGGTGTTACCTTATGGTTGCATCGTAGTAAATGGTTGTAACAACAACGCTTTTCATCGTCCTTTGAGCAGAAAAACACCGCATAATTTGAGCGAAGTCAATAAACAATCTACCCATTCGGGGCAATATCTCTCTCGCAGGTGAATGCAACGTCAAGCGATGGGCGTTGCGCTCCATATTGTCTTACTTCCTTTTTTGAATTACTGCATAGCACAATTGATTCGTACGACGCCGACTTAGATTAGTCGGCTTTTTTTTTGCCTGCGGGATATCAGCGTCTACCCTAAAAGAGTCAATCTGTATGACCGGAGGGTAATATGACCAGCCTGTTCACGTTATTGCAAATGCAAACACGCCAGTCGGATTCCGTACCAACCGATCCGGTGCCGATTCCCGATCCTATCCCGCGCCCACAACCTATGCCAGATCCGCCACCGGATGAAGAACCGATTAAATTGTCGCATCAAGAGCGGAGATCTGCGAGGATACGCGCCTGCTGACTGTGTGTCTTTTACCGCGAGATTAAATTGTGACCGCTTTTTCTACTCTGAATGTCCTGCCTGCCGCCCAACTCGAGAATCTTAACGAGTTGGGTTATCTTGAGATGACGCCTGTCCAGGCCGCTGCGTTACCGGCGATCCTGGCCGGAAAAGATGTGCGCGTGCAGGCAAAAACCGGCAGCGGAAAAACGGCTGCATTTGGTCTCGGGCTTTTACAGCATATTGATGCCAGTCTGTTCCAGACCCAGTCGCTGGTGCTTTGTCCTACGCGCGAACTGGCCGATCAGGTGGCAGGGGAGCTGCGTCGTCTGGCGCGTTTTCTGCCTAATACCAAAATCCTGACGTTGTGCGGCGGGCAACCTTTCGGCGCGCAGCGAGACTCTCTCCAGCATGCGCCGCATATTATTGTCGCGACGCCGGGTCGCCTGCTTGACCATCTGCAAAAAGGCACTGTTTCTCTGGATGCCCTGCAAACGCTGGTGATGGATGAAGCCGACAGGATGCTGGATATGGGCTTTAGCGACGCTATTGACGAGGTGATTCGCTTTGCGCCGTCACGCCGTCAGACTCTGCTGTTTTCCGCCACCTGGCCTGAGGCCATCGCGGCGATCAGCGGTCGGGTTCAGCAAAATCCACTGACGATTGAAATTGATTCGGTGGACGCGCTGCCATCTATCGAGCAGCAGTTTTTTGAAACATCTTCTCAGGGGAAAATCCCGCTGCTGCAAAAGCTGCTGAGCCAGCATCAGCCTGCGTCATGCGTTGTTTTCTGTAATACCAAAAAAGATTGTCAGGCGGTTTGTGATGCGCTCAATTCTGTTGGGCAGAGCGCATTATCGCTGCATGGCGACCTTGAGCAGCGCGATCGTGACCAGACGCTGGTTCGTTTTGCAAACGGCAGCGCGCGCGTACTGGTAGCGACGGACGTCGCCGCGCGTGGGCTGGATATCAAGTCGCTGGAGCTGGTCGTAAACTTCGAGCTGGCGTGGGACCCGGAGGTTCACGTACACCGTATTGGTCGTACCGCCCGTGCAGGCAACAGCGGTCTGGCGATCAGTTTTTGCGCGCCGGAAGAGGCGCAGCGCGCCAATATCCTGTCTGAAATGTTGCAGCTTAAACTGAACTGGCTGACGCCGCCGGGCAACGTTCCGGTTGCACCGCTGGAAGCTGAAATGGCGACGCTGTGCATTGATGGCGGTAAAAAGGCAAAAATGCGCCCGGGCGACGTGCTGGGAGCATTAACGGGAGATATTGGTCTGGATAGCGCTGATATTGGCAAAATTACCGTACATCCGGCTCATGTCTATGTGGCGGTTCGCCAGCCTGTGGCGCAGAAAGCCTGGAAGCAATTGCAGAACGGAAAGATAAAAGGGAAGAACTGTCGGGTTCGTTTATTGAAATAAATGCCCGTTGGCGCTCCGCTTATCCGGCCTACAGGTGCTTATGCGCATCGTAGGCCGGATAAGACGTTTACGTCGCCATCCGGCTGAGCCAGAAATTACTTCACTTCCACGACGTTCAGACGCAGTTCATCCAGCTGATTATCGTCTTCCTCTGGCTGCCAGCCTGCGGGTTGCAGAGGGATCTCTTCGCGGTCAAAGGCTAAATCACCACCGTCTACTACGTCGGAATCATGATTAATGCCTTTGAAATCAAAAAGATTAATATCGCTCAGATGAGAAGGCACCACGTTCTGCATCGCGCTGAACATGGTTTCAATACGCCCTGGATAACGCTTATCCCAGTCGCGCAGCATGTCGGCGATGACCTGGCGTTGCAGGTTTGGCTGCGACCCGCACAGGTTGCACGGAATGATCGGGAACGCTTTGGCTTCTGAAAAACGCTCAATATCTTTCTCGCGGCAGTAGGCCAGCGGGCGGATAACGATGTGTTTGCCGTCATCGCTCATCAGCTTCGGCGGCATCCCTTTCATTTTCCCGCCGTAGAACATGTTCAGGAATAACGTTTGCAGAATATCGTCGCGGTGGTGGCCTAACGCAATTTTGGTCGCACCCAGTTCTGTTGCGGTGCGGTAGAGAATACCGCGGCGCAGTCGGGAGCACAGAGAGCAGGTCGTTTTGCCTTCAGGAATTTTCTCTTTAACGATCCCATAGGTGTTTTCTTCAACGATCTTATACTCTACGCCCAGGTTCTCAAGATATTCCGGCAGAATGTGTTCGGGAAAACCCGGTTGCTTCTGGTCAAGGTTAACGGCGACCAGTGAAAAGTTGACGGGTGCGCTTTGCTGCAAATTACGCAGAATTTCCAGCATGGTATAGCTGTCTTTCCCACCGGAAAGGCACACCATGATGCGATCGCCTTCTTCGATCATATTGAAGTCAGCAATCGCTTCGCCCACGTTACGACGCAGACGCTTTTGTAATTTGTTCAGGTTGTACTGTTCTTTCTTGCTAATATCTTGATTTTGCGACATTTAATAGAGGCTCAATTCATTGTGTGGCATCAGAAAAGTATGCATCACGCCGGAAAGACCGGCAAAAGAAATCTGATATAAAAACTGTGGCGTGTATGGTACGGATTGGCGAGAAGAATGTCAGCACATTTATACCCGTTATACCTCAGGTTGCAGGTAAGCGTGCAGGGTTGAAAAGTGGATATGAAAAGCCCGCAACGGCGTGCGGGCTGATGCGTTTAGCGAACCACCAGGACGGAGCATTCGGCATGGCGTACGACCGCTGCGGCGTTGGAGCCCAGCAGATACGTGGTGATGTCCGGGCGGTGAGAAGCAATAATCACCATGTCTGCCGGTAATTTTTTAGCCATTTCCAGAATTTTATCTTTCGGAGAACCTTCCGCGATATGAATCTGTACTCTGTCGGCAGGAATACTGAACTTCTTGATAATCTCTTCCAGTTGAGATTTTGCTTCGGCTTTCAGATCGTCCATAGCCGGTAACTCTGCTGAGTAGGCCAGGCCTAAAGAGGCGTAATAGGGCAGTGACGGAATAACGGTCAGGAAATGGACCTCTGCGTCATCTATTTTTGCCTCGGCTTCAACATGGGTGATAACGCGTTGAGTTAATTCTGAATCTGAAATATCGATGGGCACAAGAATCGTTCTGCTCATAAAACCTCCTGTTTAAGTATCCGATTAAAGTTTAACCCTTAATGGCACTTTATGTACAATGACAGGAGTCACATTTTAGCGTGAGTTTGGTTTCTGCTCTGGAAATTTCCCTTTGATCACGCCGTCATAAAAGCGGCCTTTAGAAACCACGACAAGAAAATCACGAAAAATACGCGACGGGACGCCGAGATATTGCAGAGTACCGGTTCGATGAAAACGAATTTCCAGCGTGCTGGAGGTTTCGTCATAGCCGACGGATGCAATACGGGATGATTTAACGGGATGATGGTTCATTGCCGGCGTCCTCTACAGCAGATCTTTATGCAATATATCATCTATCAATGGAGAGTTTTAGCGCAACAAATATATTGTTTTAGTATAGATAAAACACTGTTGTTATGAAAAAAGCCCGCCGTTGCCAGCGGGCTGACGGACTTAGAACTGGTAAACCATACCCAGAGCAACGACGTCGTCGGTAGACATATCGTTGCGAGTGTAGAAGCTGTCGTCTTCATCCAGCAGGTTGATTTTGTAATCAACATAAGTGGAAAAGTTTTTGTTGAAGTAGTAGGTCGCGCCTACGTCAGCATATTTAACCAGGTCTTTATCTTCACCGCCGGCCAGATCCTTACCTTTAGACATCAGGAAAGATACGGCAGGACGCAGACCGAAGTCGAACTGGTACTGCGCTGTAACTTCAAAGTTCTGGGTTTTGTTGGCAATGGTGTTATCACTGCCGTTTGAGCCACCGTAAGGAGTCATATTACGGGTTTCAGAATACATGGTCGCCAGATAGATGTTGTTAGCGTCATATTTCAGGCCAGCAGTCCACGCATCTGCTTTATCACCGCCAGCAGTGGAGTGGTTTGCTTGCTGATTTGTTCGGTCGGAGGTGGTATATGCCGCACCGAAGCTGACGCCCATACCCAGATCGTAAGTTGAAGAGATACCGAAGCCGTCGCCGTTGGAGTTTTTCACGTTACGGTCGCCGCCGTTGCCCGTACCTTCCTGCTCGTTGGTAACCTGGTTTTCATTCGCCCCCTGATATTGCAGCGCAAAGCTCAGACCATCCACCAGACCGAAGAAGTCGGTATTACGGTAGGTTGCTACGCCGTTAGCACGACCGGTCATGAAGTTGTCTGCTTTGGTATAAGAGTCGCCGCCGAATTCTGGCAACATATCGGTCCAGCCTTCCACGTCGTACAGTACGCCGTAGTTACGGCCGTAGTCGAATGAACCATAGTCACCGACTTTAATACCTGCGAATGCCAGACGAGTCCAGGAGTCACCTTTATCACCTTCGGTACCGTTAGCCTGAACCTGATATTCCCACTGGCCGTAACCCGTGATCATATCGTTAACCTGAGTTTCACCCTTGAAACCCATACGCATGTATGTTTGATCGCCGTCAGAATTTGCGTCATCAGAGAAATAATGCAGACCGTCTACTTTGCCATAGAGATCTAATTTATTGCCGTCTTTATTATAAACTTCAGCGGCGTGGGCCGCGCCTGCGGCTAACAGGGCAGGGATTACGAGAGCCAGTACTTTTCTTTTCATTGAAATAACCCTTTAGTTTTTTTATTTACCTGTGACTCCCCATAAGGGAAGTGAAATCATGCTAAAGGAGAAGTTCCGTAAAGAGATAAATATGAATTGTTACGTCTTAAGTAAAATCTTAATTAAATAATTCTACAGAAATGATGATAATTGACATGAATGTTTTTTAATAAAACATATAAAATAAAAATTATACAATTTAATTTTGTTGCGATATTCTGCGCGGGTTATATGCCTTTATTGTCACATTTTGCTTTTTTCGTTGGGCCATTGCGATAAGTACTGATCTTCCAGCGAATGAATTGACAAGCCCGAACCTTGGTTCGGGCTTTTTTTCGTTCTGACGAATACTCAAACAGCCGTATTATTCAGCACCGCTCTTTTCCGCTTTACCTGCCAGTTGAGCAAGGAAGTCATAGCGTTTTTGCAGATCCGCCGTCGCATCCTTCCAGAGCTGTTCAGCAACGTCTGGCTGCTGTGCATTCAGACGGCGGAAGCGTTGCTCGTTGAGCAGCGTCTCTGCCAGCGCGTCTGACGGTGGACGGGAGTCCAGCGCCAGCGGCAGTTTACCCTCATCGGCGCGACGCGGGTCAAAGCGGTACAGTGGCCAGAAGCCGGTAGCCGTTAACTGACGCATCTGATCGTGGCTCAGCGCCAGGTCGTAGCCGTGTTCTTCACATGGGCTGTAGGCAATGATCAGCGATGGCCCCGGATACGCTTCCGCTTCCTGGATTGCTTTCACCGTCTGGTTTAACTGCGCGCCCAGCGAGATCTGCGCGACATACACATGACCGTACATCATCATGCTCACACCCAGATCCTTACGCGCTTTGCGCTTGCCGTGTTCGCCAAACTTCGTGACCGCGCCAAGCGGCGTCGCTTTCGACGCCTGTCCGCCGGTATTGGAATAACACTGCGTGTCCAGAACCAGAATATTGACGTTCTCGGTCAGGCTCAGCACATGATCCAGACCGCCAAAGCCAATATCGTAGGCCCAGCCGTCACCGCCAATCAGCCAGATTGATTTCTCAATCAGCGCATCGGCATCGGTTAACAGTTCATGCGCGCCGTCGACATCTTTCAGATGCTGGCGTAATGCGGCGACCTGTTCACGACGAACTTCCGGCGTCGCTTCGGCGTGCAATGCGTCGTTTAAATCCGTTGGGATGCGATCGGCGAACTGTTCCAGCAGGCGCATGACGCGCACGCGATGTTGATCAACCGTCAGGCGAAAGCCCAGACCGAATTCGGCGTTATCTTCAAACAGCGAGTTCGCCCATGCGGGGCCGCGACCGTTGGCATCGGTGGTGTAAGGCGTTGAAGGCAGATTACCGCCATAAATAGAAGAACAGCCGGTCGCGTTGGCAATTAACATGCGGTCGCCATACAGCTGGGTCAGCAGCTTGATATACGGCGTTTCACCACAACCGGAGCAGGCGCCGGAGTATTCGAACAGCGGCGTGATCAGTTGAGAGGTGCGAATATCAATACGTTCCAGCTTGCTCTTGTCGATTTCCGGCAGATTGAGGAAGAAGTCATAATTCACTTTTTCTTCTTCGACATGCTCAAGGCGAGACATCATGTTGATGGCCTTGATTTCAGGGTTCTGGCGGTCTTTCGCCGGGCAAACTTCAACACACAGGTTACAACCCGTGCAGTCTTCCGGCGCCACCTGCAATACGTATTTTTGACCACGCATATCGCGTGATTTCACATCCAGCGAGTGCAGACTGGCCGGGGCGTTCTCCATTGCTTCCGGCGAAACCACTTTAGCGCGGATCGCCGAGTGCGGGCAGGCGGCGACACAGTGGTTACACTGGGTACACAGCTCTTCTTTCCAGATAGGGATCTCTTCGGCGATGTTGCGTTTTTCCCAACGGGTCGTCCCCATCGGCCAGGTGCCGTCTGGCGGCAACGCTGAAACGGGCAGGGCGTCACCAAGCCCGGCGAGCATGGCGGCTGTAACCGTTTTAACGAAATCGGGCGCTGCGTCAGACACCACCGGAGGACGATTTGCGCTGTGCGGGTCCACCGCCTGCAACGGAACTTCTGTTACCGATTCGCGCGCCAGCGCCAGCGCCTGCCAGTTACGCTCAACCAGCTCCTGGCCTTTACTGCTGTAGCTTTTCGCTATCGCCCCCTGTAATTCCGCTAGCGCGCTATCACCAGGCAGAATCTGCGTCAGGTGGAAGAAGGCCATCTGCATCACGGTATTAATACGTGCCGCCAGTCCGCATTCGCGGGCGATTTTAGCCGCGTTAATCACAAAGAACCGCGCTTTTTTCTGGTTCAGCACCGCCTGAACTTCCTGCGGCAGACGTGCCCAGACTTCATCTGCGTTGTACGGCGTATTGAGCAGGAAAATACCGCCTGGTTTCAGACGTTCCGCCATCTGATACTTATCAATAAACTGCAACTGGTGGCAGCCGACAAAATCAGCCTGCGCCACCAGGTAAGCGGAACGAATCGGCTGCTCGCTGACGCGCAGGTGAGAGACCGTCAGGCCGCCAGCTTTCTTCGAGTCATAGACAAAGTAACCCTGTGCATACCACGGCGTGGAGTTACCAATAATCTTGATGTTGTTTTTGGTTGCAGAAACGCTGCCGTCGCTGCCCAGACCGTAAAATAGCGCTTCCAGTTTCGCTGTACCGGGCAGGGTGTTTTCCGGCAGGGGCAGAGACAGATTAGTGACATCATCATAGATGCCAACTGTGAAGCGGGATTTGGGTCTGGCGCTCGCCAGTTCGTTGAAAACAGCCAGCACGCAATCGGGGCCAAACTCTTTTGAGGAGAGACCATAGCGCCCGCCGATCACCCGCGGTAAGGTTTCTCTCTCGCCGCTGTTGAATGCCTCCGCCAGCGCGGTCATCACATCCAGATACAGCGGTTCGGCCTGCGCGCCAGGCTCTTTGGTGCGATCCAGTACGGCGACGGTACGTACGGTTTCCGGCAGCGCCTGTAATAAATGTTTCGCTGAGAACGGACGGAACAGACGGACTTTCAGTACGCCCACTTTTTCGCCGCGCGCCAGCAGCTCGTCCACCACTTCCTCACAGGTGCCGATTGCGGAACCCATCAGAATAATGACGCGTTCCGCCTGCGGATGGCCATAGTATTCAAACGGCTTGTACTGGCGACCGGTGGCCCCGGCGAAATCATTCATTGCCTGTTCAACGTGGTCATAAACCGCGTTGTACCACGGGTTCGTGGCTTCACGGGACTGGAAGTAGGTATCCGGGTTGGCAGACGTGCCGCGAATCACCGGATGTTCAGGATTGAGCGCGCGGGAGCGGTGCGCGTCAATTTCAGCCTGCGGCATCAGTTTCAGAATGGTGTCATCCGCCAGCGGCACAATTTTATTGATTTCATGCGAGGTGCGGAAACCATCAAAGAAATGAATAAATGGCACGCGGCTTTTCAGCGTGGCAATCTGCGAAATGAGCGCGAAATCCTGCGCTTCCTGAACGCTACCGGCGCTCAGCATGGCGCAGCCGGTCTGGCGAACCGCCATCACATCAGAGTGATCGCCAAAAATAGACAAGGCATGAGTAGCAATGGTGCGTGCGGCGACGTGGAGTACAAACGGCGTGAGCTGTCCCGCCAGTTTGTACAACGTTGGGATCATCAGCAGCAGGCCCTGAGATGAGGTAAATGAGGTCGAGAGCGCGCCGGTCTGTAATGCCCCGTGAACGGTGGCGATGGCGCCGCCTTCCGACTGCATTTCTACGACGCGAGGGGTATCGCCCCAGACGTTCTTAAGCCCGTTTCCGGCCCAGGCATCCGCCTGCTCAGCCATTGTCGAACTGGGCGTAATTGGGTAGATGGCGATAACTTCGCTGGTACGGAATGCGACCGAAGCAACCGCGCCATTACCGTCAATAGTGATCATATGACACCCTTACATTGCACAAAAAGAGGGACTCGCGAAACATCGGCGGGCCCTGATAGTTATCTCTCTATTTTAGCAAACCCCGATCTCTACCATTTTCGCTTTTGTGTCCCTGGAATAGAGGGAATGAATGATTTGATCAAAGAGAGGGCAAAAAAATTGCTAAAAAATGTCAATGAACCGCATAAATGGGCAGTTTGCCTCTCGACGACGCAGGGCAGCCTGCCTATTATTTATGGCGGTGTCGTTTTGGCTAACGTTCAGAGGGGAGAGAGATGCGCGCAGCGTTTTTAGTGGGGTGTGCCGCGTTATTATTGTCGGCCTGTAGTAATGAGCCTGTTCAGCAGGCGACGGCAGCGCATGTTGCGCCGGGGTTAAAGGCGGCAATGTCCAGTTCCGGGGAAGCTAACTGCGCCATGATTGGCGGGTCGCTCTCTGTTGCCCGTCAGCTTGACGGGTCGGCGATCGGCATGTGCGCATTACCCAACGGCAAACGCTGTAGTGAACAGTCGCTCGCCGCTGGAAGCTGCGGCAGCTATTAATGCACTAAATCAGCCAGTCGGAACATCAGCGTTTGTTCTGCGGTCGCCAGCGTCAACTGGTTAGCCGTTAAGTCGACCTGCGCGCCCTGTTTGAGCATCGCGCTAATGGTGTGATCCAGTTCATTTAACTGCGGGTCGGCGCACATCATACGCGTCATCGCCATTTCTTTGACTTTCAGCTCGCCATCAGACAGCTTGCCCTGGCCGCTGAAGCGGTTGCACATGCGGCCGGAAACCGTCATTTTTTCACCGAAGCTTAACTCCGGGGCGTTCTTACCCGCAGCGACTGGTTTTCCGTTTACACTCTCCAGAACAAAACGGTGATGCTGTAGCTGATCACGGTTAACGGAGACTTTTCCATTGCTGACGCAGCCTGCCATAAGCATGCTGAGTGCAACCAGTGCGACGATCTTCTTCATTAAAACTCTCTACATTTGCTGACGGGAAATCATTCATAATTGTAATGATATGGCCTGGTATATCATCGGGGATTATCTGAAAGTGCTCCCCTGAACGCAGGGGAGCAGAAGGGTCAGAACAGGGCGTTCGGGCAGGTTTCACCTTTTGAGAGCTGTTCCAGATTTTGCAGAGTGGTTTCCGAGATGCTGGTCAACGCTTCCGCGGTCAGGAAAGCCTGGTGCCCGGTGAATAGCACGTTATGGCAGGCAGACAGACGACGGAATACGTCATCCTGAATCACATCGTTGGACTTGTCCTCAAAGAACAGATCGCGTTCGTTTTCATAGACATCCATCCCCAGTGAGCCAATCTTCTGGTTTTTCAGCGCTTCAATTGCCGCCTGCGAATCAATCAACGCCCCACGACTGGTGTTGATCACCATCACCCCATTTTTCATCTGATCGAACGCAGCATGATTAAGCAAATGGTAGTTTTCAGCTGTCAGCGGGCAATGCAGAGAAATGACATCAGATTCCGCAAACAGCGTCGGCAGATCGACATACTCCACGCCAAGCTCCAGCGCGGCGGCGCTTGGGTAAGGATCAAACGCCAGCAGTCGCATACCAAAACCTTTCAGAATACGCAGCGCGGCGACGCCGATCTTGCCCGTCCCGATCACGCCAGCCGTTTTACCGTGCATGGTAAAACCGGTCAGACCTTCCAGTGAAAAGTTTGCATCACGGGTACGTTGATAAGCGCGATGAATGCGACGGTTCAGCGTCATCATCATACCAATCGCATGTTCGGCGACGGCTTCAGGAGAATAGGCCGGGACGCGCACGACTTGCAGACCCAGCTCTTTTGCGGCGTCCAGATCGACGTTATTGAAGCCAGCGCAACGCAGCGCAATGTATTTTACGCCGTGCTTTTTCAGCTCTTCCAGAACCGGGCGGCTGCCGTCGTCGTTAACGAAGATGCATACCGCTTCGCAACCGTTGGCGGTTTTTGCCGTTTTTTCAGTCAGCAGAAAGTCAAAAAATTCAAGTTCAAAACCAAAGGACTCGTTAACATGTTGCAGGTACTTCTTGTCGTACTGCTTTGTACTGTAAACAGCGAGTTTCATAAGACTTTCTCCAGCGATGGTGGAATAACATTGAATCAATTAAAATTATCTTACAAAATTTAAAAAATAATTGATAGACGTAACCATGACATAATGAATAATTTTAGAACATCTCTTCTTAAGGCACCTATCATACTAAAATTAAACAACTTTCTTTAACACATATTTCCCTTCCGGTCATTCTGAACCCATGCCTTATCAGTGGGTCAGTTACTCTTCCACAGACTGACGTATTCTTTCTGTAGCGAATCAGGCTGACAGACGTTCGTAACGTCGAACAACCGACAGACATAACCTGCAAACTCTCACTTTCATACGAAATCACCTATCGCTTCAATTGATTGACAAAAATTAATAATTGCTCCGCCCATCGCTCCATTCCATGATGAATTTCATGAACTTTTTCCTTTGCTGTGATATTTATCACATTTCTGTAAATTTCACCAATTGTCCTGTCTGGTGTGACCAGCAGTAATTTCCCTTTTATTTTTTGCACTTATTTAAACAGGCGTTGATATGCTCCTGTTATCCCGTTTATCAAGGGATTGTCAAAGGATTCCAAATAAGCATAATTTAACCAAGAAATTAGTTTTGTTATTTTAACTTGAATCCTCGTGATTTTTATTAACACGTTCAATACAAACGAGAGTGGAGGGATGATATTGCCTTAACTTAATACATACTATTAACAACACAGCATGTTAAATCCTGTCTTATCCGGCGAAGTTAAGTTGGAGGTGTTATTATGACTGCGCGCAGTATCGTAGCGACTTTTTAATGGAATAAAAATGTACGCGATGAATCTGTCGATGAATAAGCCTGGAACAGTAAGCAAGATAACCTTATTGAATAAACCAATTTCAATAACTGAAAATGCCTGCTCTACATGTAGTCTACTGGAGCAGCTTCACAGGTATCCTTCAGCTACTGTCGTAATATATGGGCGGCCGTCTTTATTTTTGAGTTTCTGGCTGCATGTTCGGGAATGTTACCCGTGCGCAGCATTGATATTTAAGCATGGCTATTTTTTGCCTGTGGATGAGACCATTGCTGAGTTTTTTAACTACTTCACTATTGAAGGGAGAAGCGGTGTAAAACACCACGAGAAAACAATACAGCGTGTAATTTATTTTCTTCCTCCTGTTTTACTAAGGAAAGAATCTGTTCAGGATACAGCGTATCTTACGGATACAGTACCTTTACTTAATGAAATAACACATGCGCGACTTTCTTCCGGGAGGTTATCGAAGCTGTCTAAAAGTGTTCTTGCACTAATACTTTCTGGCTTCAGTCGAGAGATGATAGCAATTAATTTAAAAGTTGGAATCAGGCAAGTCTGGTTGATTGAAAACTTCCTACGCAAAAGATGGCGAATTCCAGATTGTTGTTCTCTGGTTGAGTCTGTTTATTTCTGCAATAGATAAAAATTGTTCCTAATTTTAATTTAAGGGTGTTTACATGCATAAGAATGTTATGGCCTCTATGTTAGGTGTGGTTTTGTTCGGGGCTCTAAGCAATATCAGTTGGGCAGCGGGCTAGGACAACGATCTCGATAAAACAGTCACTAAACGTGAGCTATATACCCAACTGGCTACATTAGCTCAAACCGTTTCTCAAAAAGGGGGCGTTTCTAAAGAAGAACTGATTAAGTATATAGATAGTCATGTAAAGGCTACAAATGACAGTACGAGAGAGTATATTAAATCTACAGATAAAAGTACGAGAGAGTATGTTGATAATGCTATTAGTGCTCGGGATATCTTGCAGAGTGTTTATACTGATGTTTTAGCGGAGCATATTGATGCTCAAAATCGCTCGCTGTCTTCACAGCGGGACGCAATAAATACGGTGAAACAGGACGTGACCGTAAGCGTTGGGAAGGTTAATAAAGAACTGGATGAACAAAAGGATGTTCTGCGCGGCGAAATCGGCCAGGCCAAAGCTGATGCAATTGCACAGGCTGACAATAATGCGAAAGTCGTGCGTGGTGAGCTTAAGCAGCAGGGTGATTCCCTGCGTGGTGAAATCGGCAGCGCCAAAAGGGATGCCTACGCACGGGCCGACAGTAATGCAAAAGCCGTGCGTGACGAGCTTAAGCAGCAGGGTGATTCCTTGCGCGGCGAAATCGGCAGTGTCAAAAGGGATGCTTACGCGCGTATAGACAACAATACGGAAGCTGTTCGTGGCGAGCTTTCTCAGACCAGCAAATATTTATCTGGAAAAATCAATGCTAACCAGTCTGCGGCCAGTAAGAATAGTCGCCGTTTAGATCTTCATGAATCCTGGCAAAAAATGGCGGCAGACAGAATGAATGGTCTGCAAAAACAGATATCTAACAACCGCAAAGAAATTCGTGAAAGTGCAGCTCAGAATGCGGCGCTTGCAGGTTTATTCCAGCCTTATAGCGTGGGTAAATTTAATGCTACTGCGGCATTGGGAGGATATTCAGATAAGCAGGCAGTAGCCGTTGGGATCGGCTACCGCTTTACAGACAATGTTGCAGGTAAAATGGCAGTTGCGGCCGGTGGAGATTCCGTTTCATGGAACACGGGTATTAGTCTGGAGTTCTGATTAAAGCTTACAGCAGGGGGTATTTTACTCCCTGCTCATGGAGCAATAATGAAAATTATCATCGCGACGCATGATTTTTATTTTCAGCAAGGCGCTGAAGTATTATTCAATTCGTGTGAGGCACTTGGCGTTGAACATTTTAACAGCGAAAGAGAAACGTATTTTATTATCTGTGATAATGAGTTCGCCGGACTCATGAGCATACTTTTCTACGGGTATGATTTTTACCTTGCCTGCAAGTCAGAGCCTTGCAATATGAAGCATGGATCTTGTTTGAATGACCAAGGTAAATCATTAACACATAATGAAAGAATTATCGCTTTCCTTTTATACTATAAACACTTTAGTGTAGAGCAAATCGCCAGGATGAGAGGTCGAAGTAAGAAAACAGTATATTCGCATATTTACAATATCAAGAAAAAAATCGGCTTAAAAAATGGAATGCACCTGCCATTTAAAAGTAACGGCATTGATCGGAATGCTTTTTTTGAACTGATATTTCTCATCTGAGATAAAATCTGGCTGGCATCTCATTATTATCTTCCCGGAGAATATGAATGAAGAATTTCATTAATCGATTCATTCGCTCAGATTACGATATCGTCATTCTTCGCCTGAGCGTTATCGGTGTATTTATGTTGTTTGGTACTTATAAATGGTTTGACTTTGAAGTTATGGCCCTGGAGCCTCTGATTTCATCAACATGGCTCAATATTCTGTATTTGATTTTTGGTGTCCACGGGGGAAGTTATTTCCTTGGCGTTATGGAAACCATTACATTTCTTGCGTTGATCATTGGCTTCGCCCGACCTGGTGTTGGCATATCTGGCGATCTCATTGTTATCACTACAGGAGTAACGACTCTGAGCCTGCTGCCACAACTGGGGAAAATTGACAGCTTCATTATCAAGGATGTTCTCTTGATTGGCGCTGGCGCAGTTTTGCTGAAATATGACCTTACCCGGTATCTGGCATTCAGGAATGGAACATACCGGGTATAAACGCTGCTACAGGATGGCAGGAATGTGAGCCCAGGCAGAGGATCTGCAAATGGTCAGTCCTCTGCGCCTCTGTTTTCCGTAATAAATCAGGAGACTGAGTTAATTCAGTACAAAATGTTTGCCTGACTGCGGATGTGCGCCATCACGGTGCGATGGCAGAAAGAACGGATACTAACGCTCTGTTATATCATCAACTTTATCATTTCTAAGACGACCTCAAAATTGTTGGGTCGCGGCAGAACATCTATCCTTAGTGAGGGCGATGCCTTCAACTGAGCGCCCAAACATGCCACAATACGGGCCTTACCGGCTTAATTTTTGCTAAATCAGGATATTAACTACCCATGAAGGGTAAATACAAAGCCGTTCTCGCGCTACTTTTATTATTGATCCTTATACCGTTAACGCTGCTCATGACGCTTGGCCTGTGGCTTCCTACGCTGGCGGGCATCTGGTTACCGGTTGGTACGCGTATCGCGCTGGATGAAAGCCCGAAACTTACGCGCCACGGCCTGCATATCCCGGAGCTGCGTTATCTGGTGGAGGACTGCCCGTTAGCACGCATGAGCGGCGCGGAACTCACCCATCCCAGCCGCTGGCAGCTGAATATCGGTACGCTTGAACTGGACTCCGCCTGTCTGGCAAAACTCCCTGAATCTGAACCATCGCCCGCGGCGCCGCGCACGCTCGCAGAATGGCAGTCTATGCTGCCTAATACCTGGGTTAATATCGACAGGCTTATTCTTTCTCCCTGGCAGGAATGGCAGGGGAAATTGTCGCTTTCGCTGACGCCAGCCCTCCAACAGATTCGTTATCAGGGCGAGAAGGTCAACTTTCAGGGGCGGTTGCACGGGCAAAACTTCACCGTCAGCCAACTGGAGGTGAGCGCCTTCGAAAATCAGCCCCCTGTAAAACTGGAAGGGGAATTTACGCTGCCCCTGGTGCCGGACGGGCTGCCGGTGAACGGACACGCCGTCGCAACGCTGAGCCTGCCGCAGGAACCGTCGCTGGTGGATGCGGAACTGGAGTGGCGGGACAACGCCGGACAGCTGATCGTCATGGCGCGCGGTAACCCGGAGCCGCTGCTCGATCTCCCCTGGCTGGTCACTCGCCAGCAACTTGCCATCAGCGATGGACGCTGGAACTGGCCGTATCAGGGCTTTCCGCTGAGCGGACGTCTGGGGATCAACATTGATAACTGGCAGGCAGGTCTTGAAAATGCGGTGATAAGCGGCCGGTTGAATGTTCTGACGCAAGGCGATGCGGGTAAAGGCAATGCGGTGCTGACGATTGGGCCAGGCAAGCTGAATATGGATAACAGCGACATGCCCTTGCGTTTAACCGGTGAAGCGAAACAGGATGATCTGATCTTTTATGCGGTACTGCCGACACAGCTCACCGGCAGTCTGGCCGATCCACAACTGACCTTTGAACCCGGCGCGCTGTTGCGTTCTCGTGGCCGGGTGATTGACTCTCTGGATATTGACGAAATTCGCTGGCCGCTGGCTGGCGTAAAAGTCACCCAACGCGGAGTTGATGGCCGATTACAGGCAATTTTACGCGCGCACGAAAATAAGATGGGCGACTTTGTCCTGCATCTTGATGGGCTGGCGAATGATTTTCTTCCCGATGCGGGGCGCTGGCAGTGGCGCTACTGGGGCGAGGGCAGCTTCACTCCGATGAACGCCGGTTGGGATGTCGCCGGGAAAGGAGAATGGCACGATAACACCATCACGCTTACCGACCTGTCCACCGGGTTCGATCAACTGCAATACGGCACGATGACGGTGGAGTCTCCGCGCCTGGTGCTGGATAAACCGATCGTGTGGGTTCGTGATGCCGGGAACCCGACCTTCAGCGGCGCGTTATCGCTGGATGCGGGCAATACTGTGTTCACCGGCGGCAGCGTCTTACCGCCGTCAACGCTCAAATTCAGCGTTGAAGGAACGGACCCAACGGTATTCCAGTTCAAAGGCGACCTGCACGCAGGGGCGATTGGGCCAGTACGGGTAAATGGGCGCTGGGACGGCATTCGTTTACGCGGGCAGGCCTGGTGGCCAAAACAGTCTGTTACGGTCTTCCAGCCCTTGCTGCCTCCTGACTGGAAAATGAATTTGCGCGCAGGCGAACTGTACGCGCAGGTGGCTTTTTCCGCCGCAGAGGAGCAGGGGTTTGAAGCGGGTGGACACGGCGTACTGAAAGGCGGTAGCGCCTGGATGCCGGACAACCAAATCAACGGCGTCGATTTTGTGTTGCCGTTCCGTTTCAGTCAGGGCGCCTGGCAACTGGGAACGCGCGGGCCGGTGTCATTACGCATCGCAGAGGTGGTAAACCAGGTCACCGCGAAAAATATCACGGCCGATCTCCAGGGAAGCTATCCGTGGAGCGAAGAGAATCCTTTATTGCTGAGTGACGTGAGCGTGGATGTGCTGGGCGGCAAAATCATCATGAAACAGCTACGTATGCCGCAGCACGATCCGGCACTGCTGCGGGTGCAAAATGTCTCTTCCAGCGAACTGATCAGCGCGGTGAATCCCAAACAATTTGCGATGTCCGGCCCGGTTAGCGGCGCGCTTCCGCTGTGGCTGAGCAATGAAAAATGGATCATTAAAGACGGCTGGTTAACCAATCCAGGCCCGATGACGCTGCGTATCGATAAAGATACCGCCGATGCGGTCGTCAAAGACAATATGGCGGCAGGCGCGGCAATCAACTGGCTACGCTATATGGAGATTGCCCGTTCGTGGACGAAGATTAATCTGGACAATCTGGGCGTGCTGACCATGCAGGCGACGGTCACGGGTAAAAGCCATGTGGACGGTAAAGTCGGCACGGTTAACCTGAACTATACCCATGAAGAAAATGTCTTTACGCTCTGGCGCAGTTTGCGTTTTGGCGACAACTTACAGGCATGGCTTGAACAAAACACCGCGTTGCCGGAAACCCGTTGCCCGGAAGGCAAGGAATGTGAGGAACAACAATGAAAACGATGATTGCCATGCTGGCGCTCTTCTTACTGGCTGGCTGTACGCCGCGTATTGAAGTTGCAGCGCCGAAGGAACCGATCACCATCAATATGAACGTCAAAATTGAGCATGAAATTCATATCAAGGTTGATAAGGACGTGGAAAGTTTATTGAAGTCACGCAGTGATTTGTTCTGAGGTCATGATGAAAAAACAGCTTAGAGCGACCGTTCTTATCCTGAGTTTATTGAGCTGCAACGCCATCGCGTTGACCCTAAGCGAAGCAAGAACGCAAGGGCGAGTGGGGGAAACGCTTAATGGTTATCTGGTGGCGTTGGCAACCGATCCAGAAACGCGCTCGCTCGTCAGCGAGATTAATAAAGAGCGTAGCGCCAGTTATCAACAGCTGGCGAAAAGCCATCAGATTCCGGTGGATGAGGTGGCGAAAATGGCCGGACAAAAGCTGGTCGACCGGGCAAAGCCGGGTGAGTATGTACAGGGTATTAACGGTAAGTGGCTGAAAAAGTAACTGGCAACAGTGCGTAGCTTCTACGTATTTTCTGTTTTGTATGATAAAGCGCGATAATTTGCAGGGTAAGTTTCTATACTGTCTGCTCCGAAGCGATATTCAGCAAGAGGGGCAGTTATGGCAAGTCACGGTAATTCAGCGACGTTTTCTCTCGGTTCCCGGCAGGTAAAACGGCTGGGGTATGGGGCCATGCAACTGGCAGGACCTGGTGTATTTGGCCCGCCGAGAGACCGTCACGTCGCGCTGACGGTGCTTCGGGAGGCGATTTCGCTGGGTGTGAATCACATTGATACCAGCGATTTTTACGGCCCGCATGTTACGAACCAAATCATTCGAGAAGCGCTGCATCCGTATCCTGACGATCTGGCGATCGTCACCAAAATTGGCGCCCGTCGCGGGGAAGATGCGTCGTGGTTGCCCGCTTTCTCGCCTGCGGAACTGAAGCAGGCGGTTCACGATAATCTGCGTAATCTCGGACTTGATGTGCTGGATGTGGTCAACCTGCGCGTTATGTTCGGCGACGGTCATGGCCCGCATGAAGGATCTATCGAAGAGAGTTTTAGCGTGCTGGCAGAACTTCAGCAGCAGGGGCTGGTGAAGCATATCGGTCTGAGCAATGTCACCGCGAAACAGGTGGCTGAGGCGAGGAAGATTGCCGAAATTGTTTGCGTGCAGAATGAGTACAACATTGTCCATCGCCAGGATGACGCACTCATTGACGCGCTGGCGGGCGAGGGTATCGCTTATGTGCCGTTCTTCCCGCTGGGCGGGTTTACGCCGTTGCAGTCATCAACGCTCTCCGACGTTGCCGCCAGCCTGAATGCGACGCCAATGCAGGTAGCGCTGGCATGGTTGCTGCAACGTTCAGCCAATATCCTGTTAATTCCGGGAACGTCGTCAGTGACGCATTTGCGTGAAAATATGGCGGCAGGGGATTTGCAACTTTCGGATGAAGTTCTTGCGGTGCTGAATGGCATGAATGCCTGATGGAGGTTATCCGGCCTGCGGGAGGATGACACCCCTTGCAGGCCGGATGAGGCAAATAAATCTTATGCAGCAACAACGCTGTCAATCGCCGCTTTGGCGTCAGACTGCGCTTTGGCCGCGACTTCCGGGCCGTAAGCAATCCCTTCAGCAAACACGAAGTTCACGTCGGTGATACCAATAAAGCCCAGGAAGACTTTCAGGTACGGCGCGATCAGGTCAGTCGGCGTATCTTTGTGGATACCGCCACGGCTGGAGAGAATCACCGCACGTTTACCGGTCACCAGACCTTCCGGCCCTTTCTCGGTGTAACGGAAGGTGACGCCTGCGCGGGCAACCAGGTCAAAATAGTTTTTCAACTGAGTCGGGATGTTGAAGTTGTACATCGGCGCCGCAATGACGATCACATCGTGCGCTTGCAGTTCCGCGATCAGCTCGTCGGACAGCGACAGCGCATCCTGTTGACGAGGAGTCAGCGGAGCGTCGCTCGGGCGCAGGGCACCCACCAGTTCGCCATCCAGTACCGGAACAGGATTCGCGGCCAGGTCGCGCACGGTGATTGCATCCGCAGGATGCTTTTCGCGCCACTGTTCAACAAAATAATCAGACAACTGACCAGACTGAGAGTACCCTGCCAGAATACTGGATTTAAGAACTAATACTTTGCTCATGGGTGTTTCCTTTTATGTGTTTGAATGGGGTGAGCCCCGTTGCTTGTTGACACTCTATTCACAATCCTGTCGCAGAGATAGCGCAATATATCGAATCCTATGTTCGAAATTATTGAACAACACACGAAAAGCGCCGATGTGGTACTCTATACCAATCATTAAAAAGAGATTTTACCCGGCAGAGCACTGCCCTCTAATGCTATGACAGAACAACAGAAAATCACCTTCGCCGCACTTCAGCAACAGCTGGATACGCTGATGCTGCGTGACAGGCAGCGCTTTGCCCGCCGCCTGCATGGCGTGAAGAAGGTTAAAAAACCTGATGCACAACAGGCCATTCTCCTGGAGATGGCGAAAGAGATTGAACAGGCAGCAGGTAAAATTGTGCTGCGCGAAGCCGCCAGACCGGAAATAACGTATCCAGAAAACCTGCCTGTCAGCCAGAAAAAACAGGCCATCCTGGAGGCCGTTCGCGACCACCAGGTGGTGATTGTGGCGGGGGAGACCGGCTCGGGTAAAACCACGCAGCTGCCGAAAATTTGTATGGAGCTGGGGCGCGGTATTAAAGGGCTGATCGGCCATACGCAGCCGCGTCGTCTGGCGGCGCGTACCGTTGCCAACCGTATTGCCGAAGAGTTGCAAACGGAACCGGGCGGCTGCATCGGTTATAAAGTCCGTTTCAGCGATCACGTCAGCGACAACACGATGGTCAAGCTGATGACGGACGGTATCCTGCTGGCGGAAATCCAGCAGGACAGGCTGCTGATGCAGTACGACACCATCATCATTGATGAAGCGCACGAGCGCAGCCTGAATATCGACTTTCTGCTTGGCTACCTGAAAGAGCTGTTGCCGCGTCGCCCGGATCTGAAAATCATCATCACCTCCGCGACCATCGACCCGGAGCGCTTCTCGCGTCATTTTAACAATGCGCCGATCATTGAAGTTTCCGGCAGAACGTACCCGGTTGAAGTGCGCTATCGTCCGATTGTCGAAGAAGCGGACGATACCGAGCGCGATCAGCTTCAGGCGATTTTTGACGCGGTGGATGAACTGGGGCGTGAAAGTCCCGGCGATATCCTGATCTTTATGAGCGGCGAGCGTGAAATCCGCGATACCGCCGATGCGCTCAATAAACTCAATTTGCGCCATACCGAAGTATTGCCGCTGTATGCACGCCTCTCTAACAGCGAGCAGAACCGCGTGTTCCAGTCGCACAGCGGACGTCGCATCGTGCTGGCGACTAACGTGGCGGAAACCTCGCTGACCGTACCGGGCATTAAGTACGTTATCGATCCCGGCACCGCGCGCATCAGTCGCTACAGCTACCGCACCAAAGTGCAGCGGCTGCCGATTGAACCGGTTTCACAGGCTTCCGCTAACCAGCGTAAAGGCCGCTGCGGCCGTGTGTCGGAAGGGATCTGCATCCGTCTGTATTCGGAAGATGACTTCCTGTCGCGCCCGGAATTTACCGACCCGGAGATTCTGCGTACCAACCTGGCTTCGGTTATTTTGCAAATGACGGCGCTGGGGCTGGGCGATATTGCCGCATTCCCGTTTGTTGAAGCGCCGGATAAACGCAACATTCAGGACGGCGTGCGTCTGCTGGAAGAGCTTGGGGCGATTACGACCGATGAGCAGCAAACGGCTTATAAACTGACGCCTTCAGGACGCCAGTTGTCGCAGCTGCCGGTAGACCCGCGTCTGGCGCGGATGGTGCTGGAAGCGCAGAAACACGGCTGCGTGCGTGAGGCGATGATCATCACCTCCGCGCTGTCTATTCAGGACCCGCGTGAGCGCCCGATGGATAAACAGCAGGCGTCCGATGAGAAGCACCGTCGTTTCCACGATAAAGAGTCTGACTTCCTCGCCTTTGTGAATCTGTGGAATTACCTCGGCGAGCAGCAGAAAGCGCTGTCGTCGAACCAGTTCCGCCGCTTGTGTCGCACTGATTACCTGAACTATCTGCGCGTGCGCGAATGGCAGGATATCTACACCCAATTGCGCCAGGTGGTGAAAGAGCTGGGTATTCCGGTAAACAGCGAACCGGCGCAATACCGTGAAGTGCATATCGCGCTGCTGACCGGGCTGCTGTCGCATATCGGGATGAAAGATGCCGACAAGCAGGAGTATACCGGTGCGCGCAACGCCCGTTTCTCCATCTTCCCAGGTTCCGGTTTGTTCAAGAAGCCGCCGAAGTGGGCGATGGTCGCAGAACTGGTGGAAACCAGCCGCCTGTGGGGGCGCATTGCGGCGCGCATCGATCCCGAGTGGGTGGAACCGGTTGCCCAGCATCTGATTAAGCGTTCTTACAGCGAACCGCACTGGGAACGGGCGCAGGGCGCGGTGATGGCGACGGAGAAAGTGACCGTGTACGGTCTGCCGATAGTGGCCGCGCGTAAGGTGAATTACAGCCAGATCGACCCGGCGCTGTGTCGCGAGTTGTTTATTCGTCATGCGCTGGTAGAGGGCGACTGGCAGACGCGCCACGCCTTCTTCCGCGACAACCTGAAACTGCGTGCGGAAGTGGAAGAGCTGGAGCACAAATCGCGCCGTCGCGACATTCTGGTCGATGATGAGACGCTGTTTGAGTTCTACGACCAGCGCATCAGTCATGACGTGATCTCCGCGCGCCACTTCGACAACTGGTGGAAAAAAGTCAGCCGTGAAACGCCGGATCTGCTCAACTTTGAAAAGAGTATGCTCATCAAAGAGGGCGCGGAAAAAATCAGCAAGCTGGATTACCCGAACTTCTGGCACCAGGGAAATCTTAAGCTGCGGCTGAGCTATCAGTTTGAACCGGGCGCCGACGCTGACGGCGTCACCGTCCATATCCCGCTTCCGTTGTTAAACCAGGTGGAAGAGTCCGGGTTTGAATGGCAAATTCCAGGTCTGCGCCGTGAGCTGGTGATTGCGCTGATTAAATCGCTGCCGAAACCGGTACGACGGAACTTTGTTCCGGCGCCGAACTATGCCGAAGCGTTTTTAGGTCGCGTAACGCCGCTGGAGCTACCGTTGCTGGATGCGCTGGAGCGTGAATTGCGGCGGATGACCGGCGTGACGGTAGATCGCGAAGACTGGCACTGGGATCAGGTGCCCGATCATCTGAAGATCACCTTCCGCGTGGTGGATGACAAAAACAAGAAGTTGCAGGAAGGGCGCGCTTTGCAGGGGCTGAAAGAGGCGCTGAAAGGGAAAGTCCAGGAGACGCTCTCGGCGGTGGCTGATGACGGCATCGAGCAGAGTGGGCTGCACATCTGGAGTTTCGGTCAGCTGCCGGAAAGCTATGAGCAGAAACGCGGCAATTACAAAGTGAAGGCGTGGCCTGCGCTGGTCGATGAGCGTGATAGCGTCGCCATCAGGCTGTTCGACAATCCGCTGGAGCAGCAACAGGCAATGTGGTGCGGTTTACGCCGCTTGCTGCTGCTGAATATTCCGTCGCCGATTAAGTATCTGCACGAAAAACTGCCGAACAAAGCCAAGCTCGGTCTGTACTTTAACCCGTATGGCAAAGTGCTGGAGTTGATTGACGACTGTATCTCCTGCGGCGTGGACAAGCTGATTGACGCCAATGGCGGCCCGGTATGGACGGAAGAGGCTTTTGCCGCACTGCATGAGAAGGTGCGCGCTGAGCTGAACGACACCGTTGTCGATATCGCGAAGCAGGTCGAGCAGATCCTGACCGCCGTGTTCACGATCAACAAACGTCTGAAAGGACGTGTGGATATGACGATGGCGCTGGGGCTGTCTGATATCAAAGCGCAAATGGGCGGGCTGGTGTATCGCGGTTTTGTCACCGGCAACGGCTTTAAGCGCCTCGGCGATACGCTGCGCTATTTGCAGGCGATTGAAAAACGGCTGGAGAAACTGGCGGTTGATCCGCACCGTGACAGGGCGCAGATGCTGAAAATCGAAAGCGTGCAGCAGGCCTGGCAGCAGTGGATTAACAAGCTGCCGCCAGCCCGCCGTGATGACGACGACGTCAAAGAAATCCGCTGGATGATTGAGGAGCTGCGCGTCAGCTACTTTGCACAACAGCTCGGCACGCCGTACCCGATCTCCGATAAGCGCATTTTACAGGCGATGGAGCAAATCAGCCTGTAGCTCCATGCTCAGCTCAGGCAGGAGATACCTTCGGGTATCTCCTGCGGGGCGGCGCGCTTTAGCCTGTCATAAAGCCGCGCAATGTCTTTTTCGAATGCCGTATCTTGCGGCCAGACCAGATAGTAGCCTTCTCCGGTTGCCACTGCTTCATTGAACGGAAGGGCGAGCAGACCGCTTTTTACCGCCTCCAGACTGAGCAGCAGATCGCCCACGGAGACGCCATGCCCCCTTATCGCCGCCTGATTTCCCTGTTCCAGCGTGTCGAACACTTTTCCCCGACGGGTATTCAGCCCGTTAAATTTACCGCTGCGTGCCAGCCATCGCGTCCAGTCGCGCCGGTCTGGCGAAGGGTGAATAAGCTCGCAGTCGGCAATGTTTTCTCGTACCTGTTCAAGCAGCGCGGGGGCGCATATCGGGATCAGCCACTCTTTAAAAAGCAGCCTGCTTTGCGTGCCGGAACCAAAATGACCATTGCCTAACAGGATGGCGCAGTGAAAGGGTTCACGATTGAAATCCACCGTATCGGTGTCCATCCAGACGCTGGAAAGCTCCACGTTAAGCGAGGGTTCCTGCTGATGTACGCTGTTCAGCACGTCCAGCAACCAGCCCATTGTCAGGGTTGAGGGCGCCTTTAAGCGCAGACCGTGCTGCTGGTTGCGAAACGCGGAGCAGGCGTTTTCCAGCGTCCGAAAGCCTGCGGCCAGCTGCTCCGCCAGCGCGCGTCCCGCTTCCGTTACCTCAACCTGCGGGCCGTTGCGGTGAAACAGCGGGCAGTCAAACGTTGTCTCCAGGGTACGGATGTGTCTGCTGATCGCACCCGGAGTGACGTTCAGCGCGTCAGCGGCTTTGCTGAATGATCCGAGGCGGGCGGCGGCTTCAAAAGCGCGCAGGGCATACAGTGGCGGCAGAGTCATGGCGATACGCTATTGTGAGTTTTACTCACATTAAATAGCAGTTTTATTCGTTTTTCAAACGTCATCGCTCGCTGAATAATGCCGGGAGTTTCCGGGCCTGTGTGCGTTATGAAGGAGAAAAGGCGTTGATTAATCTGACATTGCTGAGTGCGTATAGTTTATCGGTTTTACTGTTGCTGGTCACGCCCGGCCCGGTGGTTGCGCTGGTAACCGGAACGGCGGCCCGGCACGGCGCGCGTAAAGCCTTTGCGACGGTGATCGGAACGAACAGCGCCTCTCTGGTGCTGATTATCCTGGCGGCGTTGATGCTGGCCGGAGTGGTGTCGATCTCCGGTTTGTTTCTGTCTTTGCTGGGGATCGCAGGGTCGTTGTATATCGGCTACGGCGCGTTAATCAGCCTGCGGGCGGGGAATCCGCAGGCAAATGCGCAAGAAAACACGGTCGCTGTGGGCGATGGCGGGGTGATCCGGGGATTCATTACCGGCATTTCAAATCCGAAAGACATCCTTTTCTTTGTCGCTTTCTTCCCTCAGTTTATTGCGGTGACGCAGAACTTCGCCGCCAGCATTATGACGCTGACGGTGGTGTGGATCATTTTTGATTTTGCTGTTTTATCGCTGTACATCCTGCTCATCAATAACTGGTTGTCACCGCATCACAGCCGGCGTATTGGGCTGGCGTCATCGCTGTTTTTGCTGGTGGTATCGCTGTCTGGCCTGGTCTATAACGTCCGCGAAATCATTCACCACTTGCCGTACGGATGACGTCAGACAGACCAGCCGCCGCCCAGCGCTTTGTAGAGATCAATCTGCGCCAGCAGCAGATTGTTTTTCACCTGCACCACATTGGTTTGCACTGAGAACAGCGTGCGCTGGGCGTCCAGTACATCCAGATAAGACGAATAGCCATTGCGATAGCGATTCTGGGCGATGCGCAATGTTTCCTGCGCCACATCCTGCTGCGCCTGTAATTCACTGAGTTGTTCCTGATAGCGGGTGATGGCGTCGAGGCTATCGTTTACCTCTCTGAAGGCGTTACGCACGGTTTTTTCATAACTGTACAGCGCCTGATTACGCTGGGACTGAGAAATATCAACCTGCGCATTCAATGCCTGACGGTTAAGCAGAGGGGCGAGAATGCTGCCGCCGATACTCCATAAGCGGAGCGGGTCGTCAAGCAGACCGGGGAGCGTGCGATCCTGTACCGATCCGGTCGCCGTCAGGTTGATCGACGGCAGCAGGCTGGCGCGGGAGGCGGCAAGCGTCGCATCGGTCGCAATAAGCTGTCTTTCGGCCTGCACAACATCAGGACGGCGGTTGAGCAACGAAGAGGGCAACTGTGACGGCAACGTTAAGGGCGTCAGCGCATCAAAACGGTCGCTACGGGCCAGCCGCGTCGGGTTGCTGCCCAGCAGAAGACTCAGCGCGTTTTCCTGTTGTGCGATCTGGTGCTCAAGCAGGGGAATTTGCGCGCGCGTCGAGCGAAGCTCAGAATCCGACTGCATCAATTCCAGGCGCGAGCTGTAGCCTGTTTCATATTGCCGTTTTGCCAGATTCCAGGCCTCTTCACGCGATTTCAGCGTCGATTTTGTCACGTTGAGCTGCTCATCCAGCGCCAGCAGCGTGACATAACCGGACGCAACGGACGAGGCAACGGTCAGATCGGCGGCGGCCGCCGCCGCTTTTTGCGCCGCCAGCGAGGCCCGCGCTGCACTGGCGGTGCTGCGATTAACGCCCCAGATATCGACATCGTAGTTTGCCGTCAGGCTGCCCTTATACAACGTGCTGTAGATCGGAAGTCCGGTTGCCGCAGACTGCGTTCGCGCCCGCGCTCCGCTAACGCCCGCATCCAGCGAAGGGAACAGGCTGCCTTCGGCGGCATAGACCCTGGCCTGGTATTCATTTACCCGTTCGCGGGCAATCAGCACGTCACTGTTATTTTGCAGCGCCTGATCGACATAACGATTCAGATGACTGTCGTGAAAATTTCTCCACCATACCTGTTCTGTTGCGCTGGCGGGGCCGGTGGCGGTTCGCCAGGCGGCGGGGATTTGCAAAGACGGTTTTGCGGGTGCCACATCAACCGACTGACAGCCACTGAGCAGCAGGGCGAACAGCAAAGCGGCAACGGGACGGCGCGTCATTGTTTCGCCTCCCGGGTATCGATATGTACCTGCACCGACATGCCCGGACGCAATCGCGCAATCTCCTCCGGTTTACCCAGCACCTCCACCCGAACCGGAATGCGCTGGGCGATTTTGACAAAGTTGCCGGTAGCGTTATCCGGCGTAATGGCGCTGAACTCCACGCCGGTTGCCGGAGAAATGCTCTCCACCCGGCCTTCATAAGCCCGATCATTCAGCGCATCGACGGTAAACCGTACCGGCTGACCCACGCGCAGCTCCGCCAGTTGCGTCTCTTTAATATTGGCGATAACCCAGTGCTGCGGCGGCACCAGCGTGGTGAGGTGCGTTCCGGCGGTGACATACGCGCCGAGGCGGACGGCAATCTGCCCAAGCTGGCCATCGCGCGGCGCGACAATGCGGGTATTTTGCAGATCGATCTGCGCCAGCTCTAACGCTGCGCGGGCATTTTCAACGTCGGCTTCCAGTGCTCCCCGGTTGACGATCACCGTTTGTAAATCCTGTCGTGACATCTCCAGCGTGGCTTTCGCCTGGTCGATATCCGCGCTGCCTTGCGCCGCGCTGGCCAGCGCCGCATCGCGTTCACGAATCGACAGCGAACCGTCGGCGGTGAGATCTTTCACGCGTTTCAAATCTGCCTGGGTTTTCAGACTTTGCGCTTTGGCATTCTTCAGTACCGCTTCATTGCGCGCAATCACGGCTTCGGCGCTTTTACGCTGTTGCAGGTTGTTATTTAACGCGGCGATTTTCATGGCCAGCTGCGCTTCGGCCTGATGGACACGCTGGCGATAAATACGGTCGTCGATCTGCATCAGCAGTTCGCCTTTTTTCACCTGCACAAAGTCCTGCACATTCACCTGCGTGATATATCCATTCACCTGTGGGCTAATAAAGGTGGTTTGTCCACGCACATAGGCGTTATCCGTAAATTGCGTATGGCGGGTAAACGGTGGTAATTGCCAGGCGTAGAGGATCACCAGAACCCCGACGAGGCCAATGGCGGCAGCGGCAAAAATTGACACCACACGGAGATTGTTTCGGGTATTTGCCTGCTCTTTGGCGGCATCCTGCTGACTCATAGCGGCTCCTGAGATAAAGCGATAAACATAATTTTCATCTGTTACTTGGTTCCGGTGGCTTTTTTCAGCGCCATCCGGGCGGTAATACGCAGTCGCAGCAAGCGCCATAAAATCCAGATTAGCGTAGCGGCGGCAATGCTGGCCGTCAGTAAATAAGTATCGTTATAGGCGAGGATATTTGCCTCAAGCGACGTAACGGTTTGTAGCTGAGCGATTGCCTGGGTGTTCAGCAATGCGCTGTCGCCAATCAGGCTTTTGTACATCTGGCTGTACATCTGTAGACGCTCATTCACCAGCGGATTTAGCGTGGTGAGCTGATCGGCCAGCAGGCTGGAGTGATATTTTTCACGCCAGGTCTGGAACGTGCCGAGAATAGCGGAGCCCAGCAGACCGCCGATGTTCTGACTCATCCCAAATAAGACGGAAAAACTGACCAGGTTGCGCGGATCGGCGATGACGCCGCCGATACCCGCCAGCATTGCCGGGGCAAGGAAGAACGCGCTGCCAAAGCCGAGTAAGAATTGGCTGACCATTAACTGGTCGGGGCGCGTCAGGTTTGTGGAGTGGCTGTCGAGCAGTGAGGCGACGATCATCAATGCCAGCGACGTAATCACGGGCCAGGCCAGCCGCGTCGGTTTAATCGTCAGGCAACTGGTGATGATGCCGCACACAATGCCAGCGAAAATTGACCAGGCCAGATGCGTCATTTGCTCATTCTGTAAGCCAGCGTATTGCAACCAGCCAATTACGCCGGTGTTTTGCTCCGCCAGTACAATGCGGATCAGCAGCATAATCAGCCCCAGGCGGAGAATACTGCCGCTGGAGAGCCAGCGCGTATTCAACAGCGGATTGCTGCGGTTATGCTCGAACACAATTGCGCTGATGATGAGTACCGTCGCCAGCGCCAGAGACCAGCCAATCCAGGGCGCTTCAAACCACCAGTCCAGTCGCCCCAGCGACAGCACGGCACAGACCAGCGCCATGCCGGGCGCGAGCAGAATAAAAGTAATAAAGTCTTTCTTTTCAAAAACCTTACGTCTGTCGCCGGGAGGCAGTTTTAAGGCGATGACGCAGCCCAGCGAAACCAGCGCCAGTCCCAGCTCAAAGAAGTACAGGCCGCGCCACTCATCCAGTTGCAGCAGTTCGGTAGAGAACAACCGGGCGAGGGGAATAGCCAGCGACGACCCGGTAATACCGATCGTTAACGCTTTCAGACGGTGTTTCGCAGGCCAGGCCTGTATCTGATAATAAATACCCAGCGAACTGAGCGCGGCGGCGACCATACCGTGCGCCGCGCGTACCATTAGCGCGGAACTCAGATCGTTGACGAAGAGGTGAAAAAAGGTGACCAGCACATACAGCACCAGAAAACCTTCGGTAAATGCCCGCAGACCAAACTGCTGGCGAAATTTCACCAGCAGCAGGTTAATTGAGACATTGGTCATGACATAGACGGCAGGCAGCCAGGCGATCTCCGTCGACCAGGCGGCAAAGGTGCCCTGTAAATTTTGCAGATTCGCGGTCACGACCGCGTTCCCGAGTGCGCCGGTCAGACACACCAGCAGGCCGACCACGCCGTAGGCGATGCGTTTCGGCGTGCTGTGAATGGGAGTCGAAGGTGAGCCTAACAGTGCGGGCTTTTCGTGAGGCTGCCACTCGCGAGGAGCATAAGGATCGCGTTGGGGCAGGCGCATAACGTCGTATACCTTTGTATTATTTTAATGATTAGCGGGCTAATGATTCTACGTCTGACGTAAACCATAATTCAAGTGAATATGAAAACGCCCGGTAAATCAAATATTCATTGCCGTTAAGCCGGGATTTTCGCTCATTGAACGTTGTTTGACATCAACGCTTTATCTCACCCTCGCACCACAGGATAATCAGCGGATCGTCTTTCGGAGTGATCTGGTACTCACCAGAAGCCACTCCGGTACTCTGCAAGGAACACAGGAGGAAGAACCATGAGAATGAGACCGTTTCCGGCATTATCCAGTGCAACGCTGGAAGCAGCGAACACGCTGGGGCATTGGCTGGCCCAAAATGACTTCTCTGGTGACGCGCCGTATCAGGCTGACTGCGTTGTGCTGGCGGGGAATGCCGTCATCCCGGCGATAGACGCCGCCTGTAACATAGCGAAAGCGCAGCAGATCCCGCTGTTGATCAGCGGCGGCATCGGCCATTCCACCACGTTTCTCTATGCCGCCATCGCCGGGCACCCGCGCTACAACACCATACGCACCACCGGGCGTACGGAAGCCAAAATTCTTGCGGATATCGCTCATCAGTTCTGGCAGATCCCGACGGAGAACATTTGGCCAGAAGACAAATCAACAAACTGCGGTGAGAACGCGCAGTTTAGCTGCGCCCTGATTGGTCAGGTATCGGCGCCCATTAACACCGCCATTATCGTACAGGACCCGACAATGCAACGCCGGACGATGGCGACGTTCCGCCGCGTCACCTGCGACGATCCCGATTCGCCCCGTTGGTTGAGCTATCCGGGTATTGTCCCGACGCTGTGCCAGCACGATGACGGCGTGGATTTTGCCGGAGAACAGAAGGGGTTGTGGTCCGTGGATCGCTATCTCTCCCTGATTGCGGGAGAGCTTCCGCGCTTACGGGATGATGAAACCGGCTACGGGCCGCGTGGCCGCGACTTTATTGTGCACGTTGATATTCCCGCTGACGTTGAGGCGGCGTGGCAGACGCTGCAAAATGACGCTGACCTGATTGAGACCATGAACAGTCGTTCGTTGCGTTAATGTTACTTTCTTGCCCGTTTGCGGAAATTTACGCTCAAACGGGCAAACTCTCTCCCCGATATCGCCTCTCTGACAGAACCTTCCTGGCTGCTTTTATGAAGCACATCACAAAACCAGCACCGCAGACGGCCCTGAGAACATGTGATTGTTATTACTTAACAATGATTTTACTTGTTAAAAACAATTCAATTACAGGAGCAGCGCATGTCCGCACCCGTACAACACCCGATGTATATCAATGGTCAATTTGTTAGCTGGCAGGGAGACGCATGGATTGATGTGGTGAATCCCGCCACCGAAGAACTGCTCTCCCGTATTCCTGATGGCGGCGCGCAAGAGGCGCGTCAGGCCATTGACGCCGCTGCGCGCGCTCAGCCGGAATGGGAGGCGCTGTCTGCGATTGAACGCGCGGGGTGGCTGAGAAAGATCGCGGCAGGGATTCGTGAGCGGGCAGAAGAGATCAGTGCGCTGATTGTCGCGGAAGGCGGAAAAATCCAGCAGCTGGCGCAGGTAGAAGTCGCGTTCACCGCCGACTACATCGAATATATGGCCGAGTGGGCGCGCCGTTATGAAGGCGAAATCCTGCAAAGCGATCGCCCCGGAGAAAATATTCTGGTCTTTAAACGCGCGCTGGGCGTCACCACCGGGATTCTGCCGTGGAACTTTCCGTTCTTTTTGATTGCCCGTAAGCTCGCTCCGGCGTTGTTGACCGGGAATACCATCGTCATTAAACCCAGCGAATTTACGCCAAACAATGCGATTGCTTTCGCGCAGATCGTGCATGACATCGGCTTACCGAAAGGCGTATTCAACCTGGTGCTGGGACGCGGTGAAACGGTTGGGCAGGAACTGGCGGGGAACCCGAAAGTCGCGATGGTGAGCATGACTGGCAGCGTGGTTGCTGGCGAGAAAATTATGGCGGCGGCAGCGAAAAATATCACTAAAGTTTGCCTGGAACTGGGCGGGAAAGCCCCGGCAATCGTGATGGACGATGCGGATCTTGAGCTGGCCGTGAAAGCGATTGTGGATTCCAGAGTGATCAACACCGGGCAGGTCTGTAACTGTGCTGAGCGCGTTTATGTACAAAAAGGGATTTACGATCGCTTTGTGAATCGTCTGGGCGAGGCGATGAAAGCGGTTCAGTTTGGCGATCCGGCACAGCGTGATGACATCGCAATGGGGCCGCTGATTAACGCTGCCGCGCTGGAGCGGGTAGAGCAGAAAGTGGCGCGTGCCGTACAGGAAGGCGCTCGCGTGGCGTTGGGCGGCAAGGCCGTGGAGGGCAAAGGTTATTATTATCCACCGACGCTGCTGCTGGATGTTCGCCAGGAGATGACCATCATGCATGAGGAGACATTTGGCCCCGTGCTGCCGGTTGTGGCGTTTGATACGCTGGAAGAGGCGCTGGAGATGGCGAACGACAGCGATTACGGTCTGACATCGTCTGTATATACGCAAAACCTGAATGTTGCGATGAAGGCGATCGGCGGGCTGAAATTCGGCGAGACCTACATCAATCGCGAAAACTTTGAGGCGATGCAGGGATTCCATGCTGGCTGGCGCAAGTCAGGTATTGGCGGGGCGGATGGCAAACACGGTCTGAACGAGTATCTGCAAACGCAGGTGGTCTATTTGCAGTCCTGATGTAACAGGCCGGGGTTTTCCCCGGCCTGTTAATGGCGGTCACACTTTGGTCGCAATCCAGTTCATCATCAGTTCCGGCCAGACCGCGACCGGCAATCCCTGCGTATCACGAATGCCAAACCCGTGTTTTCCTCGCTCAAACAGATGCATTTCCACCGCTACGCCAGAACGGCGCAGCGCGTTAAAAAATACCAGGCTGTTTTCCACCTTTACCGCCGGATCGTCGATGGCATGCAGCAGAAATGTGGGCGGCGTAGCGGCATCCACGCGTTCCTCAAGCGAGTAGTGGCGAATCTGTTCATCGTCAGGTTCCGCGCCCATCAGCTCAAGGCGTGAGCCGGGATGATGAATGTCGTCACGCATGGTGATGACCGGATAGACCAGCGCCATAAAAGCAGGGCGGGCGTTGATTTCATCCAGGCTATCTATAGGGGAATAGACGGGTTCAGCAAAACGCGTCCCCAGACTGGCGGCGACATGCGCACCGGCAGAAAAACCCAGCACCCCGATGCGTTCCGGGTCGATCTTCCACGCTTGCGCATTGGCGCGAAGATAGCGCATCGCGCGCTGCACATCCGCCAGCGGCGCGTTTGCCCCTTCATCATGGCCATCTCCGGGCATCCGGTAGGTCATCACGAACAGGGTATAACCACGCGCATTAAAAAAGGGCGCCAGCGCGCTGCCTTCTTTGTCCAGCACGACGCGCCGGTAGGAACCGCCTGGCGTCACGAGAAGCCCCACGCCGTTGGGTTTATCTGGCGCGTAAACGGTGATTTCAGGAGATCGGACACCCGTGACGGCGCGATCGAAGATGGATGTACCGGTATGCCGCGGTTCTGGCGTAAAAACAGCATCGCTGTTTTTCGCTCCGGGGGCTTCGCCATCAGGCCAGAGGGTAAATGTGGCTGAGCGGGAGACGGCTTGCGCCATCATTTCTTCTAAGGTTTCGCGGCTGAATACGTCCATGACTGTGCTCACTCAGTGATAAACGTTATCTATAACACAGTTAATCCATTGAAAATCGGAAGGGATTCACATCGTCTTGAATAACCAGATAAATGGTGAAAACGGCGGAGGAACAATGCCTCCGCCAGAAGGTCAGAGTTTGGCGAATTTATCCAGCGTGCGAATGAGCTGAGTTACAAAACCGTACTCGTTATCGTACCAGGCGACGGTTTTCACCAGTTGCAGATCGCCCACTGTGCTGATTTCAGTTTGCGTGGCATCGAACACCGAACCGAAATGTGAGCCGATGATATCGGAAGAGACGATCTCTTCATCGGTATAGCCGAACGACGGATTATGGGTTGTCGCTTTCTTCAGCGCCGCGTTGATCTCTTCCGCAGTGACTTTTTTCTCCAGAATCGAGACCAGTTCGGTTACAGAGCCGGTTTTCACCGGAACGCGCTGAGCATGGCCTTTAAGTTTTCCGCTCAGTTCAGGAATCACCAGACCAATGGCTTTCGCCGCGCCGGTGGTGTGGGGGATGATGTTTTCCGCCGCCGCCCGCGAAGCGCGCAGATCCTTCCCGCGCGGCCCGTCAACCAGCGACTGGGTTCCGGTGTAGGCGTGAATTGTGGTCATGGTGCCAACCTGAATGCCAAAGTTGTCATTCAGCGCTTTCGCCATCGGCGCCAGGCAGTTGGTGGTGCAGGATGCGACAGAAACAATCTGGTCGCTGGCATCCAGCGTGTCGTCATTCACGTTGAAGACAATGGTTTTCATATCGCCAGCCGGGGCGGAAATCAGCACTTTTTTAGCGCCAGCGTCGAGGTGCGCTTTGGACTTCTCGGCTGAGGTATAGAAGCCGGTGCACTCGACAATGATCCCGGCGCCGGTGGTTTTCCACGGAATATTTTTAGCCTCTTTTTCTGCGTAAACCGCAATTTTTTTGCCGTCCACAATCAGCGCGTCTTCGGTGAAATCCACACTCCAGGGGAATACGCCGTAGTTTGAGTCATATTTCAACAGATACGCGAGGATTTTAGGGGAGGTCAGGTCATTGATGGCGACGACATCAATGTCGCTTTTCACTTCCAGCAGACGACGTAACACCAGACGACCGATACGACCAAAGCCGTTAATGCCAATTTTACTCATGGTTTTCTCCTGTCAGGATGCAACGGTACGACACATTTTTTCCCTACCAGGCATAGTCCAGTCAGGCGTCCAGGGCAATAACAGATTTTGCGGCTAAGCGTAACTGGTTGAAATTGGGTGAACAAAAGTTAATGAATTTTTAACAAAAGCTCGCTATGTTGACGCTTTATTTTTTTACTCAGGACGTGTTATGAGCAATAAGTACACAAGCCTGCAAATTGGCATCCACTGGCTGGTCTTTTTACTGGTTATTGTGACCTACTGTGCAATGGAGTTGAGGGGATTTGCGCCCCGCAGCTATCGTCCGTGGATCAATATGGTTCATGTCTCGTGCGGGATGACAATCCTGGTGTTGATGGTAACGCGCCTGCTGGTCAGACTGAAATACCCGGCGCCGCCCATTGTGCCAAAACCAAAGCCGATGGTGACCGGAATGGCGCATCTTGGGCATCTGGTGATCTATCTGCTGTTTATTGTCTTGCCGATTATTGGCCTGGTGATGATGTATAACCGGGGCAATCCCTGGGTTGCGTTCGGCCTGGTGATGCCGCATGCGTCAGACGCTAATTTTGAGGTGGTGGATATGCTGAAAACCTGGCATATCACGCTGGCGAAACTGGGGTATTTTGTCATTGGTTTGCATGCCGCCGCGGCGCTGATGCATCACTACGTCTGGAAAGACAATACGCTGTTGCGCATGATGCCGCGCAAACGTTCCTGACTCTTCTCACCCCCCCGCGTAATGCGGGGTTTCTTTTAGAAAACACCTGCGTGTAACCAGACCCGTGACGCAGGTGAAGGAAACGGGTCTACATCGGAAGTGGGCAGTATAGCCATTTGTCATACAAATAGCGAGATGCTGCTGTTGGTTTTACAGCCACATAACAAATCTGATAGTATACCCCCCTATAGTATGGAGGGCGTATGCCGCATTCACCTGAAGATAAAAAACGTATTCTCACTCGAGTTCGCCGTATCCGCGGGCAGGTTGACGCGCTGGAACGGGCGCTGGAGTCAGGAGAACCTTGCCTGGCGATCCTGCAACAGATTGCCGCCGTTCGCGGCGCATCTAACGGGCTGATGGGAGAGATGGTTGAGATTCACCTGAAAGATGAACTGGTCAGCGGCGACACCACGCCGGATCAACGCGCCGTGCGCATGGCTGAAATCGGCCACCTTCTGCGCGCTTATCTAAAATAAACAGATCACCTCACAATAATGGGAAGAGACAAATGAAATCACGTGCAGCAGTTGCATTTGGCCCCGGCCAGCCGTTAAAGATTGTTGAAATTGACGTCGCGCCGCCGCAAAAAGGCGAAGTGCTGGTCAAAATTACCCATACCGGCGTTTGCCATACGGATGCGTTTACGCTCTCCGGCGACGACCCGGAAGGCGTGTTCCCGGCGGTGCTGGGTCACGAAGGCGGTGGCGTGGTGGTTGACGTTGGCGAAGGCGTCACCAGTCTGAAGCCAGGCGATCATGTTATTCCGCTGTACACCGCAGAATGCGGCGAGTGTAAGTTCTGTAAATCCGGCAAAACCAACCTGTGTCAGGCGGTGCGCGCCACGCAGGGTAAAGGGCTGATGCCGGATGGCACCACCCGTTTTTCTTATAACGGCGAACCTGTCTATCACTATATGGGCACCAGCACATTCAGTGAATATACCGTTTGTGCTGAAATTTCCCTGGCGAAAGTCAATCCGCAGGCGCCGCTGGATAAAGTCTGTCTGCTGGGATGCGGCGTCACCACAGGGATTGGCGCGGTACACAACACGGCAAAAGTAAAAGAAGGGGATAGCGTTGCGGTCTTTGGCCTGGGCGGTATCGGCCTGGCGGTGATTCAGGGAGCAGTGCAGGCGAAAGCCGGGCGTATTCTGGCGGTTGACACCAACCCGGAGAAATTCAAACTGGCGGAAGAAATGGGCGCGACCGATTTCATTAACCCGAATGACTATGACAAACCCATCCAGGATGTGATTGTTGAGCTGACCGATGGCGGCGTCGATTTCAGTTTTGAATGTATCGGTAACGTCAATGTGATGCGCGCAGCGCTGGAGTGCTGCCACAAAGGCTGGGGCGAGAGCATCATCATCGGCGTGGCTGGCGCAGGCCAGGAAATTAAAACCCGTCCGTTCCAGCTTGTTACCGGGCGCGTCTGGCGCGGTTCCGCTTTTGGCGGTGTGAAAGGGCGTAGCCAACTGCCAGGCATGGTGGAAGAGGCGATGGCGGGGAAAATTCGTCTGGACCCGTTCATTACCCATCGCTTGCCGCTTGATCAAATCAACGATGCCTTTGATTTAATGCATCAGGGCAAGTCCATTCGCACCGTTATCCATTTCGGTGATAACTGATTCACATGCCAGCGGGTCTGCCGCTGGCACTTTCCTGAATTTTCAGGAATAAATGTTGTGAAAATGTGACAAACATTCCGATTTTCACCGTAAGCAAACTTCCTGGAATGCCGATGACTATCTAACGGGCGTGTTTTATACGCAATAACCTACAAGAGAGTCGACGGTCATGGACAACACATCAACGATGCAAGCACCGCATAAGCTGGGTTTTCTGCATCATATTCGGCTGGTTCCGCTGTTTTCCTCCATTCTCGGTGGCATCCTTCTTCTGTTCGCACTCAGTTCCGGGCTGGCGGGGTACTTCCTGCTACAGGCAGATCGTGACCAGCGGGATGTGACGGACGAAATTCAGGTGCGGATGGGCTTATCCAACAGTTCTAACCATCTGCGTACCGCGCGTATCAATATGATCCATGCAGGCGCGGCGAGCCGCATTGCTGAAATGGATGACATGAAAGCCAATATCGCTGAGGCGGAGAAGCGGATTAAGCAGTCGCAGGAAGGCTTTAACGTCTTTATGGCGCGGGCGGTAAAAACACCGGCGGACGAGGCGCTGGATGCGGAGCTGAATACCCGCTTCAAAGCCTATATTGATGGCCTGCAACCTATGTTGAAATACGCCAGAAACGGCATGTTCGAGGCGATTATCAACCATGAAAACGAACAGGCCAGACCGCTCGATACCGCGTATAACACCGTATTGCTCAAGGCGATTGAGCTACGCACGGCGCGCGCGAATCAGCTTAGCGACCAGGCGCATCAGCGCAGCCAACTGGGATTGATGTTCATGATTGGGGCGTTCGCGCTGGCGCTGGTGCTTACGCTACTGACGTTTACCGCGCTCCGCCGGACGGTAATCAACCCTCTGCAACGTGCTGCGCAGCGTATTGAACAGATTGCCGCAGGCGATCTCACCATGCCGGATGATCCAACCGGACGCAGCGAAATCGGTCGCTTAAGCCGCCATCTCCAGAAGATGCAGTCCTCTCTGGGGCAAACGGTGGGAACGGTACGTCAGGGGGCGGAAGAGATTTATCGCGGCACCAGTGAGATTTCCGCCGGCAATACCGATTTGTCATCGCGTACGGAAGAGCAGGCCGCAGCAATTGAACAGACCGCAGCCAGCATGGAAGAACTCACGGCCACGGTGAAACAAAATGCGGACAACGCGCACCATGCCAGTAAACTGGCGGAAGACGCCTCCGGCAAAGCCAGTCACGGCGGTCAGATGGTGTCTGGCGTCGTGAAAACAATGGGCAATATCTCCAATAGCTCGAAGAAAATTTCCGAGATCACCGCCGTCATCAACAGCATCGCTTTCCAGACCAATATCCTGGCGCTTAACGCGGCGGTCGAAGCGGCGCGAGCGGGTGAACAAGGGCGTGGCTTCGCCGTAGTCGCCAGTGAAGTGCGCACGCTGGCAAGCCGCAGTGCGCAGGCGGCGAAGGAAATTGAAGGGCTGATCAGCGAATCGGTCAGACTGATTGACCAGGGCTCCGGGGAAGTCGTCGCAGCAGGCAACACCATGAATGATATTGTCGATGCCGTGCGACGCGTAACGGACATTATGCTGGAGATCGCCGCAGCCTCTGATGAGCAGAGCCGTGGGATTGTGCAGGTGAGCCAGGCGATTTCCGAGATGGATAAGGTCACGCAGCAAAACGCCTCGCTGGTCGAAGAGGCCTCTGCCGCCGCCGCGTCTCTGGAAGAGCAGGCCGCTCGCTTAACCGAAGCGGTCGGGGCATTTCGTTTGCAGGGGGGAAGTGCGATTAAACGCGCGCCGTCTGTGGACGTCGTCGCCAGTTCATCACCGCAGCCGGTAACAACCAGCGGTGATAACTGGGAAACGTTTTAAGCCTTAATATTGCCGGGTAACGACGCTAACGCGTCTTATCCGGCATTTATTTGAGGGCGCATTCAGTGTGGCATGGATTTGCGGATAGCGGCGATCAGCGCCTGCGCGCCGGGAGAAAGCGGCGTGTCCACGCGGGTGAGGATGCCAATCGGTTCGCCAGCGCCCAGAGTGGGAATCGGCAGTGATACCAGCGTAGCCTGGCGCAGATCTTCTTTCACCGCGCCTGAAGGAACAAACCAGACGTAGTCATAATCAACGGTAAGCTGGCGAGACAACGAGGCCGACAGCGTTTCGATGCAGCCAACGGGCATTTTGCAGCCCTGACTTTGTAGCAGACCTTCCGCATTCTGCCGGGGAGCGGTGCCTTTGGGCGACACAACCACCGGCCATTCCATCACACGGCTTAAGGTGACGGTTTCCTGTAACAGCGGGTGATTAGGGCGCACAACCAGCTTCAGCGACTCCAGAAACAGCAGCTCGTAATTCAGACCGCTCATCAATTCCGGGTCGGACATCCGGCCAATACCGAGGTCGATTTCCCCCGTTTTTAAGCCAGCGAGCAGCATCGGGTTATTCATGGTGGCGACCTGTAACGTCGTCTCTTTTTGCTGCTTATGGAACTGACCAATAACGGCCGGAAGGATACCCAACGCGGCGGTGGGCAATGCGCCAATGCGCACCACATCATTATTGAGGCTTTCTTTGCGATTCAACGCCTGGCCCGCGGTATTAAGCGCATCAAGCACTTTTACCGCATGGGTGAGGAACTGTTCGCCGGGCAGCGTTAACTGCGCGCCGAGGCGACCGCGCTCAAAAAGGCGGGTTCCGGTCAGTTGCTCCAGCTCGTTAAGCGTTTTAGAGAGTGCAGGTTGACTCAGGTTAAGGGTTTCAGCCGCGCGCCCCAGTGTTCCTTGTTGGGCGACAGCTACAAAAGTATGAAGATGGCGCAAACGGATGCGCTGACTAAACAAGCTATTTTTTTCCATAAGCGATGTTAAAAACAGAGCGGTGCCGGTGACAAGTAAAGTTATTGGTTTTTGATAACCTGATAGCAAAATATTATTAACATCTAACTCATTTCTTTTACAAGAAGTTTGTTTTGCTTATGTTTTGTACGATTCACAGTGATGTGAGAATAATGACAATGCGTGACGCAGAAAGCGACAGGTCATAACGTGAGTTCATACTTGAAAGAGACATCAAGCGGGTTCACAATCCAGTGCAGGGTGATGGCGTTCCACCTTATTCCAACCGCCTCGTTTCAGTAGGCTGATGACGCCTGATATGACTCTTTATCACCAGGAGCGTGTCGGGCTGGTCAATACTCTTCCGGTTCCTCATGCTTTTTCCAACAGGAAACAACAATGATATATGTAATTGGTCACCTCAATCCTGATAGCGATGCTATCTGTACGGCCATGATGACGGCGCGCTGGCTGACGTTACGCGGGCAGGAGGCAGTGGCGTTCCGCACGGGGGAAGCCAACCGTGAGACGCAGTTTATTTTTGCGCAGGCGGGGTTGCCCATTCCTGAACGATTAAGCGTTCCGCTCACCGATCGGGACGTCTGGCTGGTTGATTTTACCGAACCAGCCCAGGGGCCGGATTCTTTAGCGCAGAGTAACGTTGTTGGCATTATTGACCATCACCGCTTAGGCGGGTTGATCACCCGACTGCCGCCGGAAGTGTGGGTAAAACCTGTTGGCAGTAGCGCGACATTACTGTGGCAACTGATGACGGATGCCATTCGAAAACAGCTTTCATCCGCAGAAGCGACGTTATTACTGGGCGCCGTTCTGAGTGACACTGTCACGCTTCGTTCGCCGACAACGACCCCGGATGACCGCCTTGCGGTGGAATCGCTCAGCCAGCTTGCCGGTCTGTCTCTTGAACGCTTTAGCCGCGATCTTCTGTACGCGAAAACCAGCGTGGAAGGGATGAGCGCCAGCCAGCTTCTTCAGAAGGACATGAAAACCTTTACTGTCCACGGGCAGCGGGTTTGCGTGGCGCAGCTTGAGCTGTATGCGCTGGAACAGGTTGATGCGATGATGGACGACCTGCGTGAGGAAATGGCGTGCTATGCCTCCGGGGCAGATGCGGCGCTGGTTGTTCTGATGCTCACGGATATCAATCTCGGTTATTCCCGCCTCTGGTTTGCCGGAGATGCCCGGCCGGATGTCCCGCACCCCTGCGAGGTGGAAGGGATGCTGAGCCGTAAGAAACAGATGCTCCCCTGGCTGGAACATCACCTGAATCCGCACAGGTGAGATCACACTTTGTAAATTCTTCCCACCAGAGTGAACGGCGTTTTCTACACTCCAGGTAATATTCACTGGAGGCATGACATTATGGCGAACACCATCGCGGCTGATGAGATTCGGGAACACTTTTCGCAGGCAATGTCAGCAATGTACCAGCAGGAAGTTCCACAGTACGGTACATTGCTGGAACTTGTCGCTGATGTGAATCTGACGGTACTGGAAAATAATCCTACGCTGCATGAAAAGCTGGCCAACGCGGATGAGCTGGCGCGGCTGAACGTTGAGCGGCATGGCGCGATTCGGGTGGGTACGGCGCAGGAGCTTTCCACCTTGCGCCGAATGTTTGCGATTATGGGGATGTATCCCGTCAGTTATTACGACCTTTCTCAGGCGGGCGTTCCCGTTCATTCCACCGCCTTTCGCCCCATTGACGATGCGTCGCTTTCCCGCAACCCGTTTCGCGTCTTCACCTCGCTATTACGGCTGGAGTTAATTGAGAACGCGGCGCTGCGCCAACGCGCGGCGGATATTCTGGCGAAGCGCGATATCTTTACGCCGCGCTGTCGCGAACTTCTGGACGTCTTTGATGCGCAGGGCAATTTTACCGGGGCGCAGGCGCGGGAGTTTGTGCAGGAGGCGCTGGAGACTTTCCGCTGGCACCGGCACGCCACGGTGGACAGGGAAACGTATCAGGCATTACATAATGAACACCGTCTGATTGCTGACGTGGTGTGTTTTCCGGGGTGCCACATTAACCACCTGACGCCGCGCACGCTGGATATCGACAAAGTACAGTTGATGATGCCGGAATGCGGTATCGAACCCAAGATCCTGATTGAAGGGCCGCCGCGCCGTGAGGTGCCGATTCTGTTACGCCAGACCAGTTTCAAGGCGCTGGAAGAGTCGGTGCTGTTTGCCGGTGAAACGGAGGGCAGCCATACGGCACGTTTTGGTGAGATTGAACAGCGCGGCGTGGCGCTGACGCCTGAAGGGCGGCGGTTGTACGATGCGTTACTGCATAAGGCGGGGACGGGCAAAGATAATCTTACGCATCAGCTGCATTTGCAGGCGGTCTTTAACGCTTTCCCGGACAGCGAATTTTTACTGCGCCAGCAGGGGCTCGCCTGGTTTCGCTACCGGTTAACGCCTGCCGGTGAATCGCACCGCCAGTCTATTCATCCGGGCGACGACCCACAGCCGCTGATTGAACGCGGTTGGGTGGTGGCACAACCCATTACCTATGAAGATTTTCTGCCGGTAAGCGCGGCCGGAATATTCCAGTCTAACCTGGGTAACGAAACCCAGGCGCGCAGCCACGGCAATGCCAGCCGCGACGCCTTTGAGCAGGCGTTGGGGTGCCCGGTATATGATGAGTTTGCGCTTTATCAGGCGGCGGAAGAACGCAGTAAACGGCGTTGCGGACTGCTCTGATCGCGGTATGCTGTCGGGATGTGAAGGAAAAGGAATGCGTCATGTTGAATCCCTCCATCCCGCTTGTCGAAACGCAACAGGGAAATGTCATGGGTGTCGTGCAAAACGACATCCACATCTGGCGCGGTATACCGTATGCCGCGCCGCCTACGGGTCAGCTCCGCTGGCGGGCGCCACAGCCTGCCGCACCCTGGCAGGGCGAACGCCCTGCGAATACATTTTCATGCGCCAGCTGGCAGGATATTGAATATTGTCGCGAGCTTGGCGGGGGCGATCCAGGGCGTTTTTCCGAGGATTGCCTGTATCTGAACATCTGGGCGCCCGCGGTGCGCCCGCAGCCGTTGCCGGTGATGGTCTGGCTGCATGGCGGCGGCTACACCATCGGCGCGGGAGGATTACCGCCTTACGACGGTTGTGCGCTGGCGAAGCGCGATGTCGTGGTAGTCACGCTCAATTATCGTCTTGGTCACCTGGGATTTTTTGCTCATCCGGCCCTTGATGGCGAGGACGGCGAATGCGTGCATAACTTCGCCTTGCTCGATCAGATCGCGGCGCTACGCTGGGTGCAGGACAATATTGCCGCTTTCGGCGGCGATGCGCAGAATGTGACGCTGTTCGGCGAGTCCGCTGGCGCGCGTAGCGTCCTGTCGTTGATGGCGTCCCCACGGGCAAAGGGCCTGTTCCATAAAGCCATTATTCAGAGTGGTTATACGTTACCGGATACGCCGCGCGAGGTCGCGCTGCAAAAGGGCATCGAACTGGCGGCGCATTTTAATTTGCCGGACGCTACTGCTGAACAGTTGCGGGCGCTACCGGCGGAGGCATTCTGGCCGCTGGGCGCACCGTTGAAAATCGCGCCGACGCCGATTTCCGGCGATGCGATATTGCCACAGCCGATGATGGAGACCTTCTTTGCCGGAAAGCAGCACCCAATGCCGGTTCTGATTGGCTCCAACAGCGACGAAGCGAGCGTGATGGCGGTGTTTGGCGTTGATCTCGCCGGGCAGATCGCGAAATTGCGGCGCGAACGCCGACTGGGGTTAGGGCTGATCAAGCTGCTCTATCCCGGCGTGAAAGGCGATGAAGAGCTGGGGCGTCAGGTCTGCCGCGATATGGCGTTCACCACGTTGGGCTATGTGGTGATGCAGGCGCAGCAGCGGGTAGGTGAACCGTGCTGGCGATACTGGTTTGACTATGTCGCGGAAACTGAACACACAACCTACGCCAACGGCGCCTGGCACGGAAATGAAGTGCCGTATGTCTTTGATACGCTGACGCTGGCGGAACCCGCGCGCAATTACGTGAATGACAACGATATGGCGTTTGCCCGGCATATCGCCGATTACTGGGTTAATTTCGCCCGTCACGCCAGCCGGACCTGCGATGTTCTGCATGGTCCGGTGCGCTGGCCCGCCAGCGTTCAGGGGCGGGATCGCTTGTTACGCATCGGACTGAATAAATTTGCCGGTTTTAAAGTAGAGAACCGCTTTATGGGCGCGCGAATGGCGCTGTTCAAACGGGTGATGAAACATCACGTCAGTCTGGAATAATGGCGAGATGTCCGGCAGGTTGCGCTTTTCATAACCTGAAAGCGCGCCCATCTGTATTTACACGGTATTCAGTCAGTTCTTATCGACATAAAATATTTTGGCTTTTGTACAGATTATCGACAGCCAACAATTGGATTATTAATGAATTTTGTCTAGAGTGAGCGGTCAGAAACGTTGCACTTCTTGCCGCTGATAGAGACCAGCGCGGGACCATTCACACGACCAGAAGGACTCACTTTCAGGTATGGATCGTAGACGATTTATTAAAGGTTCAATGGCAATGGCCGCCGTGTGCGGTACGAGCGGTATTGCTTCACTCTTTTCCCGCGCCGCTTTCGCGGCAGAGTCTGATATTGCAGATGGTCAAACCGTCCGTTTTGACTTTTCCGTTCTGCAATCAATGGCGAACGATTTAGCGCAAAAGCCGTGGGGCGGCGAACCCCGGGCGTTACCCAATACGCTGGCGAATCTGACGCCGCAGGCCTACAACAGCATTCAGTACGATGCGGCGCACTCTCTGTGGAACAACATCGAAGGCCGCAAGCTGGATGTGCAATTTTTCCACGTAGGAATGGGCTTTCGTCGTCGCGTGCGTATGTTCTCGCTTGATGCCAGCACGCATCAGGCGCGCGAAATTCATTTCCGCCCGGAACTGTTCAAATACAACGATGCCGGTGTCGATACCCGTCAACTGGAAGGGCAAACCGACCTTGGCTTCGCGGGCTTTCGCGCCTTTAAAGCGCCTGAACTGGCGCGTCGCGACATCGTCTCCTTCCTGGGGGCAAGCTACTTCCGCGCGGTGGATGACACTTATCAGTACGGGCTGTCCGCGCGAGGCCTGGCGATAGACACCTATACCGACAGCAAAGAAGAGTTCCCGGACTTCACCGCATTCTGGTTTGAGACGGCGAAACCGGGCGACACCACGTTTACCGTGTACGCGCTGCTGGACAGCCCAAGCGTCACTGGCGCCTATAAATTTGTGATCCACTGTGAAGAGAGTCAGGTGATCATGGATGTGGAAAACCACATTTATGCGCGTAAAGACATCAAGCAGCTGGGTATCGCGCCAATGACCAGCATGTTCAGCTGCGGCAACAATGAACGCCGGATGTGCGACACCATTCATCCGCAAATTCACGATTCTGACCGCCTGGCAATGTGGCTGGGCAATGGCGAATGGATCTGCCGTCCGCTGAATAATCCGCAGAAATTGCAGTTCAACGCCTATCTCGACAATAACCCGAAAGGGTTCGGCCTGCTGCAACTTGACCGTGACTTTTCCCACTATCAGGACATCATGGGCTGGTATAACAAACGCCCAAGCCTGTGGGTGGAGCCGCGTAACAAATGGGGGAAAGGGTCTATCGGCCTGATGGAAATCCCGACGACCGGTGAAACGCTCGATAACGTGGTGTGCTTCTGGCAGCCGGAAAAAGCGATCAAAGCGGGCGATGATCTGGCGTTCAAATACCGTCTTTACTGGAGCGCGCAACCGCCGGTTCGCTCGCCGTTGGCGCGCGTGATGGCGACCCGTACCGGTATGGGCGGTTTCCCCGAAGGGTGGGCGCCAGGTGAACACTACCCGGAAAAATGGGCGCGCCGCTTTGCCATTGATTTTGTCGGCGGCGACCTGAAAGCCGCTGCGCCGAAGGGGATCGAGCCTGTCATTACGCTGTCTAACGGCGAAGCGAAACAGGTTGAGATCCTCTATGTCGAACCGTTCGATGGTTATCGCATCCAGTTTGACTGGTATCCGACGTCAGATTCGACCGACCCGGTGGATATGCGTATGTTCCTGCGCTGCCAGGGGGACGCCATTAGCGAAACCTGGCTGTATCAGTATTTCCCGCCGGCGCCGGATAAGCGTCGCTACGTTGATGACCGTGTGATGCGTTAATCCGCTCTGCTGCCCCGAGCCGCCACACTGCTGGCGGCTCTTTTCTCCCGACGATTCCCGGCGCATTTTCTGCTCATTATTTAAACTCGATCCCGTTCGCATTATTCCTTATGTCAAATGCGTAAGCTGACGGTGTGTACTTCAGTACACGTTTTACAGCCACTAACAGGGAGTGCGTATGTTTCCAGAATACAGAGATCTGATTTCACGACTGAAAACCGAGAATCCTCGCTTTCTTTCCTTGTTCGAAAAACACAACACCCTTGATCATGAGATTGCCCGGCTGGAAGGTTCTGACGGCAGGGGATACAGTTTAGATATTGTTCGTCTGAAGAAAGAGAAACTCCATCTGAAGGAGGATCTGCTCAGAATATTGCAGAAAGAAAGTTTGAATGAGAGCTGATTCGTTGTAGGCACTGCGCAGTCTTTGTCCTGCTTAAAAGGGCTTCCTGACAGACAAGGAAGCCCTTCCTGTTTTCAGGTATGCGGGCAAGTCTGTGATAAGCTAATAAATCCTGCTGTTGTCACCGTAAAGGATGGAGAAATGGCTGAAGTCATCACGATCAGCGAAACACTGGAACTGCGAGCGGTGGAAGAGTGCCATGTTACGCCGTTACATCAACTGGTGCTTAAAAACAAAGACTGGCTACAGGCATCGCTAAACTGGCCGCAGTTTGTCGCCAGCGAAGACGATACGCGCAAAAATGTGCAGGGTAATATGATGTTGCACCAGCGCGGCTACGCCAAAATGTTCCTTATCTTTCAGGAAGAGGAGGTGGTGGGCGTCATCTCGTTTAATCTGATAGAGCCGTTGAATAAAACCGCCTATATCGGTTACTGGCTGGATGAATCTCACCAGCGGCAGGGCATTATGTCGCGCGCGCTTCAGGCGTTTATCGGCCATTATGCCGGGCGCGGCGAGCTTCGACGCTTTGTGATTAAATGTCGGGTTGCGAACCAGGCGAGCAACCAGGTGGCGCGCCGCAATGGTTTTGAACTGGAAGGATGCCTGAAACAAGCGGAGTTTCTCAACGGGGAGTATCACGACGTCAACCTGTACGCCCGCATTATCGAGAACGCCTCAGAGTAACCCTGCCAACGGTGTTCGTGTAATATGCTGTTCACCGTTAACCACTTTTGGGCCACGCAGATGGATGCTGTCGCCATCAAAGGTTTCGATCGTCGCCCGATCGGTGATTTCCACATGATGCTCAATCAGCACGTCCCCCAGAATGCGGGCATGGCCTTCGATCAGGATATGATCGTCAAGCAGGACAGGGCCGCCGCGTAGTTCGGCATGACCACCGACCAGAACGTGATGTTTCAATACGCAGTTACCTTCAACCGTCGCGTGTTCCGCCACCTGAGCACTGTAACGCAGCGTGGGGATGGCATCTTCCTCCGTTCCCGCAATAACGCGGGCGTGACCGTACACTTTGGCACAGTCGCAAAGCCAGACGTTATTCTCTTCATTTCCTTCGACGATCGCGAAATCAAACACTTCCGCGCGGTGTTCAATAAACGCCTGGGTGACTATCGCATCGCCGTAGATTTGCGCCTGATGGACAATGCGCGAGTTGCTGACGGTGGCGCGATCGTAGATTTGCAGCGTCAGGTCGCTTTTCTGGGTTAGGCCTTTTGCGGCGATAATCTCCGAATGGTGCAGAATACGAGCGTCGCCAGACAGATGACATTCACCGCGAACGAGCGAATTCTGCACGGTGACGTTGTTGCTTATCCGGGCGCCGTGACTGACCTCGGCCAGATCAATCCAGACGTTATCACCGATTTGCACGCGATCTCTGATGATGCAGGCCTGGGTGATGCGGGCGTTGCCTGAAATCATCGCCCCGGCGAATGCGAGGGCATTCTCGTCGTAAATCCAGCAGTGTCCTTCTTGCGCCAGCACGCTTTCGTCGTCTACCCAGCCGCCAGCGGTTCCGGCTTTGACGTCGTTAAAGTCGGTAAGGGCAATGATCTGGCGCAGCAAGACGCTTTTCTTGTGGCCGTTATCCTGATAACTAAAGGCACGCGATTCTTCACTCAGGTGATATTTGCTCATGGGGAATTTCCCTTTGCTCGCTTAAGATAACCGTAGCAAATTTTTCAGCACTGGCTAAACAGGGCGAAATTCCATAAAATGCATTTAAAATATACTTTATAAATTAAACAAAATGAGTAAGAACAAGCAGAGCGACCGGGTGCTTAATCTTCCGGCTGGCTATTTTGGGATGGTACTGGGCACCATTGGCATGGGCTTCGCGTGGCGCTATGCCAGCCATATCTGGCCCGTCAGTCACTGGATTGGCGATGGCCTGGTGATCCTGGCAATGATCATCTGGAGCTTGCTGACGCTTGCCTTTCTTAACCGTCTGCTGCGTTTTCCACAGAGCGTACTGGCGGAGGTACGGCATCCGGTAAAGAGCAGTTTTGTCAGCCTTTTTCCTGCGACCACGATGCTGGTGGCGATTGGTTTTGTCCCCTGGTGTCGTGGGTTAGCCGTGGGATTGTTCAGCATTGGCGTCGTGGTGCAACTGGCTTATGCCGCATGGCAAACGGCGGGACTCTGGCGCGGTTCGCATCCTGAAGAGGCGACAACGCCGGGGCTGTATCTGCCGACGGTAGCGAATAACTTTATTAGCGCGATGGCCTGCGGCGCGTTGGGTTACAACGACGCCGGGCTGGTCTTTTTAGGGGCTGGCGTATTCTCGTGGTTGAGTCTGGAACCCGTTATTTTGCAACGTTTGCGCAGTTCCGGTGAATTACCGGCGGTACTGCGCACATCGCTGGGCATTCAGTTGGCTCCGGCGTTAGTGGCCTGTAGCGCCTGGCTGAGCGTCAACGGCGGAGAAGGCGATACGCTGGCGAAAATGCTGTTTGGCTATGGCTTGCTGCAACTGCTTTTCATGCTGCGCCTGATGCCGTGGTATCTGTCGCAGCCGTTTAATGCCTCTTTCTGGAGCTTCTCGTTCGGCGTTTCAGCGCTGGCGACGACAGGGCTGCATTTAGGGCACGCCAGCGCGTCGGGATTTTTTCATACGCTGGCGATTCCGTTGTTTATTTTTACCAATTTTATCATAGCGTTATTGCTCGTACGCACGTTTGCGCTGCTGATGCAGGGGAAACTTCTCGTGCGCACAGAACGCGCCGCATTACTGAAATCTGAGGATAACTAATGACCCTTCGTGACGAAAATTACTTTACTGAAAAATACGATTTAACCCGCACGCACTCCGACGTCGTTGAGGCGGCAAAGGTGGTCGCGCCGGGTAAAACGTTGGATCTGGGCTGCGGAAATGGCCGTAATAGCCTCTATCTGGCGGCGAACGGCTATGACGTTACCGCCTGGGATAAGAATCCGATGAGCATCGCCAACGTTGAGCGCATCAAAGCGGCGGAAGGGCTGGAAAACCTGCAAGCAAAGGTGGTTGACCTTAACGCGTTAAGCTTCGAAGGCGACTACGATTTTATTCTCTCAACGGTAGTAATGATGTTCCTGGAAGCGAAAACTATTCCGGGGCTGATTGCCAATATGCAGCGTTGCACCAAACCGGGCGGGCATAACCTGATTGTGGCGGCAATGGATACGGAAGATTTCCCCTGCACCGTGGGTTTCCCGTTTGCGTTTAAAGAAGGGGAACTGCGCCGTTACTACGAAGGCTGGGAATTGCTGAAATACAACGAGGATGTGGGTGAACTTCACCGCACGGACGCCAACGGCAACCGCATCAAACTGCGTTTTGCGACGCTGCTGGCGCGTAAAAGCGCATAACGCAATTTTACGATAGAGTTGCAGGCCTGATACGGCCTGCAACTCGCCGTGTTGAATTTGTGCTGGCGATACCATTTATAGTCCATCCAGATTAGTTTCCTTTTGCTACTATTCCAATTGCATATCTGCAAAAACAAAAGGGATAGTTTCCATGCGTACTCATACTTTATTTAAAGTTGCAGTGCTTTCTGGCTTATTGGCTTTATCTGGCTGTGCGTCAAAAATTACTCAGCCGGATAAATATTCTGGGTTCTTAAAAGATTATTCAGGGCTGAAAGAAACAACCTCCGCAACGGGAAAACCGGTGCTCCGTTGGGTTGACCCCAGCTTTGATGAATCTAAATATGACAGCATCGTCTGGAACCCGATAACCTACTATCCGGTGCCGAAACCCACAACGCAGGTCGGGCAGCAGGTTCTGGATAAATTACGAAGCTATACCGATACCCAACTGAAAACGGCCATTGAGAAACGTAAACCTCTGGTGACGACCCCAGGGCCGCGTAGCCTGATTTTCCGCGGCGCGATAACTGGCGTTGATACCAGCAAAGAGGGGCTGCAATTCTATGAAGTGGTGCCGGTCGCCCTGGTCGTTGCGGGTACGCAGATGGCGACAGGCCATCGCACAATGGATACGCATCTTTACTTTGAAGGCGAGCTGATTGATGCCGCCACCAATAAACCGGTGGTGAAAGTGGTTCGTCAGGGCGAGGGTAAAGACCTGAGCAACGAAAATACGCCGATGGCGTTTGAAACGTTGAAAGAAGTGATTGATGACATGGCGACTGATGCCACCATGTTTGATGTCGGTAAAAAATAAGTTCACGCGCCATCTTCGGATGGCGCGTTTTTTTATGCCGCCCGGCGACGGTAAATTAGCTTACTCATTAACGCCTCTGGACGCGTGAACATCACCAGATTGCCAACCAGAATCAGCACTAATCCAACAACGGCATTCATTTGCCAGACGTAACTTTCATAGAGTGTGGATATTGTCAGCGCCACCAGAGGAAACAGCAGCGTACTGTAGGCCGCGTTGCCGGGGCCGATGCGTCCCACCAGAGTAAAATACGCGCCAAACGCGATAACGGAACCGAATATTGCCAGATACAGCAGGGCGCCGAGGTAGCTCAACGTCCATTGCGGCGTGAAGTTATCGCCGCGTATACAGGCAATGGCGGCGATCAGCAGCGTGCCGTACAGCATCGCCCAGCTGTTGGTGGTCATGACTTCCAGACCTTTTCTCTGATGGCGCATGCTGATCATATTGCCCAAAGAGAAGCCAAACGTTCCCAGCGCGCTCAGACCAATCCCCAGTAACAGCGAGTGGTTCCAGCCGCTGTTGGCCAGATCCTGCCAGAACAACGTGATAATGCCCGTTAATCCCAGACCGGCAGCGTAATAAAAGCGTAGCGGCGGTTTATGCCCGAAGAACACAAAGCTGTTAACTGCATTAAACAGTACGGCCATTGAGAAAATGACGGACTCCAGCCCCGTGTTGATCCAGGCGGCGGCGCTATAAAAACACCAGAAATTAAAGCAGAAGACGCATCCGCCCTGTAACAGGCAAAACAGATGGTCGCGCCCGGATAATTTACGTAACTTCCCGCTCACCAGCAGGATGAGCATCATTAACGCGCTGGCGACGGCAAACCGCCAGAAAATGGACACCGGCGCCGATACCGGGCCTTGTTGCAGATAAATCGCAATCCAGGTGGTTCCCCAAATGACAACCACCAGACAGTATAATAATGCGTTCATAACACTCTCTTCTTTATCTTTATTATCCGAAGAAGGAATGTGACATGTAAAAAATGCGCGCGCTTGCACCGGTTTGCGGATGACTTGCAAAATCTTGCGCTTTTTTGCCGCTGTCTGGCCGGTGAGGGCTGGAAACGGGTCGTGGCTGTTATAGACTGAGATTCTACTTATTACTGCTTTGTGATGTGATGGTATGTCTCAGTCTTATGATGCCTTTGAAAATTTACGCAAACATAATGCCGTGCTGCATGACTCGGTTGCGTTGCATTCGGGTGTCCAGCTGGCGGCATGGTCAAATAAACGTGACAACATTACGCAATATTGCGATCACCATACTCTCAGCCTGTATGTCGCTGACGGCTACGAGAGCTACCACAAAACGCCGGGCGGCTGGAAGAATGGCGGGGGGCCGGATCGCTTCTGTCTGATGCCAAAAGAGAGTGAGTCCGTCTGGGATATTCGCGACGACCTGTCGTTTGTCCATCTCTACTGTACAGATGCCCATCTGCGGGATGTTGGGGAAAAGGTCTGGGATAAAAGCCCGTACAGCTTTACCCTGGATGAGCGCACCTTTGGCAACGATCCGGGAATAACGGCGGTTTATCGCCAGTTCCTGCTGGGAAATGACTGGCAGCAACCGGCGAATCATATGACGCTCAGCGCCGCCTCGTCACTGCTGTTGACGCATCTGGTGCAGCATTACAGTAACGTGCAGTGGCGTCTCCCGACGGTTACTGGCGGGTTGGCGCCCGCCACGCTGCGCAATGTGCTGGCGTACATTGAAGCGCATCTTGCTGAGCCGCTGACGTTAAGCGATCTGGCGCGCGAGGCGGCATTGAGCGAATTTCATTTCGCCAGAATGTTTCGCCAGTCGATGAACATGGCGCCACACCAGTACGTGATGCAGCGGCGTATGGCGCTGGCACAGCAATGGGTCTGCCATTCAACCCGTTCGCTGTCAGAGATCGCGATGGCCTGCGGATTCAGTTCGGCGAGCCATTTCAGCAATCGCTTTAAGCAGGTGACCGGTAAGACGCCGTCGCAGTTACGCGCGGCGAGCAAACGATAGCACCCCGTAGCAGACGCCTCCGACTACCAGTCCCCAAAACGCAGAGCCAATGCCCAGCAGCGTCAGCCCGCTTGCGGTGACGAGAAAGGTCACGATAGCGGCATCACGCTCCGTTTCATTAAGCAATGCCTGGTACAAACTGCCGCTAATTGTTCCCAGCAGCGCCAGCCCGGCCAGCATCTGAATCCAGCTTACGGGCAGGGCGGCCATCAGAGCAGTAACGGAACCGCCGAACAATCCCGCCAGCAGATAGAACCCACCTGCGACAGCCGCAGCCAGCCAGCGACGCCCGGCGTCCGGGTGCGCTTCGGGACTCTGGCAAATGGCGGCGGTAATAGCGGCAATGCATATGGAGTAGACGCCAAAGGGAGATAAAACCAGCGCCAGCAGCCCTGTAAACACGATCAGCGGCGAAACCGGAAGGGAGTAACCGGAGGCTTTCATCGTGGCGATACCGGGCGCGTTTTGTGACGCCATTGTCACCAGAAACAGTGGAATGGCGACGCCGAGGCTATGAGCAAGCGAAAAATGGGGCGCGATAAACGCCGGTAGCACCGGGGAGAGGGTTATGCCATGCGTGACAATGTCACCTTTCATGCCCGCAACCAGAATACCGACAACCATTGCGGCGATAACCGCATAGCGCGGCGCCAGCACTTTCAGCGCTAACCACGCCAGCAGCATACTGCCGCACAGAAACAGCTCGCCATCCAGATGACCGAACGCCTGCAAACCAAAACGCAATAAAATACCGGCCAGCATCGCGGCGGCAAGAGAATGCGGAATCACCTGCATTAAGCGGGCAAACAACCCGGTTACGCCGCACAGAACGATTAACGCATTCGCGACAATAAATACGCCGATGGCCTCCGCAAGCGTGAGACCCTGCAAGCCGGTAACCAGTAACGCGGCGCCGGGCGTTGACCATGCCGTCAGCACCGGAGCACGATACCAGAGGGTTAACGCCAGCGTACTGACGCCCATCGCGATGCCAAGCGCCGTCATCCATCCGGCAATTTGTCCGGTTGATGCGCCGGCGGCAATCGCGGCTTGCCAGATGATTGCCGCTGAGCTTGCATAGCCGACCAGGACCGCAACGAAACCAGACAACACGGTTGGCAGAGGAAGTGAAAATGACCGCATGATTGCCCCTTGTGCGTTATAACGGTCACAAACTGTAGCATTGTGCGCTATAGCGCACAAGTGATAGACTGCGGCTTTACCGGAGGAGAAAAATGGACAACCTGACCCATTATCTGGCGACGACGCTGAAGGCGCTGCGCCAACAGCGAGAATGGAGTCTGTCGCGTCTGGCGGAAGCGACAGGGGTTTCAAAAGCAATGCTCGGCCAGATAGAGCGCAACGAATCCAGCCCAACGGTATCGACATTATGGAAGATTGCCACCGGTTTGAATGTCCCGTTTTCAACGTTTATCTCCCCGCCGGAAGCGGAGGATCTCCCGACCTTCGACCCGCAGCAGCAGGCAATGGTGATCACGCCGCTGTTTCCGTGGGACCCGCAGCTCTGTTTTGACCATTTTTCAATATTGATGGCCCCGGGCGCGCTTAGCGAATCGACGCCGCATGAGGCAGGCGTCATCGAACATGTGGTGGTGATTCAGGGAACGCTGGATATGTGTATTGCCGGGGAATGGCGCACACTCAAATCCGGCGAAGGCGTGCGTTTTGCGGGCGATGCCGCCCATGCGTATCGCAATAGTAGCGGCCAGACGGTTCACTTTCACTCCTTGATCCATTACCCACATAGTTAGACGGGAAAAGTATTCCGAAACGTCGCGCTTCTGACTACAATAGCCGCCATTTTGCTGTTATTGGATGATATTAACCGTATGCGCCAGCAACCTCATCACCTTGAACTGTTAAGTCCGGCACGCGATACCGCCATTGCTCGTGAAGCGATCTTACATGGCGCCGATGCTGTTTACATCGGCGGGCCTGGCTTCGGCGCGCGGCATAATGCCAGTAACAGCCTGAAAGATATCGCGGAACTGGTGCCTTTTGCGCATCGCTATGGCGCGAAGATCTTTGTGACGTTAAACACCATTCTGCATGATGATGAGCTTGAGCCCGCGCAACGGCTGATTACCGATCTGTACCAGACCGGCGTCGATGCGCTGATTGTGCAGGATATGGGCATCCTGGAACTGGACATCCCTCCCATTGAACTGCATGCCAGTACGCAGTGTGATATCCGCAGCGTTGAAAAGGCGAAATTCCTTGCCGACGTCGGTTTCACCCAGATTGTGCTGGCGCGCGAACTGAGTCTGAGCCAGATCCAGTCGATTCATCAGGCCACCGACGCCACTATTGAGTTTTTCATCCACGGCGCGCTGTGCGTGGCTTATTCCGGGCAGTGCTATATCTCTCATGCGCAGACCGGTCGCAGCGCTAACCGTGGCGACTGTTCCCAGGCCTGTCGCCTGCCGTACACCTTAAAAGACGATCAGGGGCGGGTGGTCTCGTACGAAAAACACCTGTTGTCGATGAAAGATAATGACCAGACGGCCAATCTGGGCGCGTTGATCGATGCTGGCGTGCGTTCCTTCAAAATTGAAGGACGCTACAAAGACATGAGCTATGTGAAGAACATCACGGCGCACTATCGCCAGATGCTGGATGCGATTATCGAGGAGCGTGGCGACCTGGCGCGGGCTTCCGCCGGTCGTACTGAGCACTTTTTTATTCCTTCTACGGATAAAACCTTCCATCGCGGTAGTACCGACTATTTTGTTAACGCCCGTAAAGGGGATATCGGCGCGTTCGATTCGCCAAAATTTATCGGTTTGCCGGTAGGCGAAGTCGTCAAAGTGGCAAAAGATCACCTGGACGTTGAGGTGACGGAACCGTTATCCAACGGCGATGGCCTGAATGTGCTGATCAAACGTGAAGTGGTGGGATTTCGCGCCAATACGGTGGAGAAGACGGGGCAGAACCGTTATCGCGTCTGGCCAAATGAAATGCCGTCCGACCTGCATAAAGTGCGCCCGCATCATCCGCTGAACCGTAATCTCGACCACAACTGGCAGCAGGCGTTAACCAAAACCTCCAGCGAACGCCGGGTGGCGGTGGATATCGCGTTAGGCGGCTGGCAGGAACAGCTAATTCTGACGCTGACCAGCGAAGAGGGCGTGAGCGTCACCCATACGCTGGAGGGACAGTTTGACGAGGCGAACAACGCCGAAAAAGCGTTGAACAACCTGAAAGAAGGCGTGGCGAAGCTGGGACAGACGATGTACTACGCACGTAGCGTTGAGGTGAATCTCCCCGGCGCACTGTTCGTGCCGAACAGTTTACTCAACCAGTTCCGTCGCGAAGCGGCAGAAATGCTGGATGCGGCGCGTCTGGCGAACTATCAACGCGGCAGCCGTAAGCCGGTGGCGCAACCAGCCCCGGTCTACCCGGAAACGCATTTGAGCTTCCTGGCTAACGTCTACAATCACAAAGCGCGCGCGTTTTATCATCGCTACGGCGTCCAGTTGATCGACGCGGCGTATGAGGCGCACCAGGAGAAGGGCGATGTGCCAGTGATGATCACCAAACATTGTTTGCGCTTTGCCTTTAACCTGTGCCCGAAACAGGCGAAAGGGAATATCAAAAGCTGGAAAGCAACGCCGATGCAACTGGTACACGGCGATGAAGTATTGACGCTGAAGTTTGATTGCCGTCCGTGCGAAATGCACGTTATCGGCAAGATCAAAAATCATATTCTGAAAATGCCCTTGCCCGGCAGCGTTGTCGCCTCCGTAAGCCCGGAAGATCTGATGAAAACGCTGCCAAAACGTAAAAGCTAAGTCAGCGGCTGGCCGGGAACGCTGAGCGTCACCCGGCCACGCCTGATGTACCTCAAAACCCCTCACCATAATTAACCTTCCCGCAAAACTGGAACCAGCTTTCCGGTTTTTGAGTGTTAATCAGCCAAAAGCCATTTCGGGGTGTATAACATTCAAAAAAAGAGAAAAGGTAAACAAAAATGTTTACCTTATGGTTATAATACATGGCAGGGAGGCGCGGTGAAGCAGAGCGAGTTCAGACGCTGGCTTGAATCTCAGGGAGTCGATGTAACAAATGGAACGAATCATTTGAAGTTGAGATATCACGACAAACGAAGCGTCATGCCCAGACATCCTGGTGATGAAATTAAAGACACCCTGCGTAAAGCAATACTAAAGCAGCTTGGTTTGAATTAATCATCAGATATATAAGGTTGATCACATGAGAGCGTTACCAGAAACTATGCGTTATCCCGTCAATCTCATTCCCGCAGAAGAAGGGGGTTATGTTGTGTCGTTCCCGGACATTCCAGAGGCGTTAACACAAGGTGACACCCGCCATGAATCTCTCGAAGCCGCGCAGGGCGCATTAGTCACCGCCTTTGAATTTTATTTTGAAGATAACCAGCCAATTCCTTTACCTTCAATGGTTGATGAAGCTGATGATTATGTGGAGATTCCTCTAAGCATTGCGTCTAAAGTCCTTTTGTTGAATGCGTTCCTTGAATCAAAAATCACGCAGCAGGAGCTGGCGAGGCGCATTGGCAGACCCAAGCAGGAAATTACCCGACTATTCGACTTAAAACACGCAACGAAAATCGATGCTGTGCAGATTGCGGCCAGAGCATTGGGTAAAGAGTTATCGCTGACTATGCTTTAGCTTTTCCGGTTGTTCCAGCAGGCATTACATATTGTGTGAAATAAAAAAACGATGAAGAAATATCAGCGACTGGCGGAACAAATTTGCGATCAAATCGCCTCCGGCGTGTGGCAGCCTGGCGATCGATTACCCTCCTTGCGTGAGCAGGTGGTCAGCAGCGGCATGAGTTTTATGACCGTAGGACACGCGTATCAGTTGCTGGAAAGCCAGGGGCGCATTATTGCGCGTCCGCAGTCGGGTTATTACGTGGCGGCGCGCCCGGTGCGCCAGCCTGCGATGCCGTCTGTGCAGGTAATGCGCGATGAAGCCGTTGATATTAATACCTATATTTTCGAAATGTTGCAGGCCAGCCGGGATGCGTCGGTGATGCCGTTCGCCTCTGCCTTTCCAGACCCGCGTCTGTTTCCGTTGCAGCAGCTTAACCGTTCCCTGGCACAGGTCAGTAAAACCGCCACGGCCATGAGCGTGATTGAGAACCTGCCGCCGGGGAACAGCGAGCTGCGCCATGCCATCGCCCGACGCTATGCGCAGCAGGGAATTACCGTCTCTCCTGATGAAATCGTCATTACCGCCGGGGCGCTGGAAGCCCTGAACCTCAGCCTTCAGGCGGTTACCGAACCGGGCGACTGGGTTATTGTGGAGAATCCCTGCTTTTATGGCGCGTTACAGGCGCTGGAGCGACTCCGCCTGAAAGCGCTTTCTGTCGCCACGGATGTACAAGAAGGGATCGATTTAGCGGCGCTGGAACAGGCATTACAGGAGTATCCGGTGAAGGCGTGCTGGCTGATGACCAATAGCCAAAACCCGCTCGGCTTCACCCTTAGCCCGGAGAAAAAAGCGCGGCTGGTCGCGTTACTGGATCAGTACAACGTCGTGCTGATTGAAGATGACGTGTACAGCGAGCTCTATTTTGGCCGCGACAAACCGCTGCCTGCCAAAGCCTGGGATCGCCACGACAAAATATTGCATTGTTCGTCATTCTCGAAATGTCTGGTTCCCGGTTTTCGTATTGGTTGGGTTGCAGCGGGAAAGTACGCCAGACAAATTCAACGGCTACAGCTGATGAGTACGCTATCCACCAGTTCACCAATGCAGCTTGCTCTGGTCGATTACCTTTCGACACGCCGCTATGACGCGCATTTGCGTCGTCTGCGCCGCCAGTTGGCGGAGCGAAAACAGCAGGCCTGGCAAACGCTGCTGCGCCATCTGCCCGCTGAGGTGAAGATTCACCACAATGACAGCGGCTATTTTCTCTGGCTGGAACTGCCCGAATCTCTTGATGCCGGGGAACTCAGTGCGCAGGCTCTGGCGCATCAGATCAGTATCGCCCCTGGTAAAATGTTTTCGACCTCTGATACCTGGTCGCATTTTTTCCGGTTTAATACCGCATGGGGGTGGGGAGAAAGGGAGGAGCAGGCGGTATCTCAACTGGGGAAACTTATTCGCGATATGCTGAAATAAAATACGCGTTGCCATCTTTTGGTTTTAGCCAAAATAGAGAAAGCGTATCGATTATCAGGGCAGAACGTTATTTATCGCTGACTCGCCATAGGAAATATCAATACCCACCGTCTTTTCCATCCTCAGCCTAACTCCTTGTCTATACTCCGAAAGATGGAACATGTGCGCCGCGTGGAGCGGCGTAATGCGCGTCAGCTCACAACCTGATTAAATTTCCTTATCCCAACAGGTGCGCGGCAGACGCGCCGACTATTTTTAGGAAAGGACATATATTTACGGCAAGGCTGCCGCTCAATATTTTGCGACAGGAGTAAGATGTATGCCACATCAATTACTGATTAACGGCGAGCTGGTCAGCGGTGAAGGTGAAAAACAGCCCGTCTACAACCCGGCGACGGGCGAGGTGATTCTGGAGATTGCAGAGGCGTCGCCCGCACAGGTAGATGCCGCCGTTCGCGCCGCAGACCGGGCATTCGCGGAATGGGGGCAAACCACGCCAAAAGTCAGAGCGGAGCTGCTGCTAACGCTGGCGGACGTGATTGAGGAAAATGCGCAGACATTCGCCGAACTGGAGTCGCAAAACTGCGGGAAGCCGCTGCATTGCGCGCTCAATGATGAGATCCCGGCGATTGTCGATGTATTTCGCTTCTTTGCCGGCGCCGCACGCTGTCTGAACGGCCTGGCGGCGGGGGAGTATCTGGAAGGGCATACCTCGATGATCCGCCGCGATCCGGTTGGGGTCGTCGCCTCGATCGCGCCGTGGAACTATCCGCTGATGATGGCGGCCTGGAAACTGGCGCCAGCGCTGGCGGCGGGTAACTGTGTGGTGATAAAACCGTCTGAAATCACGCCGCTGACGGCATTGAAGCTGGCGGAGTTTGCGAAGGATATTTTCCCGCCAGGCGTGCTTAACGTGCTGTTCGGGCGGGGCAAGACGGTTGGCGATCCGCTCACCGGGCATGAAAAAGTACGGATGGTCTCCCTGACCGGCTCGATTGCGACGGGTGAGCACATTATTCAACATACCGCGCCCTCCATTAAGCGCACGCACATGGAATTAGGCGGTAAGGCTCCGGTGATTGTCTTTGATGATGCCGATCTGGATGCCGTTGTCGAAGGTGTGCGAACGTTCGGTTTCTACAATGCCGGGCAGGATTGTACGGCGGCCTGTCGTATCTATGCGCAAAAAGGGATCTATGACGCGTTGGTTGAGAAACTCGGCGCGGCGGTCGCCAGCCTGAAAACCGGTTCGCCAAACGACGAATCGACTGAGCTTGGGCCGCTCAGCTCGCAAGCGCACCTTGAGCGAGTGACAAAAGCGGTGGAAGAGGCGAAAGCGCTCGGACATATCAACGTGGTGACCGGCGGCCAGAAACTGGACGGCGCAGGATACTATTTTGCGCCAACGCTGCTGGCCGGCGCAAAACAGGAGGACGCCATCGTGCAGCGAGAAGTGTTCGGCCCGGTTGTCAGCATGACGGTGTTTGATGATGAAGAGCAGGTGCTGGCGTGGGCAAATGATACTCAGTACGGGCTGGCATCATCCGTCTGGACGAAAGATGTGGGTCGGGCGCATCGCCTGAGCGCGCGATTGCAGTATGGCTGCACCTGGGTTAATACGCATTTCATGTTGGTGAGCGAGATGCCGCACGGTGGGCAAAAACGCTCGGGCTACGGCAAGGATATGTCACTTTATGGGCTGGAAGACTATACGGTTATCCGCCACATAATGGTTAAACATTAAGGATAATTTACCGTTCCGGCGCGGCATGGGAAGATCGTAAATCGATGGCAGAGAGAAGGAACGCTCTCTGCCAGTATGCGCAGCAAGCACTCAGTACATCAGGCAAACCAGCCGAATCTCAATGAGATAAGGCCAAAAAGTCCAATAGCAGCAAAGACATTTATCAGCACCACGGTTTTACTGGAAACATTCATTTTTGCCACCTTTTGTTATGACCCCTTTGTGTATAGTACGGGTTCAGGCAATCCGCAATAAGACAAAATATGAACATGGTGAATGGTGCCGCTATTTCAGCGTTTTGCTGAATAGTACGGATAAAACTTGATGTACGTCAAAAAAAAGAGCATATTGCGCGCGTTTTTCCCCTCTGGTTCGGATGCCCGAAATGTCGCTCTACCAAAAAATGTTGGTTTTTTACGCAGTGATGGCGGCGATTGCCTGCCTGATTACCTGGTTTCTTTCCCACGATAAAAAACGTATCCGCTTTCTGAGCGCCATTCTCGTGGGCGCAACCTGGCCGATGAGTCTGCCCGTCGCATTGTTATTTTCGTTGTTTTGATGAGATGAAGATGGCCGGATGGCGGCGCGAGCGCCTTATCCGGCTTACGATGTTGCATAGCGCCATCAGGCATTGAGCAGCGCCATCAGCCGTTTTTTGTCGGCGTCGGACACATCCTGCGGATGCTGATACCCCTTATTTTCATTTGCCCGGGTATAGAGCGCGACCAGCCAGTCATACACATAGCGACTGGCGGCATGTACCGGCTGTTCATCCAGTTGGGTGAGCCGGGCCATCGGTTGCAGGCGAGGCGCGCTGAAGATCGCCGATCCTTTCTGGAACCGGCTGGCGGGTCGGGCGTCCTCCGCCACATTTTCGTAGCCAAGCCAGGCGATAAAGTTACCGATCCCGGCATGCAGCTGCGCGCCGCAAACCTCTTCACGCTGCATAATCTGCTGTAACTGCTGAGGCACATTAAGCCGATAGCTGGCGGTAATCAGAATATCCACGACCAGCCTGAGCGTATGCGACTCCAGACCTAAACGACGGGCGTTGCTCTCATTTCGGCTCCACTGGCGCACATGGTTAATCCACATTTTGTGGGCCAGATACCCTGTCTCTTTGTTTTCTGCCGGGCGGGGAGCGTCTGGCTCATCCGCAAACAGATCGATCGCTTCATTAAACAGGCCGCTGACCTGCTCTTCGCGCGGCTGCTGAATACGCAAAAGCGACTCAAAATGGTGTATTGGCGGCAGAAGCCCGTCGAGCAACTCGCCATGCCGGGCGGCCTGCCCCTGAAGCTGGCGAATAACGGATTCCGTCGCCTTACTGCCGCTGTCTTTTGGGGTGATATGGCTCAACAGCAGGTCATGAAGCCGTTGTTGATGCTGCTCACACAGGGAGGCCAGCCGCGCCTGGCGCTGTAACGGCGACGTCGCCTGTGACAGCCATTCCACCAGACGCTGCAAGCTGTGTTTATCCAGCGCCTGAAGGGTGCCCCAGTGAAGGCCGGGTTTCCCCATTAACTGCTGCACGGCTTCATCAAGATTCTGCTGCGTTGTGAAACGCGCATCCTGCGGCGTAATGGCCCAGACCACGCCCGGTAGCGCGGCGTCGCGCAGCGGTTGTGTATCGTTCACCCAGCCCAGCAGCGTGCGGGCGGCAGCGGGCGTCTGCGACCGGGCGGAGGTGGCATTGCAAATGACCAGCACATCGGGCTGCAAATGTTGGCGATAATGTTCCAGCATCCAGCCGAGTTTTGCCCGCCAGAGTGGATGCGGGTGCGCATCCGGCGCCAGCGGAATATCCAGCAGATCGACATTATCCAGCGCCGTGTTTTCAACGCTAAGCACCAGTTCACGCGTCAGCAAAGCCAGTGAATCCAGAGAGAGGCTCACCGCATTGAGTAACTGATGGTGCTCAACAGGATGTACAACGACGTCGCTCTGCGCGTCGTTGCCGGATAACGCGCCCTGGGTCAGAAAACTTTCTGCCGGAAGGCCAAAATGATCGACCAGCAGACTCAACGGCGCCGCTAACTCCTGCGCATGGCCGGTCTGTTGCAGCGTACGCGCCAGCGTTAGCCACTGTTGCGTTAATTCAGGCTGTTCGCCCCAGAGTAATGCCCAGGCGCTGGCGCGGGTCGTCAGATCCACCGAGGGCAGCAGGGAGGCGAACTGATGCCAGAGCGCATCGTCGATTTGCTGTTGCCCGACAGGAACGCAGGTGCGCCAGAAACGGGCAATGGCGGCGACGTCCTCTGCGGTCACTCCCTGAACCGGCTGACGCTGACGCAGCGCCTGCCACTTTTCTAACCGCGTCTCAATAATAGATTTTTCGACCTGCCGGTTATCGGGTGAGGCGCTGGCCCAGGCGATAAACAGTTGTACCAGTTCAGCTTCACTGATGAGCCGCAGACGCAGCGGCCATTCGCTATCAACCGCCGCGCTTTCATCCTGCGTAAAACGGATCGCCATATTGGCTGGCGCATGGCCTGGGTTGATATGGGTAAAATAGTCAAAGCAGCGATCCGGCGTGGCGATGTTCAGTTTTCCCTCACCGTTACCGCACAGCGCGCCAAGCAGATGCGCTTTTGAGGATTGTGAATGGCCATACAAACCGATGCTGCCTCTTGCCTGTTGCGCGGCGTTCAGCGCCGATTCACCGGCGGCGGCGAGTGTGAGCTGCGCCAGCAGGGCGTCCGCTTCATCATCCAGGCGTACTGCGTGCTGACGTGTATGGTTAACCCACGCAATGGCGGCCTGTGTGGTGTTTAACGTCTTGCTCATTTCAGGTACACGCTCCCGCTGTCGATCCAGTAGTGGCTGCCGCTATGACGACGGTCGGCCAGGGTATTCAGTTTTAAGGTCAGGGCATTCGCGGCGACGGGCGTTCCATCCTGTAGCCAGGCGTCACTCAGCACAAACGATTCCGGCCCCGTCTCTTTGTTCCCGCCGCGCAGTTGCAGCCGGACATTGAGAACGCCATCACCGGCGATGGTTTTCGCCAGCTCTGCTGAGTTAATGCTCAGGGTATAGAGTGGGGTCGCAGGCCAGCGGCTGTTCGCCAGTTGGCGGAAACCGAGCGTCACATTGCCGCGAAGCGGGAAGTGCAGACGGGTATCCAGCTTCGCGCCGGGTTTATCGAGATCGATCTCCTGATACCAGACGTTTTCATCACGCAAGGTATTGACCGTGTTATCCAGAACGCCGAGATAGCATACGGTGGAATAGGCGCCGATATCAGCGGCTTTAAAGTTAAAGCGCGGTAGCCGTAAATCCAGCGCCAGGCTGCACAGCATCGCCCCCACGGCGGCGGTTGATTTCGGGTTGCCAATCCGCCCCTGTTGGCTGAAGGGATACCATTCATGGACGCGATACTTGTCCATCCAGACGATGCGGTTAACGGGAACCGGCTGTAAATGGCGGATCAGCGCCTGCACGCCGGGCAGGCAGGTTGGTCTGCCCGTCACCAGCAGAATGTCGCAGCGGTAATGAGAAATCGCTTCGCAAACGGCATGCAGCGGCGAGGTCAGGGTAAACTGACCGGCCAGTAATGCCTCCTGTAAGTGACTGAACTGCACCTGCAACGGCACGCTCAGCAGATCGAACGCCGGTGAGCCTGAAGGCAGCGCATGGTCGATCGCCTGCTGGATGTAATTCATCACGTTGCGCGTAGGGCGTTGAGTCAGCAGTTCGCCAAAGGTCGCGTGTAGACCCGCCAGCGGATCGTTAACGTCGCTCTGTTCCCAGGCGGCCAGTACGGCGTGCCCCAGCGGCATAAACAGCTGTAGCGCCGTTTGTTGACGCAAAATCGCCTGCGTATCAATGCGGCCTGAATCTCCAAACAGCGTTGCCAGCAGGGCGGCGGCATCCGTCACGCCTGCCTGCTGCAAGCGGGTTTGCAGCGCAGGCAATATGCATTTCTGGATGACGTCCAGCAGCATGTCATCGCCCGCGACTTTAAACCCTTCACGGAACAGTAAGTGCGGGGTGATCTTGACGTTCGCGCCGACGCCGTCATCAAGCTGGTAGTGGACGACCGCCATATCCGTCGTGCCGCCGCCAATGTCGATAGACGCCACGCGTAGCGCCCGACCTTTGGTTTCGCCCGGTTCCGGTAAACGGTCCGGGCGAGCCAGGGCGTTGAAGAACGTCTCCGTGCGCCCGGCGTAATGGGAAATCGCTTCGTTATACAGCCATACCAGCTGTCCGCAGCTGGCTTCATCCCATTCCATCTGAATGTCCGGCACCGGAACAACGCTCTTTTCCTGCTGTTTACGGGAGGAAAAATCCTCATCCTGCGGATGCCAGCCCATCGCTTTCCATACCAGTGCGATGGCTTCGAACATACGCTGGCGGAAAATTTCGCGTTCCTGTTTCGGCATTGCCGATGGCAGGGTCAGAATCAGCGTGCGCAACTGACGCGGCGACGCCGGAAAACCGAGGCGTAACCGCGTCGCCACGCTGTTCATTTGCCCCAGCGCCTGCGACAGAATTTCGCACAGCATGTGCGTCATCAGCGTGCTGCGGCTGTACTGCGGCGAAAAGACCGGCAACCGGTCATCAGGCGGCAGGCTGAATAACGGTTGTCCGTCGTCATTCATCAGATTCATCAGCGGGAAGGCGGTGGCGAGCGGTTCTCGCTGCGTTTTGCTGTTCATCTGGCTGAAGCGCCAGTCCTGTAAAACCGGGGTTTCATCCCACAAATAACGACGCGGGCTGGAGATCCCGCTGCTGCCTTCCGTTCCCAGACGCTGCATAGCCAGTTTGCGGGCTTCGTCGCCCACGCGCACAATCGATGGCCAGATAAAGGCGTCGTCGCGGCCGCTTTCAACCGAAAAATGCTGTTTGCCGAAACGCGCTTCAGAGAACTCCAGTCGGCTGGTGAACAGCGGATCGTTAAGACATTGCGGCTCACTTAAAGAGCGTACCTGTAATTCCGCCGTCTGGCGCAAACCGTCATTGGCGTCGCCGTGATCTTCAATCAATACGCCGCAGGTATGGGTATTGCCGACGTCCAGAATCAGATCCACCGGAATCGCAGGCGTGCTGAGCGTGTGGGTGACCAGCTTCACTTCCGGTACGGAAAGCTGTTCCCCCAGTAACGTCATCAGATTCAACCAGTGCGCCTGGTACTCAAAGTTACGCAGCGCCTGCTGAATCTCCTGCTCAGAGCGGTTCTCCTCCTGGGTGACGTGATGAAGGAAGGATTCGCGCAGCCAGCCGTCAATCCACGTCTGGTCAAGAAAATCGGCAATTTCATCATCGCGCCAGGCCAGCGCGAACCGCGTGCCATTGAGCAGGTCGTTTTCGTTAGGCGCCAGCGCCGCCGGCGCGTTCTCGCTTAACTGGCTGTCCAGCGCCACGGTAATGCGGTGCGTATGGCCCGCGCTGTCGGGTTCAGGCAGCTTACGCACCTGTACGCGCGCCCAGTTGTCGGGGCCTTCCACAAACGTACGTGGAGGGTTAAAGCGCAGGAAAGGGAGCGGCAACCAGACGCCATCCAGCACATCCAGCGAATAGTGCAACATCTGGGTGCTTTCCGGTTTGACCACTTCAGGTTGACCCCCCGTGCGCCCCGGTACCGTATAGCGCCCGTTGGTCAGATCAAAGTCGAGCCGGAGCAGGGGGCCGTTCGCCGTTTTACGCACGAAACGACCAAGATGGGCAGACTCCTGCGGCGTCAGGCCGAAGTCGAGGAATTGTACGCCGCTGTTTGCGATGAGCGTTACGCTTTGTTTGTAATCACACAGATTCACCAACATAAAATCAGGCACCTATCTTTTTGATCGTCAACGGGACTTCCGCATGGGCGTCATAACGCGCTGAGCAAGCCGCAACGTCATTCGTGCTGGCTTTACAGGTGATTTCCGGCATCGGGTAGCGCGAACCATCGGTGCAACGTGCGTGACCACGGCTCTTGATCATCAGCTCTCCGGTCTGATGCAGGCCGGAGAAAATGTCCGCCCGGCAGACGATGTTGTCGCCGTGTACCACCCGGGCGGTGCCTTTGTTGTTCTGGATCTGGTAACGCAGCGAAGGCGCTTTTCCGCTGACCGGATCTTTAACGTCAATCAGTACGCGCCAGTTTCCATTCAAAAAGCGCGTGACTCCCGCTTTCATCTGACCGGCATCCATCACCAGCGCATCTTTGGGGATGGCGGCGATCACCACCGGTTCATCTGCGGGCTTCGCTTTTTTCACTGGCGGAATCACTTCCGCCTGATGCAGCGGCAGTTGGGCAATCATCTTCGGCAACGGTTTACTGTCTACTTTCGCGGCGACAACCGGCGTACTGACCGCCGTGGCTTCGGCGACGGGGGCAGACGGTTTCCACAACAGCGACGCCGCAACGGCAGCGACAATCACGGCGGCAACCGGCAGGCTCCATAGCGGCAGACGCGAAGAGGGCTTCACGGGAGCGGTCGGAGATGGTGAAGGCGCCTGCGGTTCGCTGACAACAACAGGGGCGACCGGTTCAGGTTCGGGTTCCTGGGGGCGTTCAATCATCACCGGCGTCAGTAAGGGCTCATCGGAACGGGCAAACGTCACCTCTGGCAATGGCTCATCTTCCGCCTCCTGCTCGGGTTCAGCGGCAGGCGGCAGGACGGGCGGAACATCAATGGCGCGCAGGCAGTCAAGTACGTCCTCACGGGTGTTTTCATTAAGATTCACAAACCCCCAGAAGGTGATGACCGGTTTGCCATCAACCAGAAAAACGTGGTTTTCCCCAGGGAACTGAACCGCTTTTTCCAGCAGGGAACCGAACAGCTGCAACGAAGTTTTCCCGGATTGCAGACTTTTGCGGCTCAGCGCCGCCGCGTTTTCCAGCGTGCTGCTCAGGTAGCGCAGCGCCCGAAATCGCGCTTCTTCCTCCGCGGCCTTCCATGCGATGGCTTTTCCCTCGACCGGGGAATACCAGTCGACGCGATCGCCGCTGTCATTAATTTGCGGGATCGCCAGACAATCCACCATTGCCTGCTGTTTACGCAGACGAAGCGTTTCACGAATTTGCAATGCGGAATCAAATACGGCCTGACCGCCGCCGCCCACGGCCTGATAGTCGTCCAGATTGCCGCTACGTAAGAGAGTTTTTGCCACGTTGTTGTCCCTTAGACTTCTTCACGCATCTACTTTACGGATTACAAAGACAAGCAAACGGCGGAAGAGAGGCAAAAAGGGGCTAATTTTCATGGCATAGCGCCGGGGGAAAAATCTTGACGTTTTCAAAAAGACTTAAGGGAAATTATTTCACGCCGCAGGACGCATTCATCAGCGATGAATACCAGAACGGAATAACCTGAGAGTGATTCGTTATTTGTCAGCTTTTGTAAGCTATGCTCATATGACACTCTTTATAATCAAATGAAAAGGCTTATAACGATGTCTACAGGGAAAACGTTGCTCGCGCTGGCGCTCAGCGCACTTTTACCGGCAGGGGCGGCATTTGCGGCCAATACCGATACCATCATCTACTGTTCTGAAGCCTCACCCGAATCGTTTAACCCGCAAATCGCCAGCTCCGGCCCGTCATTCGTGGCCAGTTCGCAGGTGCTGTACAACCGACTGATCAATTTCGATCCGGTAAAAAATACGCCGGTGCCGTCGCTGGCGACCGACTGGACGATTTCCCCGGACGGGAAAACATACACGTTTACGCTGCGTCAGGGTGTGAAATTCAACAGCAATAAATTCTTTAAACCGACGCGCGATTTTAATGCCGATGACGTTATTTTCTCGGTGCTGCGCCAGAAGGATGCAGATCATCCGTACCATAATGTGTCGCAGGGCAGCTACGAATACTTCAATGATGTCGGCCTCGATAAGTTGATTAAAGAGGTGAAAAAGGTCGACGATTATCACGTCCAGTTTGTGCTGAACGAACCCAATGCGGCATTCCTCGCTGACTGGGGCATGGATTTCGCCTCCATTCTCTCCGCAGAGTATGCCGATGCGATGCTGAAAAAAGGCACACCGGAAAACGTCGATAACTGGCCTGTCGGCACTGGCCCTTACGTACTGCAACACTACAAGCAGGATTCACAGATTCGCTACCTGGCGAACCCGAACTACTGGGATGGCGAAGTGCCGACCAGACATCTTATTTTCTCGATTACGCCTAACGCCCAGACGCGCCTGGCAAAACTGCAAACCAACGAGTGCCAGATTATTCCGGCGCCATCACCCGTACAGTTTGACGAGATTAAAAAGAATAATGCGTTAACGCTGCATTCGGTCGATGCGCTGAACGTCGGCTATCTGGCCTTTAATACCGAGAAAAAACCGTTTGATAACGTACTGGTGCGCCAGGCGTTAAATTACGCCACTGATAAAAAAGCCATTATCAACGCGGTGTTCCTCGGTTCCGGTACGGTGGCGAAATCGCCCATTCCGCCAAATATGATGGGCTTTAATAACAACCTGAAGGATTACGACTACGATCCGCAAAAAGCCAAAGATTTGCTGAAGCAGGCGGGGCTGGAGAAGGGGTTTGAGGCAACGCTCTGGTCGATGCCGGTGCAACGCCCTTATAACCCCAATTCCCGGCGCATTGCGGAGATGATCCAGAGCGACTGGGCAAAAGTCGGCGTGACGGCGAAAATCGTCTCTTACGAATGGGGAGAGTATCTGTCCGGGATGCGTAAAGGCGAGCACGATACCGCGCTGTTCGGCTGGATGTCTGACAATGGCGATCCAGATAACTTTGCCGATGTGCTGCTGGGCTGCAACAGCATAAAAACCGGCTCAAATGCCGCGCGCTGGTGCGATAAAGGGTATGATGATCTCGTCCAGAAAGCGAAACGGGTGAGCAAGCCGGAAGAACGTGCGCAGCTCTACCAGCAGGCGCAGGACATTTTCTATCAGCAAGCGCCGTGGATCGCGCTGGCAAACGGCAAAACGTTCTACGCCACACGCAGCAACGTAACCGGATACAGCGTAAGCCTGATGGGCAGTGATTTTTCAAAAGCTAAATTGAATTGATGGTTTAAGGAGAGTTTATGTCGCACCTGGAAGAGGTCACTGCGCGCGTAGATGCCGCTATCGAAGAGAGCGTCATTACCCATATGAACGAACTGCTGATCGCGCTGAGCGATGATGCCGAACTGAGCCGGGAAGATCGTTACACCCAGCAACAGCGGCTACGGACGGCGATTGCGCATCACGGTCGTCAGTACAAGGAAGATATGGAAGCGCGTCGCGAACAGCTTACCAAAGGCGGTAGCATTCTCTGACGTTGATAAGCACGGCCTGTGAGGGATGTACAGGCCGGATAAGGCGTTTACGCCGCGACGCCGCCATCTGGCGAAGCGGCAGTTAAAACTGGCGTCTGGCGACCAGCCACGCGCCGATCACCAACAACACCGCGCCGCAAACCGGGCCTGCCAGCGCACGTAACGGCACGCCATGACTTCTCAAAATGTCCAATACCAGGCCGCCAATAAGCTGGCTGGCAACCAGAACCGCGATAGTCGTCGCTGCGCCAACGTACTGATACCCGCTAATACTGGCGAAAACAAAAAACGATCCGAGCAAACCGGGAATCAACGTCCACCATCGCACGCTGGAAACCAGCTCGCTAAACCCCGCCGCGCCTTGTTTAAACCACAAAATGCTGACAAACAGGACAATCCCGACCAGCGAATTCAGCAGCATGGCGATGAGAATCGTTGACGAGTTCTGTGTGATGCGCACCATAAGCGTGTTTTGCACAACCAGCCCAATACCGGCGGCAATCAGAAAGGCGAGGGTCAGCGTCTGGTTCATCCGCGCGCATCCGGGTCGCGGCGATCGTCAAGCTGAAGCTGCATAAACGTCAGATCCAGCCAGCGGCCGAATTTGGTGCCAACCTGCGGCATTTGGGCGGTAATGCTGAACCCCAGCGTTTCGTGCAGATGCAGCGATGCCTGGTTTTGCGACTCGATTCCGGCGACCATCACATGCTTGCCACATGCGCGCGCTTCCTCGATCAGACGGCTGAGAAGCGCCCGTCCGAGGCCTTTCCCCTGATGATCCGGGTGGACATATACGGAATGTTCGACCGTATGGCGGAAACCGTCAAAGTTACGCCAGTCGCCAAAGGAGGCGTACCCGGTGACGACGCCATTCTCTTCACTGACCAGAACCGGATAGCCTGATAGCTGACGCGCATCAAACCATGCGATGCGGTTATCCACATCGACCGTTTGATCGTTCCAGATTGCCGCCGTGTGCAATACCGCGTGATTGTAGATTTCGGCGATGGCGGCGCAGTCTTCTTTGCCAGCAAATCGAATAGACATGTTGAACCTCAGTTGTTGTTCACTATAGTATTACGATATGAATACTATCGAAGACAGCATAAATCAACGGATCAGTGCAAGAATTCGCATTGAGCGTGAATCGCGGGGCTGGTCGCTGACGGAGCTTGCCGAGCGGGCAGGCGTATCGCGCGCCATGATCCACAAAATCGAACGCGGAGAGAGCAGCCCGACGGCCACGCTGCTGGGGCGGCTTTCCGGGGCGTTTGGCATCAGCATGTCGACGCTGATCGCGCGTGCAGAAATGCAGGAGGGCAAGCTGCTGCGTTTTGCCGATCAACCCGTCTGGCACGACCCGCAGACGCACTATCTGCGCCGCCACGTCTCACCGCGCAGCGACCTGCCCATCGATCTCGTACAAATCTCGCTTCCGGCGGGGAGTGACGTACCGATGCCTGCGGCATCCTACGCGCAGGCAAGACAGCTTATCTGGCTACAGCAGGGAGAGCTGGTCTTTGTCGAAGGCGGGGTTCGCCATGAGATGAAAGCGGGCGACTGCCTGGAGCTGGGGCCGCCAAACGACTGCCGTTTTATCAATGAGACGCAGGAAACATGCGTTTACCTGGTTGTGCGCTTAAACCACGCGGGTAATTAATGTTCGGCTACTATTGAGGGATTCATGCCACAAGCAGAGGAGAACATCATGGGCCAACAAGCATACCGTAATCGTCGTTGGGTTCTGGCTTCGCGTCCGCATGGCGCGCCGGTTGAGAGCAACTTCCGCATGGAAGAGGACGACGTGGCGACGCCCGGTGAAGGGCAAGTGCTGTTACGTACAATTTTCCTGTCCCTCGATCCCTACATGCGCGGAAGAATGAGCGACGAATCGTCCTACTCACCGCCAGTGGAGATCGACGGTGTGATGGTTGGCGGAACGGTCAGCCGGGTCGTGGAGTCCAGCCACCCTGATTACCATCCGGGAGAATGGGTATTAAGTTACAGCGGCTGGCAGGATTATGATATTTCCGACGGGAAAGGGCTGGTGAAACTCGGTGACAACCCTGAGCATCCATCATGGGCGTTGGGTGTGCTGGGGATGCCAGGCTTTACCGCCTATATGGGACTGCTGGATATCGGCCAGCCCAAAGCAGGGGAAACGCTGGTCGTTGCGGCCGCCACCGGGCCGGTCGGCGCAACCGTCGGGCAAATCGGCAAACTGAAGGGCTGTCATGTGGTGGGTGTCGCAGGCGGCGCAGAAAAATGCCGCTACGCGACCGAGACTCTCGGTTTTGACATATGCCTCGATCACCACGCGGCGGATTTTGCGGAACAACTGGCGAAAGCCTGCCCGCAGGGGATTGATGTGTATTATGAAAATGTCGGCGGCAAGGTGTTTGATGCGGTTCTGCCGCTGTTGAATACTTCGGCACGTATCCCGTTGTGTGGTCTGGTGAGCGGGTATAACGCCACAAAACTCCCCGACGGACCTGACCGGCTGCCACTATTAATGGCGACGCTGTTAAAAAAACGCATCCGCCTGCAAGGGTTTATTATTGGTCAGGACTACGGGCACCGGATTCATGAGTTTCAGCAGGAGATGGGGCGCTGGGTCAAAGAAGGGAAGATCCACTACCGCGAGCAGATCACCGACGGACTGGAAAAAGCGCCGGGGGCGTTTATCGGTCTGCTGACCGGGAAGAACTTCGGCAAGGTCGTGATTCGCCTGGCGGATGATGCCTGAGAATTGACGCTGCATGACATTAAAAAATAGCGGGGCGATTCCCCGCTATTTTTTTAGCTTTTTTAGCTCTGGCGCTTACTCAAAACGCCATGCCAGATTGACGCCAACGCCGTAGTTTCTCCCCGGCGCCGGTTCGTAATAGCGTCCGTTTGATTCGTTGACGATCACCGAACCGACATACTCTTTATCAAACAGGTTATCGACCCGGCCAAACACATCGACCGTTAAGTTGCTGTAGTTAAACTTATACCCGGTGTTCAGGCCAACCACGGTATACGAGGGCGCTTTTGCCGTGTTGTGATCGTCTGCCATGATGTCCCCCATATAGCGGGCATCGGTGCCGGCATACCAGCCTTCATCCGGTACATATCCCAACGAGGCGAACCCCATATTACGTGCAATGCCCGGCATGCGGTTACCGTTGCAATCGCCACTTTTGCAGACGTTGCTGCGGTAGGTCGCATCCAGCCAGGTCCAGGAGGCGTTTACCCGCCAGTTACCGGCGAAACGCTGATCCCATGATAATTCCGCGCCCTGGCGACGGGTTTTACCGGCGTTTTTATATGTGGTGCGCCCACCGCCGCTGGTGGCGACGACAATTTCATCATCCGTATCCGTCTGGAAGAGCGCCGCCGTCAGTAAACCATCGCCAATACGCGTTTTACTGCCAATTTCCACCGTGTCATTGGTAGCGGGTTTCAGGCCGAAGTTCAGGCCGCTTTGTCCGTCCGGGCGATAGGAGAGTTCATTGATGGTCGGCGTTTCAAAACCGCGCCCTGCGGCCAGATAAACGTTCCACGCATCGGTGAACGCATACTTGAGCGCCCCGGCAGGGAGCCATTGATGGTAGCTGGCCTCGCCGCTGTCATCTCTGTTTCCAGGCGTAACGTAATGATCGTTAGAGTCAAACCAGACTGAGCTGTACCGTACGCCAGCATCAAGCGAAAGTTTTTCGGTCAGTTGCCACTGCGTTTGCAGGTAGGGATCGGCGTTCCACATCAGGTTGCGCTCATTACGACGCAAATCGCCTTTCACGCCAAACTGCGGCACGCCGTTATTCAGGCGGTAGTTCTCGTAACCCTTGCGATTTTCGCTCATATTTTCATAGTTCAGGCCGGTGGTGAACGTCACAGGTACGCCCAGCTCGCCCCGGTGCGTCCAGCGGGTGTCGATACCCTGATAATGACGCTGAAGCACGATTACGCCGCCTGCATGCGCGGGGTTATCCCGCTGCGGCGCCATCGGTATGGACTGGTATTGTGTGGTTTCACGTTCACCGGCATACATCATCACGCTCAGATCGTCGTGTTCGCTGAGCTGACGCTCATAGCGCAGGCCTGCCTGAGTCTGCTTGATGGTTTTTCGCGTGTTGAACTGTTCGGCGCGCAGCGACTGCTGCGGGTTGGCTTTCCATTCGGATTCGGTCAGGCCGCCGGGGTCGTTCGCGTGAATGTCTACGCTATTGAAAATCAGGCTTAACTTACTGGCATCGTCCAGACGCACCCCCAGTTTTGCGTTAGCCAGATTCTTTTGCGCGCTGCTGCGATCGCGAAAACCGTGGGTGGTGAATCGGGTCGTGGAGACGGTGTAATCCACGTCACCCGCCTGCGTTCCGTCACCCATCGCCCCCGTAGCTTTCATGCCATAGCGCCAGCTCCCGAAACTGCCGTAATAGCTGCTGGCTTCAATCGTCGGCGGCTGGCGTCCGGTTTCCGTCGTCACGTTCATCACGCCGCCGGAAGAGTTGCCGTACAGCGCGGAGAAGGGGCCGCGCAGCACTTCCACATTCTGGACGCTGCTCAGATCGATATTGGACGTCTGCCCTTGTCCGTCCGGCATGGTGGCAGGGATGCCATCAACATACAGACGAATACCGCGAATGCCGTATGCAGAGCGGGAGCCAAATCCGCGAATTGACAACTGTAAATCCTGCGCATAGTTCTGACGGTTTTGCACCTGCAAACCGGGCACGCCGTTTAAGGATTCAGACAGGTTAATACGCGGCGTCGCCAGTCGCATATCTTCCCCATCAACCACGGTGACGGCGGCGGGCGTGTCCAGTTCAGACACCGTTTGCGGCGTCGCGCTAACAATCATCGTTTGTTCATCTTCAGCCGTGGCCGCCAGGCTCACCGGCGAGAAAACGAAAGGGAATAAAAGGGCGGGAAATGCGGCCTGACGAGCGGTAATGATCTTCATGAAAAAAAACCAATCACGAGTAAACGTGCCAAATGAAATTTGATGAATACTTTAATTACTTTGTAAATATATGAAAAATTTAATAGCACGATGCGTTAATGGAACATGAAAAAATTAAAGAAATTGTAGACTGCCTGCAAAGAAACGCTCCACTTTGCACTAAATAATGATTACTATTCGCATCTACGTACAGCGAGTGGGACACGGATTCACTCGCCGAAGCCATGTGAAGCAGCTACAAACGTGTTTATCAAAGGGAGTCGTCATGCATTTACGTCATCTGTTTTCGCCGCGCCTGCGTGGTTCTTTACTGTTAGGTTCACTGCTGGTCGCGTCTTCATTTAGCACGCAGGCGGCAGAAGAAATGCTGCGTAAAGCCGTCGGCAAGGGCGCTTATGAAATGGCCTATAGCCAGCAGGAAAATGCGCTGTGGCTGGCTACTTCGCAAAGCCGCAAAACGGACAAAGGCGGGGTGGTTTATCGCCTCGACCCGGTTACCCTTGAGGTGACGCAGGCCATCCATAACGATCTCAAACCGTTTGGCGCGACCATCAACAACGCGACGCAAACGCTGTGGTTTGGTAACACCGTAAACAGTGCGCTGACGGCAATCGATGCCAAAACAGGTGATGTAAAAGGGCGTCTGGTGCTGGATGAGCGCAAGCGTTCCGAAGATGTCCGTCCGCTGCAACCACGCGAACTGGTCAGCGATGATGCGACCAACACCGTATATATCAGCGGCATTGGTAAAGAGAGCGTGATTTGGGTGGTTGACGGTGAAAAAATCGCCCTGAAAACGACCATCCAGAATACCGGTAAAATGAGCACGGGTCTGGCCATTGACAGTAAAGCGAAGCGTCTTTACACCACTAACGCAGACGGCGAGTTCATCACCATCGATACTGCGGACAACAAGATCCTGAGCCGCAAGACATTGCTGGATGACGGGAAAGAGCACTTCTTTATCAACCTGAGCCTCGACACCGCAGGCCATCGCGCTTTCATCACCGACTCCAAAGCGGCTGAAGTTCTGGTGGTAGATACCCGTAATGGCAATGTGCTGGCAAAAGTAGCCGCGCCGGAATCACTGGCCGTGCTGTTCAACCCGACCCGCAACGAAGCCTATGTGACGCACCGCCAGGCCGGTAAAGTGAGCGTGATTGACGCGAAAAGCTATAAGGTCGTGAAAACTTACGACACGCCGACATTCCCGAATAGCCTGGCGCTGTCTGCGGACGGGAAAACGCTGTTCGTGAGCGTGAAGCAGAAATCAACCCGTGAGCAGGAAGCCACTCAGCCAGATGATGTTATCCGCATCGCGCTGTAACGGTGAAATAACGCTGTAAGCATTAAGTAAAAAGGAGGGGCTTGCCCCTCCTTTTTACTGCGTAACAACATCCCGATAAACGTCACGCCACCGGGCTGCCAGTGTTAACTCGCCGTCTCTTCTCGTAATACCATGTCCTGTTTATTCTCTTCCTGCGGCACAACCGGCGCGGTACGGTGAATTTCCGCCACGCGGTTGCGCACGCCAAACCAGCCAGCGACCAGCAGAATGGCAATCAGCGGAAGTGAAGCGATGGTATAGGTGCCGTTAGGGTAATCAAACGCCATCAGCACCAGAACGCTCAGCAGGAACAGCAGGGTGAGCCAGGAGGTAAACGGCGCGCCCGGTAACTTAAAGCTGACGTCTGCCGCTTTGCCTTCTTTAATCGCCTTACGCAAACGCATCTGGCACACCACGATGAAGCCCCAGGAGGCGATAATACCCAGCGATGCGAAGTTAAGGACAATTTCGAAAACCTGAGAAGGCACCAGATAGTTGAGCAACACCCCGATGACATACACGCCCAGCGTCGCCAGAATACCGGCGTACGGCACCTGCTGACGGCTCATTTTCGCCATAAATTTCGGCGCGGAACCGCCCATCGACATCGAACGTAAAATACGGCCGGTGCAGTACAGGCCTGAATTCAGACTGGAGAGGGCCGCCGTCAACACCACAATGTTCATAATGCTGCCGATGTAAGGCACGCCCAGTTTTGAGAAGAAGGTCACGAAGGGGCTCTGACCGGCCTGATACGCGTTCCACGGCAGCAGCAACACCAGCAGGACAACGGAACCAACATAGAACAGGCCAATACGCCAGATCACGCTGTTGATCGCTTTTGGCACCATCGTTTGCGGATCTTTGCACTCTCCGGCCGCCGTACCAACAAGCTCAATCGACGCGAAGGCGAAGACAACGCCCTGAACCAGCACCAGAGCAGGCAACAGGCCATGCGGGAAGAACCCGCCGTTATCGGTGATCAGATGGAAGCCTGTTGTGTTGCCATCCAGCGGTTTGCCGCTTCCTAAAAAGATTGTGCCGACAACCAGAAACAGGACAATCGCCAGCACTTTTACCAGCGCGAACCAGAACTCCATCTCGGCGAACCACTTCACGCCAATCATGTTCATTGTGCCCACAATCGCCAGCGCGCCCAGGGCAAACACCCATTGCGGAACGTCACCGAATGCGCCCCAGTAGTGCATATACAGCGCCACTGCGGTGATATCGACGATCCCGGTCATCGCCCAGTTGATGAAGTACATCCAGCCTGCGACGTATGCCGCTTTCTCGCCTAAAAATTCACGGGCGTAGGAGACGAAGCTGCCGCTGGAAGGGCGATGCAAAACCAGCTCGCCGAGCGCGCGAAGAATAAAGAATGAGAAAATACCGCATACCAGATAAACCAGCGCCAGGGCAGGGCCAGCCATTTGTAGTCGTGCGCCAGCCCCTAAAAACAATCCGGTGCCAATTGCGCCGCCAATGGCAATCATTTGTACCTGTCGGTTGCCCATCGCCTTGTGATAACCCTCTTCATGGGCGTTCAACCAGCGTCGTTTCGCGGCATGTTGTTCAAGCGCGTTTGTATTGTGTGTTTTCATTGTGTTACCTGTTGACCTGTCGGACAGAAGAGATACTTTTTGTGCCGCACCTTTTGCTAACCAAACGATTGCCTGGCTAACGCTGAAACGGTTTTTCCCATCATTCTGTGGTAGGGATAAAACCATCGGCGGAGCATCCTACCTGCAATTGTTAAACGACGCAAAACATACCCGGAAACGCAGCGTTAAGACGTCGTGCTTTTACGTGTGGTCAGCTCAGCCGCGCTGTGGTCACGATTCAGCCAGTAGCACGGTGAATCAACTACACTTAGCGTTTTACACGTTGTGGAGGCCGCATGATCAAAGTTTATGGCGTACCCGGCTGGGGCTCGGCAATTAGCGAAGTCATGCTGACTCTGGCGGAGATCCCGTATCAATTTATCGATGTGAAGGGGTTTGATGCCGAGGGGCCGCAGCGGGATCTGCTCCAGAAACTCAACCCGCTGTGCCAGATTCCAACGCTGGCGCTGGAAAACGGAGCAATCATGACGGAGAGCGCCGCCATTGCGCTGATGATCCTCGATCGCCGTCCCGATCTCGCGCCGCCGGTCGGACACGCCGAGCGTCAGCAGTTTCAGCGTTTATTAATCTGGCTGGTAGCGAACGTTTATCCCACATTCACGTATGCTGATTACCCTGAACGCTGGGTGCAAAATGCCCCGGAGCAGTTGAAGAAAAGCTGCCTTGAATACCGTAAGGCGCTGTATATGTGGCTCAACGATCGGCTGATAGCGGAACCCTACGCCTTTGGCGGACAGCTAACGCTGCTGGACTGTTATCTGTGCGTGATGCGCACCTGGGGGCCGGGCCATGACTGGTTTCAGGACAACACCCCGAACATTAGCGCGATTGCCGATGCGGTCTGCCAGCATCCACCGCTCCAGACGGTGCTGAAAAATAACGACATCATTTAGCACGGGCGGCGCCGATGATGGCCGTTAGCGCGCATTAACGGACACACCGTTCGCCGTTCCTGTGATAACGTGATATTCACTCAGACAATAAAAGAACAGGAACCTGCTATGCCGCACATTGATATTAAGTGTTTTCCTCGCGAACTGAATGACGAAGAGAAGGCCGCCCTGGCTGCGGAGATTACCGACGTCATTATTCGCCATCTGCAAAGTAAAGACAGTTCGGTAAGCATTGCGCTCAGTCAGGTTCAGCCGGATGCCTGGAAAGCCGTCTGGGACGCGGAAATCGCCCCGCAGATGGACTCGCTGATTAAAAAACCTGGCTACAGCATGTAACGCCGTCAGCGCGCCCAACGATTCCGTCCGGCCTCTTTAGCCCGGTACAGCGCGGCATCGGCATCCGCTATCGTCTGTTCAGCGGTTTTTCCTTTCTCTGAGCAGGCGATACCCTGACTTACCGTGACACTGTCACTTATCGTTGACGCCGGGTGAGGGATCGCCGCCGCTTCCAGCGCTTGTTGTATTCTCACCGCCACGCGCTCTGCATCTTGCAACGTCGCGTCAAACAAAATAACAGCGAACTCTTCGCCGCCATAGCGGGCGACCACATCTTCCGGGCTACGCACCGACTGAGCGAATATATCCGCGACCTGACTCAGGCAGGCATCACCGGCCGGGTGCCCGTAGGCGTCGTTATAGCGTTTAAAAAAATCGACATCGAGCATGATCAGCGCAAACGCATTTTGCTGCGCCATTGCGTTATGCAGCAGTTTTTCCATTGCGCGCCGGTTTGCCGTACCGGTGAGCGGGTCGCGATGCGCAAGGTTATCCAGGCGCGAAATAAGCAGGTTGTTGTGTTGATTTTGTCGCCAGGCTTCATCAAACCAGCGAATCAGCATAAAACGGCCGCCCAGCAAAATAAGCGAGAAAATGCCCCAGATCACCGCGAAATGAATATTCACTTTCTGATTCAAAACAACGCTGGCGACGGGGACGGTCAGCCATAGCGGGAGCAGAAAAGCGAGTACGCTCGGCGTATGAAAATAGAGTGCGATCACGGCGCTGAGTAATAACACCGCGCAGAGAGGATAGGCGAACGTTAATTGCCAGTGGCTGATGAAATAATAACTGCACCAGGACCAGAACAGGCTAAGGGTGATTAATAATCCCTGCGTCAGCCAGGATTGCCGCCGGGAGGTAATCAACAGCAGGGCACAGACCAGCATAATGCCGATAACAGCGTCATCAATAGTGCGGACAATACGCATCTCTGCCAGATAGCGCGCGTGGGTATCGTGGAATAACGCGTCACGAAAAAAGATCATCAGCGCAAAACTGATATTCACAAAAGCAAACCACGGCAGGCTGAGAGCCATTCCTCGTCTCACCATATCCTCGCGAGTGGTCCAGATGGTATGTTTCGCTTTTCTGTTATCCTGAGCCATAGCGTTATCTGAAGAGTGGATGATAAACGGGGATGCCGGAGGGCATTTCGCCTTCAGCCCGCGGTAATTTTTTTGCCCGAGGTAACGAAGGTTCCCGCGCCTAAATGATGCAGGGTATTCAGTTTATCGTCATCAAACTGCCAGCGGCCTTCAATAAAAACACGTTCATCCGCCGCCGCCGAAACCACTTCGCCAAAAAGCGTGTCATATTTTTCCTGTGCCGACGTTGCGGGCAGCAGTCGGCATTCCATCCAGGCGAGGCATTTCTCTTCAATCATGGGTAAACCGAGCACCGGGCCTTTTACCACCGGGATGCCATAGCAGTTGAATTTATCTTCTTCGCGGCCAGTGACGCTGCCTACCGCATACGTCCAGTTCGTTGCCGCTACGCCGGGAATCACGATGCCAAACATACCGCTGCGTTCTATAAGCTCGCGCGACCAGGTGGTTTTATCCAGCACAATGGCAAGACGGGGAGGCTCAAACTCGACGGGCATAGACCACGCCGCCGCCATAACATTCCGCCGCTCCGTGCGATCGTCCCGGCTGGTGATCAGAACCGTCGGGCCGTGATTTAACAGACGGCTGGCATGATGTAGCTCTACAGGACGAAAACGACTCATAGGTATGCCTCGTTCAGGGGGATTATCGTCTTATCGTAACGACACTATTGAAAATAGTGGCTAAAGGATACATGTGCAACGCACGTTATTGTACGTAATACCGCCAAAAATCAATCATACTCCAGGTTGAGAACCGCATCCGTGACATATTACGTCAGGCGGCAGGGTAACAGATTGCCGCCATCAGCGTAGAATCAGCTTTTTTGCGTGAACCCCTACAGACAGGAATGCCTTATGACGTCTTTTTTGACCGCCTATTTTGCCCGCATAAATTGGTCGGGTGCTGCCGAAGCTAATCTTGACACTTTACGAACGCTGCATTTGCAGCATAACAGCACCATTCCGTTTGAAAATCTGGATGTCTTACTGCCGCGCGAAATTCAGCTCGACGATCTGTCGCTGGAGGAAAAATTGCTGACCGCCCGTCGCGGCGGCTATTGCTTCGAACAAAATGGGCTGTTTGAACGTGCTTTACGGGAGACAGGCTTTACCGTGCGCAGCCTGCTGGGGCGCGTCGTACTGACAAACCCGACCAGCTTGCCGCCACGTACGCACCGGCTGTTACTGGTCGAACTGCAAGGCGAGCCGTGGATTGCTGACGTCGGATTTGGCGGGCAGACATTGACCGCGCCCATCCGTTTGCAGGCAGAATGTGAACAACAGACGCCGCATGGCGAATACCGTTTGCGACAAGAGGGGAATAACTGGATTTTGCAGTTCCGCCATCACGATCACTGGCAGTCGATGTATTGCTTCGATCTGGGGGTTCAGCAGCAGAGCGATTACGTGATGGGCAACTTCTGGTCAGCGCACTGGCCGCAGTCGCATTTTCGCCATCACCTGCTGATGTGCCGCCATTTACCGGATGGCGGTAAGCTGACGCTGACCAATTTCCATTTCACCCATTATCAGGAAGGCCATGCGATAGAACAGCGTAATGTGCCGGATGTGGCGTCTCTTTACGCGCTATTGCAGGAGCAGTTTGGGCTGGGGGTCGATGATGCGAAGCACGGGTTTACCGAGGCGGAATTAGCGGCCGTCATGGCGGCGTTTGATACCCACCCGGAGGCAGGGAAATAAAATTGCAGGCCGGATCTTATCCGGCCTGTAACAGACTACTCACTGCGAACACTTTGTCTTCTGAAAGAAATAAACCAAACGACACTAGATAAGATAATTGACGACAGCATAAAAATAATATTAACAGGTCGTGAGTTACAGATGATGATAAAACTAATTGCCAGCGCTAATACTGGAAAGATATATCCAAGAGGCAGAACAAATCCTTCTTTCTCTACTTCATTATTTTTCTTCCTGCGGTACTTCATAATGATAGTCGCTATCGGCGTTGGAATATATTGCAAGAAAAACATTAAAACCGCCAACTCAGCCAGTTGTGCAAATGTTCCACTCATAACAATAACAGATGCGATAAGCGCTGAGATTAAGGTTGAAAATACAGGTGCTCCTGCATTATTTTTTCTTGCAAAAATACCTGGCAGCATACCATCATCAGCAATAGCACTGGCAATGCGAGGTGTGATAATCGAGCATGACATGTTTAACCCGGCAATTGAAATGATTGCGCCAAGAGCTATTATGCTTCCGCCTACCGAACCCAATGTTAATTTAGCTGCCTGCTGAATAGGGCTGTCATAATGAATAATATCTTTACCTAAAATTGCAACAGCGCCTGCGATAATGAGAAAATAAATTAGTGACACAAAGAAAACAGTAATAAGAATAGCACGAGAGACATTTTTCTCTGGAGATTTAATTTCAGCCGCAATTATGGGTAGTGCTTCAAATCCGAGAAAGGCATAAAAAAGTAGCAGTGTGCTCTGGCTTACACCATCAAATAGGCTTTTATCTGTCGGGAGTTGAACAAATGGTGTGAAGTTGGCATTTTCAATTCCAGACTTAAGAAAGAATAGCGAGACAAAACAGAATCCTATAATTGGAATGAGTTTTATTACAGTAATAACCAATGTGAGATTTTTAGACGTCCTCATACCAAATAAGTTTGAGATAGCAAACACCCAGATGATAAGTAGTGCTGTTTGCGAAACTGTCAGTGGGAGTTCGGGAAAAAAGGCAAGAAATAGTTTAGCAAAGCCAACCGCCATAACGCCCCAACCAATAACATTAGTAAGCCAACCAAGTACACCAATATTAAACCCAGCGAGATCTCCCATCGAAAATTTTGCGTACTGATATGCTCCACCATTTTTGTCAAAATACTTAGAGCACTCAGCAAAACAGAGTGCAAAACAAAGCACCACAAAAACATCGATGAGAATCATAACAATTGAAGCCGGTCCCGTTAACTTATATAACTCTCCAGGCAAAAGAAATATACCAGATCCAATAATCGAGTTAACACCATAAATAACCGCACCAATTAAACCAAACTTTGCTGCGGTATTGTTATCTGAATTCATAACGCCCCCGTTACTCGATAAACTAAAAATTATTAGCAAGTGCGTTCAGGAAGTGTTTCTTCACTTCATTAACGTCCACATCAAGACAAATTTGTTGAGATTTCAAATTTGCAAAAGGATCAACTCGTGTTGCTCTATACTTAGGCTTCAGCAGCGACTGCCCAATACAGATACCTTCGGTAACGACGCGTAGAGAACTTTCAACTGTATCAAACCACTCAGGATTTAAAAGATAAGATACGGCTAAGGAATCATGTAGTGCCATTCCTTCAAAACCTTCTTCCTTGAGGCTATATTGCAGATAAAAATCGGCTATGCTTGTAAATAATTCATTTCCAGTATCACGAATTTCTTTCCCTGTAATTAATACCTGATGCGTAACATCCAAAGGGACGATGGTTACTGGCAGCGCCGAAGAAAGAACCTGATCGGCAGCATGAGGATCTTTCCAGAAATTGAACTCAGCAAATGGTGTCGAATTACCGGAGTGACCATGAGTACCGTATGCTCCCCCCATGATAACAACTTGTTTAACTAACTCCGCGATTTCTGGTGCTTGATTCAGTGCAACGCTAATGTTTGTTAATGGCCCAATAAGGATTAATGTAATCTCTCCAGGGTTAGACTTGATACTGTCAATGATGAATGAAATTGCATCCTCTGCATGACTATCATGCGGGTTTGAAAAAACGCCGCCAAGACCATCTTCTCCATGTACTTTTGTCCCTGGCGGAGCAGGTTCAATAGCCAGAGGTCTTGAGCATCCCCGATATATTTTTGTTCCAAGATTGATCTTCTCGCAGAAAAGCTTTGCGTTTTTAACCGCCTGTTCAACCGGAACATTACCAAAAACAGTAGTAATGCCAATAATATCTAAATATCCTGCGGCATAGGCGATCGCAAAAGCATCGTCGACGCCAATATCAGTATCAATAATTACTTTAGTCATGGTTTTTCTCTCGTTACATTTTTGAATAGCTTGATTCGTTTAATCGAATGAGAACATTTTTATGTTCAGGCATATTTGATGCCCCATTTAGCTCTACGGCCAGAGAAGAAAATGCAGCAGCATAATGACAGGCATGTTTTATTGTTTCACCTTTAGATAAGGAAGCAGCTAATGCCCCATTGAAAGCATCACCAGCACCCGTAGTATCAACGACCATTGCCGGATAAGCAGGAATCATATAAAATTGCACCTTATCATATAAAAGTGCACCTTTATTCCCAAGCGTCACGATTACGCATTGCGGTCCCATTTGAGCGATTCGTTCAGCGGCTTTTTTTGCTGTTTCAATATCAGTAATATTAATGCCGCTAAGAAGCGTAGCTTCTGTTTGGTTTGGGGTGACTATATCGACGAACGGTAACATTATTTTCGCATCTGAAGTAAAAGGGGCGGGATTTAAGATAACCGTAACATCGTTCTCTCTGGCATACTTTATTGCGTTGATGGTTGCGGAAAGATTATTCTCAAGCTGTACCAGCAATATGTTGGAATTTAATATGTTTTTATGTGAATTTATAATCTCCTCATCGGTAATTGTTACATTAGCTCCTTGATTAATAGCAATCATATTTTCGCCATCTAATTCAGAAACGTATATTAATGCATTACCTGTAGGTGCGGAGTCTGAAACATATATCGTTAATGAGTCTATGTTTGATGCTTCTAAATGAGAATAAGCATGTGAACTTAGCTGATCGTTACCCACTTTTGTAATAAAATCAACTTTGCACATTGCATTACTTGCTGCAATGGCCTAGTTAGCGCCTTTTCCCCCAGGCCCAAATGAGCAACTTTGTGATACAATAGTTTCTCCTGGGTGTGGAAGTCTTGCAACATAGGAAACAATATCTACATTGAAAGATCCAAAAACACATACCTTACCTTTTTTTTCTTCAGTCATAACTTTTATTGCATCCTGATGTTTTAACAAATCATTAATATTTGAAAGCATCTCTTTTCTGAAAGAGACCATGACATTCTTTTTATTAAGAATTGCGCCGCCATAGCATCGTTCAATAGCCTGATTTTTTTCGAGATAAGACAGGTCGCGACGAATTGTTTCCTTTGATACAGAGAATAATTCGGCTAAATTATTAACCAGCACGCGTTCATTTTTAATAAGAATTGCTAATATTTTTGCACGTCTTTCTTCTAAAAGCATAGGGTTGTCCTCGTCGGTTGAATAATACTATTAATTACTGTGGATATGAAAAAGTGACCGTAATCTCATTAATTAGAGCAAAACGGAAGCAAACAGGCGAAGATTGAAGAAGTAACAATTTGTATTTTGAGTAACGGGTATTAGATGAATGAGTAAGTTTAAATAGTGAGTCTAATGAATTTGTAATGTATATACGGCAGGCAGGAAAAAGAGGGGGCTTACGTTTTACAAGAGAAGAGATTCCGGGTATATGCCGGATGGCGGCTTACGCCTGATCCGGCCTACAGGGAGTATTTTGTAGGCCCGGTAAGCGTCGCGCCACCGGGCATGGGGTCAGGTCAGCGACGTGAGCGGACAATCTGGTAGCGGCGGGTGAAATACTCAAACGGCGCGCTCCAGACATGCACCAGACGCGTGAACGGGAAAATCAGGAAGATGGTCATTCCCAGCACCAGATGCGCGCGGAAAATCGGCGCCACGCCGTCCAGATGCGCCGAAGCACCGCCCTGGAACGTCACAACCGCCTGCGCCCAACCGACCAGTTTCAGCATCTCACTTCCGTCCGGGTGCTGCGCGGAGAACGGTATTGTCGTCAGCCCGAGGATGCACTGGATCAGCAGGATACAGAGGATCAAAATATCCGCCGTGGATGAGCTGGCGCGCACGCGCTGATTAAACAGACGCCGAATCAGCAGACCTGCGCCGCCGACCAGCGTCAGCACACCGCAGACCCCGCCAAGAATCATCGCCATTTGCTGTTTCACCGCAATGGGCAGGAACCAGGCGTACATCCAGTGGGGCGTTAACATACCGAACAGATGGCCGAAGAAGATCCCCAGGATGCCGATATGGAACAGGTTTGACCATAGCACCATGCCGCGTTTGTCCAGCATCTGGCTGGACGAGGCGCGCCAGGTGTACTGCCCGTAGTCATAGCGCAACCAACTGCCGAGAATAAACACCGTGCCGCAGAGGTAGGGGTAGATGTCGTAAAAAAAGACGTTCAGGTACTGTATCATTTCGGGCCTCCCGCGCTGACGTCGACATACTGTGGCGCCACGTCCTGGCTAAAGCGTCGTTGATAGTGTTGTAACGGAGAACTGTCACAGGCGGTGGCGTTATCTTCGATAAACTTCACCTGTTCCTCTTCCCAGACGGCATCCAGCGCCTGACGCGTATCGTCACGCGCCTCGCCGTCGATCTGCTGCGTGACACTGTCACTGGAAAGTGGGCTACCCGCTAGCGATAGCAGGGCGTCAAACAGCTGATACCACGGCGTTTCCCGTTGTTTTAAACGCCCGCCCAGCAGCGCGAGGATCGGCGCGATGTTCTGCAATCCCTCCCGCGCTTCTGCTTCCGGCAGCACGCTCAAATACTCCAGATAGAGCGGCAGATGGTCGGGTAACTCGCGGCAGTCAAGTTGCAGTCCCACCTTTTCATACTGGGCCAGCAGATCGACCATCGCCTGGCCCCGATCGCGCGATTCCGCATGAACGTGTTCAAACAGCAACAGCGACGTCGCGCGCCCGCGATCAAAGACTTCACACCACTGCGCCTGCTTATCCAGCAGCGGGGCGTTTAGCAGCTCAGTGGTGAAGTCGGTGAGCATTGGCGCGTCATGGCGAATAAGCGTGATGGCGTCGTCACGGCACTCCCACAACAGCTCATCCGGGTACTCCATCAGCAAGCCAATAATCTTGAGGATCTGCATTATTCGCCCTCCGCCTTATCGCGTACTTCGGTGATGTTGATGGCGTCAATGCGGCTGCTGTTAAACAGGTTAAATTTGGTGTCGGAACCGTGGCAGCCATCGCCGAAGGTGAAGCCGCAGCCGTTACGCTCAGGAAAGGCATCACGCGCCATTTCACGGTGGCTGGTTGGGATCACGAAACGGTCTTCGTAGTTGGCGATCGCCAGGTAGCGATACATCTCTTCCACCTGTTCCACACTTAAGCCGACTTCCTCAATAGCGCGGGTGTCCGTAACGCCTTCCACCGTCTGCGAACGCATATAGTGGCGCATCGCCATCATCCGTTTCAGGGCGCGCAGCACCGGGCCGGTATCGCCTGCGCTCAGCATATTGGCAAGGTACTGCACCGGAATACGCAGGCTTTCGATCGCCGGAAGCACACCTTCGGTTTGCGGCAGGCCGCCAGCATCGGCATAAGACTGAATTGGCGACAGCGGTGGCACGTACCAGACCATCGGCAGGGTGCGGTATTCCGGGTGTAACGGCAGCGCCAGCTTCCAGTCCATCGCCATTTTGTAGACCGGGGAACGCTGAGCGGCCTCAATCACGTTTTGCGGAATACCCTGTTTCAGCGCTTCTTCAATCACCGCCGGATCGTTCGGGTCAAGGAACACGTCACACTGACGCTCATAGAGATCGGTTTCGTGTTCGGTGCTGGCCGCTTCTTCAATGCGGTCCGCGTCATACAGCAACACGCCGAGATAGCGAATACGGCCAACACAGGTTTCCGAGCAGACGGTCGGCTGACCGGATTCGATACGCGGATAACAGAAAATACATTTTTCTGATTTGCCGCTTTTCCAGTTGAAGTAGATTTTTTTGTATGGACAACCGCTGATGCACAGACGCCAGCCGCGACATTTGTCCTGGTCGATTAGCACAATGCCATCTTCTTCACGCTTATAAATCGCGCCGCTCGGGCAGGTCGCCACACAGCTTGGGTTCAGGCAGTGTTCGCACAGACGCGGCAGATACATCATGAAGGTGTTTTCGAACTGGCCGTACATCTCCTTTTGCATCTTCTCGAAGTTACGATCGCGGGCACGTTTTGAAAATTCGCCGCCGAGCAGCTCTTCCCAGTTTGGCCCCCAGACAATTTTGTCCATCCTTTTGCCGTCAATCAGCGAACGCGGGCGGGCGGTGGGCTGGTTTTTGCTCTCCGGCGCGCTGTGCAGATGCTGATAATCGTAGGTAAACGGTTCGTAGTAATCATCGATTTGCGGGATCACCGGGTTGGCGAAAATTTTGGTGATAACGCCCATCTTGCCGCCCAGACGCGGTCTTATCTTGCCGTTGACATCGCGAACCCAGCCGCCTTGCCACTCCTCCTGATCTTCCCAGTTTTTCGGATAGCCGATACCGGGTTTTGTCTCAACGTTGTTAAACCACGCGTACTCCATACCTTCACGCCCGGTCCAGACGTTTTTACAGGTGACGGAGCAGGTGTGGCAGCCGATGCACTTATCAAGGTTGAGAACCATGCCTACCTGTGAGCGTATTTTCATTTTTTCGCCTCCTGTACCTGATCCCGACCTTCATCATCCAGCCAGTTAATATTTTTCATTTTTCTAATCATGATGAACTCGTCGCGGTTCGATCCGACCGTACCGTAGTAGTTAAAGCTGTAGGCCAGCTGCGCATAGCCGCCGATCATATGAGTCGGTTTCGGGCAGACGCGCGTAACGGAGTTGTGGATCCCGCCGCGCATTCCTGTGACTTCAGAACCCGGGATATTCATGATGCGTTCCTGAGCGTGGTACATCATGGTCATACCCGGCGGCACGCGCTGGCTGACCACCGCACGCGCGGTGAGGGCGCCGTTGGCGTTGAAGGCCTCGATCCAGTCGTTATCCTCAATGCCCAGCTCACGGGCATCAGTTTCACTGATCCAGACAATCGGCCCGCCGCGCGACAGCGTCAGCATGAGCAGGTTTTCGCTATAGGTGGAGTGAATGCCCCATTTCTGGTGCGGCGTGAGGAAGTTCAGCGCTTTTTCCGGGAAACCGTTCGGCGGGATTTCGCGCATTTCGCTGACGCTACGGGTGTCAATCGGCGGACGGTAGGCCACCAGACTTTCCCCGAAGGCGCGCATCCAGGCGTGATCCTGATAGAGCTGCTGACGACCGGACAGCGTGCGCCACGGGATCAGCTCATGGACGTTGGTGTACCCGGCATTGTAAGAGACATGCTCGCTTTCAAGACCGGACCAGGTCGGGCTGGAGATAATTTTGCGCGGCTGGGCCTGAATATCCCGGAAGCGGATTTTCTCGTCTTCTTTGTTCAGCGCCAGATGAGTATGATCGCGCCCGGTAATCGCGCCCAGCGCCTCCCAGGCTTTGACCGCCACCTGGCCGTTGGTTTCCGGCGCCAGCGCAAGAATGACCTCAGAGGCGTCCAGCGCGGTGTCAATCAGCGGGCGACCTTTCGCCGGGCCTTCGCGTTTGGTGTAATTGAGTTTACCGAGGAAATCGACTTCGTTTTCCGTATTCCAGGAAATGCCTTTCCCGCCGTTGCCCAGCGTATCCATCAACGGGCCGAGGGAGGTGAACCGCTCATACGTCGCCGGATAGTCGCGTTCCACCACCGCGATGTTCGGCGCAGTTTTACCGGGGATCAGATCGCATTCGCCTTTGCGCCAGTCGAGAATATCAAACGGCTGCGCCAGCTCCGCCGGGGAGTCATGCTGTAGCGGTTGCAGCACCACATCGGTTTCTTTGCCAAGATGCCCCACGCAGACGTCGGAGAACACTTTGGCGATCCCTTTATAGATTTCCCAGTCGCTTTTCGATTCCCACGCCGGGTCAACGGCAGCAGACAGCGGATGAATAAACGGATGCATATCCGAGGTATTCATGTCGTCTTTTTCATACCAGGTGGCGGTCGGCAGCACAATATCCGAGAACAGGCAGGTGCTGGACATACGGAAATCCAGCGTCACCAGCAGGTCGAGCTTGCCTTCAATGGCGGCCGTTTGCCACTCCACATCTTCCGGTTTGACGCCGTCACTGGACCCCAGCGCTTCTCCCTGAATGCCGCTTTCAGTGCCCAGCAGGTATTTGAGCATGTATTCATGCCCCTTGCCGGATGAACCCAGCAAATTCGAGCGCCAGACGAAGAGGTTGCGCGGGTGGTTTTTACCGCTGTCCGGCTGCTCGCAGGCAAAACGAATATCCCCCGACTTCAGCGCCTGTACGGTGTAATCGGCAGGGGATAATCCGGCCTGTTCCGCTTTGCTTTTCAGCGTGAGCGGGTTGAGATTGAGCTGAGGCGCGGAGGGCAGCCAGCCCATACGTTCAGCTCGCACGTTGAAATCAATTAAATGACCGGTAAAGCGTGAGGAATCAGCCAGCGGCGACAGCAGTTCCTGCGCGGTTAGTTTTTCATAACGCCACTGGCTGGCGTGATTATAGAAAAACGACGTGCTGTTCATCTGACGCGGCGGGCGGTTCCAGTCCAGCGCAAACGCCAGCGGCAGCCAGCCGGTTTGCGGGCGTAACTTTTCCTGCCCCACGTAGTGCGCCCAGCCACCACCGCTTTGCCCCACGCAGCCGCAGAACACGAGGATGTTAATCATCCCGCGATAGTTCATATCCATGTGATACCAGTGGTTCACACCGGCACCGAGGATGATCATGGAACGGCCATGCGTTTTATGCGCGGTATCGGCAAATTCCCGGGCGATCGTTTCGATGTGACGACGCGGTACGCCGGTAATCTGTTCGCCCCAGGCGGGAGTGTAGGCCTTAATTTCCGCGTAATCTTTGGCGCTGTGATCGTCATCCAGACCACGATCCAGGCCATAATTCGCCAGCACCAGGTCGTAGACGCTGACGACCGGGCAGAGGCTGCCATCGGCCAGGGTAAGACGCTTCACCGGCAACTGGCGCACCAGAACCGGTTCTTGCTTCACGCTGCGAAAATGCGGGTTCTCATTACCGCCAAAGTAAGGGAACGCTACGCCAGCAACATCATCATGCTGGCCCAGCAAGGAGAGAGTCAGTTCCGTTTCGTTGCCTGCCGCCAGCGGCTCAAGATTCCACTTGCCTTGCTCGCCCCAGCGAAAGCCGATGGAACCGTTCGGCACCACCAGTTCACCCGCGCGGTTATAAGCGACGGTTTTCCATTCCGGGTTATTGGTTTCACCCAGCCCGTCGACCAGATCGGACGCCCGCATCATGCGACCCGGCACATAGCTGCCGTCTTCGCGCGCTTCAAGCATGACCAGCATCGGCATGTCGGTATAGCGGCGACAGTAATTCAGGAAATAGTCGCTGGGGTTATCGAGATGAAACTCTTTGAGGATGACGTGGCCCATTGCCATCGCCAGCGCGCTGTCAGTACCTTGCTTCGGCGCCAGCCACTGGTCGCACAGCTTGGCGACTTCTGAGTAGTCCGGCGTAATGGCAATTGTCTTGGTGCCTTTGTAACGCACTTCTGTGAAGAAGTGTGCGTCCGGCGTGCGCGTTTGCGGCACGTTAGAGCCCCAGGCGATGATATAGCTGGAGTTGTACCAGTCTGCGGATTCCGGGACATCGGTTTGCTCGCCCCACGTCATCGGCGATGCGGGCGGCAGATCGCAGTACCAGTCATAGAAACTCAGGCAGGTTCCGCCGAGCAACGAGAGATAACGGGTTCCGGCGGCGTAGGAGACCATCGACATCGCCGGAATCGGCGAGAACCCGGCGACACGGTCAGGCCCATAGTTTTTGACGGTCCAGACGTTGGCCGCCGCGATCAGCTGATTAAGTTCTTTCCAGTTAGAACGAATAAACCCACCGCGTCCACGCACCTGCTTGTAGCTTTGGCACTTTTGCGGATCGTTCATGATCGACTCCCACGCCAGTACCGGATCAGGCTGGCGGGAAAGGGCGTCACGCCACAGTTCAATCAGGCGTTTACGCACCAGCGGATACTTCAGGCGGTTAGCGCTATAGAGATACCAGGAATAGCTGGCGCCGCGTGGGCAGCCGCGCGGTTCATGATTAGGCAGATCCGGGCGGGTTCGGGGGTAGTCCGTCTGCTGCGTTTCCCAGGTCACCAGACCATTTTTAACGTAGATTTTCCAGCTACAGGAGCCGGTGCAGTTCACGCCATGCGTGGAGCGCACGATTTTATCGAACTGCCAGCGCTGACGATAACTGTCCTCCCAGTCCCGGTTGGTGTGCATCACCTGACCGTGACCGTCCGCAAAAGTGTCGCCTTTTTGCTTAAAATAGCGAAAGCGATCCAACAGTTTACTCATGACATTTCTCCTGCTCCATAATGTGTCAGGCGGTCTTGTAGGCCGGATAAGGCGCTGCGCGATTGCCTGATGGCGACGCCCGGTGTCTTATCCGGCCTACGTCCGAACCTGTGATGAATATGTTTTATTTTTTTGTTGCTGCCGGTTTACGGCGACCATAAACCAGCCAGGTCACCAGTACGCAAACGATGTAAAACACCAGAAAGATTTTCATTGCGCCAACCGGCGAGCCGGTTAACGCCAGAGAAGAACCAAAAGCTTTAGGGATAAAGAAACCGCCGACTGCGCCAATCGCAGAGATAAAACCGAGGGCGGCAGCCGTATCGGTCACGGCTTCACGCTGGGCCTGCGCATCTGAGCCGCCGCGCAGTTTCACTCTGTAGATCGTGATCTGGCGGAAAATGACCGCAATCATCTGGAAGGTCGAGCCGCTTCCCAGGCCCGCCGTCAGGAAAAGCCCCATAAACACCAGATAGAAGGCGATAAAACTTCCTGAGCCGGAGCCCGGTAATGTCAGAAACAGCAGGGCGGTAAACAGCGCCATGAAAACGAAGTTAATCAGCGTGACGCGAACGCCGCCGAACTTGTCAGAAATAACGCCGCCCGCAGAACGCGCAAGCGCGCCGATAAACGGGCCAAAGAAGGCCAGTTGCAGAATATTGACGTCGGGAAACTGGGTTTTCGCCAGCATGGCGAATCCTGCGGAGAAACCGATAAAAGAACCGAAGGTGGCGAGATAGAGCAGGCTGAGCAGCCAAAGGTGAAAGCGTTTCAGCACCGGCAGTTGAGACGCGACAGAGGCTTTTGAACTGGCGATATCATTCATCCCGGTCCAGGCTGCTAGGGTCGCGATAAGCAATAACGGCACCCAGATCCACGCGGCGTTCGTCAGCGAAAGCAGCGAGCCATCGGGCTGCGGCACGCCCTGTACGCCCAGAAAAGTGAACATGGGCAGAAAAATCACCAGCGGGGCGACAAGTTGCATCACGCTGACGCCAAGGTTGCCTAAACCGCCGTTCACGCCGAGGGCGCTACCTTGCTTTGCTTTCGGGAAGAAAAAGCTGATGTTGCCCATACTGGAGGCAAAGTTAGCGCCAGCAAAACCGCACAGCAGCGCAATGATAATAAATACTCCAAAAGGGGTGGATGTGTTTTGCACCGCAAAACCGAGCCAGATACAGGGAATAATCAGAATAACTGTGCTAAAAATCGTCCAGCGACGCCCGCCAAATATAGGTACCATAAAGGAGTAGGGCACGCGTAATATAGCCCCGGACAGCGAAGGTAAAGCGGTTAATAAAAAGAGCTGGTCAGTGGTGAAATTAAAACCAATTTTATTCAAATTAACGGCGACGGCGCTAAATAACATCCAGACGCAGAATGCGAGCAATAAACAAGCCACTGATATCCAAAGATTTCTTCGGGCAATGTGTTTACCTTTGTTTTCCCAGAAAGCGGGTTGTTCTGGCCTCCAGTCACTCAAAAGATAACGATTATTTTTCTCATTTTGTAGCGCCATATTGCCCTCACACGCACACGTCGTTCATGAAAAAAAAGAAATAAGTCCAGGAAGGGCGCGCGGGCCCTTTTTAGAATTTATTGAAGACTTTTAAGAATATTGATTGAAAGGATAGATAAAAAAGCGAGACCACGAGGAGTGAAGGGCGGTTAATAAGTTGCTTAAGTGTTACCAAATGTAAACACAAAAGATGCATTGTTAAGTGGCGTATAACATCAGCGAAATAACTCCAGCGTAATCATGCGGTCCAGATGCTGCTGGTAGGCAGGGTCGGTCATTTCAGGCATACCAAGGGCGTACATGCCGTCCAGCCCGCAGGCTAATGCGATTAATCGCCAGGCGACATCAGCGGCGGCTGAGGCCAATGAAAATTCTCCTGCTTCCTGACCGCCTTCAATGATGGCGGTCGTTTCTTCATGCCACATTTGCATGGTCAGCAGGTAGGCACTTTTAATTTCCGGGTCGTTATCCGCCAGGATCTGCGCTTCCCGCCAGAGTTTAATGTAGGGCTCTAATCCGCCATCGTCACTCCCCAGCATGGCGTGCAGCCGCATGCGCCAGGTGCAGTGCTCGGGCACCAGGCTGGCATCCAGCAAGGTGCGAATCAGACGAACGAATACCTGAGATTTAAGCTCGCCCGAACTGCTGAAATGGTGGTGGAGTTGCCCGGTCGCGACGCCGGCTTCCTGCGCGATTCGCCTTACCGTCATGCCGCTCAATCCCTCTTCCAGCGCGACGCGCATTGCCGCTTGCAGGATCACCTCACGGCGCTCATCCCGATTCAGATAACTCATGGCTTTCTCCCATTTTCGCAGTTGGCGCAGTGTAACAAAAAGCTGGACATGTGTTCAACTTTCCGTAGGATCGCGAGAGTTGAACATGTGTTCAGTTTTTGCTTTCAAAGGACGTTTTATGTTTCGTCAGTGGTTAACGTTAATGATTATTGTACTGGTCTACATCCCTGTTGCGATTGATGCAACGGTGCTGCACGTTGCCGCACCCACGCTGAGCATGACGTTGGGCGCCAGTGGCAACGAGCTGTTGTGGATCATTGATATTTATTCTCTGGTGATGGCAGGGATGGTATTGCCGATGGGCGCGCTGGGCGATCGAATCGGCTTTAAACGCCTGCTGTTGCTGGGGGGAGGCTTATTCGGTCTTGCGTCGCTGGCGGCAGCGTTCGCCCACAGCGCCAGTTGGCTGATCGCTACCCGCGCGATTCTGGCTATCGGCGCGGCGATGATTGTTCCGGCGACGCTGGCCGGTATCCGCGCCACGTTTTCTGAGGCCCGTCACCGTAATATGGCGCTTGGCGTCTGGGCGGCCGTAGGGTCGGGCGGCGCCGCGTTCGGCCCGCTGGTCGGCGGTATGTTACTGGAGCACTTTTACTGGGGATCGGTCTTCCTGATCAATGTGCCCATTGTCCTGGTGGTGATGGCGTTAACGGCGCGCTTTGTGCCTCGCCAGTCCGGTCGCCGCGATCAGCCATTGAACTTTAGCCATGCGGTCATGCTGATTATCGCCATCCTGCTGCTGGTATACAGCGCGAAAACCGCGCTGAAAGGGCAACTGGCCAGCGGCGTTATCGCCCTGACGCTGATGATCGGCGCGCTGTTGTTGGGCATATTTATCCGCACGCAGCTCGCCGCAGCGCGCCCGATGATCGATATGCGTCTGTTTACGCATCGCATCATTCTGAGCGGCGTTGTGATGGCGATGACGGCGATGATCACGCTGGTCGGCTTCGAGTTGCTGATGGCGCAGGAGCTTCAGTTTGTTCATGGCTTAACGCCGTATGAAGCAGGGCTGTTTATGCTGCCGGTGATGCTCGCAAGTGGATTCAGCGGCCCCCTTGCCGGGATGCTGGTTTCACGACTGGGATTGCGAACAGTGGCGACTGGCGGCATGGCGCTAAGCGCGCTGAGCTTTTATGGCCTGGCAATGACGGATTTCAGCACGCAGCAATGGCAGGCCTGGTGCCTGATGGCGCTGCTGGGTTTTAGCGCCGCCAGCGCGTTGCTCGCCTCTACCGCCGCCATTATGGCCGCCGCGCCCGCAGAAAAAGCGGCGGCGGCCGGGGCGATAGAAACCATGGCCTATGAACTGGGCGCCGGGCTTGGCATTGCAATCTTTGGTTTGTTGTTAAGCCGCAGCTTTTCCGCATCTATCCTGCTTCCTTCCGGCCTGAACGCAGAGGAAATCGAACGCGCATCGTCGTCAATGGGAGAAGCGGTACAGCTGGCGGATACGCTCTCGCCTTCACTTGGTGAGGCGATACTGGACGCCGCCAGACAGGCGTTTACCTGGTCGCACAGCGTGGCGCTGAGCAGTGCCGGAAGCATGTTAATTCTGTTAGCAGTAGGGATGTGGTTTAGTCTGGCAAAAGTAAAACGCGGCTAACCTAATGTGCTAATTGACAGGGGTAATCCATCGCTTCGATCTCTTTACCGCTCAGGCGAGCGTATTGCCCCGTCAACCGCCAGAACGCAGGTTGCGTTTCGGTATAGATTTCGGCTGCCAGGATCAGACGACGCCGTTCATCTTCGGTTAATTCCAACAGCGTCCAGGGCATAAAATAGCGGTCGCTTTCCGTCAGCCGGAACCACAGCGGACACCCACAACCTGAACAGAAGTAGCGTTCGCCACGCGAAGAAGAAGAGAAGTGAGAGGGCTCTGGTGAATGGGGAGCCATAAGCGGACGACCGCAGGCTTCCAGGTACATCGCAATACCACCAGACCATTTTTGACACAGCGTGCAGTGACAGGCATAAACATCGAGCATTTCAACGTCAACGGTAAAATGACTCTGCCCACAGAGGCAACGTCCTGTGAACGTTTGCACGGCATACTCCTTATGACCGAGGCATACAAAACAAGATAAAAAGCCAGCCCGCTATGGACTGGCTTAGAATTACGCTACAACAGACTTAGAACTGGTAGTTCAGACCAACAGCAACCACGTTGTCAGTGCTCACACGAGCATCTTTAGTGAAGTTGGTATCGTCCAGCAGGTTGATTTTGTAATCAACGAAGGTAGACATGTTTTTATTGAAGTAGTAGGTCGCACCTAAATCAATGTATTCAACCAGATCCTGGTCGCCCCAGCTACCGATGTCTTTACCTTTGGATTTCAGGTAAGCGATGGACGGACGCAGACCGAAGTCGAACTGGTACTGAGCAACAGCTTCAAAGTTCTGAGTCTTGTTAGCAATATGATCGTCACCGAAAGTGGTCATGTTCAGCGTTTCAGAGTAAGTTGCAGCCAAATAGATGTCGTTTGCATCATATTTCAGACCTGCTGCCCATACTTCTGCATTTTTACCGTTAGCGTTAAAATTGCTTGCTGCATTGACTTGTTTGTCAGTACGGTCAGATTTCGCATAGGTAGCACCTACACCGAAGCCTTCGTATTCATAAGTTGCAGACAGACCGAAACCATCACCATTAGCTTCTTGAACACCGTCACGGTCGTTTTTGCCCTGGTACTGAGCAGCAAAGTTCAGACCTTCAACCAGACCGAAGAAGTCAGTATTACGGTAAGTTGCAACGCCGGTAGTACGGCCAGTCATGAACACGTCAGTCTGGGTCCAGGTATCGCCACCGAACTCAGGCAGAACGTCGGTCCATGCGCCGATGTCATATGCAACACCGTAGTTACGACCGTAATCGAAGGAACCAAATTCAGCGAATTTCAGGCCTGCAAATGCCAGACGAGTTTTGTCTTTGTCAGAACCCTGGTTTTCAGAACGGTTGCCTTTAAATTCATATTCCCACTGGCCGAAACCGGTCAGTTGGTCGTTAATCTGAGTTTCACCTTTGAAGCCCAGACGCGCATAAGTTTTATCACCATCACTACCGGTATCATCAGAGAAGTAATGCTGAGCGTGAACTTTACCGTACAGGTCCAGTTTGTTGCCGTCTTTGTTATATACCTCAGCTGCGTTTACCGCACCTGCTGCCAACAGGGTAGTCACTGCCACTGCAACTAATTTAAGTTTCATTTTAATTAATCCTTATAATTTTCTTAGCGTGTTTCCTAAACCATTTCTAAACGAGGCCGCTTGTCAATGGCAGACTATTTTTAATAGACGTCGTGGTACTAATTCAATAATAAGTTTCATAAGATTACAAATTATTTGAAGTTGTGTGATCCAGATCTACATAATAGATCTCATGGTATTAATTTTAGATGGGTATATCCTGAGATAATATATTTTCAAAAGGAATTGTTTTGCGGGTGATGGTTTTATTGTCTCTAGTCACGCGTGCTGACTATATACGAAAATACAGTTACAAATGAACATAAAATGCTTTATTTTATCAATTGAACATCATAATTTTAACAAAAACAAAACAAGTGATGAAGTATTATACACTCCGTTCGCCATTCATCAGCAACAACAAATTTTCATTTAAATAACTATATGGCAAGAAGCCAGAAAAAAAGCAAATAAGAATTTTCGAAGAAATAACGCCGATCGCAATATTCATTTAACCGAAATTAATACAGCAGGAAGAGAGTCGGGGCAGCCACAGAACTCGAAAGATAATCCGCCCCGACCACTGACTTCAGGCGCGACGCGTCGCTAACCAACAAAGCAGGGAACCCGCACACACCATAACCGCACCTTGCCAGAATGAAAATGACAGCGGCGCGCTTAACAGGACAGCGGCCAGCGCAGATGACAGTACCGGTGTAAAATAGGACCCCACAGCCATAATCGTGACGTTGCCATGCAAAATACCCACGTTCCATGCTGCATAAGCAAATCCTAACGTCAGGGCAGCAGAAAACAGTTTGATAACGACAGGCGTGCTAAAAATCATCTCCGGCTGCGGCGTCAGAAAATAATGTACCCATAAACTTGCAGCAGTGAGGAGGACAAATATCGTAATGCCATTAAACCCTCTGGCATATTTGTTAGTGACGGTACAGTAGGTTGCCCAGATAAACGCGCCGAGAAAAGCGAGAAAATAGCTTAATGGGCTGGTTGCAATATTGCTGATAATTTCATCAGCATGGAGTCCATGTTCACCGCCTAAAACCCAACAGACGCCGGTTAACGCGACAATTAATCCAGGAACAACCAGCCAGGTTGTTTTTTGTCCATTGAACAAAATAGCAAAAAGAATCGTCAGGCTGGGCCATAAATAGTTGACCATGCCGACTTCAATCGCCTGGTGACGCGTTGCTGCATATCCCAGCGAGAGCGCCAGACATATTTCATAACTGACAAACAGTACGCTGCCAGCGATTAAATAACGAACAGGAAAACGACGAATATTGGGGAACCCAACGGTAAAGATGAGCAATAATCCGCTTAGCGAATAAATAGCGGCGGCGCCGCCAACAGGCCCAAGTCCTTCACTTACCCCACGAATAAGCCCGACCATCGTGCTCCAGAGTACGATGGCAATAAGTCCAATTAACGTTGCTTTTTGTGTCGTCATTCTCTCCGTTTATCCCCATTCCTGGTCAAAAAATATCGCTGAAATTTATAGCACTTTTACACCTTCCCGCGCTAATTCATTGTCTTTCTGATACTCCTTTGGTGGTATATAAACTCGACAAAAAGAACTATTTAGTAGCGGAACCGATTCGTTATTGATTTGACGCAAAAAAGTTATGGATATTGCTGTTAGTTTCCTCGCGAAGTTACATCCCTGGAAAAAAGAGGAAAGCAATGGACGTCAGCCGCAGACAATTTTTTAAAATCTGCGCGGGCGGTATGGCGGGAACAACAGTCGCTGCTCTGGGTTTTGCACCCAAAATGGCACTGGCTCAAGCGCGAAATTATAAGCTGTTACGCGCTAAAGAGATCCGAAACACCTGCACATACTGTTCCGTAGGTTGCGGGCTATTAATGTATAGCCTGGGCGATGGAGCAAAAAACGCAAAAGAAGCAATTTATCACATCGAAGGGGACCCGGATCATCCGGTCAGCCGTGGCGCATTGTGTCCGAAGGGCGCAGGTTTGCTGGACTATGTACACAGTGAAAACCGCTTGCGTTACCCGGAGTATCGCGCGCCCGGTTCAGATAAATGGCAACGCATTAGCTGGGATGACGCGTTCACCCGCATCGCAAAGCTGATGAAAGCCGACCGTGACGCCAACTTTATTGAAAAGAACGAACAGGGCGTAACGGTAAACCGCTGGCTTTCCACGGGGATGCTTTGCGCCTCCGCCGCCAGTAACGAAACAGGCATGTTGACGCAGAAGTTCGCGCGTTCCCTCGGCATGCTGGCAGTAGACAACCAGGCACGCGTCTGACACGGACCAACGGTAGCAAGTCTTGCTCCAACATTTGGTCGCGGTGCGATGACCAACCACTGGGTTGATATCAAAAACGCCAACGTCGTTATGGTGATGGGCGGTAACGCCGCTGAAGCACATCCGGTGGGATTCCGCTGGGCGATAGAAGCGAAAAACAACAACGACGCCACGCTGATTGTCGTCGATCCACGTTTTACACGTACAGCCTCGGTCGCGGATATTTACGCGCCTATTCGTTCCGGTACAGACATTACCTTCCTGTCCGGCGTACTGCTGTATCTGATTGAAAACAATAAAATCAATGCCGAATACGTTAAGCATTACACCAACGCCAGCCTGCTGGTGCGGGACGATTTTGCTTTCGATGATGGTCTGTTTAGCGGCTACGACGCCAAAAAACGCCAGTATGACAAGTCATCCTGGAACTATCAGTTCGACGAAAACGGCTATGCAAAACGTGATGAGACGCTGAGCCATCCGCGCTGCGTATGGAATCTGCTGAAACAACACGTTTCCCGCTATACGCCAGATGTTGTCGAAAACATCTGCGGTACGCCAAAAGCCGATTTCCTGAAAGTGTGTGAAGTGCTGGCCTCCACCAGCGCCGCCGATCGTACCACTACCTTCCTGTACGCGCTGGGCTGGACGCAACATACCGTTGGTGCGCAGAACATCCGTACGATGGCGATGATCCAGTTGCTGCTCGGCAACATGGGGATGGCAGGCGGCGGCGTCAACGCCTTACGCGGCCACTCTAACATCCAGGGGTTAACGGATTTAGGTCTGCTTTCCACCAGCCTGAGCGGTTATCTGACCCTGCCGTCTGAGAAGCAGGCGGATCTGCAAACCTATCTGAGCGCAAACACGCCGAAGGCCACGCTGGCCGACCAGGTGAACTACTGGGGCAACTATCCGAAGTTCTTCGTCAGTCTGATGAAATCGTTCTACGGCGATGCAGCGCAGAAAGAGAATGACTGGGGCTTTGAATGGCTGCCGAAGTGGGATCAGGCCTACGACGTCATTAAATACTTCAACATGATGGATAGCGGTAAAGTGACCGGCTACATCTGTCAGGGCTTTAACCCGGTTGCGTCCTTCCCGGACAAAAACAAAGTGGTGCAGTCGCTGAGCAAGCTGAAGTACATGGTGGTCATTGACCCGCTGGTGACGGAAACCTCCACGTTCTGGCAGAACCACGGCGAGTCTAACGACGTCGATCCGGCGTCGATCCAGACTGAAGTCTTCCGTCTGCCGTCAACCTGTTTTGCCGAAGAAGATGGCTCTATCGCCAACTCTGGCCGCTGGTTGCAGTGGCACTGGAAAGGTCAGGATGCGCCGGGCGAAGCCCGCAACGACGGCCAAATTCTGGCCGGTATTTACCACCGTCTGCGCGAGATGTATCGCAGCGAAGGGGGGAAAGGCGTTGAACCGCTACTGAAGATGAGCTGGGACTACAAACAGCCGGATCATCCTGAGTCTGAAGAGATTGCGAAAGAGAACAACGGCTACGCGCTGGAAGATCTCTATGACGCCAACGGCGTCCTGCTGGCGAAGAAAGGCCAGTTGCTGAGCAGTTTTGCCCAGTTACGCGATGACGGAACGACGTCGTCCTCCTGCTGGATTTATACCGGCAGCTGGACCGAGCAGGGCAACCAGATGGCTAACCGTGACAACGCCGACCCATCAGGTCTCGGAAATACGTTGGGTTGGGCATGGGCATGGCCGCTGAACCGCCGCGTACTGTATAACCGCGCCTCGGCAGATCCGCAGGGTAAACCGTGGGATCCGAAACGGATGCTGATCCAGTGGAACGGGTCGAAGTGGACGGGGAACGATATCCCGGACTTCAACACCGCCGCACCGGGTAGCGCAACCGGGCCGTTTATCATGCAGCCGGAAGGGCTGGGACGTCTGTTCGCCATCGATAAGCTGGCGGAAGGGCCGTTCCCGGAACACTACGAGCCGATGGAAACGCCGCTGGGTACCAACCCGCTGCACCCGAACGTGATCTCCAGCCCGGTCGTTCGTCTGTACGAAGAAGATGCGCGGCGTATGGGCAAGAAAGATCAGTTCCCGTATGTCGGTACAACCTATCGTCTGACCGAACATTTCCACACCTGGACCAAGCACGCATTGCTGAATGCGATTGCTCAGCCAGAGCAGTTTGTGGAAATCAGCGAAAACCTGGCGGCCTCGAAAGGGATTGCCAACGGCGACGCAGTGAAAGTCAGCAGCAAACGTGGATTTATCCGGGCGGTTGCCGTGGTGACCCGACGTCTGCAAACGCTGAACGTCAATGGTCAGCAGGTTGAAACCGTGGGTATTCCGCTGCACTGGGGCTTTGAAGGGGTTGCGCGTAAAGGCTATATCGCGAACACCCTGACGCCAAATGTCGGTGATTCCAACTCGCAAACGCCGGAATATAAAGCGTTTTTAGTTAACATCGAGAAGGCGTAAGGGAGGCGAACATATGTCTTTGGAAACGCAGGACATCATCAAACGGTCTGCAACAAACCCGATCACGCCGCCTCCCCAGGCGCGTGATTATAAAGCGGAAGTCGCAAAACTGATCGACGTCTCCTCCTGCGTAGGCTGTAAAGCCTGCCAGGTGGCTTGTTCCGAGTGGAATGACATTCGTGACGAGGTAGGTCATTGCGTCGGGGTGTATGACAACCCGGCCGATCTCAGCGCGAAATCCTGGACGGTAATGCGTTTTAGCGAAACTGAACAGAACGGCAAGCTGGAATGGCTGATTCGTAAAGACGGCTGTATGCACTGTGAAGATCCGGGCTGCCTGAAAGCATGCCCGTCTGCCGGCGCGATCATCCAGTACGCTAACGGGATTGTTGATTTCCAGTCCGAACATTGTATTGGCTGTGGCTACTGCATCGCCGGGTGTCCATTTAATGTTCCGCGCCTCAATAAAGAGGACAACCGCGTCTATAAATGTACGCTGTGTGTGGATCGCGTCAGTATCGGTCAGGAACCGGCTTGCGTGAAAACTTGCCCGACCGGGGCAATCCATTTCGGCACCAAGAAAGAGATGCTGGAGATGGGGGAGCAGCGCGTGGAGAAACTCAAAGCGCGCGGTTTCGAACATGCCGGTGTTTACAACCCACAAGGTGTGGGCGGTACGCACGTCATGTACGTTCTGCATCACGCGAACCAGCCGGAGCTGTATCACGGCTTACCGAAAGATCCACAGATTGATACCTCTATCAACTTGTGGAAAGGGGCGCTGAAACCTCTGGCTGCCGCCGGGTTTATCGCCACCTTCGCCGGGCTTATCTATCACTACATTGGTATTGGCCCGAACAAGGAAGTGGACGATGAAGAGGAGGACCATCATGAGTAAGTCGAAAATGATTGTGCGCACGAAATTTATCGATCGCGCCTGTCACTGGACGGTGGTGATTTGCTTCTTCCTGGTGTCGCTGTCGGGAATTGCGTTTTTCTTCCCGACGCTGCAATGGCTGACGCAAACCTTCGGGACGCCGCAGATGGGGCGTATTTTGCACCCGTTTTTCGGCGTAGCGATTTTTGTCGCACTGATGTTCATGTTTGTGCGCTTTGTACACCACAACATCCCGGACAAGAAAGATCTTCCGTGGCTGAAAAATATTGTGGAGGTTCTGAAGGGCAATGAACACAAAGTCGCCGATGTCGGTAAGTACAATGCCGGGCAGAAAATGATGTTCTGGTCGATCATGAGCATGATTTTCGTGCTGCTGGTGACGGGCGTGATTATCTGGCGTCCGTACTTTGCGCAGTTCTTCCCGATGCAGGTCGTGCGTTACAGCCTGCTGATCCATGCGGCGGCAGGCATCATCCTGATGCACGCCATCCTCATCCATATGTATATGGCATTCTGGGTGAAAGGATCGATTAAAGGGATGATCGAAGGTAAGGTGAGTCGTCGCTGGGCGAAGAAACACCACCCGCGCTGGTATCGCGACGTCGAGAAGGTCGAAGCGAAAAAGGAAAGCAAAGAGGGATTACAATAACCCGCTTTCAAAAGACAAAAGCGCTACGTCTGTAGCGCTTTTTTTTTGCCAACAGAATGCCGGATGGCGCTGCGCTTATCCGGCCGACAACCGTATAAAACGCAGGCCCGGTAAGCGTAGCGCCACCGGGCAAACACTCAGATAGAGGTACGGCGGTAATCGCGGTATTCCGCTTGCCAGAAATTCTCGTCGATGGCTTGCTGTAGCGCTTCTGCGGACGTTTTTACCGCCACGCCCTGTTGCTGCGCCATTTTACCCACGGCAAAGGCAATCGCTCGCGACACGGTCTGAATATCTTTCAGCTCCGGCAATACCAGACCTTCGCCGTTGAGCACCAGCGGAGAGTATTTCGCCAGCGTTTCGCTTGCCGACATCAGCATTTCGTCGGTAATACGCGACGCGCCGGACGCAATCACGCCCAGGCCGATCCCCGGGAAGATGTAGGCATTATTACATTGCGCAATAGGGTAAATTTTATCTTTCCAGGCCACCGGCGCGAAAGGACTGCCGGTCGCGACCAGCGCATTACCTTCGGTCCAGGCGATGATGTCCTGAGGCGTGGCTTCAACGCGGGACGTCGGGTTAGACAGCGGCATCACGATCGGACGTGGGCAGTGCTTGTGCATCTCGCGAATGATCTCTTCAGTAAAGAGCCCGGTTTGCCCCGACACGCCAATCAGAATGTCCGGCTTCACGTTGCGCACGACATCAAGCAGGGAGAGCACTTCACTTTCGCTGTCCCAGTGTTGCAGGTTCTCGCGTTTTTGCACCAGCTTCGTCTGGAATGAGAGCAGGTTAGGCATCTGATCAGTCAACAGACCAAAGCGATCCACCATAAACACTTTCTGGCGAGCGGCTTCTTCGCTGAGTCCTTCGCGTTGGGTTTGCGCGATGATCTGTTCAGCAATCCCGCAACCGGCAGAACCCGCGCCAAGGAAGACGATTTTCTGCTCGCTCAACTGGCTGCCCGCCGCACGGCTGGCGGCAATCAGAGTACCGACGGTCACGGCTGCCGTTCCCTGAATATCATCGTTGAAAGAGCAGATTTCATCGCGATAGCGATTAAGCAGCGGCATCGCGTTTTTCTGCGCGAAATCTTCGAATTGCAGCAAGACGTCCGGCCAGCGCTGTTTCACCGCCTGAATAAACTCATCGACGAATTCATAGTATTCGTCATCGGTGATGCGCGGGTTACGCCAGCCCATATAGAGCGGATCGTTCAGCAACTGCTGATTGTTGGTGCCGACGTCCAGTACCACCGGCAGGGTATAGGCCGGGCTGATGCCGCCACAGGCGGTGTACAGCGACAGTTTACCGATTGGAATCCCCATTCCGCCAATGCCCTGGTCGCCAAGACCGAGGATGCGTTCCCCGTCCGTCACCACAATCACTTTGATATTGTGGTTAGGCACGTTTTGCAGGATATCGTCCATGTTGTGGCGGTTCTGATAAGAGATGAACACGCCGCGCGCGCGACGGTAGATCTCAGAGAAGCGCTCACAGGCGGCGCCCACCGTTGGGGTATAGATAACCGGCATCATCTCATCGAGATGGTTTTGCACCAGTCGGTAGAACAGGGTTTCGTTGGTATCCTGAATGTTGCGCAGATAGATATGTTTATCGATTTCCGTTTTGAATCCCTGATACTGGATCCAGGCGCGCTCCGCCTGTTCTTCAATCGATTCGACCACTTCCGGCAGTAACCCCAGCAGGTTGAAGTTACGGCGTTCTTCTATACTGAAAGCGCTTCCTTTATTCAGGAGAGGAAATTCCAGCAGCACAGGGCCAGCGTAAGGAATATAAAGGGAACGCTGTTTCTTGATTTTGGTTTCCATGTCACTCACTCTTTTTCGAATATCCGTTCCTGGTGCTGTTTTATGGGCGTACTTAGGTTTTCACCAGGGCGTCGGGCAAAGAGTATAAAGCATTGTGAATGAATCCAGGCTTTTGTAAGCAAAAACACCATTGCGGTTGCAATGGTGTTTATCGTCATATCAGAACAGGGCGCTTACTTTTGGCTGTCAGCGTGACGTTTTCTGCCAGTAGGGTTGTTGACCACGCTGACTTTGTCGCCTTCGGTCACGAGCTTGCGTTGGTTGGAAATTTTATGGTCCAGTCCAAGAATATGACGAGCCTGACGGTTCGATTTCATTTTAACTCCTCAATCCTGTTGCTAGTTTTAAGGACAAATTCGCAATTGCGAAAGAAACGTAACCCCTTAGGTTGCTGGTACAGCATAGCAGGTTTTCCCCGGAAGGCGACCGAACGCGTGTAACAGAGTTGGTCTATACTTTCTGTTTTGAGCCAACAGGAGAGCAAGAATGACAATCCATAAGAAAGGTCAGGCACACTGGGAAGGCGATATTAAAGGTGGAAAAGGTACGGTATCGACCGAAAGCGGCGTGTTGAATCAACAACCCTATGGCTTTAATACACGCTTTGAAGGCGTAAAAGGGACCAACCCGGAAGAGTTGATCGGCACGGCCCACGCGGCCTGTTTCTCAATGGCGCTTTCGCTGATGCTGGGCGAGGCGGGTTTTACCCCATCGTCAATCGACACGACAGCCGATGTCTCGCTGGATAAAGTCGACGCGGGTTTTGCGATCACGAAAATTGCGTTGCACAGTGAAGTTGCCGTACCTGGCATTGATGCGTCCACCTTTGACGGCATTATTCAGAAAGCGAAAGCCGGGTGCCCGGTTTCGCAGGTGCTGAAAGCAGAAATCACGCTGGATTATCAGTTGACGTCATAACGGCATCAATCTCGACGGCCCGGTGATTGAGCGTCGGGTCGGCTCCACAAAACACTCTGTAGGCCCGGTAAGCGACAGCGCCACCGGGCGATTGTCTGGCTCTTACTCCACCGCTCGCCAGCAGCGAACGTCGCTCTCCGATCCCCGCGTCAATAATGCCTGCGGTTTTTCACAGCCACGGGTTGCCAGCGGACAGCGATCGCGAAAATAACACCCTTGCGGCAGGTGGCGGTTCCCCGGTAATTCCGTTTTGCGCAGCACCAGATCTTCTGCCAGCGGCGCACCCGTTTTCGGCACGGAATCCAGCAACAGCCGGGTATAGGGATGCGCAGGTGTGGTCAACACCTGCTGCGCGTCGCCCAGTTCAACAATTTGCCCGAGATACATCACCGCCACCCGATCGCTCATGTATCGCACAACCGACACGTTGTGTGAAATCAGCACATACGTCAGTTTACGGCGCGTCTGTAGCGCAACCAGCAGATTCAGGATCTGCGCCTGCACGGAGATATCCAGCGCGGAAGTCGGTTCATCAAGCACGATAACGTCCGGCTCTGACGATAAGGCGCGGGCAATGGCGATGCGCTGGCGTTGTCCGCCGGAAAACGCATGGGGAAGCCTGTCAAGGTACTCAGGCCGGATGCCAACCTGTAAGGCCAGTTCCTCCGCCAGCGTCCGCCGCTCGCGTTCGCTGTTATGCTTCTGGAGCCAGACGGGCTCGGTGATAATCCGCCAGACGGGTAATCGGGGGTCCAGCGAAGAGAGCGGGTCCTGAAAGACCATCTGCATCCCGCTGTTGGCACCGGTGCGCGCAACGCCAGGCCGCGAGCACTCGCCGTGGCTGGGTTTTAACATTCCCATCAGCAGTTGCGCCAGCGTACTTTTCCCGCAGCCGGATTCCCCCACGATGCCAAGCGTTTCTCCCTGGCGAATCTGCAAATCCATACCGTTCAGGGCATGTACGCGTTCCGTCACCCGGCCCAACCAGTTTTTACGGGCGGGGAAGGTGATATGGACATCCCGTAACGAGAGCAATATGTCAGACATGCGTCATCTCCTGTTGTGGATACCAGCAGGCGGATTGTTGTTCAGGTTCGCCATGATTCTCCAACTCCGGGACAGCCTCGCACAGCGTCCCGGCGGCAAAACAGCGTTCGCGGAAGGCGCATCCGGTTGGCAGGCAGGTCAGGTTAGGCACCGTCCCTGGAATCGCGGGCAACGGCGCGCGAGGTTCGCCGTGTTCCGGCGAGCATTTCAACAAACCAATGGAATAGGGATGCGTGGGGCGGCGAATAACCGTCTGCGTGGGGCCGCTCTCAATCACGCTTCCGGCGTACATGACATACAGCCGATCGCACAACTGCGATACCACCGCCATATCATGACTGATAAACAGCACCGCAGTACCGCTGGCTCGCGCTTTTAATTTCAGCAAACGCAGAACCTGTAGCTGCACCGTGACGTCCAGCGCGGTAGTGGGTTCGTCAGCAATAATCAGCTCCGGCTCGCAAGAGAATGCCAGCGCGATCATCACCCGCTGGCGCATCCCGCCGGAAAGCTCAAACGGAAATCGCGCCATAACCTGCGCCGCATCGGGAATTTGCATCTCTTCCAGCAGGGCAATGGCTTTCTCCCGCGCCGCCTGGCGACTCACCGCCTGATGATGGCGAATGACTTCCACCATTTGTTGCCCAATGCGCCGGGTGGGATTCAGCGCCGTCATTGGCTCCTGGAAGATCATCGACACGCGCGCGCCGCGCCATTTACGCATCTGCTTTTCGCTGGCATTCAGCACATCCTCGCCCAGCAGCGATACGCGGCCCTGATGAATGTGATAGCTGCCTTCCGGCAGCAGCCGCATTGCCAGCATGGCGGTGACGGATTTACCTGACCCGGACTCGCCGACCACGCCGACGATTTCGCCCCGGTCGATGCGTAACGATACGTGGTTAAGGGCGTGAACATCGGCTTTGTAACCCGGAAAGCTCAGGTGTAAATCCTCAATTTCCAGCACGGGTTGGGTCATGACTGTTTTCCTCCGGCTTTAGGGTCAAGCAGATCGCGAATACCATCGCCAAACAGGTTAAACCCGACGGCGGTAATCAGGATCGCCGCCCCAGGAAAGGCGCAATACCACCACTGGTCGAGGACATAGTTACGACCAATAGCCACCATTGCGCCCCATTCAGCGGTAGGCTGTTGTGCGCCAAGGCCAATAAAGCCCAGCGTGGCGGCCATCAGGATCGCGCTGCCAATATCCAGCGACGCCTGCACGATAAGCGGCGGCAGCGAATTACGTAAGATATGCCAGCTGATAAGGTGCCAGCGAGAAGCGCCATACGTTCGGGCAGCCTGTACATAGGTAAACTGGCGCACGACCAGCGTTTGCCCCCGCGCCAGGCGCACATAAAAAGGAATACGGACAATGGCGATCGCCATCATGGCGTTAAACAGGCTTGGCCCCAGCGCGGCGGCCAGCGCCATCGTCAGCACCAGCGAAGGAATCGACAGCATAATATCCATCAGACGCATAATAATGGCGTCGGCGCGCCCGCCCATGACGCCGGAAAGACAGCCAAGCAAGGAGCCGATTCCACCGGCAATCCCTACGACGACCAGCCCGGCGACAATGGATTGCTGGCTGCCGACCAGTACGCGGCTGAACAGATCGCGTCCCACTTCGTCAGTGCCGAACCAGTGCGTCGCAGAGGGCGCAAGCAGGCGCGCGGTCAAATCGATGGCATTGGGATCGTAAGGCGTTATCCAGGGCGACAGCACCATCAGTAGCAACATCAGGATGATAATCACGCCGCCGGTCAGCGTCAGCGGGCTGCTTTTCATCAGCCAGAAGAGTTTTGCCCAGTCGATCCGGCGGCGGGCGGTCTGCGACGGGGCGGGCGTCTCTTGCGTTAACATCATTCAGCACCTCCGCGACCGATTCGGGGATCGATCCACAAATAGAGTAAATCGACGACCAGGTTTACCAGCACATAAGCCAAAGAGACCACTACGGCGAATCCCATCACCGCCGGAAAATCCAGCGCCTGAATAGAGGTGACCACCCACGCCCCCATTCCCGGCCAGGCAAAGACCGTCTCGGTAAGCACGGCGCCATACAGCAAATCGCCCAGCGCCAGCCCCAGAACGGTAATCGACGGAATCAGGGCGTTAGGCAAGGCATAGCAGAGCACGATGTACCAGCCAGGCAGACCGCTGGCACGCGCGGTGCGAATGTAGTCCTCGCTGAGTTGCTCCAGCATGGCGGAACGAATCTGACGGGCGACAATTCCCAGGTGGACAAACGCCAGAGTCAGCGCCGGTAAAATAAGGTGTTGTAACGCGTTGAAAAAGACCTCGCCATTCCCCTCCAGCAGCGCGTCAATCAGGTAGAACCCGGTGACGTGGGCGGGCGGGTCCAGCCAGTCATCAAGCCTTCCGCCGCCGGGCAGAATTTGCAGATGCCCGTAAAACAGAACAATAACGCCCAGCCCCAGCCAGAACGCCGGGGTGGAAATGCCGGTTATCGCCATCAGCCGCACCAGATGGTCCAGCCAGCGGTTTCGCCAGACGGCGGATAAAATCCCCAGCGGAATCCCGATCACCAACGCCAGCAGCAGGGAACAGAAGGCCAGTTCAAGCGTGGCGGGGAAAAACACGCGCAACTCTTCCATTACCGGGCGGCCAGTGCGTATAGACGTGCCCAGATCACCGTGAAAAACGTCGCTGACATAGCGAAAAAATTGCACATACAGCGGCTGATCCAGCCCCAGCTGCTGGCGAATGTTTTCGACAATCTCATCGCTGGCGCGATCGCCGGCCAGCAGTCGCGCAGGGTCGCCAGGAATCAGGTGAGAAATAATAAACGTAATTACGCAAACACCGGCGACCACCAGAATTAGTCCCCAGCATCGCTGGCGTAAAATGCTCCAGAACGTCATAGGCTTCCCCTTGCGGAGCCATAACGGCCCCGCATCAACGTGGCTTATTTACTCATGGCGCCAATGTTAAAGACCTGTTCCAGCATGGGGTTGAAGACAAAGCCTTTGACCTCTTTGTTCATCGCCAACTGGTAGTTTTTCTGGAAGAGATAGACGTAGGCGGCCTCATCAATCACGATGGTTTGCGCCTGCTGGTAATCCTTCGTTCTGGCCGCCTGATCGGTGGTGGTCAGCGCGCTGCGCAGAAGTTTATCGACCCCGGCGTTTTCATAAAACGAACGATTACCCGGCAGACCTTTCTTATCAGACTCAAACCAGTAGTTCATGAACATGTACGGGTCGGCGAAGTCCGGGCTCCAGTTGCCGATGGCAATGTCGTAATCACCTTTGCCGATCCGGTCGCGCATGGTGGCATTCGCCAGTTTTTCCAGCTTCACCTTAATACCCAGCTTGCTGAGACTGGCCTGCGTGGAAAGCGCAATCGGCTCCCAGTTTGGATCGTTATCAGAGTAGAGGAAGCTCAGGCCATCGGGCTTGGTCGCGACTTGCTCCCAGGCGGCTTTGGCTTTCGCTTCATCAAAACTGTACTGCATTGCCTTTGCGTCATAGCCCCACATACCTTCAGGAATCGGGCCGCGCATCTGCTTGCCGTTACCGCTGAGGATACCCGTCACCATGCCCTGATAGTCCGTTGACCATGAAATGGCCCGGCGCAAATCCACCTGATTCAGCGGCGCTTTACTGTTGTTCAGATAGAGATAAGTCACGCGCAGCGAAGGGTAATCCGCCACGTTGACTTTCCCTTCCTGTTTTAACGCGTTGAGCTGGTCTACCGGGAGAGCATCGGCAATGTCGATGTCTCCCCGCGACAATTGCAGGCGGCGGGAAGCACTCTCACCAATGATTTTTACCGACACGCGCTTAAAGGCAGGTTTGGCTCCCGCATAATGCGGATTCGGCACCAGAATCAGCTGCTGTCCTTTCTGCCAGCTTTTCAGCATAAACGGGCCGGAACCTGCGGTGTTCTGCGCCAGAAAACCGCGCGCATCATCTGCGGCATGTTCTTTCAGAACCGTCGGGTTAATAATGGAGGCGCCGTCATTCGCCAGCGTGTACAGGAAGGGCGCAAACGGCTGGCTCAGCGTAAATTTCACCGTATAGTCATCGACGGCTTCGACTTTCAAATCTTTTGGAAAGGCTTCTGCCGGGCCTTGCCCAATTTTCAGCAGACGCGCAAAAGATTGTTGCACCGCATCTGCCGTAACGGGCGAGCCATCAGCGAATCGGGCATCTTTATTAAGGGTAAACGTCCACTCTTTCTGATCGTCTGAGGCCTTCCAGTCGCTCGCCAGATCGCCTTCAACCTCCGTGGAACCTTTACCTCCCTCGGTTTTGTACTGCACAAGGCGTTGATAAGACGGGTAAGTCACTGTCCAGTCGTTGTTATCAATAGTGACGGCAGGATCAAGCGTTTGCGGATCGGCCGCTTTACCAATCACCAGCATATCTTTGGGTACAGCCGCCTGAGCGGCGGGCAGGGCAACAGCCAGTGCCACGGCAATCAGGGCGGGACGAAACAGCGAAGTTAAAGCGTGTGTTGTCTTCATGACCGTGCTCCATCATTTACAGGGAGGGTTGTGTTGTTGTGCGTGATGCCGGGAAACAGGCAATGCAGTCGTCGAGCAAGGGGTAGCTGGCCGCGTCCGGCAATTCGAAATGCCACCATTCACTGCTGATGCCGACGAAACCACCGCCAAACATAATGGCGTTCAATAACAATCGATTACGTTGCGCTGCGGGTGGAACAGAAGGGTGATACGAGTGCGAGCGATCGTGCATTTCATCAAAACCGGCCCCCATATCAAGCACGTTGCCATGCTCATCCATCAGAGTGACGTCAATTGCCGTACCACGGCTATGGTTTGAACCGATGGCCACATCCACCACGTATTGCGGATTGGGACAGACATGCCACAGAACCGACTGCGCCTGCTGCGGACGATAGGCGTCATATACCACCAGAGACAGCCCTGCCAGCTGCGCAATGCTGATACTTTTCGCCAGCGCGGTGACGGCATCCGTATGCAACAGGCAACGGGCCTCCCGGTAAATGGGCGCGCCGGTGAGGTTATCGGCGGTGGCGTATTTGAGATCGATATGCAGTGAGGGGAAAATCACTGACAGATCGACCAGTTCAGGGGTTTCTGACATAGCACGTTTCCTGTTTATTGTTCGAATTGACCAAACTCTTGTTGCAGCTGGCGATTGGTTCGCAGCCGTTCAGCAAGCGTATCGCCCAGTTGATCCACCACGCCTGACAGCAATAAGTTGAACAGGCAGCTCACGGGGGCGAGCGAATCCCAGAAGTGCCCGGTGTCGGTTTTTACCTGCAATAAGTCGATGGCGTAGTCTCTGGCCCACGGACACCAGACATCAGTGATTAACGCCAGCGGAATGCGCCGCTCGCTGGCAACGCGACAATACTGACGGGCAGCGGCGGAATAGGCGCGGGTATCCGTGATCACCACATATGGCCGTGCGAACCCGGAATTCAGCGACTCGACCCAGCTCCCGGATAGCCCTTCGGAATAACTGACTTTGGGCCGCAGGTATTCCAGATGGCTGAAAAAGGCGTTAGCAATGCCGCGCGTGGACTGAATCCCCAGAACATACACGGCCTCCGCATGCGCCAGTTGCTGAGCGATTCGCAAGAACGTTTCACTTTGCGCCAGCTGATAGACGTGGGTGATGGCATCAATTTCCAGCGACAGCGACTGACGCGCTCTGTCGGGCAGTCGCTGTTGCTGTTGCCAGGAGTCAAGGCGTTCATTCATCCCCCAGGGCTGATAGGGCACGGATGGCAGTTCCCGCAGGCTGGCCTTGGCATCCTCAAGATTACGAAAACCAAGCTTCCGTAAATAACGTCCAACCGTGATGCCGCTGGTGCCTGTCGCTCTGGCGATACCGTCTGCCGTTTCAAACGGTATCTGCGCCGCGTGCGCTAACAGCCAGCCTGCAACGCGCTTTTCGCTGGGCGTATGCTGGCTAAAACTCTTCTCAATTCGGGCAAATAACTCAGGTTTTGATGTCATTACCGTCTCGCTGTTAGTGAGCTGTCAGAGAGCGTTCCGCTGTTACTGAATTAACAATGCAGGACGCATGCCAACCTGGAAACCACGGCATCGCCGTCTTTTTTGTTAAATTAAGGTGATATTTAATTAACGAATGATCAACATTTGTGCAGATTAGTTCACTTTTGGTGCAGCGATCGTCAGAGAGGGCATGAATGTGTCGAATCCGTCGCAGGGATCACATTGTGATGCCAGAAATTGCAGGGTCAAAAATGGCAAACGCCAACGTGGATAGCAGAGAAATATAAAAGCGCGAGACACATTATTTATCGGCGGAAAGAACGGTGTATTATTTTTTTAGATTTAATAAATATTCAGCAGGCAAGTAATCTGTTCATTTTACGCATTAAAATACAACGCGATATTAATTATTCTTTTATAACAGACAGGTTTGTAGCAACGTATGAAGGCAGGCGAAGCGTAAAACCCCTGACTTATGAAGTGCGGCACAACCAGGAGAACACAAGGCCTGGCGCGTAAGTGATTAAAACAACGCATTAAAAATAATATTCAAAATAAACTTATCACGCTATTTAAATCAGGTGAAAGTGCAGGATTTTGCTATTAGTGACAACGTCACATTTAAGGGCGCATTAATATTCCTTAACGAACCATAAAACCGCATAAAGATATAAATTTGTGTGCCGATACTGAATAAAAGAGAGTCGTTTACATAAGGGGTTTGTATGGTCTGGTATCCATCACGCATTTCCACCCGTCTGACGATTGGGGGGATTGCGCTGCTTGCAGTGACCACGCTGGTTATTGTTGCCATTATGCTCTGGCGCGGTCAGCCGCGCGTTGTTGAGATCAACTCCGCCCTGATAGAGGAGACAGGGCAAGGACTGACTCGCCAGTTAGGTACTGTTTTATCGCGTATTGAAGGTGAAACGGTAAGCCTGTCGCGCCTTGCCGAAGTGCTGCCAAACGACGAATCGCTATACCAGCATGTCGTTCCGCATCTTATTGGCGAACAGAATGATTCCATCATTACCGGCGGCGGCATCTGGCCGGAGCCGGATGCCTTTACGCCCGGCATTGAACGACGCAGTTTCTTCTGGGCGCGTGATGCAGAAGGGAAATTGATCTTTTCCGACGACTACAACGTTGCCGGAGGAAGCGGTTATCATAACGAAAGCTGGTATCTCCAGGCGAAAGGGCACTCACAGAACAGTTGCGTCTGGTCTGATGTTTACCAGGATACGATTTCCGGGGTTAACATGGTGACCTGTAGCATTCCTTATCAACTGGCAGGGAAATTTGCCGGCGTCGCCACAACCGATATCCGGCTGGATAACGTCGCCACCTTTATGCAACAGCAGGGGAACAGCACGGGCGGTTATGCCTTTGTGGTGGATAAACAGGGGCAAATCCTCTATTTCCCGCAGGCCGATCACGCGCAGTTTAAAACGTTTACTGACCTGGTCAAAGCCTCTGACTGGCTCGCCCCGGTAGCCGGGTCGCTGAAAACGCTGAATGCCTCGGCCGATGTCGCCACCATTCCCCTTGCACACGACGGCATACTGGACGGGCCTTCCCGGGTGATGCTTTTCCCGATGGCGGATACCGGGTGGATCGTTGGGCTGGTGACGCCTGAAGAACGCGTTGTCGGACTGGCAAAAGTGATGATGAAGGATGTACTGGAAGTGCTGATTCCGATCATGGCCATTCTGCTGGTGGGCTCCTGGCTGGTGGTGCGCCGTCTTATCTCTCGTCTGGACGATACGCGTCGCGCGCTGGATGATATCGCCCAGGGCGAAGGCGACCTGACTCGCCGCCTGGACGTCCGGGGTAAAGATGAGATTTCCGATATTGCTCAGGCCTTTAACCTCTTTGTGGACAAAATATCCGCGATCCTGATTACCGTTCGCAGCAGTAGCGTGGTGGTTGCGAATAACGCCGTCAGTCTGGCTGACAGTAATATGGAGTTATCCTCCCGCGTAACGCAGCAGGCTGCCGCGCTGGAGGAAAGCGCGTCGGCGATGGAGCAATTAAATGCGACCGTTCATCAAAATACCGGGAATACACAGTTAGCCGATGAGCTTTCCGAAAACACGGCGCAAACGGCTAACCGCTGTGGCGATGTCATGCAGGGCGTGATTTCCACGATGGATAACGTCAGCGCGTCGTCCGGCAGGATGGTGGAAATTGTCGCCGTTATCGACAGCATCGCGTTTCAGACCAACATTCTCGCGCTGAATGCGGCGGTGGAAGCCGCACGAGCGGGTGATGCCGGTCGCGGATTTGCCGTCGTCGCCTCTGAAGTGCGTACGCTGGCACAGCGCAGCGCCACCGCCGCGCAGGAAATCAAGGCGTTAATCGATGAGTCGGTTTCACACGTAGACAGCAGCAGTCAGCAGATCCATAATGCCGGGGATCGTCTTGGTGAGTTGGTCGGCAACGTGCGCCAGGTCAGACAATTGATGGGTGAAATTCGCGTGGCGGGTGAAGAACAGCGTAAAGGTGTCTCTGAGGTCACGCTGGCGGTAACCGAAATGGACAGTACGGTTCAGCAGAACGCGTCGCTGATTGATGATGCCGCTGCGCGAACCCAGGTCCTGAAAGAGGAGGCTGAACAACTGGCGCTGCTGGTCTCTTCATTCAGATTGCCTGAACCCACCGCAGCATAATTTTCTCTCTCCCTCACAGAACGTCTGCAAATTGCGGACGTTCTGCTTGTGTCAGTCAGATAACTAAATCCATTATTTAGTATTTTATCTCCATGAATAGGCAATAACTCCATTATATAGTGGTTTATGCTTTTTGCCTTCGTTGCACATTAACTCTATAATATTGTGTATTACGTCAGAAATATTGCGATAAGGGACACTATGATGGATTTAACCCTTAGTTCTCCAGCCGAGATTGTTACGCTGCTGTGCGACCGGTTACGCAAAGAACGCCTGGCAAAACAGATGACTCAGGCTGACGTGGCCGCCCGGGCGGGGGTTGGCGTCAATACGGTTTCAAACCTTGAAGCAGGCAAAAATGTGGGCTTCGAGAATCTGGTCAGAGTGGCGGTGGTATTAGGTTATGGCGACGCGTTGAAAGCGCTGTTCAAGCCCAAAATTGATAGCCTGGATGATATCTTACGTTATGAGAAGAGCGCGACGCGTCAGCGGGTGAAGAGGAAAAATAGCGATGCCTGAGCAGATAGACGTCTTCTATGAAGGATGGGGGGAACGATGGCTCTGGGGCAAGCTGGTCTCATCAACGGCATTGACCGGTCGGCCAGTCATCGCCTTTGAATACAGTGACGAGGCCGTTCGCAAAGGTTTTGAGCTGTCCCGCTTAACATTACCGCTTGAGGGGCCGCGATTACGCAGGGACTTTCCGGCTCATCAATTACATCTTCCGGGGCCGGTTTACGACGCTCTGCCTGATGGCTGGGGAATGCTGCTGATGGATCGCTTATTCAAACGCAGAGGACTCAATGCCGCCCGAATTGGCCCCCTGGAGCGGCTCACCTGGGTGGGCGGCAACGCAATGGGGGCAATGACATTCCAGCCGGTACAGGCTGAGGCAGAACTCACCTCGCAAGAAGAGATCCCGCTGGTGCAGCTGGCCGCAGAGGTGCAGGAGGTTCTGAGCGGAGAAGGCGGGGAGTTCCTGCAAAAATTATTGCAAATGGGCGGTTCACCACAGGGGGCACGGCCAAAAGCATTACTCTACCGTGACACTGTCACGTCAAAATTCACAACCTCGCCGTTAGCCGGCGCGGAAAGCTGGCTGGTCAAATTCCCGGCCAGACAGGAACATGCCGAGGTCTGCGCCATCGAAGCCGTCTATTCAGCGTGTCTGCGCAAATGCGGCATCCAGACGCCTGACGTTACGTATTTCGCCTTGCCGGAAGGGCAAGCGGCATTCGCCACCCGCCGTTTTGATCGTGAACAAGGGATGCGTGTGCCCATGCAAAGTCTGGCCGCCTTCACTGGCGCGAATTACCAGACGCCGGGTTCGCTCGACTACCGAAGTTTTTTACGTGCGACGCAAATATGCACCAACGATATTCGGGAAAAAGCGCTTGCCTTCGAGCGAGTGGTCTTTAATGTCGTGTTCAACAACCGGGACGATCATCCTAAGAACTTCGCTTATCTGATGTCCGCAGATGGACAATGGACCCTGGCGCCCGCCTATGATGTGACCTATTGCGATGGGCCTGGCGGCTATCATCAGATGGATGTGATGGGTGAAGCACTGGATATTGAAAGAAAGCATCTTCAGGCGTTGGGTGAACAGGAAGCCGAATTGCCAGCCACCAGAGTCGCGGAGATCATCGCGACTATTTGCGACGTTGCGGCGACGTTCAGCGCAATTGCTACCGACCTCTACCCGGGGCAAATCACGGGCGACACGCTGAACTATATCCAAAAGCAAATTGATGGGAATATCAGCCGCCTGAAGGGATGACGGCTGAGTCAGTCTCACGGAACAAGAGGGTGTGGGGAGGTTAGCTTCCCCACCGGCTTTTCAGATAGTTCACCGCTTGCTGGGTTTGCGGCCGATCAAGATAGCTTTCTCTGAACAGGATTGTGCCTTTGATTTGTGAGACGGATTCATTCAGATCCAGTTGCTTCTTAAGCTCCGGGACGCCGCCATTAATCATCCAGTCCGGCTCATTCTTTGACGGTTCGCCGACTTTATACAACGCCACGCCAATATAGAGATGGGTATTCGTGGGTTTCACCACATCCGCCCACCATTTCGCCAGCACATCATAACGGGCCGCGTCACGCGCAAAGGGCCAGTAGAGCTGCGGCGCAATGTAATCCAGTAATCCCAGTTGCACCCAGCGGCGAGTATCAGCATAGGATTCATCATACGCCGCCGCGCCCCTCGTATCCGAACCTGCCGGATCATGCGAGCGGTTACGCCATACACCAGCGGGGCTGACGCCAAATTCAACATCCGGTTTCAGGTTTTTGACCGTGCGGGACACCTGCTCAATCAGCAGTTGCGTATTGTGTCGCCGCCAGTCCGCTTTTGAGGCAAACGCCTGACCATATCGGGCAAAGGTGGAATTGTCGTTAAGCGTGGAGCCAGGCGTTTCGGTATAGAAATAGTCATCAAACTGTACGCCATCGATGGGATAACGTGTGACCACTTCCGCCACGATACTGGTGATCCAGTCCCGGACGTCAGGAATGCCGGGATCAAGAACAAAACGGTCTCCAGAGATGCGCACCCAGTCGCGATGCAGCACAAACACGCTCGCCGGATTTGACGTCACCGTCGCGTTTAACTGCGCCACCGTTGCCGGTTTGGTGTTTACTGATACGCGGTAGGGGTTAAACCAGGCGTGTACTTTCATTCCCCGCTTATGCGCTTCATCAAGCATAAACTGTAGCGGATCGTAGCCCGGATCTTCACCAATCTTTCCGGTCAGCATATCTGACCACGGTAAAATTTTTGACGGCCAGAGCGCCGTTCCATCCGGCTTGACCTGGAAAAACACGGTATTAATTCCCAGACTTTTTAGTTTATCCAGCTTTTCGATCAACGCGTTCTGTTGTTGACGTACCCGAACCGCCGCATTACTCGTATTCACGGAACTGACCGGAGGCCAGTCAAGGCGCGAAACGGTTGCCAGCCAGATACCACGAACCGGCTGCTGATTTTTCTGGGATGGGGCTGGCGTCGCGGAAGAAGGGGGCATAACCAGAGAAACGGGAGGTTTTGAGGCGCAACTGGCAAGTAAAAACGCGGTGGCGACAAGCGTAGCCCGTTTTTTTACTTTGCTGACAAGACGAGCGTGACGAGAGCTGATGATCATATTTGCCAATTTTCCGTTTGGTTAATCCAAAAAATCTTACACGAGATCTGGCTAATTACAGAGTTCATTGCTACGTTTTTTACAGGAGATGGCATTCCTCCTCATAACCGCCCTCTGGCTGATGATGCCTGCACATTCTGGACGTTGCCCCGCGTGGACAAGTCAACGTGTATTGTGTAGGAGTCATTATGCGCCGTACCTCAACAACATCGCTGCAATTTATTACCGTTTTGTATGCCTCTGGTCGTCGTCATACACCCCCTTCGGGCGATCGTGCTCCTGCATATTTTGTCGATCTGAATCTTGATAAAATCGTCGATCGCATTGTTCAGGGGCGGGAAGAGTACGGCATCAGCGCTTTCTTTTATTCACCGCTCGAATGTCTGGAGGATATCCTCTATCGACAGGAAATTATTCAGGATGTGACAATACATGCGCTCTATAAGGCGCTAATGGCATATTCCACAGATATGAAGAATATCAGGGAGATTTCAGAAGAAAAAACAAACCGGTTTTACTTCTATCAACAGCGGCGCTGGGAGCTTGAGTGCATTTTGTTGTATTGCCAGGCCGTTACGGCGCTGTATGAGCGTATAGCGCCGCTGTCTTTGTCTTCCGACGGTATGATTAATTTCAGGCATTATCTTCGTCAGTATATCGAGAGTGAAAATTTTACCGGGTTATATTCAACCGCCACTATGATAAGAAAAAGTCTGGAGGCGGTTCAGTACGGTCTGAAAATTAAAGGCGACACCATTATTGTTGAACTGTATCACCAGGAGAAAAACTATAGCGATGAGATCCTCGATGTGTTCTCAAAGTTTAAGCAGCATGATGTGAATGTCGAGGTGGAGAGTAGACATCACAGCTTCGGGATGAACCATATTGAAGCACAAGTTCTGGATTGTGTTGCCAGACTATTTCCCGCCGAGTTTCATCAACTTGATGTGTTTATAGATGCCAACAGGCGCTACAGAGATAACACGCTGGATCTTTTTGAACGTGAAGTGCAGTTTTATCTGGCTGTTGTGGAATACATTGAAAAATTTCGGCAGAAAGGGCTGCCGTTTTGTATCCCGGAGGTACTACGAGATAAAAAAGCTATTTCGGCTGTTGCGGCTTTCGATCTCGCGCTTGCAGAGGTCATCCTTGAGAAAAAGGAGAAGGTTGTCTGCAATGATTTCAGCTTCCAGGAGCATGAACGTATTTTCGTCATATCGGGCCCCAACCAGGGCGGGAAAACCACCTTTGCCCGCATGATAGGGCAACTGCATTTTCTTGCCTTGCTGGGCATTTATGTCCCTGCCAGGCAGGCAAAGCTCTTTCTGACAGACACTATTTTTACGCATTTTGAGAAAAGCGAAAATATTTATAACCTCCGGGGAAAACTGTATGACGACCTGGTGAGAATAAAAGCGATCCTTGATGCTGCCACATCACACAGTTTGATTATCATGAATGAGATTTTTACGTCAACCACATCGCGGGACGCCATTTATCTGGGAACGCGGGTAATCAAGAAAATAGTCATGCTCGATGCGCTTTGTGTCTGCGTAACGTTTATCGACGATCTTACGGCATTAGCCCCGTCCATCGTCAGCTTAATGAGTACGGTTGAGCATAATAATGCGGCATTAAGAACCTATAAAATCACCAGGAAACCGGCCGATGGTATCGCATGGTCAACGACGCTGGTGATAAAGCATGGGCTGACATATGAGCAGATAAAAACGAGGTTAAACGGATGAACGCGTATCTGATGTATAAAGATAACGATTTTATCGTTGACGATAATATCCCAGAGAACATCAAATTTGCCATGAAAGATCTGGAGTTGGCAGTGTTGTTTCATGCGTTGTCTGATGGAGATGATTTTCTTTATTCCGTCGTCAGAAAGGCATGTTCCGTGCTGCTATCGGGCATTCCTGACATTGAGTACAGGCAGGCTATTCTGCGGGATTGCCTGTATAATGAGGACGTTATCAGAACATTCTATAATGTGGTGGTTGAATGTCTGCAAATGGAAAAAGAAAAACTTCACTATGGCGTTTTTGGTCATTATCCTTCCGCTGTGCTGCATCAGTCTCTTTCGTTTACCCAATTCCTGATGACCTATTTACAGAAAATAAAAATTATCGCACAAGAAAACATCCATCACGTTGAATCTCCGGGGATGGTTCGTCTTTTCTCGATGCTTGTTCAGGAGTTAAACGATGATTATATGAGTACTATTGAAAGACATCTGAAACAGATGTCTTTCAAAAAAGGCGTATTAATCAGCGCGCGATTAGGGCAGGGGAATCAGGGCAAAGACTATGTACTCAGGCGGCCCAATCCCCCGCAAAAAGGATGGCTCCGACGTCTTTGGACAAAAAGACCAGCGCATTACACCGTACAGCTAGCCGCGCGTGATGAAAATGGCTTCAGGGCATTAAGCGACTTAAAGGATGAAGGGCTCGTATTGATCGCCAATGCAATGGCGCAATCCACCGCGCATTTGCTTAATTTTCTAAAGTCACTGCGCACTGAATTAGGATTTTATATTTCATGCCTTAATCTTGCGCAGGCCTTAAACAAACGCAATATTCCACTGTGCTTTCCTGTCCCGATATATCAAAGAGAACGCCATCATGTGTTTGAGGCACTCTTTGATCCCTGCCTTGCACTGACATCGGATCGGGAAATCGTTAGCAACACATTAAGAACGGATAATAAAAATACTTTTATTATCACTGGCGCAAACCAGGGAGGGAAATCCACGTTTTTACGCAGTATCGGGCTGGCGCAGATAATGATGCAGACGGGGATGTTCGTTTCTGCTGAATGTTATAGCGCAGATATTTGTCGACAGATATTCACGCATTACAAATGTGAAGAAGACAGCCATATGGTCAGCGGAAAGCTGGATGAAGAGCTCCGACGAATGAGTGATATTGTTGATGCTCTACAACGTGATGACCTGGTGCTGTTTAACGAATCGTTCTCTGCAACAAACAGTCGGGAAGGGGCCGAAATCATCAGAGGCGTGGTAACCGCACTGGCAGAAAGTAACGTGAAACTCTTTTTTGTTACGCATACTGCGGAATTTGCATGTTCGTTTTATCAGGAGGATCGCCAGGACACGGTATACCTGTGTGCCGAACGACGCGACGATGGAGAAAGGACATACAAAATAGCAGAAGGCGTGCCTCTGGATATCAGTTATGGCGAAGATCTGTACCGGGATGTTTTTGATGCCTCTCCCGTATACCGGAATACGGGAGAGGTTTCAGAGCGTTAACCTTTTCTGAAGGCAGATTTACCGGCGAAAACGGCGGCATCGCCAAGTTCATCTTCAATACGCATTAGCTGATTGTATTTTTCGATGCGTTCTCCACGGCTTGGCGCTCCCGTTTTGAGGTGTCCAGCGCGTAAGCCTACCGTCATATCAGCAATGAAACTGTCTATTGTTTCTCCGCTACGGTGTGAGATAAAGCTGCCCCAGTGATGATCATGACACAATTGAACCGCTTCGATTGTCTCGCTTAACGTACCAATCTGGTTCAATTTGATCAGTGCGGCATTCGCCAGATTTTCATCAATTCCTCGCTGGATATATTTCACGTTAGTCACAAAAAGATCGTCACCCACCAGTTCAATCTTATTGCCAAGCGTATCGCTCAGAATTCGCCAGCCAGCCCAGTCATCTTCGGCCAGGCCATCTTCGATCAGAACAATGGGGAATTCGTTGACCAGCCGCTCATAATAGCGCGTCATCTCTTCCGCACTGAATTGCGCATTTTCGCTGCGCAGGGTGTATTTTCCGTCTGAATAAAATTCGCTGGATGCAGGGTCCATGCAAATAACAATATCCTCGCCGGGTTTATAACCGGCTTTTTCGATCGCTTCGACAATCAATTCCAGCGGTTGCCGGTTTGACGAGACTGCTGGCGCGAATCCACCTTCATCGCCCACGCCAGTAGACAAACCTTTCTCCAGTAAGACCTGACGTAAATTCTGATACACCTCGCTACCCCAGCGAATGGCTTCCCGAACAGAGCTTGCGCCCCAGGGGGCAATCATGAATTCCTGAAAATCGGCGCCTTGCCAGCGAGCGTGAACGCCGCCATTGATGATATTCATACAAGGAACCGGGAGGAGGTTAGCGCCAACGCCGCCGAGGTAACGATACAGCGGAATGTTTGATAGCTGCGCGGCCAGACGCGCCACGGCAAGCGATACCCCGAGAATAGCATTGGCCCCGAGACGACTTTTATTTTCCGTACCATCAAGAGTTATCAGGCGGTTATCAATATCTTTCTGGCGGCGGACATCATATCCCCGTAGCGCATTATCGATCTCAGTATTGATACTCTGAACCGCGCCCAATACACCTTTGCCGCCAAAACGCGACTTATCTCCATCACGGCGCTCAATGGCTTCGCGCGAACCGGTACTGGCACCGGAAGGGACTGACGCGCGCGCAACACCGCCGCCGATGGCGGAGACTTCGACTTCAACGGTCGGATTACCTCGGGAGTCCAGAATTTCTCTTGCGATCACACGTTCAATTTCATAGCTCATAGAAATGACCTTATTTTATGGAGTGGATATATGTTTAATCAGCACATCAACCGAGAGATGATTGATGAACTCAAAAGAGAACGAGGAAAAAACCCCAAACAGGCGATTCTTATGACCCAGCATGACCAGGTCGATATCCTCATGTTGGATAACCGCTTCAACGTCTTTGAAACGTTGAATGCTGATAATTGATTTCACTTGCACATGAATACTGCTGGATTCCGCCAGGCGACTGAGCATCGCTTTGGCCTCGATCACTTCATGTGATTGTCGATCCCGGGTTAAAGCATCACTCGTGTAATCCAGCTCCCGGTAATCAGAACTGATATGCCCGAGGGTGATCTGAGTCCCCATTTCTTTTGCCAGACGTTCAGCATGGTGCAGCAACAGCACACCATCGATTTCATTCTGGACCAGTAATAATGCGTGTTTGTACATATGCATACGCCACCTCTCAAGTAATGAGAAACGTTCAGCATCGCAAATGAACAATGTGTTGCAGACGGGCCGATGGACATAACAAGAGCCGGTGAGCGCTACGTTGTTGCTGATGTTGTGATAGTCAAAGGCATGGATAACATCTTTCTTTTCAAAAAGATGAGATTCAGGAAGTAATGAAGTGGTTGTTTTACTATTCATAGCGATACCCGACATACATGCCTAAGAAAAACAGCAACAGTTGTATATCAGGCGTCATCATCCGATTCGAGCGAACCGGCGGTTGGGAAAGGTGGAACACCATCACCTTGTGAACTAAGCGTATAGCAGGTTCAGGCGGAAATCAATGAGAAGTAAATCTGTTGCGCATGGATCGCGAAGAAGGAGAGGGCGGTGTGTTTTTCAGAAGGCGAAATGACGGTCATGGCATTGAGCGTTTCTTCTGGCACGGCACAGAAAAATATCCTGACGTCGCTGAGCGCCTGACGCAAATTGGGGAACAGATAAAAAGGGAAATTCCTGCCGCTCATTTTGCCGACGATCAACCTTTCAGGATGACGTCCATTGCCTTTGCTAAACCGCCAGAAGCCCATCAGTGTTCATTAATACTTAACGCATTGACGCAAGCAGGCGCTACAACCACCGTAAACAATCTCTGGATTCTTGGCTGGTCTGGAGAATATGACAAGTTATCTATGGCCCGACGAGTGCTCAGGGATTTTTACGATCTCGACATTGATGCCGAACGTTCTGCCGTATTGTATAGCGGCGACTCGACGAATGATGCGCCGATGTTTTCATTCTTTGAACATACGGTTGGAGTGAGCACGGTATCAGATTACCTTGATCAAATCCCGAAACCTCCGCAGTGGATTACCCGTGGCCCGGGAGGTGCTGGTTTTGTGGAAATTGCAGATGCGGTAATTGCCGCCAGGTAATGAGAAACGCAGGTCCCATCGGCTTATCCGGTCACAGTGGCCGGGTTTTTAATGCGTGCGCTACGTGAAATCTGACGCAGGGATAACCGCCAACAGTTTGCAGAATTCACACAGGACACGATGGAAGGCGTGCAGAAAAAGGCGAGGGATGCGTTATGAGTCAAGGGAGTAAGCCCGTATTGGGCGTCATAAATTCAATTTAACATAATATACATTCGGTAGGGCAATAACACTGAGTCCATAGAGAATATGGGTGATTGTTATGGCTATATTTGGTGTAAAGTTAAGCAAAACCAGTAACACGAATCATGTTGTTAATGCATTACTCCTGATTTGTTGCCGATTAGATGAGGGCGATAACATTGCTCATCTTTTTGGCGATGAAGTCTCTAATATTTCACCACGTCAAAATGTTCAGTCTTTGCCTGAACGTACCGCAAAGATTCTCTCCGAAATATCACGTCGCGGCCTGTTTTTTCACGTAGCGCCGCACGGCGAAAATCACGGCATTTTCATTGCCACGCATCCGAAAAATCTCAGCAGAAACGCATAGGGGGCGCATCATGCGTGATTTTTCTCTGATATTTCGCCATGCGTGGGAACTGGCAAGAAAGGGGGCGGAGACGTTCGGCGGCTCTGCCCGTGAGTATTTCCGTGAATCCCTTTTGCTGGCCTATAACCAGTTGAAGCGCAATGTGACAGCAAAAGACCTCGTTAAAATTATGACTGGTCGTTTTATGTCAATGAGCCAAATCCGAGAAGAAGTAAACGCAAAATTCAAGAAACAAACGGCTAAAAATATAGCCCGTAGAATATGGAATATGTTTAGGTCTCCTTATGTGGAAATAGAGAAGATCAAATGTGAAACCACTGGTAAATATCTTTACCACCTTAAACACGCTCAAAAGAATTTTTTCGTGAGTGGGGCTATTACACGCGCCCTGAAATCAGCAAGACCAGAAAAAAAGAAGGCTATAAAGCCACGTCCCGCTATGTCCAGAGACGAAATCAACTCCTGTCGTTTGGCTAATGCTTTTCATAAAGCACTTTCAACCGGGATTTACATTCCACCTAACTTAATTTGAGAAAACGATGAACAAAAGAACGCAAATTATTCAGTTTAGAGCGGATAGCGAAACCTACCGTCGCGCTCAAAATCGCGTAAAAGATGGTGGTTTGCTACTGCCTGATGTGATGCGAGCCGCTCTAAGGTCGGTTGCTGATGCTGATGTGTCTTGTCTGGCTGATTTAATCAATGGCGCTACAGCAGGAGGGGAAGAGATTAATCAGGCTTGGCTTTATCAAAAATGTCATGAGCTTTTCGAATATCGTAACGGAAAACTATTCCGTAAGTCCCGTAAAGGGATGGGTGAGCAGGGTAATCAAGTCTTTATCCGAGTCCGAGAGGGTGAGGAGCATGTATTAATTCAGGGGAGTCATTACCCGCTTAAAGATATCGTTTGGCTCATGGCAAACGGAAGTATTGCCGGGGAGGTTGAATATAAAAACCCATATCGGGTAAGCGGGAAGCATTCAATTGAAAACCTCATGATTAATCCTGTTAAGGAAACAGATATAAGGCTGGTCAAATATTTAAACAGATCTGAGAGGATCAATGTCGTCAAAGTAAAACAACGCGCCTTCATGTTTGATACCAGCAATGATGAAAATGCAAAGGAAGCAATAGAAAAATTAATTAACACGGAGAAAACAATTCCGCTACTTCTTCGCGGCGATGACGGCTGGGTTGCATCCAGAACAGCTATTCACGCATTCAAATTAAGCGATAACCAGTACGTAGTAAGCATTAGTTAAAGGGGCTTTTTATGTCGAATGAAACGGTAAAAAAGGTCATGGCAGAAAAGCGCCGTATGACCATAGGCCAGTTAACTGACCAGCTTGTAAGCGGTGCTTTGCGCCGTGAATTAGGCATGGATAAAACCGAGTTTGCAGAGTTGGTAAAAGTAATGCGCTCAACCATCAGACGAATTGAAGGTCTGGAGGCCACACCACGTATCGGTTTGATATTTAATACCGCTGCGGCATTACGCATTGGTATTGACTTTCCTGTTATTGAAGAAAAAACGAAGAGGTAGTAATGCGCCGTTACATCATTACGGATAAAGATATTTTCGACGCTTTCAAGCGATGGGAAAGCCCGAAATTAAAAGACCAAAAGATGCATACCAGCTTCATTCGTGAAGCGGTGTGTCGCATACACCCTGACAAAGTAATTCTCCAGTATGACATTCGTCAGAAATTAAAAAATATGGCTTCGCGTGGGTTGGTGACTGAAATCCGGTTAAGCCCGAATGCAACCGTCTGGATGATTACTAAAGGTGATTTGAATGGACAAAATTAAGACCAAAAGAAGCGAGCGCCGATTATCGCGTGACCTTATCGAAGAAGCGTTAAGGCTGGTGGCTGACCGCAGCGAACGCGAAGGTGTAAGCAAGGATACTGCTAAACGTCATGCGTCTGCCATTCGGGGGGTAATTCCGGCGTTGGGTGTTGTTAAGAGCAAGGTTATTAAGCCGGGTGTATGGGTGGCTTTATATGCCCGTAGCGATTCAACATCGACGGTAATCAGCAACATGAAGTTTACCGCCGTTATTTTTGAATGGGCGGGACAGCAAGATTATGAAGATGCAGCGTTTTACGCTGCTATCGCGAATGCGATTCGTACTGCATTAGCTGTAAGAGGATGACAGAAAAAATGAAACCATACGGGAAATTTTATTCTGTAGATGGCTGTACCTGTTCCCTGTGTCGCTCTCGCGGCTATCGAAAAGGGAATGGCTACGAATCTGAGATTCGTACAAACAAACATCGTGCGCGTCAACAGGCTAAGCGAAGCATTCAGGAACAACTAACGGAGACGCCCCATAAAGGGCGGTAAAAACATGGCTAAAACAGAATTAAATCGCCTTAATCGTGCATTCCGTAAAGAAACTCGTCACTGGATGGGACACCCTGACGGATTTGCAAATAAAAAACAGTGGAAAAACTGGTGCCGTGAGAATGCTGTCATTTTTCAGTCTGCGCGTAATGTTGAGCCATTGCCCAATGATGAAGTTATCAATGACCAGTTAGATGCAGATAGCGCCGTTATTGAAGAAATGAGCAACTGGTAAGGAGCGGTAACAGAATGAATACAGAAGAACTATTAGAGCATATCGGCGGTGATTATTACGGGGCATACAATCTGTTAGATGAAAAGTGTCCGAATGTAGAACGTCGATTTAAGCGCCTTACAAAAGCGCTTGCCGCACTCCTGGATGAAGTTAAACAGGAGTTTCCTGACGCATGTTATTACACGGCATCGGGCGGTTTTAATCTGTTACTGGGTGATAGCGATGCGGGTAACAAGATGGTCGCTTTATCTGCCAGTCATTACCTTTCAGTCGGCGACGGGGATTTTTAAATGAGCAATAACAAACTAACAGTCCTTAATCTTCGTCGCTTCCCGCTTATGCGCCTTCAATTCATAGAAGCAATGTTCATCGAGCATGGATTTGTCTCACGCAAGATTATTACGGCTGCGCTCGGTATTGAAGCAGCGATGGCATCACGCGATATGGCAACTTATTCAACGCTAAATGACACGGTTTATATAAACCACTCTGCTAAACGATGGGAGGCGATGCCAGAATTTAGAGCGGTTGATGGGTTGTTGGCTGTAAACGCCGCTGAATACCTCGCGGCTTCCGGTGTGGTTTTCGGTTTTACGCTGCGCGAAATCTCCAGAACAAAAACAGAGCTTGGGGTCATCAAATGAATAACAAACTAACAGACGCAGAGCTAGCGGAAATATTATCTGGTGTTGTTGATGGTGTACCACCAACCACGCAAGAAATCGCAATGGCGAAAGAGATACAGGAACGCCGCAAGGCTGATAGCGCGGAGGTTATTTATCAATATCGAATCAGAAATGGTTATAACGGGCAGGTTACAGAGTGGCAAACCATCCGGCGCGACCAGGTTGATTTTGTGTTGAAAGCGCAGCCATTAAACGCTGAGTTTCAGATTATCGCCGCCCCGCAGCCAGCGCCGATAGTCCCTGTAACCCTTCCGTGCGACGTTGAGTTAAAGCCAGGTCTTATTATCGGCAAGGGCTGTAAAACAGAGACTTTGCTGACTGCGCTGCAACGTCGCGCCGACTATTACGCTGAAATTGACGCGATGACACCGGAAGAACGCGCAGAACATGACGCCAATATCGCAGCATTCAAAACCATGCTGACGACGCCAAGGCTATGGTTAACGCCTCGCGCCGCTATGCAGAAGGGGAATGATAATGGTTAAAAACACCTTTGATCCGCCTATGCGCACCACTGTAACCAGTGGTGAAGCCTATGCCAACTCTCCGGTAATTCCAGATGGTTACGCATTAGTTCCGATTGAGCCAACCGATGAAATGATTATTGCCGCAATGAATAGCGATGATGTGACTTATAACGACAGCGACGACACTGTTTTTTATGTCCATCATCGCGAAATCTACAAGGCCATGCTCGCAGCAGTACCAGCTTTAAACAAAGGTGAGCACTAATGCTGAGTGATTTGCTTATTATGGTTGACCGCCGCGCTAAGGCGGTCAGTTTACGTGAAAAGACCATTATCAACGAGCGTCACGCTGTTCGAATGCTGGAGCCTGTCCTTTCGCTTGGGGTTCGCGCCGCAAGTGTGCCAGATACATGGGTAAGATATGCTGACAGATGTATTGATAATGGTCTGGCGGCGTCAACTATTCGCCAGCGAATTGATTGCGTCGCTGCCGTAGTTGCCTGGGTAATTCATGCTGATATTAAATTCAAACCAGCCGCGCCGGGTTCATTGGGGAGAATGCTGGAGGCAATGCGCTCCGCAGCCAGGACGATAGGGAAAAGAATAAAGCGCCATCGGGCGCTAAGCAGACCTGCCAGAGTTAGCATTGACGAGTATTCGTCTGTCGTTCGTGATATTGAATCATTACGCGAGCCATACAGGACAGCTACACGCCTGATGCTGTGCTTTGGGCTAAGGGCATCAGAAACGCTTTCTTTGTCTGGTAACTCTATTCTGACAAGCGGTAAGCTGTTTATTCCAGACCGTAACACGAAAACTCACTCTGACCTTCTTTTGCCGTTGCCAGTGAAATACATCCCGTTAATTAGAGAATGGTTAGAGGTTATAGGTGATTCAGAGATTAAATATAATACGCTGGTTACAACCATATCACGCGCTGGCATAAAATGGCGCTGCCATGATTTACGTAAATTATTTCGCACCTCTGCCGCAGTACGTGGAGAGGATTACCTTGCCGTGGAGTTGATACTTAACCACGCAGTAAAGGACGTGCCAAGCGCATATTTACAATCACCACCATTTGCAGCAATGAGAAAGGTATTAACCAATTCAATAGAAGAATATTTACAGACAAGAGGATAGGGAATGTCAAATTCAGCAATAAAAGATAATGATGTTATGTATCAAAAGAAGTATCCGCGCGGGTGTTTGTTTAAATCACTTCAATTACGTACAAATTTAAAAGCCAAACCCGATATTTACCGTGTTGAAATGATTAGCCGTGGTGGTGAAAAGATATTAATGGGAGGGCGTAAAACGACACAGGAAGCAATAACGCTTTATCGGGACATAGCCACGCTGAGCGCCTCAGAGGTAGAGGCGGCTTTTAGCAGCATGGCTTAAAAAGTATCAGCGAAGCACACCCGGCAAATGCCGGGTTTTTTTGTACCTGCTAAATCCACCAGCACATAACAATGTAAATAAATGGTTAAATCTAAATTAACAAAACCGTAACGCAACACAGGTTAAAAATAGTAACGAAATAGTTAACTTTATGTTGTGTGGATAAGTTTTTGGCAATCACAAAAAACAATAGACATGTGTGATATATATCAATATATCAGGAAAAACAAAGAGAAATTATTTTATATTTTAAAATCAATGGATTATGAAAAGCGGTCATTTTGCGCTCGTTTTTTGTATGTTTTTTGTCGTCAATACCTTGCATTTAACCAACTGCGGGAAATAAAAAAATTAATCATCGAAAAACATATTAACAATCACAGAGTTACTAAGATGAGGCAAACGGATATAAAAGGTTGGACATTATGAGAAACAAGGTAATGCTGTGCAAAGAATCATCAAAAACAATAAAAGAATTAATAAATGTTTCAGGCGGAAACAAAGCCGTACACAAACAAGATATATTTCAATCATAAAAATCAATTAGATAGACGCCAGAAAACCAAGATTACCATAAAAATGAACGGAAATGTTTCTGCAATCTCATCCGACCAGATGCGTTAACATATTGACATGAATAAAACGAACCAGCAGCAAAAGCGGAAAGCTGGAATAAGACAAGGGGAGTAAAAGAATTAAACTGCGCTCAGGCTTGTTTCCACCAGCGTCGAGGGGGTTTCTATCACTTTCTGGCGGAAAACTGCAACGGGTAAATAATTGCCCGTTTAAAGATGGCAGGGCTGTTACATATTAAATGCGCATAAATCAGACACAACAATTCAAACAAAACAGTAACAATGAAACTGGCACGATAAATGTTATCCACAACGGAAGTTAGTATTCATGCCACTTTAAAGCGATATTGACCACTAACATAAATCATGCAGGTTGGCATTCTGCTAGCGCTTATCCACAGATTTAACCTTGTATCAAATATTGACACGTTACCGCTGGCGGCGTTTCTGTAATTGGCTTGGGTGTTGCCTTTAAATCACTTCTATATAAGGAGGGGTTTTTATGGCTTACGGGCGTCAGTTCGAAATAACCGTTAACTGCACAGACGGCGAGACAATCCACATTACTGATGTGGACGTGGATTTTTCATCTGTGCGTGACGATGAAAAAGAGCCGAACGAAGCTGACTTGACCGTGTGGGGGCTTACACCTCAGACGCAAAACGCAATCGCTCAGGCTGGATCTACCGTCAGTGTTGCCGCTGGCTATATAGATGAAGGAATGTTCACCCTGTTTCAGGGGGAGCTAATCAGCGCCGTAACCATCAAGCCTAACGAGGTTTACGGTCTAAAAATGAAAATTTATGAGGCGCTTATTCCATTTCGCGCCAGCGTCACATCACGCACTTTTCGTAAGGGGCAAAACCTCAAAGAAGCTGTATCACTGGTTGCGTCAGATATGGGGCTGGGGTGTCAGGTTTCGAAAGCCGCCGCTGCATTGCCTTTGCCTAAAAACATAAGCGGAGTCGCCTTATCCCGCGACGTGTTAACCAGCTTGTGCAAGCCAGTTAATGCTACATGGTCAATTCAATATCAGTCGATAGTTGTCACTGCCGGTGATTCTGTTCTTACTGGCGCTGCGATTTTTTCACCTGAAACGGGGTTACTTGGCGCTCCGCTTTTGAAGATCCACTCACCAAAGCGCACCAAAAAAAAGAACCCATCAGAAAAAGACCAAATCCAGAAGAAGCACGATAAGAGCATTACTACATACCAGTGGCCTCCTAAAGGTTCTCAGGTTGATTACTCAAAAGGCGCTCGCCGCCAGATGGGTGTTATTGAAGCCATAACGTGGGAGTCGCTTTTACGTGGCGGCGTTGAGATTGGCGAACAGATAGAGCTTACGTCTCCTTCAATGGGCGAAGGCTGGAACATTATCGTTAAGAAAATCTCCCACAGATTCAGTACGCGTGACCGTCAGGCATGGTCATCCTCATGGGAGGGCATCATTGCATGAGAGCGGGAAGCCAAGTTACTGCAATTATCGAGAATACGCTTAATTCAGCGCTTTTTGCTCTTGAGGCTGTGATTGTCTCTGTAGGAGAGGGACGCGGAACCGTCAGGCCAGTCCCTAAGCGTTCATTTGGCGACAATCCAGAGCCTGTTGCTTATCCAGTAGTTGAAAATGTTCGCCTTCTTTCACTGGTCTGGGATGGCGGCAATTCCGGCGTAAGTGGGCGAGTGTCTCCCGGCGATGAGTGCTTATTAATAGCGTTATCCCACGGTGACGGAGACGAGCCAGACCATAAAACCTTTTCTAACGCCGTCGCACTGTGCGGATTTTCCGATAAAGCCATTCATCAGATGCCAGATAGTCCCGGTATCCGAGTTTTCAGCGGAAGCACCTTCATCGAGTGGGATGACGGGAGCATTAAAGGCGATACCGGGCAGGGCGCAACATTCGCGTTTACGGGCAACAAAATGACCGTAAACGCGCCGGGCGGCATCGATATGACCGCGCCAATGACCACTATCAACGGGAATTTGACGATTTCTGGCTCTGTCAGTCAGGGCACTGACGGCGGTGGAGATGCTGAATTCGGCGGCAACGTCAAAGTAACCGGAAATAGCGAAGCGGCTGACCATATCAGCGGCGGCAAGTCCGGTAAATCCCATAAACACAGAGAAAACGGGCAGGGCAACCTTTCCGATGAGCCGACATAAGGAATCGCCATGAAAATGAATGATGCTGCGGCGCAAATTGCGCTTTCAAACAAAGGCTTTCTGATGGCTGGTGACTACAGCACAACCATCAGCAAGGGCGAGATTATCAACATTACCGAACGTACCGGGCTGGTTGTGGATCGCGTCGAGTGCATCCCCCTGATTAATGCGCCCCTTTATATGGTCATGGCGACCTGTCGCGAATGCAAAGACCAGTACATGCCTTTTTATAGCGATTTGCCGTTTGAATTGCCGCATCAGGCAGCAATGGCACAAATGCTAAACGATGCCGGGGAAGGTTTCGACCTTGATGACCTGTTGGATATTGAATCACTGGACGCGGCCGTAACGGTGGTTCACGTTGAAAAATGGATGCACACAGAATGAACATCACAACGACACAATATCGCCAGGGTGTAAAAGGCTGCTTTCTTTCAGCGCACAGGCCGCAACCAGGCGAATCGTTAACGCTGATTATGCCAACGTGTCGGGGTAAGCGAGTTATTCCAGTTGGACAGGTTCAGAGGGTTGAAGCCGTTGGTTCAAGCCGATGCCTTGTATGGGTCTCAAATCTGACGTTCGTTGAGGGGATGAATTACTGATGCTGGACATTATGCAGGACGAAAACGGGGTGATTCTCCGTAACGGTGATTTCGTGCTGGACGGCGGAATTGACGGTATAGCGCAGCAGGCCGAAATAAGAGTAGGAACAAATCGCGGGGAGTGGTGGCTTGATGAAACTCAGGGCTTGCCGTGGGTGCCTGGCATTATGGCATCACGACTTCCGGCGTCGATTGTATCCAACATGATTAATGCAGAAGCAAGGCGCACACCGGGAGTTAGCGACGCAAAGACAACCGCCATCAGTGATGTGAAGGGGAGTTACACAATCCGCTTTGCGGTCTACGTTGGCTCAGCCAGTACAGAGGTTACAAGTGGAATTAGTTAACGACAGTGGCTGGCATGGTGCCAGATTGCCGGAGCTACGCGGCGACAAATACGAAAAGTTAAAGGTTCCATTGGGGGATGTTAACCCCGATGGCGATTCGTTGATCGGGCAAACTATCGCAATAACGGCAGAGGATGACCTAAATATTATTGAGGCCATCGGCTGGGTGTTTTCCGGCTTTTTCATCTCAATGGCAGAAGGCGCACAGTTAGACGGGCTGGGAGAGAGATTTAACTTGCCACGCCGTGGGCTTACGCGCTCTTTAGCTTATGTCATCTACCTTTTAGAGCCGGGTCAGGTCATCGGTGCCGGGGAAACTTTTACCATTTCCGGCAGTTCGGGTGATTGGGCGACAAACAGTGAAGTAAAAGAAGATGGAAAGTCGGCAACAGGATACGTGCTGAAAGTGCGTCAGGATGCCATTACAAGAGGCAACACCTTTACTATCAACGTGTCAGGAAAGCCGTATTCAACTCAGTATCAGGAGGGCGATACCTCAGACACAATACTTAATCGTTTGTATGCACAGATAACTGAGACTGAAACATCACTGACAACGTACCAATCAGCATACGGGGCATTACTGTATGCCGCCGATGGAAGAACGGTAATTCAGTTTTCTTTTGCAGATGACGTGTTTGATATTGTTCGCGCAGGCCTTCCCGCCACAGCCTACTATCAGAGCGATACAGAGTTTCCAGGCGTTTTATTTGGCTATGTTGCAAATAATGACATTCTGGTACTTGCAAATGGCGTTAAGGGCTATCTCATTGAAGATGATGAGTCCTATCGCGAACGCATACAGGCAGAAGCGGCGGCGGCTCGCGCTAACATCAGTGCATCACGCCCCGGTGTTAAAAACGCCGTGTTAGCGGTAAGTGGTGTCTCATACGCATCAGTAGAGACGAACAGGGGGATTAATACCAACGCGGAGGGAATCCCCGGCAAGTCGATACAGGTATTTGTAGCTGGTGGTAATGATGATGATATCGCACAGGCTATTTATGATGCCGCCGCCGCAGAATGCGGTTTTTATGGTGATGTATCAGGGACAGCGACTGATGGCGAAGTAACAGAAACGGTGTATTTCAGCCGTCAGAGTTTCCAGCTTATTTACGTCGATGTGTCTGGTGATGTTTGGGATGGAGAAACAACAGGAAGGCCAGCGGATTACATCAGTGTTACGAAAAACACAATAACAGCGTACTTTTCGCAACTTACGCCGGGTAAGGATGTGTTTTCCGGTCAAATTTATGCCCGATTGCTAACAGCGTTTCCGACTCTTACTGATGTTACAGTAAAAATTGGCACTACATCACCCCCAACGGATAAGCATGTTCCAGTAGGTAACGGGATAATCGCGGTGACTGACTCAAATTCTGTGACGGTGGCGTAATGGAACCGGTAATCAAAAGCCCCGAGCAACTCGCCAAAGAGCGACTGACCTCAAAAGTGCGCCATCAGAGAAACATTGACTTAATCGCAGGGCTAAAATCAGGCAACGCAAGCATGGTTGCGGCGATTGAGTATATAAAAAAGGGGTTTTCTCTGACGGACTCAACGGGGACTCTCCTGGACGCATGGGGGGAGCAATACAGCATCAAAAGAGACGGGCGAGACGATGATGATTATCGTAATGCTCTGCAACAGGCTAAAGCTGGGCTGAGCGTTTCCACGCAATCAAGGCCATCAGTAGGCGCATACATGCAACAGGTATATAACCTTATCTGGCTTCCATTAAGTCGGGTAGGCTTAACTACTGGTGCAGTTGGCGCAGCCTTCAACCGTGTTCCTCTGCGTACTGTATTTGTCCAGTGTGGCGGTATGGCTCCAGATATAGAGTTACCTGATTCGCTTGTTTCATCGACTTTTGGCGGTGACGTATACAGCGCCGCCACCCCACCAAATGTAAGACTCACACACCACGCGCCAATGTTCCCCGGAAATGCGTTTCCGTGTGTATGGGCTGGGATTAAGTATGAGAAAACACAAAAGACGATCCGGGCAACAGAATCTCAGGGAATCAGGGTAAGGGCGCTTAAGTCGTTATTAACCCGCATTGACGGAACGGCAACAGTAAACGATGGCGCTCTTATTACGCCATTCAACACACTGGTTACGGTCAAACAAATGAAGGTGAAAAATGGATAGCTGGGCGGAAACAGACAAAACCTATAAGGGGCAAGGGGGAACCGATATCCCCAATAAGCAGGAGCCATCACAAGAATTACAGGCTACCGGCTTTGCGCCGACATATTTTGATGAAAACGGAAATCTTGTGTTCGGCGATGGACTTTCAGCACAAGTGATGAATTTCATACTCAAAGACTTGTACAAAAAATATCGTGATTTGTTAGCCAGGGTGGAAGCGTGATGAATAGCTTCGCGACTGTAAGCCGCATCTATCCTTTTCGTGGTCAAAAATATGCCAGCGTAAAACAGCCATCAGTTGCTAAACAGACTGATGGTTTTAAGCCGACATACATCGACCAGACGGGAAAACTGATTCAGGGTGATGCAGTTGATTTTGCTGAACTGAATTACATCTTTAACGACCTGTACGCACAAGCCGCACACATTGACCAGCTTCTTACAGCTAAGGGGAAATAATGGCATTAACACCGGAAGAACTGGTAGCAATATCCGACCTTGAAAAGGCGGCAATTAACGACGCCAGCGTTGTACCTGATTGGGTCATGCCAGCGGAGGTACGCGGCAGTAGTGCGCCAATTAACAGCATACCGTATCCACAACACACTATTGATGTGTTTGGCGGGCTTCTGGCTGGTTCGTGGTCGCTAAAGTTCCAGAACCCGCTACAGCGCATCGTGTGCGATCTGGAGATATTTCACGGCGAAAATGCACCATCATCAACGCCGCCTGACCTGTCAGCGCTACAACTTACCGTCGCTGGCTTCGACAAAGCTGTGATTTTTTGCCCTGCAAAAACAGCGACAGACAGCGCCCCGGCAAATTACCTGAATCTGGCCGTGTCCGGGATAGCGCCGAAATACAAGCTGGGAGGTAAACGGCGTTTTCTGGAACAATCCGGGCTGGTGGTCATCCCGTTAACGATGATTTTGCTGTCCACGCAGCCTTTGACGAGCCAGGAAACAAGCCGCACGCTGTCAATCACGCTTAAGCGGAAAAATGAGAGCCAGATGACAACTGCGCCGATAATCAGCGGCATGGTATACAGTAACCCTCTGCCATCAGCGCGAGATATCGCACAGGCATCGTGACCGCTGGTGAATAAAAAAAGTCATTCCGTTGATTTGTGCCAACATATCCCTGATTTGTTAATAACATTTCGGGGATTTGTCTTTTATGAAAGTAACAACACGCAAAAAACCAGCATTTCGGGACTTTTACGAAAATGGCATGTTCACACGTATAGTGGCAACCAAAACGGAGGAAGGAAAATGGCGGTTGTTCGGTCTGCATCGTTCGGTTGAGGCGGCAATTTTCGTTGAAGCGGCAAGGGGAGGCATCCGGGAATGGTCTGGGCTAAACCACCTGGGTGATTTTTGTGATTCGATAGGGATAACGCTTTGGGAGGTACATCACAAAGGGGCAAAGAAAGAACAGGCCGCGTAAGTGCGGCCTTTGCGGTTTATTCTGGCGTTTCAGGCCATTCCGGTTTGCTGGTATCAACCCTGTTAACCTGTACGCGGTACTTTTTCCACTCAATCAAAAGCGCTGTTTCTTCTTCAGTTGCTTCACCAAGATCTACAGCATCCTGAAGGGGGGCAATTGCAGCCGTAGCCACCGAGAGCAACTCAGCTTTCTTTGCTTCCGCTTGTGCTATCAATTCTTCCTGAGAATACTGACGCGGCTGAATCACGCCGTCTTTAAATACACACTGACCAATGCTGAAATCCTCCGGCAAAATCGTCACTTCCGCAACGCTTAACCCGGCCGGAAATAACGATGAAGCATCCTTATCACATGCAACAATTAATCCCTCGCTGTCATAGGCTACTTTGTATGAATCACCCCCGAACTCTGACTGGCACTCATACCAGTCAAGCCCGCTTTCATCCCGCAGATAAAGAGCACTCGGCAGGTCTTTATTATCAGGTTCATATAATTCGAAGTGTTTAAAAATTTTCATAACTGAGATACCGTTACCCATTGGTTGTTAATGAATTTTTGGACTGGACGGGCATATGCACGATCGGGGGTGTCTGGTGTCGGCCATCGCGGAGTATCCCGGTCAAGTATGGCTGTCAGCATGTGCCCAGAAGGAGCGGTAAGAGAGGCGTCTGAACCATTAGCGGAACCACTCACCATCACCTGAGCGCCCAGCCTGACATCCCGAACAAAACGCGCATCGCTTTCTGCTTTCGTATAAGCCTGACCAGCAGGGGTGTAATTACCTTTAGCCTGATAACGGTTGTCAAAGTTTGCATAATTACCGGGAATGATTTGTTCTTTCATTACCAGTCGTCCCATACGGACATCTACATATCCCATGACGCCGCGTGGCGCATCAGCAGGAAACGAACTATAAAAACCTATTCCATACCAGCTTTGCAGTAATAAATTTGCGCCATTAAAACTGGCATCATCAGCACCAAAGTTAATGCCGACCATTCCAGCATCGCCGACCTTACTCCCCCGTAGAGTAAGCCCTTCATTAAATCGAACGAATTTACTAAAAACACCCCCATTCGATGCGGATACGGCATCAACATCTGATGAGGTGGGCTTATATAATGTATTGTAGAATTTTGACCATGTAGCTGTTTTATTCGCTGTATTAACAAGGCCGACATAAAAATGTACGTTGCTGGTCAAAGTTACCAAATATTGATTGCTGTAAATATTACCAGCATAAACGGCGAATCTTGTATTACCAGAATCAGCAGGGATGCCCACTGTCGGCGAGGTGGTTCCGCTTCCCATCGCGTTATACTCGCCTGAGCAAGTAATATCATAAATACTGGCTAACGATTTAACGCTACCGTTACTCACACCAAGACCATAATCACCAACTTTTAATACCCGCCCAGCGGTTACATCATGACTTGATGTTGTCACATCATTTGTTGCGGCAGTACCAAGTCCTTTCCAGCCACCTCCAGTTAGAGTGTATACATTCCAGTCTGATGCAATAAATTTTCGTTTGGGGCTGGAAACAGGTGGAAGAACAATTAACAAACCATTAGTTGTTACTGGCGCACTGGCATTACCAGCATCAACAGGATAGATGCCGGGTGCCGTTACATTTTTTAAATCAACACTGGTTGCCAGCGCAGATTTTAGCATTAGAGCACCGTAGTTATTTTCTGACATATACACCTCTTTTAGTCGTATCGTGGCTATTAAAAGGCATGAAGGGGAAGGGATACAGCAAAGAGGGGGAGCGGTAACGCCACCAGATGAACGCTGGCGGCGTTTTAGAGGATTCAGGCTATCATCTCAAGGCAAAGGCTATATAAATGCTCCTGTGTGCCGTTTAGCGCTTCGAATGCGGCTTTACCGCCATGAATACCATCAGCATGAACCGGAACCAGCCAAGGATAAATTGCGCGTATCGCTGGTGGCGCGGCGTATTGATGATGGTGATTGCACAGTGGCAGCACAAAAGCATGAGCACCGGCAATCGTTCGTCCGTTAATGTGGTGCAAACCTACAACTTCGTTAATGACACCATGCACATAACAGGCAATACAGGGTAAAGCCCCGATTTTATCCATCAGCAACCGTTCAGCGGCGCAGGGTGTCCGTCCCTTTAACCCGCGTTTAAATGGTTTGTTTTTTGCCCGTTCAATGTAGCGGGATTGACGTTCCCGCTGTTTTTCGTATTGAGCCTGACGCCATTCAGGGTTAGCCAGCTTTTCCCGCTGGCGCTCTATAGCTCGCTGTTGGTACGTGCGCTGACGCTCAAAGTTACGTTGTAACTTTTCTTCTGTAGTTTTCATGTAGAGCACCCCGCATATCAGTACGGTAATTCTGATTCGGGGATGTATACGGGCAACTCACTATTTAGCCCGTCGCATTCAACATGAAGAATAAGCGTGTCTATATAACTGGCTGTATGAGCATCACAGCGTTGCGCTATTTCGTGAAGCTGTTGCAGTTTGGTGTCTGTGTCAGTGTTTCCCGCAGCAATCTCACGCGCTATATCGGCTTTTTGTTGCATATCGTCAGGCGCATCAATGCGCTGTGCTGACTCTGTGAGTGTAGGCGGTAGTGTGTCAAAGTTCGCATTCCCGGCAATCAAAGCATTGGTGTAAAACACCTTACAGGCTTTGAGCCAGTTACGGCGAGCGTAGCGCGTGTCGTTGCGTTCTGCCTTAATATCCAGCCCCATAGCGATATCAGCGCCAATGAGTCGCTCGGCGATTTCCGCTATCTCATCATCATGACCAGCCTCAATTGCAGAAATAAAGGCTTCTTCTTCCGGGGTGGTAGGTCGTTTGTCTGGCACAAAGGCAGATGCTGTGACAACGCTGACCGCTTCGCGGGTATCAACAATGCTGTTGGCGGCAGCGGCAGAAACAGCACATGACGTAACTGATTCAGCAATAGCCATTGCCACATCAGCGGTTACATGGTTCCCTGTTTCATCGTCTATCAGTTCGTCACCGTCAACGCGATAACCATTGTAAAAATCCTGCCAGAGTGCATCCGTCAGGCCAAAACGGGCGACGGTATCACGCGCTATGCCTTCGTCATCCATGATGCGATCTGCGCCGCTTATAAAGTCCTCAGCAAGTTCAGAAGGTGTGCGCAAAAACGGGTTGCGGGACTTAGCCTGGGCGATGGTAGCACTACCAGAAAACTCGCCCGAGGCAACCAACACATTGAGAATGGATTCAGGTTTTGTCCGGCTGCTGGTGGTCGGCTTCCACTTGCGGCTACTGTTCCGCGCCCGTGCTTTCCGGCGTTCGCGTTTCGCGTCAGCCTGGTCAATGTCGTCATCACCGTCAGTGATATCCAGCGCCTGACGCAGACCATAGCGGCGAAAATAGCTAAACGACGCGCCCACGCGCTGACATTCGTCCAGGCGTTTATCTTCTTTGATGTAGGCTGGGAGACGGAAAGAAACTTCCGTGCCGGTTGGGATATGGATAAACGTTGTCACCATATCTAAAGGCAGTTCATCACCTTTCTCAAACTCCTGTTTGAGCATCAGGCCATGCTGGTAAATCGGCTCGCGCAATAAGTCCAGCAGTTGAGCCAGCGAAGCAAACGTAAAATCCAGCGTTTCGTTGTAGTTGTCGCGTTGCGGGTTTTTCAGTTCGCGCACCATATGCGCAAGCGCTTCCTGCGCGTTGGCATACTGCTTGCCGGGCGCTACATACACTTCTGGTGCAGTAGTGGGTTGCTGCTGTACTTCCGTTTTTTCGCCTTCATTTGAGGTATTTTTATGAACAGGCATCATTGCGGCACTGGCATAACCAGCAGCTTTAAGGGCGGTAAGGGTGTGTGCGACCAGTTCGGCGGCATCGGGGATAGTGAGTAATGTACTCATAGTTGTTGCTCCTTTGCATGAGACTGAAACCCTTTTGTAGAGGGTGGGGTGGAGCTACAAACCGTGCAAAGTCGGCGGACTTATTCACAGACGGAGAGGCCTGCTATTCGTCGCACTCCACCCCATAATTCAGCACTCATACGGCAACAGCCGCCAGAGCATAAAATACGGGCGCAAAAAAATCACACTGACGGGGTGATTCACCGCTTTGCATAGGTGTTTGTAGCACCTAAGATAGATCTTATTTCAACTACAAATTAGAATCAAGCAGGAATTGTGACCAGCAACGGGTATTGATTTGAAAACGCCAAGCTATGCCATCATCAAAGTAAATTCAAAAGGTGAGGCCAGAATAACAAAGCAACTGGAACAGCAGATAAAGGCGACATCGGAAACATTGAATAGAAATTGGCGCAGTGAGCGAAAAAACGCCCATATAGCTGGAATGAAGTATTTCCGGCTTAGGTGCATTTCAACTAATGGTGATATCTGGTGGGTGAATCCTTCGCACGTTGCTCTTGAAGGCGTTGCGTTCCATATTAGCGAGATTTTCAGTTGTCAATGTTGCTTTCCTGAATGGTTGTTTTCTGAGGATGATGTAGCTAAAGCTAAGGCTGAAATTGAGGGGCGAAAAGCAACTGTTTAATTGGTAAGTAATTTGTTGCTATAATCCCGCCCGGTGCTTGAGGCTATCTGTCTCATGTTACCGTGCGACAGATAGAGAAAAGCCCCGAAGGTCAATTTTCATTAACCAACGAGGCTCTTATCGTGACTTCGCAATCCGATTATAGCCTCCCCACAGCTAAGGAGGCAACTTTGTTTTACAAAGGAGTATTTTTGTTTGTCGCGGTATTTATCGCGGCGTTACTGGCGTACACCGCTCTAAACCGGACGCTTTGTGAAGCGTCAATAGGTCAGGGAGGTGTGCAGGTAGCGGCAAAGTTTGCCTACGAAGCTAAGGAGAGTCGCTAAATCAGGGCGGGGGTAACACCCCGCCTTTCTGACTGCGATGCATAGCCTAAGCACCTTTAAACGCCGCTCCTTCGGGGGCGGCTTTTCTTTATCTGCTGTTACCTCTCACACTATCTTTTGTCTTATCTCATCAAAAAACCATAATGGCATCTGCCACGGACAGGTAGCGCATTGCCTGTTACTCATTGCTTTTGTGACGCTTTGCCACTCCACCCCCGGAGTGGCTTTTTTTATTTGTACTACACGCCAGCGGTCACGCTGTTTTTGATCCTCTCTTTTCCCCGCTACGCTGCAAGCCTCACAAGGGGGGTATTGTGACAATAAAAATAAACAGGCGTGATGATGCATTTGCAAAGCTGGTTGCTGAGGCGCGGGAAGCGCCGGGATTCAGCTATGCAAAATCGCGCAATCGTGATTACAAGGGCTTTAACGATGATTTTCAGGCTGAAAAGTTACTTAAAGATAACGACATACAGCAAGCAGTAAGCATTTACCGTAAGCACATTATTGCGTCTGACATAGTCGGGCGTCAGGAAGCATTAATTGACCTGTCTGGCCGTTTTCGCGCCCCGGACGCCGCTGACGTGATGCTGCAATTACTGGCTCTGGAAAAAATGCGTCTTGAGCCAGAAGTATTTCAACGAAAACTAGCAGAAATAGACACAAGAGCCGTAAAAAACATCAAAAAAACAAAGCATGGCTGGCAAGTCGAGGGATTAGATAAAAGCCATCTTGCTCACCGCATCATGACGATAGCCGGGGTTGATGTGAGCAAACCTATAACCGATGAGGGTAAAGCCCGTGCGCGTCGTTTGTTGACAGATATTTTTGGTGATATGGGCGGTAAAACTCAATGACAGGAATGCCTGATTTCAAACTCAAGCCCATGCGAGCAATTATGCGACCGTTGTTTGAGTCGCATCGCGTCAAATGCCTCTATGGTGGGCGCGGTTCAGGTAAATCATGGGATGTTGTTGAAGCACTGGTAGAGCTTGCCGTCAGGTCTGATATTCGCATCTTGTGTTTGCGCCGGGTTCAAAAGTCTATTTCATCATCAGCCCACAAGTTGATAGCCGACACTATACGACGCCTGGGATATGAGCATGAATTCACTATAACCAATAATGCGATCCGTTCAGAGGAAGGCGCTGAATTCATGTTCATGGGCTTCCAGTCAAATCTGGATAGCATCAAATCTACCGAGGGCGTTGATATTGCATGGGTGGAGGAAGCGCAGGGGATTAATGCTGAGGCGTGGGACGTTCTCATGCCAACAATCCGCCGCCTGGCTTCTGAGGTGTGGATAACGTTCAACCCCGGCTATGCATGGGATGAAACGTATGTTCGTTTCGTCCTGAATGCAGAAGATGATTGGTTTGTTTTACGTGTTAACTGGGATCAAAACGAGCATTTCACGCCGGAACTGGAAAAAGAGCGTCAACACTGCCTGAAATATTATCCAGACCGATATGATAACATCTGGGAAGGCGTTCCCGTTAGTGAGTTGCCGGGCGCGGTGGTACATCGCGGCAATCTGGAAAAACTTTTTGTTAGTCCTGATTCGAAGCTGGCTAAAGCCTGTCGCACCGGGGTTAAAACGGCTGTTCTGGATGTTGCTGATGAGGGTGACGATGATTCTGTATTGTCATTCTTTGACGGGCGTTTTTTGTACCGTATGGAGCGATTACAGGCGCGTGACCCTGTGCAACTGGCAGTACAGGCGCTAAAACTCGCGGAAGAAGAAGGTTGTTCCGTTCTTATTTACGACTCCGTGGGGGTTGGTTCCGGCGTTCGTGGTGAGCTGAACAAACATGAAGATTCAGACATTGAATTTAGAAAATTTGTCGCTCAGGGCGAAGTCTTACGCAAAAAATCGCGGTATCGCGGTGGTCGTAAAAACGAAGAAGAATTCCATAACCTACGTGCCCAAGCGTGGTGGGCGTTCCGTGACGCCGTTAATGATACGGTTCGCTGGATGGAAACAGGTATTGTGCCACCAGACGGCTTATTTGCCATTTCAGACCAAATTCCGCGCCGATATCGTGAGCGCATCCTGTCCGATTCGACTGGCGTTATGTGGGAAACCACGCCAGACGACAAAATTCTTATTGAAGCGAAGAAGAAAGTTAAAAAACGGTTAGGCGTATCTACTGACTACGCCGACGCCATATTCCCCCATCTGGTACGCATGAAATCAGGAATTATCGAATGACGAACAAAACCAGCTTAATTCCCACTGAGGGAGTTTTAACAAAAGAAGGCTTGCAGCCTGCCAGCTATAACATTGACAGCTATGTGACCATGATGGAAAGCGTATCACATGGTGTTAAAGGTGCTGCCGGGATGGGTTCACCAACGGCTAACCGTATGAAGGCCAGAGCCGCAGAGGGTAAAATTCCGCTGGTGGCGGCGCTGGCGGGTGAAACATCCGGGATAGGCTGGCGCATCATTAGCGAGCCTGTAGCCGCTGCAATGCTAAACGGCTTCGATATCATTACCGATAACCCGGAAGATGATAAAAAAATAAAGCAACTGTTTGACGATATGCGCATCTGGCAGGGCGTCGAACGCGCCACTGTGCTTAAGCGCCATCAGGGATGGTCGGTGCTGGTCATGGGTGATGATTGGGTACGTAGCCACGGCGCGAACTGGATTACGCCATCAAATGACTGGTTCTCTGATTATAACGATCCACTATTCGGATTGCCGGAAGGCTGGCGTATTCAGCTTAAAAGCCCGATAGGTGGAGAAGTTTTTATTGAGCAGGAGGATTCGCTTCTGTTTGGCGATCCAGAGTATCAGCCGATTTATGGTAGCGCTGGCGTTGAATTTGGTGAGCCGGTTCTCTGTAAACCATATGCTGCGTTACAACGGCTTGGTCTGTCCCATGAGCTAATCATCAGCATACTGTCACTATCAGTACAGGATATTTATAAAAAAGAAGAACTTGCAGAAGATTTAAAAACAGCTAAAGGCGAAGCGAGAGCCGCGCGGCGTCTGGCTGGCATTGCCGCTACCAGGCATTTGAATGACATGGTGGCAATAGATAAAGATGAAGAAATTACCCGTTTGCAGTCAACCATGACGGGTACAGCCGACCTTGTTGATATGGCTATCAAGCTGGTGTGCGCTGAAACGGGTTTTCCGGTATCAATGCTGGCTGAACGGCGGTCAGGCTTATCTAATAGCGATACCAGCGCAGATGCACAATGGCAAAACCTTGTTTCACACATCACCACCAATGACATTATTCCTGCGCTGAAAAAACTGACCTTACGCTATCTGGGCGTGAAGGCCGACTTTGTGCCAAACAAATCACAGGGGCAGATAGACCGAGAGGTAGAAAGGGACAAGAAGGTAGCGGAAACAGCGCAACTTTATTACCAGATGAGAGCCATCACCAGCGAAGAGGCCAGGGCAACGGCGAAAGAAACCGCCGCCGTAACGTTACTGACAGAGACCGCGCCAGCAACTGGCACCATTGATGACCAGAATGATGACAATTCAGACCAGAACAGCGGCAATGTAAACCAGAATCACAATGATAATACCAGCGAGGATACCAATAATGCCGAAGAGTGAACCACGCTATGACGCTGGCTATCCACTGGCTATAGAACTGGTTTACGCGCAAAAGCTGGGTGATAACACCCGGCTTTTTTGTAAATGGGTTCGCGATGCCTGTTTAAAGACTTACCGGGCAATCGGTAAATCCGGCGCAATCCTTAATACTGATGCGGCTGACGGTAAAGATGTATCCGTTGACGATGTGCTGGGGGATTTCCTTGCTGCTGCAACGGTCAAAAAAGTGCGCGTTTACATTAAGCGGCGAGCCGGGAAGAACTATTCCCGTATGACGAGAGAGCAACAAGAAAGGCTGATAAGGTCTGTAACTCAGGAACTATTGCCTGATGCGTCCATTTTCCTTAAAGCTATACCAGCGTTATTAAAAGATGGGGAATTTGGCGCGGTTCCGGCTTATGTTATCAGTGAAGTCAGGCGACAGGCAGGAATAAGCCTGGCTAAAGATTTCGCCAAGGTCACAAACTCCAGACCCGATACTTATATTCGCATCATCAACCGCACCGCCGATGAAGTTCAGACCGCCATTGTTAACGGCAAATTTGGTTTTACAGATGAATACTGGCAGAACTATTACCAGCGCTTTCGCGTTGATGGCGTGAATCTGATTGACCTGAAAAAGGGATTGCCAGCCACACCAGATACGGCGGGGGCAATCTCTAAGCAGGTAGCAGCACTATCCGAACCGCTACGAACATCCAGCCTTATCCCGTCGCTGTCAGCGATGGACACGACCGCAACACAGCTTGCCGAATCTTCTCTTGATGATTTCCGTCTCATCATTAAAGCCGCCGCTAATGTTGACCTTGCGCCGGGGATAAAAATTCCACATGAGAGCATGGCAGACCTTATAGCAGTCGATATTTATGACGGTGATAAGAAGCTGTTGCAGCAAACCGCCGACTGGTTAACGGAAAGCATGGGGCGCATGGAGAATGTTTCTGATGAAGCGCTTCAAAGGGGGATTAACGTAGTCCAGCAGGGGTTACGCGAAGGGCGCGGTGTAGATTACATCGCTAATAAGCTGGCTGATGAAATGGAAATTCCTTATCGCCGCGCCCGTAATGTTGCCCGTAACGAGATTGGCAATCAGGCATGGAACCTTGAGGAAGCCAACGCCCGTATTGCCGGGATGAGCATATACCGCTGGCGGGGCATGTTAGACGAACGCGAGCGAAAAGAGCATGTTGAGCGCGAAGGTAAGGCATACACGCCGACCAGACCGCCAAGAGACGGGAACCCTGGGCAACCCAACGGTTGCCGATGCTTTCCTGAATGGTTGTTCTCTGCGTCGGATGTGGAAGAAGCGGAGAAAGAAATTGCTGCAAGAAACACAGGTTAACGTTGACGCAATAAAGCAATGGGAGATAACCCCGGAAGGTTATCTCCAGATAGATATCCCTATAGCCCGTCCGGGCGTACTGGTTTACGACCGCAAACGCGGTGACGCATTCACGGCTAAAGAGTACCGCTCAGCCGATGAATTGTTTAACCAGGACTCAATGAATACCTTAATCGGCAAGCCTGTGACGGTGTCACTACATCCTCGTGGCGGTCTGGTGACTTCCAAAAATTACCGGGCGGTCAGTGCTGGTGTAGTTACATCCGTGATGCGTCAGGGCGATGAGTTAGTAGCCCGCGCTCTTATTCAGGATGAGAAATCTATACGCCTGATTCAGCAGGATAAAAGTTTACGTGGGGCGTCTGCTGGCTACCAGTGTGACGAAAAACCCCGGCAAACGGGGCGAGCACCTGACGGGCAAGAATTCGATACAGTGCAAAAGGGGATAAATTACAACCACTTAAGCATTGTTCGCAACCCACGGGTAAAGACAGCAACATTCAATCTGGACGGTGAACCGATGGAATTAGAAGAGGCGTTAGCCAAAATCGAACAACTGGAAGCGGATAAAAAAACGCTGACCAGTGACCTTAGCACTGTGCGCGGTGACTTGCTCAAAGCAAATAACCGCCTGGTAAACATGGACTCAGCCAGCAATGAAGCATATGAGCGCGGCGTTGCTGATGGTCGTCAAGAGCATCAGCTTAAAGAAGCTGCAAAGCGCCTCAACATCAATACCGACAGTTTGGGTGATATCGGTCTGGTAAAACAGGCAATCATTCGTAAAGCCAACCCGGAAGTAAATATGGATGGCTGGAGTGATGAGCAGGTGGATGTTGCGTTATCTATGGCGCTGGTGGCTTGCGGCAAAAAATTTGAGCAAAAGCCCCGCAATCCACGCATTAACAACGATGAGCAAAATGGCATCAAAAATGACGCGCACAGTGATTACCAGTCGCGCATGTTTGGCAAAAAAGAGGCTGGGAAATAATGCAGACAACGATTAAAAGTGATTTTGACGCCGGGTTGCCGGGTGATTTGGCTGTCCTGCCGTCTTTCCGTTCATCTGCCAGCGTTACTTCCCGCCGCGCTGGTGGCGAAGTCGCGCCGGGCGATGCTGTAAAACTAACGTCAGGCAACGATTCCACCTGCATCGCGCTACCTGATGATGGTAACGCTGCTGATGCAATTGGCATTGCGGTTACAGCGCATTCAAACATGCCATCAATGCCGGGTTTTGGCAGCAATACCCGTATCGGCGTGGTCACTATCAACTGCCCGGTAGGTATCGTTGAAAATGGCCCGATTCGTGTAGCGGTTAAATCTGGTGAATCCCCGAAAGTGGGCGATCTGGCTGTGCCGAAAGGCCGTAACGCCACTACCGGCTATATGGAATGGGGCGTAGCGGAACAGGACGCAAAAACGCGTTTTCGTTTTGAAACGCCAACACAGCGCGGCGGTACAGCCATTGTGATGGTTGTTGATGGTGAACTACTGAGCGCGGGGTATCCGCGTGATGTTCCCGTAACTGGCGTGGCACTTGCCCCCAAAACAGCAACCAAAGCCGCAGGTGAGACACAGCAACTTACCGCCACAATCTCACCAGTCGGGGCAACCAATCAGGGCGTTACATTTGAGACCAGTAACGCGAATGTGGCAACCGTTGATAACGCTGGTCTGGTGACATTTAAAGAGGATGCTCAGGCTGAACAAACCGCAACAATTACGGTACGAACCGAAGACGGTGGTTTCACTGACACCGCTGTAATGACCGTTGGCTAACAGGGAAACCGCAAAACATGAATGAGAAACATTTAGGCGCATTGATGGCGCAAATTTTAGCAGAGGCTCAGGCTGGTGGCTCAATCCCAAACCTGAATACGGATGAGCAAGGGCTAATTTTTGCCCGTGACCTTATCTCCATGTCCAAAGATGTATACATGGAAGAAATGCCCGCACCTGTTGCGCTCACCATGTTCCAGCAAGAACCGGGAGTGAACGAAGGTTCAAAGTGGGTTGGATACCGCATGTATTCAGCTCAGGGTATGGCAAAAATCATGGCTGCATTCGGTACGGATATGCCAATGATGAGCGCAAGAGGGCGGGAATATTTTGCGCAAATGTATACCTTTGGGCTTGGTTATGGATATACATACGACGATGTATTATCGGCGGCTATGTCCGGGACTCCACTTGATAATATTCTGGCGCTGAATACCAGAGAAGCCCATGAGCGAACTATTTCTAACTTGCTGTGGCGTGGCAATAAGGAATATCAGATTGTGGGCTTCATTGAGCATCCGAACATCCCTATGGTGGCGCTAAAAGGTGGTTGGGCCACGGCTGATGGTGATGATATTTCGGATGATGTTTCCGCACTGATTGCTGCTGTTAACTCCAGCAAAATCTACGAAACAAACGAAGTTCATTTCCCGTCAAAAGCCTGGTCAAGGATTCAGGGTAAACGCCTTTCCGGTACGCTGGGTACTGTGCTTTCCTTCCTGCGAACGTCTTACCCGGAAATCTCATTCAGGAAAAACTCTGATCTGGACGATGAGGGAATCATTATTGCTGTTGCCATGACGCGCCGTCATTTCTCGCAAGCAACACCAATTCTATTCCGGCAATTGTCAGTTCAACGCTCAGGACTTGATTTGTCTATTCCCTGCCTGTCGAAGTCGGCAGGGACTATTGTTCGCGCACCACTGGCAGCCGCTAAATCTTCAAAGGTAATTTAAAAATGAATGAATTAAAGACCATTAACCTGATTAATTTAACCGAAGCACCAATTCACATTCTTGCAAAGAATGAAGAAGGTGGTATTGAAAATGTCGTCATTGCGCCAACCGATGTTGTACCCGTTCCCGCCGCAACGCTCTCTATTGGGGGAGTAAAACAGTTTCTGGATGAGAAAAAATTGAAACAACTTTCTGATGCAGAAGCTAAAAAACTCAAAAAAGAGCATGACGGCGCATTAACCTCCGAAGACGAATAGGGGCATAGCATGACGGTAAATGACTGGCTCGCCATTCTGCTACCGGGGGTATCACTTGATAAGGGCGCTGTTAGCGCCCTTTCTTCTCAATGTGAGCGGCTCTACGACCTTCGAGCCGCAGCGGATTCCGGTTATGACGTTGAACGCCTTAAAGCGCTGTACGTTGCCGCAAATCTTGCCCCTATAGCTGTTGAAGGGATTAGCGCCAGTGTGCGCGGCGTCGCAAGCAGACGCGAAGGGAAGGTGTCTGTGAGCTACACCGAGGCAGCGCAGAAGGCAGGATGGCAGGGGACGCAGTGGGGGCAGGAGTTTTTAGACGCTATGGGTTCTTTGTCCGGGGGTTGCATTCTCATTGGTCACGCCTCGTAACGGGATTTTATTCTGCGAAATGCTGTTGGCCAGCCTTGGCGCCCATAGTGAAAAAATGGCAAATGCGCATTATCACAGATGAATATTCCAGTTTTCAAAAAAAGCATACGGAGTTTGATCCATGCGCGGAGGTGCAAGGTTAGAAACGAAGGGGGCAGACAGGGTAATACGCCAGCGAATTAAGGCACTGGCTGGCGTACAGCTTACTGTCGGCATCCACCGGGGGAAAACCAATAACGGTGTTGATGTGGCGTTATATGGAGCATGGAATAACTTCGGCACTAAAAACGCTATGGGATGGGAGCTAATACCAGAACGCCCGTTTATGAAATTCGCCTCAGACCGTATTGCCGACTGGATGAGGTCAAATGAATACAAAGACATTTTACGTGATGTTGCGCGTGGGAAAATCACACCGCAACAAGCTATAGCAAGAATTGGCGCTAAAGCTGTATCCATTACCCGCAAGACTATAGCTGACTCTGCGCTATACCGCCCTAATTCCGATATCACTATTGCCCGAAAAGGCAGCACTAAACCGCTAATACACAGCGGTGTACTTATCCAGACCGTCAATTACAGGGCTTTCACATGAGACGATTAATTCAATTCTGGCAACCGCTACCCACTGAAATTGTAGGCGGCATAGTTCGCCAGGAATATTCAGAACAACAGTCAGCTTTTTTCAGTATGCAACCGGTTGATGGTGGCGGCTCATTCAAAGCGTATCTTGCAGCGCGTAAGCCTCAAGATTACATGGAAGCCATCGGAGAAGTTGATTTAGCTGTAACAGAAGAAGGCGAGCATAACGGCGCTATCGTATTTTGCTCTGGCAAATATTATGAGGTGGTACAGCGTCAGGAATGGCAGAACGGCGTTATTAACCACTATGAATACCTGTTATTTGGGATGAAAGAAAAGGACGCATTAGCGCTGGTGGGATAATGACTAATTATACGGTTAAATTAATGACCGTTTCAGGTGAGGTTGATTATCCAGATTACCGGGCTGAGAAAGCGACTTTCACCGCAAACGGAAACAGCAAAGATATTTTATTCACGCCATATAACGGGCGAGACCCGTCTTTCATTACATCTGTAACGCTGGATGATGGCAAAGGCAATAACGTTACCATCCCGGCAGATTTTCGTCTGGACGTTGGTTGTGTCGTCAAATTTCCAACAGGCACACTAAGAGTGTCGGACGAACAGGCAAAGCCAACGATACTTAACGGCGCACCGTATCTGGCTATGGTCAGGTTAAGACAGGCATTCATTGAATTAACTGGTGATAATCCGGTATATGCGCAACAAAAATTGCCCGAACCAGAAAGCCCGTTTACAGCCATTCACTTACTATCTTCAACGCGGGAACCAAATCCATTTGCTAAAACATGGGACGATGATTATCGCGTGTATCACTATAACTGCGCTGCACAGATTATAGCCATTCGGTCATCGGACGACGCGCAGGCTTTTCTTGAGAACTTTCTTTATGAAGCTGATTCAACTGAGGGGGAATTTTGGCAGTTTGATAACAACTGCGTCATTGACCGCTCAGGCGATTTCGAGAATAGCTCACCTCTAATTGATAACCTCATTTATCAGCAAATGGCACAGGTGACATTAACCCTGCAATTTGTTTTCCGGCACTACAAAAAAGAGCGCTGGATTGATAGCGCAACGGTGAAAAAGAACGAAGTGACGTTCCATATCAAGGGTGCATAAATGGCGAATTTAAGCAGGCTTTTTAGTGTGAAAATTGGGCGGCAAACAACAGCCGCGCAATATGGCGTGTTTGGGGTGGGGATTATCCTTGCTCCGGGTGCTGCATTTTTTGGTCTGAAATACTCAGATTTTGAGAATGCTGATATTTCCAGCTTCAATGATTTGTACCGGGTTTACACCAGTGCTGATGATGCTATTTCTGATGGCGTGTCAGGTGATAACCTGCTGGCGGTTCAGGCTTATTTCTCACAAAGCCCGTCACCTGACACGCTTGTAGTTGGCGATTTATCCGCAGCCTATAGCAAAACCATGATTAAGCTAACGGGCGTTCCTGTTGCTGGTGCTCCAGCAGAAACAAAGGCGACCATCGGATATATCAAGGGCAATGAATACCGTCATGGCAGTTTTGACGGTGAAAACTGGTCAGGAAGTAACGGGATTGCAGATGATATCGTTGCTGATTCCGGCGCTGAAGGTCAGTTCCTCGTTGAAGGGCGTATTGTTTATCTGGAAGGTGCGGCAGTTGCTCACGAATCGTCTGTTGCTTTACCAGCGGCGGTTAGCTCTGCAATTGCAGCCATTAAGAACCAGTACAACAAGTTTTTCATGTCCATGACGCCATCACGCAACCTTTCGATTCAGAAAGAAATTGCTGACTGGACTGAATCGCAAATTGATAAAATGGCGGTCTTTATTGATGATTATTCATCGCCAACCTGGGCGGACGATAACATCACCAAATACATCCACGATAAAAACATGGCGGGTTCGTTCGCCATATCCACCAAACGGGAAAAGAACTTCCTTGATGCGGCTCTGGCTGGTCGCTGTCTGGTTATGCAGCCGGGTTCCGAAACATGGGCGCTTAAGACACTTAACGCTGTCCAGGCTGATGACTTCACCGAGACCGATTATCAGAAAATTCAGGCGCTCAACGGCAACACCTTCGAAGATTACGGCTCAGGCATTACGGTAACGTATCCGGGAACTTGCGGCGATGGTGAATCCATTGAGGTGGTGCGCTTTGCGTACTGGCAGGCTGACCGTATGCAAAAAGACCTTGCGACTCTGTTTGTGAACAGAAACAAAATTGGTCACGACATGCCGGGTTATGAGTTGGTGTGTAACCAGATGGAAAGCTCACTGAAAGCAGGTCAGACCGCTGGCGGCATCCTGGAAAACTTCACTGATGAAAACGGCGACTACGTCCGTGGATTTGAAGTAATCCGCCCCACAATGGCAGAGGTCAGCGCAGCACAGCGCATCAAGGGCGACCTGACCGTTAAATTCAAATTCTACCTCCGCTATGCCATCAAGCATGTTGATGCTGTTGGTTCGGCAATGACTTACGGGATTTAACTATGTACTTAGGCATTATGTCATCAAAAGACTGGCTAATTACCGTGGGCGTTGTCCCGGTCATCGGCCTGGCAAAAGACAGCAACATCATCGTTGAAGTACCGGACGACCAGATTACTGTTTCATCCGGTATTGGCGGCGACTGGTCATTTATTGAAAACCCAAGTGAAGAAGGCTCCGTAGTATTCACCACCCAGCGAAATTCCCCGGTAAATACCGCGCTTGCGCTGATGCAAAAAACAAAAGCTGTTATCCCTGTAACCGTAACCAATACACGCAATCTTTCCGTGCACCGGCTGGGCTATGCGATGTTTGCCCGTCAACCATCAGACGGCGCTAACAATGGCGTTGGTGCGCAAACGCTGGAATGGAAACTTCTGACGGGAGAACTGGACTCAACGATTCTTGGGATGAATTTAACCAATGGATGATTCAATCAAACACGTCGATATTAACAAGCGCAAATACTGTATTGTCCGTATGAGCGCCTTTGACGCCATTCACTTTAATTTGCGTGTCGCTGAGATTCTGGCTAAGCACGGCATCAGCCAGGTAGAAAGCATTCTCTCTATGTCGTCAAAAATCTTCGGTATGCTGAATCGCGAAGACCACGACGAACTTTTGTTTACGCTGCTTTCTCAGTCACGCGCTCAACTAGTGGATAGTGGCGAGTTTCTGGATTCGTGGGACGCAGTGAACACCAATTTCACCGCAGCGAACATTGCTGATGTGTATCTGGTGGCGCTGGAATGCCTGAAATTGTCCATTCTTCCGGTAACAGCAGGGTTAAAAAAAAATATTGGACTGGACACAGCGGCAACAATGCAGGGAGCCATGCGGCAACTGTTCAACGCCTTGCTGAAAACCTTGACCGAACCATCCGCACAGAACTCGTCATCTGGCGAGTGATTGAAAGCGGCCTGATTAGCTACGATGCCGTAGTATCAGGCCGCGCATCCTTCGATTCCATTATGAGAGCCTCCGCCGTTATGCAGTTTGATAACGCGGTTCAGCACGCGCTTAGTAAGGTGAAGAAATGACAGACCAGTCAGCCGATCTCGTAACGAAAATTGACGTTATCCCCGAACTGGAGGGATTAAACACCTTTGACGCCGCCATAGAACGCGCTATTGCCAAAGTAAACCAGCTTGACGCTGCCATTAAGCGAGTTAATAACCTCAAACCAGCCAGCCCATACGCGCCAACCAGTACCGCCAGTACGCCATCAGTAGCAACCACGGCAGCGGTAGCCACAATCGCCGCTACAGGCGCAAATCTGGTAAGCAGGACGCCGTTAGCCGATACAGTAAGAAAAGAGGCTCAGAAAGTCGCCCGCGCAGCCGTAGAAGGTACTGGTAATGGTATTGCTGGACTATTACCACCTCCGGGACGTCAGCTAGCGGGTGGCGGCGGTGGTTTAATGTTGCCACCTCCGGGCGGGGCTAACTGGTCTGCTGGTCGTGCTGGTGGGCTGGTTGACCCACAATCACTAAGGCGTAGGCCGTTCGCGGATATAGACTTTTCTCCTTCTCGCTTTTCTGGCGAACCGCTGGAGGCGAAAAAGAAACCTGTTGCAGAGGGCGTAGAGAAAGCAACACGCAATCCCTTTGGTGTTGATAACATGTTGGCTGGTGCCGGACTGACGGCGGGCATAATTGCTGCTGGTAATGCTCTGGCAGACAGCCTTGATTCCATCCAGCGCCAACAGGCACAAATTGCGCGTCTGGCTCAGACAACTGGCGACGCAAAAGATGCATTTTTTGCCCTTAATCAGGCGGCTAGTGATGTACGAAGTGATAGCGGGGCGTTCATTTCGACTTATACCAACATGGCTACGGCAACCGAAAAGCTGGGGCTGTCACAGGAAAGAACGATAACGGCAACTCAGGGACTTGTAGGGGCGCTGCAATTGGGCGGTGGTAGCGCTGAGGCTGTCAACGCTGCACTTTATCAGATGGGGCAAGCATTCTCATCAGACCGGTTCGGCGGCGATGAATTTAGATCCTTCATGGAAGCAATCGGAACGATGGCACCGAAAGTAGCCGAGGCATTTGGTACAGACGTAAAAGGACTCCGTGAAATGTCGGAAAAAGGGAAGCTGACAGCGGAAACCATGATTAAAGCCTTTGAAAAGCTGGCGGCGAGCAACATGGATTTGCTGAAAAAACAGGGCTGGACGTGGGGGCAGACAATGACGGTCATGAAAAATGACTGGCAAGCCTTCTTAGCTCAGGCAACCATCGGCGGCGAGTGGCAGAAATTTACCGATTGGGCGGCTAATACGCTCATCCCGTTAGCGCGTAGCGCTGAAAAAGAAGTTGCGGAGTTTTGGTCTACCTTAGCTGATGAAAGTAAAACCGCCATACTCATTGGTATTCTTGGCGCTGTAGGTGCGGCATTTACTGCATTGGCTATTCCTGTAATGGCGGCTCTTTGGCCTTTCCTTGCCATTGGTGCAGCGGTATGGATAGTTTATGAGGCGTTTGTAGAATGGAAAGCCTGGCTGAATGGGGAAGGCGGGACAATTTTTGATAGTCTGTTTGGTAGTTTTGATGCCTTCGAGAAGCGTTACCCTGCAATAATGAAAATGCTTAGGGCATTAAGTGGCGCATCAGATGAAGCGGCTAATAATGTGAATAACGATGGCAGTAGTAGTGATAATGTTCCTGTTCAAAAAAGCACTTTTAGCGAATTATTTAACTTCTACAACTTATTTGGAAATGCTGGTGATTTCTTAAAAGAAAGAGGGAATGACTTTAACCCACTTAATGGTGTAGAGAGCTTTCTCAACATGTTCTTAGGTGAAGATAACGTAAATTCATCAGCAGAACTAATGGGAACATCAAAAGCAGGTACAGTCGTTAACAATAATAATAGCGGGAACAGGGAAACTCATATTCATGTAGGAAGTGCGAAAGAAGCCGCTGAAACTGTAAATAATTTAGATAATCCAGGTGCGATCTACAATGGTTTATCTGGTAACATAGCTGAATCAACTGGAGCATTGTAGGTGATGACATGGATTTTTTTAAGTTTGACCAATTGATAACACCCAAAATACTATCAATTGTCTATCTGTTGCTGGTAATATTTTGTATCGTTATGGCGGTTAAGACAGGCGGTACAAATGGTATGCAAATGATTGGCTGGATAATTGCCGCTATCGTTATGCGAGTGCCATTTGAGTTTGTCATGGTCACGTTCAAAAACAACGAGTATCTGCGCCGAATCTGTGAAGAAATAGAGTCGAAAAAAGCAGAGTAGCCGCCAGCGGTCACGCCATGTAACCCACGCCGATAAGGTGTAAAAATCCCCTCTACGTAGGGGATTTTTTATGGGGTTTTCATGGCTGACGGTATGGATGGGGCGATTACGGCACCACGCGACCAACGCGCAGTGATGGTGTTCGAATCAGGCGTTACAGTGTCACTAAGACTAAAAACCAGAGAGGGGTTTGAGGCCAAGCGCACAATAGCCCAGGGAAAAGTAGAAACGGGTTATAAAATCTCTGATGGTACTGTAGACGATCCAAAGATTGTAACTTTCGAAGGCATCATTACTGGTGCTGATTTCCCGTATACATACGGCCTTCTCTACACAACTCAAAACATGATTCAGGCCATGAATCAGGCACAGCAAATCATGGCCGCATACGAACTAAAAGAGTTTGTTTCTGTTTACACATCTTTCATGGCGATGCCTCAGAGCGTCATCCAGTCATTAAATATCGAAGCTGTGCCAAAGAAAAATTGCTACACGATAAAAATGACTGCTCAAAAAGTTGAGACAGTAACCTTCCAGCGTTCGCGCAATAAATCAGCACAGGCAAAAACTTCCAGCCCGGCAGGGAAGGGGACAGTTTCCGCAGGGAAGAAAAGCGCAACGCCAGTTGATGCCAAAAAAGAGCCTCAAAAAGTTTTCGCGCTTGAGAAGATGCGCCGCGTGTTCGGAGGCGTCTAAAAATGCAGCCAGCTTACTATGAAATTAGCGTTATTCCATCCATAGCAGCCCAAGAATTCACATCCTCATTAAACGGCATCGTTTTGAACATGCGGTTGTTCTTTGCGACCACAACAAAACTATGGTGGCTGGAAATTTCCAACGCAGACAGGACGGTTACACTGTCACAAATATGTTTGCGTCCAGGTGTCTGGCACAACCTTAGTGGAAAGTTACCGGGTTATGCCGGGGTTGGTGCTGTTGGTGTTGCTCGTTTACGTCCTAATGAGTCGTTTGGCGATGTGAATGCTTTTGCTGGTGGTTTTGGCCTTTTCTTTTACGACGAAGTGGAGAGTGATTAAGTGGGGAGATTCTGGAAGCGTTTTATTGAATCGCTATCGCCTAAAAAGCTGGGGCTAATGATGGCCTTAATAATCGCCGTAGCAGTTGGCGCGGTTAAGTTTTGGGACTGGTTTAAGTACAGGATAGGCATTATCACGGCGGCTCTCGCAATGCTCTCATTGAATGAATGGGCGGTAATAATCGGTATTTTATGCACGGTGATTACATGCCTTGTGAATTGGTATTACGAGCGGAAAAAGTACCTTATTGCATTAAGTGGGGGTGTCCGTGGCGAATAAAAGTAAGTTAAGTGCTGTAATGCTGGCGCTGATTGCAGCCGGGGCGAGCGCCCCGGTAATGATGGCGCAATTTCAGCATGAAAAAGAAGGCACCAGTCTTGAAGCGTATCAGGATAATAGCCGGGGAATCTGGACTATTTGCGGTGGCGTAACTTACGTTGATGGAAAGCCGGTAATTAAGGGCATGAAACTAACGCGTGAGCAGTGCGACAAAATAGACAAAGCTGAACAGGCTAAGGCGCTGGCGTGGGTTGATAAAAATATTCATGTGCCATTAACCGAACCTCAGAAAGTTGGTATTGCGTCGTTTTGTCCGTGGAATATTGGCCCTGGTAAATGTTTTCCATCCGGTTTTTATCGGGATCTAAACGCTGGAAATTTTAAAGGAGCCTGTGCACAGATTAAACGTTGGGTATGGGATGCAGGGCGTGATTGTCGTATCCGTGAGAATAATTGCTTTGGTCAGGTTATCCGGCGAGACCAGGAATCTGAGCTAACGTGCTGGGACTTAGATAAATGAAAACTGGATACACGCTGATAGCTGGTTTTTTAATGGCATCACTACTATGCGCCGCAGGTTATGTGATTCACCAGTCGGGGTACGATGCTGGAAAGCAAGCGGAGCGCAAAGACTGGAAACTGGAATGGTCAAAACGCGATGAAGCTGACAAAACCGCACAGCTTAAACAGGAACAGAAAGAGCGTGATGAAGAATTGCGCCGTCAGAGAGAAATACAGGAAATCACCAATCATGCTGAACAGGAAAAACAAAAAGCCCTGGCTGATGCCGTTGCTGCTAATGATGCTGCTGACAGGCTGCGCGGAGCAATCGTCAGTATCAGGCGTGAACTCGCAGCCAGTGAGACAAGCCGCATTTCCGCAGATGCCGCCCGAAGGCAGACAACCGCCGAGACCGCAAGTTTGCTTGCCGACCTGTACGAAGAATCTGACCGCCGCGCGGGAGAAATCGCTAAGTATGCTGATGATGCGGCAAGCGCCGGAAGTATCTGCGAACGCACCTACGAAGCGGTAACGCGATCTGTTGAGTGATCGAAACGGATCAATTAATGCCCGTATGTGATTGATAAAAGGGATGATGGAATGAAAAGGGCGGGGGTGTGATGTTTGTCGCTTGTTTGTAGTTGCATTATAATTGAACTACATATACGATTAGCACTTAGGGAGAGAAGGCTTTCTCTGAGTTAACGTAGATAACAAGCGGCTTACGTGTTCCCGCCCGCCATTTAACATAATATACATTATGCGCACTAAAGAGGATAAAGGGAGAATCTGTGGTTTTGTAGTCATCCTTTGTGCTGGCCGCTATAGTCTCTGAAGCACTTTCTCCAGCACGACTCCGTTGATTCTGGGGCTCTGTTTCACATCTCCGGCACTTCCCGCGATGTCTAAATACATTTTCCAAATACATGTAACACGCTTTTTTGCTTAGGCGTTGTGAATTCCTCATCCGCAAGATGCTGCATCCCCAGGGATTCATAAAACCGACGCCCGCTGTCGTTACCCTTAAGAACCTGCAACCAGAAAAAATGCTGCTCCTTATGCCTTGCTATCTCGATAGCTTTTTCGAAAAGAATTCGGCCATATCCTTTACCGGTTTCTCCGGGTGCAAAATACAGTTTGTTTAAGAGCGCTCCTGAGTGATTACCACCGCTAACTGGACGGTCCCAGCTTATCTTCGCAAAACCTACTGGCTTATCGCTTTCCGCAATGAGCCAGGTGACTGACGGATCATTTAAACTATTTTCAAGTTGGTCCGGCACGTACTCACTGTCAATAAATTGTCGAAGCTCTACAGGACAATCCCATAACTCTTTGAAATGATGGTAATAACTTGACCTCCCCAGCGTTTGCAATATCGGGGTATCGGCAGGTACAGCATAACGTATGGTCAAGTTCATACACTCTCCTGAAACGGCTTAAATTTAAGTTAACGCACAACATAATGCTGAATATGATATTTATCACAAAGCGCTCAGAAGTGCTGTAGCAAGATTAAAATATGCTATGGTTAATATATAATGTTTTCATCGGGTACATCCATCAGTTGTTGTTAACATACTAAGGAACCTGTCGCTTACTCACATAAACATACCGATATTACTCGTTTAAATCCTTGTCGTTATTATTTTAAGGAGAAGAGTATGAAAGAGCTTAATATCTTCGGTCAATATGTAGGCAGACATCTTGAGGGTAACCTTGATTTTATTTTACCTGACACGCGCCAGTTGTCAGGCCGTTACTGTCACTTACAACCCCTTGCGACTTACCACTGTGATGATCTTTATCAGGGCTGGCATAGCATAGAAGACCCACGGGACTGGACTTATCTTCCTGATGAACGCCCCGAGACAAGGCAAGCAACCTTTGACTATATCAAACGCATCATCAGTCAGGGCGGAATTTCATATTATGCCATAATAGAAAATAAATCTGCGAAAGCCCGAGGCACCCTCGCCCTTTTTAATATAGACAAGAATAATGGCGTTGCGGAAATCGGATATGTACATCTCACGCCAGCGATAAAACGCACCTTTTTAAGCACGGAAGCAATTTATCTTTTACTGATGTATGTTTTTGATGTCCTTAAATATCGTCGTTGTGAGTGGCAAACAGACACGCTTAATCATGCTGGAATGAATGCTGCTGAAAGAATTGGGTTTCGGAAAGAAGGTATCTTACGTGATAAGCAAATCATAAAATCAAGGAGCGTGGATATCGCAACATATTCAATTATTAGCGCCGAGTGGCCGAAGATATCCAGTGCGATATCTGTCTGGCTAAGAACGGAAAATCTCGACGAGCGTGGACATCAGATTCACCCTTTACGGCACTATCTGGCGGAGCCTGAAGTGTAATCAGGAATACGGGGCCGTGACGACGGCCCATGCTTTTATTTATCCCATAAGCATTCAAGTTTTAAACACTCAGCGCCTTTGTATAAGCATTCATCATAAATACGGTAGCCCACATGCTCAGCAACACGAATGGACGGAATGTTATTCTTTGCGATAAGACAAATTGTCTTCGAGGGTGAAAACAAATGGACAAACCACTGATGTGCAGCGGCAGCGGCTTCCTTTGCTACGCCAGCCCCTGAGCTGAACGTGAAATAACCCATGATGCCTCGACACAGTTCTCAAAGTTTTCATCAATGCCACGATGAAAATTAGCCAGTCCTGTTTCGCCTAAAAACGTGCCGTCAGACTTTTGAAAAATAGAAAATATACCGTAACCAAAAACAGACCAATGCCCGATGTTTCTCAACAGGCGGTTCCATGCCTCTTCTGGTGTAAAGCCTGGGGCATTAACCAGATGAAATATTTTAGGGTCTGAATACATCGGATACCATACATCATAATCTGTGATGGCTTGAGGGCGCAGAATGAATCTTTCCGTGACGATAGCAGACATTATTTTCCACTCATTATGCTTACGTTGCTTCTATTGTAACTGAGTTATCCACTCATTCCGTCCAAAACTTTCTGTGGATAACGCGTTGGCGTTAATCCCGTGTGTTGACGGAAAAACGCAACAAATGCGCTGTCGCTGGCAAATTCCAATAGACAGATAGACACGGTTTTCCCGCCATTGAGATATCTGTTTAGCCTCCGTTGTAACACAGATCCCGCTTTGTCATTATGATCCTGCGTCTGTTCTCCTTTCTGCCATTCATCACTGGTTGAGTGTGGGATCATCTGATAGTGTCGGGAAATGAATGTTTAACGGAAATGACGATGAGCAAAGTCTATACTGGCGGCTGTCTGTGCGGTTTTATCCGTTTTTCGGCAGTAGCGCCGAAAAATCCACATACCTGTTCCTGCTCGATTTGCCAAAAACATACAGGTGCCTATTCGGTCAGTTGGGTTGAGTTCGACGCTCAGGATGTGACGTGGACAGGACAAGGAGACAAGCCTGCGGTCTGGCGCTCTTCGGATATCTCCAGTCGGGCATTTTGTTCTCACTGCGGAAGTTCAGTAGGCGCAATTGATGATGCGCCTACCGTTGCGTTGTTAACTGGCGTATTTGACGAGCCTCAGGATGAAGATCTTCATGCGCATTAAGCGCATCGCCCTCACCCTGTCTGCCTGTTTCGCCAGCCCTTCCTTTTCTGTCTGACGGGTAAACGCACGGAAGTTTCAGACAGCGATTAATTTCCCTTCAAAAGTATGTTGTAACTAAATAACATGAAAACAAAACCCGGCCGCAGCCGGGTCAGATGATTAGCACAGCGGTTTTACCGCTTCACGCATCCCTTTCGTCAGGATTGCATCCAGGTCGGTCGTAACCTGTTCGACCAGACCTGCAACGTGCGTCAGATCCTGCTCCCAATGCGCGTCCACGGCCAGCACGGTATGAACCAAATCCTGTGTGCTGATAAGACCGTCGCTATGTTGATGCCACCACTGTTGATAGCGCTCAATCCAGTGCGCATCATCCTGGAGCGGATACGTCTCGCCGCGACGTTCACCACGATAAAATGCGATCAGCGCCGCAAGCGCAAACGTCAGGCGCGCCGGTAAAACGCCGCTGACCTGCTGCCCTGCCAGTAGCTGCGGTAAAATACGGGTGCGAAATTTAGTCATGCCATTTAACGCAATCGACAACAACTGGTGTTTAATATACGGATTCTGGAAACGCCCCGTCACCGCACTGGCGAACGACATTAGCTCGTCGCGAGGTAAATCCAGTACCGGAATAATCTCTTCATAGATGGCTTTTTCAACAAAGGCGCAAATGTCGCGGTCATTCATGGCTTCACCAACGGTATCCAGCCCGGCCTGGAACGCAACGGGCACCAGCGCCGTATGCGCACCATTCAGGATCGCGACCTTACGCTCTTTGTACGGCTTGATGTCATCAACAATCAGCACGTTGAGCGGATACTTATCAAGACGCAGCTCAGACGCTACCTTTTTTGGCCCCTGAATCACAAACAGATAAAAATGCTCCGCTGTATCGAGAAAAGCATCGTGATAGCCAAGTTCCGCTTCAAGTTGCGTCACTTCATCACGCGGATATCCGGTCACAATCCGGTCAACCAGCGTGGAGCAAAAGGTGTTCGCCTGATCCAGCCACTGCACAAACGCAGCGGACAAGTTCCACTCCTGAGCGTAACGCAGTACCAGCTCGCGCAACGCCTCACCATTGTAATCAATCAGTTCACAAGGAATGATAATCCAGCCTTTATCAAGCGCGCCGTCAAAACAGGTATAACGTTCAAACAGCAGTCGCGTCAGCTTCGCGGGGTAGCTGACCGCGGGCGCGTCATCAAATGCGTCACCGGCATGGTAGCTAATACCGGCTTCTGTGGTATTAGAGAAAACAAAACGCATGTCCGGGTTATGCGCCAGTTTCAGGAATTCATCGTAATCATCATAGACACTGATTTCACGGTTAACAGAACGGATCAAACGCGCGTCGCTAACCGCCTCGCCCTTTTCATTCAAACCACGAATAATCGTGGTATAGAGCCCGTCCTGGGTACTCAATGACGGCGGAAACGTGCTTTCGATAGGGCGAACAATGACCACTCCGGCGTTCAAATCGGTATGTTCATTCAGCAGATCAACTTGCCAGTCAACAAAGGCGCGCAGGAAGTTTCCCTCACCAAACTGAATGATGCGCTCAGGATAGCTGGCACCGGGAAAATCGCGACGGTTTAGAGTTTTCACAATGGGTTCCCTTCTTAATTAGTCATACAACCTGTTTGAATTGGTAGAACAGGTTAGCAAACTTTATGATATTGAAACCCTGTTTTGATCAAGTAGTCACGATTAATCAAAACTGTTTTATGCTTTAACATCTCTCACGACGCGGAGATTTACGGCTGAGTCATCTGGATAACCAGCCAGTGGTGAATGACGGCAACAACATACTGCTGCTGTTCTTCACTCAGCGGTTCTCCCTGGGGAATGTTGTGCCATTTCGCCAGACAACCACGGCAGCAGGTCGCCGTCGCGTGTTGGGCAATAAATACGGGGTGGCCGCGCATCGGCGTTTGTTTACCATCGTTGCGCGGAAAAGCCGGGGCCAGCCGCTTAGCAATAAACTCGGCGGCATGTTGTTCAATAACCTGCGCGCCTTTATCCCAGCAATACTGCCTTTCTTTTGCGCCAAGACGAAACCGCGCGCGAAATGGCGAACGTGACAGGCGAGAAAAAAGTGGATCAAGCGCGTTCATCAGTAAACCGAACGACCTAATTGTTGGGTGAGTTGTTCGAGTACCGCAATACCCGCCAGGGAGTTGCCCGCCGGGTCCAGTTCAGGGCTCCATACCGCAATCGCCATTTCGTGCGGGACAATCGCCACAATCCCGCCGCCAACGCCTGACTTGGCAGGTAATCCTACTCGCCAGGCAAATTCGCCTGCGTTCTGGTACATTCCACTGGTCGCCATCAGCGCGTTGATTTGTCGGGCCTGCATCGGCGAGACAACCGGTTCATCAAGGTGAAACGCCTGCCCCTGTCTGGCCAGAAAAACAAATGTACGCGCCAGTTCCGCACAGCTCATTTTCAACGCGCAGTAGTGAAAGTAATTTTGCAAAACGGTAGTGACATCATGCTGGAAATTACCAAATGACTTCATCAGCCAGGCAATAGCAGCATTGCGTGCGGAGTGCTCAAATTCAGAACGGGCGACCGTGACGTCATACGCAATATCCGACACGCCGCTAAGCGCCCGGACCACTTCCAGCATACGCTGGCGCGGCGCGCTCAGTCGCCCTTGCAGCATATCGCAGACCACCAGCGCGCCAGCATTAATGAAGGGGTTACGCGGTATCCCTTGCTCCAGTTCCAGTTGCACCAAAGAATTGAATGGCGACCCGGAGGGATCTTTTCCGACACGTTGCCAGATTTCCTCTTCCGGGTAGTGACGCATCGCCACCACCAGACTCAGCACCTTTGATATGGATTGTATTGAGAAGCGTTCCTGCGCATCGCCAGCCTGATAGTATTGCCCGTCAACGGTGCAAATGGCGATCCCCAGTTTTGACCCATCGACAGAAGCCAGCGCAGGGATGTAATCAGCCACTTTCCCCTGTCCAATCAACGGGCGCACCTGCTGAAGGATGGTCTCTAAAATTGAATTGTCCATGGCCCTGGCCACAATGTGCTCCTTGCTCGCAGGTCTGAAAAGGCCTGCGAGTATAACAGAGCTGAATGTGCGGCGTCAGGCAGAAAGACGAAATCGCGCCACCGCGTTCAGAAGCTGATGAGATTCATGATGCAGTTGCAGCGATGATGCCGATGCGGTATTCACCAGGCTGCTGGTCTCTTGCGCCGCACGGTTAAGCGCCTGTAGCTGCCCCGTCATCTGGTGGATGCTGTCCCCCTGGCTTAACGTGGCGCCAGAGATGTCATTCAACAGTATGCCCAGATTGTCTACTAACGAAATCACCTGCTGTAAATTCTCTTCCAGCCGATTAACCGCATGTGAACCCTCCTCGATTCCCTGCAAGGAGTGGTGGATAAGTTCCTGTATGTTCTGCGTGGACTGACTGCTTTTACGGGCCAGCAGTCCCACTTCTTTTGCCACCACGGCAAATCCGCGACCTTGTTCTCCGGCATGGGCCGCTTCGATAGCCGCGTTCAGCGCCAGGATATTGGTCTGGAACGCGACGCTGTCAATCAGAGAGATGATCCCGCGCATTTCTGACGATCGCTCAACAATCGCCTGCATCGAACGGTTAACGGTCTCCATCATACGATCGCCGCCAGCTGCTACCTGACGCGCCTCGGCTGCACGTTGATTAGCCAGTCTGGCAAAGCCGCTATTGTCCTCGACATGCGTTTCCAGAAACGAGATATGCGAGGTGACACTACTTAACTCTTCGCTCTGTTTCGCCGATTGCTGATAAAGCTGTTTGTTGCTCTGCGCAAGTTGATCGATGTTGCCGACCATTGCGGTGGTGGCATCGCTCACCTGCTGCACCAGCTGCCTCAGCCCCTGTTGCATCGCATCAATGCGTGAACTGAGTTGCGCGACCTCGCGGTTAAACCCGCTCACCTTCGGCATCGGTTCGGATAGATCGCCTGCGGCCAGAATATTAATATGGGCGATCAGGCGGCGCAGCGGAGAAATAACCCAACGAGACATGCCGCTCCAGACCAGCAGGGCAATCACCACCAGCACAAACGGGATGAACAAAAAGAGGTGCTGCAACCCTTCCAGGCTGGCAATCAGCTGCTGCCTGCCACCCTCTGTCTGACGCCCGCTCTCTTGCTGAAAGCGGGCATAGTTTTCATTGAAATCTGTCTGAAACGCCTGAACAGGAACTGCAAAGAACGCGTCGATGGCGTTAGTCTGGCTCAGACCATCCGCCTGTTCCTGAATACCGCTATAAAAACGCTGATAACTCTCAATCAGGCCGTCGTCTTTATGAGGGGCCATTGCAAGCCAGGCATCCCAGGCCGTTTTTGACTCTACCAGCGCCTGCTGAGCTTCATCCATCAACGGGCGCCAGCTGCCTTCTGATCCCGTTGCGGCATCCTGCATAAAGTAAACGCCCGCCCGGTTCAGCAGATCGCTTGCGGACAACAGCGCTACCCTCGCCTCATCCACCTTCGTTTGTTGCAGCAGTGCCTGCTGGTTACGTTGTTCGTTACGCTGAGCGTCTCGCACGGAAAACGACAGCATCAGGGATGACGCAACCTGCAAAATAGAAAACAGCGCGATAATGCAAAATATTCCCGTTAACAGACCAAACTGGCGGGGAGTGAAACGACGAATTAAGCCTCGAAAAATTTGCGTTAAGTTCATGATATTCTTCTGTATCAATGCGTTATGCGCGAGTGTACGGAGAGAAAATGACAGAACTATTGCAGTAATGTGACATGGCGCCTCAAGAAGACGCCAGAACGATCACAGACGGTTTTTCCAGACAGTTTGTACGTTGCAAAACTCATGCAGGCCAAAATGGGAGAGCTCGCGACCAAAGCCGCTTTTCTTCACGCCGCCAAATGCCACACGCGGATCGCTGGCGCTGTATCCATTGATAAACACCCCGCCGCATTCCAGGCGCGATGCCATCTCCTGAGCCAGTGCATCACGCGCAGTGAACAGCGTCGCCGACAACCCAAAGTCGCTGTCATTAGCCAGATGCAAGGCATGTTCGGCGTTCTTCGCCACGGTAATCGCCGCCACGGGCCCAAACAACTCCTGACGAAACGCCGTCATCTCAGGCGTCACATCGCCCAGCACCGTCACGGCATAATAGTTGCCTTCCCCGGCGAGCTTTTCACCGCCCAGTAATAAACGCGCGCCTTCTGCTATTGATGCCTCCACTTGCTGATGCAGCTCATCCCGTAGATCAAAACGCGCCATAGGGCCGAGATCGTTCTCTTCCGCCAGCGGATCGCCCATTTTCAGTGCGCTGGCGGCGGCAACAAACCGTTCAGTAAATTCCCCGGCAATCCCCTCTTCAACAATAAAGCGCTTCGCCGCCGCGCATACCTGCCCGGTATTTTGATAGCGACCGGCGACAGCGGCTTTAACAGCCAGATCCAGATCGGCATCGTTAAGAACGATAAACGGATCGGAACCGCCCAGTTCAAGCACGCATTTTTTCAGCGCAGCCCCGGCCTGCGCGCCAATCGCGGCCCCGGCACGCACGCTGCCCGTTACCGTCACGGCGGCAATACGGGGATCGTTAATCATCTGGCTAACGCCGTCGTTACTGGCATTCACCCAACCATAAACGCCCGCCGGAATACCGGCATCGGCGAAGATCTGCGCAATACGTTCAGCACAACCGATCACATTCGGCGCATGTTTTAGTAAATAGCCGTTACCCGCCAGCAGGATGGGAATCGCCCCGCGTAATACCTGCCAGAGCGGAAAGTTCCACGGCATGACCGCCAGTATTGTCCCCAGCGGACGATATGCAATCACCGCCTGCTGATTTTCCACCAGCGTCGGTTCCGGGTTAAGCATCGCGGGGCCATGTTCTGCATACCAGTCACAGAGCGCCGCAGATTTCGCCACCTCGGCGCGCGCCTGCCGGATCGGTTTTCCCATCTCACGGGAAATACTGTGCGCCATCTCTTCTGTACGGTTACGCAGCGCTTGCCCGATATCGCGAAGTTTCTGCGCCCGGTATGCCACCGTCGTGCGTTTCCATTCCTCAAATCCACGGGCAGCCAGAGTGAGTGCATTTTCAATATCATCAGCGCTGGCCCACGGCATCATCGCCAGCGTTTCACCGGTTGTCGGGTCCACGGAAATCGCATGTGTAGCAGGTGTCATCGTCATCGGTTTGTCTCTCTACGTTGCGGGATATGCCTGCATAATGGGCGCATTTACTCTTTCTGAAAAATGAATAATATTAAGCACTGCGTTCACAAAAAGAGAAAACTATGGATCTGACTCAGCTGGAAATGTTCAATGCCGTGGCCGAAACCGGCAGTATTACGCAGGCGGCGGCGAAGGTGCATCGCGTCCCGTCGAACCTCACTACGCGAATCCGCCAGCTTGAGGCCGATCTTGGCGTGGATCTGTTTATTCGTGAAAGTCAGCGGCTGCGCCTTTCGCCCGCCGGACATAACTTTCTGCGCTACAGCCAGCAGATCCTGGCGCTGGTTGATGAAGCGCGAATGGTGGTCGCCGGTGATGAACCTCAGGGACTGTTTTCACTCGGCGCGCTGGAAAGCACCGCTGCGGTACGCATCCCGGCCACGCTTGCCGGGTACAATCAGCGTTACCCCAAAATCCAGTTCGCCCTCTCTACCGGGCCTTCCGGGACAATGCTCGAAGGCGTTCTGGAAGGCAGACTTAACGCAGCGTTTGTTGATGGCCCGATTACTCATCCGGGTCTTGAAGGTATGCCGGTATACCGTGAAGAGATGATGATTGTCGCCCCTCATGGGCATTCCCCCGTACGGCGGGCAAAAGACGTGAATGGCAGCAATATCTACGCCTTTCGCGCAAACTGCTCTTATCGCCGTCACTTTGAAAGCTGGTTTCATGCCGATCGCGCGATGCCCGGCACCATTCATGAAATGGAGTCGTACCACGGCATGCTGGCGTGCGTTATCGCCGGAGCGGGCATCGCGCTGATCCCTCGTACCATGCTGGAAAGTATGCCCGGGCATCATCAGGTTGAAGCCTGGCCGTTGAGCGAAGAGTGGCGATGGCTGGACACCTGGCTTGTGTGGCGTCGCGGGGCAATGACCCGTCAACTGGACGCGTTTATCGCCCTGCTGAATCCGTCCTCGCAGCCATAGCATTATCCTATGGGTTTGGGGCTACGCCTGCCGGGAGAAGCGTTTTATACTGCGCAAGACGAAAACGGATATGGAACAGTCATGAACACCAAAGCGCGTAAAGTGATGATCATTGGGGCAGGTAATGTTGGCGCATCAGCAGCTTACGCTCTGCTCAATCAGAATATTTGTGAAGAACTGATTCTGGTCGATTTGAACAGAGATCGTTCGGAAGGCCATGCTTTGGATCTCGCCGATGCAGCGGCCTACATGCCGGGGATGATGACCATTTCCACCCGGGAGGCGCATGAATGCGCCGATGTCGATATCGCCGTGATTACCGTTTCCGGCGGCGCATTAAAACCAGGGCAAACACGGCTTGATGAGCTGAACAACACTGCGCGGATCGTCCAAAAGATCGTGCCGGAAATGATGGATGGCGGCTTTAACGGCATCTTTCTTATTGCCACCAATCCTTGCGATATCATTACCTGGCAGGTATGGACGCTATCAGGCCTGCCGCGCAGCCAGGTAATCGGCACCGGCGTCTGGCTGGACACCACCCGTTTACGGCGCGCGCTGGCGCAGGAACTGGATATCGGCGCGCAAAGCATCGATGCCTTTATTCTGGGAGAGCATGGCGATACGCAATTCCCGGTCTGGTCCCACTCCTCCGTCTACGGTTCTCCGATTGCGGATGTTTATCAACGCCGTACGGGTAAAATCCTGGACGTCGAGGCGATGGCGGAAAAAGTGCGCAAACATGGGTTTGAAATCTATAACCGCAAGGGCTGCACTGAATATGGTATTGCCGGAACCATTGCGGAAATTTGCCGGAACGTCTTCACCGGAAGCCATCGGGCGCTGGCCATCTCCTGCGTACTGGAGGGGGAATACGGCGTTGACGGCGTCGCCATCGGCGTACCGGCGGTGCTGACTCAAAGCGGTGTTCAACAAATTATCGAATTACAGTTAGCCGATGATGAGCTGGCGAAATTCAGATACTCCGCCGAAGTCATCAAAGCGAATATCGCAAAACTCCCCTGAATACGGTGTCCGGGATGATTTCCATACCCGGACGCTATTTCGTTTGTTTCATCAATCGGCTCATCAACGATAATGAGACATACATCACAAAATGATTGTATTTTCGCCAGCAAACGTTTTAAGATCGTGACCTCGCCTTTTCGCAACTAACCCGATTTACTCTTATGACAACAAACACTGTTTCCCGCAAGGTCGCGTGGCTACGGGTAGTTACGCTTGCTATTGCCGCTTTTATTTTCAATACCACAGAGTTTGTCCCTGTTGGCTTACTGTCGGACATCGCCCGGAGCTTTGCTATGCCGACCGCGCAGGTCGGGATTATGCTGACGATCTATGCCTGGGTTGTGGCGCTGATGTCGTTGCCCTTTATGTTGCTGACCAGTCAGGTTGAGCGGCGTAAACTGCTAATCTGCCTGTTTGTTCTCTTCATTGCCAGCCATGTGCTCTCCTTCCTGGCATGGAATTTTACCGTGCTGGTAATCAGCCGCATCGGGATCGCGTTTGCACACGCTGTCTTCTGGTCTATTACCGCTTCGCTGGCCATTCGCCTTGCGCCGCCAGGCAAACGCGCGCAGGCACTGAGTCTGATCGCCACCGGAACCGCGCTGGCGATGGTGCTGGGGCTGCCTATCGGGCGTATTGTTGGTCAATACTTCGGCTGGCGAACAACGTTCTTCGCCATTGGTATAGGGGCGTTAATCACGCTGGTATGCCTGATCAAACTGCTGCCGAAATTGCCCAGCGAACATTCTGGGTCACTAAAAAGCCTGCCGCTGCTGTTCCGTCGCCCGGCGCTAATGAGTATTTATTTACTGACGGTCGTGGTGGTCACCGCACACTATACGGCATACAGCTATATTGAACCGTTTGTACAAACGGTGGCGGGTCTGAGCGCAAACTTTGCCACGGTATTACTGCTGATCCTCGGCGGCGCCGGGATTATCGGCAGCGTGGTATTCGGCAAACTGGGTAATCAGTACGCCTCGCCGCTTATCAGCATTGCCATTATGCTGCTGGTGATTTGCCTGATGCTCCTGCTGCCCGCAGCAGACAGCGAAAGCCATCTTGCCGTGCTGAGTATTTTCTGGGGTATCGCCATTATGGTGATAGGCCTGGGGATGCAGGTGAAAGTCCTGGCACTGGCGCCGGACGCCACCGATGTGGCAATGGCGCTGTTCTCAGGCATTTTTAATATTGGCATTGGCGCTGGCGCATTGGTGGGGAATCAGGTGAGTTTACACTGGTCGATGTCCACTATTGGCTACGTCGGCGCAGTGCCAGCCCTGGCGGCGCTGGTGTGGTCGATCATTATCTTTCGCCGCTGGCCTGTTTCACTGGAAGAGCAGCCGCAGCATTGAAGTAAAACCCCAATAAAATGACTTTTTTATAAAGGGCCAGAGCAGGTAAGTTCTGGCCCTTTACTCGTTTCTTATCAATGTTACTTAATGAACGATAAGATCAGTTGCAATGATGCAACGATGAACTCAAGAACCACAATAATCGTGCTTAAGATATTCACCACGCTTTCTTCCTCTTAAAGAGGAATGCGATTACTCCGGCTTAGCCTCTCCTTGCCCGTCCACCGAAGATCAAGTGTGTTAAGTTTGGTTTATCGCATTCCTGGCCCAGGCGCTCGCAGGTACCACCCCGTAAGCCAGGACTTAGAAACTTTTTTTGCACAGGAGCAAAAGCCAGTAAAACGATAATCAACACACCTGCGCAGTATAACCTTCCCCGAAAAACGCATCAACACAATGATTTTTATACATTAATTCACAGGGTGTATATAAAAACATAAATAATTCAGCACCGAATATAAGACGGCTTAGCGATGTAATCATTAACGGTTAGATTTGTATGATGGCCTGATGTGGCGTAAGATAATGCGCGTGTTAAGTTTGGTTTATCGCACTTTTTATAAGTGCTGAAGCCTTTCCTGAATTAATGACTGGCTTCAAAAATAAAAACCACCGCTACCAACGGTGGTTTTTATTTTTTCAGGGCAACACATGTCACTTAATGGTAAGTCTTAATAATTTCCAGCACGCCGTTAATGATAAACTGCACGCCCATACAGACCAGTAAGAAGCCCATCAGGCGGGAAATAGCTTCAATTCCCCCCTTGCCGACCAGACGCATAATCGCCCCTGAACTGCGCAGAGAACCCCACAGAATCACTGACACCGCCAGAAAAATAAGCGGTGGTGCCACCAGAATAACCCAGCCGGGAAAATCGACGCCGTGACGTACGGTAGAGGCCGAACTGATGATCATCGCGATCGTCCCCGGCCCTGCGGTGCTCGGCATCGCCAGCGGAACAAAAGCGATATTGGCGGAAGGCTCGTCCTCCAGCTCTTCTGACTTGCTTTTCGCCTCCGGCGATTCGTGCGCCTTCTGCTGCGGGAACAACATCCGAAAGCCGATAAAGGCGACAATCAGCCCACCCGCAATGCGCAAACCGGGGATGGAAATTCCAAAGGTGTTCATCACCAGTTGACCGGCGTAATACGCAACCATCATGATGGCGAACACATACACGGAGGCCATCAGCGACTGACGGTTACGCTCCGCGCTGTTCATATTACCGGCCAGGCCTAAAAACAACGCCACCGTGGTTAGCGGGTTCGCCAAAGGCAGCAGGACAACCAGCCCAAGCCCTATCGCTTTAAACAAATCCATCATAATGCCATCTCTTCCCCATCAAGCTCGTTGTAAGCGGCAAGTATAAAGGGAAAACGCGGCGTTTCGCCATTAAGCATTCATTATGTCGAATAAGCATAACCAGTAATTATTATTAATAAATTACCCCGTGATGCAGCCCCTGCACTGACGCGTTTTAGCAAATCGTGGCATCCCCTTATTCATTCGATTGACTTATATTTGCCTGGGCAATAGTATCTGCCGTGACTAACTACTTGCCGGGGCAACCATTGTGAAAAGCACCAGTGACCTATTCAACGAAATCATCCCGCTGGGTCGCTTGATCTACATGGTCAATCAGAAAAAAGATCGTCTGTTGAACGACTATCTGTCGCCGCTGGATATCACCGCATCGCAGTTTAAGGTGCTCTGTTCTATCCGTTGCGCGGTATGCATTACCCCGGTCGAGCTGAAGAAAGTGCTGTCTGTCGATCTCGGCGCATTGACGCGCATGCTTGATCGGCTGGTCTGTAAAGGCTGGATCGAAAGACTGCCAAATCCACATGACAAACGCGGCGTGCTGGTAAAACTCACCGAACACGGCGCAGCAATTTGTGAGCAATGTCATCAGTTAGTAGGACAAGACCTGCACCAGGAACTAACAAAAAACTTAACGGCGGATGAAGTGGCAACACTTGAGCTTTTGCTTAAGAAAATCCTGCCGTAAACAGAAAGAGGTATGACGATGTCCAGACGCAATACTGACGCTATTACCATTCATAGCATTTTGGACTGGATCGAAGATAACCTGGAATCGCCGCTCTCACTGGAAAAAGTGTCAGAGCGTTCAGGTTACTCCAAATGGCACCTGCAACGGATGTTTAAAAAAGAGACCGGTCACTCATTAGGCCAGTACATCCGCAGTCGCAAAATGACTGAAATAGCCCAGAAATTAAAAGAAAGTAACGAGCCGATCCTGTACCTGGCGGAACGTTATGGCTTTGAGTCACAGCAGACGCTGACCCGGACATTTAAAAACTATTTCGACGTTCCACCGCATAAGTACCGTATTACCAATATGCATGGCGAATCCCGGTATTTGCATCCACTCAACCATTGTAATTGCTAATCGCCTGTTAATGACGTAATCGAGGAAATCATGAAATCTCTGTCTTCCGCAATGCTGGCTGTGCTGCTTGTTGTCTCTGGCCCAAGCATTGCGGAGCAAACCGCACAACCTGGAACACAAAATAATCGCGATGCGATGGTCATGCCGTCTGCGCATGACCAGTCGCCATTCGATTTCAATCATATGGGTGCGGGAAGCGATAAATCCGACGAATTAGGCGTACCGTATTACAACGGACACAGCCTGTAATTCGTTTTTGCCCCGCCACTGCGGGGCTTTTTTTATCCCCTTACCTGCGCCGTTTTGCGCAGCCGAAAACCAAACACGTTGATGTACAAACCCGCCATAATCAGCACCGCGCCAAGAAACTGTAACCCGGTAAGCGTCTCATTGAGCAACACAGCCGCGCTGGCCAACCCCACAACCGGCACCAGCAAAGACAGCGGCGCCACGCGCCAGGTTTCATAGCGTCCGAGCAACGTTCCCCAGATCCCGTAACCGACAATCGTGGCGACAAACGCCAGATACACCAGCGATAAAATCGTCGTCATATCAATCGCGATCAGGCTCTGAACCATCTGCGCAGAACCGTCCAGAATCAAAGAGGCCAGAAAGAAGGGAATAATCGGGATCAGCGCACTCCAGACCACCAGCGACATCACCGCCGGGCGAGTGGCATGTTGCATGATCTTCTTATTGAAAATATTCCCGCACGCCCAGCAGAATGCCGCCGCCAGCGTTAACATGAACCCGAGCATCGCAATATGTTGCCCATTGAGACTGGCTTCTATCAGCAGCAGAACGCCAAACACCGCCAGCGCGATACCGGCCACCTGTTTGCCCTGCAAACGCTCGCCGAACGCAAACGCGCCCAGTACGATGGTAAAAAACGCCTGCGCCTGTAGCACCAGTGACGCCAGCCCGGCAGGCATTCCGAATTTAATCGCACAAAAGAGAAACGCGAATTGACCAAAACTGATGGTCAGGCCGTAGCCGAGTAACAGCGGCAGCGGGATTTTCGGACGCGCAACGAAGAAGATGGCCGGAAACGCGACCAGCAAAAAACGTAATCCCGCCAGCATCAGCGGCGGCATATTGTGCAGCCCGACTTTGATGACGACAAAGTTAAGCCCCCACACCACCACGACCAGTAATGCCAATAACCCGTCTTTACGCGACATACCACAGCCCCTGCAAATATTAAATTTTTGTAAACAAGTTAAGTTAACGGAAATCATCGCCCCGGAACAGATCATTAATTCAGGTAGGGCGGGACGAGCACTTTCGAACAACATCTCGGGTATACATCACACTTTTGCCGTGCTATTGCTTTAAATCACCAATAAATATAATGAAACGCATTGTCGGGCAGGAAAATGAACACAACGCTGAGACGCTCCACCCTCGCTTTACTCGCCTCATCACTGTTATTGACCATTGGGCGCGGCGCCACGCTTCCGTTCATGACGATCTATCTTAACCGCCAGTACGATCTGAGCGTCGATCTGATCGGCTATGCCATGACGGTAGCGTTAACCATCGGCGTGATTTTCAGCCTGGGTTTCGGCATCCTCGCGGATAAGTTCGATAAAAAGCGCTATATGCTTCTGGCAATTTCGGCGTTCTTGCTGGGCTTTATCGCCATCCCCCTGGTGCACAGCGTCACGCTGGTGGTGCTGCTTTTCGCCCTGATAAACTGCGCCTACTCCGTCTTTGCCACCGTGTTGAAAGCCTGGTTTGCCGACAATCTTTCCGCCACAACCAGGAGCAAAATATTTTCCCTCAACTATACCGTGCTCAATATTGGCTGGACCGTCGGGCCGCCGCTTGGCACCCTGCTGGTCATGCAAAGCATCAACCTGCCGTTCTGGCTTGCGGCCATTTGCTCTGCTTTCCCGCTGGTGTTTATCCAGACCTGGGTGAAGCGCGCAGAGACGCCCGTTGAAGGAACAACGGCGTCAGTCTGGTCGCCATCGGTGCTGTTACGCGATAAAGCCCTGCTCTGGTTTACCCTCTCGGCCTTCCTGGCGTCATTTGTCAGCGGCGCGTTCGCCTCATGTATTTCCCAGTATGTCATGGTCGTCGCGAACGGTAATTTTGCCGAAAAAGTGGTGGCTGTCGTACTCCCCGTCAACGCGGCGATTGTCGTCAGCCTGCAATATGCCGTAGGCCGTCGGTTAACGACCGCAAATATCAGACCCTTGATGGCGACCGGCACAATCTGTTTTGTGGCTGGGCTGGTTGGTTTTATGATTTCAGGAAACAGCCTGCTGCTCTGGGGGCTCTCCGCCGCCGTATTTACCATTGGCGAGGTTATTTATGCCCCGGGCGAATATATGCTGATCGATAACATTGCTCCGGCGGGGATGAAAGCAAGCTACTTCTCAGCGCAGTCGCTTGGCTGGCTCGGCGCGGCGGTCAACCCGCTGGTCAGCGGCGTGATCCTCACCACCTTGCCCGCCTGGTCCCTGTTTGCGGTGCTGATCGTCACGATTATTCTTGCCTGGACGCTGATGCTAAAAGGGATGCGGGCCAGACCCTGGGGGCAGCCCGCAATGTGCTGACGGCACGCCAGACTGTGCCGGATAACGTCCGGTGCAGTCCCGGAACTCAGATCGCGACCAGACCGCGGACGCCCTCCGCTTCCATATTCTCACCCCTGCCGCTCTGAATAATGCTTCCCCGCGACATCAATAAGTAATGATCCGCCAGTTGGGCGGCAAAATCATAGAACTGCTCCACCAGCAAAATCGCCATATCCCCCTGACGCGCCAGATGTGAAATCACCTGCCCAATCTCTTTGATCACCGACGGCTGTATCCCTTCGGTCGGTTCATCCAGAATTAACAGCTGAGGACGGCAGGCCAGCGCCCGGCCAATTGCCAGCTGCTGCTGTTGCCCCCCGGAGAGATCGCCCCCTCGCCGGTGCTTCATCTCTTTAAGCACCGGAAACAGCGCGTAAATATCATCCGGCACCTGTTTTGCATCGCGGGCGGAAAAACGCGACAGCCCCAACAGCAGGTTTTCCTCTACCGTCAGGCGAGGAAAAATCTCCCGCCCTTGCGGCACATAGGCGACACCGGCCCGCACGCGCTGATGCGGTTTACGCTGGGTGATGTTCTTCCCCTGCCAGATCACATTGCCGGTGCGTGCCGGGATTAACCCCATCAGACACTTCAGTAAGGTGGTTTTTCCCACGCCGTTACGCCCAAGCAAACAGGTTACTTCGCCAATGCGGGCCTCAAAACTTACCCCGCGCAGGATATGACTGCCGCCGTAATATTGATTCAGTTCATTCACCTGTAACATCCGTCCTCCCTATCGCCCGAGGTAAACTTCAATAACCTGTTCATTGGCCTGGACGTCGCGCAGGCTCCCTTCCGCCAGCACGCGCCCCTGATGCAAAACGGTAACATGGTCGGCAATGGTTTCGACAAACCCCATGTCATGCTCCACCACCATCAGCGAGTGTTTCCCCGCCAGAGTGCGAAACAGCTCAGCGGTATACTCCGTTTCCGCGTCCGTCATCCCCGCCGCAGGTTCATCCAGTAGCAGCAGGTGCGGCTCCTGTACCAGCAGCATACCGATTTCCAGAAACTGCTTTTGTCCGTGCGAAAGCAGCCCGGCGCGACGCCCACGCTCCGCGCCCAGGCGCAATAGCCCGAGCATCTCGTCAATGCGATCCCGCTGTTCGCCCGAGAGGCGCGCTCTTAACGTGGCCCAGACGGATTTATCCTCTTTCATCGCCAGTTCCAGATTCTCCTCCACCGTCAGGGCCTCAAACACGGTCGGTTTCTGAAATTTACGCCCAATGCCCTGGCGGGCAATCGCAATAGGATCGAGCGAAGTTAAGTCCGTGGACTGATCGTAAATCGCGCGTCCGCTTTGCGGCCGGGTTTTACCGGTAATCACATCCATTAAGGTGGTTTTTCCGGCGCCATTAGGGCCAATAACGCAGCGCAATTCCCCTACGCCAATGTTCAGGGTTAAATCCGTCAGCGCCTGGAAGCCGTCAAAATTGACGTTGATCCCTTCCAGTTGCAGAACCGGGTCTGTTTGATCGCGAAAACGATCCCCCGGCAACTGGCGGGTAAAAAGTCCGTCATCCGGTTGCATCATTTTTCTCCTTTGCGAAACAGACCAATGACGCCGCGCGGTAAAAACAGCGTAACGCCAATAAAGATCAGGCCGAGAAACAGCTGCCAGTACTCCGGCATAATCACCGTAAACAGACTTTTAGCGCCGTTCACCAGCACTGCGCCAAACACCGGGCCAATTAAGGTGCCGCGCCCGCCCAGCGCGACCCAGATAGCCGCTTCAATAGAGTTGGTCGGCGACATTTCGCTGGGGTTAATGATGCCGACCTGAGGAACGTACAGGGCGCCCGCCAGACCGCACAGAACAGCGGAGAGCGTCCATACCAGCAGTTTGAAGCCACGCGGATCGTACCCACAAAACATCAGGCGATTTTCCGCATCGCGCACGGCGGTCAGAACGCGGCCAAACTTACTGCGTGCAAGGAGATACCCCAGCCACAGCGCCAGCACCAGTAATATGACGGTCGCGAGAAACAGCGCTATGCGCGTGGAGGTCGCCGCAACAGGGAAGCCCAGCAACGTGGTAAACCCCGTAAACCCATTATTGCCGCCAAACCCGGTTTCGTTACGGAAAAACAGCAGCATGCCTGCGAACGTCAGCGCCTGGGTCATAATGGAAAAATAGACGCCTTTGATTTTTGAGCGAAAGGCAAAATAGCCGAACACCAGCGCCAGCAGTCCCGGAACCAGCACGACCAGCAGCATCGCCCAGGCGAAGTGCTGCGTTCCCCACCAGAACCACGGTAATTCACTCCAGGAGAGGAAAGACATAAACGCGGGAAGTCCGTCGCCAGAGGCCTGACGCATCAGATACATTCCCATCGCATACCCGCCCAGCGCGAAGAAAATACCGTGCCCCAGCGACAGCATCCCGGCATACCCCCACACCAGATCCAGCGCCACAGCGACAATGGCGTAACAGAGGATCTTCCCGGCCAGCGTTAACACCCAGACCGGGACAGCCAGCGGGTGTTCCGCAGGCAGCAGCGCCAGAAAAGGCAGAATCAGCAGCGCCGCCAGCAGGCAAAGGCCAAAAACCCGGACAGTACGCGGCGCTCTACGCGCCAGTGTTAATGTCATTGGCATGGTCATTAATCAATAACCCTCCCTTTCAGCGCAAACAATCCCTGAGGCCGTTTCTGGATAAACAGAACGATCGCAATCAGAATGACGATTTTGCCCAGCACCGCGCCCATTTGCGGTTCCAGAATCTTATTGAAGATACCCAACCCAAATGCGGCGGCCACGCTTCCCGCCAGCTGTCCGACGCCACCGAGCACCACCACTAAAAATGAATCAATAATGTATCCCTGACCCAGTTCCGGCCCGACGTTGCCCAGTTGCGACAAGGCCACGCCGCCCAATCCGGCGATACCCGACCCGAGGCCAAACGCCAGCATGTCCACGCGCCCCGTCGGCACGCCGCAACACGCCGCCATACTGCGGTTCTGCGTTACCGCGCGAACGCGCATCCCGAGGCGGGTTTTATTCAGCAATAGCCAGGTGAAAAACAGCACCAGCATGGCGAACCCCAGCACCACGATACGGTTCCAGGGCAATGTCAGGTTGGCATAGACCTGCACCCCGCCAGAAAGCCACGCAGGGTTGGCAACCTCCAGGTTTTGCGCGCCAAAGGTCATGCGTACCAGTTGGATCAGCATCAGGCTAATCCCCCAGGTCGCCAGCAGCGTTTCGAGAGGACGACCATAAAGATGGCGAATAATGCCGCGCTCCAGCGCCATTCCAGTTCCGGCAGCGATCAGGAAGGCAACCGGCAACGCCACAACGGGATAAAACGCCAGCCACTGTGGCATGAACTGCCCCATAAACTGCTGAACCATCCATGTGCTGTACGCGCCAAGCATCAGCATTTCACCGTGCGCCATATTGATTACGCCCAGTAATCCATAGGTGATCGCCAGCCCCAGGGCCGCCAGCAGCAGAATCGATCCCAGCGACAGCCCCATAAATGCCTGCCCCAGGAGATCGCCAATCACCATCCGCTGCGCGATTGCGTTCAGGCTTTCTGTCGCGGCCTCGCGAACACGCGCATCCGGTTCATGTTCAGCATCCGTAAAGGGTTGCAGGCGTGATTGCGTTTCCGGGTCGCCCGACTGCCCCAGTAGGACAATCGCCTGACGCCGGACGTCAGCGGAAGGACTCACCAGTTGCAGGTTAGCCAGCGCAATCTCCAGACGTGATGTCACTTCGCTTTCCGTTTCCTGCGCCAGCCGCTGCTGTAAAAGCGGCAGCATCGCGGGCGTGGCCTCCCGCTGTAACAGGCTGGCGGCAGCGGCTCTTTCCGTGACATTGTCACTTAATAGTTGATGCGTGGCTAACGCCCCACTGACCAGGTTTCGCAGACGGTTAGTCAGACGAACTTTTTTCAGTTCGCCATCGGGTGCGGCGACAGCGCCGAGCGGCAGAACCTGCGTACCCTGCCGAATGAAAGCGTGCTTTGCGCTATCAGTCAGCACATTCTCACGCGCTAATGCGTTCAACAAAGGCAAACGCTGCGCCTCAGGCGTGATGGCCCATTGTTCTAATAACGTCGCCTGTTGCGCCCGGCTGGCGCCAACAAACACATCGGCATCGGTTGCCTGCACGATCCACGGCACCAGCCACGTCATTAGCAACACACCCCGAATAAAGCGCATGGCTTTCATGAAAGTGTTCTCCAGAATGTGCCCTCCCGCAGGAGGGCAAAAGATCAGTTGCTGGCGGTTTTAACAGGCTGGTCTGATTTTTTATCGTTACCGGCGATAAACGGGCTCCAGGGCTGGGCGCGAACCGGTTCGTCGGTTTGCCATACCACATTGAACTGGCCGTTATCTTCAATTTCGCCAATCATGACGGGTTTATGCAGATGGTGGTTGGTGGCGTCCATCGTCAGGGTAAAGCCAGACGGCGCAGCGAAGGATTGCCCCGCCATCGCCTCGCGGACTTTATCGACGTCGGTCGTACCGGCTTTTTCTACTGCCTGCGCCCACATATGCAGGCCCACATAGGTCGCTTCCATCGGATCGTTGGTCACGACGGTGTCGGCATTCGGCAGCTTATGCGCTTTGGCGTATGCCCGGTAATCCGCAACGAATTTCTGGTTAGTGGGGTTGTCGACAGATTCAAAATAGTTCCACGCCGCCAGGTTGCCCACCAGCGGTCTGGTATCGATACCGCGCAACTCCTCTTCACCGACCGAGAATGCCACGACCGGCACGTCTGTCGCTTTTATCCCCTGATTCGCCAGCTCTTTGTAGAACGGAACATTTGAGTCGCCGTTAATGGTGGAGACCACCGCCGTTTTGCCGCCCGCAGAGAATTTTTTGATATTGGCGACGATAGTCTGGTAATCGCTGTGTCCGAACGGGGTATACACCTCTTCAATATCTTTATCCTCGACGCCTTTGGCATGCAGCCAGGCGCGAAGGATCTTATTGGTGGTACGAGGATAGACATAATCGGTTCCCAGCAGGAAAAAGCGTTTCGCGCTGCCGCCGTCTTCACTCATCAGATATTCAACAGCCGGAATAGCCTGCTGATTTGGCGCTGCGCCGGTATAGAAAACATTCGGTGATAACTCTTCCCCTTCGTATTGCACAGGGTAAAACAGCAGCCCGTTTAACTCTTCAAATACCGGCAACACCGATTTACGCGATACCGACGTCCAGCAGCCAAACACGACCGCGACTTTATCCTGGCTCAGCAGCTGACGCGATTTCTCTGCAAACAACGGCCAGTTTGAGGCCGGGTCAACCACCACCGGTTCCAGCTTTTTGCCCAGCACGCCGCCTTTAGCATTGATCTCATCAATCGTCATCAACGCCATATCTTTAAGCGGGGTTTCCGAAATGGCCATCGTGCCGGATAGCGAATGCATGATGCCGACCTTAATCGTATCGGCCGCCTGAACGCTAAAGCTCAGCCCCATCGCAACCACCGAGGCGGACAGTGCAAAGGCTTTTAATAATGTACGACGCTGCATAGTTTCACTCCTGAAATTAAGCTTGCTGGAAGTCCCGGTGCAACCGGACGGGCAAATGGTGCAAATTAAGGATGTTCAGAAGTGATAAGGCAAAATCGGTGCCAGATTTTTAAATGTCTATAAATATCAATTTATTAACCGGCAACAGGGCTGAAACAAGAAAATCGGAAACCACAAGGCGGGAAATACAACGAGGAAAATGATCCAGAATGAAACAGCGTTGCATTACGAATGTGCAACGCTGTGTAACAAAGAGAGGAAACTTACCAGACCTGACTGGCGATTTCGGTGATGAGGCGTACTTTGCCCCATTGCTGGGCCTCCGTCAGCGTATTCCCCTCTTCCGTGGAGGCAAATCCGCACTGTGGGCTAAGGCAGATCTGCTCTTTTGCGACATAGCGCTCTGCCTCCTGCAAGCGGGCTTTCACCCCTTCCGGGTTTTCCAGCTCGCCGTTTTTCGTGGTCACCAGACCCAGAACCACCTGCTGACGTCCGGGCCGAACAAAGCGCAGCGGCGCGAAATCACCGGAGCGATCGTTATCATATTCCAGGAAAAACGCATCAACGTTCACCGTGCCGAACAACACTTCCGCCACCGGTTCATAGCCCCCTTCAGAGATCCACGTCGAACGGAAATTTCCCCTGCAAACATGCAGCCCGACCGTCAGATCGGCTGGTTTATCCTCCAGCGCACGGTTAATCACGCGGGCATAAATCTGCGCCAGCTCGTCAGGATCGTCACCCCGCTCACGAATCTGCTGGCGTTGCTGGTCGGAGCACAAGTAAGCCCAGACCGTGTCATCCAATTGCAGATAACGACAGCCAGCTTCATAAAAAGCATGAATCGCATCGCGCCAGGTGGTAGCCAAATCATCAAAATAAGCGTCCAGATGCGGATAAACGGTAGCATCGATATCTTTGCGCCCGCCACGGAAATGCAGCACGCTGGGGGATGGAATGGTCATTTTGGGCTCGGCTGCACCGCTAATGCTTTTTAGATAGCGGAAGTCTTCCAGCATAGGGTGATCGCCAAACCCCAGTTTTCCGGTAACGCGCACGCCGTGCGCTTTTGTCTGCACGCCATTAAACTGGATCCCCTTCTCAGCGTCATAGCGTTCAACGCCTTGCAGTCCATCGAAGAAATCAAAATGCCACCAGGCGCGGCGAAACTCGCCATCCGTGACGACATGCAGCCCGCAGGCACACTGCTGCTCCACAACGGTGCGGATAGCGTCATCTTCCACCGTACGCAATTGTTGCGCCGTTATCTCACCGCGTGCGAATCGCAAACGAGCTTGTTTGATCGTGTCCGGGCGTAAAAAACTGCCGACGATGTCTGCGCGAAACGGGGCCTGTTGTTTTTGCATGTGATCTCCTCATTCACCCGGCATTAGTTGCCTGACGTGATAATTTATCATTTGAAGCTTAGACTTCTGGATGGCTATCCGTCTAAAAATGACATGCAACCTGCTCACTGACAACCGAGAAAAATTCATCACCCTTGAAATAAATTCACATTGCCTCATCGTTTTGTGACGCTTTTTCATAGTCTGAAATCCCGTACCGGAAAAATCCTGACGTTAACGTTGAAATAATCACCTAATTCAGCATTTGTTTAGATTTAATCTGCTACTATGGGTGCTCATGAGGTGAATTAAGGTAAGAGAGGAAACACACAAATAAAAGGAGGCATTATATGCTGGGTAATATGAACGTTTTCATGGCCGTTCTGGGAATTATTTTATTTTCTGGTTTTCTGGCCGCGTATTTCAGTCATAAATGGGATGATTAATGAACGGAGATAGCTCCTCACCGACAAGGCCCCTTGTAGCGTAACTGCACAAGGGGCCATTTTTTTACCCGCCCGGCAGACAGACAAAAAAAACCGCCGGATAAACCAGCGGTGAATGCTTGCATGGATAGATTTGTGTTTTTACCTTATGCGTTATCAGGCAATTCCCTGCGCAGATAACGGATCGTTTACCATTCTGACACAGACAATATCAATGAAGGTTAAACAACATAGAACTAAACCAGCAAAACCGACGTTTCGCGCTTCCATCCCTTTGCACACTTATGTCAGTGAATAACCGGTGATGTAAAGAGCGTGCCGTTCGGCTCATGTTACACACGCGTGATTTGCTGATCTTTGCCCATAAACATGCAGCGATTCCTTCCGGTTTGTTTACCCCGGTACATTGCCCTGTCTGCGCGTCCGATGACGACATCCAGCGGTTCTCCCTGCTGCGCTTGGGTAATGCCCGCAGTTACCGTTATCGAAAGTTCTCCATCAGGGTAGTTAATCGGATTATCCGCCACTAGCTGGCAGATACGTAACCCTGCCCGACAGGCCTGCTCATCCGTTTTTGTACGGATGATAATCACAAACTCCTCCCCGCCATAGCGGTAAGGCGTTTCATCGTAGCGCGTCCAGACGGATAAATTCGACGCCAGGGTGCGCAACACGCTATCACCGACCAGATGACCATAGTTGTCATTGACCAATTTAAAGCGGTCAATATCAAAAAGCAGCAAATATAAATTAAGCGGTTGTGCATCAATAAGCTGACGATCGAAAGATTCATCAAGGACTCTGCGCCCGGGTAATCCGGTTAATATATCCATATTACTGCGAATATTGAGAAGATATATTTTGTAGTCCATCACCGCCGAGGTAAATGCTAATAACGCTTCCTGAAAACGGTCAAAATGGTGATCTTCCGAACGTTTTTCCGCGATCGCCCGCAGTAATTCCCGACCTCGTGTATGCATGTGTTCATGAGCAATAATAATCTTGATAACAAAGCCCTTTTCTTCAGGTTCGTGTACCGGATGATTATTTAGCCATTGGCTGAACTGACACAGACAGTGAGAATTGATATCGAAAATATCGGGTTGATTGACATCGCCAGACACTGTGCAACGAAACATTTTCACCAGCCACTGATAGTGGGCATCAATAGACTGGTTCAGATCTAACAAGATGGTATCGATTTCTATCGTTTTTTTAATCATTGCCGCTCCTTGGGCATACATCCTTGATGTACCGTAGTCTAGCGGTACAAAAGCAAATTTATGTCAATTTATTAATAGAAGGCCGAACCAGGAAATGGAGAATCTATAACGCTATGATTTTAAAGTGGTAATAAAGGAAAAAAGTGAATAATCCTGGAATATTTGCAATGCACTTAACATCTTTAATCGCCCTTCCCCTGCTGCGCCAGGCGAGTCAGGATCGTCTGACCGATATAATTACTCCAGTTGAAACTATTTTGCAAAACCACTACCGCGTTACGATTTCTTTTATCAAACCCAATATAGCTGGAATACCCACCAATATATCCGACCTGATAGGTGATCTTTTGCGCAGAAAACTCATCACTCACCCACGCAATATTCGCTGCTTCTTTCTGTCGATAATAATAAGTCTGTGTGGCTTCAGCAAAAGCCTGATCGATGGCCGAAACGGTTGTGGATGTAAAATGCGCGCGGGCATAATTAGCCAGATCGCGGGCGCTACTGTATAAACTGGCCGCCCCCATCATATTTTTGTTAAAAACCCAGTCTGGCGTCAGATGGCCACGGGTAATGAGCTTAGGCTGATCGCCAGCATGGCCCAGCGCTCTTCGCGGGTATGCCTTCAATAAGGTGGGCGTATAACTGCTGTTTGTCATCGCCAGTGGTTCAAATATCATGCGTTGCGCCAGCGCCTGGATCGGCTCTCCCGTTCTGCGCTGCAAAATATACCCCAGGATGGCGTAGCCGATGTTGGAATACTGCGGAACGCGCGCGTCCGGCGCAGTAAAATCACTGAGATAACCCAGCACGGCGTCGCTGTCCAGTTGCGTATAAAAGTTCTCGCCGTTACTGAAATAGCGCATTAAGTTTTCCAGCGTCAGCAAATCCATAGGCTGCCGGGGTAAACCGGAAGTGTGAGTCACCAACTGGAGGAGCGTAATATTTTTGGCGTCAGGGCTTAAAGGCGTATTCTGTGGAAGCAACGTTTCCAGTGTATCCGTCCAGTTAAACACACTTTCATCCACCAGCATCGTTGTCACTTCTGCCGTCACGCCTTTACTCAGCGAGCCTAAAGCGAACAGCGTATCTGGCGTGATGGGATAACGATTTTTATCATCGGTTATCCCGTAACTGTGAAATTCTGCCGGGCCATTACTCTGAATAACAGCAACAACGACGCCAGTCACCTCTTTTTCCCGCATATATTGCCGAATCATCGGATCAATACCGCGCCCGTAGTATCCCACCACAACTTGCGTGCTTTTTTGCGCAGGCATATCCAGCTGTGAAAGCGTACTGTTGCCACACCCGATGAGCACAAATAAGGATACGCAGAGCATCTGGTGTTTAATTTTCATTGTTCGCATCAGTTCTGATTCACAGACACAACAGGTTTTTTCTCAAACAAAGAGAAAAGCGGAAGATAATACGAACACATGAAAACAGGGGCCCCGGATAAAAAGAAGCCCGCATTGTACACCAGTATCCCGGCAGCTTACTTAATATTGACAAAAAATCAGAGCGTTGCCTGATAAACATTCAGGCAGCGCCCTTACGCTTAGCGGTCTAAACCCCGGTGTTTTAACATGGGTTCGATACGCGGTTCATGACCCCGCCACGCCGGGTAAAGACGTTCCAGGTCCGTACTGTTGCCGCGTGACAAGATGGCATCACGGAAACGCTGTCCGTTCTCACGCGTTAACCCTCCCTGTTCAACAAACCACTGGTAGCCGTCGTCCGCCAGCATTTGCGTCCACAAATAGGAGTAATAGCCTGCCGCATACCCGCCACCGAAAATATGGGCGAAATAGCTGCTCCGGTAGCGCGGCGGCACTGCCGGAAGATCGAGTTCTTCCGCCGCCAGCGCCTGCTGTTCAAAGAGATCGACCGACTGCGATGCCGAAAAGGTTTCAAGACTGTGCCAGCGCATATCCAGCAATGCGGCGCTGAGCAGTTCCGTCATGTCATAGCCTTTATTAAACAGGCTCGCCCGCCGCATTTTTTCCTGCAACGCTTCAGGCATTTTTTCACCCGTCCCGACGTGGCGCGCATAGCGTTCGAACACCTGCGGATGACTCGCCCAGTGCTCATTAATCTGCGAAGGAAATTCGACAAAATCGCGCGGGGTGTTCGTCCCCGACAGCGTCGCATAGCGCTGTGTCGCAAACAGGCCGTGCAGCGTATGACCAAATTCATGGAACAAGGTGATCACATCATCCCAAAGCAGCAATGCGGGCTGCCCTGCCGCTGGCTTCTGGTAATTACAGACGTTGTAGATAACCGGTCTGGTTTCGTTAAGCGTGGATTGTTCAATAAAATTGCCCATCCATGCGCCGCCGCTTTTTGACTCGCGGGCAAAGAAATCACCATAAAACAACGCCAGACCGACGCCATCATGATCGAAAATTTCCCAGATGCGCACATCAGGATGGTAAACCGGGATATCAAAGCGCTCGATAAATTTAATGCCGAACAGCTGGTTTGCCGTCCAGAACACGCCGTCGTTCAGTACCGTATCTAACGCAAAGTAAGGTTTGAGCTGCGCTTCATCCAGCGCGTATTTTCCACGGCGTACCTGCTCAGCATAGTACGCCCAGTCCCACGCCTGGGTCGTGAATCCTCCCTGCTCATCATCGATCACTTTCTGGATCTCAGCCTGCTCATCCAGCGCGCGCTGACGCGCGGCCGGAACAATGGCGCGCATAAAAGCGAGCGCCGCGTCAGGCGTTTTCGCCATCTGATCGGCGGTTTTCCAGGCGGCATAACTGGCAAACCCGAGTAATGTTGCCTGCCGGGTACGGATGTCCACCAGACGCTGAACAATCGCACGCGTGTCGTTGGCGTCGTTCTTTTCCGCACGAGTCCATGCGGCGTTAAACAGATTTTCACGGGTCTGGCGATCGCGTAAAACGGCCAGTGTCGGTTGTTGTGTGGTATTGAGAAGCGGAATAAGCCAGCGATCCGCCAGCCCTTTTTCTCTGGCGGCATCAGCGGCAAGAGCGACCTCCTCCTGACTCAATCCGTCCAGTTGATGGCGATAATCAACCACCATCCCACCGGATTTATTCGCCGCCAACAGCCGCTGATTAAACTGGCTGGTCAGCGTGGCGGATTCGGTATTCAGGCTCCTGAGCTGCGCTTTATCGTCATCGCCAAGCTGCGCGCCGGAAAGTACAAAACGCTGGTGGATAATCTCCACAAGACGCAACGACTCGGCATCCAGCGCCAGCGTCTCCCGCTGTCGCCAGACCGCATCCACACGCGCAAAGAGCGTACTGTTGAGATAAATATCATTTGCCAGCGCCGCCAGTTCAGCGGAAAAGGCTTCATCAAGGCGCTGTAATTCGTCATTGGTATGCGCCGCTGTCATGGCGAAAAACACGCTTGTCACACGGGTGAGCAACGCGCCGCTTTGCTCCAGCGCCAGATACGTGTTCTCAAAATCAGGCTCCTGCGGGTTTTGGACAATCGCATCAATTTCAGCGCGCTTTTGCCGCATCCCTTCGTCAAACGCCGGGCGGTAATGGCTATCTTCAATCAGATCAAAACGCGGGGCCTGGTAAAGCAATACGCTCTGGCTAAAGAATGGATTCGTTAACGACATTTTTCACTCCTGCAAACGATTTGTTCATTAGAGTAGGTCCCCCTTGAAATGACCGCAATCCCATTAACGAGGATTACCCCTGAACAGAGATGGCGTGCTATGGTAATACAACACAAAAAGCGTTGAGGAACAGTGAGATGATCGTTTTAGTCACCGGTGCGACCGCAGGTTTCGGCGAATGCATTACACGTCGTTTTATTGAGAATGGACACAAAGTGATTGCCACTGGCCGTCGCCAGGAACGCCTGCAAGAACTGAAAGATGAGCTGGGCGACAATCTGTTTATCGCTCGTTTAGATGTGCGTAACCGTGCATCCATTGAAGATATGCTGGCGTCATTACCCGCAGAGTGGCGCAACATTGATGTGCTGGTCAACAACGCCGGGCTGGCGCTGGGGCTTGAGCCCGCGCATAAAGCCAGCGTGGAAGACTGGGAAACCATGATCGACACGAACAACAAAGGTCTTATTTACATGACCCGCGCGGTTCTGCCTGGCATGGTGGAGCGCAATCGCGGCCACATCATCAATATTGGCTCTACCGCAGGTAGCTGGCCATACGCGGGTGGCAACGTATATGGCGCAACCAAAGCGTTTGTGCGCCAGTTCAGTCTGAATCTGCGCACGGATTTACACGGTACGGCAGTACGCGTTACCGATATTGAACCCGGTCTGGTCGGCGGCACGGAGTTTTCTAACGTCCGCTTTAAAGGCGATGACGACAAAGCGGGTAAAACCTACGAGAACACAACCGCGCTCACGCCGGATGATGTCACAGAAGCGGTATGGTGGGTCGCTAATCTGCCTGCGCATGTGAACATTAATACGCTGGAAATGATGCCGGTTACGCAGTCTTTTGCCGGACTGAGCGTTCATCGGGGTTAATTTTTATACCCGGCCTACGGGTCGGGTATAGATAGTGACAAAAAAGTGGTAGAGTACTCTGGTTAACTCTCTAAAAAGTAAGAACGAATGACCGTCGAAACCCAACTCAATCCTACGCAGCCTGTAAATCAGCAAATTTACCGCATTCTCCGACGTGACATCGTGCACTGTCTGATTGCGCCAGGCACACCGCTTTCCGAGAAAGAGGTTTCCGTGCGCTTTAACGTGTCGCGCCAGCCTGTACGTGAAGCGTTTATTAAGCTGGCGGAAAACGGTTTGATTCAAATCCGCCCTCAGCGCGGCAGCTATGTGAATAAGATTTCATTATCGCAGGTGCAGAATGGGTGTTTTGTCCGACAGGCCATCGAATGTGCGGTCGTTCGTCGCGCGGCGTTGATGATCACCGACAGCCAGTGCTATCAGCTGGAGCAGAACCTTCACCAGCAGCGGATCGCCATTGACCGCAAGCAACTCAACGATTTCTTCCAGCTTGATGATGAATTTCACCAGAAACTGGCATTAATTGCCGATTGCCAGCTGGCGTGGGATACGGTTGAAAATATTAAAGCCACCATTGACCGCGTGCGTTATATGAGTCTGGATCATGTGTCGCCGCCTGAAATGTTGCTGCGCCAGCATCATGATATTTTTGCCGCCCTGGAAAAGCATGACGCCGACGCGGTGGAACGCGCAATGACTGTGCATCTACAGGAGATTGGCGAGTCCGTTCAGCTTATCCGCCAGGAAAACAGCGACTGGTTCAGCGAAGAGTGATCCCGCTGACAAACAAGCCGGATGGCGGCGTAACCGCCTTATCCGGCCTACAATAGTCAATGATGTTGAACGTTGCAGGCCTTATCCGGCCTACAACCATGCAGAGATTATGCTGATGCGATATTCGCCGCATATTTTGCAACGGTTGCTTTCGCACCGTTGGCAAGCAGCGACAGATACGCTTCTTTCACCTTATTCGTAAACAGCTCAACGTGCGGCAATTCGTTACCGAAAATCGCATCAATGGCCAGCAGCGCCTGAACGCGACGTTCCCCTTCTTCACTGCCCTGAACCGCTTGCTGAATAACCGGCAGCAGCGGATCGCTAATTTCAATCGGATTCCCCTGCTCATCAACGCCGCCAACGTAACGCATCCAGCCCGCCACGCCTAAGGCCAGCAGGTCGAAACGGCTGTTATGCGCGATATGCCAGCGAACGGAGTCCAGCATACGCTGCGGCAGTTTCTGGCTACCGTCCATCGCAATTTGCCAGGTACGGTGACGCAACGCCGGGTTGCTATAGCGCGCGATCAGCAAATCGGCATAACGCTTCAGATCCACCCCCTTCACTTTCAGCGTCGGCGCCTGTTCCTGCAACATCAACGCATGCGCGGCCAGGCGGTAATTTTCATCTTCCATGCAGTCATTAATGTGCTGATAGCCCGCCAGATACCCGAGGTACGCCAGGAATGAGTGACTGCCATTAAGCATACGCAGTTTCATCTCTTCGAACGGGATAACATCTGCCACCAGTTCAGCGCCCGCTTTTTCCCATTCAGGGCGACCCGCGACAAAATTATCCTCAATCACCCACTGGCGGAACGGTTCACACGCCACACCCGCAGGGTCGCGTACGCCGGTTAACTGTTCGATCTTATCCAGCGTGTCAGCCGTCACCGCCGGTACAATACGATCAACCATCGTGGACGGGAACGTCACATGTTGCTCAATCCACGCGGCCAGCTCTGCATCTACCGCACGGGCATAGGCAGTAACTACATTGCGCATGACGTGTCCATTTTCAGGCATGTTATCGCAGGACATCACGGTAAATGGCGCCAGGCCAGCCGCTTTACGACGCGCCAGCGCTTCCACCACCACGCCAGGCGCGGATTTCGGCTGCTGCGGGTTTTGCAGATCGGCGGCGATCATCGGGTGATCCAGCATCAACTGACCGGTCGCCGGAGAGTGGCAGTACCCTTTTTCTGTAATCGTCAGGGAAACAATCGCCACCTGCGGCTCGCACATGGCAGCCAGGACGGTTTCCAGACCGTCAACCTGCGCGTGCAGCGCGTTTTTTACCACCCCAACAACCCTTGCGGTCCAGGCATCCGCTGACATTTCCGCCACGGTATACAGGTTGTCTTGCTGTTTCAGGTCGGCAATCTGCTGCTCGCCGCCAATCAGGTTGACTTCACAATATCCCCAGTCGCTGTTGTGTTCCGCCGCGAGGATATCCGCGTAGACACCCTGATGCGCGCGATGGAATGCGCCAAAGCCCAAATGCACAATGCGAGGAACCAGTCTGGCGCGATCGTAATGAGGAAGCGAAGCCTTAGCCGTTAAGAGCTTGTTTTGCATGGTATGACCTATTGTATGAATGAATTCAGGACTGTCTCAGAGTAACGCCTGTAGGGTTGTATGATTTGATTTGAATTAAGCTTTTTGCAATTGGTATGACATCATTTTAAAGTTATGTGACAACATGACCGAAATTCAACATTCCCTGTCCATTCCGGTCATGCCCTGTGCGACGTTACCCTACCTGCGTTGCCGAACCCTGAACGCTACTTGCCGCCTTTAGGTCCGCTGCATCCTCCAGCACGCTCAGATCGCGATCTCTCACTTCCGGCATCAAAATCGCTGAAATTAAGCCGATAAGAGAATAGGCAATGATCATCGCTAATATAGGCAACCAGGAATCGGTCATATTACAGAAAATACCTGCCAGTACAGGACCAAATCCAACGGCGACTAAGCCACCGGCTTCTTTTGAAATCGCCATCCGGGTAAAGCGATTACGCGAACCAAACATCTCGGCCATCGTAATGTTTTCCAGCGCGAAGAGACCCAGCACGGCAAAGTTATGAATAACAATAAGCGCGGTCATAATCACGCCGGGGCTATAGGTTTTATCCACGATGATAGACAACATCGGGTACGCAAGAATAATCGCAGATATATTCAATAAAATATAAGGTAGGCGGCGACCATATTTATCAGATAACCACCCCAAAAGTGGAATAGTAATAAAACCAATGACAGAGCTAATCATTAACGCGTCGGTAGGAATCGCCTTATTGAATAATAACGTCTGCACTAAATATCCTGCAAGGAATGTCTGAATTAATCCAGAATTGCCCGCCTGACCGAAACGTAAACCGGTTGCCAGCCAGAAGGATTTACTGCTAAACATGGCACCCAATGTGTTTTCTGATGCGTTGTTTAACGCCGGCGCATTTTCGCTTTCATTGACCTTTTCAAATACCGGGCTTTCTTTGAGGTTCATACGCAGCCAGATAGCGAAGATCATGACAACAACGCTCGCCAGGAATGGGATACGCCATCCCCAGGCCAGAAGCTGTTCTCTGTCAAGTGCAAAGAACATCACCGCCCAGATTGCCGTTGCGCTCAGCGTACCGCAGTTTGTTCCCATTGCGACAAGCGAGGAAATAATGCCGCGTTTCCCTTTAGGCGCATACTCAGCCAGCATCGTTCCTGCCCCGGAGATCTCCGCCCCGGCGCCTAACCCCTGAACAATACGTAACGTCACCAGTAAAACAGGCGCAAATATACCAATTTGCGCATAGGTCGGCAGAACCCCAATGAGGGTTGTACAAATCCCCATCATGGTGATAGTGATAAACAAGACTTTTTTACGCCCAATACTATCGCCCATTTTGCCGAAAATAAACGCGCCGACAATACGTGCGATATATCCTGCGCCATAGGTTCCCATCGCCAGAATAAGCGCCATTGCGGCGGACTGTTCCGGGAAAAATATTTCATGGAAAACTAATGCAGCGCCCAGAGAATATAACTGGAAATCCATAAATTCAAGGGCGGTTCCCAGCCAACCGGATACGGCGGCTCTGATTAAATCTTTTGTTGACCGTTCATGTTTTTGTTGAGTCATATTGGCAATCTCTAAGAGGTAAGATGCGTACCACTCTCTCGCATTTATTAATATTATTCAGAGAATGTGAGTAAAACCTTGCAGCAGTGCCGCTGGTCTTTCTCGAACAATTCAATCGCGTCAGTGACATGGTGATAATTAAACGTATGCGTGACGAGCTTATCGGGATCGATCAGACCTTTTTCCAGCCAGCCAATAACGACCGGGAATTTATTCGCATTCAAACGGGAGGAATAAATTGACAGCTCCTTGCCGGTAATCCCCTGCTGCACAATCTGGCAAGGATCGCTGGAGAACCCCATCAGTACAATGCGCGCGGCGGGCGACGCCAGCGAGATAGCTTCTTGTAAAATGGACGGATGACACGCCGCATCGACGATCAGCGTCGGTTTTAACCCTTTTTCATCCAGGAAATCTTGCAGAGATTGCTGTCCATTATTGATAACCCAGTCGGCGCCGCTTTCTTTCGCCATCTCCAGTCGTTCATCAATACGATCGGCAACAATCACCTCTTTAACGTTATAAACGCCCTTCAGCGCCTGAACCGTCGTCAGTCCCATCGGCCCTGCGCCATAAATCAGCGCAATATCGTTCTCTGTCGGATTAACCTGCCCGGTGACGTTCGCCGCAATGGTGAAAGGTTCAACCATCACCGCGTGCTTATCAGCAATGGCATCCGGGATCGTAAACGCGTTTTTCGCCGGAACGACCGCATATTCACTAAATCCGCCGTCGCGGTGTACGCCCAGAACAACCAGCGAGGTACATACATTGGGCTTGCCTATTGAACAGGGATAGCAATGCCCGCAACTGATGACGGGATCGACCGATACGCGTTCCCCCATTCTGGCGTGGCTAACACCTTCGCCTACGGCGTCAATCACACCAAAAAATTCATGCCCGATAACACGCGGATACTTTGCAAAAGGATTATGCCCACGATAGATATGGCTATCAGAACCGCAGATCCCCGCCAGTTTCACTTTAACCCGAACGTCCCCGGCCGCAGGCTCAGGGATAGGACGCTCCGCTAAAACCAGCGTGTCAGGTTTTTCAATCACTATACTTTTCATGTCATATCACTCCTTACCAGTTCCACAACGTGCCATCTTCCAGACGGGCGACCGGCAAATACGCAGGGTCATACGGATATTTCGCCGCCAGTTTTTCATCAAACTCAATACCAAGACCCGGCTTGTCGCCTGGGTGCATATAGCCGTTATCGAACGTCCAGCTATGCGGGAAGACATCAAGCATTTGTTCGGAGTACCCCATGTATTCCTGAACGCCAAAGTTAGGCACCCACAGATCAAAGTGAAGCGCTGCGGCCATGCAAACCGGCGACAAATCAGAAGGCCCATGAGACCCCGTGCGCACCTGGTAAAGCGAGGCAAAATCCGCAATGCGGCGCATCCCCGTAATGCCGCCGGCATGGGTAATGGTGGTGCGGATATAGTCAATCAGTTGCTCTTCAATGAGCTGCTTGCAGTCCCAGATGCTGTTGAACACTTCCCCGACGGCAATCGGCGTCACCGTATGCTGACGAATCAGACGGAAGCATTCCTGGTTTTCCGCAGGCGTCGGGTCTTCCATCCAGAACAGACGATAATCCTCAACGCGCTTACCAAAACGGGCGGCTTCAATCGGCGTCAGGCGGTGGTGCATGTCGTGAAGCAAATGCTCTTCAAAACCAAATTCAGCACGTACGGCGTCAAACAGTTTCGGCGTGAAATCGAGGTATTTCTCGGTTGACCAGAGTTGCTCTTCCGGCCACTGGCCTTTCGTAGCGGGTTCGTAGGCCAGACCTTTGCCTTTAGACATGCCGTAGGTGGTTTTCATACCCGGCACGCCGCACTGCACGCGAATCGCTTTAAACCCCATCTCTTTGTGACGCGCATAATCTTCCAGCACATCATCAATGGTGTGACCCGTCGTGTGGCAATAGACCATCACGCCTTCGCGGGATGCGCCGCCCAGCAACTGATACAGCGGCATGTTGGCGGCTTTCGCTTTGATATCCCACAGCGCCATGTCAACGGCTGAAATGGCAGACATCGTGACCGGCCCGCGACGCCAGTAGGCGCCTTTATAAAAGAACTGCCAGATATCTTCGATACGGTGCGCATCGCGGCCAATAAGCTGCGGGCAAAGGTGATCTTTCAGATAGGATGCCACCGACAGCTCACGGCCATTCAGGGTAGCGTCGCCCAGGCCGGTGATACCGTCCTCGGTGGTGATTTTCAGCGTGACAAAGTTACGTCCCGGACATGTGACAAAAACTTCAGCCCCTACAATCTTCATTGTTGTTCCTTACATCTCTTCTGTGCGATGCAGGAAATTTATACACCTGAACTACTACCATACAAGTATAATGATCAAAAAATCGCTCATCGATCACAAAATAAGGCGCTTAAGCGCGCCCCCACCCGGCAACGATAATCAGCATTCCACAGAGTGCGATCAGTGCGCCTGACCAGTCATAAAGACTGAGTCTGACGCCGTCAACAAAGCGTAACCATAACAGCGCAGTACAGACATAGACCCCGCCATAAGCCGCATAGACGCGGCCGCTGGCGGCCGGATGCAACGTCAGCAGCCAGACGAATAACGCCAGTGAGACTCCCGCCGGAACCAGCAGCCAGGCCGTCGCGCCCCGCTTCAACCATAGCCAGGGCAGAAAACAGCCCACGATTTCGCACAGTGCGGTCATGAAAAAAAGAAGTGTTGTTTTTAGCATCATCATCATTGCGTTACGTCAGGTTTAAGCATGATACGCCAGAATAGCGCCTTCGTATCCATACCCGCAGGATGGGTATGCCCTGCGCCAGGAATGGTGTAGAATTTAAACAAGTTTTATCCCTCTATCATGAAAGGAATTAACCATGAACAATACACTTAGCAAACGCCTGTGCCTGACGGCAATGCTTGCGCTGGGTGCTGTCGTGTATACCACCTCCGCATTCGCGAATACCAGCAAACTGATCATTGAATCTGGAGACAGCGCGCAAAGCCGCCAACACGCAGCCATGGAAAAGGAACAATGGAATGATACCCGCAGCCTGCGCCAGAAAGTGAACACGCGCACGGAGAAAGAGTGGGACAAAGCCGACGCCGCGTTTGATAACCGCGACAAGTGCGAGCAGAGCGCCAACCTTAACGCGTACTGGGAACCGAATACGCTGCGTTGCCTGGATCGTCGTACTGGCCGTACCGTTGCGCCATAACAGTGCGTTGAGCGACAGACGGTAAGGACACAAAATGACCCACGCCAACAGTGTTAAGTTGCGCCCGCTGGAGCGCGAAGATTTACGATTCGTCCACCAGCTTGATAACAACGCCAGCGTAATGCGTTACTGGTTTGAAGAGCCGTACGAAGCGTTTGTCGAGCTGTCTGACCTGTATGATAAGCACATTCATGACCAGAGCGAACGGCGCTTTGTCGTGGAGTGCAACGGCGAAAAAGCCGGTCTGGTCGAACTGGTAGAAATTAATCACGTTCACCGCCGGGCTGAGTTTCAAATCATCATCTCGCCGGAATACCAGGGAAAAGGGCTGGCTTCGCGCGCAGCGAAGCTGGCGATGGACTACGGATTCACCGTACTCAACCTTTATAAGCTGTATCTGATCGTTGATAAAGAAAACGAAAAAGCCATTCACATTTACCGTAAGTTAGGTTTTATGGTTGAAGGTGAACTGATTCATGAGTTCTTTATCAATGGCCAATACCGCAACACCATTCGTATGTGCATTTTCCAGCAGCAATATCTGGACGATCACAAAACGCCAGGCTTAAGCCTGCTGAAGCCTACCGCACAGTAAGCCGCTACCCGGCTGTGTCAGACGCAGCCGGGTAATAATCAATCGTATTTTTAATGGTATAGCTCCGCGCAACGGCGGGTTCGACGCTTTCATCAACGATCACAAGCTGGCAGTTGATCGGATTGGCGTAATTATCATATTCACACGTCTGCTTCACATTGCCTAACGGGCGATCGTTCAGCAGGCTGACCGCCGTATAGTCGAGCTTTTTAAGCGGGTCCGCCGACGGTTTTGCATCAATAGATAACGTTTTGTCTTTACTGATGGTGGTCTTACCCAACGGATACCCTTCCGCATCATAGCGGTACTGTACCTTCGTCTCTCTTCCCGTTGCGGAAACAACAAAACCGTTATCGTCCGTATCCCAGACCACGCCTGCCGAGGGCAACTCCGCCAACTGGCATTTCCCCTGCAAGCGCACTCTTTTCTCCATCGTCTCGGCATCGCGGTAGTAGTTTGCATCCAGTACCAACGCCAGCCCGGTATTGTTTTCCAGATCGTGCAGTTCCAGCGTATCAAAGCAGCCTTCCTGCGAAAGCGTTCCGCTGATGCGCTTCGTCACTTCCCCTTTGTCGTTCATCAACGTCTGGCTGAAATCTTTAACCGGGCCGCGCAACGGATCAAAATCGAACTCATTGGAAAAGCTGGCCATTTCCGGGGTAAAGGAGACCAGAACAGTGGCGTTATCACATCCAACAAGCAGCACACACAGAAAGCTCACCAGGGTCTGTTTCTTCACGTTATTCACCAGGATAAGGAGATGATTCTCAATCATATTAGCAAATACAGTTGTTTACACTAGAAATGCTAAGCTTTCATTATCGTGTTCATAAAAGGAGTGAATGATGAAAATCTCAGCAGGAATTGCAGCGTGTCTGCTCATCGTCGCCTCCCCGCAGGTACTGGCGGCGCCGGAGTCATGTGAAAGAGTCAAAAGCGACATCGAACAGCGCATCATTAACAATGGTGTGGCGGAGTCCAGTTTTACGTTAACTATTGTTCCTAATGACCAGGCGGATCAGCCCGATTCCCAGGTCGTAGGCCACTGTGCAAACGATACCCATAAAATTTTGTATACCCGCACCAGCAGCGGAAATGCTCCTGCCAGTACCAGTCCTTCTCAGGACGGGCATGCTGTCGAACCTCAATAACAGATAAGAGCCTGATATACCAGGCTCTTACTCCCTCTTAGAAAGATTCCCTCAATTTTGACATGGATTAATAACCCCTACCTATAAGGGGTTAAAATCACTCTTTCATTAGTATCCTATTAATTTCGTTATAAACATAATTATATAACGATAACTATAATGGAGTGAATTATGTCCGATGTTGAACAACAGGGAGGCATCAGCCGCAGGACGTTAGTGAAATCCACCGCGATAGGATCGCTGGCGCTCGCTGCCGGAGGGCTCTCTTTGCCTTTCGGGATGCGTACCGCTGCGGCTGCCGTGCAGCAGGCAATCCAGCCCGCTAAAGACAAAGTGGTCTGGGGAGCATGTTCGGTCAACTGTGGTAGCCGCTGCGCCCTGCGTCTCCACGTCAAAGATGATGAAGTCTGGTGGGTGGAAACCGACAACACCGGCGAAGATGTCTATGGCAATCACCAGGTGCGCGCCTGCCTGCGCGGACGTTCAATCCGTCGGCGAATTAACCATCCTGATCGCCTCAACTACCCGATGAAACGCACAGGCAAACGCGGCGAAGGAAAATTTGAGCGCATCAGTTGGGAAGACGCGCTGGATACCATCAGCAACAGCCTGAAAAACACGGTCGATAAATACGGTAACGAGGCGGTGTACATTAACTACACCTCCGGTATCGTCGGCGGCAACATCACCCGCTCCTCGCCTTATGCCTCTCTGGTGGCCCGCCTGATGAACTGTTACGGCGGTTTTCTTAGCCACTATGGCACCTACAGCACCGCGCAAATCGCGGCGGCCATGCCCTACACCTATGGTTCGAACGAGGGTAACAGCACCTCCGATATCGAGAACACCAAACTGGTGGTGATGTTCGGTAATAACCCGGCAGAAACCCGTATGAGCGGCGGCGGAATTACCTGGTTCCTGGAACAGGCCAGGGAACGTTCAAATGCGCGCATGATCGTTATCGATCCACGCTATACCGATACCGCGGCAGGACGTGAAGACGAATGGATACCTATTCGTCCCGGCACAGATGCCGCGCTGGTCGCCGGACTGGCCTGGGTGCTCATCACCGAAGATCTTGTCGACCAGCCTTTCCTCGACAACTACTGCGTGGGTTACGACGAAAAAACGCTACCGGCCGATGCGCCAGCGAATGGTCACTATAAAGCCTATATTCTGGGCCAGGGCGAAGACGGCACGGCCAAAACGCCTGAGTGGGCGTCACGCATTACCGGTATTCCGGCGGATCGCATCATTAAGCTCGCCAGAGAGATTGGCGCCGCTAAACCGGCCTGTATTTGTCAGGGATGGGGCCCGCAGCGTCAGGCGAACGGTGAACTCACCGCACGCGCGATTGCGATGCTGCCGATTCTGACGGGCAATGTCGGTATTCACGGCGGGAACAGCGGCGCGCGCGAATCCACCTACACCATCACCATTGAGCGCATGCCGTTACCGGAAAACCCGGTAAAAACGCAGATCTCCGTGTTTACCTGGACGGACGCCATTGCCCGCGGCCCGGAAATGACCGCCCTGCGCGACGGCGTGCGCGGTAAAGAAAAGCTGGATGTACCGATCAAGTTCATCTGGAATTACGCGGGCAATACCATCACCAACCAGCATTCGGATATCAATAAAACACACGCGATCCTGCAAGACGAATCGAAGTGCGAAATGATCGTGGTCATCGACAACTTTATGACCTCTTCCGCGAAATACGCCGATATTCTGTTGCCGGACCTGATGACGGTCGAACAGGAAGACATCATTCCTAACGACTACGCGGGCAATATGGGTTATTTAATCTTCATCCAGCCCGCGACCGCCCCTAAATTCGAGCGTAAGCCCATTTACTGGATAATGAGCGAAGTCGCGAAGCGGCTGGGCCCGGACGTGCACCAGAGGTTTACCGAGGGGCGAACCCAGGAACAGTGGCTGCAATATCTGTACGCCAAAATGCTGGCTAAAGACCCGGAGTTACCGGGCTATGACGAGCTGAAAAAAATGGGGATCTACAAGCGTAAAGATCCCAACGGCCATTTCGTGGCCTATAAAAAATTCCGTGAAGACCCACAGGCAAACCCGCTGAAAACGCCGTCCGGCAAGATAGAAATTTACTCCAGCCGCCTGGCTAAAATCGCCCAAACCTGGGAGCTGGAAAAAGACGACGTCATCAGCCCGCTTCCCATTTATGCCTCAACGTTCGAAGGATGGGACGATCCTAAGCGTAGCGTATTCCCACTGCAACTCTTTGGTTTTCATTATAAATCACGCACGCACTCCTCTTACGGCAACATTGATGTTCTCAAATCCGCCTGCCGTCAGGAAGTCTGGATTAACCCCGTGGATGCGCAAAAACGCGGTATCGCCAACGGGGATATGGTGCGGGTATTTAACGATCGCGGCGAAGTCCGCATTCCGGCGAAAGTTACGCCACGCATTCTCCCCGGCGTGAGCGCGATGGGCCAGGGCGCCTGGCACGATGCCGATATGTCAGGCGATCGCATCGATCATGGCGCTTGCGTGAATACGTTAACGACGCAGCGCCCCTCTCCGCTGGCGAAAGGAAATCCGCAGCACACCAATCTGGTCGAAATCGAGAAAGTGTAACCCCCATCCCCTGAAACGATTACAGGCGTTTCGGGGGATGTGTTCGCACGTCCATCGGTCATGTGAACAAACCAACGTCCTGTAAAAACAAATTTTATAAATCGCGTTTCTTTTTTTTTAATCAATAAGCAAAGTGAGTAACTATGAAAATCACCACGCCTGAGGCGCTCATGACGGCCACTATCAGCCGTCGTAGTCTGGTGAAAACATCCGCCATTAGTGGTCTCGCGCTCGCCAGTAGCGCCTTCACGCTTCCTTTCTCCCGAATCGCCCGCGCCGCTGACGGCCTTTCGCCTGCGCCAGTGGAAGAAAAAGCGGTCTGGAGTTCCTGTACCGTCAACTGCGGGAGTCGCTGTCTGCTACGGCTGCATGTGAAAGATGATGCGGTGTACTGGGTCGAGTCCGACACCACCGGCGATGACGTCTACGGCAATCATCAGGTGCGGGCCTGCCTGCGCGGACGCTCGATCCGTCGCCGTATGAATCACCCGGATCGCCTTAAATACCCGATGAAACGCGTCGGTAAACGCGGCGAAGGCAAATTTGAACGTATCAGCTGGGATGAAGCGCTGGATACCATTGGCGACAACCTGAAGCGTATTCTGAAAGATTACGGCAACGAAGCCGTACATGTGCTGTATGGCACCGGCGTGGATGGCGGGAACATCACGAACTCCAACGTGCCTTATCGTCTGATGAACTCATGCGGCGGTTATCTCAGCCGTTACGGCAGCTACAGTACCGCACAAATCAGCGCCGCAATGAGTTATATGTTCGGCACGAATGACGGCAACAGCCCGGATGACATCGCCAACAGTAAACTGGTGGTAATGTTCGGCAACAACCCGGCAGAAACGCGCATGAGCGGCGGCGGCGTGACCTACTATGTGGAACAGGCTCGCGAACGTTCCAACGCCAGAATGATCGTCATCGATCCGCGTTATAACGATACGGCGGCGGGTCGCGAAGATGAATGGCTCCCTATTCGTCCCGGTACTGATGCCGCGCTGGCGGCGGGGATCGCCTGGGTGCTCATCACCGAAAATCTGATCGACAAGCCTTTCCTCGATAAATACTGCGTCGGTTACGACGAAACGACCTTACCCGCCAGCGCGCCGCGTGATGCGCACTATAAAGCCTATATTCTGGGCGATGGCCCGGACAGTATTGCCAAAACACCGGAATGGGCCGCACATATCACCAGTATCCCGGCGGAAAAAATCATCCAGCTGGCACGGGAAATCGGCTCGGCAAAACCGGCGTATATCTGTCAGGGCTGGGGGCCGCAGCGTCACTCCAATGGCGAACAGACTGCGCGCGCGATCGCCATGCTCTCTATCCTGACCGGCAACGTCGGGATCAACGGCGGCAACTCCGGCGTGCGTGAAGGCACCTGGGACCTCGGCGTAGAGTGGTTTTCTATGCTGGATAACCCGGTAAAAACGCAGATCTCCGTTTTTACCTGGACAGACGCCATCGATCATGGCGCGGAAATGACCGCCACACGCGACGGCGTGCGCGGTAAAGATAAACTTGATGTCCCGATCAAATTTATGTGGTGCTACGCCAGCAATACGCTGATTAACCAGCATGGCAACATCGCCCACACCCATGACGTATTACAGGACGACAGCAAGTGCGAAATGATCGTCGGGATTGAGCACTTCATGACGGCGTCCGCAAAATACTGCGACATTCTGCTGCCGGACCTGATGCCAACGGAACAGGAAGATCTTATTTCGCACGAATCCGCAGGCAACATGGGTTATGTCATCCTGGGGCAACCGGCCACCTCACCAAAATTTGAAAGAAAGCCGATCTACTGGACGCTGAGCGAAATCGCCAGACGCCTCGGCCCGGATGTCTACCAGACATTTACGGAAGGCCGTACCCAGCACGAGTGGGTGAAATACCTGCATGCCAAAACCAAAGCGCGTAACCCGGAAATGCCGGACTACGAAGAGATGAAAACCACCGGCATCTTCAAGAAAAAATGCCCGGAGGAACACTATGTCGCCTTCCGCGCATTCCGCGAAGATCCTGCCTCCAGTCCGCTGAAAACGCCATCAGGGAAGATTGAAATCTACTCCGAGCGGCTGGCGACCATCGCCGACACCTGGGAGCTGGAAAACGATGAGATCGTTCATCCGCTGCCCGCCTATGCGCCAGGGTTTGATGGCTGGGACGATCCCATCCGAATAACCTATCCGCTGCAATTGACCGGCTTCCACTATAAAGCCCGCACCCACTCCAGCTACGGCAATATTGACGTGTTGCAGCAAGCGTGCCCGCAAGAGATCTGGATTAACCCCATTGACGCGAAAGCGCGCAACATCCAACAGGGTGACACGGTGCGCGTATTTAACAATAACGGGCAGATGCTGATCCCGGCAAAAGTCACGCCGCGCATTTTGCCGGGCGTTACCGCCATCGGGCAAGGTGCCTGGCTCAAGGCGGATATGTTTGGCGACCAGGTCGATCACGGCGGTTCCATCAACATTCTGACATCACATCGTCCTTCTCCGCTGGCGAAGGGGAACCCGTCTCACAGCAATCTCGTTCAGGTTGAGAAGGTATAAGGAGTAACCGATGACAACCCAATATGGATTTTTTATTGACTCCAGTCGTTGCACCGGTTGCAAAACCTGCGAACTGGCCTGCAAAGACTACAAAGATTTAACCCCGGACGTCAGCTTCCGCCGCATCTATGAATATGCGGGCGGCGACTGGCAGGAGGATAACGGCGTCTGGCACCAGAACGTCTTTGCCTACTATCTCTCCATCTCCTGCAACCACTGCGAAGACCCGGCCTGCACGAAAGTGTGCCCGAGCGGCGCGATGCACAAACGCGAGGACGGTTTTGTGGTGGTGGATGAGGATGTCTGCATCGGCTGTCGCTACTGCCATATGGCCTGCCCGTACGGTGCGCCGCAGTACAACGCCGCCAAAGGCCACATGACCAAATGCGACGGTTGTCATGACCGCGTTGCCGACGGCAAAAAACCGATCTGCGTCGAGTCCTGCCCGCTGCGCGCGCTGGACTTTGGCCCGATAGAAGAACTGCGGAAGAAACATGGCACGCTGGCGGCCGTTGCGCCGCTGCCGGGCGCGCACTTCACCAGACCGAACATTGTGATTAAACCCAACGCCAACAGCCGCCCGACCGGGGATACCACGGGTTATCTGGCAAATCCGAAGGAGGT
>NZ_JAOWGA010000001.1:0-302 GCF_030333395.1 Citrobacter sp. CK194
TGCGGGGGCCGGATTTGAACCGACGACCTTCGGGTTATGAGCCCGACGAGCTACCAGGCTGCTCCACCCCGCGTCCGTCTTTCTGCTTCGTATTTCAAACCACATCTGCGTTGGCTTTCCTCGTTCACCTCAGTCACTTACTGGAGTAAGCTCCTAAGGATTCACTGCGTCGCCGCCTTGTTGTGATTCGAACTACTTTGCAAAATATTACATCATATTTCAATTGGTTGCGGGGGCCGGATTTGAACCGACGACCTTCGGGTTATGAGCCCGACGAGCTACCAGGCTGCTCCACCCCGCGT
>NZ_JAOWGA010000002.1:0-2901 GCF_030333395.1 Citrobacter sp. CK194
CAAGCGTACACGGTGGATGCCCTGGCAGTCAGAGGCGATGAAGGACGTGCTAATCTGCGAAAAGCGCCGGCGAGGTGATATGAACCCTTGACCCGGCGATGTCCGAATGGGGAAACCCAGTGTGACTCGTCACACTATCGTTAGCTGAATACATAGGCTAACGAGGCGAACCGGGGGAACTGAAACATCTAAGTACCCCGAGGAAAAGAAATCAACCGAGATTCCCCCAGTAGCGGCGAGCGAACGGGGAGGAGCCCAGAGCCTGAATCAGCTTGTGTGTTAGTGGAAGCGTCTGGAAAGTCGCACGGTACAGGGTGAAAGTCCCGTACACGAAAATGCACAGGCTGTGAGCTCGATGAGTAGGGCGGGACACGTGGTATCCTGTCTGAATATGGGGGGACCATCCTCCAAGGCTAAATACTCCTGACTGACCGATAGTGAACCAGTACCGTGAGGGAAAGGCGAAAAGAACCCCGGCGAGGGGAGTGAAAAAGAACCTGAAACCGTGTACGTACAAGCAGTGGGAGCCTCTTTTATGGGGTGACTGCGTACCTTTTGTATAATGGGTCAGCGACTTATATTCTGTAGCAAGGTTAACCGTATAGGGGAGCCGAAGGGAAACCGAGTCTTAACTGGGCGTTAAGTTGCAGGGTATAGACCCGAAACCCGGTGATCTAGCCATGGGCAGGTTGAAGGTTGGGTAACACTAACTGGAGGACCGAACCGACTAATGTTGAAAAATTAGCGGATGACCTGTGGCTGGGGGTGAAAGGCCAATCAAACCGGGAGATAGCTGGTTCTCCCCGAAAGCTATTTAGGTAGCGCCTCGTGAACTCATCTCCGGGGGTAGAGCACTGTTTCGGCTAGGGGGCCATCCCGGCTTACCAACCCGATGCAAACTGCGAATACCGGAGAATGTTATCACGGGAGACACACGGCGGGTGCTAACGTCCGTCGTGAAGAGGGAAACAACCCAGACCGCCAGCTAAGGTCCCAAAGTCATGGTTAAGTGGGAAACGATGTGGGAAGGCCCAGACAGCCAGGATGTTGGCTTAGAAGCAGCCATCATTTAAAGAAAGCGTAATAGCTCACTGGTCGAGTCGGCCTGCGCGGAAGATGTAACGGGGCTAAACCATGCACCGAAGCTGCGGCAGCGACGCTTATGCGTTGTTGGGTAGGGGAGCGTTCTGTAAGCCGTTGAAGGTGGCCTGTGAGGGTTGCTGGAGGTATCAGAAGTGCGAATGCTGACATAAGTAACGATAAAGCGGGTGAAAAGCCCGCTCGCCGGAAGACCAAGGGTTCCTGTCCAACGTTAATCGGGGCAGGGTGAGTCGACCCCTAAGGCGAGGCCGAAAGGCGTAGTCGATGGGAAACAGGTTAATATTCCTGTACTTGGTGTTACTGCGAAGGGGGGACGGAGAAGGCTATGTCGGCCGGGCGACGGTTGTCCCGGTTTAAGCGTGTAGGTGTGTGCTCCAGGCAAATCCGGTGCACTTTAACACTGAGGCGTGATGACGAGGCACTACGGTGCTGAAGTGACAAATGCCCTGCTTCCAGGAAAAGCCTCTAAGCATCAGGTAACACGAAATCGTACCCCAAACCGACACAGGTGGTCAGGTAGAGAATACCAAGGCGCTTGAGAGAACTCGGGTGAAGGAACTAGGCAAAATGGTGCCGTAACTTCGGGAGAAGGCACGCTGATATGTAGGTGAAGTGATTTACTCATGGAGCTGAAATCAGTCGAAGATACCAGCTGGCTGCAACTGTTTATTAAAAACACAGCACTGTGCAAACACGAAAGTGGACGTATACGGTGTGACGCCTGCCCGGTGCCGGAAGGTTAATTGATGGGGTTATCCCTCGGGAGAAGCTCTTGATCGAAGCCCCGGTAAACGGCGGCCGTAACTATAACGGTCCTAAGGTAGCGAAATTCCTTGTCGGGTAAGTTCCGACCTGCACGAATGGCGTAATGATGGCCAGGCTGTCTCCACCCGAGACTCAGTGAAATTGAACTCGCTGTGAAGATGCAGTGTACCCGCGGCAAGACGGAAAGACCCCGTGAACCTTTACTATAGCTTGACACTGAACACTGGTCCTTGATGTGTAGGATAGGTGGGAGGCTTTGAAGTGTGGACGCCAGTCTGCATGGAGCCGCCCTTGAAATACCACCCTTTAATGGCTGGTGTTCTAACGTGGGCCCGTAATCCGGGTTGCGGACAGTGTCTGGTGGGTAGTTTGACTGGGGCGGTCTCCTCCTAAAGAGTAACGGAGGAGCACGAAGGTCAGCTAATCCTGGTCGGACATCAGGAGGTTAGTGCAATGGCATAAGCTGGCTTGACTGCGAGCGTGACGGCGCGAGCAGGTGCGAAAGCAGGTCATAGTGATCCGGTGGTTCTGAATGGAAGGGCCATCGCTCAACGGATAAAAGGTACTCCGGGGATAACAGGCTGATACCGCCCAAGAGTTCATATCGACGGCGGTGTTTGGCACCTCGATGTCGGCTCATCACATCCTGGGGCTGAAGTAGGTCCCAAGGGTATGGCTGTTCGCCATTTAAAGTGGTACGCGAGCTGGGTTTAGAACGTCGTGAGACAGTTCGGTCCCTATCTGCCGTGGGCGCTGGAGAACTGAGGGGGGCTGCTCCTAGTACGAGAGGACCGGAGTGGACGCATCACTGGTGTTCGGGTTGTCATGCCAATGGCACTGCCCGGTAGCTAAATGCGGAAGAGATAAGTGCTGAAAGCATCTAAGCACGAAACTTGCCCCGAGATGAGTTCTCCCTGACTCCTTGAGAGTCCTGAAGGAACGTTGAAGACGACGACGTTGATAGGCCGGGTGTGTAAGCGCAGCGATGCGTTGAGCTAACCGGTACTAATGAACCGTGAGGCTTAACCTTACAAC
>NZ_JAOWGA010000003.1:0-124945 GCF_030333395.1 Citrobacter sp. CK194
GTAGTGTGGGGTCTCCCCATGCGAGAGTAGGGAACTGCCAGGCATTAATTAAGTGAAGAGGCCATCCTGAGGGATGGCCTCTTTGCGTTCATGCGTCCGGCATATATGCGCTGTTCTGCCGGATGACACTGCGCCTTATCCTGCCTGCAAAAAACCTGTGCCGCCCGTGTACTATCGTCCCAGCCAACGCAAAACAAATGTAGCGATCTGTGGTATATCATTGATATCTAATAGCGGGACATCCAGGGAAAGTGGAATGTCGCTGGCGACGGCGATCACATGTTCATCAATGGACAGCTCATCCACTTCATGCCCACACCCCTGTCGGAATAATAAGATCTTCGCCACCGCTTCGTGTTTAAAACCTTCAACAAGCACTATATCCAGCTTAGAAACATCCATTCGACTCACCAGATACGTTAAATCCAGCTCAGGTTCTTCCGGTGTTTCTGTCATCAGCGCCCAACGTTGCCGACTGGCGACAAGCGTTTGTGCTGCGCCTGCCTTGCGTAACTCGTAACTGTCTTTGCCGGGCTTATCTACGTCCATATTATGATGGGTATGCTTAATTAATCCTGGGCGAACCCCTCTGGCGCATAACGCTGGAATCAATTTCTTGAGCAGCGTAGTCTTACCGGTGCCGCTCCATGCGGCTATGCCGAGTAGTGGGATCATGATTTCTCCTGCCATCTGGCGAGTTCTTCCGGCGTATTCACATTCACAAATGCCTGTTTAAAATCACTGAAATCAACAGCATGACCACCGGCCTGGCGCATAAAGACCATGACTCGCCGTTCACCTGACCGGAGATACTCCTGTAAGAAAGGTTCTACTGAGCGATTAACCAGTGCAATTGTCGGGTGGTCCCGCTCGCCGTCGTGAACCCATACGACAGGCGCGTTATTACGCTGAGCTTTTAAACGCGCAACCAGATCGCGGGGAATGTAAGGTGTGTCGCAAGGGCAAAACAGAAACCAGTCTCCCTTCTCTTGCTGTAAAACAGACAACATACCCGCCAGAGGCCCCGGAAAATCGGCCAGTGAATCTGGGATCACTTTCAGACCGCTTTGTTGATAAATATCCTGATGGCGATTCGCGTTAATCACGACGGTTTCAAGCTGAGACGCCAGCGTATCAGCAACATGCTTCCAGAGTGGTTTGCCATCCAGCTCAAGCAGACCCTTATCTGCCCCCCCCATTCGCCTGGCCTTACCGCCTGCCAGCACAACCCCCGTTATTGCACTCTCCAGATTCACTGATATCGCCTCTTTTATTGTGGGATTGACCCTGCTAACGTATCTACATCAAATTAAGGAGCACAGCCATGAAATGTAAACGCCTGAATGAAGTCATTGAACTCCTGCAACCAGCCTGGCAGAAAGAGCCCGATCTTAATCTGCTGCAATTTTTACAGAAACTGGCGAAAGAGTCAGGTTTTGACGGTGAACTGGCGGATTTAACCGACGACATTCTGATCTATCACCTGAAAATGCGTGACTCCGCAAAAGATGCGGTGATTCCTGGCATTCAGAAAGATTATGAAGAAGATTTCAAAACGGCGCTATTACGCGCACGCGGCGTGATTAAAGAGTAAAACCTTGTAAGCGGCGCCACCGAAATCGCCACAAAATGATATCCTGAATCATTCGTAGTATTTTCCGGATGATGGGATGAACGATAACGCTTTTACTTTCCAGACATTACACCCGGATACCATCATGGATGCGCTGTTTGAACAGGGAATCCGGGTGGATTCCGGTCTTACCCCGCTCAACAGCTATGAGAACCGCGTCTATCAGTTTCAGGACGAAGACCGTCGGCGCTTTGTCGTTAAGTTTTATCGCCCTGAGCGTTGGTCTGCCGATCAAATACGGGAAGAGCATCAGTTTGCACTGGAACTGGTAAAAGATGAGGTGCCGGTCGCGGCGCCGCTTGTCCTCAATGGGCAGACGCTACTGAACCACCAGGGATTCCACTACGCGATTTTCCCAAGCGTCGGCGGGCGACAGTTCGAAGCGGATAATATCGATCAGATGGAAGCGGTAGGGCGCTATCTGGGTCGCCTGCATCAGACCGGGCGTAAACATTCTTTTGCCTTCCGGCCGACAATGGGCCTGGAAGAGTATCTCATTGAACCTCGCAAACTTTTCGAAGGCGCATCACTGATTCCCGCAGGGCAAAAAGCGGCTTTCCTGAACGCGACGGACACCCTTATTGCCGCCGTTACCGAACGTTGGCATACCCGTTTTGAGACGCTGCGTTTACACGGGGATTGCCATGCCGGAAATATCCTCTGGCGTGATGGCCCGCTGTTTGTTGATTTAGATGATGCCCGCAATGGCCCTGCCGTTCAGGATCTGTGGATGCTGCTGAATGGCGATAAAGCCGAGCAGCGGATGCAGCTTGAAACGATTATCGAGGCTTATGAAGAAGTTAGCGAGTTTGATATTGCTGAAATAGAACTTATTGAGCCTTTACGCGCGATGCGTTTGGTTTATTATCTTGCCTGGCTGATGCGTCGCTGGGCTGATCCTGCGTTTCCTAAAAATTTCCCGTGGTTAACCGGGGAAGATTACTGGCAACGGCAGACTGCGACATTTCTTGAGCAGGCAAAAGTGCTGCAAGAACCCCCTTTACAATTAACGCCAATGTATTAAACGGACACATCAGGAGAGAGTTGATCATGAAAAAGATTTGGCTGGCGCTGGCTGGTATGATTTTAGCTTTTAGCGCATCGGCAGCGCAGTTCAGTTATGGTAAGCAATACATCACACTGGATAAGCCCGTTGCTGGCGAGCCTCAGGTTCTGGAGTTTTTCTCCTTCTACTGCCCGCACTGCTATCAGTTTGAAGAAGTGCTGCACGTTTCTGATAACGTGAAGAAAAAGCTGCCTGAAGGCACCAAAATGACCAAATACCACGTTGAGTTCCTGGGCCCATTGGGTAAGGACCTGACGCAGGCATGGGCTGTGGCGATGGCACTGGGCGTAGAAGATAAAATCACTGCGCCGATGTTTGAAGCAGTACAGAAAAACCAGACCGTTCAGTCTGCTGCCGATATTCGCAAAGTATTCGTTGATGCGGGTGTGAAAGGTGAAGACTACGATGCGGCATGGAACAGTTTCGTGGTGAAATCACTGGTTGCGCAGCAAGAAAAAGCGGCCGCTGATCTCCAGCTTCAGGGTGTACCGGCGATGTTTGTAAACGGCAAATATCAGGTTAACCCGCAAGGGATGGATACCAGCAGCATGGATATCTTCGTACAACAGTACGCCGATACCGTGAAACATCTGGTTGAAAAGAAATAAAAAAATCGCCGGTCATTGACCGGCGTTTTTGTTTTCCGCTTTAATCTTTTCTATCTGTTCGTCTTTTTCATTCCAGAGTGCATTCAACCAAAGCTGGAAACGGCGTTTGAATCCTTTGTCGTTCACATAGTCACCGTGCAGCTCTTCTTTAATCGGCTCCAGATCGATACGTACCACGATGCGCGTCAGTTTACCGCTCAACATATCGTAGAATGGTTTCCGATCGTTTTCCGGGTAGCAGAGGGTAATGTTGAGCAGCTTATCGAACTGAGACCCTAATACGTTTAGCGCCATCGCGATCCCCGCCGCTTTTGGTGGGAGAAGGTTTTTATATGGCGAGCGAGTTTGCAGACGTTTCTCTTCGGTAAAACGCGAACCTTCGACAAAATTTACGATCGTTGTGGGATGCGCGCGAAATTTCTCGCAAGAACGGCGGGTTGTTTCTACATCTTTACCGCGTTGTTCGGGATGACGGAGCAAATAAGCGCGCGAGTAGCGTTTCATAAACGGCATATCCAGCGCCCAGCAGGCCAGGCCGATAAACGGCACCCAGGCCAGTTGCTGCTTAAGAAAGTATTTATTCATTGGAATGTGCTTACGGAACAGAACGCAAAGCACCACGATATCGGCCCAGCTGTGATGGTTACAAATAAGCAGATACCAGTTTTTCTTGTTCAGGCCTTCCAGCCCTTCCACGTCCCATTTAAGCCACGGATTGAGATGCAGCAGCAGCGCCAACCCTTCACACCAGCAGTACATCATGAAATTACAAAAAACGGATACCTTGCGCCAGACGACAGGAATGGGCAAAAGGAGCTTCACGATCCCGGCAAGGATGATCGGCACAGAACAAAAAATAGTGACCAAAATGGTCAATACGATACTCAGCAACAGCGTTATCGCAGCGAGTATTCTTGTCATAATTAGATTATTCAACGGGTTAGCCATAAATAGTGCGCGAAAGAGACGCAAGGGGCTGATTTTATCAGAAAACGCATCAAATGACGGGTCTTAGCGAAACAGAAAAAATATTGATATCTATCCACACACTGAGATGACGCTGAATAATGGGATAAAGTTCTGGTGATTTAATTAATATGTTGAAAAATAAGAATAAGTTTAATGAAAATTAAATCATCAGGATGAAATTAAATGAAATGTAATAATTTATGCACAAAGTTATCCACAGCTCGCTTTGCGAGCGATCCAGAAGATCTACAAAACTTTTTCGACAAATGCGGCGAAAAACTCATGTTTTCATCCTGTCTGTGGCATCCTTTACCCATAATCTGATAAACAGGCACGGACATTATGGTTCAGATCCCAGAAAACCCACTTATCCTTGTAGATGGCTCATCTTATCTCTATCGCGCGTATCACGCCTTTCCTCCTCTGACGAACAGCGCAGGGGAGCCTACAGGGGCGATGTACGGTGTTCTCAACATGCTGCGCAGCCTGATTATGCAGTATCAACCGACGCATGCCGCAGTGGTATTTGATGCCAAGGGTAAAACCTTCCGTGATGAGTTATTCGAACATTACAAATCGCATCGCCCGCCGATGCCTGATGACCTGCGTGCGCAGATTGAACCGCTGCATGCGATGGTAAAAGCGATGGGCCTGCCGCTGCTGGCCGTTTCGGGCGTGGAAGCGGACGACGTTATCGGTACGCTGGCGCGTGAAGCCGAGAAGGTGGGCCGTCCGGTGCTGATCAGCACCGGCGACAAAGATATGGCCCAACTGGTGACGCCAAATATCACGCTGATTAATACCATGACCAATACGATTCTGGGCCCGGATGAAGTCGTGAACAAGTACGGTGTTCCACCCGAATTGATCATCGATTTCCTGGCGCTGATGGGCGACTCTTCCGATAACATTCCTGGCGTGCCGGGCGTGGGTGAAAAAACCGCCCAGGCGCTCCTTCAGGGGTTAGGCGGGCTGGATACCCTGTATGCCGAATCAGATAAAATTGCGGGCTTAACCTTCCGTGGCGCGAAAACTATGGCCGGGAAGCTTGAGCAGAATAAAGAGGTGGCTTACCTCTCTTATCAACTGGCTACCATCAAAACGGATGTCGAACTGGAGCTAAGCTGCGATCAGCTTGAAGTACAACAGCCAGCGGCTGAAGAGTTGCTTGGCCTGTTTAAGAAATATGAATTTAAGCGCTGGACCACCGATGTGGAAGCGGGTAAATGGCTACAGGCGAAAGGTGCGAAGCCCGCAGCAAAACCGCAGGAATCCATTGTTATTGATGAAACGCCAGACGTGCCTGCGACCGCGCTTTCTTACGATAACTACGTCACTATCCTGGATGAAGCGACGCTGGAAAGCTGGATTGAGACGCTGAAAAAGGCGCCCGTTTTTGCATTTGATACCGAAACGGACAGCCTGGATAACCATGCGGCGAATCTGGTCGGTCTCTCTTTTGCTATTGAACCGGGCGTGGCGGCCTACGTTCCTGTGGCGCATGACTACCTGGATGCGCCCGATCAGATTTCCCGCGAGCGAGCGCTGGAACTGTTGAAGCCGCTGCTGGAAGATGAGAAGGCGCGTAAGGTTGGGCAAAACCTGAAGTACGATCGCGGCGTATTGCAGAACTATGGCATTGAGCTGCGCGGTATTGCTTTTGACACTATGCTCGAATCCTACATCCTGAACAGCGTTGCTGGTCGCCATGATATGGACAGCCTGTCCGAACGCTGGTTGAAGCATAAGACCATCACTTTTGAAGAGATTGCCGGTAAAGGCAAAAATCAGCTGACCTTTAACCAGATTGCCCTGGAAGAGGCCGGACGTTATGCCGCAGAAGATGCGGACGTTACGTTACAGCTGCATTTGAAAATGTGGCCAGAGCTACAGCAGTACAAAGGGCCGCTGAATGTCTTCGAGAATATCGAAATGCCGCTGGTGCCGGTGCTTTCCCGCGTAGAGCGTAACGGTGTAAAAATCGACCCTGCCGTGCTGCACAAGCATTCAGAGGAGATCACGCTGCGTCTGGCGGAGCTGGAGAAGAAGGCGCATGAGATCGCCGGAGAAGAATTTAACCTCTCTTCTACCAAACAGTTGCAAACCATTCTGTTTGAAAAACAGGGTATTAAGCCGCTGAAGAAAACGCCGGGCGGTGCGCCGTCCACCTCGGAAGAGGTGCTGGAAGAGCTGGCGCTGGACTATCCGCTGCCGAAGGTGATTCTGGAATATCGCGGGCTGGCGAAGCTGAAATCGACCTACACCGATAAACTCCCGCTGATGATCAACCCGAAAACCGGGCGAGTGCATACCTCTTATCATCAGGCGGTGACCGCGACGGGGCGTTTATCGTCTACCGATCCTAACCTGCAAAATATTCCGGTACGTAACGAGGAAGGGCGCCGTATTCGTCAGGCGTTTATCGCTCCGCAAGATTACGTCATCGCATCAGCGGACTATTCGCAGATTGAACTGCGTATTATGGCGCACCTTTCCCGCGATAAAGGTCTGTTAACCGCCTTTGCCGAAGGAAAAGATATCCACCGGGCGACGGCTGCTGAAGTGTTTGGACTGCCGCTGGAGAGCGTTACGGCTGAACAGCGCCGCAGCGCCAAAGCGATTAACTTTGGTCTGATCTACGGCATGAGCGCATTCGGTCTGGCGCGTCAGCTCAATATTCCGCGCAAAGAGGCGCAGAAGTACATGGATCTCTACTTCGAACGCTACCCTGGCGTACTGGAATATATGGAACGCACGCGCGCTCAGGCAAAAGAGCGAGGTTATGTTGAAACGCTGGAAGGGCGTCGTCTCTACTTGCCGGATATTAAATCCAGCAATGCTGCGCGTCGTGCCGGTGCGGAACGTGCCGCCATCAACGCTCCGATGCAGGGGACGGCAGCAGACATCATCAAGCGCGCTATGATTGCCGTCGATAAATGGCTGCAAGATGAACAGCCGCGCGTGCGTATGATCATGCAGGTACACGATGAACTGGTGTTCGAAGTGCATAAAGATGATCTCGACGTGGTATCGAAAAAGATCCATCAACTGATGGAAAACTGCACGCGTATTGATGTACCGTTGCTGGTGGAAGTGGGTAGCGGCGAAAACTGGGATCAGGCGCACTAAGGCTTTACTGAATAACGCGCTTTTTTCGTAACTAAGCAACATAAGATAGAACGTTTTGTGATGATCATTAGAATTCCCTATGTAAAGAATGAAAAAAAATTACAAAAAGTGCTTTCTGAGCTGCTCAAAAAAGAGTAAAGTTATTCGCGTAGGGTACAGAGGTAAGATGTTCTATCTTTCAGACCTTTTACTTCACGTAATCGGATTTGGCTGAATATTTTAGCCGCCCCAGTCAGTAATGACTGGGGCGTTTTTTATTTTGCTCGTCATACTTCAAGCTGCATACGCGTTGGCTTCGAATTACTCGGCTCATCCATGAGCCTCACCCTTACGGGCCGCCGCTTCGCGGCGTTCAAATCTGTTCCAGACAGATTTGTCGCTCACCCCAGTCACTTACTTATGTAAGCTCCTGAGGATTTGCTGTGTTGCCGCCTTTATGCAACTCGAATTATTTAGAGCAAGAATAAAGAACTGTAGGCCGGATAAGACGCGCAGCGGCGCCATCCGGCATATCGGTGGGTTATTCCCCGTCCTGCGTCTCTTCTACGGGGGCCAGATCGTTAAACCAGCTATCCAGTTTCTGACGTAATTTATCCACGCCTTGCTTCTTCAGGGAAGAAAACGTTTCTACCTGCACATCGCCGTTAAAGGCCAGTACCGCTTCACGCACCATATTCAGCTGCGCTTTACGTGCGCCGCTGGCCAGTTTGTCCGCTTTGGTGAGTAAAACCAGAACCTGAATGTTGCTCTCTACGGCCCACTGGATCATCTGCTGGTCGAGATCTTTTAACGGGTGACGGATATCCATCAGTACCACCAGGCCTTGCAGGCTCTGACGTTTTTCCAGATATTCGCCCAGCGCGCGTTGCCACTTACGCTTCATCTCTTCCGGGACTTCTGCATAGCCATAGCCGGGCAGGTCAACCAGACGTTTGCCTTCAACCACCTCAAACAGGTTGATGAGCTGAGTACGGCCCGGTGTTTTGGATGTACGCGCCAGACTCTTCTGATTCGTAAGCGTGTTCAGCGCGCTGGATTTGCCTGCATTGGAACGGCCAGCAAAAGCCACTTCGATTCCGGTATCGGAAGGTAAATGGCGAATATCAGGCGCACTCATCACAAAGTGCGTCTGTTGATAATTCAAATTAGTCAAAGCGGTCGTCTCCGTCAGTCAAAGCTTTGCAGCGATTATACCTGAACAGCGGCAAAAGACGGATTTTTCAGCATGGGGATGTGTGTAAGCTAAAACCATGCTCTTTGTGAGACATTGCCGATTGTTCTTATGCGAAATTTCAGAGTAAGCGCAGACCGAAAGTTAAGATAAAATAATAAAATCATAACGTTATGTTTCATGCAATATTCTGAAAAGTGGACATTCGCGTTTCGATTACTTGTGCGTTTATGCCAGAAGAGTAAAGTAGCATCCATAGCGAGGAAGCTGTCAGGATTACGACTCAGGATGAGGGTCAGGAGCGCCAGGAGGCGAAGACGCAGGATTTGTCAGGAAGACAAACGTTCGGAGACGTTAGTAAAAGGAAATGGAAACAACACGGAATGTTTCAGGCTAAGGGAAAAACAGGGCGTGTTGGTAGCCAACAGGGATCGTAGAGCCCGTTAGGGTTGTTAGACAGCAAAAAAGGCGACAGATTACTCTGTCGCCTTTTTTCTTTATAGGGTTTCTGCTAGATTCCGCGGCAAATGAAACTCGTCATACTTCAGGTTGCATGTGCGTTGACTTCCTGCAACTCGAATTATTTAGAGTATATACTGACTAAAACAGCCAAAGACGAATCACTATGAAATCAACTTCTACACCACGCGGTAAAGGTCCCGCAAAAGCGCGTCGTAAAACACGCGAAGAGCTGAATCAGGAAGCGCGCGACCGTAAGCGTCAGAAAAAACACCGTGGTCATGCGGCGGGGAGCCGTGCGACAGGTGACAACGCGGCTTCAGGCGGTAAAAACCAGAACAAGCAGAAAGATCCACGAATTGGCAGTAAAACCCCCATTCCCCTGGGTGTGACCGAAAAAGTCACCAAACAGCACAAACCGAAGAGTGAGAAACCTATGCTTTCACCGCAGGCTGAGTTGGATTTACTGGAAACGGATGAGCGCCTGGATGCGCTGCTGGAACGTCTGGAAGCAGGCGAAACCCTGAGTGCGGAAGACCAAACCTGGGTAGATGCCAAACTGGATCGTATTGATGAGCTGATGCAGAAGTTGGGCCTCTCTTATGATGACGATGAAGAAGAGGAAGAGGACGAAAAGCAGGAAGATATGATGCGCCTGCTCCGGGGCGGCAACTAACGGGTTTACACCGTGGGCCTTCCCGTCCTGCTTATAACCCTTCCGGTTGTATGTTATCTGGTGTGGTTATTCGTTAAACTACAGCGGTTGTCGCGGCGACAGAAGTGGCTGCGCAACCGGTTTATTACCCGTAGTGGGGTAAAGCCGGTACGCCGTACCCGCCAGCGACGCCATCGGAAGGAGTGAGCATGTCTGAACAGTTGATAGACTGGGATCTGGCCCTGATCCAGAAATATAACTATTCCGGGCCACGATATACCTCGTATCCCACAGCGCTGGAGTTTTCGGAAGACTACGGCGAAGAGGCATTTCAGCACGCTGTGGCGCGTTACCCTGAACGTCCGCTGTCTCTGTACGTTCATATCCCGTTTTGCCATAAATTGTGCTACTTCTGCGGTTGCAACAAGATTGTGACCCGCCAGCAGCATAAGGCCGACCAATATCTCGATGCGCTTGAACAAGAAATTATTCATCGCGCGCCGCTGTTTGCCGGACGTCGCGTTAGTCAACTGCACTGGGGCGGCGGAACGCCAACGTACCTGAATAAAGCGCAAATCAGTCGGTTAATGACGCTTCTGCGTGGAAACTTTCATTTTAACGATGACGTCGAAATCTCGATCGAAGTCGATCCCCGTGAAATTGAGCTGGATGTGCTCGATCATTTACGCGCGCAAGGGTTTAACCGCCTGAGTATGGGAGTGCAGGACTTCAATAAAGACGTTCAGCGTCTGGTTAACCGCGAGCAGGATGAAGAGTTTATCTTCTCGCTGCTCAATCATGCGCGCGAGATAGGCTTCACCTCGACGAATATCGATCTGATTTACGGGCTGCCAAAGCAAACGCCGGAAAGCTTCGCCTTTACGCTCAGACGCGTGGCAGAGCTGAGCCCCGATCGCCTGAGCGTCTTTAACTACGCTCATTTGCCCACGTTATTCGCCGCTCAGCGCAAAATCAAAGAGGCCGACCTGCCCAGCGCGCAGCAAAAACTCGATATCCTGCAAGAGACCATCTCGTCGCTGACGGAGACGGGCTATCAGTTCATCGGGATGGATCACTTTGCCCGCCCGGATGACGAACTGGCCGTTGCCCAGCGTGAGGGTGTTCTGCATCGTAACTTCCAGGGCTATACCACTCAGGGCGATACGGACCTGCTGGGGTTGGGCGTTTCCGCCATCAGTATGATTGGCGACAGCTACGCGCAGAACCAGAAAGAGCTGAAGCGCTACTATCAGCAGGTGGATGAGCTGGGGAATGCGTTATGGCGCGGCATTGTGCTGACCCGCGATGACTGCATTCGTCGGGATATTATTAAGTCGCTGATCTGCAACTTCCGTCTCGATTACGCAGCGGTTGAACAGCAGTGGGATCTCAACTTCGCGGCGTACTTTGCGGAAGATTTAGCGCTGCTGGCGCCGCTGGCGAAAGATGGGCTGGTGGATGTGGATGATAAGGGGATTCAGGTTACGCCGAAAGGCCGTCTGCTGATCCGTAACATCTGTATGTGCTTTGATGCTTATCTGCGCCAGAAAGCGCGGATGCAGCAGTTCTCACGGGTGATTTAGTGGCGTTGCCCGGTGGCGCTACCGCTTACCGGGCCTACAAGTTAACATCAACCGTAGGTCGGATAAGCGTTAGCGCCATCCGGCACGCATTTAGCTAAACAGCCCAACCAGCGCTGCACACAGCACTGCGGCAACCGCAGTTTGTGGCGTGTGGCTGTCGACCGCTCCGCTCGATACCAGATTGATTAATGATTCCAGCATGATGATTCCCCCTGTTTGCCGGGCATGATCATACTCAACTCATCGGAACAGTAAAGCGCAAAATAACGGCAATTTGCGCTTAAATATTAATCTTTACACAACGATGAATCGTCACTCCATACCCAGCTCTTTTAGCTTGCGAGTCAGGGTGTTACGACCCCATCCCAGCAGCCGTGCCGCTTCCTGTTTATGCCCCTGGGTATGACGCAGCGCGGTGGTTAACAGCGTACGCTCCAGCTCAGGCTGCGCTTCAGAAAGCAGGTTTTGATGACCGGAACGCAACGCGCGATCCGCCCACTGCGCCAGCAATGTGGCCCAGCTGTCTGACTGTATGTGCGACTGGCTGTCTGGCACCGTGGCTTCAAACAGCTCGCCGGGTAAGTCCTGAATCAGAACCTCCTGTCCGGCGGCCATCACCGTTAACCAACGGCAGGTATTCTCCAGTTGACGCACGTTGCCAGGCCAGGCCAGACGCGTCAGCGCCGCTTCGGTTTCCGGGTGGAGCAATTTGGCTTCGACGCCCAGCTCGCGAGCAGCCACTTGCAGGAAATGCCGCGCCAGGCGTGGAATATCTTCCCGGCGCTCGCGCAGCGGCGGTAAATGTACGCGAATCACGTTCAGGCGGTGGAACAGATCTTCACGGAACTTACCTTCCTGTACGCGTAATTCCAGGTTCTGATGGGTGGCGGCGATAATCCGCACATCAACCTTCACTGGCGCATAGCCACCAACGCGGTAAAACTGCCCATCGGCTAAGACGCGTAGCAAACGCGTCTGCACATCCAGCGGCATATCGCCGATCTCATCGAGAAACAGCGTGCCGCCGTCGGCCTGCTCAAAGCGCCCCTGACGAATGGTATTCGCCCCGGTGAACGCCCCTTTTTCATGACCAAACAGTTCGGACTCGATCAAATCCTTCGGAATAGCCGCCATATTCAGGGCGATAAAGGGAGCTTTAACGCGTGGGCTATGGCGATGCAGCGCATGGGCGACCAGCTCTTTACCGGTCCCGGACTCGCCGTTGATCAGCACGCTGATAGACGAGCGTGAGAGGCGGCCAATAATGCGAAAGACATCCTGCATCGCGGGCGCTTCGCCGATGATATCGGTTGTCGGGCCGTTGATCTGGACATTGCGCGGCTGTTGCTGCTCCTGATAATGGCTGATCGCGCGTTCAACCAGCGCGACCGCTTCGTCAATATCAAAAGGCTTTGGCAGATAATCAAACGCGCCTTGTTGATAAGCGCTGACGGCGGCATCGAGATCGGAATGCGCCGTCATTATGATGACCGGAAGCATTGGGTGACGCTGTTTGATCTGTTTTAACAGCGCCAGTCCGTCCATTCCCGGCATACGGATATCCGACAGCAGGACATCCGGCGTTTTACTCGCCAGCGCGTCCAGCACTTCGTTGCCGCTTTCAAATGTGGTGCAATGTAATCCCGCCCCAGCGAGCGCACGTTCAAGCACCCAACGGATGGAACTATCGTCATCGACTACCCAGACTATCCCTCGTTGCATAAACGTCACCTTTATTTCCTGATAGGCAGGTAAACCGAGAACTCGGTATGACCCGGCCAACTGGTAAATTCAATTTTGCCGGAATGCTGATCAATCAAATTACGGGCAATGGATAAGCCCAGCCCGGTACCGCCTTCGCGACCGCTGACCATCGGGTAAAACAGCGTGTCCTGTAAATGGGACGGAATACCCGGCCCGTTGTCCTCAACGTCGATGCGTGCCGCCAGGCGATAACGCACGCCATGCAGCGTCAGCTGGAATGCGGTACGGGTACGCAGAATGATTTCACCGCCTTCCGGCCCTAACGCCTGTAAAGCGTTACGCACGATGTTCAGCAGGACCTGTTCAATCTGGTCCGGGTCGTGAGGCAGTTCCGGCAGACTGGGGTCATAATCACGAATCAGCGTGACGTTCTCCGGCAGCTCCATCGACACCAGTGCGACGACGCGTTCTGCGACTTTGTGGATACTCTCCGTGACGTGCATACCCGGCTGTTGCGGCCCCAGCAGTCGGTCAACCAGATTACGCAGCCTGTCGGCCTGCTCAATAATGACTTTGGTGTACTCCAGCAACGCCGGGTCAGGCAGGGCTTTACTGAGCAGCTGGGCTGCGCCGCGTAAACCACCAAGCGGGTTTTTGATCTCATGCGCCAGACCGCGCACCAGATCGCGGGCGGCGATTTGCTGGGCATGCTGAAGCTGTTCCTGGCTCAGGCGACGCTGGTTATCCATCGGCGCCATTTCCAGCAGGATGAAGTTATCCGGCAGGCGCTGGGCGGTTAGCGAGAGAATATGAGAGCGCCCGTCGATCACCAGCGTGACTTCGTTGTCCGTAAATCCCTGACCTGCTTCCAGGCTTTCGCGCATCAGCCCAATATTTAATGAAAAATAGCTCAACAGCTCAGGCAGCGGCGTACCAAACAGCTTGCGGGCGCTTTGGGCGAGCAGCTGTTGTGCGGCCGGGTTGGCGTAATGCACCGCCAGCTCGTCGTCGACCAGTAAAATGCTGTTGATTAAAGAATTGAGGATCTGCCCAGCATCGGGCTGCGTGCCTGTTGCCATTTAGCAGTCTCCTGGAATAGTTTGCACCAATTTAGTGCATTATAGCTTTTTACGTGTAAAAAGCGCGTGGGATCAGAACGTTGGTGGAGAAAAAAGCCCATCGTGTGATGGGCTACAGATGAGTGGCAAACGTTGTGCCGGATGGCGGCTTTGCCTTATCCGGCCTACAAGGTGATGTTACCGGTAGGCCTGATAAGCTTGCGCCATCAGGCGTCTTATCATTCGCCATCAATCTCAAACCTGCCTGAACAGGCTAAAAGTTCCACGGCAACTCAACGATTAAACGCTGTAGTACAGCTCAAACTCTACCGGGTGCGGCGTCATGCGCACGCGGTCATTTTCTTCAATGCGCAGGGCGATGTACGCGTCAATCGCTTCATCAGTGAACACGCCGCCTGCTTTCAGGAATTCGCGGTCAATATCCAGCTCGTTGAGCGCTTCTTCCAGAGAGCCTGCAACCTGTGGGATCTCTTTCGCTTCTTCCGGCGGCAGGTCATACAGGTTTTTGTCCATCGCTTCGCCTGGGTGGATCTTGTTCTTAATACCGTCAAGACCCGCCATCAGCAGAGCGGCAAAGCACAGGTACGGGTTCGCAGCCGGGTCCGGGAAGCGCACTTCGATACGACGCGCTTTCGGAGAGGCCACAACCGGAATACGGATAGAGGCAGAACGGTTACGGGCGGAGTAGGCCAGCATGACCGGTGCTTCATAACCCGGAACCAGACGTTTGTAGGAGTTGGTGGTCGGGTTCGCCAGGGCGTTGATCGCTTTCGCGTGTTTGATTACGCCGCCGATGTAGTACAGCGCCTGCTCAGACAGACCCGCATATTTGTCGCCGGAGAACAGGTTAGTCCCGTTTTTGGACAGGGACATGTGGCAGTGCATACCGGAACCGTTATCGCCGAACATCGGTTTTGGCATAAAGGTCGCGGTTTTACCGAAACGGTGAGCGACGTTGTGCACAACGTATTTGTAGATCTGAATTTCGTCCGCTTTTTTGGTCATGGTGTTGAAGCGGGTTGCCACTTCGTTCTGACCTGCGGTTGCCACTTCGTGGTGGTGTGCTTCTACAACCAGACCCATTTGCTCCATAACGGAACACATTTCAGAACGGATGTCCTGAGAAGAGTCTACCGGCGGAACCGGGAAGTAACCGCCTTTTACTGCCGGACGGTGACCTTTGTTGCCACCTTCGTACTGGGTGGAGGAGTTCCATGCGCCTTCGATATCGTCGATAGCGACGTGGGAACCGGAGATAGAAGAACCGAAGCGGATATCGTCAAACAAGAAGAACTCTGGCTCTGGCCCGAACAGAACGGTGTCTGCGATGCCGGTAGAGCGCAGGTACTCTTCCGCGCGCTTGGCGATGGAACGCGGGTCGCGATCGTAGCCTTGCAGGGTGCCTGGCTCCAGGATGTCGCAACGAATAATCAGCGTAGAATCAGCGTAGAACGGGTCAATGACCGCAGTGGATGCGTCCGGCATCAGAACCATGTCGGATTCGTTGATACCTTTCCAGCCACCGATCGAGGAGCCGTCAAACATTTTGCCTTCTTCAAAGAATTCGGCATTCACCTGATGAGCAGGAATCGTGACGTGCTGTTCTTTACCTTTGGTATCGGTGAAGCGCAAATCAACAAACTTCACTTCATGCTCATTCAGCATCGTCAAAACGTGTTCAGCGGACATACTTAACTCTCCCGGATTGGTCATTGTCGTCGTGGTAACGAAGTCTTCAATTCTGCAAAAATTGGCCGTGTCGCCGTAAAAAATACAAAGCGAAATCTGTGCCAACTTTTAAATTGCCCCTAAAAGGCGTTATCATGCGCACCATCGTGCAAAAGGGCCGCACCATAGTGGATATGTTGCACCAATATAGTGCTTTAATGTGAACATTAAGCACCATGTTGGTGCAATGGACAGTGAGTGACCCTTTTAACGCTCCGTGAAAGCGATCACAAAGAAACTCTGCAATACTTGTTTGCGGAGGATCTCTGTGATCCTGTTTTGTAGTGCGATTAATCCGTGTACAATAACGCGCTATTTCTAATGCCTGAGGCAAAGTTGTGATCGAAAATTTGCGTAACATCGCCATCATCGCGCACGTTGACCACGGTAAAACTACCCTGGTCGATAAGCTGCTACAGCAATCCGGTACGTTTGATGCGCGTGCCGAAACTCAAGAGCGTGTGATGGACTCCAACGATTTGGAGAAAGAGCGTGGGATTACCATCCTCGCTAAAAACACTGCTATCAAATGGAATGATTACCGTATCAACATCGTTGATACCCCAGGACACGCCGACTTCGGTGGTGAAGTTGAACGTGTAATGTCCATGGTAGACTCCGTGCTGCTGGTGGTTGACGCATTTGACGGCCCGATGCCGCAGACGCGCTTCGTGACCAAAAAAGCCTTTGCTCATGGCCTGAAGCCGATTGTTGTTATCAACAAAGTTGACCGTCCTGGCGCGCGCCCTGACTGGGTTGTAGACCAGGTATTCGACCTGTTCGTTAACCTCGACGCGACCGACGAACAGCTGGACTTCCCGATCATCTACGCTTCGGCGCTGAACGGTATCGCAGGTCTGGATCACGAAGATATGGCGGAAGACATGACCCCGCTGTATCAGGCGATCGTTGACCACGTACCGGCACCGGACGTTGACCTGGACGGCCCGCTCCAGATGCAGATCTCTCAGCTGGACTACAACAACTATGTTGGCGTTATCGGCATTGGTCGTATCAAGCGCGGTAAAGTGAAGCCGAACCAGCAGATCACTATCATCGATAGCGAAGGTAAAACCCGTAACGGTAAAGTGGGCAAAGTGCTGACTCACCTGGGTCTGGAACGTATTGATAGCGACCTGGCGGAAGCGGGCGATATCATTGCAATCACCGGTCTGGGCGAGCTGAACATCTCCGACACCATCTGCGATCCGCAGAATGTTGAAGCGCTGCCAGCGCTGTCTGTTGATGAGCCGACCGTTTCTATGTTCTTCTGCGTAAACACCTCTCCGTTCTGCGGTAAAGAAGGTAAATACGTGACCTCTCGTCAGATCCTTGAGCGTCTGAACAAAGAACTGGTACACAACGTTGCGCTGCGCGTTGAAGAAACCGAAGATGCGGACGCGTTCCGTGTATCCGGTCGTGGTGAACTGCACCTGTCCGTTCTGATTGAAAACATGCGTCGTGAAGGTTTCGAGATGGCGGTTTCCCGTCCGAAAGTTATCTTCCGCGAAATCGACGGCCGTAAACAAGAGCCGTACGAAAACGTCACGCTGGACGTCGAAGAGCAGCACCAGGGTTCTGTGATGCAGGCGCTGGGCGAGCGTAAAGGCGACCTGAAAAACATGAATCCAGATGGCAAAGGCCGCGTACGTCTCGACTACGTGATCCCAAGCCGAGGTCTGATCGGTTTCCGTTCAGAGTTCATGACCATGACCTCCGGTACGGGTCTGCTGTACTCCACCTTCAGCCACTACGACGATATCCGTCCGGGCGAAGTGGGCCAGCGTCAGAACGGCGTACTGATCTCCAACGGTCAGGGTAAAGCGGTTGCGTTCGCACTGTTCGGTTTGCAGGATCGCGGTAAGCTGTTCCTGGGTCACGGCGCGGAAGTTTACGAAGGCCAGATCATCGGTATTCACAGCCGTTCTAACGACCTGACCGTAAACTGCCTGACCGGTAAGAAACTGACCAACATGCGTGCGTCTGGTACTGACGAAGCAACGGTTCTGGTTCCGCCGATCAAGATGACCCTGGAGCAGGCTCTGGAGTTCATCGATGACGACGAACTGGTAGAAGTGACTCCAACCTCTATCCGTATTCGTAAACGTCACCTGACGGAAAACGATCGTCGTCGTGCAATGCGTGGCGCGAAAGAAGAGTAATACGGGCCTACCGTGAAATGCCCGATGGCGCTTCGCTTATCGGGCCTACAAAATCGGCCTGATAACTCCGATTCGTAGGCCGGATAAGGCGTTAGCCGCCATCCGGCAACAAAAAGCCGCTGATTTCAGCGGCTTTTTTTGACTCTCGATTTATTACTGTAAGCTGCTATTGTGGTAAATCTCATGTCCGACGACTGACTGAACTCTCCACCTCCCTCCCTCCCGGACCATACAATCAACGACAATGTGATCGCGTTTTTTGCCAAATGACACATATACATTCACACAAACCGGATCATAATCGGATGAAACTACGGTTACGTTGGTTGGCCAGTCATCGCCAATGTATTGCGCCTTAATAAAGAAGTCAGCGTCATAAAATTCATCGTCCGCGTATTTAGGATCTTGCGCATGACGCAGCTTTTTCATCGTGTCTGACGTAACAAAGTTATCAATTTCATGACCGGCGCTGATAGGATAAATATCTTTATTTATCTGATTAATATACCATTTATTGAATTCAAGCGCCCGAGATATGGGGGTTTTATCATCAATTGCGCCAAATGTTGCGAAACTGATGGAAAGTAATATCAATAATTCTTTCATATTAATTGTGCCTGTAAAGTTTAAAAGCAGGATGTAGCTCCCTGTAATGTGGGCCAGGGTACATACTGCGTTGAATGAAATCGGAATACCATGTTCCCATCCCATCGTAAATACAGGTATGACCATATTGATGCGGGCCAGGTAATGCGCTTATCACTGCGACATCTCCTTCCATCGGTTCACCATAAACTTGCCTGAATCCGGCACGCTCAAGTGAACGATCAAAATTCATGGCATTGGCTCCCTCAATCTGAATACCGCCAGCTCGTATCGCGGCTGCAACGGCACGGGCACAAAAATGAGTACTTTGTTGGTGTGCATGCTGGCGTGCAAAGGTTACTGCGGAATGTTTATTCCATGACATTATAATAACTCCTTTATTGTTAATATATACCAATGTATTTCGCGTTACATCAAGGTGGCGACGTAGCTGTGTCGCTACCGTCCTGCTACTTGAATTATGTAAGGTATAAAAAAGAAGTTATTACATTATTTATATAGGATGTGTATTATTAAATGTTTTCTATATATTAATGAAAATAAATTATTATTATAATTTAAATGTTTTCATAAAAATTAAAAATGCGATCTTTCAGTTGAAGATCGCATAATTAAAATCAGAAGAAATATTTTACCCCGACACGAATCTGGTTTTGCTCCCGATGGTAGGGCTCCACATTGCGATCCAACCAACGTAACTCTAAGTACGGCAGCCAGTTCTGGTTAATCCGGTATCTGAAAGTATTGGTAATTTCCCAGTGGTGTTTGGTTCCGTTGCTGCTGTTAAAATCATTCACATTATAAAAATAGTGTGGCTCAAAGGTATAAGAAAATTTATCAGTAATGATGAAATTCCAGTAGTTGCCGATTTCATAGCTATCGTTATTATCTAATTCACCATTTAAATCAGTAGAACTGTAGTTATTATGGTTGTAACGGTTACGAACCGTCAGGTTAAACCACGGCGTGAATTTATAATTGACGTCCAGATAAACAGCGCCGCCAGAACCGATGCTTTTATCGTTTATCAGACCACCGGGTTGAATGGTTAACCGGTCCGTCGGTTTAAATAACGGATACCAACCCTCAATTTCATTATAGCCATGCTTTAATTCATCATCACGCTGTAGCGTATAGGTGTTGGTTAACATAATTCCAGCCCCCATATCGGAGTTGTAGCCAACGCGCAGCATGAATTCCATTTGATCGGATGCCAGATTATAGGCCTCGCGGTTTTCCACATACGCGCCCGCAAAAACAGAAGTGGAGATAACAGAGGATAACAGCATTATTGTGTTCAACGTTTTCATAGTAAATCCATTTTTTAAGCGTAGGGAGCCGCTATCCATCGAAATGGATAGAGCGGCAATTATTTTATTTAATTAGAACAGAGGTTTTTTAATGGCTTACAACGCCGGTTTGTATCGATTGTTTCTTTCGTTGGCTAATTTCCTCAATAATAAAAGCAAAACGTTTTTCATTGAGCTTATAAAAAAAGCCCATTGTGAGTGCGGCGATAATCGCCAGGCCGCATGGCCAGAGAAATATCAGCTGACGCAGGCCAAGTAACGTCTCCGCGCTTTGCGCTATGTTCGGCACGTAGCCAATTTGCGTCAGCATAATGCCGGGCAAGAAACCCGCCAGCGCCGCAGAAATTTTTCGTGAGAAGGTATAACCGGTATAGACCGACCCTTCCGCACGAATGCCTGTTTTCCATTCGCCGTAATCGACCGTATCAGGAACCAGCGCCCAGTTCAGGCTGTTAACGAACGCGGTGCCGAAAAACGCCATGCAGGAGAAGATCACGAACAGGAAAGAGGTTCCACCCCAGAGAAAGTTCAGCACATCGCCGATAGCCCACAGCGTCAGGCCGCCGAGATAGACCTGCTTTTTCCCAAACCGTTTTACGGTTACGGGCACCAGCAGTACGCCGACCAGAATGCACCCCATACTGAAAAATCCCATCCATGACAGCAAATGGATGTCGTTCAGCACGTACTGGGTGTAATAGACCTGAATCGCCAGTTTGATGTTAAACGCGGCCAGCGTACATAAGTTGGCCACGCAGAGCACCAGCAGCGGCGGATTGCGGAAAATCGCACAGAAGGATTTAAGAATGCTGGGCTTATGGTGGGCCGGAACGATATCGATATACCGTTCTTTCACCCCGCTGAAACACCACCACATACTGAACAGGCCGCAAACGGAGAAAATCAGCGCGGCTACCAGATAACCCAGAGAAGATGACTGGGTAAAGAGCGCCTGAATCGGCATAAAGCCAACGGTACACAGCAACAGACCGAGCGTTGCGCCGCCCTGACGCCATGCTGCGAGTTGGGCGCGCTCATGCGGGTTTCTGGTGATAGCGGGCACCATCGCCCCGTATGAGCAATTCATCAGGCTGTAAAACAGGCCAAACAGCATGAACAGTACGGTTGCCAGCGCTGTTTTGACCGTCAGTGTAAAATCGGTGGCGAGAAACTGCGCGCTGGCAACCAGCGCGACAGGAAATGATGCATACAGAATGAAAGGGCGAAACTTACCTTTAGCGCCAATATGACGACGGGAATCCAGCAGCACCCCCGTCAACATATCGGTGAACGCGGTAAAGAACTTCGCCACCAGAAAGATAATTCCACCGTAATATGCGGGCATCCCCAGTTCATCGGTATAAAACTTAAGCAGATACAGCGTACCGATACACAGCATCAAATTTGAGCCGAAGTCACCCATGCCATAGGCATATTTTTCCCGTAGGCTCAGTTTTAGCGTCAGCGGATCATGGTCAGACATAATCGCTCCTCAATAACGCCCCGAAGGGCGCCTTTATTATCATTGTTAAGCCGTTTGTTTACGGGCTTCTATCTCTTCAACGATGCGGACATACATCTTCTCGTTGAGGTTGTAGAAACACCCCATTGCAATGATGGTTATCACCGCCAGCGCGCACGGATAAATGAAGATCAGCTGCCGCAAACCTTCGACAGTGCCTGCCGATTGCACCACATTGGGCACGTAGCCGATTTGGGTCAGCATCCAGCCGGGGAAGAAGCCCGCCAGCGCCTGAGACACCTTACGGAAGAAGGTAAAACCGGTGTATACCGTTCCTTCTGAACGCACGCCGGTGCGCCATTCACCGTATTCCACCGTGTCGGAGACCAGCGCCCAGTTCAGGCTGTTCACAAACGCTGAACCGAAAAACGCCAGGCAGGAAAACGCGACAAAACTGACCGAGCCGCCGCCAAAGAAGTAGTTGAGAAGATCGCCGATAACCCAAACCAGCAGGCCGCCGATGTAGACCTTTTTCTTGCCGAAGCGTCTTACCGCGCCGGGCATTAAAAAGACGCCGATGAAAATGCAGCCCATGCTGAAAAAGCCCATCCAGGAGAGAAGGATCGGGTCATTCAGTACGTACTGGGTGTAATACACCTGGATCGCCAGCTTAACGTTGAAAGCGCCCAGGGTGCAGAGATTCGCGATACATAAAATGAACAGCGGACGGTTCCCGGCAATGGCGCGAAACGACTGGAGCAGCCCCGGTTTTTCGGTCGCTTCAACCGGTTTTACCTCCACATAGCGCTCTTTGACGCCTGCGTAGCAGAGCCACATAAACAGCAGGCCAAACAGTGAGAACAGCGTGGCGGCGAAAATATAGCTTAGCTGTGCGTTCCCTTCGATCAGATTCATCACCGGAACAAAACCGACGGTGCACAGCAGCAGGCCGAGCGTGGCGCCGCCCTGACGCCAGGCGGCAAGCGAGGCGCGCTCATCCGGGTTTTTGGTAATGGCGGGCACCATCGCGCCATACGAACAGTTCATCATGCTGAAGAACAGGCCGTACAGCATAAACAGCACCGTCGCCATCACCGTCTTACCGGTGATTTCAAACGGCGTGCCAACAAAGTTGGCGATGGCCAGCAGGGTCACCGGAAACGCGGCATAGAGCACGAACGGACGGAACTTGCCTTTCGGGCCGATTTTACGCCGCGAGTCGAGCATAATCCCGGTGCCCATATCGGTGAAGGCGGTAAAGAATTTGGCGATCAGGAAAATAATACCGCCATACGTGCCCGGTAGACCCAGCACATCGGTATAAAACTTAAGTAAATAAAGCGTACCAATATCCAGCAGGATATTGGAGCCTAAATCACCCATCCCATAGGCAAGTTTTTCTTTAAACGGCAAGCGTAGGGTCGCCGGATTTGATGACGTTTGACTCATTATTTTTCTCCATATGCCCGTGAGTTTCCCCACGGGCGAGCCGTATTAGATAGTGCGTAAAGAGGCAAACAGTGATACCCACTCGCTCTCTGCACGGTAAAAGACCGGAGGCTTGCCGAGCGGCGCGTCCACGGTAATCTCGCCGCCGCGAAGCGTTTCGCCCGTCCACGCGTTGATCCAGTTATCCTCAGGCAGATATAGCGTCCAGTCGCGGCGTCCTTGTTCGTGGACCGGCGCAACCAGCAGGTCGCGACCCAGCAGATACTGATATTTCAGGGTGTAGGTCTGCGCATCGTCCTCGTAGTGCAGGAACAGCGGGCGCATGACCGGCAGACCGGTTCTGGCGTTCTGCGCCACCGCCTGTTTGAGATACGGTTTCAGGGTGGTAAAGACGGTTGTCATACGGGCAAAGTGGGCGATGGTTTCCGCGTCGCCATCAAACTGCCAGTTATCGCCGGGGCGGTTCCCTTCGTGGGTACGCATCATCGGGGTGAAGGCGCTGAAGTCACACCAGCGCAGCAGCAGCTCTTTACTGCGCTTCATGTCGAACAGGGTGGTATAACCGCCAATATCGCTGTGATGCAGACCGTGACCCGTCATCGCCAGCGACAATGCGGCAGGCACCACGGAGGCGAGACCGTCGTCCAGACTCCAGTCGACGTTCTGATCGCCCGCCCACATCATGGTGGAGTATTTCTGGCTGCCGGTATAACCCGCACGCATAAAGAACAGGATCTCGCCCAGCTTGCCGGTCTCTTGTAGCGCTTCGTAGTTACATTTCGCCCACAGCGCCGGCCAGGCGTTATGCATAATTTCCGCGCTGACGCCGTTATGCAGGTAAGTGTCGGTTGGCAGGTATTCCCCGAAATCCGCCATCCAGCCGCCGCAACCCAGCTCAATCATGTTTTTCTTGATGACATTCTTGAACCAGTCATAGGCTTCAGGATTGGTCAAATCCACGACGCCGCCATAAAACTCGCCGAACTCAACCAGATAGTCATCGCCCGCAGCGTCTTTTGCCAGATAACCGTGTCTGGCCGCTTCGGCGCAAAGATCTTTATCGCTGGCGACGTAAGGATTGATGTAGGAGAGGAACTGCACGCCTTCTTCTTGCCACTGCTTGATACGGGTATCCAGCTGCGGATAGTTGTCGCTGTTCCACTTCCAGTTCCACATCACGCGTTTGCCGAAAGAGGTCATGCGGATGCCGGACCAGTCCTGCGCCCAGATGCCATTCACCTTCACGCCTGCGTTGCGCATGGTGTCCAGCTTCTGCTGGCAGACGTCGGTGCCGCCCTGAATGCCGAGCGTCACGCCGTCGTAAACCCAGTCCGGCAACACCGGCTGGCGGCCTAACAGCGCCGTCAATTTTTCCAGCAGGGCGATGTAGCTGTCGGCGCATTCAAAACGCAGGGTGGCGTTGTCTTCCCATAGCGCCAGCTCATGGTATTCCGGCGCGCTAAAGTCGAAATTCATGTAGCAGCTGTTATCGACGTGGCAGTAGTACTTTTGCGTGCTGACAAAAGTGGGCTGTGGGAAAAAGGTCCAGTAGTAATCCCCGCCCGCGTTTTCTTTGCAGTCCGCCTGCCAGGTGACATAGCTGTTTTTGTTGCGCCCGACGCCTTGTTCGCTGGTCCAGAGCGGGAAAGGCTTGCCGCGTAAATCGAAATAAGAGAATTGTTCGCCGCAGCCATAGATGTGATCTTCTGGCTGGGCGGCCAGGCGTAACCAGATGCGGTTATGGGTAAGAGCGCTGTTTTGCAGTTTCAGCGTCAGGCGGCCCGCCTCATCGGTGGCGATGTGTAACGCTGCGCTGATGGCATCGCCGCGATTGAAATGGATCAACCAGCCATCCGGGGACTGGCTTATCGTTGCGTCAGTCAGCGCGATTTTCTCATTCAGCTTATCTTTTATGCTGAAATTACCGCGAAACATGTCGATATCGGCGACGCCGGCGCCGATCCACAGGCAGGGATTTTCTGCGCTGTGGGATAGCAACAGACGATCTTGCCAGCTCAGGGTGAAGCCGCCATCGGTTGTTGTCAGGGTGATATTGTGTAGGGTATGCATAAGTTTTCTATCCTCAATGTTGCCGGACGGCAGCGCTCTTGCCTACGGTTAGCACGGCGCTCGTCGGCCGGATAAGACGCCTTAACGTCGCCATCCGGCATGTCATATTGTTATTTCGCGTTGCTATCCAGCAGACCCGCAGCAACGGCGGGCGCCAGCCCCGGCGCCAGCGGCAGGCGCGGGATCACCAGGCAGTGCAGCAGGTGGTAAATATCTTGCTTGCCGTCCCACACTTTGGTGGTCACCTGGTTATTGGTATCCAGCTCCTGCCACCACGAACCGTTCTCGTAGTCCATCAGATAAGTGATGCAGTAATCCCACCACTTCTGATACCAGGCTTCGTATTGGCTATCGCCGGTGAGGGTATACAGGGCGTAAGCGGTGCCCATTGCTTCCACAATCGGCCAGCGCACCCTTTCACGTACAATCGGTTTGCCGTCCCAGTCCACGGAGTAGACGAAGCCGTCTGCACCATCGGGCGCCCAGGCGTCGCGAAGGGTGGCGTGGAATAACCCTTTGGCATCTTCCAGCAGCCAGGCGGGAGGAGTTTCAAAACGCGCTTCCAGGGCCGCATGCAGGTGCAGCATCAGGCGACCCCACTCGATCCAATGCCCCGGCGTGCCGCCGTAAGCGCGGAAACGGTGGGCAGGGTTATCTTTGTTGTAATCGCGGATGGGGTTCCACTGCGCATCGAAGTGCTCGTTGACGCGGTAGTCACCGTTGCGGGCCACATCGTGAATAATGACGGAGGCGATGCGCAGCGCGCGGTCGAGCCATTTACGATCGTGGGTCACGTCGTACACGATCAAAAAAGCCTCTACGGCATGCATGTTGGCGTTGCCGCCACGGTAATCTTCGGTCTGGCTGAAGGCTTCGTCCCAGGACTCCAGGCACATTTGCTCCTCTTCGCTCCAGAAGTATTTTTCGATGACCTCGATCGCGTCATCCAGCAGTTTTCTGGCCTGTGGATGGCCCGTGGTGACGGCGCTTGCCGCCCCTAACAGGACGAAGAAATGCTGATATCCCTGTTTGGAGGCGTCCATCACGCCTTCATCGTTTACACAGGCATACCAGCCGCCGTAGCGCCGATCGCGTAACGCGCCGTTCAGCGCGTTAATACCATGCTCGACTAACTGATATGCGCCCGGACGGCCCATCGATGCTGCAACGGAATAAACGTGCAGCATACGGGCGGTAATCCACAGGTGCGTACCCATCTCCGCTCTGATCTGTCCCTGATTTCCCAGCCAGCCGAAACCGGTAGGTACTGCGGATTTTTTCCCAAAGTCAAAAATGCGATCGGTTTCTTGCTCCAGCCAGCGGTTGTGGCTCAACGTGTTAAACCATTTCATGCTTTCATCCTCACATTAACGACGGCGGGCCATCATTTCGTCGACGATCTCACCCAAACGCTGCAACTTAGGCACAGAAATATCACGCAGCATCAGTTCGGTATCCGGCAGGCCAATCACCGATGACCAGACGGCGCGACCCGCCAGAAAACCGGATGCGCCTGCGGTCATTGCGACTCTGACCGCCCGAGGGAACAATTTTTCATCAATACCGGAAGAGAGGATGACCCACGGCATATTGATATGCTCGTTCAGGCGCTGTGACGCGGCGAGAAGGTCGTGCTGCGCGCCTTTGCCGTACAGCGGCATTTCAACTTTGTAGAGATCCGCGCCGCTGTCGCCCAACTCTTTTGCGGCATCAATGATGGCCTGTTCGCGGTCGAACTTATCGCCACGGCGAGGTGGGCGCACAACCGGTTCGATAATGCTCACCAGACCATTGCTGTGGCACATCTCATTAAATTCTTTGACCATATCAAGACGCTGTTGGGCGTCTTCATCGCTGCGCCAGAGCACCAGCAGTTTTAGTGCTTTACCGCCATCTTGCTTTATCGCTTGTGGATTGATTTTTTTATCAATGACGACGCTATCGACAGGAATGCCATTGCCGGGAATGAACGCATCGGCGGCGACGATCATGGCGCAGTTTTTCGCAATCGCGTTTTGCTCCACCACCTGGCGGTAACAGAACTGTTGGTCAATCAGAATAGCGGAGGCATAAGGAGACAGCGCTTTTGCGGCATTCACTTTGAAATCCGTCAGTACGCTGTCGGCAACAGGAGACTTCGCACCAGCAGCTGCAAACATTAAGCGCATCGCTTCACGCTGATCGACCGCCAGCATGGCAAAGCCGCCGGATGCGCGCGTAATGTCTTTGATGGTGTAGTTGTTCATTCAGTTTTCCTTTATTCAGTCGTTACATTTTGAATTTGTTCGGTAATCCGGCGCTGTTACGCACCTGTTCAAGAATGGCTGTCCAGTCTTCCCGGCCACGACCGGCGGCGCGAGCCTGGTTATAAACTTCACGGGATGCGGCGCCGAGCGGCATCGGCACATGCAGTTGGTTGGCAACATCCAGCGCAATCCCCAGGTCTTTGTGCGCCAGATCGATCATGAAGGAGGGAGAAAGGTCGCCTTTCAGCACTTTGTTGGGCCAGGAGGTGGTGAAGTGGCCTTTGCCTGCCGGGGTTCCGCTCATCACTTTTAACGCGACGTCGAAGGAGAGGCCCAGCGCTTCGCATAACGCGGCGGCTTCGGCAGAAAGCGCATTCAGCGCGATGCTCATATAGTTATTGATAAGCTTTACGCGAATCCCCATGCCGGGGCCGCCAGCGTTAATCAATTCATTGCCCATCGCCATCAGTACCGGCGTTGCGCGCTCCACCTGTTCTGCGCTGCCGCCTGCCAGTAATAGCAACGTCCCCGCAATGGCGTGATCGGATGTTCGACCGACCGGGACATCCATCATGCTGAACCCTCTGGCACACATATCTGCGATAAGTTTGTCCGTCTGTAGCGGATGGATGGTGGACATATCGATCACTAGCGCGTCCTGCGACAAGCCTTCGCAAACGCCTTGATCGCCGAATAACACGCTGCGAACGAGATCGCCATTAGGCAGCATTGTGATGACAAACTCGGCCTCTTTCGCCGCCTGCGCCGGGCTGCTGGCAGGACGAGCGCCTTTTTCCACCAGGGTCTGTATGGCGTCGGGGTTCACATCAAAGACGCTGAGCTGATGGCCCTGCTTGAGCAAATTACTCGCCATGGGCGAACCCATCTGGCCTAATCCGACAAATGCAATCACTGCCATATCGTTCTCCTGAAACGTGAATGTCATTTTTTGTCACTTGCGTGACGCTGATTTTGTCTGTTTTTGATCGTATTTGTAATTTATGGTCAAAAAATTGACAGCCGTCACTTTTTAAACATTTTGCGAAATTAAAATAATCGCATCCCGAAATGCTTAAGGAATGACCATGATTCGTGTTGCTTGTGTGGGTATCACAGTGATGGATCGCATCTATTACGTTGAAGGTTTACCGACTGAAGGAGGTAAATATGTGGCGAAACGTTATACGGAAGTGGGCGGCGGGCCTGCTGCAACTGCCGCAGTGGCTGCGGCGAAACTGGGGGCGCAGGTGGACTTTATTGGGCGTGTGGGAGATGACGACACCGGAAGCAGCCTGCTGGCGGAGCTGGAATCCCTGGGGGTAAATACCCGCTATACCCGGCGTTACGCGGGGGCGAAGTCCTCACAGTCTGCGGTCATCGTCGATGCGAAAGGGGAGCGGATTATCATCAATTACCCTAGCCCGGATTTATTGCATGACGCTGACTGGCTTAATGAGATCGACTTTTCTCAATGGGATGTGGTGCTGGCGGATGTTCGCTGGCATGAAGGGGCGAAACGGGCGTTCACGCTGGCGCGCCGGGCCGGAGTCATGACGGTTCTGGATGGCGATGTGACGCCACAGGATATCAGCGAGCTGGTGGCGTTAAGCGATCATGCCGCCTTCTCTGAACCGGGTCTGACGCGTCTGACGGGAATACAGGATACCGTAAGCGCGTTAAAAAAATCACAAATGCTCACAAATGGACATGTCTATGTCACGCGCGGCGGTGAAGGATGCGACTGGTTAGACGATAATGTCTTTCGGCATCAACCCGGATTCCCGGTAGAGGTGGTCGACACCACCGGCGCGGGGGATGTTTTTCACGGTGCGCTCGCCTTTAGCCTGGCAGGTGGAACGCCAGTCGAAGAGGCCGTCAGGTTTGCCAGCGGCGTGGCCGCACTGAAATGCACCCGACCAGGCGGGCGTGCCGGAATCCCTGACTGTGATCAAACCCGATCTTTTCTGTCACTTTTTGTATAAAATGTAAGGCAATGGTTTTTCGAGGAATTTGCATGAGTCTTACTGAACTGACCGGTAACCCACGGCATGATCAGTTGCTGGCGCTGATTGGCGAGCGCGGTTACATGAATATTGACGAGCTGGCAGGTCTGCTGGATGTGTCCACGCAGACCGTGCGTCGCGATATTCGCAAACTGAGCGATCAGGGATTGATTACGCGTCATCACGGTGGCGCGGGACGGGCTTCCAGCGTTGTGAATACCGCCTTTGAGCAGCGAGAAGTCTCCTGGACGGAAGAGAAAAAAGCCATCGCGGAAGCGGTGGCGGACTATATTCCAGACGGCTCCACGGTCTTTATCACCATTGGTACGACCGTTGAGCAGGTAGCGCGGGCGCTGTTAAACCACAATCATCTGCGAATTATCACTAACAGCCTGCGTGTGGCGCATATTCTGTACAATAATCCGCGTTTTGAAGTGATGGTGCCTGGCGGAACGCTTCGCCCGCATAACAGCGGCATTATCGGCCCTTCTGCGACGGCGTTTGTGGCGGGGTTTCGTGCGGACTATCTTGTCACCAGCGTCGGCGCGATAGAAAGCGATGGCGCGTTGCTGGAGTTTGACGTCAATGAAGCCAGCGTGGTGAAAACCATGATGGCTCACTCCCGGCATATTCTCCTTGCTGCCGATCATACGAAATACCATGCTTCCGCAGCGGTAGAGATTGGCAACGTGTCGCAGGTAACGGCGCTGTTTACTGATGAGTACCCTGGCCCGGCATTGCATAACCTGCTTCAGTCACAGCAGGTTGAGATTGTCCAGGTTAGCCCAGGCCAGGATGACGCAACGTCAGTCTGAAGGGGTTATAAAAAGAACCGTCTTTTTAGACGGTTCTTTTTCACCTTTTTGCCAAATATATAATCATCCTGGTGGTGATATAAAAATCTTAAAATAAAATCCGCCTGCTTATTGTTACCCTGATAGCTGTTGTTTTATAAGACATTTATTTTCCTGCCGGGGATGCTTTTATTTTATAAAAACAGTTATTAAGAATAATGCAAATAAATAAGGTGCATTTTATTTACTGTTATCTCATGAGACCCTGCCGTACATTGACAGATTAAATGAATACTTGTATTTATTCTGCTAAGGTGACAATTCATTACGCCTTTGAACTCTGACTCTTTAATTATTTAAAGATGAGCGGATGGATTTCGCCTTTTATAAATATCTTATGCACGCGTCTTTGATGCTTTTATCCGAATAAAAAAGCCTTACGGAAAAGGTGGCTCTCATGAAATCTTCTCGTCTTATTCAAAAAACGCCGATCCCGGCAAAGCTTGCGCTCTGTATCGCCAGTGCGCTGGCGTTGAGCGGGTTGAGCGGACACGTTCTGGCAGCAGGATGTAGCCAATCCTCCAGTACGCAGTTTTTCTGCGATGATACGACGATCTATTATTTTGGTAATCCTCTGAATGGTGGTTCTCGTGATTACACCACGTTTGATGAAGTATTAATTAATACCAGCCAGAATGGTATAACCACACCACTTCAGGGGTGGGGAGTCTATCTTGATTCAACGGGGTACAAATTTAAAGACCTGGTAATTAACACCACGGGATCTGAAGCTGACGGTATTCACTCCAAAAACGTAGGGGGGAGGCTGGAAGCGGAAAATATCAAGATTACCACGACCGGAACCAGTTCTGATGGGATTAATCTGGGACGCGAACTTAACAGCGCTTACTCTGTTGTTGAAGTCAGCGGTAATGTTTCTGTCGATGCTTCTGACGGCATGGGACTACGCGCAAATATCTCCAGAGTAAATACAAGTGCGAAATCTTCTATTATTATTCATGGGAATGCTGATGTTGTAACCCGAGGTAATGGTGGTGCAAATTCTGGCTATGGTATTTATGCTGGTAAAGATCCTGGAGATTTATTTGGTAGCGCGGCAGGCGTTGCGGATGTCACGATCAATGGGACTGCAAAAATCACCACTTCTGGTTCGAATGCTCATGGGGTTTATGCGGGACGAAAAGGTGAGATTAACCTTAATAACACTGATATCACGACAACCGGGAACGGGGCGAATGGTATCTATGCTTACGCCAACAGTGACTTTTCCAGAGTAAATCTGGGTGGGAATACAACCATTAAAGTGACAGGCAATAATGCCTATGCGATGTATGCCTACCAAAGTAAAGGTTTAATCCGCTCCTGGGATGCCGCAACGGATACCGCAAGCTCTGGTATCTATGATATTGAGGGCAATTTGTATGCGCGTTCGAGTGGTATTATTGACCTTACAATGGATGATGGCAGCCAGTTTGTCGGTATAGCCAACTCATCACAATTGGAAAATACAACATCGCTTCGTGCCACAATAAATCTCAACATGAACGGTGCAAACAGCGAATGGACGATGACCGGTAACTCTGTGGTCTCTACTCTGACGCTGAACCAGGCCGCATTGCGTTATAGCGCAGATGGCGTGTCCCGCGATGACGAAAGTACCTTTAAAACCCTGACCGTGATGGGCAACTACACCGGCACAGATGCGTTACTGGTGTTGAACACCGTGCTTGAAGGCGATGACTCTTTTACCGATAAACTGATCGTCAAAGGGGATACCTCCGGCAATACCAACGTAGGCATCAATAACATCGGCGGTGTGGGCGATCTGACCCTTAACGGCATTGAGATTGTGGACGTTGAGGGCGTTTCCGACGGAACGTTCACCAAAGCCGGACGTATTGTGGCGGGCGGCTATGACTATGACGTGGTGAAAAATGCCAGCAACTGGTATCTCACCAGCCAGCTAAGCCCGGTGGAGCCAGAACCAGAACCTGAGCCGGAACCAGAAAACCCGGACCCGGTCGAGCCACCAACACCGCCGGGACCGGTTGACCCGGTGGATCCGCCAGCACCACCAGGGCCGGTTGATCCCGTGGAACCACCAACGCCGCCAGGACCGGTCGATCCTGTTGACCCCCCTGCGCCACCAGAGCCACCGCTGCCGCCAGCGCCTGAACCTGGTGAACATCAATACCGCCCGGAGTTTGGTAGCTATCTGGCGAACAACTATGCCGCCAATACGCTGTTTATCACCCGTCTGCACGATCGCCTGGGTGAAACCCAGTACACCGACATATTAACGGGTGAGCAGAAAGCGACCAGCATGTGGATGCGTAACGTAGGTGGTCATATGCGTTTTACTGATGGCAGCAAGCAGCTGAAAACGCAGGCTAATCGCTATGTATTGCAGATTGGCGGCGACCTGGCGCAGTGGAGCAGCGATGGCCTCGACCGCTGGCATCTGGGTGTGATGGCAGGTTACGCCAATCAGAAAAGTAAAACGCATAACACCCATAATGGCTACGCTTCACGCGGTCATGTGAACGGCTACAGCGCGGGGGTGTATGCGACGTGGTATGCGAATGAAGCGGATAAAACCGGGACGTATCTGGATAGCTGGGTGCTCTATAACTGGTTTGATAACACCGTGCAGGGTGACCATCTTGCCAGTGAAAAATACAAATCTGACGGTATCACGGCATCCATCGAAGGGGGATACACCTTCCTGATAGGCGAAAGCGAGCGTACGAGTTACTGGCTCCAGCCAAAAGCCCAGGTGACCTGGATGGACGTGCAGGCTGACTCGCACCGTGAAAGCAACGGCACTCAGGTGAAAGACAAAACTGACGGCAACCTGATGACCCGACTCGGTGTGCGCGCATACCTGAAAGGCCATAACGCCATTGATGATGGCAAAGACCGCGAGTTTCAGCCGTTTGTTGAAGCAAACTGGCTCCACAATACCCATAACCAGAGCGTCCAGATGGGGGCGATCCGGGATGAAATCAGCGGCACTAAAAATATTGGTGAGTTGAAAGTTGGTGTGGAAGGGCAAATTAACCCGCGTTTGCAGGTGTGGGGGAATGTAGCTCAGCAGGTAGGCGACAACAGTTACAGCGATACCGCAGCGATGTTGGGGGTGAAATACAGCTTCTGAACCATAACGGCGGATAGCTTACCGGGCCTACGGACTATTTTGTAGGCCGGATAAGGCAAAGCCGCCATCCGGCGAAAAGTGTTAAGGCGATGCATTGCATCGCCTTTTTTCCGGTTGCGTTAGTCGATTTTTTCCCTGTCCGGCGCATAGTCAAACTCCTCCTTTCCCGCTACAGTTATTCATCCACGGCTTGCAAGGAGAGGATCATGCTCTATATCTTTGATTTAGGTAATGTGATTGTCGATATCGACTTCAACCGCGTGTTAGGTGCATGGAGTGACCTGAGCCGTGTCCCGCTGGCTTCGTTGAAGCAAAGTTTTACGATGGGAGAGGCGTTTCATCAGCATGAGCGGGGGGAGATCACTGATGAAGCCTTCGCAGAAGCGCTGTGCCATGAGATGGCGTTGCCGCTGAGCTATGAGCAATTTTCCCACGGCTGGCAGGCGGTATTTGTCGCATTACGGCCCGAGGTTATCGACATCATGCATAAGCTTCGCGAGCAGGGGCATCGTGTCGTCGTATTGTCTAATACTAACCGTCTGCATACGACCTTCTGGCCGGATGAATACCCTGAAGTTCGCCAGGCTGCCGATCATATTTATCTGTCCCAGGAATTGGGCATGCGTAAACCTGAGGTGCGGATTTACCAGCATGTTTTGCAGACAGAAGGTTTTTCCGCTGCCGATACGGTCTTTTTTGACGACAACGCCGATAATATAGAAGGGGCTAACCAGTTGGGGATCACCAGTATTCTGGTGACGGATAAAACGACCATCCCGGACTATTTCGCGAAGTTGTTATGCTAAAAAACGTGCATCAAAAAGCCAGGCATCATACGCGTCCAGTCAGGGCCTGGCTTAAACTGTTGTGGCAGCGCATTGACGAGGACAATATGACCACCCTGGCGGGGAACCTGGCCTATGTCTCGTTGCTCTCGTTAGTGCCGTTGATCGCCGTCGTTTTTGCGCTTTTCGCCGCCTTTCCCATGTTTTCCGATGTCAGCCTCCAGTTACGCCATTTTATTTTTGCTAACTTCATCCCGGCGACGGGAGATGTTATTCAGCGTTATATTGAGCAGTTCGTCGCAAATTCCAACAAAATGACGGCGGTAGGCGCTTGTGGACTGATTATCACGGCGCTGTTGCTGATGTATGCCATCGACAGCGCCCTGAACACCATCTGGCGTAGCAAACGCACGCGTCCAAAAGTGTATTCCTTTGCCGTTTACTGGATGATTCTGACCCTGGGGCCACTGCTGGCGGGCGCCAGCCTGGCGATCAGCTCCTATCTGCTTTCTCTGCGCTGGGCCAGCGAGCTCAACACGGTTATTGATAACGTCCTGAGGGTATTCCCTCTGATTCTCTCCTGGATTTCGTTCTGGCTGCTGTACAGCATTGTGCCGACCACGCGCGTACCAAACCGCGATGCCGTCGTCGGCGCTTTTGTCGCAGCGGTACTGTTCGAAGCAGGAAAGAAAGGATTCGCGCTTTATATCACCATGTTCCCGTCATATCAGTTGATTTACGGCGTGCTGGCGGTTATCCCCATTTTGTTTGTCTGGGTGTACTGGACATGGTGTATCGTCTTGCTTGGTGCCGAAATAACTGTCACTCTCGGGGAATACCGCAAACTCAAACAAGCCGCAGAACAAGAAGAAGCAGACCAATCATGATTGCATTAATTCAGCGCGTAACCCGTGCCAGCGTCACCGTGGAGGGCGAGGTGACGGGTGAAATCGGCCAGGGACTTTTAGTGTTATTAGGTGTCGAAAGGGATGATGACGAACAGAAAGCGAATCGTCTGTGCGAGCGCGTGCTCGGTTATCGAATTTTTAGCGATGCCGAAGGCAAAATGAATCTCAACGTGCAACAGGCGGGGGGAAGCGTGCTGGTGGTGTCGCAATTTACGCTGGCCGCCGATACCGAACGCGGTATGCGACCGGGCTTCTCAAGAGGCGCCGCGCCGGATCGCGCTGAAGCGCTGTATGAATACTTTGTTGAGCGCTGCCGCCAACAGGAAATGAACACGCAAACCGGACGTTTCGCTGCCGATATGCAGGTCTCGCTGGTCAATGATGGCCCCGTAACGTTCTGGCTACAGGTATGAGCCAGCTTCCGGCGTGGCCGCGGGTAACAAGAGAGAGTACAGCTATGTATCACCTTCGAGTACCGCAAACAGAAGAAGAATTAGCGCGTTACTACCAGTTTCGCTGGGAAATGCTGCGCAAACCGCTCCACCAGCCGAAAGGTTCCGAACGTGATGCCTGGGATGCGATGGCGCATCATCAAATGGTGGTGGATGAAGAGGGGAACCTGGTTGCGGTAGGGCGTTTGTATATCAATGCGGATAACGAAGCCTCTATTCGTTTCATGGCCGTTGAACCGTCTGTTCAGGATAAAGGGCTGGGAACGTTGATGGCGATGACCCTGGAGTCCGTAGCGCGCCAGGAAGGGGTAAAACGCGTCACCTGTAGCGCCCGTGAAGATGCGGTAGCGTTCTTCGCCAAACTTGGCTTTGTGAATCAAGGGGAAATCACGACCCCGCAAACCACGCCGGTTCGCCATTTTCTGATGATTAAACCGGTCGCGACGCTGGATGACATTTTGCACCGTGGCGACTGGTGTGGGCAGCTTCAGCAGGCCTGGTATGAGCACATCCCGTTAAGTGAAAAAATGGGGGTGCGCATTCAGCAGTACACTGGTCAGAAATTTATTACGACCATGCCTGAAACGGGCAATCAGAATCCGCACCACACGTTGTTTGCCGGGAGTTTGTTTTCACTGGCGACGCTTACCGGCTGGGGGCTGATCTGGCTCATGCTGCGCGAGCGTCATCTGGGCGGTACGATTATTCTCGCCGATGCGCATATTCGCTACAGCAGGCCCATCAGCGGCAAACCCAGCGCAATTGCCGATCTGGGGTCGTTGAGCGGCGATCTGGACAGGCTGGCGCGAGGCCGTAAAGCACGCGTGCAACTGCAAGTGGAGTTGTTTGGCGACGAGACGTCAGGCGCAGTTTTTGAAGGTATCTATATCGTATTGCCGGCAAAACCGTTTGGCCCCTATGAAGAGGGCGGCAACGAGGAAGAGTAGGATAAAGGGGGTAATCCTCCTTTATTCGATATTTTGCTCCCATGAAGGGGAGCGACCCGCAGCGTTATCGGCGTTTCACAGGATATTGCCGAAAGAAGTGTCAGTCTCAGGCAGGAATACGGGATGAAGTTGCCGGATGCGGTTATTCTGGCTACAGCGCACATTCATCGTTTTGCGCTCGTGACGCGCAATACAAAGGACTTTGCGGGGATTCCGGGAGTCATTACGCCTTACCATTTATAAGCCGGGCGGCACGCGCCACCCGACCTGACGTCAGAATTACTCCCCTTCGCCCGGGAACAGGAACGGGTTGATGGAGCTGCGGGCAAAGCCCTCTTGCTCCATGCGCGCGTCGAGCACCAGTGAGGCGAGATCGTCGGCGACGGCTTCCACTTTCGGGTCTTTTTCCTGATACAGAATTTTCAGGTAAGTACCGCAGTCACCACAGCTTTCTGCTTTAATCGACGCCTGTTCGTTATCCAGCGACCAGTAGTGCAGATCGCGACTCTGCTCGCAGTTGCTGCATTTGACGCGCACCACATGCCACTCGGTTTCGCACAGGTTGCAGTGCAGGTAACGCAGACCCTGCGTGGTACCGATTTGCACCATGCTGGAAACCGGCATTGAGCCACACACCGGGCAATACTGACGCTGCTCGCCGTACTCCGCACGGGCTTTACCGGGAATCAGGCTGGCCATTTGCGCCCAATAGAGCGACAGCGCCGCCCAGATAAACGGGGCCTTATCACTGCTGACGGAGGCAAAATCGGATTCAAACAGCGCGCTCGCCATTTGCTCCAGTTCCTGTTCCGAAGCCTTCTCCAGATTTTCGATTACCGCCAGCGCGGGGCCGCTCATCTCCGGTTTCAGCTCAGCAATCAGCGAATGCAGCAGTTTCTGCCAGTGCTTATCGCGCGGTAAAACGTGAATATCCAGCGGCGGTTTGCCCTGCGCGTTCGCTTCTTTGATGCGCGCGGTCAGATCCATCTCCAGCGGATGGTCGTACAGCACCACTTCCTGGGCATGTGCGATCAGCGCGGCAAAGCGCAAATAATCGCCCAGCGGGTTGTTTTCGGCCAGCTCGCGCAGACGCTCGGCGCGGCGGTTATACAAATTTTTGAGCCGGGGGAACAATAACGGCGGAATCATATCCGCCGTACGTTTCTCGCTCTTCTCCAGCTCATCTTGCGGGATTATGCGAATACTCATTCAGATGACTTTTCCTGTTTCTGGCGGACTTCACGGTACCAGCGCGGGTGATGTTTCTTCGCCCATGACCGGGTTACCCATCCCTCCACCATCGCGGTAATGGTGCCTTTCACCCAGAGGGCGGCGTAAATGTGCACCATGATAACCACAATTAACGCTACTGCGGCAAATGAATGCAGCATTAACGCGAATCGGATCACCGGGATTGAGAAAGCAGGCGCAAAATACGGACGCCAGATGATCACTCCACTGACCAGCAACAGGACCAGGAAAATAATCGCCGCCCAGAATACGCATTTCTGGCCGAAGTTATAACGTCCGGTGTCGCCGACTTCCTCGTTGACGACGATCTTACGAATATTCTTCGCCCAAAAGATATCATCCCGATTGATTAGATTGTGGTGCCAGTAACGGAAAAACATGATGATGAATGAGGCGAACATGATCACGCCCACGAACGGGTGCACAATGCGCGCCAGCTGTGGGGTGCCCATGATATGCATCAGCCAGTTGAAGGACGGGAACAAAAAGCCCAGTCCGCTCACCGCCGCCAGTACGAAACAGAAGGCGGTTACCCAGTGGTTGATGCGTTCCGGCGCCGTATAGCGCACGATGGTGTCACGTCGTTTCATTTGCGCACCTCGTCTTTCTCTTCATGCAGATTGTCTTCTTCCTCATCTGCACGGTTCGGGCCGACACCGACATAGTGGAAGATGCTGGCCGCAAAGGTCGCAGCAAAGCCGACCGCTGCGAGAGGTTTCCAGATGCCTTTCCAGAATTTCACCGTCGCGCTGATTTCCGGGTTTTCCGGCAGACCGTGGTACAGATTCGGTTTGTCGGCATGGTGCAGCACGTACATGACGTGAGTACCGCCGACGCCCGCCGGATCGTACAGACCTGCATTGTCGTAACCACGGGTTTTCAGCTCAGCCACACGTTCGCCTGCCAGCGTCTTCATCGCCTCTTTGGAACCAAAGTGGATAGCGCCAGTCGGGCAGGTCTTCACGCAGGCCGGTTCTTGCCCCACCACCACGCGGTCAACGCACAGCGTACATTTATAAACGCGGTTGTCGTCCGGGTTGAGGCGCGGCACATCGAACGGACAACCGGCGATGCAGTAGCCGCAGCCGATGCACTGTTCAGACTGGAAGTCGACAATGCCGTTGGCATACTGAATGATAGCCCCTTCTGCCGGACATGCCTTCAGGCAGCCCGGATCGGCGCAGTGCATACAGCCATCCTTACGGATAAGCCATTCCAGTTTGTCGTCTTGCTCCACTTCCGAGAAACGCATCACCGTCCAGGATTTTGCGGTCAGATCAGCCGGGTTGTCGTACACCCCGATGTTGCTGCCCACTTCATCACGGATGTCGTTCCATTCCGAACAGGCCACCTGACAGGCTTTACAGCCAATACAGGTGGTGACGTCGATAAGCTTCGCCACCTCTTGCTGGTGATCCCGCGCCTGTGGCGCGGGAGTGAAACCGTTAGTCGCGGAACGACGAATGATGTCTTGCGATTGATAAGCCATAGGTCGTCTCCGTTACACCTTTTCCACATTCACCAGGAAGGACTTGAACTCCGGCGTCTGCGTGTTCGCATCACCGACGAATGGCGTAAGCGTATTGGCGATAAAGCCTTTTTTCGCCACCCCTTCGTAGCCCCAATGAATAGGAATACCGATGGTATCGATATCCTTGCCGTCTGCTTTCAGCGTGCGAATGCGCTTGGTCACTACCGCCTTGGCTTTGATATAGCCACGGTTGGAGGAGACTTTTACGGTATCGCCATGCGCGATGCCGAGCTTGTTCGCCAGCTTCTCGCCGATCTCCACAAACTGTTCCGGCTGCGCGATAGCGTTAAGCAGCGCGTGTTTGGTCCAGTAGTGGAAGTGCTCGGTCAGACGGTAAGTTGTTCCGACGTAAGGGAACTTATCGGCTTTACCCAACGCCTCTGCGTCGCCTTTAAAGATACGGGCGGCAGGGTTGGAGATAACGTTCGGGTGCAGCGGGTTCGTCCCCAGCGGCGTTTCAAACGGCTCGTAGTGTTCCGGGAACGGCCCTTCCGCCATCTTGTCGAGCGCGAACAGGCGACCCATCCCTTCCGGCTGCATGATGAACGGCCCGACGTTGCTACCCGGCGCAGCGGCGCTGTAGTCCGGGATATCCATCCCGCCCCATTTCGCGCCATCCCATTTCAGGATTTGGCGCTTCGGATCCCACGGGTTGCCCTGTGGATCGGCGGAGGCGCGGTTATACAGAATGCGGCGGTTCAGCGGCCATGCCCATGCCCACCCCAGCGTATTGCCGAGGCCTGACGGATCGGAGTTATCGCGGCGCGCCATCTGGTTGCCTTCCGGCGTCCAGCTACCGGCGAAAATCCAGCATCCGCTGGAAGTTGTGCCATCGTCACGCAGCTGGGCGAACGAGCTGAGCTGTTGGCCTTTCTTCACGATCACCGCTCCCGTTGCCGGGTCGATAAGATCGGCCAGCGCCTTACCGTTACTTTCCATCGCCACTTCTTCCGAAGACGGTTCATGCGGCGTGGAGTAGTTCCAGGTCATATTCAGCACCTGTTCCGGGTTTGCGCCGCCTTGCTCGGCGTACATCTTACGCAGGCGTAAGAAGATACCGGCCAGGATCTCGCCGTCGGTTACGGCGTCGCCGGGGGCGTCCGCGCCTTTCCAGTGCCATTGCAGCCAGCGGCCGGAGTTGACGATAGAACCGTTCTCTTCGGCGAAGCAGGTTGACGGCAGACGGAACACTTCGGTCTGGATTTTCGACGGATCAACATCGTTCGACTCACCGTGGTTTTGCCAGAAGGTGGACGTTTCGGTGTTGAGCGGGTCGATAGTCACCAGGAACTTCAGTTTAGAGAGTGACGCAACCACTTTGTTTTTGTTCGGGAATGAGGCGACCGGGTTAAAGCCCTGGCAGAGATAGCCATTGACCTTGCCTTCGTTCATCATCTCGAAGTATTGCAGGACGTCGTATCCTTTGTCCCACTTCGGCAGCCAGTCGAAGCCCCAGTCGTTTTCCTTCGTTGCGTTATCGCCAAAGAAGGCTTTCATCATAGAAACGAAGAATTTCGGGTAGTTGCTCCAGTAGTTGACCTGACCTTCCAGCAGCGGTTTTGGCGTGTTGGCGGCAAGGTAGGTTTGCAGGTCGGTCTGTTTTTCGCTGGGCAGCGTCATGTAACCCGTCAGGCTTTGCGACAGCAACCCTAAGTCAGTCAGCCCCTGAATGTTGGAGTGACCGCGCAGCGCGTTGACGCCGCCGCCAGCCATCCCCATGTTGCCGAGCAACAGTTGGATCATCGCCATCGTGCGGATGTTTTGCGCGCCGATGGAGTGCTGCGTCCAGCCGAGGGCATACAGGAACGACGCGGTTTTATCTTTGACGCTGGTTTCCGCAATGTATTCGCATACTTTCAGGAAATCGGCTTTCGGCGTGCCGCAGATATTTTCCACCACCTCCGGCGTATAGCGGGAAACGTGCTGCTTGAGCAGGTTCCACACGCAGCGAGGATGTTGCAGCGTGGTATCGCGTTTAGCGAAGCCATTTTCATCCAGTTCGTAGGCCCAACTGGTTTTGTCGTACTTGCGTTTATCCGCGTCATAGCCCGTAAACAGGCCATCTTCGAAGCCAAAATCTTCACGCACGATCAGGCTGGCGTTGGTATAGGCTTCGGTGTATTCGCGGTTGTATTTTTCGTTGTTCAGCAGGTACAGCAGTACGCCTGACAGGAAGGCAATGTCAGTACCGGAACGGATAGGGGCATAGAAATCGGCCACCGACGCCGTACGCGTGAAGCGAGGATCAATCACAATCAGCTTCGCGCCGTTGTGAATTTTAGCTTCCATCGCCCAACGGAACCCTACCGGGTGGGCTTCAGCGGCGTTACCGCCCATCACCACGATGAGGTTGGCGTTCTTCATGTCGACCCAGTGGTTGGTCATCGCACCGCGACCAAATGTTGGAGCAAGACTTGCTACCGTTGGTCCGTGTCAGACACGCGCCTGGTTGTCGACCGCGAGCATACCGAGCGCGCGGGAGAATTTTTGCGTTAAATAGCCGGTTTCGTTACTGGATGCGGAAGCGCACAGCATCCCGGTGGAGAGCCAGCGGTTAACGGTCACGCCTTCGGCGTTCTGCGCAACGTAGTTGGCGTCGCGGTCTTCTTTCATCAGTTTAGCGATGCGGTCGAATGCCTCATCCCAACTGATTTGCTGCCATTTATCTGAACCTGGCGCGCGGTATTCCGGGTATTTCAGGCGGCTTTCGGAGTGAATGAAGTCCACCAGACCGGCCCCTTTCGGGCAAAGCGCGCCACGGCTGACCGGATGATCCGGATCGCCCTCGATGTGGAAGATAGATGCTTTGGCGTTTTTTGCACCGTCGCCGAGGCTGTACATTAACAGCCCACAACCAACGGAACAGTAAGTGCAGGTGTTACGGGTTTCGCGGGTGCGCAGCAATTTATATTGCCGTGTTTCCGCTAGCGCTACGCTGGGTGCGAAACCCAGTGCCGCCGCCGTGGTGCCTGCCATACCGCCAGCGCAGATCTTAAAGAACTGCCTTCTGCTGACCTGCATGGTTTGCTCCTTGTTTCGACATTGCTATGTAGTTTTACTTTGCGGACCACCATGAAACCGGCCGCAAAGGGAAGAATTTGCGCATTCCCTCAGTTCCGGGAGGGATATAACTCAGGATACCATAATGTTGGTAGGTGTGTTCTGTTGCGGTTAAATAAAAGTGAATGAGTTTTCATGATGGCAACATGAAAATGTGATACTTATCACATTGAGGCATAATGAATGACGAGCTTTGCAACCGAAAAAGAAGGAACTAATACTTTAGAGTTAATAAATTTCGCTGCGTAATCATCACTATGTTAAATAATTGTGTTGTTGTTCGAAATAGAGATGAGGTATCAGCATTCTTTATCGGTAGTTCTGGATAGATCGGCTTTTCTGGCGGTAGATAATATTTATTATTTATACAATAACGGGATTTAATCTTTTATATGAATCTTTATATATGTTTGGTGAATGTATATAAGGATTTTCTTTGAGGATTTTCCTGGAATAAATTCTTAAAAATAATCTTTCGATTGTATGGTTTTTTGACAAATGATAAATTTCGCCAACCAATATTGTATGTTGGTGTCATGTCAATTTTTTGAAATATGCAGAGGTCATCATTATATAAAGTGGCTTCTTTTATAAGGAAATAAAAATGAATGTTTTTTTTAAAAAAAGCCTGATGGTGTCTGTGCTGGCGCTGACGGCTTCTTCCGTTATGGCGGCACCGAGCGTTGATATTAAAGTATCAGGGAAAATTGTTCCTGCTTCCTGTATTCCGTCATTCCCAAGCGGCGGCGGTATCGCTGATTTTGGCACCATCAAAGTGGCGTCATTAAATTCAACTGCGCCAACCGCGCTGCCTGACATTAAAACCGTACCAGTCGCCATTACCTGTGAAGAAGATACGCGTGTCGGCGTTTCTTTTACTGATATGCATAGCGCTTCTGCACCGACCACCGGTTATGCCATTAATTTCGCATCGACTGATTTCATTTCTTCTGCTAATTATCTTTTTGGCCTGGGGCTGTACGGTAGCCAGAAAATTGGGGCATATGCGCTGGGTATTCAGATTGATTCAGGAACGCTGACTAACGGCAATGGCGATAACCTGATTGCCTATTTCTCAGCAAATGACGGCACTACCTGGGGAACAAAAGCAGGCAACAGCTATATGCAGATTATAAATAATAACAGCGAGGTTTACAGCTTTGGTAAAAGCTCGGCTGATGCGCCAGAACCGCAAACAAAAGTCAACTTTAACGTCGGTGTGTCCGCGATTATCAACCCGACAGACGATCTGCAAATTACCGATGAAGCGACGCTTGACGGCTTAACCACCGTAGAGCTGGTATACCTGTAATTACACTGCACGTATCGTAGATGCTCCCCATATTACTATGGGGAGCAGTTATGAATATTAATGGACTAATATTATGCTTTCCTTCAAGAAAACATTAATCTGCGCCTGTTTATTGGCGTCATTTAACTGTCTGGCTGCCGGGATGGTGCCCGACACGTCGCTGCTGCTGATTAATGAAGAAGAGCAAGGCGGCAGTATGGATGTCAAAAACACCGATGCTGATGCCCAGCTCTTGTATACCAAAATCGTCAATCTTCCAGACGATCCTCAGCCTGGCCTGATTGTCACGCAACCCGTTACGCGTGTTGATGCCGGTAAGACGCAACGTGTGCGATTCGTTCTTAAAAATAGCGCGGAGCCGTTAAAAGTTGAGCATTTGAAGCGCGTTATTTTTACGACCATCCCGCAACGGGATAAAAACAAAGTTAAAGTGGTCTTTAGCCAAAACCTTCCCGTCATTATTCATCCTTCGGGTTTAGACGTGAATATGGAGCCGTGGAAAGATCTCCAGTGGCATATGCGCGGCGGAAAACTCAGCGTAGAAAATAAAACGCCTTATGTTATCCGTCTGGAGCAGAAAGTAAAATTATTGCCATCAGGCGCGCACGCTGATTTACCAAAGGCTTATATTCTGCCGGGTGAAACAATAAGTGCCCATGCCTCGACCACATTATCCGCACTGGATAAAAATATCGAAATGTATCCTGCTACGCGCTATGGCTATAAGGCGAAGAGTTTTGTCGCAGAAATAAAATAATTAATCTCAGTTTATTGTAAAACACATGGAGTGGTTATGATTCGCGGTTCCGCTAAAAAAGGAATTATTGTGTTTTGTCTGACGGCAATCGCTTTCAGTATACGGGCGGAAATAATGCCGACCTCTACTGGAACGATGGAGTTGGCGAGAGCGGTATTTGATACTGATGCATTAGAATCTAATGGTCTCGATCCTGTGATTGCTGATTATTATTCCTTAGCGTCCCGGTTCACTCCTGGTGTCCATAATGTGACCGTTATTATTAATGGCAAAAAACACAGTGTCATGTCGGTTAAGTTTAATGAGGAAGGGCAGCCCTGTATTGATAAAGCATTTCTGGAAAGCGCAGGACTCGTCACGAAAATAAAAAGAGAAACCTGCCCGCTGATCCATCAATACTGGTCTACGGCAACCGTTAGCGCTACGCCTGAAACAGAAGAAATGTCGCTGGTTGTTCCGCAGGAAGCGATTGATCCAGATAATAACCGACAGGTCGCGGACGTTCGCGGTGGTCATGCCGCAATGCTGAATTACTCCATGTTTGGCACGCATTATAAATATGACGGCGATAATTCAGACCGCTTTCAGTCAACGTTTGAACTTGGTTTTAATGCGGGTGACTGGATTGTGCGCAGCACGCAATTCGTCAGCGACGGCAGCGACCAGGAATTAGAGACTGACTCGTATTATACCTACGCGCAACGCACTTTTGCCGACTATGGCGTGATGGTGCAGGGCGGGCAAATCAACATTGCCAACAGCCGCTTTAGTATTCCGTCGGTCTACGGTGTGCAAGTCATGCCGGATAATACCCTGCTGCCGAACGAGGGGAGCGGCGTCGAGGTGACGGGGATCGCCAGATATTCTCAGGCGCGCGTGGATATTCGCCAGGGCGGGCAGATCATCTATTCAACGCTTGTTCCCGCTGGCCCCTTTACCTTAACCAATGTGCCCATTGCTAACCTCAACACCGACCTGAATGTCACGGTGACGGAGACCGATGGAAGCGAAAGCCATTTTACCGTATCGGCGAGCACGTTTCGTAGCAACCATGTCGGCAGGGCGCCGGGCTTTTCTCTGGCCGTGGGGCGTGCGGAAGATATGGACACGAATTTTGAGCAGCCCTGGATTGTGTCGGCGTCTGATGGCTGGTCAGTGAATAATCGTATGAATCTCATGGCCGGAATGGTGATGGCAGATAACCACTATTACGGTTTCTCTGCCAATGTGGATACCGTTCCCGTACAGAATTTATATGCCTCGCTCGGGTTTCTTGGGTCGATCGATAACCGTAGCCAGACTGATGGGCACAAAACCACGCTGGATCTTGGGTATTCCTTGCCCTGGGGGATGGGGATTTCGCTGGGCGGCAGCTACGGCACGGCGGACTATCGCGAAATGCAGGAACTGTATAGCGACGACGATGATTACTCCCCAACGAAATACGATACGAACGTCGCGGTCAGTTGGTCGGATACGCTTCTGGGGCGTTTTTCGCTCGGCTACTACCGTAATGAGGCCTGGGACAGCGACTATAATAGCCGCCGCATTATCTCTTCCTGGTCGCAAACCTATAAATATTTCAGCGTCAGCGTGAACTGGGAATCGGATATCAGTCGTGGGGATGAGAGCGATCGCGATATGTTCTACGTGAACGTTTCTGTTCCGTTAGGCCGTACCGGTGTTTCAACGAACTCGTGGTATCGCGAGAGTGAAGGAAGAAGCTCTTATGGCACGCGGGCGATGGGGTCGCTGAATGACGACAACCAATACACGGTCGGCGTGTCTCGCGATCAGGACGAAAGTGTTACCGACTGGGATAGCTCGCTCAACAGCAATCTTCACTATACCACGCTGTCCGTGGCGGCTGGCGGCGATAACGACAGCAATACGAACTACTCTGCTGCATTGAGTGGCGGCATTGTGGCGCATGACGATGGCGTGACCTTCTCACCGTATCCGGTCGCGGACACGTATGCCATTACCCAACTGGACAAGCCTGTTGCCGGTATCGAAATCGTGACGTCGCGCGGGCCCGTCTGGACCGATAAATGGGGCCAGGCCGTTGTCCCGTCATTGACGCCGTTCCATGAAAGTACGCTGGAACTTAATACCCAAAGTCTTCCGGGTAATCTTGACGTCAATAATGGCCGGACGGCGATTAAAGCGTCGCACGGGGCGGTCGCGAAATGGCAATTCACCACGCTGAGTCAGCGGCGCGTGCTGCTCTCTGTCATGCGTGCAGACGGTACTCCGTTGCCGAAAGGCGTCTCCATTGTCAACGACGCCGGGGAATATATCACTTCCGCGCCAGAGGACGGTTTGATCTTCCTGAATGATATCTCAGCAAGCCATCAGCTGTATGCGAAGGTGGACGGTGGACGATGCAAACTGAACTACACCCTGCCGGAAGCCGATTCGCAGAAATTCTACGAGGAGATAAAAGGGAAATGTCTCTAATGAAACAGGGAGCTGGCTCCATGAAACACCTTAGCGTTTTTATGCCTGTATTACTGGCGGGTTTCTTGTGTGGGAATGTGCCATCCGCACTGGCGGAAGAAGGCGACTGTCAGATTTTATCTTCGACAAAACAGGTCGACTATGGGCGGTTCCGCAGGGAGGATATGAGAGAGGGGAGCACCGAATACGCCGGGAATATGTATCACGGTTATGCCTCCGTCACCCGGGAGTTACAGGTCTCCGTCATCTGTACTGATGAACATAAAATTCGGCTCTTTGTGGATGGCCCCGCCCGGCAGGGGCAGGCCTGGCGGTTTTCTGACAACGGCGCGATGTCGATTAAAATGAAAAATGCCAGAGTCGATAACGCTCCCGTTCAGTTGGCTTCGGTTCCCCGCGGCGCGGCGCAGGTATCGGGCGGCGCTGTGGAAATGACGCTGTTGCCGGATATGTCCGCTGCTGCGGTAAACGGTCAGGAAGTGGCAGGAAAACAGTGGGTTGCAACACTGATGATCACCACTTATCTTGCCGATAAAGCTTTCCAGACCAGCAATACGCAGGATCTGGAAGAAACCTACACCGTGTCGTTTGACGCTCTCGCGGCTAACTAGCGTTCTCATCCTGCCGACCGGGGCGGTTTTGCCCCGGTTTTGACCTCACAAAAATAATGGAGGACAATAACCGCAGTTAAATGCGCAAAGGCGCTCTCATCCTGCCTGAACGCAATCTCTCTTATCGTGAGTCCATACCAGGAAGCTGCTTTGTCTGACCATCAAAATTCATCCCCGGAGGGCGCTGTTTCTCATGCCGTCTGGACGCGCGGGTGCCTGACGCAATCAAAACCGGATATGCTGGCGACGGAAGTTCCTGTCGCGCTGGTCTATAACGGCATTTCCCATGTGGTGATGATGACCACGCCGAAAGATCTGGAGCAATTCGCGATCGGTTTTTCACTGTCGGAAGGCATTATTGAATGTCCGCAGGATATTTATGGCATGGATGTCGTTCCTTCCTGCAACGGCCTTGAAGTGCAGATTGAGCTTTCCAGCCGCCGTTTTATGGGGCTGAAAGAACGTCGTCGCGCCCTGGCCGGACGTACCGGCTGCGGCGTTTGCGGCGTGGAGCAACTGAATGACATCGGCAAACCCATTACGCCACTCCCGTTTACCCAAACCTTTGACCTGGCGAATCTTGATCGCGCGCTGAAGCATCTGTCTGATTTTCAACCGGTTGGTCAGCTTACCGGCTGTACTCACGCGGCGGCGTGGGCGATGCCGTCCGGTGAATTAGCGGGCGGGCATGAAGATGTCGGTCGCCATGTCGCGCTGGATAAACTGCTGGGGCGCCGGGCGACGGAAGGCGAAAGCTGGCAGCAGGGCGCGGTGCTGGTCTCCAGTCGCGCCAGCTATGAAATGGTGCAGAAATCGGCGATGTGCGGCGTTGAAATCCTGTTTGCCGTCTCCGCTGCCACTACGTTAGCGGTTGACGTGGCTGAGCGCTGTAACCTGACGCTGGTGGGTTTTTGCAAGCCGGGCAAGGCGACAATTTATACGCATCCACGGCGTTTGATGACAGGTTGAATTTTATTCAGTAAATTTGAAAAAGAATAGCAAATCCTTCCGCTTTTAGTTGTTCGAATACCGGCCTATTATTTATCACATCAAGGCACGGTGCCTTACTCAAACAACTAAGTTAAAGGGTTTATATCATGAAAAGCATCAAAACTTTTGTCGCAGTTATCGCTCTCGCTACTTCTTTCGGTTCTTTCGCCGCTCAGTCTGTTACCGCGACGGGCTCTACTCTGGAAAGCGCAGAAGCAAAAATTGCCGCTCAGGCTCAGCAGGCTGGCGCCAGTGATTACAAAATCACTTCCGCATACTCCGGTAACCGCGTGCATATGACCGCTGAACTGCTGAAATAAGTGATCCAAAACTGTCGAAAGAGCGCCTTCAGGGCGCTTTTTTCGTTTCTGCGTTTACTGTTTTACTATTCCGATAAATGCCTCATATTTAGTGCATACCCGCCAGCCTCAGCAGCGCTGTCACTACCGCCGCAGCGATAATCACCACAATCAGCGGCATTTTGCGCCACGCCAGGAAAACAGCGAACGCGACGCCCAGTACCCGCGCCATTCCGGCAAAATGTTCGCCTTCATAAAACGTGGTTGCCAGCGCCACTGAAAACAGCAATACCGTTGCCGCATCCGACAATAGCGCCTGAGAACGTTCGGAGAGCGCCAGCCGGTTGCCGAGCTTTGCTCCGCCAAGACGCATCAGATAGGTGCCTGCCGATAACACAGCAATACCGACGATAAACAGCGTCATGTTGCCCATTATTTTTTCCTCGTCAGTAAGCCAAGCAGAGAGAGCAGTACCGGCAACCCGACCGGTGCGAAGGGGACGGCGGCAAGCGACAGCCCGGCGCCGCTACAGGCGCGGATCAGCGTGGTGCGATTCCTGAACGCCGGGATCACTAACGCCAATAAAATGGCGGGAAATACCGCGTCCAGACCGATGGTTTCCGGTGCCGGGAGCAGTTTGCCGACCATCGCGCCAAGCAGTGCGCCCAGTGGCCAAAAAATTGCGACGCCCGCGCCGCACAGCCAGTAGGCGGCTTTGCGCTGTTGCCGTGTTTTTTGCGACAGACCAAAGACGACGCTTTCATCATTCATGATATGGCAGCCCAGAAAGCTGGCGGCGCGGGTGCCTACCAGTTCACGTACCGTTACGCCGAATGGAATATGGCGGGCATTCACCAGCAAACCGGCAGCGGCGGCGGCCAGCGGGTTCCCGCCGCTGGCGACAATGCCGATAAACATAAATTCGGACGCCCCCGCCAGGACAAAAATGGAGAGTACAAACGGCACCCAAATCGGGAAGCCGTAGGCCATCGCCAGCGATCCGTAGGACATCCCGACGACGCCAACGGCCAGACACACTAAAAATATCGCTTTTATCGTGTCTCCGCTGAGACATGAGAGGTGATGTTTCATACTATTTTAGCCATATCGAACGAATTTCCATTATAATGAACGCAACAGAATTGATTTACAAGTCGAACGATTCGTTCGATATAAAGAACGCGGAGTCGTGAATGACACAGCCCATTAGCGTGATCGCGAAAAGCCTGGTGCGCGAACGTCAGCGTACCGGCCTGTCGCTGGCGGAAATCGCCCGGCGTGCGGGGATTGCGAAATCTACCCTGTCGCAACTGGAAGCGGGCAATGGAAATCCTAGCCTGGAAACGCTCTGGGCGCTTTGCGTGGCCCTGGATATTCCCTTTGCACGTCTGCTGGAGCCGCAGGCGCAAAAAACGCAGGTGATTCGTCGCGGAGAAGGGACAAAAGTGGTGGCGGAACAGGCCCACTATCAGGCTATTTTACTGGCTGCCTGTCCGCCAGGGGCGCGGCGCGATATCTACCTGCTGCTGACGCAGCCGGGGGCGGATCGTATTTCACATCCACATCCGCCGGGATCGGTGGAGCATATTATTGTGACGCAGGGGAAAGCGCTTGTCGGGCTGACAGAGGCGCCGGAAGAGTTAGGCGAGGGCGATTATATTTGTTATCCCGCCGATCAGGAGCACATTTTTAAAGCGCTGGAAGCGGATACGCAGGCGATCCTGGTGGCCGAGCAAAATTAATTCCGCGCGATGAGGTTTATGACGCCGGATGGCGCTGACGCTTATCCGGCCTACAGGTAGCAAATGGCGCGAAACTGTAGGCCGGATAAGACGCGTTAGCGCCGCCATCCGGCGTTGAGTCATCCGGCTTCAGACAGCCTACGCCAGGTAAAACACTTCTTTCAGCTCTGCGCTCACCGGGCTGTTATCCGGGTTGGCAGGCATCACGTCGCGCATATGCTTCCACCAACGCTGGCACACGTCGGTACTGGCGATGGCATTCCAGCGCTCTTCCGATTCGATCTCGACGGTCGCGAACAACAGGTTGCGTTCTTTATCGAGGTAAATCGCATAGTGATGCGCGCCATGCGCTTTCAATACGCTCTCCAGCTCCGGCCAGATGGGATTATGGCGACGCTGATACTCCTCGTGTGCGTCGGCATTCACCTGCATCACAAACGCTTTGCGGATCATAGCGCCTCCAGATACAACTCGCGGACGTCATCGCGGCTGGCGGTGCGTGGATTGCACGGCGCGCACGGATCTGCCAGCGCTTTGTCCAGCCAGCCTTCAATATCGTCTTTCGTGACGCCCAGTGTGCTGAAACCTTCAGGAATGCCGACGCGTTTGCTCAATGCGCGAATTGCATTGATCGCTTCCATACTCGCCGCCTCAATGCTCATACCTTGAGTATCGACGCCCATCGCCTGGGCGACGCGGGCAAAACGCGCGACCGCGTTCGGGCGGTTAAAGTTCTCAATGATCGGCAGCAGGATGGCGTTACAGACGCCATGCGGCAGGTTGTGCGTGGCGCCTGGCTGATGCGCCAGCGCGTGTACCAGACCAAGACCAGCGCTGTTGAACGCCATACCTGCCAGATACTGGCCAAACGCCATTTGCTCACGCGCTTCGAGGTTGTGGCCGTCATCAACCGCTTTCGGCAGCCACAGATTAATCAGCCGAATGGCTTCCAGCGCGTTGGCGTCGGTAAGCGGGTGCGCGCCAACCGAGACATAGGCCTCAATGGCGTGGGTCAGCGCATCCATGCCGGTGGCGGCAGTGACGGATGGCGGGATGTCCAGCATAACGCTGGCGTCGTCCACCGCGATATCAGGGATGATATTCGGGTCGATGATGACCTCTTTGACCTGGCGCGCGGAGTCGATAATGACGGCATTGCTGGTCATTTCCGCTGCCGTACCGGCGGTGGTATTAATCGCCACCAGCGGAACGCCCGCGTTTTTGACTTTGCCGACGCCAGAATAGGCGGTAGAGGGGCCAGGGTTCGCCGTCAGAATTTTGACCGCTTTGGCGGTATCGATCGGGCTGCCGCCGCCGAAGGCGATGATGTAATCACACTGCGCGTCCTGATATGCCGCATACCCTTTTTGCACCAGTTCTTCAGTGGGGTTCGGGAAAACCTCGTCGAAAAGGTGGTACGACATCTGATGCGCGTCAAGCGCGGCAAACAGGCTGTCCAGCAGGCCCAGTTTTACCAGTTGCCCGTCAGTGACGACCAGCGCTTTACCCCATTGCTTGTTCGCGACGAGGTTAACCATATCGCCGATTGCGCCTGCGCCATGCAGGCTAATTTTGGGAAGTGCCAACATGAAGCTCATGAATATTCTCCTTAAGATTGACGCGTTACCCTATTGCCCGATGACGTTGCGCTTATCGGGCCTACGGCATAGGCCGGATAAGGCGAAGCCGCCATCCGGCATTGGATTGCGGGAAGAATCAGTACAACGCTAATGCACTGGCAAGCGGAGTCACGCCAAAGCGTCTGCCAAGCGCTACCAGTTCTTCACGCGTGATGGTTTGCTTCATACCGCCCATCGAATAGATTTTGACCAGCACCTCCGCAGACTTCTCGGCGGTATCGATCAGGCCGAATGTTTCATCCAGCGTCGGGCCGCTGCCGAACACGCCGTGGAAGGGCCACAGCACCAGCGAGTGCTTCTGCATTTCCTGCGCGGTGGCCTGACCGATCTCATCGGTGCCCGGCACCATCCACGGCAGAATGCCGACGCCGTCCGGGAACACCACCAGGCACTCGGTGCTGCCTTCCCACAGTTTGCGGGTGAAAAGCGGCGTGTTGTTTTCCAGCACGTAGGTCAGCGCGATCAGGTTGGTGGCGTGGCAATGCATAATCACGCGGTCTTTGCCGTCGGTGGCGTTAATGCGCTCGCAGTGGGAGAGGAAGTGAGCCGGCAGCTCGGAGGTTGGAACCGCCTCATGATTCAGCCCCCACAGAATGTGGTAGCCCGCGCCGTCGCTGTCCACTTTCACCACGCCTAAATTCGCTGCCGGATCGAGCTGCACGTTGCGGAAGAATTTGCCGGAGCCGGTGACGATAAACGGCGTGTTCGCCAGCAGCGGCATTGGCTGACTCAGCGCGATATAGCGTGGTTCCTGGTGGAAATCGTCGGTAAACGGCGCGATATCCGCCTCATCCAGACGCAGCGTCAGGTTGCCGCCGTTGCGTTCGTCCCAGCCCTTCAGCCAGGCGTCGGAGGTGGCTTTGATCATTCCCTGGACAAACCAGGAGTGGGTAATGTTCTGCATGTTCGGTGTTCCCATTTATTGCCCGAACGTTATCGGGTCTTACGTAGGCCGGATAAGCGCAGCGCCATCCGGCAATCGTGTTTCATTTATTGCCGGATGGCGACGCGGAACGTCTTATCCGGCCTACAAGTCAGGCGTCGCGGTTAGCTACGTTTGCTCAGAATCTCTTTTTCATAGGCACGGACGCTTTCCAGCCACTGGCTGCCGGCTGGCGTGTCGTGACGCTGGCAATACATTTCCCAGACGGCTTGCCACGGCAGGGATTTCTGCTCTTCCAGCAGCGCCAGGCGGGCGGTGTAATCGCCGCTGGCTTCTAACTGACGCAGCTGCCCGGTTGGTTCCAGCAGCGCGCGCAGCAGCGCTTTCTTCATATTGCGCGTGCCGATAACCCACGCGGCGATACGGTTGATGGAGGCATCGAAGAAATCGAGGCCGATATGCACGCGGTCAAACAGGTTATGACGCACGATTTCGCTGGCAATTGCCTGGGTTTCATCATCCAGCAGCACGACGTGGTCGCTGTCCCAGCGTACCGGGCGGCTGACGTGCAGCAGCAGGCGCGGCACATACAGCATGGCGGCGGAAATCTTGTCGGAAATCACTTCGGTCGGATGGAAGTGGCCCGCGTCGAGGCACAGCGCGGTCTGGCGGCTGGTGGCGTAGCCCATGTAGAACTCGTTGGAGCCGACGGTATAGCTTTCCGCGCCAATACCGAACAGTTTGCTTTCCACGGCGTCGATGTGATGCGCCGGATTCAGTTTTTCGCTGATCACCTCGTCCAGCGCCTCCAGTAGGCGTTGGCGCGGCGCTAAGCGGTCAACGGTGATGTCTTTCATGCCATCCGGGATCCAGATGTTCATCACCGACGGCGTGCCCAGTTGCTCACCGAAGTACGCGGATACACGGCGGCTGGCCTTGCAGTGGTCAATCCAGAACTGGCGAATGTTGTCGTCCGCGTGCGCCAGGGTAAAGCCGTCAGCGCTCAGCGGGTGAGAGAAGCAGGAGGGGTTGAAGTCCAGCCCTAACTGGTTCGCTTTTGCCCATTCCACCCAGTTTTTGAAGTGCTCCGGTTTGATCTGGTCGCGGGACACCGGTGTGTCAGACTCCAGATAGATTGCGTGTAAGTTCAGGCGTTTTGGCCCAGGAATCAGGCTTAGCGCCTGTTCCAGGTCGGCGCGCAGCTCGCTGGCGCTGCGCGCTTTACCGGGATAGTTACCGGTGGCCTGAATACCGCCGGTGAGCGATCCTTCCGGGTTTTCGAATCCGGCGACGTCATCGCCCTGCCAGCAGTGCATCGATACCGGCAGACGATCGAGCTGGCGTAACGCCTCCTCGACATCAATACCTACCGCAGCAAAACGTTGTTTCGCCAGTTCCCAGGCTTGTTCAAGTTGAGTGGTCATGCGCAAAGCTCCTTTGTCTGTCGTTTTGATTGAAACTGCGCAACGTGGCGGGCAATTTCACTGTCAGGATTTGGGGTAAAGGTCGTCAGGTCGTAGTTGGTTCTCACCACCTGACGGAAGTCGTCAACGTTGTTCAGTTCGTCCAGCGTCATGAGCTGGATGCCGATATTGCCGAGGGTGGAAGCCTCAATCGGCCCGGCCATCACGCGAATGCCGCAGGCATCCGCGCACAGCTGGTTCAGCAGGGCGTTCTGGCAACCTCCTCCAACGATGTGCAGCTGGCTAAAGGCTTCACCGCGCAGGTTCGCCAGCTCCTGCAACACATCGGCATACAGCAGCGCCAGACTGTCGAAAATGCAGCGTGCCAGTTCGGCGTTACGGGTGGGTTCCGGCTGGCCGGATTCACGGCAGGCCGCCTGAATCTCCGCGCTCATATCGGCGGGGTTGATAAAGCGATCGTCATTCGGGTTTATCAGGAAACGGCAGGCCGGAAGCGACTGGGTCTCGGCGATCAGCGCGGGCAGGTCGGTAATCTGGCGCTCTTTCAGTACGCGTTGAAGCAGCCAGAGCCCCATGATGTTTTTCAGCACCCGGTAGCGGCCTTCTGCGCCGCCTTCATTGGTGATGTTCGCCGCCAGCGCCACGTCATCGGTGTAAGGCGTTCTGCTCTCGAAGCCCATCAACGACCAGGTGCCGGAAGAGAGATAAGCGCTGTTTTTATCGGCCAGCGGAGAGGCGATCACCGCGCTGGCGGTGTCGTGACTGGCGACGGCGACCACCGGAATCTGATTTTTCTGTGGGCAGATCCAGTAGCCGATCACGTTGCCCGGATGGGTAGGTCTGCCAAACCAGGCTTTGTTGGCGCCGGTCCAGTCCAGCAGGGCATCGTCCCAGTCATCGCTGTTGATATTGACGAGCTGCGTGGTGGTGGCGTTGGTGTATTCCCAGTTCATTTCGCCCGTCAGGCGGAAACTGAAATAGTCGGGGATCAGCAGGGCATGCGCCACCTGCGGGATAAGTTCAGGCTGTTGTTCAACCAGCGCGCGGAGCTGATACAACGTATTGAACGGCAGAAACTGAATGCCGCTGCGGCGATAGATATCATGCTTACCGAGCTGCGCCAGCGCCTGCTGCATCACCCCCGTGGTACGGTTGTCGCGATAAGATACGGGCAGACCGACGCGCTGGCCGTGCTTGTCGAGCAGCACATAGTCCACGCCCCAGGTATCAATGCCGATGCTGTCAATACGGATACCTTCATCGCAGACTTTCTCCAGTCCAAGGCGAATTTCATTTTCCAGGCTGTCGATATCCCAGGCGTCGAACCCGTCTGTTTTTTGCAAACAGTTCGCGAAGCGGTGGATTTCACGCAGCGTCAGGGCGTGTTGTTCACTGTCGTAACGCGCCAGCATTACGCGCCCACTGGATGCCCCGAGATCGACAGCGACACAATGGCGAAAAGTCATGGTGAAGTCCTTCTGAGTTTCATTGCACTCAGTCTAAGAACCCCCAGGAAGGCGTACCTTCCTGTTACTGACAGGTTAAATTGGCCGCTGGCAAGGAGGCAAAGGTGAACGTGATAGCGTTCACAATTTCCGTTTATCAGCGTGAATTGGCCGGATGTGACGGCGTCCGCATTTCCTGATCTTTCCCGTCCTTTCTTGAAAAAACGACCGGGTTTGCGCGCTTTGGCGTTAAAAATTTAAGGTGAGGGTAGTAACCCTTAATTACTATTTCTGACATGTTTCTCATATCAGGAAGCCATCATGACCGTACTGCATAGCGTGGATTTTTTTCCGTCAGGTAAAGCGCCCGTGGCCATTGAACCCCGGCTTCCTCAGTCTGCTTTTCCTGAACATCATCATGATTTTCACGAGATTGTGATTGTTGAACATGGCACTGGCATTCATGTGTTCAATGGGCAGCCCTACACCATTAGTGGCGGTACGGTCTGCTTTGTTCGCGATCATGACAGACATCTGTATGAACACACCGACAACCTGTGTCTGACGAATGTGCTCTATCGCTCGCCGGACGCGTTTCAGTTTCTGGCAGGGCTGAACCAGCTCTTGCCGCAGGAACAGGATGGGCAGTACCCGTCACACTGGCGCGTGAATCAGAGCGCGTTGCAGCAGGTGCGGCAACTGGTGGCGCAGATGGAAAACGCCGGAGACGAGATGGACACGCCTGCGGTCGCCAACCGTGAAATTCTGTTTATGCAGTTGCTGGTGCTGCTGCGTAAAAGCAGCCTGATGGAAGGGGCGGCCAATAACGATGCGCGGCTGAATCAGTTGCTGGCCTGGCTGGAGGATCATTTTGCTGAAGAGGTGTGCTGGGAATCGATAGCCGACAAGTTTTCGCTCTCGCTGCGCACGCTGCATCGTCAGCTCAAACAACAGACCGGCCTGACGCCGCAGCGCTATCTTAACCGTCTGCGGCTTATCAAGGCTCGCCATCTGCTGCGTCACAGTGATGAAAGCGTCACAGATATCGCGTATCGCTGCGGTTTTGGCGACAGTAACCATTTTTCGACGCTGTTTCGCCGGGAATTTGACTGGTCGCCCAGGGATATTCGCCAGGGGCGGGACGCATTGCTACAGTAACGCGAAAGCTATCACCGTTTTTTGTCGCCAATTTGCTGATAATCGTCCCCTTCAATGCCGGATGGCGGCTTCGTCTTATCCGGCCTACGGCGGCGATCTGTAGGCCAGAAAAACGTAGCGCCATCCGGCAAGCATTCAACGTGAGGTGCTGCGGTGGCAAATCAGTTAGTCCTTCTGAAAAAAGACTTTTTTGCGAATGACGGCCAGGCTGTCGCGGTTGCCGATCGCTATCCGCAAAATGTGTTCGCGGAACATACACACGAGTTTTGTGAACTGGTGTTGGTCTGGCGCGGCAACGGTTTGCATGTGCTCAACGATCGCCCTTACCGCATCACGCGCGGCGATCTGTTTTATATTCGCGCCGAGGACAGACACTCCTACACCTCCGTTAACGATTTGGTTTTGCAGAATATTATTTACTGCCCGGAGCGGTTGACCCTGAATCTTGGCTGGGAAAGCGCCATTCCGGGTTTTAACGACAGTGAACGGCGTCCGCACTGGCGGCTGGGCAGCGTGGGGATGAATCAGGCGCGGCAGGTTATCAGCCAGCTTGAACATGAGAGCAATCAGGGCGATCCGCTGGCGAATGAGATGGCGGAACTGCTATTTGGTCAGCTGGTGATGACGCTGAAAAGACACCGCTATGCCACCGATGATCTCCCGACCAGAGCGAGCGAAACGTTGCTGGATAAATTGATTACCGCGCTGGCCGGCAGCCTGGAGCGCCCCTTTGCGCTGGATGCGTTTTGCGACCAGGAGCAGTGCAGCGAGCGGGTGCTGCGACAGCAGTTTCGCTCACAGACCGGGATGACTATCAACCAGTATCTTCGCCAGATCCGCATCTGCCATGCGCAGTATTTGCTTCAGCACAGCCGCCTGATGATCAGTGAGATTTCAATGCAGTGCGGCTTTGAGGACAGTAACTACTTTTCGGTGGTGTTTACGCGGGAAACCGGGATGACGCCCAGCCAGTGGCGTCATCACAGTACGCAAAACGATTAGCTTGCCATTCCCATGCCGACGATGTTGGCGGCGATAATAATGACCACGCAACCCAGACTGAGAACGCTGACAGGACGACGACCCGCGTTTTTCCACTCTTTCAGCACCAGACCCACAATCCCACCACACAGCACGTAGAAGCTCATGTGCAGCATCCAGCTGATGTAGTCATACTGCGGCGGAATGCGAGCGTGGCCCCAGGCGTAGAAAAAGAACTGCAAATACCACATCAGGCCACCCAGCGCGGACAGCAGGATATTGGTGATGATCATCGATTTTGCCAGCGAGAAGTCGGCTTTTATCGACAAGTTTTTCACTTTTGCCAGACGAATGAAACAGAAGCCCAGGTTGATCAGCGCGCCGCCGCCCATGATGACCACGTAGCTTGGCAGAGCGACATACAGCGGATCGACGCCGAGCGCGGCGGCGGCTTCATGCATCGGTTTGGCGGCGTTCATTGCAAAGGACATCCCGGCGGAGAAAATACCGCACATCACTGCCAGCAGCAGACCTTTTTTCAGGTTAAACTCCTCGGCGGTGATCCCCATTTTGCGCTCTTTTAACTGCCCGGCGCGGGTGACGATGCCAACGCCGATCAGCGCCACCAGGACGCCCAGCAGCGTCATTCGTCCGCCTTCGGTATTGATCAGCACATCAAAGTTTCCATTGATGATGGGGGTCATCAGGGTGCCGACGATCAGCGTAATACCAATCGCGATGCCGATCCCCATCGACATGCCGAGATAGCGCATGGTCAGGCCGTAGTTAATATTACCGATGCCCCACATTGCGCCGAACAGAAATACGGGCAACAGGGTGGAGAGGTTGAAGGAACTGTAATAGGCCCAGAAATCCGGGAGCAGCAGGGCGCTGATGGTCCAGGGCAGGATAAGCCAGGAGACAATCCCACCGATTGACCACATGGTTTCCCAGGACCATTGTTTAACTTGTTTGAACGGGGCATAAAAACAGGCTGCACTGGCCGCACCTATCAAATGCCAAAAGATACCCATCGTAATCGCGTTACTCATGACTTAATCCTCATCGTTTTTATTGCCGGTGTGACCCTCCCGACCTGATGAGTGTAAAAATTGCGCAGTTGATTAACCTTTTGAGGATTGCCGACATTTCTTCCTTCCTGGCAACCAGCACGTTATACGGGTGATTTGGCTCACATATTCAAGAACATAATGAAAAGTTATATCCTTATTAAAACTACGGCATTGATAAGCATTTTCAATATCATTTAATTAACTATAATGAACCAACTGCTTACGCGGCATTAACACTTCAGCCGCTCGACAATAATGGAGATGATTATGAGTTATACACTGCCATCCCTGCCGTACGCTTATGATGCGCTGGAACCGCACTTCGATAAGCAGACGATGGAAATCCACCATACCAAACACCATCAAACTTATGTCAACAACGCTAACGCGGCGCTGGAAAACCTGCCTGAATTCGCGAACCTGCCGGTTGAAGAACTGATCACCAAACTGGATCAGCTTCCGGCGGACAAAAAAACCGTACTGCGCAATAACGCGGGCGGCCACGCTAACCACAGCCTGTTCTGGAAAGGCCTGAAAAAAGGCACCGCTTTGCAGGGCGACCTGAAAGCGGCTATCGAGCGTGATTTCGGTTCCGTTGATAACTTCAAAGCGGAGTTTGAAAAAGCGGCGGCAACGCGTTTCGGTTCCGGTTGGGCCTGGCTGGTGTTGCAGGGCGACAAACTGGCGGTTGTCTCTACCGCTAACCAGGACTCCCCGCTGATGGGCGAGGCTATTTCCGGCGCTTCCGGTTTCCCAATCCTGGGTCTGGACGTATGGGAACACGCTTACTACCTGAAATTCCAGAACCGTCGCCCGGACTACATCAAAGAGTTCTGGAACGTGGTGAACTGGGACGAAGCTGCTGCGCGTTTCGCGGCGAAAAAATAAGTCTTTTTGCCTGATGGCGCTGCGCTTATCAGGCCTACGAAGAGGATTTGTCGATTTGTAGGCCGGATAAGGTATTAGCCGCCATCCGGCACAGAGTTACAATTTGTAGGCCGGATAAGGCATTAGCCGCCATCCGGCATTGAATTCAGCCCCCGCAGGCATAACCTGCGGGGGCTTTCTTTTAGGCGCTTTTGGGCTTGCCTGGTGTGACTTACGTCAAATTAAAAACATCAATCCATAAAAAATGAAACATAGTTTTGTTATGTGGTTGGGATCACTTTTATTGTTCGAATGAATGTCTATCGTTTCTTCATCAACGCGGGTGTGCCTCAAAGTAAGGCGCATTCGCCCATAAAAATTGCCCGTTTTTATGTCTACAGGTGAAGGAAATGCAGATTAAACGCACGATAGAAAAAGTCCCGGGTGGCATGATGCTCGTTCCGTTGTTCCTCGGCGCGCTATGCCACACCTTCGCGCCAGGTGCAGGGAAATACTTCGGCTCATTCACAAACGGTATGATCACCGGTACGGTGCCGATTCTGGCGGTCTGGTTCTTTTGTATGGGCGCGTCGATCAAACTGAGCGCCACAGGCACCGTGCTGCGTAAATCCGGGACGCTGGTGGTGACCAAAATTGCGGTTGCCTGGGTGGTGGCCGCTATTGCGTCACGCGTTATCCCGGAACATGGGGTGGAAGCGGGCTTCTTCGCCGGGCTGTCGACGCTGGCGCTGGTGGCCTCTATGGACATGACCAACGGCGGGCTGTACGCCTCCATCATGCAGCAGTACGGCACCAAAGAAGAGGCTGGGGCATTTGTCCTGATGTCGCTGGAGTCAGGGCCGCTGATGACGATGGTTATTCTGGGAACCGCCGGGATTGCCTCGTTTGAACCGCATGTATTTGTGGGGGCGATATTGCCGTTCCTGATTGGTTTCGCGCTGGGGAATCTCGACCCGGAACTGCGGGAATTCTTCAGCAAAGCGGTACAGACGCTGATCCCGTTCTTCGCCTTCGCGCTGGGCAACACCATTGATTTGAGCGTGATTGCACAGACGGGCGTGCTGGGGATTCTACTGGGTGTGGCGGTCATTATTATCACCGGCATCCCGTTAATCATCGCTGACAAGTTTATCGGCGGCGGTGACGGTACGGCAGGTATTGCCGCCTCAAGTTCTGCTGGCGCCGCAGTAGCCACGCCCGTGCTGATCGCAGAGATGGTTCCGGCGTTTAAACCGATGGCGCCCGCCGCGACCTCGCTGGTTGCCACATCGGTTATCGTGACTTCGATTCTGGTGCCGATCATTACCTCAGTCTGGTCGCGGAAGGTGAAGGCCAGAGCGGCGGAAATCGATATTCGCGGTACGGTGAAATAAACCCGTTTTGCCGGATGACGGCTTATGCCTCATCCGGCGCTTCCGGTCAGAATTAACGGCCAAACACCTCATCAATTGTGCGACGCTCGTGCTCGTTCAGTTCTCCTCCCGCATTACGCGACACGCCGGTACAATAGCCGAACTTACGCGATACCACGGTTTTAATCGTGGTCACAAAATCCTCGCCAATCGCGTAAATGGACATAAACGTGCCGATTTTCTCCTGGATATCGCGCAACGTTTGCAAATCACCCTGCTTAAACGCCTCCCGCGCGCTGACAAACAGCTCCGGCATCACGTTGTTTAAGCCGGAAATAATGCCTGCGCCGCCCGCCAGCAGGTTGGGGATGTAATACTCGTCATAGCCGGAGAGCACGGCAAAATCGTCGCGTACCGCGCGGGTGGTCTGAATCATGCTGCGGGTATGGGACTGGCAGTCGACGGTATCTTTAATCCCGGCAAAATTCGGGAATTCGGCGGCAAGGGTCGCCACCAGATCCGGCGTTAAATCGCAGCCGGTGCGTGCCGGGAAATTGTAGGCAAACCATTTGCCGCTCAGGGCGTTACCAAGCTGGCGGAAGTAGCTCAGAAGCTGCTTCGACGTCTGCCCGTAGTAATACGGCGGCAGAATCATCACCGCATCGTACCCGACGCGGTACGCTTCCTGCGCCATAAGCAGGATGTCGCCGGTGCAGGTGGAGGAGACATTGGCAACCATCTTCAGCGAACTCATCGCGCGGGCCTCGCGGATCAGCATCAGCCGCTCTTCCAGCGTGAAAGACGCAAATTCGCCAATGCTGCCCATCAGCAAAATAACATCGATGTTGGCCTCGGTAAGACGTTTGAGATGCTGGCTCAGGCCGTTGAGATCGACTTTTCCGTCATTGTCCATCGGCGTAATGGAAGGACACCAGACGCCAGCAAACTGCGATTGTACTGTCACGTTGTTGACTCCTTATTATGAAATGGCGTTTCAAAATCACTTTAATTGATAGCACGTCTGCTGGCGCATCATGTGAACCCGGCTCTCATTTTGAGCGGCTGAGACAAAATAAATATGCTCTAATGAGGATTATTTGTCGGGAGAGGGAAGCTGATGCGATATCCGGTCGAGGTGTTTACGGGCAAAATTCAGGACTATGCGGGAAGTCGTCCCAGCGCCATTGCGAAAATCCAGGTTGATGGCGAGCTGATGCTTAGCGATCTGGGCCTTGCCGGTGATGAGCAGGCCGAGACGAAAATTCACGGCGGGCCCGATCGCGCGCTGTGCCATTATCCCCGTGAACACTATCTGCACTGGGCGCGTCAATTCCCGGCGCAGGCGGATCTGTTTGTCGCGCCCGCGTTTGGCGAAAACCTTTCGACCGACGGTCTGACTGAGCAAAATGTTTTTATCGGCGATATTTTTCAGTGGGGAGAGGCGCTGATTCAGGTGACTCAGCCACGTTCGCCGTGCTTTAAGCTCAACTTCCATTTCGGCATTAGCGATATGGCGACGCAAATGCAGAACGCCGGGAAAACCGGCTGGCTGTACAGCGTTATCGCGCCGGGGCAGGTATCGGCGGATGCGCCGTTAATTCTGGCGTCGCGCGTCAGCGATGTGAGCGTACAGGAGGCGATTGCGATAGCCTGGCATATGCCGTTCGACGACGACCAGTATCATCGGTTGCTGTCGGCAGCGGGGTTATCGAAAAGCTGGACCAGAACGATGCAGAAGCGCCGTTTGAGCGGCAAAATTGAAGATCAGTCACGACGTTTACGTGGATGATGTAATGCCCGATGGCGCTGCGCTTATCGGGCCTACAACGTGCGGTTTCCTGTAGGCCGGATAAGGCGTTCACGCCGCCATCCGGCGTAATGCCCGATGACGCTGCGCTTATCGGGCCTGCAACGTGCGGTTTTCGTAGGCCGGATAAGGCGTTTACGCCGCCATCCGGCGTAATGCCCGATGGTGCTGCGCTTATCGGGCCTACAACGTGCGGTTTCCGTAGGCCGGATAAGGCGTTTACGCCGCCATCCGGCGTAATGCCCGATGGCGCTACGCTTATCGAGCCTACAACGTGCGGTTTCTGTAGGCCGGATAAGGCGTTTACGCCGCCATCCGGCACCACAGCGAGACTTAAGAACGCTTATACAACGGCAGCCAGATCACCAGCCGTAAGCCGCCCAGCGGGCTGTCTTCGGCTTTCACCCAACCGCGATGCTGCTGGATCGCGGTCTCAACGATGGCCAGCCCCAACCCTGTTCCGCCGGACTCCCGATCGCGCGCTTCATCGGTACGATAAAACGGGCGGAAGATCTGTTCGCGGTCTTCAGGGCTAACGCCCGGGCCATCGTCATCAACCGTTATCGTAATGCCGTCTTTATCCACCGCGAAGCCGACTTCAATCTTCGTGTGCGAATAGCGCAGGGCGTTACGGACAATGTTCTCCAGCGCGCTTTCCAGGGTGCTAGGGTTGCCGTATAACGGCCACGGCCCCGGCGGGAAGTTTACCGTTAACGATTTGCCCATCTGCTCGGCTTCGAAGGCGGCGTTATCCAGCACGTCTCCCCACAGATGATTGGCTTTCATCGTTTCGCTGACCAGCGCGTTTTTCTGTTGATTACGCGACATCACCAGCAGGTCGTTGATCATGCTGTCCAGCCGCTGCGCTTCGGTCTCGATGCGCTCCAGCTCTTTACTCTCGCCGCTACGGCGACGCAGCAGCGCGGTGCCCAGTTGCAGACGCGTAAGCGGAGTACGTAGCTCGTGCGAGATATCCGACAGCAGACGCTGCTGCGTGGTCATCATACGTTCCAGCGCGGTCACCATCTGGTTAAAGCTGGCGCCAGCCGCAAGAAATTCCTGCGGGCCTGCTTCCAGTTCTGGATGTTGTCGCAGATTACCCTGAGCCACTTCGTCCGCCGCGTTTTTCAACTTACGCGCCGGTTTCGCCAGGCTCCAGGCCAGCCAAAGCAACAGAGGCGAACTGACCAGCATGGTGACGATCAGCAACAAGAGCGGGCGGTCAAACAGCAGATTAATAAAATCGGATTGGGAACTGCTGGCCGGTCGAATCAGATAAAGCTGGTAGTTATCTTCCCCGTCTCTGACAGAGAACGGGCCTACCATCTCAACGCGGCCATATTTCTTCTTCTGCGGATGATCGGCGTTATCCGCCTGACCAATAAAGTTACGAATGATCTGCATTTCGCTGCGTTCTGCGCCGATCACGCGTCCTTCAGTGGTCACAAGCAATAACCGCTGTCCTGGCGGCGCCCACTTGTCGATCGCACGGAACAGGCGACGCCACCACATTAAATCGTTGGGTGGATCGTTCGCGAGTTCAGCTTCTACATGTTGCTCAATCATCAACCCCTGGCGCTGTTCGCTGTCCAGTAGCTCGGTCATCTGGCGTGAGTCGAGCTTGGGTAACATCAATACCAACATCAGCACCAGCGCCAGCGTCAACCAGAAGATGGCAAAGATGCGCGCGGTTAAACTGCCTATCATGAAGCGGAAACCATCAAATAACCGCGACCACGCAGGGTTTTAAACCACGGGTGCCCGTCTTTACGCTCCGGCAGCTTACGACGCAGGTTGGAGATATGCATGTCGATCGCGCGGTCAAACGGCGTCAGGCGTTTACCCAGCACTTCCTGGCTCAAATGTTCACGCGAAACCACCTGGCCGAGATGCTGTGCCAGCAGATAGAGCAGGGTAAATTCGGTGCCGGTTAACTCCAGGGTTTGACCATCGAAGCTGGCCTCCTGGCGACCCGGATTGAGGCTTAACGCATCCACTTCCAGCGTCGGCGAGCCGTTGTCGTTGTTCTGCTGCTGTTCGCTCCAGTGCGAGCGGCGCAGAATCGCACGGATACGCGCGACCAGTTCGCGGTCGTTAAACGGTTTAGGTAAATAATCATCCGCGCCCAGCTCAAGGCCGAGTACGCGATCCAGTTCGCTGCCGCGCGCGGTCAGCATAATGACAGGGGTCTGGTGTGTCTGGCGAAGCGCTTTCAACGTATCAATACCGTTTTTCTTCGGCATCATGACATCGAGCAAAAGTAAATCAATGCTGTCGTCCAGAAGCTCAAGCGCCTGCTCCCCGTCATGGGCAACCAGCACATTGAAGCCTTCCATTTCGAGCAGCTCCTTTAACAGGGAAGTTAGCTCTCGGTCATCATCAACTAACAGGATTTTATTCATTGTTTAAGTACCTCCGAGGCAGAAATTACGTCATCAGGCGTCGCTAATCCATGACTTTACGTTGTTTTACACCCCCTGACGCATGTTTGCAGCCCGAATCGTAAACTGTCTCTCGTTGAATCGCGACAGAAAAGATTTTGGGAGCAAGTGATGCGCAAAGTTACCGCTGCCGTCATGGCCTCAACGCTGGCACTCAGTCCTTTAAGCCACGCTGCTGAAGTCGTTACAGGCGATAACTGGCATCAAGGTGAAGGACTTACGCAGCGCAGTACGCAGAGCCATATGTTCGACGGCATAAGTTTAACCGAACATCAGCGTCAACAGATGCGAGATCTGATGCAGCAGGCAAGACACGAACAGCCTCCTGTTAATGTTAGCGAAATGGAGACAATGCATCGCCTTGTCATCGCAGAAAAATTTGATGAAAACGCTGTGCGTGCTCAGGCAGAAAAAATGGCGCAAGAACAGGTTGCCCGCCAGGTCGAAATGGCCAGGGTTCGCAACCAGATGTATCGCCTGTTAACGCCGGAGCAGCAAGCGGTTTTAAATGAGAAGCATCAACAACGAATGGAGCAACTGCGCGATGTGGCGCAATGGCAAAACGGCTCCTCGTTGAAGTTATTGAGTAGTAGCAACTCACGTTCCCAGTAACAAACCCTGTTTTCCTTGCCATAGACACCATCCCTGTCTTCCCCTCCATGATGGAGGGGTTTTTTTTGTCCAAAATTTGTCATCCGGTTATTGCCTTACTGTTTTACTCCATCCGTTATACTACCGGCATGGAAAGGCAGGAGTGTTTATGAATCAAACCTATGGGCGACTGGTCAGCCGGGCGGCAATTGCCGCGACAGTGATGGCGTCACTGTTACTTTTGATCAAAATTTTTGCGTGGTGGTACACCGGGTCGGTGAGTATTCTGGCTGCGTTGGTTGACTCGCTGGTGGATATTGCCGCGTCGCTGACTAACCTGTTAGTGGTGCGCTATTCGCTGCAACCGGCGGATGATGAACACACCTTTGGACACGGCAAAGCAGAGTCGCTGGCGGCGCTGGCGCAGAGCATGTTTATTTCCGGCTCGGCGCTGTTTCTGTTTTTGACCGGTATTCAGCATCTGATTACCCCTACGCCAATGAACGAACCGGGCGTCGGGGTCGTGGTGACGCTTATCGCCCTGGTTTGTACGATCATTCTGGTCACGTTTCAGCGTTGGGTTGTGCGCAAGACGCAAAGTCAGGCAGTACGGGCAGATATGCTTCATTATCAGTCTGATGTTATGATGAACGGAGCGATTCTCGTTGCGCTTGGGCTGGCCTGGTATGGCTGGCATCGCGCGGACGCCTTGTTTGCGTTGGGAATCGGCATCTATATTCTATACAGCGCACTACGTATGGGGTATGAGGCAGTGCAGTCGTTACTGGATCGCGCGCTGCCCGATGAGGAACGTCAGGAAATTATTGATATCGTGACATCGTGGCCTGGCGTCAACGGTGCTCACGATCTTCGCACGCGGCAGTCAGGGCCGACCCGCTTTATTCAGATTCATTTGGAAATGGAAGATAATCTGCCGCTCGTTCAGGCGCATCTGGTGGCTGAACAGGTAGAGCAGGCGATTTTGCGGCGTTTTCCGGGTTCGGATGTCATTATCCACCAGGACCCCTGTTCAGTCGTACCCAGGGAAGGCAAGAGGTTTGAGCTTTCGTAATTCGTTGTAAAAAAGTGAGCAAGGCCAGCATTTTGTGTATAAATTACCGCCGTTTGGCCTGACCTGAATCAATTCAGCAGGAAGCGGTTGTTATACTATCTGCATATTCGTTGGATCGTCCCGATGTGCAGTAACAGTATCGGCTTCCGGCAACAGATTTCATTTTGCATTCCAAAGTTCAGAGGTAGTCATGATTAAGAAAATCGGTGTGTTGACAAGCGGCGGTGATGCGCCTGGCATGAACGCAGCAATCCGTGGTGTTGTACGCGCAGCGTTGACGGAAGGACTGGAAGTAATGGGTATTTATGATGGCTACCTGGGTCTGTATGAAGACCGTATGGTTCAGCTCGACCGTTACAGCGTGTCCGACATGATCAACCGTGGCGGTACTTTCCTCGGTTCCGCGCGCTTCCCGGAATTTCGCGATGAAAATGTTCGCGCAGTGGCTATCGAAAACCTGAAAAAACGTGGCATCGACGCGCTGGTTGTTATCGGCGGTGACGGTTCCTATATGGGTGCAAAACGTCTGACTGAAATGGGCTTCCCGTGCATCGGTCTGCCGGGCACGATCGACAACGACATCAAAGGCACTGACTACACCATCGGTTATTTCACCGCGCTGGGTACGGTAGTGGAAGCGATTGACCGTCTGCGTGACACCTCTTCCTCTCACCAGCGTATTTCCATCGTTGAAGTGATGGGGCGTTACTGCGGCGACCTGACCCTGGCGGCGGCTATCGCTGGGGGCTGTGAGTTTGTTGTGGTGCCGGAAGTGGAATTCAGCCGTGACGATCTGGTTGCGGAAATCAAAGCGGGCATCGCGAAAGGTAAAAAACACGCGATTGTCGCGATCACCGAACATATGTGTGACGTTGATGAACTGGCGCACTACATCGAGAAAGAGACTGGCCGTGAAACGCGTGCGACCGTACTGGGTCACATCCAGCGTGGCGGCTCTCCGGTGCCTTACGACCGTATTCTGGCTTCCCGTATGGGCTCATATGCCATTGAACTGCTGCTGGAAGGTTTTGGCGGACGTTGTGTGGGCATCCAGAACGAACAACTGGTTCACCATGACATCATCGACGCTATCGAAAACATGAAGCGTCCGTTCAAAGGTGACTGGCTGGATTGCGCTAAAAAGCTGTACTGATCGTTGTGTGTATTGTGCCGGGTGGCGACTTCGCCTTACCCGGCCTACAACAGTACGGCCTGTAGGCCGGATAAGGCGCTAGCCAGCATCCGGCAATATCCTTCATTTATTCCCTCAAGTTATAGCCAATCTTTTTTTATTCTTTAATGTTTGGATTCCTTTCTGGCACGCTTTACTCATCACAACACTACATAAGAGAGCTGGGCGATGAATAAATGGGGCGTGGGGTTAACATTATTGCTGGCATCGACCAGCGTTCTGGCGAAGGATATTCAGTTACTTAACGTGTCTTACGATCCAACGCGCGAGCTGTACGATCAGTACAACAAAGCGTTTAGCGCGCACTGGAAACAAGAAACGGGCGACAACGTGGTGATCCGTCAGTCACATGGCGGTTCCGGTAAGCAGGCGACGTCAGTCATTAACGGTATTGAGGCCGATGTGGTGACGCTGGCGCTGGCTTATGACGTTGATGCCATTGCAGAGCGCGGCCGTATCGACAAAAACTGGATCAAACGTCTGCCGGACAACTCCGCGCCGTACACGTCCACCATCGTTTTCCTGGTGCGTAAAGGCAATCCGAAGCAAATCCATGACTGGAACGACCTGGTAAAACCGGGCGTGTCGGTGATTACGCCGAACCCGAAAAGCTCTGGCGGCGCACGCTGGAACTATCTGGCTGCGTGGGGATACGCCCTGCACCACAACAACAACGATCAGGCCAAAGCGCAGGACTTCGTAAAAGCGTTATTTAAGAACGTGGAAGTGCTGGACTCTGGCGCGCGCGGTTCAACCAACACTTTTGTTGAGCGTGGGATTGGCGACGTGCTGATCGCCTGGGAGAACGAAGCGCTGTTGGCGACGAACGAACTGGGCAAAGATAAATTCGAAATCGTGACGCCGAGCGAATCAATTCTCGCAGAACCGACCGTCTCCGTGGTGGATAAAGTCGTGGAGAAAAAAGGGACGCAAGCCGTGGCGGAAGCCTATCTGAAGTATCTCTACTCGCCGGAAGGGCAGGAAATTGCGGCGAAAAACTTCTATCGCCCACGCGACCCTGAAGTGGCGAAGAAATATGAAAATGCATTTCCGAAGCTGAAACTCTTCACCATTGACGAGGAGTTTGGCGGGTGGACGAAAGCGCAGAAAGAGCATTTCTCTAATGGCGGTACGTTCGACCAAATCAGCAAACGCTAATGTAAATTGCTTTTCCTGCCCGGTGGCATCGTGCGACCGGGCTTTTTTATTTGTCATCATTTTGCGTTACTCTTGCACGTCAATAAGAGACAGGGAATGAGTAATGAAAAAAACAGGTTATTTTTTGCTGGCGGTTGTGATTGTTGCCGCCGTCGCGGGCATTGGCTACTGGAAGCTGGCCGCTAATCCGAACGCATTGCGGGATATTGTTCTGCAACAATGCGTACCGAACCAATTGCAACAGCAAAATCCTGCGCCATGCGCTGAAGTGAAACCGGATGCCGGGTATGTCGTGTTTAAAGATCGTAATGGCCCGTTGCAGTATCTGTTGATGCCGACGTACCGCATCAACGGTACGGAAAGCCCGCTGCTGGTGGAGTCCTACACGCCGAACTTCTTCTGGCTAGCCTGGCAGGCGCGCAGCTTTATGAGCCAAAAGTACGGCAAAGATATTCCAGACAGCGCCATTTCGCTGGCGATTAACTCACGCTCCGGGCGGACGCAAAACCACTTTCATATCCACATCTCCTGCCTGCGCCCTGATGTGCGAGCGCAACTGGATGATAATCTGGCGAAAGTGAGTACCCGCTGGCTGCCGCTGCCGGGCGGATTGCGTGGGAATGAATATCTGGCGCGTCGGGTGACGGAAAGCGAGCTGGCGCAACGCAGCCCGTTCATGATGCTGGCGGAAGAGGTGCCGGATGCGCGTGAGCACATGGGCAGCTATGCGCTGGCGGTGGTGCGCCAGAGCGACGACTCTTTTGTTTTGCTGGCGACGCAGCGCAACCTGCTGGCGTTTAACCTCGCTTCCGCTGAGGAAATTCAGGATCATCAATGTGAGATTTTGCAGTAACCCCACCTAATCTGGCGTTTACTCCACCTGCCTGTCTCCGTATTCTTGTTGAAAAAAACAACAGGAGACAGGCATGTCGCTCTGGCTTACACACCCTCTGTTCATTCCTTCGCTGGTGGTCGGCGTGACCATTCTGCTCTGGGCAACCTCGCTGTTGCCGGAGTTTATTACCGCGCTGCTGTTCTTTACCGTGGCGATGGTGGCGAAGATCGCGCCACCGGACGTCATTTTTGGCGGTTTTGCCTCGTCGGCTTTCTGGCTGGTCTTTAGCGGTTTTGTGCTGGGGGTGGCGATTCGCAAAACAGGGCTGGCAGACAGGGCGGCGCGCGCCTTATCCGCCAGACTGACCGACTCATGGCCGCTGATGGTGGCGAGCGTGGTGCTGCTCAGCTATGCGCTGGCGTTTGTGATGCCGTCCAATATGGGGCGTATCGCGCTGCTGATGCCCATTGTCGCGGCGATGGCGAAACGTGCCGGGATTGCCGATGGCACGCGCGCCTGGTACGGACTGGCGCTTGCGGTGGGCTTTGGAACCTTCCAGCTCTCCGCGACCATCCTGCCTGCTAACGTACCTAACCTGGTGATGAGCGGGGCGGCGGAAGGCTCGTATGGCATCCACCTGAACTATCTGCCGTATCTTCTGCTGCATACGCCTGTTCTGGGCTGGTTGAAAGGCGCGCTGTTAATCGTCCTGATTTGTTGGCTGTTTCCCGGTAAACCGCATGCGCCTCGCGACCTGACGCCGCCTGCGCCGATGAGCCGTGCGGAGAAACGGCTGGCGTGGATGCTGGCGGTGGTGCTGGCGATGTGGGTCAGCGAAAGCTGGCATGGTATTGGCCCGGCGTGGACCGGGCTGGCGGCGGCGGTGATCACGCTGTTGCCGCGCGTGGGGTTTATCAACGGGGAAGAGTTTTCCAGCGGCGTGAATATCCGCACCTGTATTTATGTGGCAGGCATTCTGGGGCTGGCGATCACCGTGACGCAAACCGGCATTGGCAATGCGGTGGGCGAGGCGCTGCTGCATGTCATGCCGCTGGACCCGGAAAAGCCCTTCACCAGTTTCCTGGCGCTGACCGGCATTACCACCGCGCTGAATTTTATTATGACGGCGAACGGCGTTCCGGCGCTGTATACCACGCTGGCGCAGAGTTTTTCCGACGCAACCGGTTTTCCACTGCTGTCGGTGATCATGATTCAGGTATTGGGATACTCCACGCCGCTGCTGCCGTATCAGGCATCGCCGATTGTGGTGGCGATGGCATTAGGGAAAGTCCCGGCAAAACCAGGCATGACGCTGTGTCTGGCACTGGCGCTGGCAACGTATCTGGTGCTGTTGCCGCTGGATTACGTGTGGTTTAGTTTACTGGGGCGTTTGTAAAAAAAAGCCCGGTGGCGTTAACGCTTACCGGGCCTGTGATTTTGTAGGGCGGGTAAGCGCACGCGCCACCCGCCACAACAGCATTAAGCTTGTTTAGCCGCTTCCGCTGCTTTAACGATCACCGCGAACGCGTCAGCTTTCAGGGAAGCACCGCCAACCAGCGCGCCGTCGATGTCCGGCTGAGCGAACAGTTCTGCCGCGTTAGCTGCGTTTACGGAACCGCCGTACTGGATGATCACTTGCTCAGCGATTTTCGCGTCAGCTTTGGCGATGTGGTCACGGATGAATTTGTGAACAGCCTGCGCCTGCGCCGGAGTGGCGGATTTGCCAGTACCGATCGCCCATACAGGTTCGTAAGCGATAACCACGCCTTCAAATGCCGCAGCGCCCTGAGTTTTCAGTACCGCGTCGATCTGACGAGCACAGACTTCTTCAGTTTTGCCGGCTTCGTTTTCTGCTTCGGTTTCACCGATGCACAGAACCGGAGTCAGACCCTGCTCTTTCAGCACAGCGAATTTCTTTGCGATCAGCTCGTCAGACTCTTTGTGGTAAGTACGACGCTCAGAGTGGCCGATGATGATGTACTGCGCGCCGATATCCTTCAGCATTTCAGCAGAAGTTTCACCGGTGAATGCGCCAGACAGGTTCAGGTCAACGTTCTGCGCGCCCAGAATGATGTGGCTACCGGCAGCGGCGTGTTTCGCCATGTCGATATACATTTCCGGCGGTGCAATCGCAACTGCACAGCCAGCAACGCCAGCCAGTTCTTTACGCAGGTTAGCCACCAGCTCGTTTACCATGTGGCGGCTGCCGTTCAGTTTCCAGTTACCCATCACTAAAGGATGTCGCATTTCATTTCTCCACGCTTTGTCAGCGAATTAAGGAAGATGGCCGCCCTTCAGGGACGGCATGGTCTGTGAAACAGTATAGAGATCCCTCCCTCGAAAGGCTTTGCTTTTTGTCACTTAATTCAGCCCTTCCAGATTCTCCGATAGCGCTAGCTTAATCGGTTCAACAGCGAAGGTCAGCCCTTTTTCCCCGTTGTCTGCGACAACATAGCGAATCGCGCCTTCCGTTTCGGCGTAGTAGTGCTTATTCTTGCCCGCTGTGAGTAATTTTTGCAGTTTTTGCTGGCTTTGCTCTTTTGTCAGAAGCGGGGCGACGGTGCGGATCACCGCCGCCATGTATTCCTGCGCTTTGGCTTTGGCGGTTTTTTGCTCGGGCCCCTGAATGGGAAGCCAGGTAATCTGCATACTTTTGATTTTTAACGTACCGCGCTCCAGCGCCGTTGAGGCGTACAGATTTTCATTGATCTTGCTGGCGGCGCGGGTCAGGTTCGCCCTGTCGCGGCTGCTGTCGATAGCACGAAATTCGTTCAGTGGAAGCCGGGGATTTTGCTGATTAAAGTTTTCGCGAAACTGGCTGATGGAGAGATCAAACGTCGGCGCGCCAGCCAGCAGGTAGGGCGCGGTCGTCGCAGACGGCGATGCCTCCGCCAGCACCGTTGTGCTCGCAGTTATGGCGGAAAACAATAATAAAAACAGTGTACACCCTGGCTTCATCAATCTTACCTTTCGTTAGGACTGCTCACGATTAAAACGATAACTGTCGGGCTTGTCAAAAGGGTAAACTGACAGCGAAGGCAATAATAAAGGAACTTACATGACCATACAGCAGTGGTTATTCTCATTTAAAGGGCGTATTGGACGCCGTGATTTCTGGATCTGGCTCGGTCTCTGGTTTGTCGGCATGCTGGTGCTGTTTTCGCTGGCGAGCAAGAATTTACTCGATATCCAGACGGCGGCATTTTGTCTGGTGTGTCTGCTCTGGCCCACGGCGGCGGTCACGGTTAAGCGTCTGCATGACCGGGGGCGCTCCGGTCTGTGGGCGTTATTGATGATTCTGGCGTGGATGCTGCTGGCCGGAAATTGGATGATGTTGCCGGGAATGTGGCAGTGGGTCGTGGGGCGCTTTGTCCCGACGCTCATTCTGGTCATGATGTTTATCGATCTGGGGGCGTTTGTCGGCACTCAGGGCGAGAATAAGTTCGGCAAAGAAACGCAGGATGTGAAGTTTAAAGCAGAGCCTCAGGCAGGCGATAAACCGTAGGCCGGATAAGGCATTTATGCCGCTATCCGGCAGAGCGCCCGGTGGCGCTGGCGCTTACCGGGCCTGCGACCGTGCTTACCAGTAGTGCTCAGCGGTCATGTGCCCAGGACGACGACGCAGGTGTTTGGTCATGTGCCGGGTCTCCTTCAGCAGCTGTTGCGTATCGCGCACCATCTGTGGATTTCCACACAGCATCACATGGCTGGTCTCGGTGTCCATCGGTAAACCGACCGCCGCTTCCAGCGCGCCGCTTTCAATCAGCGCGGGGACGCGCCCGGTAAGCGAGCCTGCGATGGTTTCCCGACTGACGACAGTTTGAATGCGCAGCTTGCCTTCGTAGCGCTTTTGCAATTCCAGCATTAACGGCAGGTAACTTAAATCAGCGGCGTAACGCGCGGCATGCACCAGTACCAGGTTGTTAAAGCGCTCCAGGTCTTTACCGAGTTGCAGAATCGACAAATAAGGGCCAATGGCCGTTCCGGTCGCCAGCATCCACAGGGTGTCGCAGTCAGGCACTTCATCCAGAACAAAGAACCCCGCCGCTTCACTCACCACCTGTACTTCATCGCCAGGTTTAAGCGCCGCCAGACGTGGGCTGAGTTTGCCTTCGGGAACCGTCACCAGGTAAAACTCTAAATCGGGATTATCGGGCGCATTCACATAGGAATAGGCGCGTTGTACGCGTTCGCCATCGATCTCCAGTCCGAGCTTGGTAAACTGGCCTGCGGTGAAGGGATGAACGGGGGCGTGAACGGTCAGACTAAACAGGGCGTCGGTCCAGTACTGTACCTTCGTGACTTTTCCTGTTACCCAATCTGCCATGATCTTCTCCTGTCTGCTGCAATACCCTTATCTTCGTTCGTTGAACGAAAGATTTCCAGCCCCGAAGGGCCGGAAGGCTCAATCGAACAAATCAGTTACAGGATATGCGCCTGCACATCCGGGTCTTTGCGATCCAGATAGTGGATGGACTGAATACGGCGGATAGTGCGCGATTTGCCGCGAATCAGCAGCGTTTCGGTGGTAGCGATATTGCCTTTGCGGCTAATCCCCTCCAGCAGATCGCCTTTGGTGATCCCGGTGGCGGAGAAGATGACGTTATCGCTGCGCGCCATTTCGTCCAGACGCAGCGCTTTACCGGCGTCAATGCCCATAGCTTTACAGCGTGCCAGCTCCTGCTCGCCAATGCGGCGGTTCTCTTCGCTGTCGCCTTTGACGTCGTGACGCGCCAGCAGACGGCCCTGCATGTCGCCATCCAGCGCACGGATTACCGCTGCGGAGACAACGCCTTCCGGCGCGCCGCCAATGCCGTACAGCACATCCACTTCACTGTCTGGCATACAGGTCAGAATAGAGGCCGCCACGTCGCCATCAGGAATAGCGAATACGCGCACGCCAAGCTGCTGCATCTCTGCAATCACCGCGTCATGACGCGGTTTGGCCAGAATCGTAACCGTCAGTTCGCTGAGCGGTTTGCTGAGGGCGGCTGCGATGTTACGCAGGTTGTCCGCCAGCGGCAGATTCAGGTCGATAGATCCTTTAGCGCCCGGCCCGACGATCAGTTTTTCCATGTACATATCCGGCGCGTTGAGGAAACAGCCTTTGTCGCCGACTGCCAGAACCGCCAGCGCGTTCGCCTGGCCCATCGCCGTCATACGGGTGCCTTCGATAGGGTCGACGGCGATATCTACCGCATCGCCACGGCCGGTGCCGACTTTCTCACCGATAAACAGCATGGGCGCTTCATCAATCTCGCCTTCGCCGATGACAATGGTGCCGTCAATATTGACCTGGTTGAGCATAATACGCATGGCGTTTACCGCCGCGCCGTCAGCGGTATTTTTGTCGCCGCGTCCCAGCCATTTATAGCCAGCCAGCGCCGCCGCTTCCGTTACGCGGGAAAATTCGATGGCAAGTTCTCGTCTCATAGCAAACTCGTAGCAGAAAGGAATGGCGCGAAGTGTAGCACAGGGGAGGGTGGGAATAATTGATATGCTCGGGGGTTACTTCCGCACAGATAACTTGCCGGGTGGCGGCGTTGCCTTACCCGGCCTACACAAGCATGTAGCCTGTAGGCCGGATAAGCGAAGCCGCCATCCGGCAGGTCAGTATTACTCTTCGTGATCTTCCCACGCCAGGGCGCGTTTGACCGCTTTTTTCCAGCCGCTGTAACGGAAGTTACGCTCGGTGGTTTCGATGCCAGGACGGAATTCACGCTCGATGACCGCTTTTTCCTGCAACTCATCCAGGTTCTGCCAGTAACCCACCGCCAGACCTGCCAGATACGCCGCACCCAGCGCCGTCACTTCGCGCACTTCCGGGCGCTCAACGCGCGTACCAAGAATGTCTGACTGGAACTGCATCAGGAAGTTGTTGGCAACCGCGCCGCCGTCAACGCGCAGGGCGTGCAGGCGAATACCGGAGTCCGCCTGCATCGCTTCCAGCACGTCACGCGTCTGGTAAGCGATCGATTCCAGCGTTGCACGGATGATGTGGTTGGAGTTTACGCCACGGGTCAGACCGAAGATGGCGCCGCGCGCATACGGGTCCCAGTACGGCGCGCCCAGACCGGTAAAGGCCGGTACAACGTATACGCCGTTGGTGTCTTTCACTTTGGTGGCGAAATATTCAGAGTCGAATGCGTCGCTGATGAGTTTCATCTCATCACGCAGCCACTGAATGGATGCGCCAGCCATAAACACCGCCCCTTCCAGCGCGTAGTTCACTTCGCCGGTCGGGCCACAGGCGATGGTGGTCAAAAGTCCGTTTTCGGACTTAACCGCTTTCTCGCCGGTGTTCATCAGCATAAAGCAGCCGGTGCCGTAAGTGTTTTTCGCCATCCCCTCTTTGACGCACAGCTGGCCGAACAGCGCCGCCTGCTGGTCACCGGCGATCCCGGCGATTGGAATACGCGTGCCGCCTTTACCCCCGATGTTCGTCTGGCCGTACACTTCTGAAGAACGACGCACTTCCGGCAGCATGGCGCGCGGGATATCCAGCGCATCCAGCATTTTGTCATCCCAGTCCAGGGTATGGATGTTGAACAGCATGGTACGTGAAGCGTTGGTGTAATCCGTGACGTGTACGCGTCCCTGCGTCATTTTCCAGATAAGCCAGGTATCCACCGTACCGAACAGCAGTTCACCGCGACGTGCGCGCTCACGGGAGCCTTCTACGTGATCGAGAATCCACTTCACTTTGGTGCCGGAGAAGTACGGGTCAATCACCAGACCGGTGTTGTTGCGGATGTAATCTTCCATGCCGTCACGCTTCAGGCGTTCGCAGATTTCGGCGGTACGGCGGCACTGCCAGACAATTGCGTTATAAATCGGTTTGCCGGTTTCACGTTCCCAGACGATGGTGGTTTCACGCTGGTTAGTAATACCGATTGCTGCGATCTGATCGGAACTGATGTCTGCTTTCGCCAGCACTTCAACCAGCGTTGAGCTTTGGGTGGCCCAGATTTCCATTGGGTCGTGTTCTACCCAGCCTGCTTTCGGGTAGATTTGCTCAAATTCACGTTGCGACACGCTAACGATATTCGCATCGTGATCCATCACGACGGCGCGGGAGCTGGTGGTGCCCTGGTCGAGCGCAACGATATATTTTTTCTCAGTCATAATTTTTTTGTCCCGTAGTCACATTACAGCGAAGCTTTTTGTTGTGCGGTAGTGGTGGTGTCCTTCTCTTCAACCACGCAAGTATCACACGGCAAATGGCGGCCAATCAGTTTACGATAGGCGAATGCGCCCAGAATGGCGCCCGCAATCGGGCCGAACATCGGCACCAGGAAGTAAGGAATATCCTTACCGCCAGTCAAGGCAACGTTCCCCCAGCCAGCGAGCCAGGCGAACAGTTTCGGGCCGAAGTCACGCGCCGGGTTCATCGCAAACCCGGTCAGCGGCCCCATAGAGGCGCCAATTACTGCGATCAGTAAACCAATGAGCAGAGGAGCCAGTGGGCCGCGCGGCACGCCGTTACCATCATCGGTCAGCGCCAGAATAAGCCCCATCAGAATAGCGGTAATTACCATCTCAACCGCGAAGGCTTGCACAAAATTGATATGTGGATTTGGATATGTTGAGAAAGTGCCAGCCAGATCAACACTTTCGATACTGCCACGGACGATGTGGTGCGTTTGTTCAAAATCAGCGAAAAGATTGTAGTAAAGCCCGTAAACTAATGCCGCTGCGCAAAACGCGCCGGCAACTTGAGAAATGATAAAAGGAACAACTTTGCGTTTGTCGAAACAGGCAAACAGCCACAGTGCGATTGTTACGGCTGGATTTAAATGTGCGCCGGAGACACCTGCTGTCAGGTAGATAGCCATCGCCACCCCCAGACCCCAGATGATACTGATTTCCCACTGACCGAAAGTAGCACCTGCTACTTTAAGAGCAGCGACACAACCCACACCGAAGAAAATCAACAACCCAGTACCGAGAAATTCAGCAATGCACTGGCCTTTTAAGGTTGATGTTTGACTCATAATCGGATCCTGAAGAGAGTTTAATGTTTATTGTTTGCGAAGAGGTCACTGACGCCTTCGATGCCTGTAGGCATACTGTTAATTTATCGTTAACGAGCAAAAACGAGAAATATCGAAATCAAAATGTGTGTACTGCGTCAATAAAATGAGCGTTATCGCGCCATGAAGCGCGTTTTACGACAAACCAGGAGTGTGAGCTGAATTATTTCATTAACCAATATGTTAACACTTTAGAGTTATGTGAGTTATGTCACCAGGACAAGGATGAAAAGTGTTGCAAACCGCAATCTACGCGGTATGTCGCTGGACAGGGATGGCGCGGCTTCATACAATCGGCACTATATATTGTGCGCGTTTACGTGAAGCGTCGCCTTGCAATTCAGGAGAGGTATGGCCATGTCATTAGAAGTGTTTGAGAAACTGGAAGCAAAAGTACAGCAGGCGATTGATACCATTACGCTTTTGCAGATGGAAATCGAAGAGCTGAAAGAAAAAAACAACAGCCTGGCGCAGGATGTACAGTCTGCTCAGCATCAGCGTGAAGAGCTGGAGCGTGAGAACAACCATCTGAAAGAACAGCAGAGCGGGTGGCAGGATCGTTTGCAGGCGCTGCTGGGTCGTATGGAAGAAGTCTGAGCCGTAGCGGTGTTGGCTGTGCTCAGCGTTGTAGGCCGGATAAGGCGTAAGCCGCCATCCGGCACTGCAATATCGCCTGATGGCGCTACGCTTATCAGGCCTACAGTCGGCATCGTTTATGAGCGGCAACGCAATAAAAAAGGCACCTTACGGTGCCTTTTTTGATCACTCGATATCAAGCGGGTCTTCGGAGAGGATTATCCCGGTATTGTCGGCGTAGAGATGATCGCCGGAGAAGAAGGTCACGCCGCCAAAATTGACGCGGACGTCGCTTTCCCCGATTCCTTCACCTGCGGCACCTACCGGAATCGCGGCAAGCGCCTGGATGCCGATATCCAGCTCTTCCAGGTCGTCTACCTGACGCACCGCGCCGTAGATGACCAGCCCTTCCCATTCATTTTGCGTAGCCAGACGCGCCAGTTCGGCGTCGACCAGCGCGCGACGGACAGAACCACCGCCATCGACCAGCAGAATGCGACCACGGCCATTCTGTTCGAGCAGATCGTAGAGCAACCCGTTGTCCTCGAAACATTTTACCGTGATGATTTGTCCGCCAAACGACGACCGCCCTCCAAAGTTAGAGAACAGTGGTTCCACGACGTTGACATCTTCCTGGTAGATGTCACAAAGCTCGGAAGTATCGTATTTCATAGGCTTAACGTTCAGTTGCTGCGAGAATTTTTAGTATATCGCGCTATGCGTACTGTTTGCAAAATCATCAATTGTTCATTGATATTTGTCAGTTAAACCGCCCACTGGCTTAAGAAAATCCCGACGACAAACAGCAGGTTAGTCAACAGCGCGGCTTTAACGGTACGTTCCAGCATCGGACGCATCGCAGCGGGTTCCATTTCGCGCATCACATAACGCGCCTGTTTAATCAGTAACGGTGCGGCCAGGATGAACAGCCATCCCCACAGGCTTTGCAGTGAAATCAGGTTAAACAGCGCCAGGCAGACCAGTGAACCCATCAACAGGCAGGCGTGATAACGACGTGCGTTAACCGCGCCTAAACGTACCACCAGCGTGTTTTTACCGTTTTCTTTATCGCTGTTGATATCGCGCAGATTGTTGATGTTGAGCACGGCGGTCGCCAGCAGTCCGCAGGCGGTAGCAGGTAAGATAAGCGCAGGAATGAGCGTATGCGCCTGTAGATACCAGCTGCCCATTACGCTGAGCCAGCCAAAGAACACCAGCACGGAAATGTCGCCCAGACCAATATAGCCGTAAGGACGGTTCCCGACGGTGTAGGTAATCGCGGCGATAATCGACAGGCCGCCCAGCACCAGGAATCCGACAAAATCCGCCAGCGTATGACATGCGACAGCCACCAGCGCCAGACCGGAGAGGCAAATCAGCGCCACGGTAATGATCAGCGCCCGCTTCATCTCCTGCCGGGTGATCACCCCTTTTTGCATCCCGCGCAGCGGCCCGATGCGGTCAGGCTTATCACTGCCTTTGACGGCGTCGCCATAATCGTTGGCAAGGTTCGATAAGATTTGCAGCAGCCCAGCGGTGATTAACGCCAGCAGCGCAACCAGGGGATCGAAGTACCCTTGCCACCATGCCAGCGCTGTACCGACGATGATTGCCGCAAACGCGAGCGGCAGCGTTTTCGGTCGTAAACTTTCCAGCCAGGCCTGGGAGCGGCTAATTTGTTGTTGTTCAGTCATATTTAGCGCCAATAAAAATGGGGCTTTTCAGCCCCATCAACAGTGATGAAAATGCATTGAACGCGATTATAGGATAAAACGACTCAGATCTTCATCTGCGACCAGCGCATCCAGATGTTTGCTCACATATTCCGCATCAATTGTTATGCTCTGACCATTCAGATCGCTGGCGTCATAGGAGATATCTTCCATCAGACGTTCCAGAACGGTATGCAGACGACGCGCACCGATGTTTTCGGTGGTTTCGTTTACCTGCCATGCCGCTTCGGCAATGCGTTTGATGCCGGATTCGGTAAACTCGATGTCCACGCCTTCAGTCGCCATCAGCGCTTTGTACTGAACGGTAACGGACGCGTTCGGCTCGGTGAGAATGCGTTCGAAATCTTCCGTCGTCAGCGCTTTCAGCTCAACGCGAATCGGCAGACGCCCCTGCAACTCGGGGATCAGATCAGACGGTTTCGCCACCTGGAACGCGCCGGAGGCGATAAACAGGATGTGGTCGGTTTTCACCATACCGTGCTTGGTAGAGACGGTGCAGCCTTCTACCAGCGGCAGCAGGTCGCGCTGTACGCCTTCGCGGGAAACGTCCGGGCCAGAGGATTCGCCGCGTTTACAGATTTTGTCGATTTCGTCGATAAACACGATTCCGTGCTGTTCAACGGCGTCGATAGCTTCCTGTTTCAGCTCTTCCGGGTTTACCAGTTTGGCCGCTTCTTCTTCAATCAGCAGCTTCATCGCGTCTTTGATTTTCAGCTTACGCGGTTTTTGTTTCTGGCCGCCCAGGTTCTGGAACATGGACTGCAACTGGCTGGTCATCTCTTCCATTCCCGGAGGCGCCATAATTTCAACGCCCATCGGTGCGGCTGCGAGATTGATCTCAATTTCTTTATCGTCGAGCTGGCCTTCACGCAGTTTTTTGCGGAATGCCTGGCGCGCGGCGGACGGCTCTTGCTGTTGCTCAGCCTGACCCCAGTTATTTTTCGCCGGAGGGATCAGCGCGTCGAGAATACGCTCTTCCGCCATTTCTTCTGCGCGGTAGCGGTTTTTCTCAATAGACTGAACGCGCACCATTTTGATCGCGGAGTCGGTCAGGTCGCGGATAATGGAATCCACTTCTTTACCCACATAACCGACTTCGGTGAATTTTGTCGCTTCAACTTTGATGAACGGCGCGTTGGCCAGTTTTGCCAGGCGACGCGCGATTTCGGTTTTACCTACGCCGGTCGGGCCGATCATCAGAATATTTTTTGGCGTCACTTCATGGCGCAGCTCTTCGTTGAGCTGCATGCGGCGCCAGCGGTTACGCAGTGCAATCGCCACGGAACGCTTGGCGTTGTCCTGGCCAATGATGTGCTTGTTCAGTTCGCTGACGATTTCGCGTGGGGTCATTTCAGACATGGGAGATCCTTACGCTTTAGACGGTAATTCTTCAATGGTGTGGAAGTGGTTGGTGTAAATGCAGATATCGCCTGCAATATCCAACGCCTTTTCAGCAATTTCGCGGGCGCCCAGTTCGGTATTTTCTAACAGTGCGCGTGCCGCAGCCTGGGCGTAGGGACCACCGGAGCCGATAGCAATCAGATCATTTTCCGGCTGTATGACATCGCCATTACCCGTGATGATCAGTGAAGCGGTTTCATCTGCGACGGCCAGCAGCGCTTCGAGCTTGCGTAGCATACGGTCGGTACGCCAGTCTTTCGCCAGTTCAACGGCGGCTTTGACCAGGTGGCCCTGATGCATTTCCAGTTTACGCTCAAACAGTTCGAACAGCGTGAATGCGTCTGCCGTTCCCCCTGCAAAGCCCGCAATGACTTTATCGTTGTACAGACGGCGAACTTTCTTCACGTTGCCTTTCATTACGGTATTGCCCAGTGTGGCCTGACCATCACCGGCGATTACCACATGGCCGTTACGGCGTACGCTTACTATTGTTGTCACGAGCAGACCCCTTGGTTACAAATGCAGAATACAGGCCCCGCACGCGGTACGGGGCATAATGCAAATATAAATGGGGGGGATTTTGGGGGTTTCAACCCCCGGAGGCGAGTCGAATGCAGTTTGTGTGGCCCGCCATCTTCAGGCGGTTAAGGGTGCTGTCTGCATTCTCTTTGCCTTTGACTGGGCCGATGACCACACGATTCCACCCGTTGTTGGTGGTGATTTTGGAGTCAAAGCCTTCAAAAGCCAACTGGGCGCGCACGGTTTCCGCTTGCTCGGCGCCTTTGAAGGAGCCGCATTGCACCATCCAGCGACGTTCATCTTTTTTCTCTGCCGTCTGTTTTGGCGCTTCAGGTTCACGCGCGATCGGCGCGGCCTGCTGCGTTTTAGGCTGAGAAGTCGTGGTGTGCGCAGGCGTCTGCAACAGGTCCTGATAAGGCTGCTGGGATGTCGTCTGCTTCGGCTGCTGCGTCTGGCGTGGCTGCTGTGCAGGCGCAGTCTGCGCCGTACGCGGTTGCTGCTGTGGCTGTTGGTACGGTTGCTCCGTCACGCGTGGCTGCGTACGCGGCTGTTGAACCGGCTGGGTGTTAGCCCACTGCTGCTGTTGTACCTGCTGCTGTGCCTGACGCTGGCGCTGCAATGTCTGCTGACGCTGTTCAGGCGTCTGTTCGTTCCACGGTACTTCGTTAAGCTGGGTCGGCTGCTGGCGCATATCCGCCTGCATTTGCGCCAGTAGCTGACGCTGCTCGCTGGTGAGCTGCTCCGGGTTCATCACTTCGCCGCCCGCAGAAGGCTCGGTTGGCGCACGCACGCCCGGCTGGCGGCTTTCCAGCTCTTTAATGTAGCGCCAGCGCTCTTCCGGCTTCGGCGGCAGCCCGTTGCCGGTCACTTTCTGGCTTTGCAGCGTTTCGGACTCTTCTTTTTTGTGATGAGTAATGAAGTACAGACCCCCGATAAAGGCCACAAGGACAGCCGCCGCAATAGCGACCATTGCGGGTGAAACCGCAGGCGTGTTGCGTTGCTTTTTCCGTGAGGTGCTCTTTTTGCGCCGCGAAGGTGCCGGTTGACCGCGACGTACATAATCTCGTTGTGCCACTATCGTTTCGCTGTATTTATTCGTTCGTCAGCCCGCCATGTTACTTAAGCGGCGGGCTTTTGACCAGATAGGTGAGTCTTAAAGGTTTAAGTTAAGGCTCGCGTCGAACCACGAATAATTAACTCGCAGTCCAGCAAGCGCGAGCCGCTGCTGACATTTTGCCCCTGTAACTGGTCGAGCAAGAGCAGCATTGCTTCGCGCCCGATATCGAAGCGCGGCTGTGAAACCGTCGTCAGAGGCGGGTCGCAAAATTCCGCCAGCGCAATGTTATCAAAGCCAATGATGGACAGATCGTCAGGGACTTTCAGACCATGACGCTTGGCCCAGGAGAGCGCGCCGAGCGCCATAACGTCGCTGTGACAGAACACGGCGGTCGGAGGCTGCGGAAGCGCAAGCAGCTGTTGCAGCGCGTGACCGCCCGCCTCGTAGGTGAAATCGCCCCGGGCGATATAATGCAGGTCGACGGTAATGCCGCAGCGACGCAGCGCCTGCACATAGCCTTGCAGACGGTAGTGGCACAGCGGCATCTCCTCCGGCCCGGCAATGCATCCGATACGCTGGTGCCCCTGTTCATGCAGATAATTCACGGCGTTAAAGGCCGCAGTCAGGTTATCAATATGAACGGTAGGCAGCTCCAGCTCCGGCGCGAATTCGTTGGCCATCACCATCGGCGGCAGATTTCGTTGCTCTTCAATGCTGGCGTCGAACGGCAGGCGTGAACCGAGCAATAACATGCCATCAATTTGTTTGGTGATGATCAAATTGATAAAGGTCTTTTCTTGCTGATTCTGGTGCGCGCAGTCACCAATCAACACCAGATATCCGTGGCTTGCGGCGGTAACCTCAATGCCCCGGATGATTTCACTGAAAAAGGGATCACAAATATCCGGGACGATCACCAGGATGGTGCGTGATTCATTCCGTTTGCTATTTCGCCCCATTGATTGCGGTAAATATCCCACCTCCATCGCCGCCTGTTCAACCCGGTTACGGGTCGACTGGGAGACTTTATCCGGGTTCATTAACGCACGGGACACGGTTGCTGTTGAGACTTTCGCCTTCATAGCAACATCTTTCATTGTAGCGGCAGCAACCTGTTTCTTCGGTTTCACACTCTCTCCTCGCCTGGGAAATCAGGCGCAGAACTATCCTTGTTTAACTCACATCGAAAACATTTTTATCAGATAGTTAATGGAAGCGGTTACAGAATTTTCATAAAAAGTGTGATGGATATTTAATTTTACGATCCGCCTCGCATCGTGACCCGTTATCCCTCAATGGGATCGACATCCAGCACCCATTTAACCTTGCGGGAATCGGGTAGCGTATTGATGAGCGCCAGCGTGCCGCTGACGATATGTTGCAGACGAATTCGCGACGGATGCTGCAACAAAATTTGCCAACGGTAGCGGCCGCCGCGTTTTGGCGCGAGCGCAGGCACTGGGCCTAATACCCAGAGCTTGTCATCGGCAAGCGGGCTGGCCTGAATCAGATTACGCAGCTGTTGCAGGAACACCGGCGCCTGCTGGTTGTTATGATCTTCCGCCCGTACAATCACATGGCTGGTCCACGGCGGAAGTTGCAGCGTTTGCCGCTCGGCCAGCGCCTGTTCAGCAAAAGCGTCATAGCCTTTGTGCAGCAAGGTTTGCAGCAAAGGGTGCTCTGGATGGTGGGTCTGCAATACCACCTCGCCCTGTTTTCCGGCGCGTCCGGCGCGGCCGGAAACCTGAGTGTAAAGCTGGGCAAAACGTTCCGCCGAACGGAAATCCGCTGAGAACAGCGCGCCGTCAACGTCCAGCAGCGCCACCAGGGTGACGTCCGGGAAGTGGTGCCCTTTCGCCAGCATTTGCGTGCCGATCAAAATGCGCGCGCCGCCGCGATGGACTTCCGCCAGATGCTGCTCCAGCGCGCCTTTACGGCTGGTGGTGTCGCGGTCGATGCGTGAGACCGGCACGCCGGGAAAGAAGGGCGTCAACGCCTGCTCAAGCTGTTCTGTCCCTAACCCGACCGGCACCATATGCGTGGAGCCGCAGGAAGGGCACTGACGCGGTATCGGGCGCTGGCTGTCGCAATGGTGGCAGCGCAGGTGGTGTTGCGCCTGGTGCAACGTGTAATAGTGATCGCAGCGCGGACATTCGGCAATCCAGCCGCAGTCGTGGCATAACAGCGCAGGAGCAAATCCCCGGCGGTTAAGGAAGAGAATGACCTGGTTATCTGCCAGCAGGTGCTGACGCATACGGGCGATAAGCGCGGGAGCCAGCCCGGCCTGGATCTTCTGGCCTTTTAAATCCAGCACATGCTGGAGGGCAGGGCGTGCGTTGCCTGCCCGGCGCGTCAGGCGCAGCATGCGGTACTTTTTTTGTCGCACGTTGCATAACGTCTCCAGCGCCGGTGTTGCCGAGCCGAGAATAATCGGGATTTGTTCGCTGTGAGCGCGGTATACCGCCAGGTCGCGAGCGTGGTAACGCCAGCCTTCCTGCTGCTTATAGGAGCTGTCATGCTCTTCGTCGATCACAATGACGCCGAGGTTTTTAAACGGCGTAAACAACGATGAGCGGGTGCCGATGACAATCGCCGCCTCGCCGTTTTTGGCTTTCAGCCAGGCTGAGAGACGTTCGCTGTCATTTAACCCGGAGTGTAGAACTTCGACGGGGGCGTTGAAGCGCTCGCGAAAGCGGGCGATGGTTTGCGGCGTCAGGCCAATTTCCGGCACCATCACCAGCGCCTGTTTGCCCTGAGCGAGGACGTTTTCCAGTACGCTGAGATAGACCTCTGTTTTACCGGAACCCGTAACGCCCGCCAGCAGCCAGGCAGAAAAGCTGTCCGACGCGCTGTGGATGGCGCCAACGGCGGTGGCCTGTTCGGTATTGAGACGCAGCCGATCGCCACAGACGGCGTAATGGGTGCGCCAGTCGCTAAAGCCGGGCGTTTCGCTCGCCAGCTCGCACAGTCCTTTTTTACGTAGCGCCTGGAGCGCCGCGTCATTAAATTCAAGATCCGCCACCTGGTCGCGCCAGATTTTCCCCTGCCGCAGCGCGGCCAGCGCCTGTTGCTGTTTAGGCGAGCGCTTCAGGCTATTGAGATCGATAGCGTGGCCGTCTTCGGTGGCGAACCAGTACCACATCGGCGTGTTGCTGGCGGGTTTCCCCTGGCGCAGCAAAATCGGCAGAGCGTGAAACAGAACGTCACCCATTGGATGATGGTAGTAATCCGCCGCCCAAAGCAGCAAACGCCAGACGGAGGGCGAAAAGACCGGCTCGCTGTCCAGTACCTCAACGACCGCTTTCAGTTCGTTAAGCGGCAGTTCGCTTTGTTCGCTGACCGACACCACAATCCCGACACGTTCCTGCTGTTTGCCAAACGGCACGCGCACCCGACACCCGGCTTTGACGGTCATGCCTTCTGGCAAGAGATAGTCAAAGGTGCGGGGTAGCGGAACGGGCAAGGCAACGTGCGCGACGGGCATGTAATCATCCTGGCTGACTTGAATTCTGGCGGGTTAGTATACACATTGTGATGAGGGAGCGCGGATCAGTTTGCATACGCTGGTCAAATTCTGTATGATTCGCCGCCTTTGATACACATTTGTATCATCGACCTATACTATCAACATCGCGTGGTGTCTGGCGTTAGGGCTGGAAGAGCGACGCGGCCTTAAACCGAGGTTTCCCCATGAAAAAAGATATTCACCCGAAATACGAAGAAATTACTGCAAACTGCTCTTGCGGTAATGTCATCAAAATCCGCTCTACTGCAGGTCACGACCTGAACCTGGACGTGTGCGGTAAATGCCACCCGTTCTACACTGGCAAACAGCGTGATGTTGCTACCGGTGGCCGTGTTGACCGCTTCAACAAGCGTTTCAGCATCCCGGGCAGCAAATAAGTTATTGCTGTCAAAGAAAAAAGCGCCGAAAGGCGCTTTTTTTGTCTTTGCCTGATGGCGTTGACGCTTATCAGTACCTGCGGTACTGAATCCTTCCGCCGCTATCCGGCAAAAAAATCAATACTCCCACGTATCCGGGTCGATCCCCAGTTCACGCATGATGATTTTGGCCTCTTCCGGTATTTCATCACTGCGCTCTTTACGCAAGTCTTCATCGTTCGGCAATGGTTGCCCGGTAAAGGCATGCAGAAACGCTTCACACAGCAGTTCGCTGTTGGTGGCGTGACGCAGGTTGTTCACCTGACGACGCGTGCGTTCATCGGTGAGGATTTTTAACACCTTCAGAGGAATGGAAACCGTAATCTTTTTGACTTGCTCACTCTTCTTACCGTGCTCAGCGTATGGGCTGATATATTCGCCGCTCCATTCAGCCATGAGATACCTTTAATCTTCTCGTCATTAGTTAAGGGCCAGAATCGTCGTGCCTGGCCGTAATCCCGCATAGTTTACCGTACAGGCGATATCGTGACACGGGTTAAGCGTCTGTAGATGTGCGCTAATGCATATAATTTTAACGGCTATTTCCAGTTTGCTCAATCTATACGCAAAGAGGTTTAGATGTCCAGATGTATTGACGTCTATTGTAACAATGTTTACTCTGGTGCCTGACTTTTCACCGATTCAGCCCAGGAACTTCTCAACATGACGCGTAAACAGGCCACCATCGCAGTGCGTAGCGGGTTAAATGACGACGAGCAGTACGGTTGCGTTGTCCCGCCGATTCACCTTTCCAGCACCTATAACTTCACTGGTTTTAATGAACCTCGCGCCCATGACTATTCGCGACGTGGAAATCCGACGCGTGATGTAGTTCAGCGCGCGCTGGCGGAGCTGGAGGGCGGTACGGGCGCGGTGCTGACCAATACCGGGATGTCGGCCATTCTGCTGGTGACGACCGTGTTCCTGAAGCCGGGCGATCTGCTGGTGGCGCCGCACGACTGCTACGGCGGCAGCTATCGCCTGTTTGACAGCCTGGCGAAGCGGGGCTGTTATCGCGTGCTGTTTGTCGATCAAGGCGATGAGCAGGCGCTGAAAGCGGCGCTGGCGGAAAAACCGAAGCTGGTGCTGGTGGAAAGCCCCAGTAATCCGTTGTTACGCGTGGTAGATATTGCGAAAATCTGCCAGCTGTCGCGAGAAGCGGGCGCGGTGAGCGTTGTGGACAACACGTTTTTAAGCCCTGCACTGCAAAATCCGCTGGCGTTGGGCGCCGATCTGGTGTTGCATTCATGCACGAAATATTTAAACGGCCATTCGGATGTGGTGGCTGGCGTGGTGATTGCGAAAGATCCAGAGATTGTCACCGAACTGGCATGGTGGGCCAATAATATTGGCGTCACCGGCGGCGCGTTTGATAGCTATCTGCTGCTACGTGGGCTGCGTACTCTGGCGCCGCGAATGGACGTGGCTCAGCGCAATGCCCAGGCCATTGTGGACTATCTGCAAACCCAACCGCTGGTGAAAAAACTGTACCATCCGTCGCTGCCGGATAATCAAGGGCACGAGATTGCCGCGCGCCAGCAAAAAGGCTTTGGCGCAATGTTGAGTTTTGAACTGGATGGCGATGAGCAGACGCTGCGTCGTTTCCTGGGCGGGCTGTCGTTGTTTACGCTGGCGGAATCCTTAGGGGGTGTTGAAAGCCTGATCTCCCACGCCGCAACGATGACACATGCAGGCATGGCGCCAGAAGCGCGTGCTGCCGCCGGAATTTCAGAGACGCTGCTGCGTATCTCCACCGGTATTGAAGATGGCGAAGATTTAATTGCCGACCTGGAAAATGGCTTCCGGGCTGCAAACAAGGGGTAAACATGAGTGTGATTGCGCAGGCAGGGGCGAAGGGTCGTCAACTGCATAAATTTGGTGGCAGTAGTCTGGCAGACGTGAAATGTTATCTGCGTGTCGCAGGCATTATGGCGGAGTACTCGCAGCCTGACGATATGATGGTTGTTTCCGCCGCCGGTAGTACCACCAACCAGTTGATTAGCTGGCTGAAGTTAAGCCAGACCGACCGCCTCTCCGCGCATCAGGTGCAACAGACGTTACGCCGCTATCAGAGCGATCTGATCAGCGGGCTGCTTCCCGCCGACGTTGCGGATGGCCTGATCAGCGCTTTCATTAGCGATCTGGAGCGTCTTGCCGCGCTGCTCGACAGCGGCGTGACCGATGCCGTTTATGCCGAAGTCGTCGGGCATGGCGAAATCTGGTCTGCGCGTCTGATGTCCGCAGTGCTGAATGAGCAAGGACTGGCGTCGGCATGGCTGGACGCGCGTGAGTTTTTACGCGCTGAACGCGCCGCGCAGCCGCAGGTAGATGAAGGTCTCTCTTACCCGTTACTGCAACAGTTGCTGGTGCAGCATCCGGGCAAGCGCCTGGTCGTTACCGGTTTTATCAGTCGCAGCAATGCGGGCGAGACGGTGCTGCTGGGCCGTAACGGCTCTGACTATTCCGCCACGCAAATTGGCGCGCTGGCGGGTGTTTCCCGCGTCACCATCTGGAGCGATGTGGCCGGGGTTTACAGCGCCGACCCGCGTAAAGTGAAAGATGCCTGCCTGCTGCCGCTGCTGCGTCTGGATGAAGCCAGCGAGCTGGCGCGTCTGGCCGCGCCGGTTCTGCACGCCCGTACCCTACAGCCGGTTTCCGGCAGCGATATCGATTTGCAGTTGCGCTGTAGCTACACGCCGGATCAGGGGTCCACGCGCATTGAACGCGTGCTGGCGTCCGGCACCGGGGCGCGTATCGTCACCAGCCATGATGACGTTTGCCTGATTGAGTTTCAGGTGCCCGCCAGCCAGGACTTTAAACTGGCCTGGAGAGACGTCGACCAGATTCTGAAACGGGCGCAGGTGCGTCCGCTGGCGGTTGGCGTGCATAACGATCGCCATCTGCTGCAATTCTGCTACACCTCTGAAGTCGCTGATAGCGCATTAAAAATTCTTGATGAAGCGGGCCTGCCGGGCGAATTGCGCCTGCGTCAGGGGCTGGCGCTGGTCGCGATGGTTGGCGCTGGCGTCACCCGTAACCCGCTGCACTGCCACCGCTTCTGGCAACAGCTGAAAGGCCAGCCGGTTGAATTTACCTGGCAGTCGGAAGAGGGGATCAGCCTGGTGGCCGTACTGCGCACCGGCCCGACCGAAAGCCTGATTCAGGGGCTGCACCAGTCTATTTTCCGCGCGGAAAAACGCATCGGCCTGGTGCTGTTCGGCAAAGGCAACATCGGTTCCCGCTGGCTGGAACTGTTTGCCCGCGAGCAGAGTACGCTCTCCGCGCGTACCGGGTTTGAATTTGTCCTGGCGGGCGTGGTGGATAGCCGTCGCAGCCTGCTGAACTACGAAGGGCTGGATGCCAGCCGTGCGCTGGCGTTCTTCAACGACGAAGCGATTGAGCAGGATGAAGAGTCGCTGTTCCTGTGGATGCGCGCCCACCCGTATGACGATCTGGTGGTGCTGGATGTCACCGCCAGCGAGCAACTGGCCGATCAGTATCTTGATTTCGCCAGCCACGGCTTCCACGTCATCAGCGCCAATAAACTGGCGGGGGCGAGCACCAGCGATAAATATCGCCAGATCCACGACGCGTTCGAAAAAACCGGGCGTCACTGGCTGTATAACGCGACCGTCGGCGCGGGCCTGCCGATCAACTATACGGTGCGCGATCTGATTGACAGCGGCGATGCCATTCTGTCGATCAGCGGGATCTTCTCCGGCACGCTGTCGTGGCTGTTCCTGCAATTTGACGGTTCCATACCGTTTACCGATCTGGTGGATCAGGCCTGGCAGCAGGGGCTGACCGAGCCGGACCCGCGTGTTGACCTTTCTGGTAAAGATGTGATGCGCAAGCTGGTGATTCTGGCGCGTGAAGCGGGTTACGACATCGAGCCGGACCAGGTGCGCGTTGAATCGCTGGTGCCCGCACACTGCGAAGAGGGATCTGTCGATCACTTCTTTGAAAATGGCGATGAGCTGAATGAGCAGATGGTACAGCGTCTGGAAGCCGCTCGTGAAATGGGGCTGGTGCTGCGCTACGTGGCGCGTTTCGACGCCAACGGTAAAGCGCGCGTTGGCGTTGAAGCGGTGCGCCCGGAACATCCGCTGGCGGCGCTGCTGCCGTGCGATAACGTCTTTGCCATCGAAAGCCGTTGGTATCGCGACAATCCGCTGGTGATCCGCGGGCCGGGGGCCGGTCGTGACGTCACCGCCGGGGCGATTCAGTCGGATATCAACCGCCTGGCGCAGCTGCTGTAGTATTTGTTGCCGGATGGCGCTGCGCTTATCTGGTCTACGGAATATGTAGGCCGGATAAGGCAACGCCGCCACCCGGCGATTCACCGAGTTGCAAACACCTCTTTTGCGGCGAACAGACCGTTCAGCGCAGCCGGAAAACCGGCATAAACCGCCATCTGCATTATCACTTCGATAATTTCCTCCTGCGTTAACCCCACATGTCGCGCGGCGGCAATATGTACCTTCAACTGCGGCGTAGCATTGCCCAGCGCGGTTAACGCGGCGACGGTTGCGATTTCCCGACTGCGTAAATCCAGCCCTGGCCGGGAATAGATATCGCCAAACGGAAATTCGATCAGATAGCGGGCAAAATCTGGCGCAATGTCTTGCAAACTTTCGATCACCGCATCGCCACCCTTGCCATCCACCTGTTGCAGCATTTTCTGACCGGTAATAAAGCGTTCTGAATGCATAGTGTATTCCTCGTTTGTCTGGAGTCTGTGGCGTGAGGATAGGGGGTGCGGAATGATTTGGATAATACCGTTTCCGTGATACCTTTTCGGTATGACAACATCCCCTCTGCACTCTCTGGATATCCGCCTGCTACGCTACTTTGTCGTGGTGGCGGAAGAGAACAATATGAGCCGCGCGGCACAGCGACTGTTTATGTCGCAACCGCCGCTGAGCCGCCATATTCGCCAGCTTGAAGAACGTCTGGGGGTGACGCTTTTTGTCCGTCATACTCGTGGACTTACGCTGACGGATGAGGGTCTGCGCGCGCTGGAAATCGTCCGCCCGCTATTGGCGCAGCAGGACAAAACGTATGCTGCGCTGAATCAACTGGCGCAAACCGGCGCGCAATCGCTGCGTTTAGGGCTGAGCACCGCGTTTGAGCAGGGGATTTTTGCCCCCCTGGAAGCGCAGCTGAATACGCGTGTGGAGAGGCTGCATATTGTGCGTCATGGTTCGCCTGAACTGGTACGCCAGGTGCGTCGGGGAAAACTGGATGCGGCGCTGGTGGCGCTGCCGCTTGAGGCCACAGGGTTAACCGTCACGCCGCTCGACTGGCAAGAACCGTTGATTGCCGCATTACCCTCCGTCTGGCCGGAAGCGAGCCTGACGTCGCTCTCCTTAACTGCGCTTAACCACCGCCCACTGTTCTGGTTCAAACGGGAACGTAATCCGGCCTTTTTTGACTACACCCGGCACATTTTCCGTCGCGCTGGTTACGCCCCCTCCTGCCTTGAAGAACCGCTGGAACATGATGTGCTGCTCGCGCGAATCGCCCACGGCGATGGCCTGAGCTTGCTCCCGGGCTCGTTTGCCGCTATTCAGCGCCAGGGCGTGATATTCCGCGCACTTAGCGACACTGAATTACGTATTCGTGCCGGGCTGGTGATGCTGCCTGAGAACGCTGTACGGTTGCGGTGGTTAAATACGCTTGCGATGCAATCCTTCATTATTTCGGACTGATTTGAATTTTTTTCACGTTGTCTGAGTATTCCTCACCTTTAACAGTGATTTTTCTGTTGACGGCATCCCACTTTTCGGTCATTTTTACATCCAGACGTCTAAACGGATAGATGTTCACAACACAACATATAATGACATGCGATTGATGAGGTAAGGTATGAGCTTTTTTCACGCCAACCAGCGGGAAGCCCTGAATCAGAGCCTGGCGGAAGTTCAGGGTCAGATTAATGTTTCGTTCGAGTTTTTCCCGCCGCGCACCAGTGAAATGGAGCAAACCTTGTGGAACTCTATCGATCGACTGAGCAGCCTGAAACCGAAGTTTGTCTCCGTGACCTACGGCGCCAACTCCGGTGAGCGCGACCGTACGCACAGCATCATCAAAGGCATTAAAGAGCGTACGGGCCTGGAAGCCGCGCCGCACCTGACCTGCATCGACGCCACCCGCGATGAACTGCGTACCATTGCCCAGGATTACTGGAATAACGGTATCCGCCATATTGTTGCCCTGCGCGGTGACCTGCCGCCGGGGAGCGGCAAGCCGGATATGTATGCCGCTGACCTGGTCAGCTTACTGAAAGAGGTTGCCGATTTTGATATCTCCGTCGCCGCTTACCCGGAAGTCCACCCGGAAGCGAAAAGCGCGCAGGCGGATCTGCTCAACCTGAAACGCAAAGTCGATGCTGGCGCTAACCGCGCAATTACCCAGTTTTTCTTCGATGTGGAAAGCTACCTGCGTTTTCGCGATCGCTGCGTCTCTGCGGGTATTGATGTCGAAATTATTCCGGGCATTCTGCCGGTCTCCAACTTTAAGCAGGCGAAGAAATTCGCTGATATGACTAACGTGCGCATTCCGGCGTGGATGTCACAGATGTTTGACGGCCTGGATGACGATGCGGAAACCCGTAAGCTGGTCGGGGCGAATATCGCGATGGACATGGTGAAGATCCTGAGCCGTGAAGGCGTGAAAGATTTCCACTTCTACACCCTGAACCGCGCTGAAATGAGTTACGCCATTTGCCACACGTTGGGTGTGCGGCCCGGCCTGTAACATGATTAGCCCTCTTCGGAGGGCTTTTTTATGCACATTTTGATCTGACGCCTGATACATAAATTTAAAAGATATTAGCTATCGAATCTGTGGGTTATTTCAACTATATCTTATCGTTGGTGATGTATATCGTAACGATAACACTGTAGAGGGAGCATATAGATGAGCATGTCTGACGATACCCATAATTCATTGTCTACCGGGAAGTGCCCTTTCCATCAGGGCAGCCACGACCGTAGCGCGGGTGCTGGCACCAGCAGCCACGACTGGTGGCCTAACCAACTCCGTGTAGATCTTTTGAATCAGCACTCCAACCGTTCGAACCCGCTGGGTGAGGACTTCGACTACCGCAAAGAATTTAGCAAACTCGACTATTCCGCCCTGAAAGGGGACCTTAAAGCTCTCCTGTCCGATTCTCAGCCGTGGTGGCCTGCGGACTGGGGCAGCTATGCCGGTCTGTTTATTCGTATGGCATGGCATGGCGCGGGCACTTATCGTTCCGTCGACGGGCGCGGTGGCGCCGGACGCGGGCAGCAGCGTTTTGCACCGCTGAACTCCTGGCCGGACAACGTCAGCCTGGATAAGGCGCGTCGTCTGCTGTGGCCTGTCAAGCAGAAATATGGCCAGAAAATCTCCTGGGCCGACCTGTTTATTCTGGCGGGTAACGTGGCGCTGGAGAACTCCGGTTTCCGTACGTTCGGTTTTGGCGCCGGGCGTGAAGATGTGTGGGAACCGGATCTTGATGTGAACTGGGGGGATGAGAAAGCCTGGCTGACGCACCGTCATCCCGAAGCGCTGGCGAAAGCGCCGTTAGGCGCTACCGAAATGGGGCTTATCTACGTTAACCCGGAAGGGCCGGATCACAGCGGTGAACCACTTTCCGCCGCTGCGGCTATCCGCGCGACGTTCGGCAATATGGGCATGAACGATGAAGAAACCGTGGCGCTGATTGGCGGCGGTCACACGCTGGGTAAAACCCACGGTGCGGCGGCGGCGTCCCATGTTGGCGTTGATCCAGAAGCCGCGCCGATTGAATTGCAGGGGCTGGGCTGGAGCAGTGACTACGGCAGCGGCGTAGGCGGCGATGCGATTACCTCGGGTCTGGAAGTGGTCTGGTCGCAGACGCCGACCCAGTGGAGTAATTACTTTTTCGAAAACCTGTTCAAATACGAGTGGGTGCAGACGCGCAGCCCGGCGGGCGCGATCCAGTTCGAAGCGGTTGATGCGCCAGAAATCATTCCCGATCCGTTCGATCCATCGAAGAAACGTAAACCCACCATGCTGGTGACTGACCTGACGCTGCGTTTCGATCCAGAATTCGAGAAAATTTCCCGTCGTTTCCTCAACGATCCGCAGGCGTTTAACGAAGCATTCGCCCGCGCATGGTTCAAACTGACGCACAGGGATATGGGGCCAAAAGCGCGCTATATCGGGCCGGAAGTACCGAAAGAAGATCTGATTTGGCAGGACCCGCTGCCGCAGCCGGTATTTAATCCGAGCCAGGAAGACATCGTCAACCTGAAGGCCGCGATTGCCGCGTCCGGGCTTTCCGTCAGCGAACTGGTGTCGGTTGCATGGGCATCTGCGTCAACCTTCCGTGGCGGCGATAAACGTGGCGGCGCCAACGGCGCTCGCCTGGCTTTAGCACCGCAGCGAGACTGGGATGTGAACGCCGCTGCGGCGCGCGTTCTGCCGGTTCTGGAAGAGATTCAGAAATCGTCCGGGAAGGCGTCTCTGGCCGATATCATCGTCCTTGCGGGCGTTGTCGGTGTGGAGCAGGCAGCAAGTGCGGCGGGTGTCAGCATCAGCGTGCCGTTCGCGCCAGGCCGTGTGGATGCTCGTCAGGATCAGACGGATATCGAGATGTTTGAGCTTCTCGAACCGATCGCAGACGGCTTCCGTAACTATCGCGCACGGCTTGATGTGTCGACCACCGAGTCACTGCTGATTGATAAAGCGCAGCAACTGACGCTGACCGCGCCGGAGATGACGGCGCTGGTGGGTGGGATGCGCGTTCTGGGCGCTAACTTTGATGGCAGCCAGAATGGCGTGTTTACCGACCGCCCGGGCGTACTCAGCAATGATTTCTTTGTGAATCTGCTGGATATGCGTAACGAGTGGAAAGCGGCGGACGAATCGAAAGAGCTGTTCGAAGGCCGCGATCGCCTGAGCGGTGAGGTGAAATTCACGGCGACCCGCGCAGACCTGGTATTCGGTTCTAACTCGGTACTGCGTGCCCTGGCGGAAGTTTACGCCAGCAGCGATGCGCGCGAGAAATTCGTGAAGGATTTCGTCGCGGCATGGGTGAAAGTGATGAACCTGGATCGTTTCGATCTGCTGTAAGCCATCTCAGTAAAATGTGTAGGCCGGATGAGCGCCAGCGCCATCCGGCAAATAAAAAAAGCCCGCACTATCTGCGGGCTTTTTGTCTCTCCTGATCGTTATTCCCACTCTTGCAGGAAACGTTGACCATACTGGTCGGCAACCAGCAGGGCGGCGTAAACCTGATCCGGCGTGGCGCCGCCAGGCATGTTGTGAATGGTTTCGCCTTCCGCGCAGGAGGCTTCCGCCACCGTGCGCATCTTCGCCGGAATGTCCTGCTTAATATCCAGTTGCGCCAGCGTGATCGGCAGGCCAACGGAATGGCACAACGCCGCAGCGGTTTCGATCTCTTCAACCGGCGCGTTTTCCAGTACCAGTTGCGTCAGCGTGCCGAACGCCACTTTCTCACCGTGATAGTAGTGATGCGCGTCTGGAATCGCCGTCAGTCCGTTATGTATGGCATGCGCCGCCGCCAGACCGCCGCTTTCAAAACCGACGCCGCTCAGGTAAGTGTTGGCTTCAATCACGCGTTCCAGCGCCGGCGTGACGACATGCTGCTCAGCCGCCAGCATGGCCTTTTCGCCCTCTTCGATCAGCGTGTTATAGCACAACTCCGCCAGCGCGAGCGCCGCCTGTGTACACTTGCCGCCCGCCATCGTGGTCGCGCCGCTGCGTGAACAGGCGCGCGCTTCAAACCAGGTCGCCAGCGCATCGCCGATACCGGCAGCCAGCAGACGCGCGGGCGCGCCCGCGACAATTTTGGTATCAACAATCACCATATTCGGGTTACGCGGCAGCATCAGATAGCGTTCAAACTCGCCTGCATCGGTGTAGATCACGGAAAGCGCGCTACAGGGGGCATCGGTAGAGGCGATGGTCGGCGCGATAGCGACCGGGACATCCATAAAGTGGGCCAGCGCTTTCGCGGTATCCAGCGTTTTGCCGCCGCCGATGCCGAGAACGGCGCCGCACTGCGCTTTATCTGCGACGATACGCAGACGATCGATTTCATTTTGCGAACATTCGCCGCCAAATGGCGCGATTTCCAGAGCCAGTCCGGCATCCTGGAAGCTTTTCTCCAGCGCGGATTGGGCAAAATTTAAGACAAACTTGTCTCCGACCACCAGCCAGCGTTCGGCCAGGGGTTTGAGATATTCCCCAAGACGTGTGATGACATCTGCACCCTGGATGTATTTACCAGGAGATTGAATAATGTGATCCATACTTTATTTCCCTCACAGGTTGATGTGGCCAAATGCGTTATTCCAGTCTTGCTCAAACTTCCCTATAGCTGACTCTACCGCAGGGGTATTGAGCATTTGTTGAGCTACATCTAAAGGAAGGGTGATTGCTTCGCATCCTGCGAGTAAGCAATCCAGCGCCTGACGCGGCGTTTTAAAGCTGGCGGCCAGTACCATGCTGCCCGGCGCATGCATCTCCAGCAAGGTTTGCAGTTCCTGCACCATACGGATGCCGTCGCCGCCCTGGGCATCAACCCGATTGACATACGGGGCGACGTATTTTGCGCCTGCCAGCGCCGCCAGCAAGCCCTGCGCTGCGCTGTAGACAGCCGTCCCCAGCGTCGTAATACCTTCTTTTTTGAGCTGTTTGATCGCCGCCAGACCTTCAGCAGTGACCGGAATCTTCACCACAATACCGGGAATGGCATTGCTCAGGCGTTTGGCTTCTTCCACCATTCCTTGCGCATCGCGGCTCATCGTCTGGGCAAATAGCGTTCCCTCTTCGCCGATGGCTTTTTGCAGGCGAGGCAGTACATCCCAGATGGATTCTTTACTCGCCGCCACAATGCTTGGGTTGGTGGTGACGCCAGCAACAGGGAAGATGCGCGCCAGACGTTCGACTTCCGCGACGTTCGCGGTATCCAGATAGAGTTCCATTTTGCTCCCTCTTAGAGTTCAAGTTCATGTTGCAACAGGCTGGCAATTGCCTCGGCAGATGCGGCGTTGACCAGCGCGTTGCGGAATTCTTCGTGCATAATGCGGCGGGCCAGGCGTGAGAAAATGCGCATATGCTGGTCGCCTGCGGCGTGTTTGTTGAGTGTCAGCATGATGATGAACTGCGCATCGTCATCGCCCCAGCGTACCGGCGCTTTCAGACGCGCTACGCTGATGGTGGACTGCTCAATGTGTTCAGATTTGCTGTGTGGAATGGCGAAGCTAAACCCTAACCCGGTGGAGAACACGGCTTCACGCGCCCACAGGTCGGCCTCCAGCTTGCGCGGGTAGCGACAGCGGCTTGCCAGCAGCAGGTTGTCGGTCATCCCCTTGATCACCTCTTCTTTGCTGCGCCAGTCGCTATCAAGCGTGATGCACTGGGCGGTGACCAGCGGCGCGTCCTGCTGGGTCATGCGGAATTGCGCCAGCAGATGCTCCACTTCCAGCGAGGTGCGACAGGCCATCGCCTGATTCAGCAACTGGCGGCAGGCACGACTGTCGAGCTGCGCCATTCGCGCTTTAGCGGCAGGAATTGACGGCGCGCTCATGCTGATCTCGTCCAGCCCCAGTCCGACCAGCAGCGGCAACACTGACCCCTTCGCGCCGAGTTCGCCGCACAGGCCAATCCATTTCCCCTGACGATGTACCGCCTGTACGGCGAAATCCAGCGCGCGCAGGAAGGCCGGATTCAGGCTGTTGTAGTGACGAGTGACTTTGGCGTTGTCGCGATCGACCGCCAGCAGGTATTGCGTCAGGTCATTGCTGCCAATACTGAAGAAATCAATTTCTTCACAGCACTGGTCGATGATGAACATCACCGATGGCACTTCCAGCATGATGCCGAGGGGGATCTTTTCATCAAACGGGACGTGCTCGTTGCGTAACTGCTGTTTAGCCTCCGCCAGCTTCTCTTTGACCCACAGGATCTCTTCCATTGAGGAGATCATCGGGATCATGATTTTCAGGCTACCGTGTGCGGAAGCGCGGAGGATCGATCGCAGCTGCGTGGTAAACAGCGTGGCGTACTCTTCATAAATACGTACGGCGCGATAGCCGAGGAACGGGTTGGCTTCCGCAGGAATGTTCAGATAATCAACGGGCTTGTCACCGCCGATATCCATCGTGCGCACAATAATGCTACGGCCCTGTGCGGACTCCAGCGCCTGGCAAAAAATGTTGTACAGCTCGTTCTCGCAAGGTGCGCTGGTTCTGTCCATATACAGCATTTCTGTACGGAACAGACCAACCGCTTCCGCGCCGTTGCCGAATGCCGCTTGCGCTTCGACGGAGTGCGCAATGTTGGCGGCCACTTCCATACGGATACCGTCGGCAGTGCGCGCTTGTTGGGTCAGCCAGATACGCTGTTGCTCGCGTAAAGCGTCCTGCACGCGGGCTTCCTGTTGGTAGTAACGGGTGACGGGTTCATCTGGCGCAACGACAATCGCACCGGCGTTGCCGTCGATATAGACCGTCTGGTGCAGCCACGGCGTTAGCGCCTCAATATCCACGCCAACCAGCGTGGGAATGTTGAATGAGCGGGCAAGAATAACCGTGTGCGAAGTCGTACCGCCGCTTTTTAACAACAAGCCTTTGAGGAACGTTTTATCCAGTTCGAGGAACTGGCTTGGGGTGAGTTCATCGGCCATACAGACGGTGGGTTGGGTCAGTTTGCCTGGCGCCGGGAAGCGTTGTTCGCCATAAATTTGTTGCAGGAGCTGGAAGCAGACGTCGCGTACGTCCAGCGCGCGTTCCTGTAAATAGTGGCTGCTGGAACGGGCAAACTCATCACAAAAGTGTCCGGCGCTTTCGACTATCGCCTGCGCACAGCTTAAACCGCGCGCAACGCCTGCCAGCAAATGTTGGCGCAGGGAGGTGTCGCCAGCCAGCGAACGGTGGGCTTCCAGAATAGCGCTGGTGGCGCCGTCGCTGTCGAGCTGGCGGAACGCAATATTCTTTATCAGCAGCGTTAAGCCGTTATCCAGCGCAGATTGCTCGGTCTCTATATCACTGGCAGCAGGGAGTTCGCCGAGCGTATTGAGATCCAGCGAGGATAGCTGCGTCAGAACGCCGCCCGCGCTGCCGGTGCAGACGGCGCGGGCGCGAAAAAACAGCGGGTTCAGGTTTGTCAGCGATGCCGGAAGCGGCTCCAGCTCACTGTTTTTGATCTCCGCCAGAGGCGCATCGCAAAGGGGGAATTCATCGCGCAGCCATTGGCTCAGGCGCTGGTGGGCATCCTGTTCGTCCGTACCTGAAATCAATAACTGACAGGCGTCGCCTGCCAGCGTGTCGGTGCCAATCAGCGCCAGCGCGCTTTTGGCGTTGCCTTTACGGTCGGTGCGCAGGTTATGCCACTCAATGTGTGAGGTAAAGGTGTTGCACAGCGTCTCAACGTGGCTTGCCGGGCGGGCGTGTACGCCATTGGGCAGCTCACAGGTAAATTCCACAATCAGGGCCATTGCCTTTCTCCCATAACGATTTTCTGGCTACAGGATAAAAGGGCGTTGCCGCATAGTGCCATGTGACAAAACTGCCAAACGCTGGACAAATGTAACATACACGTCAAATTGCGAGACACTTCACAAGTCGGAGTGCGGCATCTTATTTCTGAGGTTTGATAAGTTATGAGGCGGATCGCATTTTTGTACTGATATTACAAAAATCCAGTAAATGGCCTTTTTATCCACTGTCTGCGCCGCGTTGGATTGCCTATTGTTTGCCACAACAACGTTATGGATAGGGGCCTGAAGTGGCCCGGGAGCGACTTATGAAAGAGTTGGTGCAGATCCTGAAAAACACCCGTCAACATCTGATGACCGGTGTTTCGCATATGATCCCCTTCGTCGTAGCGGGTGGGATCTTGCTGGCGGTTTCCGTCATGCTGTATGGCAAAGGCGCTGTTCCCGATGCCGCGACCGATCCTAATCTCAAGAAGCTTTTTGATATTGGCGTCGCAGGGCTGACGCTGATGGTGCCTTTTCTCGCCGCCTATATCGGTTACTCCATTGCTGAACGTTCCGCGCTGGCGCCTTGCGCGATCGGCGCCTGGGTGGGCAACAGCTTTGGCGCCGGGTTCTTTGGCGCGCTCATTGCCGGGATTATCGGCGGTATCGTCGTGCATTATCTGAAGAAAATCCCGGTGCATAAGGTATTGCGCTCGGTGATGCCTATCTTCGTTATCCCTATCGTCGGCACCTTCATTACCGCAGGCATCATGATGTGGGGGCTGGGCGAACCGGTTGGCGCGTTAACCACTAGCCTGACCCAATGGCTGCAAGGAATGCAGCAGGGCAGCATCGTGCTGCTGGCGGTCATCATGGGGCTGATGCTGGCCTTCGATATGGGCGGCCCGATTAATAAAGTGGCCTACGCCTTCATGCTGATTTGCGTGGCGCAGGGCGTATACAGCGTGGTGGCGATTGCTGCGGTGGGTATCTGCGTTCCGCCGCTGGGTCTGGGTCTGGCAACGCTGGTTGGCCGTAAAAATTTCTCTTCTGAAGAACGTGAAGCCGGTAAAGCCGCGCTGGTAATGGGCTGCGTTGGGGTCACGGAAGGCGCGATTCCTTTCGCCGCCGCCGATCCGCTGCGCGTGATCCCGTCCATTATGGTTGGCTCTGCCTGTGGTGCGGTAACGGCTGCGCTGTTTGGCGCGCAGTGTTATGCCGGCTGGGGCGGGCTGATTGTTCTGCCGGTTGTGGAAGGGAAACTGGGTTATATCGCGGCAGTCGCTGTCGGGGCGGTAGTGACGGCAATCTGCGTTAACGTGCTGAAAAGTCTGGCGCGTAAGAAAGTGTCTCAGGTTGATGAGAAAGAAGACGACCTGGATTTAGAGTTTGAGATGAATTAAGTGAGGAATGAGCCATGACGAAGATTATCGCAGTAACAGCATGTCCTTCTGGTGTCGCACACACCTATATGGCGGCCGAAGCGCTGGAAAGCGCGGCCAAAGCGAAAGGCTGGGAAGTCAAAGTCGAGACCCAGGGCTCGATTGGTCTGGAAAACGAACTGACTGCGGCGGATGTGGCGGATGCGGATATGGTGATTCTGACCAAAGATATCGGCATCAAGTTTGAGGAACGCTTTGCGGGTAAAACCATTGTCCGCGTCAACATCAGCGATGCGGTAAAACGCGCCGATGCCATTATGAACAAAATTGACGCGCATCTTTCGCAAATTGCTTAACGTTAGAATGCCCGATGGCGCAAGCTTATCGAGCCTACGATGTTAATCCCCGTAGGCCGGATAAGGCGCTCACGCCGCCATCCGGCAACAAGCTTGCCTACAGGAGTTCCTCATGACGAATCGTACCCAGCGCCTTAAAGCCGCACTTTTCCAGAATAACCGTGAAATTTCGCTTGAGCGCGCGCAGCTGTATACCGCCAGCTATCAGCAGACAGAGGGAGAGCCGGTCATATTGCGTCGCGCTAAAGCGACGGCGTATATCCTTGAGCATGTTGAAATTTCGATTCGTGATGAGGAGTTGATTGCCGGGAACCGTACGGTGAAACCGCGGGCGGGGATTATGTCGCCGGAAATGGACCCGTACTGGTTACTTAACGAGTTAGATCAGTTCCCGACGCGTCCGCAGGACCGTTTTGACATCAGCGAGGACGATAAGCGCCTCTACCGCGAGGTGCTGTTCCCGTACTGGGAAAAACGGTCGATGAAGGATTTCATCAACGGCCAGATGACCGATGACGTGAAAGCCGCCGTCAGCACGCAGATTTTTAGCGTTAACCAGACGGATAAAGGGCAGGGGCACATTATTATTGATTACCCGCGGCTGTTGAATCACGGTCTGGGTGAACTGGTGGCGCAAGTGCGGCAACACTGCCAGCAGCAGCCGGACAATCACTTTTACCAGGCGGCGTTGCTGCTGCTGGAGGCTTCGCAAGGCCACATTCTGCGTTACGCGATGCTGGCGGAGAAAATGGCGGAAAGCTGCCTGGATGCGCGTCGGCGTCAGGAGTTGCTCACCATTGCCGCGAACTCCCGACATAACATGCAGCACAAGCCGCAAACCTTCTGGCAGGCGTGCCAGCTGTTCTGGTACATGAACATCATTCTGCAATATGAGTCTAACGCCAGCTCGCTCTCGCTGGGGCGTTTTGACCAGTATATGCTGCCGTTTTATCAGGCATCGCTGACCCAGGGCGAAGACCCGGCATTTTTAAAAGAACTCCTCGAATCGCTGTGGGTAAAATGTAACGACATCGTGCTGTTACGTTCGACCAGTAGCGCACGCTATTTCGCAGGATTCCCGACCGGTTACACCGCATTGCTTGGGGGATTGACGGAGAACGGACGCAGTGCGGTGAACGTGCTCTCTTTTCTCTGTCTTGATGCGTACCAGAATGTGCAACTGCCGCAGCCGAACCTTGGCGTGCGTACCAATGCGCTGATTGACACGCCCTTCCTGATGAAAACGGCGGAGACGATTCGCCTCGGCACCGGTATTCCGCAGATCTTTAATGATGAAGTGGTTGTGCCTGCGTTCCTGAACCGGGGTGTTTCGCTGGAGGACGCCCGTGATTACGCGGTAGTGGGGTGTGTGGAGCTGTCGATTCCGGGCAGAACCTACGGCCTGCACGACATCGCCATGTTCAACCTGCTGAAAGTGATGGAAATCAGCCTGTATGAGAATGAAGGAAACCGCACGCTGACGTACGAAGATCTGTTGGCGTATATTCGCGCCAAAATCAGCCATTACATTACGCTGATGGTGGAAGGCAGTAATATTTGCGATATCGGCCACCGTGACTGGGCGCCGGTACCGCTGCTTTCCTCGTTTATCAGCGACTGCCTGGATAAAGGCCGTGATATTACCGATGGCGGCGCGCGTTATAACTTCTCTGGCGTACAGGGGATTGGCATTGCTAATCTGAGCGACTCCCTGCACGCGTTAAAAGGGCTGGTATTTGATCAGCAACGTTTACGTTTCGATGAACTGCTGGCGGTGTTAAAGGCGAACTTTGCGACGCCGGAAGGTGAGCGAATCCGTGCCCGGCTGATTAACCGCTTCGAGAAATACGGTAATGATATTGATGATGTGGATAACATCAGCGCTGAACTGCTGCGCCATTACTGTAAAGAGGTGGAGAAATACCAGAACCCGCGCGGTGGGCAATTTACACCGGGTTCATACACCGTCTCCGCGCATGTGCCGCTGGGTTCGGTGGTGGGGGCGACGCCGGATGGCCGTTTTGCCGGGGAACAGCTGGCAGACGGCGGGTTGTCGCCAATGCTCGGCCAGGATATGCAGGGGCCGACGGCGGTGCTGAAATCAGTAAGTAAACTGGATAACACGCTGCTTTCTAACGGTACGCTGCTCAACGTGAAGTTTACGCCCGCGACGCTGGAAGGTGAGGCCGGCTTGCGCAAACTGGCGGATTTTCTGCGTGCCTTTACCCAGCTTAAGCTACAGCATATTCAGTTTAACGTGTTGAATGCGGATACGTTGCGTGAAGCGCAATTGCGCCCGCAGGATTTCGCCGGGCTGGTGGTGCGCGTGGCGGGTTACAGTGCCTTCTTTGTCGAGCTGTCGAAGGAGATCCAGGATGACATCATTCGCCGCACCGCGCATCAGCTGTAAGAATCTGGAAACGAGCGCTGATGATGTTGCACGTATTTTCAACATTCAGCGTTATTCGTTGAATGACGGGCAGGGAATTCGTACGGTGGTCTTTTTTAAAGGCTGCCCGCATACCTGTCCGTGGTGCGCCAATCCAGAGTCTATTTCGCCACGCATCGAAACGGTGCGGCGGGAGAGTAAATGTCTGCACTGCTCGCCCTGCTTGCGTGATGTGGATGAGTGCCCTTCCGGGGCGTTTGAACGTATCGGGCGCGATATTACGCTGGATGAACTGGAACGCGAGGTGATGAAAGACGAACTCTTTTTTCGCACCTCCGGCGGCGGCGTCACGCTTTCTGGCGGTGAAGTATTAATGCAGGCGGCGTTTGCCACGCGGTTTTTGCAACGTCTGCGACGTTTCGGCATTTCCTGCGCGATTGAAACCGCAGGCGATGCGCCTGCCAGCCGGTTGCTACCGCTGGCTAAAGCGTGTGATGAAGTGCTGTTTGATTTAAAGATTATGGAGCCGCGCCGGGCGCATGAGGTGGTCAAAATGAATTTACCACGCGTGCTGGATAACCTGCGTTTACTGGTAAACGAGGGGATTACGGTCATCCCCCGTTTGCCGTTGATTCCGGGCTACACGCTCAACGTTGAGAATATGCAGCGAGCGTTAGCAGTGTTGCTATCGTCAGGGATTAATCAGGTGCACCTGCTACCGTTTCATCAGTATGGTGAAGCGAAATACCGTCTGCTTGGGCAGCCGTGGGCAATGAAAGATGTGCCTGTACCCTCGCCGCAAGAAGTGGCGGAAATGCAGACGTTGGCAGAGCGAGCCGGGTTTCTGGTTACTGTGGGAGGTTAATATGACAGTCTCAACTGTACGCTATCTGGTTGCCGTTACCGCCTGCGTCAGTGGCGTGGCGCATACCTATATGGCCGCCGAACGCCTGGAGAAGCTCTGCCAGCAGGAAAAATGGAACATTAAAATTGAAACCCAGGGGGCGCTGGGCACGGAAAACCGCTTAACGGAGGAGGATATCAACCGTGCGGATGTTGTGTTGCTGATTACGGATATTGAACTGGCGGGCGCGGAGCGTTTTGTTCAGAGTCGGTATGTTCAGTCAGGAATTAACGCCTTTCTTCGCGAACCTCAGCGGGTGATGAGCGCCGTGCGTAAACTGCTCACTGCGCCGCAGCATACGCATCTTATTCTGGAGTAGCCTTCTTTTCCGTCAACTGGCTGTGGTACTGCCGACGATATTCTGACGGCGAACGCTCCGTATTTTTACGAAACAGGCGGCAGAAATAGTTGCTGTCGACAAATCCACAGGTGTGAGCCACTTCTTTGACTTTCAGATCGTAACCCTTCAGCAGCGTTTTCGCGTGTTCCAGCCGTGTGTGATTCAGATATTCGTTAAAGCCGATAGCGCCTGTTTTTTGAAACAGATGAGAAAGGTAGTTTGGCGAAATATAAAACGCCTGCGCCACCGATTCGCGGGTGAGCGGGGAAGCGTAACGCTCATCGATATAGCTGCGAATCGCTTCAAAAAGCGCCTGACTCCGTGACGCCGTCTGGATTTGGCTGCCCAGCAGGTCGCGGCAGTGGCTCAACAGGCTGGCGACAATTAATCGGGCCGTCTGCTGTTCCTGCGGCTGCATCTGCATTTCATTGAGCGTTTGCAGCAGGAAGGAGCCAATACGTGGGCCTCGACGTGCGACATGCTGCTTTGCAAGATTCTGATATTGTTTGCCGTCCCAGTGAACAACGCTGAAACCTAATTGCTGCTTGCCGAACAGGATGCTGAGCGTGGTGACGGGCGTTTGCCACTGCGGGAAGTTCCAGCTGCCTGCCGGAACATACAGAACGTCGCCAGCGATGAGTGTCACGGGCGCGGCCGGGATGCCTGTATCGGTGAACTCTCCCTCCAGCACCATCTCCAGGCGTGGAAAATCAACCTGATACGCCAGTTCGGGCGCCGTACCGCTGGTATTGGCGAAAAAAACCTGCCGCAGCGCCATAGGGCCGTTAATCAGACGGGAGAGAAGGTGGCTGACGTCGTGATACATGTTGATACCTTGCAGAGCGCAGACAGAGGAAACAGTAACGTTGAACGTAAACCGCCTCAAGCGATAATTGCCGGATGGCGGTACACGGGTTATGCATTTTGTAGGCCGGATAAGCGTCAGCGTTATCCGGCGATGCCGTTACTGATTCCCGACACGATCCCCGTAAGGCAGGGTATCGTAATCAATCAACGCGTTTTTCTTATACGGGTTGCCAATCCAGCGCGTGATCGCCTTAAACTGCGGGCTGGTGATGGAGCGCGTCGGGTCGAACCCGTCGTAGGTCAGCCCCGCTAAGTCGGACCAGGTATGGATAAGTTCAGAGCTGCTGTACTTGCGGTCAACATACGCCGAGAGATCGCGCGGGTGTGCGGCCTGCCACTTTTCTGACGTCCATAACAGGAACGGCACCGTATACATATGACGCGTAGGGTTGTCTTCGTTACGTCCCTGCGTTTTGTGCGGCGGCGTGTCATACACTTCTTCACCGTGATCGGAGAAGTAGAGCAGAAAACCGTTCGGGTCAGTCGCTTTATAGTCCTTAATCAGGCTGGCGACGACATGGTCGTTATACAGATTCGCGTTATCGTAATCGTTATAAATATCCTGTTCGTCTTCGCTCACGCCCGCAGGGATATGATCGGTTTGACCGTCAAATTTTCCCTGATTCTCCGGGTAGCGGAATTTGTATTTGATATGTGTTCCCAACAGGTGAACGATAATAAATTTCTTCAGCGCCGGGTCGGCCATTACGTCTTTAAAGGGCGCCAGAACGTTGGTGTCATATTCCCGCGCGCTTTGAGTACGCTGCTGATTCATATAAAACTGCTTGTCGGTCTGTTTCGAGAATACGGTCAGCATCGTATTACGCGCGGTCATCGTCTGCTGATTGGTGATCCAGAACGTCTTATAACCTGCCTGTTTCATCATGTTCATCAGCGACGGTTTCGTCAGATACAGATCCGGGTTCTTTTCATTGGCGAAGGTCAGCGCCTGTTGCAGAATTTCAATCGTGTATGGCCGGGAGGTGACGACGTTATTGAATACGGTCAGACCCGGATCGCTTTTATGCAACGCGTCCAGCTCTGGCGTGGTTTCACGCGGATAACCGTACAGACTCATGCGACCACGCTGGGTTGACTCGCCGATAACCAGCACTAACGTACGCGGCGCATCACCGGAGTTATCTTTAAAATTCGTTAACGGAGGCAGCGCGTTGTTCTCGTTAAGCAGGCTATTCAGCGACGTGAGTTGCTGATTATATTGATAATAGCCATTGATAAACTGCCACGGCGCAGCGGGTTCCATACGCGAGGCGAGGCCGCCTAATGTCTGCTCAAACGGCTTATGTTTGATAAACGTCCCGACGGCGATCGGATGCAGAATAAGGCCGTATAACAATGCAAAGGAGACTAACCAGCGCCACGGCGCGGGAATATATATGGGCTTTAAACGCGTCCACAGCAGGATTGCCACGGCGGTATAGGCCAGGGCGATAAGGATAATCTTCAGACTGAAATACTGGCTCAAGTACTCGCTGGCTTCGTTCGCGTTTGTTTCAAACATGACATACAGAACGCTTTGCGAGAATTCCTGCCCGTAAATGACATAATAACTGAGCGCCGCCAGCGAAGAGGCCCAGAGTACAACGCCAATAACGGCGGCAATCGCGCGGGTATGACGGGGAAATAAAAATACCGGGATCAGCCAGAGCGAACTGAAAAGCAGTGAATCACGCAGCCCGTTGGTGCCGCTATAGCCGCTGATGCAAATAACGGCCTGAAGTAATGTAGAGAAGAACCAAAAATAGAGTAGCGCCCAGCCAAGGGCTTTCCAGCTAAACGAAGGTTTAGCAGATGTGTGTGTGAAGAACATATATGAAGCCTGTTTTTATTCGAGTCGCCAACGTAGCGACAAATCATTAAGAGAACCTTAAGTATGGCGATGCCAGTGACCTATTCTTGTTGATGGCGTATTCAGCAGAGTGAACAAAACGCAGGCAGGAATATATTGAAAAACAGGCGATTATTACAGAAATATTTCAAAGCCCTCTCGCCCGGGCGGGCGAGAGGGGATATGACGATGCGTGTGGGTTAGCCGGTATTACGCATCCCCGCAGCCACGCCCGCAATCGTGACCATCAGCGCCTGTTCGACGCGCGGGTCTGGATCTTTGCCTTGCTCTTCTGCAAGACGGGAACGGTGTAAAAGCTCCGCCTGCAATACGTTCAGCGGGTCGGTATACACATTCCTTAACTGGATAGACTCGGCAATCCACGGCAGGTCGGCCATCAGATGGGAATCGTTGGCAATCGCCAGCACCACTTTGATGTCCTCTGCCAGCAGGTTGCGTAACTCTTCACCCAGTGGCCACAGCGCTTTTTTGACCAGGCGTTGATCGTAGTATTCCGCCAGCCACAGGTCGGCTTTAGAGAACACCATCTCCAGCATGCCGAGGCGCGTGGAGAAGAACGGCCAGTCGCGGCACATGGCTTCCAGTTCGCTTTGCTTGCCATCTTCAACGACTTTTTGCAGCGCAGTGCCCGCACCCAGCCAGGCCGGGAGCATCAGGCGGTTTTGCGTCCAGGCGAAGATCCAGGGAATGGCGCGCAGGGATTCAACCCCGCCTGTCGGGCGACGTTTTGCCGGGCGCGAACCGAGCGGCAGCTTGCCCAGTTCCTGTTCTGGCGTTGCGGAACGGAAGTACGGGACGAAGTCTTTATTCTCACGGACATAGCCGCGATACAGGTCGCAGGAGATCACGGACAGCTCGTCCATGATATGACGCCACGAATTTTTCGGCTCCGGCGGCGGCAGCAGGTTGGCTTCCAGAATCGCGCCGGTGTACAGAGACAGGCTGCTGATGGTGACTTCAGGCAGGCCGTACTTAAAGCGGATCATCTCACCCTGTTCGGTCACGCGCAGGCCGCCTTTCAGACTGCCCGGCGGTTGGGAAAGCAGCGCCGCATGGGCAGGCGCGCCGCCACGGCCAATGGAACCGCCGCGACCGTGGAACAGCGTCAGTTCAATTCCGGCTTTTTCACAGGTTTTGATCAGCGCGTCCTGAGCCTGATACTGCGCCCAGGAAGCGGCCATTACGCCTGCGTCTTTCGCCGAGTCAGAGTAGCCAATCATGACCATCTGTTTGCCCTGAATAAAGCCGCGATACCAGTCGATATTCAGCAACTGAGTCATTACCGCGTCGGCGTTGTTCAGGTCGTCCAGCGTTTCGAACAGCGGCGCAACCGGCATGGCAAAGCTAATCCCGGCTTCTTTCAACAACAGATGCACGGCCAGCACGTCGGACGGCGTTTTCGCCATAGAGATAACGTAAGCGGCGATGGAACCCAGCGGCGCTTCGGCAATCACTTGACAGGTCTCAAGCACTTCGCGGGTGTCGTCGCTCGGTTCCCACTGACGAGGCAGCAGCGGACGCTTGGAGTTGAGTTCGCGGATCAGGAAAGCCTGTTTATCGGCTTCGGACCAGCTTTCATAATCGCCGATGCCCAGATAACGCGTCAGCTCGCCCAGCGCTTCGGTATGGCGGGTACTCTCCTGGCGAATATCAATGCGCACCAGCGGCACGCCAAAGCATTTCACCCGGCGCAGGGTATCAAGCAGTTCGCCATTGGCGATGATGCCCATGCCGCACGCTTGCAGAGACTGATAACAGGCGTACAGCGGCTCCCACAGCTGCTCGTTTTGCGTCAGCAGGCCAGCGGGTTTCGGCAGTTTCTCGCCTTTCAGACGCGCTTCCAGCCAGGCTTGCGTTGCCATCAGGCGGGAACGCAGGCTTTTCATCAGGTAGCGGTAAGGTTCTGATGCGCCTTCTTCGCCGACCAGCGCCATCAGTTCCGGCGTGGCGTCGACCATCGACAGCTCAGAAATCAGAACCTGAATATCTTTCAGGAACAGATCGGTGGCTTTCCAGCGGCTCAACAGGAGAACGTGGCGGGTGACATCAGCCGTTACGTTCGGGTTGCCGTCACGGTCGCCGCCCATCCAGGAGGTGAAACGCACCGGAACAAAATCCACCGGCAGTTTGTAGCCCAGATGTTCTTCCAGTTGTTCGTTCAACTCACGTAGATAATTTGGCACCCCTTCCCACAGGCTGTTTTCAACCACCGCAAAGCCCCATTTGGCTTCGTCGACCGGACTTGGGCGGTTTTTACGGATTTCATCCGTATGCCAGGACTGGGCGATCAGCTGGCGCAGACGGCGCATGAGCTGATTACGTTCGTAATCCGCGATCTCTTTGTTATCGAGCTGCTTCAGACAGGCGTTGACCTCGCCCATTTTGTGAATCAGCGTGCGGCGAGTGATCTCGGTAGGGTGTGCGGTCAGTACCAGTTCCAGAGATAACGACTCCACCGCGTTTTTGATGGTGGCTTCGTCGAGATTGGGTTGATCTTTCAGTTTACGCAGGGTGCGGGCAATCACTTCCGGGTTGCTGGCAGCTTCGCCCTGCGGCGAAATGCTGTGGTACTGCTCGGCGGTATTGGCCAGGTTCAGGAACTGACTAAACGCGCGGGCAACAGGCAGCAGCTCGTCGTTGGACAGATTCTGTAGCGTGGTGAGCAACTCCTGGCGATTCGCTTCATTGCCAGCGCGAGATGATTTAGACAGCTTACGGATTGTTTCTACGCGATCAAGAATGTTCTCTCCCAGCGCATCCTTGATGGTTTCTCCCAGCACTTTGCCGAGCATACTGACATTACTACGCAACGCGGAATATTGTTCGTTCATATGATCCCAGACACCCCATCTGTTTTGAATATGTCCTGTATCTTTCGCGTCACAGCGGCGTTGGTTGCAACGTGAAATCTTTCGGACTTTAATTTTTTACATCACTTCTTATCTTTATAAAGCCACGTAAAACACCTGACGTCAATTGCTGCGAAATCGGTTCAGCAAACGAATAAATGACGGGAATTTACGTAATTTAATTCACATCGAATCAAATAAGCGTTGCTTATGGAAATGTTAATAAATCACCTCGCTTACCACTAAAGGGTTGGCGAGGTGATAAGCAGTTAATGCCAGCAGAAATGATGGACAACCTGCGTAATCAGCTCGCGGGTTGGCTTGATAAAACGCGTTTCCAGATATTCATCCGGCTGGTGCGCCTGATTAATCGAACCCGGGCCAAGCACCAGCGTCGGGCACAAGGTCTGGATAAACGGCGCTTCGGTGCAGTAGTTCACCACTTCGGTTTGCGCGCCCAGCAGTTTCTCGACCACTTCCACCAGTTGATGGTCAGGCGGGCATTCGTAGCCGGGAATCGGCGGATGCAGTTCGGACACCGTCAGACGACCCGGCCAGCGCTCGCTCACGGGCGCCAGCGCATCGTTGAGCAATCCGTTGAGATCGTTCAGCGTCATGCCCGGCAGCGGGCGAATATCCATATGCAACTCGCAACAGGCGCAGATACGGTTCGCGGCGTCGCCACCGTGAATGTGGCCCAGGTTTAATGTCGGATAAGGAACGGTAAACGCCGCGTAGTGATAACGTTCTTTCAGGTCATCGCGCAGCTGCATGATGCGGCCAATGGCGTCGTGCATCAGCTCAATGGCGTTAACCCCGCGCGCCGGATCGCTGGAGTGGCCCGATTGCCCCAGAATGCGGATGGCGTTTGAAATGTGGCCTTTGTGCGCGCGCACCGGTTGCAGGGACGTTGGTTCACCGATGATCGCGCAGTCCGGGCGCAGGGCGGTGGTTTCAGCAAAATAGCGCGCGCCCGCCATGCTGGTTTCTTCATCGGCGGTAGCCAGAATATACAGCGGTTTTTTCAGCGTCGTCACATCCACGTCACGCAGGGCATCGAGGATAAAAGCAAAGAAGCCTTTCATGTCCGCCGTACCCAGCCCGTAGAGCTTGTTATCGTGCTCGGTCAGCGTGAACGGATCGCGCGTCCAGCGTCCGTCGTCAAAGGGAACGGTATCGGTATGGCCCGCCAGCAACAAACCGCCAGCACCCTGTCCGGTGCTTGCCAGCATATTGAATTTATTGCGCGTACCGGGGACTGCCTGAACCTCAACCTTGAAGCCCAGATCTTTAAACCAGTCTGCCAGCAGAGTGATTAAAGACGCATTACTTTGATCGAGCGCTTCTTCGGTAGCGCTAATCGATGGTGTGGCAATCAGAGCGCGGTAAATCTCGATAAATGGCGGTAAAGTGTTTTTCATTGTTGACACACCTCGGGTCATGATAGTATCAATATTCATGCATTATTTGTGAATAAAAATACATTAACGTTGAGCGTAAGAAAACCCACCAACTGTAAGGTGAAGTTGTTACGGCTTAACCAGGCAACCAGACATAAGAAGGTGAACAGCCCCGATGTTGAATACGCTGATTGTGGGTGCCAGCGGTTACGCTGGCGCAGAGCTTGTGACCTATGTAAATCGTCATCCTGATATGACCATAACCGCTTTAACCGTCTCAGCGCAAAGCAATGATGCAGGAAAGCTAATCTCTGATTTACATCCGCAGTTAAAAGGCATTGTCGATCTGCCATTGCAGCCAATGTCTGATATTAGCGAGTTCAGCGGCGGGGTGGATGTGGTGTTTCTCGCCACCGCGCATGAAGTGAGCCACGACCTGGCCCCGCAGTTCCTGAATGCGGGCTGCGTTGTGTTTGATCTCTCCGGTGCGTTCCGGGTTAATGATAGCGCCTTCTACGAAAAATATTATGGCTTTACCCATCAGCACCCTGAGTTGCTGGAACAGGCGGTGTATGGCCTGGCGGAGTGGAGCGCGGACAAGCTAAAAGAAGCGAATCTGATTGCGGTGCCGGGATGCTATCCGACGGCGGCGCAATTGTCGTTAAAACCGCTGATTGACGCAGGTCTGCTGGATCTCAACCAGTGGCCGGTCATTAACGCAACCAGCGGCGTGAGCGGCGCCGGGCGTAAGGCGGCGCTTTCGAACAGTTTCTGTGAAGTCAGCCTGCAACCGTATGGCGTCTTTACCCATCGTCATCAGCCGGAAATCGCCACCCATCTGGGGGCAGAGGTTATTTTCACGCCGCATCTGGGGAACTTCCCGCGCGGGATTCTGGAAACGATCACCTGCCGCCTGAAAGCTGGCGTTACCCATACTCAGGTGGCGCAAGCGTTGCAGTTGGCGTATGGCGGCAAGCCGCTGGTGCGGCTATATGACAAGGGCGTTCCGGCGCTGAAGAATGTGGTCGGGCTGCCGTTCTGCGATATTGGCTTTGCCGTTCAGGGCGAGCACCTGATCGTGGTGGCGACCGAAGATAACCTGTTGAAAGGCGCAGCGGCGCAGGCAGTGCAGTGCGCAAATATCCGTTTCGGCTTTGCTGAAACGCAGTCTCTTATTTAAGGGTGCAATGATGAATCCATTAATTATCAAGCTGGGCGGCGTATTACTGGATAGCGAAGAGGCGCTGGAGCGTCTGTTTACCGCGCTGGTCAATTACCGCGAGTCGCATCAGCGTCCGCTGATTATCGTGCACGGCGGCGGCTGCGTTGTGGATGAGCTGATGAAACAGTTAAATTTGCCGGTGAAAAAGAAAAATGGCCTGCGCGTGACGCCCGCCGATCAGATCGACATCATCACCGGCGCGCTGGCGGGAACCGCCAATAAAACCTTGCTGGCGTGGGCGAAAAAACACCATATCGCGTCCGTTGGCCTGTATCTCGGCGACGGCGATAGCGTAAAAGTGACTCAGCTCGATGAAGAGTTGGGCCACGTTGGACTGGCGCAGCCGGGTTCGCCTAAGCTGATTAACACGCTGCTGGAAGGCGGCTTCTTGCCGGTGGTCAGTTCCATTGGCGTGACCGAAGAAGGGCAACTGATGAACGTCAATGCCGATCAGGCGGCGACGGCGCTGGCGGCAACGCTGGGGGCGGATCTGATCCTGCTTTCTGATGTAAGCGGTATTCTGGATGGCAAAGGTCAGCGTATTGCCGAGATGACGGCGGCCAAAGCGGAACAGCTGATCGATCAGGGCATCATTACCGACGGCATGATTGTGAAGGTGAATGCGGCGCTGGATGCCGCCCGCACGCTGGGGCGCCCGGTGGATATCGCCTCCTGGCGTCATGCCGAGCAGCTTCCGGCGTTGTTTAACGGTACGCCGATCGGTACGCGTATTCTGGCTTAAACTATTTTGTGCCCGATGGCGGCCACGCCTTATCGGGCCTGGGTGAACCGAACCTGTAGGCCGGATAAGCTAAGCGCCATCCGGCATTGAAATTCAAGATATTAAGGAAGCATGTTATGGCACTTTGGGGTGGGCGTTTTACACAGGCAGCGGATCAACGGTTCAAACAGTTTAATGACTCATTGCGCTTTGATTACCGCCTGGCCGAGCAGGATATCGTCGGCTCTGTGGCCTGGTCCAAAGCTCTGGTCACGGTTGGGGTGTTGACTGCGGATGAGCAACTGCAACTGGAAGAGGCGCTTAGCGCGCTGCTGGAAGAGGTTCGGGTGAATCCGCAGCAGATTCTGGAAAGCGACGCGGAAGATATTCACAGCTGGGTGGAAGGCAAACTGATCGATAAAGTCGGCCAGTTGGGTAAAAAGCTGCACACCGGTCGCAGTCGTAACGACCAGGTTGCGACCGACCTGAAGCTATGGTGCAAAGATACGGTCACCGAGCTGCTGTCTGCTAACCGTCAGTTACAAAGCGCGCTGGTAGAGACGGCGCAGAATAATCAGGATGCCGTCATGCCGGGGTACACCCATCTGCAACGCGCGCAGCCGGTGACGTTTGCCCACTGGTGCCTGGCGTATGTGGAAATGCTGGCGCGTGATGAGAGCCGCTTGCAGGATGCGCTCAAGCGTCTGGACGTCAGCCCGTTAGGCTGCGGCGCGCTGGCGGGTACGGCGTATGAAATCGACCGTGAACAGCTGGCAGGCTGGCTGGGCTTTGCCTCGGCGACGCGTAACAGTCTGGACAGCGTGTCCGATCGTGACCATGTGCTGGAACTGCTGTCCGACGCGTCTATCGGCATGGTTCACCTGTCGCGCTTTGCGGAAGACCTGATTTTCTTTAATACCGGTGAAGCGGGCTTTGTGGAACTCTCCGATCGCGTGACGTCGGGTTCATCGCTGATGCCGCAGAAGAAAAACCCGGATGCGCTGGAACTGATCCGTGGCAAGTGCGGTCGTGTGCAGGGGGCATTAACGGCGATGATGATGACGCTGAAAGGCCTGCCGCTGGCGTACAACAAAGACATGCAGGAAGACAAAGAAGGGCTGTTTGATGCGCTCGACACCTGGCTGGACTGCCTGCACATGGCGGCGCTGGTGCTGGACGGCATTCAGGTAAAACGTCCGCGCTGCCAGGAAGCGGCGCAGCAGGGCTATGCGAATGCGACTGAGCTGGCGGATTATCTGGTTGCCAAAGGCGTGCCGTTCCGTGAAGCGCACCATATTGTGGGCGAAACGGTGGTGGAAGCGATTCGACAGGGAAAACCGCTGGAAGATCTGTCGCTGGCTGACTTGCAAAAATTTAGCGCTGTGATTGGCGATGATGTGTATCCGATTCTGTCGCTGCAATCATGCCTGGATAAACGTGCGGCGAAAGGCGGTGTTTCACCGCAGCAGGTTGCGCAGGCGATCGACTACGCGAAGGCGCGTCTGGCGTAACTGGCGTGGTGTCGGATGACGCCTTATCCGGCCTACAAAAAATTGTGAACCGTCGCCATCCGGCAACAGTCATCAGAGCCTGGCATCACGTCGGGCTTATTTTATTTATGCAAAAAAAAAGCGGACCATAAGGTCCGCAAAAGTTCACGTTGGCTTTAGTTATTTCGAGTTGAGAAAAACTCTTTGAACGGGCGGTGACTTCAAGGGTTAAAGAGGTACCGCTCCGTTTCTGTGATGTATTATTAGACAGAAAGCTTGATAGGGATAATCGTTCGTTGCTATGCTACCTATCGCCATGAACTATCGTGGCGACGGAGGATGAATAATGAATATTCGTGATCTTGAATACCTGGTGGCATTAGCCGAACACCGCCATTTCCGGCGTGCGGCGGACTCCTGTCACGTCAGCCAGCCGACGCTCAGCGGGCAAATCCGTAAGCTGGAAGATGAACTGGGCGTAATGCTGCTGGAGCGTACGAGTCGTAAAGTTCTGTTCACCCAGGCGGGTTTACTGCTGGTGGATCAGGCGCGCACCGTGCTGCGTGAGGTCAAAGTGCTCAAGGAGATGGCAAGCCAGCAAGGTGAGACGATGTCTGGCCCATTGCATATCGGCCTGATCCCAACGGTTGGCCCTTACCTGCTGCCGCATATTATTCCGATGCTGCATCAGACCTTCCCGAAGCTGGAAATGTATCTGCATGAAGCGCAGACGCACCAGCTGCTGGCGCAACTGGACAGCGGCAAGCTTGACTGCGTGATCCTGGCGCTGGTGAAAGAGAGCGAGGCGTTTATCGAAGTGCCGCTGTTTGATGAACCCATGATGCTGGCGATCTATGAGGATCACCCGTGGGCGAATCGCGATCGTGTGCCGATGTCCGATCTGGCGGGTGAAAAACTGCTGATGCTGGAAGACGGGCACTGCCTGCGCGATCAGGCGATGGGCTTCTGCTTTGAGGCGGGCGCGGATGAAGACACCCATTTCCGGGCGACCAGTCTGGAAACGCTGCGCAACATGGTTGCGGCGGGGAGCGGTATTACCTTACTGCCTGCGCTGGCGGTTCCGCAGGAGCGTAAGCGTGATGGCGTAGTCTACCTGCCGTGCATTAAGCCGGAGCCTAAGCGTACGGTTGGGTTGGTTTATCGTCCGGGATCGCCGCTGCGCAGTCGCTATGAGCAACTGGCGGAGGCCATCCGTGCGGAGATGGATGGCCATTTCGACAAAGCGTTAAAACAGGCGGTTTAAGCCGTTTAGCGCCGCTACCCGATAGGCTTCCGCCATTGTCGGGTAGTTAAAGGTGGTGTTAACGAAGTACTCAATGGTGTTACCGCCGCCTTTCTGTTCCATAATCGCCTGGCCGATGTGAATAATTTCGGCCGCGCGTTCGCCAAAGCAGTGAATCCCCAGAATCTCTTTTGTTTCCCGATGGAACAGGATCTTCAGCGTTCCCACGTTCATCCCGACGATTTGCGCGCGCGCCAGGTGCTTAAACTGCGCACGTCCGACTTCGTAAGGCACTTTCATCGCCGTCAATTGCTGCTCGGTTTTGCCGACGGAGCTGATTTCCGGGATGGTGTAAATCCCGGTAGGGATATCTTCAATAAGATGGGCGGTCGCTTCGCCTTTCACCAGCGCCTGCGCGGCAATTCGACCCTGGTCGTAAGCGGCGGAAGCCAGACTCGGATAGCCAATCACATCGCCCACCGCGTAAATGTGCGGCAGTGCGGTCTGGTACATGCTGTTGACCTTGAGTTGCCCACGGCTGTCGGTTTCCAGACCGATATTTCCCAGCGCCAGTGAATCGGTGTTACCAGTGCGTCCGTTGGCGTACAGCAGACAGTCGGCCTTCAGCTTTTTACCGGATTTCAGGTGCATAATGACGCCGTCGTCGCAGCCTTCGATCTTCTCGTACTCTTCGTTATGGCGAATAACCACGCCGCTGTTCCAGAAGTGGTAAGAGAGAGAGTCGGACATCTCCTGATCAAGAAACGCCAGCAGACGGTCGCGGGTGTTAATCAAATCAACTTTGACGTCCATTCCCCGGAAGATTGACGCATATTCGCAGCCGATCACCCCGGCGCCATAGATGATGACGTGACGAGGTTCGTGATGCAGGCTAAGGATTGAGTCGCTGTCGTAAATACGTGGATGCGCGAAATCAACGTCGGCCGGGTGATAAGGACGCGACCCGCAGGCAATCACGAATTTCTCCGCCGTCAGGGTTTCGACCGTGCCGTCGTGGCACTCCAGCGCGAGGGTGTTTTCGTCAACAAAATGCGCATTACCTTGCAATATTTCACAGTGGTTGCGCTCATAAAAGCCCTGCCGCATGCGCGTTTGTTGATTAATGACGTTATCGGCATGGTTGAGAATATCGGCAAAGGAAGAACGAAGTAGTCGGGAGTGGTCGCTGTAGAGGGGGTTCTGGTTGAATTCGATGATACGGCTGACGGCATGGCGGAGCGCTTTCGACGGGATGGTGCCCCAGTGGGTACAACCGCCGCCAACGTTGTGATAACGCTCAATAACGGCGACGCGCGCTCCTTGCTTAACCAGACCCATTGCAGCGCCTTCGCCGCCGGGGCCTGAACCTATGACGATTGCATCATAATCCCAGGAATGTGGCATGGTATTACTCACCTGTTTTTATACATAAAATAAACACGATGATAACATTCGCGCGCCTTTAACCCAATTATCGTTGTGCTTTTTTGTGGAGCTGGAGCACAAACAGCCTGTAAACAATCATTCACAAAGCTGAACAAACAGATTAAGTTTGTTCTCTGGTATAGTGCCAGATAAGGCATATGGAAGGATTCAGACATCGTGATGGGCGTTAGAGCGCAACAAAAAGAAAAAACCCGGCGTTCGCTGGTAGAAGCCGCATTCAGTCAACTGAGCGCCGAACGGAGTTTCGCCAGTCTCAGTTTACGCGAAGTAGCGCGTGAAGCGGGCATTGCGCCAACCTCATTTTATCGCCATTTCCGCGATGTGGATGAGCTTGGCCTGACGATGGTGGATGAGAGCGGTTTAATGCTGCGCCAGCTGATGCGCCAGGCGCGTCAGCGTATTGCCAAAGGCGGCAGTGTGATCCGTACCTCGGTCTCCACATTTATGGAGTTCATCGGCAACAATCCTAACGCCTTCCGTTTATTATTGCGTGAACGTTCCGGTACCTCGGCCGCGTTTCGCGCCGCAGTCGCGCGTGAGATTCAGCATTTCATCGCGGAACTTGCGGACTATCTGGAACTCGAAAACCATATGCCGCGCGCGTTCACTGAAGCGCAAGCCGAAGCGATGGTGACGATTGTGTTTAGTGCAGGTGCCGAGGCGCTGGATGTTGGTGCGGAACAACGCCGACAGCTGGAAGAGCGGCTGGTACTGCAACTGCGCATGATTGCGAAAGGGGCATATTACTGGTACCGCCGTGAACAAGAGAAGATGGCACATCACTCCGAGTAACGTGAAGGACGAGCAATGAAACAGTCAGGTCAAGATAAAGGTACGCTGTTGCTGGCGCTGGTCGCTGGCTTATCGATCAATGGCACATTCGCGGCGCTGTTTAGCTCCATCGTGCCGTTTTCTGTATTCCCGATTATCGCGCTGGTGCTGGCGGTTTATTGCCTGCATCAACGTTATCAAAACCGCACTATGCCTGTCGGCTTGCCGGGGCTGGCTGCCGCCTGTTTTATCCTCGGCGTGCTGTTGTACAGCACCGTGGTACGTGCGGAATACCCGGATATCGGTTCTAACTTCTTCCCGGCGGTGCTGTCGGTGATTCTGGTGTTCTGGATTGGCTTTAAGATGCGTAACCGCAAGCAGGAAGTCGCGGAATAATGCCGGATGGCGGCGTAAACGCCTTATCCGGCCTACGATGATTTGTAGGCCCGGCAAGCGCAGCGCCACCGGGCATATCGCCGGATGGCGGCGTAAACGCTTTATCCGGCCTACGATGATTTGTAGGCCCGGTAAGCGCAGCGCCACCGGGCATATCGCCGGATGGCGGCGTAACCACTTTATCCGGCCTACGTTTTACCTGGCAGTGAGTAACACGCCGCATTCCATATGGTGCGTATACGGGAACTGATCGAACAGAGCCAGACGTGACACATTGTGCGTCTGGCTTAATGTTTCCAGGTTCTTACACAGCGTCTCCGGGTTGCAGGAAATGTACAAAATACGCGGATACGCCTGCACCATTTTCTCGGTTTCACTGTCCAGCCCGCTACGCGGCGGATCGACAAAAATCGTCTCACACTGATAGCTCTTTAGGTCTATGCCCTGCAAACGGTTAAACTCACGTACTCCGTTCATCGCCTGCGTAAACTCTTCGGCGGCCATACGGATAATCTGCACGTTATCAATATGGTTAGCGGCAATGTTGTACTGCGCTGCGGCGACTGACGGTTTGGCGATTTCCGTTGCCAGCACCCGGTCAAAGTTACGCGCCAGAGCCAATGAGAAGTTGCCGTTGCCGCAGTACAGTTCAAGCAGGTCGCCTTTCGACGCTTTGGTTGCATCCAGCGCCCACTCCAGCATCTGAATATTCATTGCGGCATTGGGCTGCGTGAAGCTGTTCTCTACCTGACGGTAGATCATCTCTTTTCCCGCCACGGGCAGACGTTCGTCAATGTAATCCTGATCCAGCTCGATTTTGGTTTTGGTCGCCCGGCCAATCAGATGCACATTCAGGTTCTGCGCTCGCAGCGCATCCCGCAGCGTTTCCGCTTCCTGGCGCCACTCATCATCCAGCTTTTTATGGTACAGCAGCGAAACCACCGCCTGATTGCTCATCGTGGTGAGGTAATCAATCTGGAACAGCTTATGGCGCAGGACGCGATTATGGCGCACGCCTTCAATCATCGCCGTCATCAGCTGGTTAATCAGCTCGCTGGCCGCCGGGAAGCTGTCGACGCGGATACGGCTTTTTGTCTGCTGATCAAAAATGATGTGATACAGGTCGTCGCCGTCATGCCACAGGCGAAATTCGGCGCGCATCCGATAATGGCTGGCTGGCGAGCGAAACACTTCCGGGACCAGGTCAGAAAACGGCGCCATCATACTCTGCAAGCGCACCACTTTTTCGGCTAGCTGCGCGTCATACTGTTCTGTCGGAAGGTGTTCGGGGGTCATGATGCATCCTGAAAAATAAAAGTACGCGGGGATTGTAGGGATTGCTCATCAGATGTCCAGTCATTGATGATTTCCGATATTGTGATATGCGGTCTGGACGTAGATTGTTACAGAATGTAGCATCCGTGAGCCGGTCCTGTGAGTTAATAGGGAATCCAGTGCGAATCTGGAGCTGACGCGCAGCGGTAAGGAAAGGTGAGATGAGAGCATAAGCAGACACTGCCACCCGGCGGGAAGTCATCATCTCTTGTATCCTGAGGATAACCTTCCAAGCCCGAAGACCTGCCGGCTAACGTCGCATCTGGTGTTCATCATCGCGTACTATCGATGAAGCCTGCGGCATCCTTCTTATATTGTGGATGCTTTACAATGATTAAAAAATCTTCGCTGCTGACGGCGCTCTCCGTCACGGCATTTTCTGGCTGGGCGCAGGATACTAACCCAGACACCCTGATCGTCACCGCAAATCGTTTTCAACAACCTGTTAATACCGTACTGGCGCCTGCTGATGTCGTGACGCGTGAGGATATCGACCGCTGGCAAGCGAAGAATTTGAATGATGTGATGCGCCGCCTGCCAGGCGTTGATATCAATCAAAACGGCGGCATGGGGCAGTCTTCTTCTTTATTTATTCGTGGTACGGAAGCCAAACAGGTATTGGTTCTGGTCGATGGTGTTCCCATGACCCGCCCCGGCATTACGAATAACCCCGATCTGAATCAGATTCCAATATCGCTGGTGCAACGCGTGGAATACATTCGTGGACCACGCTCGGCGATTTATGGTTCCGGCGCAATGGGTGGGGTCATTAACGTTATTACGCACTCCGATCAAGAACAGTCAAAAATTACCGCGGGTGTTGGTTCAAAAGGTTATCAGCAATATGACGGTACGTTGCGCCATCGCTTTGGCGACACTGTCGCCACGGTAGCAGGTTCTTATGAGGGCAATAAAGGCTTTAACGTACAGCCCGGCTCAACCTGGGATCACGATCGCGACCGCGATGGTTTTCGCAGCAAGGCATTCTGGGGCAGCCTCGAACATAAATTTAATGATAATTTCGATGGTTTTTTCCGTGGTCACAGTTATACCAACAACTCTGATTACGATCTGGGAAACCCGCCGTCTATTCCGGCCTACAGTGCTGATGAATCGCAACTCTACAATCAGAGCTGGGACGCAGGTCTGAAATTCAACTCCGGGATTTACTCTTCACAACTTCTCGCCAGCTACCAGAAGGTGAAGGACTATAACTACAGCAGTATTTATGGTCGCTATCATGACGGTACGACGCTCGATCGCATGACCCAGCGTAACCTGCAATGGGGTAATAACCTTATCGTGGGGCACGGTTCCGTTAGCGCGGGCGTAGACTGGCAGCAGCAGCGTTTGACCTCATCCGATACCGTGATGTCGGACACATATAAACGCGATAACACCGGTTTATACCTGACCGGTCAGCAACAATTCGGTGATGTAACGCTGGAGGCTTCAGGGCGTGAAGATCATGATGAACAGTTTGGCTGGCATGGCACCTGGCAGACGACGGCTGGATGGGAGTTTATCGACAACTATCGAGTAACTATCGGCTATGGTACCGGGTTCCTGTCTCCATCTCTGGGGCAGCAGTTTGGTTCTACCCGTTTTGGCATCAACGCGAATCCTAACCTGAAACCGGAAGAGTCTAAACAGTGGGAGGCCGGGCTGGAAGGGCTCACTGGTCCGCTGGACTGGCGCCTGTCTGCCTACCATTACAAGATTACTAACCTGATCACTTACTACTTTGATCCAGACACCTACCAGGGTGAGTATGACAATATTGATGCGGCAACCATTAAAGGCGTGGAATGGACGGGCAGCTTTGATACCGGCATCTTTAGCCATCGTGTTACGTTGCAATATGTCGATCCGCGTAATGACGACAACGGTGAAGTGTTAGCCCGACGCTCGAAGCGCCAGGCGAAGTATCAACTGGACTGGACGATGTTTAACGTTGATATGGATGTATCGTGGCAGTATTACGGCAAGCGCTACGATAACAACACCTCCCAGTACAATAACACCCAGCGAATCTTGCCGAGCTATAGCACTGTTGATGTTTCTGCATCGTATCCGATCACCGATCGCCTGACAGTTCGTGGTAAAATCGCCAACCTGTTCGATAAAGATTACGAGACAGCTTATGGCTACCAAACTGCAGGACGAGAGTACTACTTGTCTGGCAGCTACACCTTCTGATCCACGTCCCACCGTGCTGGTGTTTGATTCCGGCGTCGGTGGGTTGTCGGTCTACGATGAGATTCGGCATCTCCTGCCGAATCTCCACTATATATATGCTTTCGATAACGTCGCGTTTCCTTATGGGGAAAAGAGCGAAGCGTTTATTGTCGAGCGCGTCGTCGAGATCGTTACCGCAGTGCAGCAGCGTTATCCTCTCTCACTTGCGGTAATCGCCTGTAATACGGCCAGCACGGTTTCTCTTCCTGCATTGCGTGAAAAATTCGCGTTCCCGGTTGTGGGCGTCGTACCTGCGATTAAACCCGCAGCGAGGCTGACCGCCAACGGCATCGTCGGGTTGCTGGCAACGCGTGGCACGGTAAAACGCCCTTATACCCATGAGTTGATAGCGCGATTCGCGAATGAATGTCAGATAGCGATGTTGGGATCGGCAGAACTGGTGGAACTGGCGGAAGCCAAACTGCACGGTGAACCCGTATCGCTGGAGGAACTACGCCGTATCCTGAGACCCTGGCTGCGGATGCCGGAACCGCCCGACACGGTTGTTCTGGGATGCACCCATTTCCCTCTATTACAGGAAGAACTATTGCAGGTCCTTCCTGAAGGGACAAGGCTGGTGGATTCCGGGGCGGCGATTGCGCGTCGCACAGCCTGGTTGTTAGAGCATGAAGCGCCGGATGCCAAATCAGCGGATGCTAATATTGCTTTCTGCATGGCAATGACGCCAGAGACCGAGCAATTAATACCCGTTTTACAGCGTTACGGTTTCGAAACGCTCGAAAAACTGGCGGTTTGAGGTGGTTTTGCTTAAAAAGAAAGCAGTCGGAAAATAATTTTGAATTTCCCCTTGTCAGGCCGGAATAACTCCCTATAATGCGCCTCCACTGACACGGAACAACGGCACACAGGCCGCCGGGT
>NZ_JAOWGA010000005.1:0-202 GCF_030333395.1 Citrobacter sp. CK194
AACCAGCAAGTGGCGTCCCCTAGGGGATTCGAACCCCTGTTACCGCCGTGAAAGGGCGGTGTCCTGGGCCTCTAGACGAAGGGGACACTGAAGTCTCAATCGCAAGACGCCTTGCTTCTTTCTTTTCATCAGACAATCTGTGTGGGCACTGCAAAGGCAGGTTCTTTAAGGTAAGGAGGTGATCCAACCGCAGGTTCCCCTA
>NZ_JAOWGA010000006.1:0-270 GCF_030333395.1 Citrobacter sp. CK194
TACAGGCTTGTAGCTCAGGTGGTTAGAGCGCACCCCTGATAAGGGTGAGGTCGGTGGTTCAAGTCCACTCAGGCCTACCAGATTTTCCCTGAATACTGCGTTGTGAAATGACTCACATACTTTAAGTATGCTTCGTCATTCCACGCCTTGTCTCAGGAAAAATCATCGGTAAGAGGTTCTGACTGTACTGTATGGGGCTATAGCTCAGCTGGGAGAGCGCCTGCTTTGCACGCAGGAGGTCTGCGGTTCGATCCCGCATAGCTCCACCAT